>NZ_JHXN01000001.1 GCF_000687755.1 Taylorella asinigenitalis ATCC 700933
AATATAGATGATATTGCTGCAATCAAAACTGGTGGTGGAGTTGACCTTACTGCCATAACACAAAAAATAGATAATAACACTGCAAATATCCAAACTAATACAGAAGCAATTAGCAATCTAAATCAAAAAGTCGATGGCTTTAGTGGCCTAATTGCTTCTAATACAAGAGAGATACAAGATCTCAAAAAGGATATTGACGAAATCAGAGGTGAAATGAATGCGGGCACAGCAAATGCAGTAGCTGTTGCAAGTCTTCCTCAAGCTTACGCTCCAGGCCAGAATATGGTTGCTATTGGGGGGGGGTCTCATAAGGGACAATCAGCTGTGGCGCTTGGATTTTCTACTATTTCTGATAGTGGAAAATGGGTACTGAAAGGAAATGTCTCTGGCAATGGTCGCGGAGATGTCAGTGTCGGCGTTGGTGCTGGATACACTTGGTAATTTTTTCTAATTAGCAAAGGGGTGGGTTTTGGCCCACCTTTTTTTATGCTATTTTTGTCCACCATAACTTGATTTTGATGTTTTTTTAATAGAAACTTTGGCAATGGAGACGCATATGAAAAATATTTTATTTATGTTCCTTTATTTCTTTTGCTTACAGATTGCCGACGCAAAGTTACTTAATTGTAAAGTTGTTGGAGTTGCCGATGGGGATACATTTACATGCCTTACTAAAGAGAAAAATAGATATAAGGTAAGATTAGAAGGCATAGATGCACCTGAAAAAAGTCAGCCATATGGGACAAAATCAAAAGAGAAACTCTCAGATCTGATCTTTAAAAAAGATGTTCAAATTAAGTACGAAAATTTTGATAAGTTTGGCAGAGTTCTAGGACATATTTACTCCGATATGAAATATATTAATTTAGTAATGGTTCAATCTGGATATGCCTGGGTATTTAGGAAATTTAATAAAGATCCACATTTGGTGGAGGCGGAGAGCATTGCCAAAGAAAAGGGGATTGGAATATGGAGTGAAAAAGACCCGATATATCCCAGCGATTACAGAAAACTAAAAAGAAAATTTTAAATTCATATACGTTTACTATAATTAAATTTTGTTTTAGAGGTCTCACATGAATTATTTAGAATTAGCTCAATCAAGATACACAACAAAAGTCTATGACCCTACTAAAAAGGTTTCTGATACTGATATCGATACACTTAAAGAGATATTGAGACTCGCACCGTCATCTATTAATAGTCAACCGTGGCAGTTTACTTTTATTTCTAATCAAGAACTTAAAAAAGAGCTAGCACCTTATTCTTTTCACAATGATGCAAGGGTTACAGATTGCAGTCATATCCTTTTAATGTCAGTTTATAAATCTGTAGAGTCGCTTGAGAAAAACATGCCAAATTACTTAGCACCAAATCATATTGAGTATTATGAAAAGAGGGCGAAGCCTAAGGGTGATCAAATGCTTCAAATTTGGATGATGGCACAGGTTTATATTGCTCTAGGTTATATTC
Source organism: Taylorella asinigenitalis ATCC 700933 (assembly GCF_000687755.1). GTDB lineage: Bacteria > Pseudomonadota > Gammaproteobacteria > Burkholderiales > Burkholderiaceae_B > Taylorella > Taylorella asinigenitalis. The sequence continues at coordinate 1,474 of NZ_JHXN01000001.1, forward strand.
TCCCAGCAATTGCCTCATTAGGTATTGATTCTACGCCTATGGAAGGAATTGAGCATGAAAATTGGGCTAAGGTACTATACAAATATCAGGGTGAAAGTGAGTATATACCAGTAGTTGCAGTTGCATTAGGATATAGAAGTGATGATGACTATAATCAGCTTTCAAAAAAACCTAAAACAAGAAGGTCTATCCAAGATATTATTAAAGAGATTAAATAATTTAGTAATAAACCTCAAAAATTAAGTAGGAATTCATCAAAATTCCTACTTTTTTTTACATTTTCAAAAACCCTCGAACGATAAAAATTTAACAATAAAAGCCTATTATTTGGGCAATAAAAAAGATTTTATTTGCACATTCAAAATTTTCTGATAGAATCTCAAACGTTAATGCGAATTATTATCATTAACGTTTTAGAATAATTATATTAATGAAAAAGCAGAACAAAGACAATTTTCTGACAGGGGCTGTATTTGCCTTTGTTACAGTATCCCATATACTTGGATTTTCAGGATTTTTGAAAGTAAACCCTCCTAAATTGGATTTAAGTACAGATAGTCTAGCCTATGTAGACTTATCAGGTTTGTCTATGGAAGGAACTTCGGCAGGTGGTGAGCCTGCTGAATTACCTGAAGTTACTGGAAGTATGGTGCCTCCTGAGCCTGAGCCTATACCTGAACCGGCAGAAATACCTCCACTGCCAGAACCAGAGCCTGAACCTGAACCTGAACCTGAGCCAGTACCTATTCCTGAACCAATGGAGATACCTCCATTGCCAGAACCTGAACCAAAGCCTATTAAGGAAGAGCTTAAGCCAGATGTAGTGGTCCCTCCAAAACCTGAGCCTAAGCCTGAACCTAAGCCTGAACCAAAACCAGAGCCTAAGCCGAAACCGAAGCCAAAGCCTAAGCCAAAACCAAAACCAAAACCAAAACCACAACCAAAGCCTAAGCCACAACCAAAGCCTAAGCAACAACCGAAGTCTAAGGAGCCCGTAAGCACCATTAGAAAAACTACAGGTCCATCTGAAAACACTGGTTCTGAAGCCAAAGGTCTTTCAGATAAAGGTAAGGGATCAGGAGTAGGTAATGCAACTAAAGAGGGCGGAAATACTGCTGGGTCTATTACACCTGCAACTCATATTGGCGGGCATTTAAATAATCCAAAACCTCCTTATCCTCAAGCATCAAAAATGCGAGGAGAAGAAGGTTCCGTCGGATTGAGGGTACAAGTGACTGCAGATGGCCGTGCATCTAATGTGCAGGTCGTTAAAAGTAGTGGTTACTCACGTCTAGATAATTCTGCTAAGAAGGCGGTTGAGAAATATAGATTCTCACCTGCAAAACAAGGCGGAAGGGCAATTCCGTATACATACACGTTTTCAATTAACTTTAAGCTAAATAAAAGATAAATATCAGAGGATGAAATTATGGATTTAACATTAGTTTTCAAACAAGGAGACCCTGTACTGATAGCGGTTTTCCTAATTTTGATTCTTATGAGCATAATCACGTGGACAGTGATCATAGTGAGAGCTATAAAGCTACTTGTCGTGAAAGGAAAAAACAAAAAGGCTCTCTCTAAAATTTGGTCTTCACGTGATATGAATGAAGTTGAATCATTCGTAAATAAAGATTCCTCTTCAGTTTCTAGGGTTGCTGAGGATGGAATCATTGCCATGAAAAAACATACAAGTTCAGATGGAAATTTCTTGGGCCGTGAAATTTCATTAGATGAATTTGTAGGACGTGGTCTGCGCAATAGTATTAAGCAAACAATGCGCGGATTTGAAGGTGGTCTCACAGCCTTGGCATCTATCGGTGCAACAGCTCCATTTATAGGCTTATTTGGTACAGTTTGGGGTATTTATCACGCTCTTATAAATATAAGTAAAGAAGGGCAGATGAGTATTGCTGCGGTTGCAGGCCCTATTGGTGAAGCATTGGTTGCGACTGCTGCTGGTCTTTTTGTGGCAATACCTGCGGTACTAGTCTACAACGCTTTGGTACGTTCTAATAAAACACTACACCAAGACTTAGACGCATTTGCCCATGATTTTTATCCGCAAATAATTTCTAGGGCACAGATTTATTGCCAACAAAATAATGTGCATGCATCTAATCAACAAGTAATAAATCAGGAGCTTTAATATGGCATTCGGATCTATGGGTTCAGGAGATGGGGACGATTCAGCTCCATTAGCAGACATAAACGTTACGCCCCTAGTGGACGTTATGCTTGTTCTACTTATTGTATTTATGATAACTATGCCAGTGCTTACGCACTCAATTCCCCTTCAGTTGCCAGTAGTATCTTCTAATTCTGATGTGCAGCCTAAGGAGCCGTTGAGGCTATCAATCGACAAAGATGGGAATTATGCATTAGGATCAGAGCTTTTAGATTCTGAAGATGATTTAGAATCTAAATTAGTTGCTGCTCACAAGGAAAATTCTGATGTGGTTTTAGCTATTGCGGCTGATAAATCGGTGCCATATGAATTCGTAGCAAAAGCACTAAGCAAGGCTAAGAATTCTGGTATTGCTAAGGTTGGTTTCGTCACCCAACAAGAGGATGCGAAACCAGTTTCGGAAGCTAAAAACTAAAATCAATATTAAGAGGCACTGGGGTATTTAATATTAAATTCAGTATCGGACATAAAGGCAAACCTAATAGCATCAAATATTCCGATAAGCACTACTAAAGGTGCAAATATTAAGGAAAGAATTAAATATAGTACCCCATAACCTACCTGTCTAAGATAGAATCTGTGAGCCCCAAGCCAACCAATTAATAACGCAAGAATGATGGCCATGCGCTTACGGTTTACATTGCTTACTTGAGACCTAGGGTCATTCGAATTGACGGTTGACTGTCTTTTGACAATCCATATAGTAGCTATCACTGCAATAATAGCCGCAATGACCAGTTTCCAAGGATTATCAATAATAAAATTATAAAGAGCCCTGTAGTAGTACACGATAAAATCGTACAAACCACCAAAGAGATAATCTAATAAATCGACAATCCTTGAGAATAACCCTTCACCTAAATATAAGGCGAGAATGGCCGCTAAAAATACAATTACACCAATAAATATAGGCAGCATAGTTACTCCAAATTTTTCAACCAATTCAGGGCTTCATCAGAGAAACCCGCATTTTTTCTACCATCAAGATTAAATGGTCCCTTAGGTTTTTTCATTCCATAGTTCTCTAGCAATTCTTGATATGTTTTGAGCGGATCGACTCCTTCAGAATCGCAAACATAGTTAAACCACTTAGTACCAAACTTCACGTGACCAATTTCATCTCTTAGAATAATTCCTAAAATCTCAACGGCCCGCATATCTCCCGCTTGACGCAACTTATCCTGCATTGCTGGATTAACATCTAGTCCACGTGCCTCCAAAGTCACAGGAACTAGAGCAAGTCTTGCTTTTAAATTATCCGCAGTTTTCTCACAGATATCCCATAATCCACTATGAGCAGGAATATCTCCGTAATCACAATCTAAGGTCTTCAAATGATCACGAACAAGTCCAAAGTGATAAACCTCTTCTCGAGCCACTTGAAGCCAGTCAGAATAAAACTCTTTTGGCATATCGGGAAAACGCCATACAATATCAAGGGCTAAATTAATTGCATTAAACTCGATATGTGCTATGGAGTGAAGAAGGCTAGCTCGTCCTGCTAAAGACCCCGCTGTTCTATGAGCAACTTCTTTAGGGTCAATTAGCACAGGCTTATCAGGTCTACCTGGAAGGTTTGAAGAAGGTGTTAAAACCTCTTGCACATCTAAGGTGGCAATGTCCCCGCATATAGCCCGAGTTAGCTCACATTTACGATCTATGTTATTTTCTTCTAATGCTTCTAAGGCGAGCTTGCGCAAATTGGGCATCAAATATCCTTACAGTTTTATTACGTTTTGACTTCAAAAACGTTTCATAAATCTTAATACTTTATATAATACTAATTCGCAAAAAAAACAAATAACAAATATTGAGCCTTATTTCTCTTAATTTCAAACGATGAATTGGTCAAAAGAGCTATTAGATAGCCTGCAATGGGTAGCAGGGTATTATTTATTCTGCCTAATCTTTCTTGCTTTGGTTGGGTTCATTATAGTTAAAACTACTATTTGGGGAAATCAGTTCTGGTTTTTAGCTAGAAAATTCCTTGACCCAAGACTTACTAGCTATAAATTTAAATACTATCCCCTCATTGGGTTCGCTATTATTTTATTTGTGGACATGTTGGGAGTCCGTCTAGGAGTTTTATTTTCCTATTGGTATAAGAACATGTATGATGCCCTTCAAAAAGTAGACGAAACTACTTTCTGGTTGCAGATGGGGGTTTTTTCAATCTTGGCAACTATACATGTTATTAGAGCATTAATAGCTTATTATTTATCAAATAAATTCAGAATTCGATGGAGAGAAAACCTTAATGATGATTTACTTTCTAAATGGTTGGGAAATAGAAGCTATCTAAGAAGTTTCTATCTTTCAGAACCCATAGACAACCCCGATCAAAGGATTCAATTAGACATACAATCATTTGTTACTTATGCCCTTGATTTGACATTAGGTTTATTGAGTTCTGTAGTTTCTATCATCGCCTATACGGTTATTTTGTGGAATCTGTCAGGACCTATAGAATTCTCAAGTTTCACTATTCCTCGTGCTATGGTGTTTATTATTTATATCTACATTTTGATCACCACAGTAGTCGCATTTAAGATTGGACATCCATTAATTCGATTAAATTTTATTAGTGAAAAAGTAAATGCGAACTATCGTTATTCATTAGTACGTATTCGTGAATATGCAGAAAGCATTGCATTTTACGCAGGTGAGAAACTTGAACTTAAAAAATTACAAAAAAGGTTTAAGGAAGTTATCAAGAATTTCTGGGACATCATTTTTAGAAATCTTAAATTTCAAGGTTTTAATTTAGTAGTTTCTCAAGCTTCGGTGGTTATTCCATTTATTATCCAAGCACCGCGTTTTTTTGCTGGAAAAATTCAATTAGGTGATATGGTTCAAACAGCCCAGGCGTTTTCAACCCTAAGTGGCTCATTATCATTCTTCCGTGAAATCTACGACAATTTTGCTGCATTTAAAGCAGTTCTTGATCGTCTCACAGGGTTTTATAACAATATATTTAATGCAGAAAAATTACCTCAACCAAATCTGAATCATGATGGTGAAAAGTTGCTATTAAAGGGTGTAGATATATTTACGCCTTCCCAAAAATTATTAGTTGAAGATCTAAGCTTTGAATTACAAAATGGTCAAGCTCTGTTAATTCAGGGAGCTTCAGGCGCAGGTAAAACTACTTTGTTTAGATGCATCTCAGGCTTATGGCCATATAGTAACGGTGTGATTACAGTCCCTAAGGATAATGTTATGTTTTTATCTCAAAAAACATACTTGCCCGAGGGTGCTTTGATTGATACCCTATATTATCCAAATCCTGTAAGTGATTATAAGAGTGAAGAAATAGAGAGGATTTTGGATATGGTGGCATTGCCACATTTAAAGGGAAGGCTACAAGAAGAGGGGAATTGGTCTCATACATTATCTTTAGGAGAGCAACAACGCATTGCCTTAGCCAGAATTTTAATCAATCAACCTAAAGTTATTTTCTTAGATGAAGCTACATCCGCAATGGATGAGGGCCTAGAATTTAACATGTATAAAATGCTGAGGGAACAAATGTCTGATTCTAAGATTATCAGTGTGGGTCACCGGTCAACACTTGTTCAGCATCACACACATTTACTTGAGCTTCTTGGAGAAGGGAATTGGAACTTAAAAGAATTGAATCAAATGGATTAAGTCTTCAGATTGGTCCCTGGGATTTACTAAAATCCTTTGCCATACCTATAAGAAGCATTGTTTTTATCGAGGAACAAAATGTTCCAGAAGAATTAGAACTCGATGAATTAGATAAAGACTGTATTCATATTGTTGCTTTTAATGACCATGAACAACCAGTTGCAACCGCAAGACTAACCCCTGATGGGCATATAGGTCGTATGGCTGTTTTAAAAGAGTATCGAGGAAAGGGCGTGGGAGCAATGGTTTTAAATTTTATTTCCGATGCCGCTAAAGATGCAGGGTATAAAATAGTTTGCCTAGCGGCTCAACTACAAGCAATTGGTTTCTATGAAAAATCAGGTTTTGAATTAGTAGAAAATGCTGAAATTTTTTACGATGCAAATATTCCTCATAAGATGATGTGTAAGCTTATTTAGCTTAAAAGATTAAAGCCCATCCAAGCGGAGATTTGTATTTAGCCATACCAATTATCCATACAAATACAGAAACAGCCGCTATTGAATAGGCTGTTTTTTGTTTTGAAGATCTAGACTTTTTAAGTGCTTTGTGTCCAAGCAAAACATAGAGAACTAAAAGAAGAATTTTACAAATGATAAACCAGTGATTTAGTCCATAAATTGAAACTAACATCAAGGCACATATAAAAAGGACCGAGTCGATTAGGTGCGGCAAATATTTAGCCCATGCTTGTTGAAGTAAATGAGGCTTTATATAGGAAATAACTATTCTGAATATGAACAGTGAAATGCTAAGATAAGCTGCATGTTCATGAATGAATTTTATGTTTTGATAATACTCAAGCATACTAAGTATAAAAATAAAATATCATATACCTTTTTGTAGGAATAATAACGCTAACCTTTTAATTTATAGGGATTATGGAACTCGATTTTAGTTTATTGCACTTGTTATTGCTGTTGGCTGTGGGGCTTGTTGCTGGCTTTATTGATTCTATAGCTGGGGGAGGTGGATTAATAACAATTCCAGTTCTTATGCTCTCAAATATTCCTCCGCTTTCAGTATTTGCAGTAAATAAAATTCAGGGTGTAGCAGGTTCATCGACAGCCACTTTCACGATGCTTAGAAAGGGGATAATTAATTTTAAAGAGATGCGGATACCATTTATGGCGTCATTGACAGGGGCTGTTCTCGGGGCCATTGCCATTCAATTTCTTAATGATAAGGCTCTAAGTATAGTAATTCCAATTGTGCTCTTAGGAATAGGATTTTATTATTTGCTCACTCCTTCTATAGGGAGTGTGGATTCTGAACCGCGTATGTCTAAAGGTTTATTTAACAGCACAGTAGTGCCTGGTATCGGTTTTTACGATGGCGCTTTTGGCCCTGGGACTGGTTCTTTTTTCTCTCTTTCTTATATTTTGCTGCGAGGAAAAAATATTATTCAAGCTACTGGCTCGGCTAAGGCTTTAAATTTCGCTAGTAATGTAGCTTCGATGTTGGTATTTGTCCTAGGTGGATATGCTATCTGGAGCATTGCCATAGTAATGTCCATAGGTCAAATTATCGGAGCTTACTTAGGATCTCTTGTGGTTATTAAAAAAGGTGCATCGTGGATTAGGCCTATGGTAGTGGTCATGTGCTTTTTAATGGTGGCACGTTATCTATATGAACAATTTTTCTAATATGAAAAATAATTAAAAAACTTTCTAGTTAAAATAAACTCACTGTAAATTTAGGAGTCGTAAATGGTGTCAAACAAAAATAAAAAAAATGCCCCATTGGACATTCCAAATAATCTCGCCCTAGAAACTGGCATTGAATATGACCCCGATGTTCCTAGCCGCGAAGAAATCTTAAAATTTATGCGCGAGCATAAAAAACAAATTGGCTTAGATGCTCTTTCACGTCACTTTAAACTAACTCGTGATTCTGCCATTCAAGGCTTAGCAAAGCGTCTATCGGCTATGCTCAGAGATACTCAACTTGTATCAGTTAGACAGGGTTACAAAATAAACGACAATTTAGATGATCTTATTACTGGAACCGTACAAGGACATAGAGATGGTTATGGATTTCTGATTCCAGATGACTGCAACGAGGATATTTATCTTCCTGAGCGAGAGATGCTTAAGGTTCTGCATGGCGATAAAGTTACTGTTCGAGTTGTTGGAGATAACCGTGGTCGTCCTGAAGGTGCTATTTTTGAGATTCTTGAAAGGGGTACGGAAAAATTAGTTGGACGTCTTTTAAAAGAACAAGGGCAGTGGGTTGTTGTTCCAGAAGATAAAAGAATTAAACATGACATTATTATTCCTAGTGCAGATATATTGTCAGCTCGTCACGGAAATGTAGTGGTTACTGAAATAGTCCGACAACCTACTAGATACTCTCAACCGATTGGAAAGGTGATAGAGGTTTTAGGTGATATTGATGACCCAGGCATGGAAATTGAAATTGCTATACGTAAATTTGATGTTCCAGCGGTATTCTCAGAAGCGACGCAGAAATTAGCGAAAACATTTCCAAAAGAATTAAGGGCATCTGATTATAAAAATAGAGTTGATTTACGTGATGTGCCTTTCATCACAATCGATGGAGAGGATGCACGTGATTATGACGATGCGGTATATGCAGAATTAGTAAATATAGGATCTGAAAAACGCAAAAGATTGGCTTGGCGTCTTCTTGTTGCTATAGCAGACGTTTCACACTACGTGAAGCCTGAAGATGCTTTAGATTCGGACGCTCAGGAAAGAGGCACTTCAGTATATTTTCCTCGACGTGTGATTCCTATGCTCCCTGAGGTGCTCTCTAATGGTCTTTGTTCGTTAAATCCTGAAGTCGACCGTTTAGTTTTGGTTTGTGATATGGTCATTCCCGAAACAGGAGTCAAGGCAGGTGAAGTCTCTGCATATCAATTTTATAGTGCCGTAATACATTCGCACGCTCGCACGACATACACTCAAGTCTGGGATATGATTCAAAATGAGGCTGGTCCATCATCTCAAAAATTTAAAGATATTCGTCCAAATGTGATGGATTTATATCAATTATTCCAATTGCTTCATTCTAAACGTCAAGCTCGTGGAGCAATTGATTTTGATACCGTTGAGACTAAGATAATTAGTAATGATATGGGTAAGATTGAGCAAATCGTACCGTTTATTAGAAATAATGCTCATAAATTGATTGAAGAGTGTATGCTTGCAGCAAATACTTGTGCCGCTGATTTTATTCTCTCAAAAAAGAATCAAGGTCTATTCCGTATTCATGAAGGACCTACGACCGAAAAATTAGAATCTCTAAGAAGCTACTTAAGAAATATTGGATTGACTCTAGAAGGTGGTGCAGAGCCTCATTCAAAAGATTATGCAAAGATGATTGAATCGGCGAAAGCGAGACCAGACTTTCAAATTATTCAAACCCTAGCTTTACGTTCTATGCAACAAGCTATATATAGTCCAGATAATGTAGGGCATTTTGGCTTAGCTTATGAGGCGTACACACACTTTACCTCTCCTATTAGACGCTATCCAGATTTGCTTGTGCATAGAGTAATTAAGGGAATTTTATCGGGGAAAAAATATAGCCCGAGTATTGAGGGATATGAGAGAGTTAAGGGAGAGCCTCAAAAGGTTTATGAACATGGTGTATGGGAGAGACTAGGAATTCAGATGTCTGCTATGGAACGCAGAGCTGATGAAGCCTCAAAAGATGTTGAATCATGGCTTAAATGCTGGTTTATACGCGAGCGTACGGGTGAAGTTTTCAGTGGAAAAGTCTCCTCTGTTACACCATTTGGATTATTCGTAACCCTCGATACTCTCTATGTAGATGGATTAATCCATATTTCAGAGTTAGGGGCGGATTTCTTTCACTACAATGAGGCTACTCAAGAATTAATCGGTGAGAGGACTGGTAAAAGATATAAGCTTGGAGATTCTTTGCATGTGCAGGTTGCAAGCGTTAATTTAGAAGCACGTAAAATTGATTTCCTACCCGTGAAAGGGATGACTTATTCGAATGTTCAAAAAGAATTAGCGGCGATGGACGAGGCCATTGCCACCTCAAAAAGTTATAGAAAAAAGGCCGCAAAAACTAAGCCTCAAGAATTAAAAGGCATGACAGCTCATCAAAGACGTGCAAAGCAGAAACGAGAACAAAGAGATGAGTTCAAAAAATCTAATACAAAAAAATCCTCGCGTAAAAGAAGGAAATAATGTCAAATACTCAATTACTAGCGGGCTTCCATGCGGTTAATGCCCGCATAAAACATGCCCCCGACTCGGTAAAAGAAATATATTTTGATTCAAGCAGAAGGGATGTACGCATGCAGTCTTTGCTCGATAAAGCAAGGGAGTGCAATCTAAAAATTTATGGCGTGGATATTCAAAGGCTCGACTCCTTGGCTAAAGGGATCAAACATCAAGGGGTAGTTGCAATTGCCACTACTCAACAGCTTGCTGTTAACGTGGACGATGTTTTGGATGTAATCACTGAACCCGCTTTTTTGCTTATTTTGGATGGGGTAACGGATCCGCACAATTTAGGTGCATGCCTAAGAACAGCCGATGCAGTGGGTGTACATGCGGTTATTGCCCCTAAGGATAAGTCGGTAGGTCTTAATGCTACAGTTCAAAGGGTCGCATGTGGCGCGGCGGAAACGGTGCCATATATCATGGTTACGAATTTAGCAAGAACTATGCGATCACTAAAAGAGAGAGGAGTATGGCTTATAGGTACAACTGATGCGGCTGACTCAAGTATTTACGACATAGATGCAAAATTACCCACTGCATGGGTTATGGGGGCTGAAGGCGATGGCATGCGTCGCTTAACTTCAGAAACATGTGATCAACTTGTAAGCATTCCAATGATGGGCTCAGTAGAGAGTCTAAATGTAAGCGTTGCGAGTGCTGTGTGTTTATATGAAACTTTGCGTCAAAGGTCTCAATAAAATGAATAATGAAAACTCTCTTATAACCAATGTTTTACATTCGGACAGAAAATTAGAAGTCGATACCCGTCCTGTTCAATATCCAATTCATGCGACCCTTCATTATGCTTTTGATAAAGTTGAGGACTTAATCGCTACATTTCAAAGTAAGCCAGGATATGCCTATTCTAGGCAAGGGACCCCTACAACTACGGCTTTAGAGACAAAGATTAATGCAATGGAAGAGGGAGTGGGTACAGTTTGTTGCTCTTCTGGCATGGCGGCTATTGCAGGTGTATTTCTAACCTTGCTAAAAGCTGGTGACCACTTTATTTGCTCCCATTATATCTTTGGAAATACAAATAGTTTCTTTAGCACATTAATGCGTTTTGGTGTGGAAGTGACTTTTGTAGATACTACTAGAGTTGATGATCTTAAAGCAGCACTTAGGCCAAATACAAAATTGGTTTTTTCCGAATCCATTGCCAACCCGATGACGCAAGTGAGCGATTTAAAAGGAATAGGCGATTTTTGCGAAAAGCACGGGCTTATATTTTTTCTAGATAACACCATGCTAACGCCTGTTGTGTTAAAGGGTAGCGATGTGAAAGCCTCCCTTGTAATGCATTCATTGTCAAAATCGATGGGCGGTCACGCAAATGCTTTAGGCGGATCTATTACGGATACGGGTTTATATGATTGGTCGAATTACCCTAATATTCAAGAGCGATATCGTAAAGGCGATAGTAAAAAATGGGCCATTACGCAGATTAAGAAAAAGTATTTGCGCGATATGGGGGCGACCCTTTCTGCTGATTCAGCTCATAAAATTTCTGTAGGCTTAGAGACAGTGGAGCTGCGTGTTAAGCGTGCTCACGAGAATGCATTGGGTTTGGCTAAATATTTAGAGCAAAGTCCATATTTTAAAAATGTCAAATACCCTGGGCTTAAATCGCATGCGCAGCATGAACTTGCAAGCTCTCTTACTGGTGGCAATGCCTACGGATTCCTCATTTCTGCTGAATTATCAGAAAATCTTGATATGAAAGCGGTGTTGAATAATTTTAAAACCATTATTTTGGCATCGCATTTAGGGGACAATCGTACGCTTTGTATACCCGTAGCCCAGACAATTTTCTATGAAATGTCTCAAGAAACCCTCAATAACATGAATATAAGCCATAATACTTTACGCTTTTCCGTTGGAATTGAGTTATTATTGGATATAATAAAAGACATAGAGCAAGCAGTAGAAGCTCATTGACTTTAATCCTAATATTATTTAGGTTCGTTTTGTAAGTAAACACTTATAATTTTTTCTTTAGTACACATAGGGGTCCAAATGAATAAAACCGAATTAATCGAAAAAATTGCAGATAAGACTGATTTATCTAAAGCGGCTGCTGGTCGTGCTCTTGATGCTACTATCGAGGCTATCAAAGCTTCATTGAAGAAAGGTCAACCAGTAACTTTGGTAGGTTTTGGCACTTTCCGCGTTAATGTTAGGGCCGCTCGTAAAGGACGCAATCCACGCACTAAAGAAGTTATTCAAATCAAAAAGGCTAAAGTACCTAAATTTGTTCCAGGTAAAGCTCTTAAAGAAATCGTTAACGGTGGAAAATAATTAATTTCAATTCCATTTGTTTCATTTTTTAAAAAAGCCTGTTGTATCAGGCTTTTTTGTTTCTATAATATTTGGCTATGAAAAAGATAATCGTTGTTATTATTGTTCTGGCTGCTATAGCTGGCGGTGTATATTGGTATTTCACTAAAGAAAAGAAATCATTGCCAGAGGGGATTGTATCTACCAATGGTCGACTAGTAATGGATCGTATGGATTTGGCTAGTTTGTATCCTGGTAGAGTTCATCAAATTCATGTTATTGAAGGGGAGAATGTTAAGAAAAATCAAATTCTAGTCTCTTTATCTTCTGAGCAATCTAAATCCCAACTTGCGGCTACTGAAGCCGCTCAAAATAGAGCGAAAGTTGCTACTGAGAGAGTTAAATCGGAGATTGATGCCAGAACTCAACAATTAAAAGTTGCAGAATTAGAGTATTCAAATGCTCAAAAACTCTATAACCAAAGACTTATTTCTCAAGTTGAACTATCCCGTAGAAAATTAGATTACGAAACAGCAAAAGCTGCAGTTGATGCAGCATCAGCAGGTTTGGCAGAGGCTGAGGCTGGAGTTGATCAAGCTCAAGCTCAAGTTAATGCCGTTAAATCAGCTGACGATGATATGGTAGTGCGTGCTCCTATTGATGGAAGAGTTGAATTTGTAATCGTTCAACAGGGAAATGTTATTGGAGCTGGTAGCAAAGTGGTATCTTTGTTGGATCCGACTGATATATATATGAATGTATTTCTCCCTACACAAGACATTGCCAACTTAAAATTAAATTCTGAAGCAAGAATTGTGTTAGATGGGGTAGATGCTGTGTTTCCAGCAACAATTACTTATATTTCACCAAAAGCTCAATTTACTCCTAAGTATGTAGAGACCAAAAGTGAACGTGATAAATTAATGTATAAAGTTAAGCTTCAGATTCCTGCTGAGCTTGCAGTAGAACAGGAAAAATATTTAAAAGGTGGTCTTACTGGTGTTGCTTACTTTAACTTTGTTGACTCATCAAATTGGCCTGCAGAACTAGAATTAAAAAATCCTCCTCTACAAAATAACTAAGGACGAGACTAATGGAATTTTCTGTCTCGATTAGAAACTTAGTCCATAATTACGGGAAAACTAAGGCACTGCGAGGCATAGACCTTGACTTACCATCAAACTGCACAATAGGTTTGATTGGCCCTGATGGAGTGGGTAAATCTACTTTATTGGGTCTGATAGTAGGCGTAAAGAAAATCCAAAATGGATGCGCGCAAGTTTTAGGTCGTGATATTTCAAAGGGCTCTGTACGAGACGAGCTTTCACACGATATAGCTTTTATGCCCCAAGGTCTAGGGCATAATTTATATCCAACCCTATCCATTTATGAAAACATAGATTTTCATGCAAGATTGTATGGCTTGCGTGGAAAATACAAACATCAAAGAATTGTGCAACTTATGCAGGCTACTAACCTTGCATCATTTTCAGATAGACCAGCAGGTAAGCTATCTGGTGGGATGAAGCAAAAGTTAAGTTTATGTTGTGCACTTGTGCATTCTCCAAAATTGCTTGTTTTAGATGAGCCAACTACTGGAGTTGATCCTCTATCGAGGCAGCAATTCTGGGAATTGGTTGAGAATATTCGATCTAACTCAGGAGATATGACCGTATTAGTATCTACGGCTTACATTGATGAAGCAGAACAATTTGAATATTTGGTGGCCATGGACGATGGACAAGTACTTGTAGCAGAAAAAACTGCAGATGTATTAGCTGATGGGGGTTATAGTACTTTAGAAGAGAAGTATATAAGTTTATTGCCACCAGAAAAACAAACTAATCCAGACCTTATTCAAAAATCACCTCTTCAGATTGATCCAAACGAGCCTCTAGTGATGGAGGCGAAGGATTTAACCAAAAAATTCGGAAATTTCACTGCTGTAAATGATGTAGATTTTGAAATTCACAAGGGAGAGATATTTGGCTTCTTAGGGGCTAATGGATGCGGGAAATCCACAACGATGAAGATGCTCACGGGCTTAGTGGAGCCTACAAGCGGCACGGCTTATCTGTTGGGTCATGAAATTGATCCAAATGATATTTCTACACGTAAAAGAGTGGGATATATGTCTCAATCCTTCTCTTTATATGAAGAGTTAACTGTACACGAAAATTTACTTTTACATGCAAGATTATATGAGATGGGTTCAAAAGAGGGTAAAAAAGCCATCGAGCAGGCATTGCGTGACTATCAGCTTAGTGAAGTAGCTAATACAAAACCATCAGATTTGCCGTTAGGTATTAGACAGAGATTACAATTGGCGGCCGCTATATTACACTCACCTGATGTGCTTATATTGGATGAACCTACGTCGGGAGTGGATCCTGCCGCAAGAGATATGTTTTGGGAGCAACTTATACATCTGTCTCGTGATAAGCAGATGACTATTTTCGTTTCTACCCATTTTATGAATGAAGCAGAAAGATGCGACAGGATATCGCTTATGAATCAAGGCGAGGTGCTTGCTATGGGGACTCCCCAAGAGCTTATTGATTCTAAGGGTGCGGAGAATCTTGAGCAAGCATTTATTCAATATTTGATTGAAGCTCAGGCTTCTAACGAAAAAGATTCAGTTGCTCATTCAGAAGAGTTTGAGATGATTACGGCACCAGATAAGCCAAAAAAATCATTCAATCCTTTTGGAGCCTTATCATTAATACAAACATTTGCAATAAGAGAAGGTAAGGAACTATTGCGCGATAAGATTCGACTTTTCTTTGCAGTCTTTGGACCAATTTTCTTGATGGTAGGAGCTTCACTTGGTATCTCTTTTGATATTCATGATATTAAATTTTCTGTTCTTGATCAGGATAGAACTACAGAGAGTAGAGCATTAGTGGAGCGTTTTGAAGGCTCTCCATATTTTATAAATATCCCTGAAATTTCCGATATATCGCAAGTTCAGGAAGTTATTAAGGCAGGGAAGGCACGTCTGGTTATTAATATATCAGAAGGATTTGGGCAGCAAGTTTTAAGAGGTGAGCGGCCAGAGATTAATTTTGTTATCGACGGGGCCGTCCCATTTTTTGCTAGTAATATTCGTGGTTATATTGAAGGCATTCTAAATGATTATGTACAGGAGCGATTATCGACACTGCCCATTGATCTTTCATTGCCATTTAATATTGAGCCTCGATATGTTTACAATCAGGACTTTAAGAGTATCTATTCCATCACACCTGGCATGATTATGATGGCCCTTATGATGGTTCCTGCAGTTATGACTGCATTAGGTGTTGTGCGTGAGAAAGAAATTGGCTCAATCATGAATTTATACGGATCGCCTGCAAGCAAACTTGAATTTTTAATAGGAAAGCAGTTGCCTTATGTTGCCGTTTCTTTTGTAAGTTTTTTTGTTATGGTAGCACTTGCTTATTTTGTTTTAGGCGTTCCTATCAGAGGTAATCTATTTGCTATGGCATTGGGTGCTCTACTTATGATTTTTGCTTCTACTTCATTTGGTCTTTTGGTATCTTGCTTTATGTCATCTCAAGTTGCAGCTATATTTGCAACTGCGATATTGGGTCTAATACCATCTTTAAACTATTCGGGACTTTTATTTCCAGTTTCTAATTTAACGGGGTTTGCAGCTATAGTTGCACGTGCATTCCCGACCTCATGGTATCAACTTATCAGTATTGGTGCATTTACAAAAGGATTAAGTTTTTCCCATTTCATATTACCGTATCTAGCTCTGATAGGATTCACCACTGTTTATTTAACAGTTGCTAGTCTGTTTCTCAAAAAGCAGGAGAAATAGATGTCTTTTAAAAATATATGGTATTTAATACTTAAAGAGATAAAGAGTGTAATTAGCGACATACCGCTAGTTGGGTTGGTTATTGTAGTGTTCACTGTGGCAGTTTATTCCGTATCTAAGGGTGTTACTACAGAAGTAAAAAACGCATCCATTGCCGTCATAGATAATGATCATTCTAGTTTATCTTATAAAATTCGAGACGCCTTTTTAGCACCGCAATTTAAGCAGTCCAAGGTCATATCATATTCCGAAAGGGATGCACTTATGGACCAAGGCAAGTTTGTATTCGTAGTAGATATTCCTCCTAATTTCCAAAAGGATCTTTTAGCTGGAAGTAAACCTCAAATCCAGGTTTTGATTGATGCTACGGCTGCTACAGTTGCAGGCTTAGGTGGGGTATATGTTCAAAGAATTATTACAAATGAAATTTTGGATTTTTTAAACGTAGACACCTCTGTTATGAATCCGTTTTTTGAACCTGTAATCCACACGCTTTTCAATCAGAATCAGGATACAGTTTGGTTTATCGGTGTAACACAAGTTTTAGGAAATGTTACTTTACTAGTTATGATTCTGGTGGGAGCGGCTATTATTAGGGAAAGGGAGCACGGAACAATAGAACATTTGCTTGTGATGCCTGTAAAAGCTAGTGAAATTGCTTTATCTAAGATTATCACTAATGGCGGTATGATTATGATTGCCGCTATGTTATCTATGTTTTTTGTGGTGCATTTACTTCTGGAGGTTCCTATTAATGGAAGTGTGCCACTATTTTTTGTTGGACTTATTGTATATGTGTATACGATGGCCTCTCTAGCATTATGGCTATCGACATTGGCTCCAACATTGCCACAATTTGGTTTGCTTTGTATACCAATTTATATTGTAAGTAGATTGTTATCAGGTCTTGAGACACCTCTTGAGAGTATGTCGCCTATAATTCAAAAAGTATCACATTTATCTCCAGTTACGCAATTTAGTATTTTTTCTCAAGCCGTACTTTTTAGAGATGCTGGAATTGATATTGTGTGGCCGCAGATTGTTATTCTTACAATTATGGGAACTTCATTTTTTATTTTTGCTTTATCTAAATTTCGCTCTATGCTTGCTAGGCAGGGTTAATCTATATGCTTAAAATTTCAAGAAAATTATCAATACTCTCTTTGTGCGTTTTAGCAGCATGTGCACCGATTAAGGTTGATATACCTGAATCGAATGTGGATTTGATAGGCCATGAATTTGAGCAGACAAAGAAAGCTACTGCTATTGTGGATCTAGAAAAGTGGTGGTTATCTTGGAATGACCCTATTCTTACAAGTTTAATAGAAGATGGATTGAGATCGAATTATGATATTGCCATCGCACGTGCGAAATTATTAGAATCCAGGGCGACAGCAAATTTAGCTGAGGCAAATAGGGGACCCACTTTTGGATTAATGGCTAATGGTGGTATTCAATCTACGACTCTCGCGAACCCTCTTGAGCCAACTTTAACAAAATTCCATATACCTGCTTCACATAATTTTGATACTTCAGGCACGATTGGTTTTGTGGGAGCTGCCGCATCTTGGGAGCCTGATTTTTTTGGAGCTAAAGCGAGTGATGCTCAAGCTGCTGAATATGGGGCATATGCTCAAGAAGAAGGAGTGCATGGGGCCTATTTATTAACCAGTAGTGATATTGCTCTTAATTACATTTACTACAGATACAACCAAAGAAGAATTGTGATTTCGAATCAAATTCTTGCGAGCATGAGGGAGATGCGTCGCTATCTAAAAGGGAGATTCGATGTTGGTCATGTAGGAATTGAGTTACTTACTGATTTAGATTCTAAAATTCAAGCATTTAGAGCACAAACGAAAACATTGCCAGCTCAAAGGGATAGACATTTAAGAGCTATTGCTGTTTTATTGGGAAAGAAACCTCAAGGTTTTGCAATTGCGGACTCTAAACGTAATATATTTAATAATATTCCAACGCCGCCATCAGGTCAGTACCCTATTAATGTTTTAGAGCGACGACCAGATTTGAGGGCGGCATTGCTTAATATCAAAGCTAGGGCCGCACAAGTTGCTAGTGCAAAAGCTGATCTATATCCTAGAGTGAGTATTCGCTTTCTGGGACATAATGGTAGGATTGAAATTAACTCAGATTATTTAGCTAATCCTTCGGCATTAGGTGGATTGATTAGTGTTGGTGTTTCATTGCCTATATTTACAAATGGCCGCATTGAACGCAATATAGAAGCTAAGGACGCCAAGCTTAAACAAGCTGTGCTTGAGTACGACAAGAAGGTCCTAGAGGCTCTCAATGAGGTAGATTCAGTTTATCAGGCCCAGTTTGCCCTTAAAGAGCAAAACAAATTTCTGTCCGCGTCCGTAGGTACTCACAACAGGAAAACTTATCAATTAAATCAAATGTATAAGCTTGGAAATAAAACTTTGGATGCTGTATTGCAATCAAAAATTGAGGCCAATCAATTTAAAGAGAAGGTTTTACAATCCTCATTAGCAGAGGCTGAAAACTTGCTTCGTCTCTATAAGGCACTTGGTGGTGGTTGGTAGTTGTTTGAAATTCACTACGAAATAAAAAATATTACATTGAAAATCTTGAGATTGAAATAAAAACTAAATATAATAATTTCTTATCTTTTAGATATCTTGGGTGCTTAGCTCAGTTGGTAGAGCGGCGCCCTTACAAGGCGTAGGTCACAGGTTCGACCCCTGTAGCACCCACCAAGATACAGTTAAAAGTTTCATCTACTCATAACCTCCTATGGATGATTAGTAAAAATCCCACTATATAAGTGGGATTTTTCTTTTAGGCTTAATGAAGAAATCTATTATCTTTTTGCTTTAGCTCCGATACGCATTCTTAATGCATTAAGCTTAATAAATCCTTCAGCATCAGCTTGGTTATAGGCTCCACCGTCATCATCGAAAGTAGCAATTGTCTTATCGAATAAGCTATCAGTTGATGAATCACGAGATACTACTATTACATTTCCCTTATATAACTTAAGCCTTACGACACCATTTACGTTTTTCTGTGTATGGTCTATTAATACCTGAAGAGCTTTGCGTTCAGGAGACCACCAGTAACCGTTATATATCATGCTTGCATATCGTGGCATTAGGTCATCTTTAAGATGTGCCACTTCCCGATCTAAAGTAATGGATTCAATTGCTCTATGAGCTTTTAGCATAATTGTTCCGCCTGGGGTTTCATAACAACCCCTAGATTTCATACCTACATAACGATTTTCTACTAAATCTAGTCGACCGATACCATGTTTAGACCCTAGACGATTAAGCTCTGTTAGTACAGCAGCTGGAGACATTTGTTTACCATTTAAAGCCACGATATCACCGTTTTTATATTCTAAGTCAAGGTATTCAGCTTCATCAGGAGCTTCCTCTGGGGACACAGTCCAACGCCACATAGACGCCTCTGCCTCCGCTTCGGGATTCTCTAAATGACGACCCTCGTAGCTTATATGAAGTAGGTTTGCGTCCATAGAATATGGTGCCCCACCTTGTTTGTGCTTCATATCAATTTCAATACCAGCTTTCTCCGCATAAGCTAGTAATTTTTCGCGTGAAAGCAAATCCCATTCACGCCATGGAGCTATAACCTTAATCTCTGGATTAAGTGCGTAATACCCTAGTTCAAATCGCACTTGGTCATTTCCTTTACCTGTAGCTCCGTGAGATACTGCATCAGCTGAAACTTCTTTTGCGATTTCTATTTGCCTTTTGGCAATGAGAGGGCGTGCAATCGAGGTTCCTAAAAGATATTCCCCTTCATATACAGTATTCGCTCTAAACATTGGAAAAACGAAATCACGTACGAATTCCTCTTTAAGATCATCGATAAAAATATGCTCTGGTTTAATACCAAATTTAAGTGCTTTTGCTCTAGCTGGCTCAAGCTCTTCACCTTGCCCTATATCGGCTGTGAAGGTGATAACTTCACAATTATATGTATCCTGCAGCCACTTCAAAATTACTGAAGTATCCAAGCCACCTGAATAGGCGAGTACAACTTTTTTAATATCACTCATTTTTTATTGCTTACCTGTTAATAAAAATTCCATAACCGCCTTTTGAACGTGCATGCGGTTCTCAGCCTCATCCCAAACTACACTTTGAGGCCCATCGATAACTCCAGCCGTCACTTCCTCTCCACGATGTGCTGGGAGGCAATGCATAAACAACGCATCACTATTAGCTACTTTCATCATTTCTTCGTTGACTTGCCATTTTTCAAAAGCAGTTTTGCGTTTAGCATTTTCCTCTTCATAACCCATACTAGTCCAAACATCGGTAGTAATTAAACCAGAGTTATGTGCAGCTTCCATAGGATCATCGAAAACCTTTAGGTGTTTATCAGAAACACCTGCAATTCGTTCAGGTTTTAATTGGTAATCCTTTGGAGCACTGAAATGAAGTGTGAAATCAAGTAATTCAGCGGCTTGAATCCATGTATAAGACATATTGTTTTCGTCCCCAATCCATGTAACTGTTTTGCCTTGAATAGGGCCACGATACTCAATAAAAGTAAGTAGATCAGCGAGAATTTGACATGGATGATATTCGTTTGTTAAGCCATTAATTACAGGAACACGAGAATGTTCAGCAAATTTTTCTAATCGAGTCTGCTCGAAAGTTCTAATCATGACTATATCGACCATTCGCGATACAACCCTAGCCGTATCTTCAATAGGTTCCGAGCGACCAAGTTGAGAGTCACTAGAGGTAAGATTAATTACAAAACCACCCATTTGATACATACCAGCTTCAAATGAAACTCGCGTTCTTGTGCTAGCTTTTTCAAATACCATTGCAAGAGTACGATCAAGTAAGGGAGTGTGAGGTTCGTAATTTTTGAATTTCTTTTTAAGAATTATTGCTCTGTCTAAAATGTATAAAATTTCTTCAGTTGTAAAATCTTTTAATTGAAGAAAATGCCTTTTGGCAATGGGTTTGCTAATCTGGTTCATGGGTAAATTTTTGAAACTAATTTTAAATTATAGCTAATGATTTTATTTTGTTTAGTATAAGTTAAAATATTCACTACATCATCGCAACTATACTTTAAGATGCAACATTTAATAATTTATGGTTTAACAAAGAGTGGTCAAAAGTTTAGACCAAGTGATTGGGCTGAAAGATTAGCAGGGGTTATGGCTCATTTCAAACCTAAAGGTTTTAGAGGCGGTCACTTATGTTATTCACCTTATGTTGTGCCTAATATAATCAACGGAAATAAGTGCGTTATTGTAGATACTAGACTTAAAACCCTTGAGCCTAAGGGGTGGAAGTTCGTAAATGATTTTGCTGCAGATAATAATCTTCAGACGGAACTTATGGATAATTCCTGTGATTTAAAAGATAGACCTACTGAATAGACATAAACAGAAAAAGCACTACTTTAAGTAGTGCTTTTTTATGGCATCAAAATCTTATAAAAGATAAGAATTAATTTAGAGCTTTAATAGCAGCTGAAAGGCGGCTTTTGTGACGAGCAGCTTTGTTTTTATGAATGATTTTTTTATCCGCTACACGGTCTATTACGCTTGTAGCACTGCTTAAAGCCTCGTTAGCTTTTTCCTTATCGCCCGCTTCGATAGCTTGACGCACTCGTTTGATAGATGTGCGAAGTAATGAACGAAGACTAGAGTTATGCTTATTTAAAGCAACTGCTTGACGTGCGCGCTTACGAGCTTGACTTGTATTTGCCATATAAAGATTTATCCTTAACCTTATCTTAAAATTTCTAATAAAAGACTATTATTTTAATAAGTTTGAAAAAGCGATTCAAGTAAATTTGCTCAATAAGCAACAGTTAAGCGTTGTTTTTATTAAGATTTTTGATTTTAAACCCACATGAGTAGAGAGCTACAAAATATATCACCATACTTACAAGTATGATAAATCCAAGAACAATAGCTCTACCTAATATGTGAGCATTGTTTCTAAAATCCAGATCTAATCCAAATAGAGTATTAAGTTTTAGAGCTATATAGTAATTCCATCCCTCAGTAGATTGCATGGTCCAGTCAACATTGGTATCAGCAAACCAAAGCCATAAGGATAAAAGAATAACTGCAGGTGTGACGCGCAAGAAAAATCTAGGCCAAATCCCCTTAACATGAATAGGAAACTGACGACGTAGTCCAATATAAAGCAAAGTTGAATTGCATATTGCACCAAGACCAATGGAGAGGGCTAAACCAGCATGGTCAAAAATAGGGACGAAAAACAAATTAAATATTTGCGTAGCTATAAGCACAACTACAGCCACTTTTACGGGCGTTTTAATGTTTTGTTGAGCATAATAGCCAGGAGCTAATATTTTCACGCAAAGTATTCCTAGCAAACCGACGGCGTAAGCAGTAACAGCATATTTAGTCATGCGTACATCATCAAATCCGAAAGCCCCATAGTTAAACATAGTGGAAATAAGACCTTCACCAAGAAGAGACATGCCTACAATGCATGGAATGCCTAACAAGAATGTAAGTTTCAACCCCCAGTTAAGGAGCCTCACATAATTTTCCTTATCGTCTTTGGCAATGCTTTCGCTTAGGCTCGGTAATAATACTGTTCCAAGAGCAACGCCAAGCAAAGCTGTCGGAAATTCCATAATTCGGTCTGCAAACGATAACCAAGAGACACTCCCTGGGGTTAGCCAAGAAGCAATATTCGTGTTAATTAATATTGATATCTGAGCAACAGACACACCCAAAATCGCAGGCCCCATTAGACGAATTATTCTGCGTACGTTTGGATCTTTCCATGCCTTGCGTGCACTTTTTCTAATATCGGGAAAAAGGCCAATTTTCGCAAGAGCAAGCATCTGAACTGAAAGCTGTGCAACACCGCCAATCATCACACCTACAGCCAAAGCATAGATGGGAGGCGTGAAATATTGAATTAAGAAAAAGCATGAGAAAATCATGCTTAAATTAAGTAATACGGGTGTGAAAGCTGGAATTGCGAATTTCTTCCATGTATTAAGAACACCAGAGGCTAGGGCAATAAGTGACATGCAAACAATGTATGGAAACATGATTCGTGTCATCCAAACCGCATCATTCATTAATACGGGGTCATCGTGAAATCCACTTGCGATTAAATAGACAACTATGGGTGCACCTATAATGCCCACAATGTTTGTTACGATAAGAGCTAAAAACAAAATAATCGCTACATTATCGATAAGCCCTTTAACCGTACCATGATCAGATTTCGCCCTTTGTTCACCTAGGATTGGTACAAAAGCTTGAGAAAACGCCCCTTCAGCAAATAAACGCCTCAATAAGTTAGGTATGCGAAAAGCAACCCAAAAGGCATCTGTTAAACCAGATGCACCAAATGTTCGTGCAATAAGAATATCTCTAATTAGACCAGTAATTCGAGATAAGAAAGTTAATCCTGAGATTGTGACAGCGGATTTGAGCAAACTCATAGAGAGTCTACGATCAATTGTGAAATTGAGTCAACATCTCCGACACCATTGATTTGTATATATTTTGGTGCTTTAGGATCACCAGATTCAGCCCATTTTGAATAGTAGTCTACAAGTGGTCTTGTTTGATCTTCGTAAACTTGCAGTCTTTTACGCACGGTTTCTTCTTTATCGTCGTCCCGTTGAATTAAATCCTCTCCAGTTTCATCATCTTTTCCCGAAACTTTTGGAGGATTAAATTTAATATGATAAGAACGACCACTAGCTGGGTGAACTCTTCTCCCACTCATGCGATCAATAATCTCATCTTGAGGTACATCAATCTCGATAATGTAATCAAGGTCAACTCCAGCTTCTTTAAGAGCTTCGGCCTGTGGAATAGTGCGTGGAAAGCCGTCAAATAAATAACCCTTTTTGCAATCATCTTCTGTAAGACGCTCTTTTACAAGATTGATAATTATATCGTCCGATACAAGCCCACCAGATTCCATAATAGATTTAACTTTTAGACCAAGCTCTGAACCCGCTTTAACGGCTGCTCTCAACATATCTCCTGTAGAGATTTGAGGGATATTGTATTTATTTTTGATAAAGTTGGCCTGAGTGCCTTTTCCAGCTCCAGGCGGTCCAAGAAGTATTAGACGCATATGCTACCTTGATTTAAATTTAAGAGAATTATTATAAATTACAAATTATTTGTCGAGCCTTTTCAAGGTCTTCTTCAGTATCAATTCCTTTGTGGCAATGTTTCCGCCACTCAAGCACTTTGATTTTATGCCCATGATACAAAGCTCTCAATTGTTCAAGCGATTCTACAGTTTCTAATTCGCTTGGTTCCAATGTTTTAAATTCTTTCAGATAACTTACTTTATAGGCGTATATGCCTATGTGATGTAAAGCACTAGAAGATATATATGGTGTGACAGATGCTACATTCGCCCATTTTGAGCGATTCCATGGAATAGGGGCTCTTGAAAAATATAGTGCCTCAAAGTTTTTATTGAAGATAACTTTAACGTTATTTGGGTCAATAAAATCATATCCATCACTAAAAGGTGTACCGCAAGTTGCTATGGAGCAATAGTTGCTTTCATTTAATATATCCGCAAGACTAGAGATAATTTCAGGATCAATAAAAGGTTCATCGCCTTGAACATTCACCACAACTTCATAATCGCTAAAACCTAATTTTTCTACCGCCTCAGATAATCGCTCCGAACCAGAACTATGACTCTCTCTAGTCATTAGGCAATTAATTTTGTATGACTGACAAATATTAAAAATTTCTTCGCTATCGGTCGCAACTGTGAGAGAGCTAGGATTTGAAAGCATAGCCCTTTGAGCAGTTCGAACAATCATAGGGATACCGCCTAAATCTAGCAGCATTTTACGTGGAAGACGTGTAGACTGAAGTCTTGCGGGAATGATTATATGAAACATTATTTCTCTTGAGCTTCCTTAATAGGGGTAGCTTCATTTTGAAGCAATACTGGAATTCCATCGCGAATAGGGTATTCTAATTTTGCTTCTTCTGAAATCAATACTTGTCTTTTTTCATCGTATCTAAGTGGAGTTTTTGTGACTGGGCAAACGAGATTTTCAAATTTCATTTCTTATCCTTAAGTTCAATAACTTTACTATAGAGTCTTTCTAAAAAATCAGCTGGTTCAAATTCAGGTTCCACGTGAACGCAATAAATCATAGCCTTAAGATTTTTATCTTTAATTAGAGGCCTAATTTTGGAAGCGTCTTTAGAAGTAACAAAATAAACAGCTTTTTCTAAGTCGTCTAGATAGTTTATATCATAAGAAAAATGATCATTTAGAGGAATAAATTTATCAATCTTTATCCCCGCGTTTATTAGAGTATTAAAGAATTTTTGAGGATTACCAATACCTGTCATAGCTATTTTTGGATTTTCAAGACTATCAGCAATATCGGGATTAAAAGTATCCCCATATCGCAAATTTTCTATATCCAAAATAAGCATCTTACTGTTAACTATTTGAGATGGCAATGCATAAGGAATCTGAATAGGTTTATCACTATTTATAACAACAAAATCTGCTTTTTTAATTCTCTCTATTGGTTCTCTAAGAGGACCTGATGGAAGTACTTGACCGTTTCCCACCCCCCGATCATCAAAAACAATAATTTCTAAATCTCTAAATAGAGAAGTGTTTTGCAGCCCATCGTCCGAAATTATTATGTCGATATCTGGGTTCTCATTTAGTAATTTGTCTATATCAGCATTGCGATCAGGACCTACGGCAATTGGAGCAACCGAGGCGAGCTCACTTGGCTCATCTCCAATAAAAAGATTAAGATTTTGGATATCGCTCTCAGGTGATGCATATCTTGGTTTTTTTGGGTCGATATCAATCCCATAACCTCTACTTATAATTCCTACTTTTAAACCTTTGTTCTTTAAGTAGGTGGCAATGCTTTTTGTTATCGGACTTTTTCCTGTTCCACCAATAAAAATATTTCCTACTACAATAACTGGAATCTTACTTTGATGGGGTGTTTGGGTAATCTTTTTACTTTTAGATATAAATTTATAAACATAGGAAAAGGGAAGGAGAACATAATAAAAAAATGTTTTGTCCTGCCAGTTTTTTAATAGAAAAGATTCAACCTTAAGGCGAAAATTTGCACCCATATCGTAGAGAAAATTTATATACTTTAGGAAATATTTTATATTAATGACTAGAAATTGAAACAAGGAAGGAGCAAATTGTTACTAAATGTAGTTATCCAAAATTTTTGTGGAAAATCCTGTGGATAACTCATCTTAATGACGTATTTGTAAGTCTCTAGGTGGTCATGATTAAAAAGTGTGCAATTTGCTTGTAATAAAAATTATATTTAAAATCAATATGTTATGAGTATTTCTTAAAGTCATATTATACAAATTTGACCTAACTTATAGAAGTTTCCTTTAGAGTTTACGAAAAATTTGATTTGGGATAAATATTAAAAAATTTTTAGATTTTCTATAGTAAATTTCAGTATTTTTCTCCATATAATGAGGATTTTGAAACAATTATGCCTGAAAACCAACAGCTTGAGCCCATCACGGTATCCGAATTGCTTAATAAATTAAATTTATCTCTTAAAAATAATTTTAAGGATATTTTAGTGGTCGGAGAATTATCTGGATTTAAAGTTTATTCTTCAGGCCATGCATATTTTTCCTTAAAGGATAAATCAGATGCTTTGGTTAAATGCGTAATGTTCCATTTCCATAAACGAGGCGTTAACTTTGTCCCAAAAGATGGGCTTGAAGTTTCAATCAATGCTGAGGCAAATATCTATTTCCCAAGGGGAGATTTGCAACTTGTAGTTAGCAAAATAACTGAACACGGTAGGGGCTCGTTGTATGAACAATTTGAGGCTTTAAAAAGAAAACTTGACTCTGAGGGTGTTTTTAATAAAAAACAAGATAGACCTCTGCCATTGCCATTTGTTAGATCAGTAGGAGTTGTATCATCTCTAGGTGCAGCAGCCCTACACGATGTATTAACGACTCTTAAGAGAAGAACTCCCCATATAAATATAACGATTTATCCAAGCTTAGTGCAGGGTGAGATGGCCCCTGAAAAATTGATTTCAGCTTTATTGAGGGCTGATCAAGAAAATCATGAAGCTATTTTGCTTGTTCGTGGTGGTGGAAGTATTGAAGATTTATGGGCATTTAATGATGAAAAATTAGCACGCACTATTTCCGAATTAAAAACATTTATTATCTCTGGCGTTGGCCACGAAGTAGATTTCACGATTTCAGATTTAGTGGCTAATCATAGAGCACCAACCCCTACGGCTGCTGCAGAAATTGTTAGCCAGTCGACCATGCAATATTTTAATGATATTGGTACTTTAATTAATACTTTACATAAGTTTAAGGAAAATCAAATTAATAACCGGTATCAAAAATTAGATATTCTTACTGCAAAATTAGTATCCCCAGAAATTTATCTAAAAATTCAAACTCATAATCTTCTGTCTCTAAAGCAGTCACTTATAGAGCGTGTCTCTAAAATTGAAAGTCAAAAAAGAACGCAATTAAAGGACCTGCAAAAAGATTTGAATTTTGAAATACAAACAAAAACAAGAGATTTTTCAAAAAGATTGGCTTTAGCTGTTTCAGGGTTAATATTCCCATCTTCAATTTATGCACAGAACAATGAAAAATTAAATGGCCTTGTTAGTCAGCTACAGTTACTACATGATAAACATAGGTCTATTCATATGAGTAGATTAAAAAGTGTGTTTACAAAATTAAATTCTGAGTTTGAAAAAAAATTGATGGTTTGCAGGAACATTGCCACCCAATTAATTTCAAATTTAAAGGCATACAATCCAAAAGGGGTACTCAGCAGAGGGTTTTCAATTGTCTATGATTCAGAAGGCAAATTAATAAAGTCTGCCCATGAGGTGGGGATAGGAGATTTAATAAAAATCGAATTTGTGGACTCTGAGTTACAAGCTGAAGCTATTTCGAAAAATAATTGAAGGGAATATGAATTAAAATGAAGTGAGTATTCCAAAAAGGAGATTATTATGGAACATAAACTACCAGAATTGCCATATGCAAAAGATGCACTTAGCCCACATATTTCAGCTGAAACTATTGAGTACCATTATGGTAAACACCATAAAACTTATGTAGACAATTTGAATAAACAAATCGAAGGTACTAAATTTGCAGATTCAACTTTAGAAGAAATCATTAAAAAAGCTGAAGGTGGCGTATTTAATAATGCTGCTCAAGTGTGGAATCATACTTTCTATTGGTTTGGCTTTTCTCCTGACGGTCAAAAAGAACCTGATGGTGAATTGGCTGAAGCTATCAACAAAAAATGGGGTTCATTTGAATCCTTTAAAGAGGAATTCAATAAGAATGCTACGGGTAATTTCGGTTCTGGATGGACTTGGCTTGTTAAAGCTAAGGATGGTTCACTAGATATCGTTAATACTAGCAATGCTAAAAACCCAATTTCTGAGGATTCAGGTACTCCATTACTAACCTGTGATGTATGGGAGCACGCATACTATATCGATCATCGCAATTCTCGCCCTAATTACCTAAAAGGTTTCTGGGAAATCGTTGATTGGAAGGCTGTTGCTACTCGATTCAACAAATAACAAATATTTTGTTACATATGCCCCAAACCAATTTATACGTGGTTTGGGGCGTTTAATTTGTCTAAAAACAACATACTCAAAACGCTTTCTTACTAAAAATTTACAATTTTATTTGCTTTAAAATCCCAAAAATAAAGGGAAAAACGAAAATCGGTAACATCTAGTTACAAATTATGCTTACAATTTAGTATTTTCCCCTATAAATTAGTTCTTTTATCCTAGAGACTATTGGATTATCCTAAATCCATTACCCATTATTGGAGTTTTTATGAAACGTTCTCTTTTAGCTCTTGCATTAGGTTTGCAAGTATTATCAGCAACTGCATTAGCTGACTCTATTAAATTTGGTCTTGTTACTCCTACTACAGGCCCTAACACTCAATATGGAGATATGGTTAAGGAAGGTGCTATTACAGCTGCCGAAATCATTAATTCTAAAGGTGGTGTTTTAGGCGGAAAAACTATTGAGTTTGTAGTAGTAGATGACGGTTGTGAACCTAAACAAGGTCCAATCGCAGCAAACTCTATTGTTAACCAAGACATTAAATTTGTAGTTGGTCCTACTTGCTCAGGCCCTATTAATGGTGCGGCTCCTATTCTAGACGAAGAGGGTGTAGTTGCAATTACTCCATCTGGTACTTCTCCATCAATTACAGACGGAAAAGACTATCATTTCTTCTTTAGAGCTATTGGTCGTGACGATCAACAAGGTCCACCAGCTGCAAAATTCATTAAATCTAAAAATCCTAAGAAAATTGCTTTAGTTAATGATAAACAAGCATACGGTAAAGGTGTTACTACTTCAGTTAAAAACGAATTAGAAAAACTTGGTATGCAAGTTGCTTTTGATGAATCTATTAACGCAGGTGATACTGACTATTCAGCTTTGATCACTAAATTCAAATCTGCAGGTGTAGATTTTGTTTATTTTGGTGGTTATTATCCTGAGTTAGGTTTGTTATTAAGACAATCTAAAGAGCAAGGGTTTGACGCTCAATTTATGGGACCTGAAGGTTCAGGGAATCCTGAAATCGTTGCTATCGCAGGAGATGCTGTAGACGGTCTATACATGACTTTCCCGCCAAACTATACGACTCTTCCAGGTAACGAAGAAATTGTTAAATATTTCAATGAGAAAAAACGTGACGCTGGTGGTGCATTCCAATTGCTTTCATATGCAGCAACCCAAGCTTTAGTTGCAGCTATTGAAGCTACTAAGAGCGAGGATCCAGAAAAAGTTGCAGACTGGTTGCACGCAAACTCTGTTAAAACTGTAGTTGGTGATCTATCATGGCAGGAATCTGGAGACCTTAAGTCTTTTGATTTTGATGTAGTTCAATGGAAAAAAGACGGCTCTAAAACCTCAGTTAAATAGTTACTTCGGTCCCCATAAATCCAATTTTTTCAAAATCGAAACATTTTGATAAGAATTTGATTAAAATGGGGGCTTTTTATTGGAAAGTCTATGAGCGATATTGCTTTTCTAGGTGGCGGAAATATGGCTTCTGCCATAATGAACGGAATTAATAGAGGCATAAAATCTGGAGATTTGCCTCAGCTTAATGTAGATGTTTTCGATAAAAATAAAGATAAATTAGAAATTTGGGCCTCACTTGGGGCTTCAGGTTTTTTAAATGTACAGGAAAATCTATCAAATACTAAGTTATGGATTTTGGCTGTAAAGCCTCAGAATATGAGAGAGTTATGCGAGAGCATTGCCAAATATATACGTGAGGATACTCTTATTTTAAGTGTTGCAGCAGGGTTATCAACGGAAGTAATTTCTAGTTGGCTTTCAGGGCATAAAAAAATTGTTAGATGTATGCCGAACACGCCAACTTCTTTAGGTATGGGGGCGACTGGTATATTTGCACCAAAGAGTGTGTCAGAACAAGAGTATTCAATGATTAAGTCTATTCTTAGGACTACTGGCTTAACAATTGAATTACAAGATGAGTCTTTAATGGATTCTGTAGGAGCCCTATCAGGAAGTGGCCCAGCTTACATTTTCTATTTTATTGAGGCTCTTGTAGAAGGTGGTGTTGAGCTAGGTTTGGATAGAAATACTTCTGAGGAACTTGCAATAAAAACTGTTATAGGTGCAGGTTTATTAGCATCTAATTCTGATATTCCTGTATCTAAGCTTAGAGAAAATGTCACATCTAAAGGAGGCACAACAAGGGCGGCCTTGGATGTATTTGAAAAACATAATTTTAAAGAAATCGTAAAAGAAGCGATGAAAGCTGCTCGAAATAGATCTGAGCAATTCTCAAAAGAAAATAATTAATAATGGCTGATTTTTTACCTCAATTTTTTCAACAACTCTTTAATGGACTGTCATTAGGGGCGATTTACGCACTTATTGCCATCGGATATACGATGGTATATGGCATTATAGGTATGATTAACTTTGCACACGGCGAAATCTATATGATTGGTGCTTATGTTGGTCTAATTACTTTAGCTGTGCTCGGGGTAGATGGTTCTATTCCTGTTCCCGTTTTAATTGCGTGTATGCTTGTCGTATCTGTTCTTGTGACAGGTGTTTACGGCTATGCTGTGGAGAGGGTGGCATACCGTCCTCTAAGAAACAGTCCTAGACTAATTTCATTAATCTCAGCAATTGCTATGTCTATCTTTTTGCAAAACTGGGTAGCCTTAGGTCAGGGAGCAAAAGACGTTGCAGTTCCAAATATACTGCCAGGGGCTTTTGAGTTCACATTTTCAAATGATTTTACGATTGTCATCTCTTACGCAAGAATTCTTATCATTGCGGTTGTATTTGTTTTGATGGTAGCACTTACACTGTTTATTAAAAAATCCCGTATGGGGAGAGCATCTAGGGCTTGTTCACAAGATATACAGATGGCTAATATGCTTGGTATAGATACAAACAAAGTGATATCTGTAATCTTTATTTTGGGGGCGGTACTTGCTGCGGTTGGAGGCGTGCTCATTGCCATCACAATAGGTAAACTTAATCCATTCATAGGATTTATTGCGGGTATTAAAGCATTTACAGCTGCTGTTCTTGGGGGAATTGGAAGCGTGCCTGGGGCTATATTGGGCGGACTTATTATTGGCGTAACAGAAACTATGGCTGCGGCATATATAGCATCTGAATATAAAGATATTGTTGCATTTGGGCTGCTTGTATTAATACTTTTATTTAAACCAAGTGGTTTATTAGGTAAGCCGGAGGTAGAAAAAGTATGACGCATGCTTTGAAAAATGCGGTGTTATCCGCGATTTTAACGGCTCTACTTGCGGTGCCTATTCTAGGTCTTAAACTTACGCGAGAAAATGGTGTTATAGCTATTGATCCTGATTTCAAGCTCGCTTTGTGGGGCTGCGTAATCGTCTTTTTAGTGCAGCTATTTGTGACTCCATTGCTTAAAAAAGTAAATCTCAAAGGGAAGTATGGGAAGCCTATAAACCTAAATCTAAAACCAATTCAGATGAATATCATACTGTTATTGATTTTAGTAGCATTGTTTGTTTGGCCATTTTTCGGAAATCGAGTTTCAGTAGATATTGCCACTTTAGTGCTTATATATGTAATGCTTGGTTTAGGTCTAAATATTGTTGTTGGATTTGCTGGCTTACTCGATTTAGGATTTGTTGGATTTTATGCGGTTGGAGCGTATACCTACGCATTATTGTTTTATTATTTTGATTGGTCGTTTTGGCAGGCATTGCCACTTGCAGGCTTATTTGCAGCTGGATTTGGATTTCTGTTAGGATTTCCTGTGTTGCGTCTGAGGGGTGATTACCTTGCGATTGTGACTCTTGGTTTTGGAGAAATTATTCGTCTTCTGCTTATTAATTTAGTGAGTATCACAAGGGGTCCCGACGGCATATCGAGCATTCCAAAGCCTACAGTTTTTGGCTATCCAATGCAAAGAAGAGCTCCTGAAGGTCAAGAGACATTCCATCAATTAATGGGGTGGAAGTTTGATTCTATGGACTCTGTAATTTATTTATATTTGCTAGCTTTGATATTAGCGATTCTTACTCTTTTATTATCTAATCGCTTGCTTAGGATGCCTGTTGGTAGGGCTTGGGAAGCATTGCGAGAAGATGAAATTGCATGCAAATCATTAGGTTTAAATCCTACTAAAATTAAGTTATCGGCATTCACATTGGGTGCGATGTGTGCAGGTTTTGCGGGTGCATTTTTTGCTGCTCGTCAGGGTTTAGTGAATCCAGAAGCATTCACATTTATGGAATCGGCTATGATTCTTGCTATCGTGGTTTTAGGTGGTATGGGTTCTCAAATCGGGGTTATTTTTGCTGCAATTATTCTGACCGTTTTACCAGAGCTGGCTAGACAGTTTGCTGAATATAGGATGCTAATCTTTGGTCTAGTTATGGTTCTTATGATGATTTGGAGACCACAGGGATTATTTCCAGTTAAAAGACCTCATGTGGAGGTTTCTGCATGAAAAACGAAATCGTATTATCAGTAAAAGATTTAGTGATGCGATTTGGCGGTCTATTAGCTGTAGACCGCGTAAGCTTTGATGTTTATAAGAACGAAGTATTTTCAATTATCGGTCCTAACGGGGCTGGGAAAACCACTGTATTTAATTGTGTAAGTGGGTTTTATACTCCTACTGAAGGTGTAGTTCAGCTTTTTGGAGAAGATATCACTGGAAAATCTAGTCATCAAGTTGCTAATTATGGACTTATTAGAACCTTCCAAAATGTGCGACTATTTAAAAACCTCTCAGTTTTAGAAAATTTATTAGTAGCTCAACACAATAAATTATCGGCTAGTTTTTTGTCTGGGATTTTGCGATTACCATCTTTTAAAAGAAGTGAAAAAATTGCTTTAGATAACGCAATGAAATGGCTTGATTTTATGGGTCTTAGGGCATATGCAAATCGTGAAGCAGGTAACTTA
The DNA here is from genome assembly GCF_000687755.1 of Taylorella asinigenitalis ATCC 700933. Classification (GTDB taxonomy): domain Bacteria; phylum Pseudomonadota; class Gammaproteobacteria; order Burkholderiales; family Burkholderiaceae_B; genus Taylorella; species Taylorella asinigenitalis. The sequence continues at coordinate 35,169 of NZ_JHXN01000001.1, forward strand.
GCCTATGGACATCAAAGACGATTAGAAATAGCTCGCTGCATGATTACTCAACCAAAACTATTGCTTTTGGATGAGCCTGCTGCAGGACTAAATCCACAAGAGAAAAAAGAGCTATCATCTCTGATTAATAAACTTAGAGAAGAATACAACCTTTCAGTTCTACTTATCGAACATGACATGAGTTTGATTATGGATATATCAGATCGAATAATGGTTATGGAGATGGGTAAACCGTTGATTACAGGACTCCCTGACGAAGTGCGAAATGATCCTGAAGTTATCAAAGCATATTTAGGGGAGTAGAACATGCTTATATTAAAGAATATCTTTACGCATTATGGGGCGATTGAAGCATTGCATGGCGTATCGGTTCACGTAAACGAAGGTGAAATCGTAACTCTAATTGGGGCAAATGGTGCGGGCAAAACTACTATTTTAAAAACAGTATGCGGAGATCCCCACGCTACTAGCGGCCAAGTGCTATTTCAAAACGAGGATATTACGAAATTAAAAACACATGAGATTATGAGAAAGGGCATTGCCATATCTCCTGAAGGGAGACGTGTTTTCCCTGGTCTGACTGTAAATGAAAATCTGCAGATGGGGGCTTTTTTCAAATCACAAAGCGAAGTTGAAGAGGGTATCTCACACGTTTTTAATTTATTTCCGCGACTAAAAGAGAGGGCACAGCAGAGGGCAGGCACTATGTCTGGAGGCGAACAACAAATGCTTGCTATCGGTCGTGCACTTATGAGTAAACCAAAATTGCTGCTTTTGGATGAGCCAACTTTAGGGCTTGCTCCCTTAATAATCGCTCAGATTTTTGAAATTATTCAAACCATACGAGAATCTGGTGTGACCGTTTTCTTAGTGGAACAAAATGCAAATAAAGCATTGCAAGTGGCAGATAGAGGATATGTTCTTGAGACAGGCAAGGTTGTCTTAGAAGATACGGGAAAAAATCTTCTATCAAACGATGCAGTAAGAAAAGCTTATTTAGGGCATTGATATAAGAGGATGAGGTACGTGGACATTGCCACAATATAAGGGCGGGTCCGCAAATCAAACAAAAAAAACCATCGTTAATTCGATGGCCTTTATTTTATTTTCCTTCTATAAGCTTAATCACAGAGCTGCGAAGCTTATCCGTCTCAATCGCATTTGTCGCTAAAAATCTTGCATTCAAATCTTGATCGAAAATATATATACCCCGCGCATGCATAACTTCATAATACGCATTTGGATCATCGTTTTTCGGCTTTTCGATTTGATATGCCACACGATATCGTTTCGCTAATTTCGCTATAGTTTTCTCGTCCGAAGTCAAACCCAATATCCTATCGCTAAATGCACTGACATAGTTTTTCAAAAGCTCAGGCGTATCCCTATACGGATCCACAGAAATAAAAATAACACGCACTTTCGCAGCTTGCTCAGGTGACAATGAATTTTGAAGAATATTTAGCTCAGCTAATGTTGTTGGACATATATCGGGGCAGGATGCGTATCCAAATGTGATTAAGGTCACATAGCCCTTAAAATCCTCTTCTGTGTACGATTTATCCGTTGAATTTAATTCAAATTTAAGATCGGGAAGATTCCCTTTGATAGGATATACCGTCGTATCAGTTTGAGCTAATTGTGCGGTGTTTACGCCCGCTAATACAGGTGGCAATGCCAACGAACCCCACCCAATCACTAATGCTGAAATCAATCTTTTCATATCAATCCTTGGTGTCGAAGCATTGCATCTGGCTGAGGATCGCGACCTCTGAAATCTCTGAAAAATTCCTCAGCAGGCTTAGAACCGCCCACCTCAAGAATCCGCTCTCTATAACGCAAACCAATTTCAGGATTTAGTGTTGAACCATCTGCAAGCCTATTTTCCTCAAATAAACTATAAGCATCAGATGAAAGAACCTCTGCCCATTTGTAGCTGTAGTAGCCTGCCGCATAACCGCCTGCAAAAATATGAGAAAAATTATGCGGGAAGCGAGCCCAGTCTGGTGGAATCACAACAGCCACTTTTTCGCGAACCTCTTTTAAAATTCGCATAACATCGGCAATTTTAAGATCCTTCATACCAATGTGAAGAGTCATATCAAATAGGGCAAATTCAAGTTGACGCACATTAAACATGCCACTTTGAAAATTCTTAGCCTTATATATTTTTTCAAATAATTCTGGTGGCAGTTTCTCTTTGGTGGCAATGTGCGAGCTCAAGAGATTCATTACATCTTCCTCCCACACAAAATTTTCCATCATTTGTGATGGAAGCTCTATGGCATCCCACTCAACTGCACTGAATGCCGATGCATCAACTTCATCAACCTTGGTTAATAAAGCATGCAATGCGTGCCCAGACTCATGAAACAGTGTTATTACATCATCATGTGTAAGTTGCGAAGGCTTTCCATCAACGGGTGGAATAAAGTTGCATGTTAAATAAACAATCGGAGTACTAAAAACATTTTCGGTTTTCATGCGATTGCGTTCTATATTTACCCAAGCACCGCTTTGTTTTCCATTTCTCGCATATAGGTCAACATAAAGATGTCCTAATAGTTCTCCGCTTTTGGTATCTGTGACTTCAAATGAAACTATATCTTTATTCCATTTAGGCAATTGAATATCTTTTAAGGTAACACCAAAAAGTTCAGAAATAATTTTTTTCCAGCCAGAGAATACTGAATCTACAGGAAGATAGGGCTTAAGCTCTGCATCCGAATAAGAATATTTAGATTTACGAAGTTTTTCTGAATAATAAGCAATATCCCATGGGTTAAGGGATTCCTTGTTAAATTCAGCTTTGGCAAAGCTTTTGAGCTCATCTAAATCTCTTTGTGCAAAAGGTTTTGAGCGTTTAGCCAAATCATCTAAAAAATTCATTACTTCATGAGAATCATTAGCCATGCGAGTTTCAAGTTGAAGGTCCGCATAATCTTTAAATCCTAAAACTTTTGCTAATTCATTTTTAAGATGCAAGATTTGTTCAATATTGGATGAATTATCGAATTCAGGTTTGCCGTTTTCCGAAGCTATAGTGCTAAAGCCACGATAAAGTTTTTCTCTTATATCTTCAGATTCTGCATATTGCATTACTGGCACATATACAGGAATTTGCACAACTAATTTCCATTCATTAGGCCTTCCTTCAGCAACTGCTAATTCCTTACATAAAGCAATAACATCCTCAGGCAGCCCCTTAAGCTCATTTATATCTGAAACATAGTAGGACCATTTATCAACTGAGTCCAAACAATTTTCAGAATATTTTTGCGATAACTGAGCAAGCTTGTCCGAAATTTCAATAAACTTTTGCTTTTGCTCTCCCTCAAGTTCAACTCCACTTAATTTAAATGCTTGCAGAGCAAGATAAAGAATTCTTTTTTGCTCTTTTGAGTATGAAGCATATTCTGGGTTCAAATCTTGATCAGCTAATGCTTTATAGTGCTTATATAGGTCTTTATTTAGGCCCATTAAAGTTGAATGTTCCACTATAAGTGGCAATGTTTTTGTAAAAGCTTCTCTCAATTCTGGCGTATTTACAACCGAATTCAGGTGTCCCACTACTTGCCAAGCTCTTCCTAATTGAGCTGAGTTTTCGTTTAGGCGATGAATAAATGTCTCCCATGTTAATGGTGTTGGAGCAGCTACCAATTCATCAACAAATTTTTTATTCTCATCTATTAAAAATTTAATTGCTGGCTCAATATGTTCAGCTTTTACTGCACTGTAATCAATAAACTCATTGATACCGACTAATAAAGGATTGTTTGTAAGCATTAAATAATTCCTTCTCTTTGAGGAGTAATTCCAGCTTTGCGTTCAGCGGCTTCTACTGTATTTACTAGAAGCATCACGATAGTCATGGGTCCGACCCCGCCTGGTACTGGAGTTATGAAAGAGGCTTTTTTAGAAGCAGATTCAAAATCAACGTCACCGCATAATTTTCCATCTTCTTTTCTATGGATTCCAACATCTATAACAACAGCTCCATCTTTTATCATTTCGCCGTTAATAAGATGCGGTTTGCCAGCGGCCGCCACGAGAATGTCGGCTCTTTTGGTTTGAGCGGCTAAATCACGTGTTTTTGAGTTGCAAATGGTAACTGTCGCACCAGCCAATTGAAGAAGTAGGGCCATAGGTTTGCCAACAATATTACTTGCCCCCACAACAACAGCCTCCGCTCCACGAATATTGATATCCTTAGATTTGAGCATCCGCATAACACCGTAAGGAGTGCAAGGTATAAATTTAGGATTTCCCGTCAATAATGCCCCCGCATTTTCTATATGAAATCCATCAACGTCCTTAGATGGGTCAATAGAAGATATAGCAATTTGGCTATTTAAATGAGGTGGCAATGGCAACTGTATCAATATCCCGTGTACAGTATCATCTTTGTTTAATTTCTCAATTTGCTTAATAAGCTCTTCTTGACTTGTTTCTGTGGGAAGTCGCTCAACTTCGCTTACAAGTCCTAGATTTATAAATGTTTGGTGCTTATTTTTTACATAGACTGCAGATGCTGGATCATCTCCCACTAAAATCACGGTTAACGATGGAGTAATTCCTTTTGATTTGAGAGTGTTAATTCGATCTGAAAGTCCTTCTTTTATTTGAGCTGACAAGGCTTTGCCATCAATAATTTCTGACATGTATATCTCTTAGTTATGAATGTTAGAGGATTTAAGTGCAACCTTAATAAGGTCCGCAACATTAGATACTTCAAGCTTCTCCATAATGTTAGCTCTGTGAGCTTCTACAGTCTTAATACTGATACTTAAATCATCGGCAATTTGCTTATTAAGACGGCCAGCAACAATTCTTTCTAGAACTTGTTGTTCTCTACTAGTAAGTTTGCCTAAAAGTGCATCATTTGCTTTTTGATTTTTAGTTTTTTCAGCTCGATCTTGAGCAACATTAATGAGGCGAGAAATAACTTCTTGAATATGAGTTAAATTAAATGGTTTTTCGATGAAATCAACAGCACCTCTTTGCATAGTAGACACAGCCATTGGTACTGTTCCGTGTCCAGTAATAAATACTATAGGAATATCAATTTTTCTACTGTTCATTTCTTCTTGAAGTTGTAAACCTGACATACCAGGCATACGAACATCGGTAATTAAAATACTTACAGAATCAGGTTTGTAAGATTCTAAAAATTGTTCTCCACTTGGAAAGGTCTCGACAATGTATCCATTAGTTTCAAGTAAAAACCTAAGAGAATCGCGTACCGCATTGTCGTCGTCCACAATATAGATAGTAGTTTGCGAGCTTGACATGAATTACTCCTCTGACTGTAAAAATGAATTTGCGTAGGGTAGGGAAAATTGGAAAATCGTCCCACCTTTAGGATTTGGGATGGCAATGAGCTTGCTATGATGAGCCTCTACAATTGTTCTACAAATATTTAGCCCCATACCTAAACCTTTTTCTTTAGTACTGAAAAATGGTTCAAAAACTCTATTAGGATTTTTCAATCCGCTTCCGTGGTCCACAACCTGAATTTGTAAATCTTTTTCTAATTTTCTAACGATAACTCTTATGAGTTTTTCCTTGCTATTTTGCATGGCTTCGATACCGTTTTTGATTAAATTTAAAATTACCTGCTGTATAAGAATAGGGTCAGCAAGAATTTTTGGAATGTCCTTATCCATAACAATATCAAGAGTTGCACCATTTTTTTTAGCTTCAATTTCTGCCAAATCGCATACAGAATCTATTATATTTGCTATATCTGATGTCTGATGTCTAGCTTCATGTCTTTTTACAAATGCTCGGATATGACTAATAATCCTACCCGCTCTCTCAGCTTGTTTGGCAGATTTTTCTAATGCCTCAATTACTTTTGGATGGGTATGTTCATCTTCTCTCAGAATAGTTAAGATGGCCGAATTGTAGTTAACAATTGCTGTTAAAGGTTGGTTTAATTCGTGCGCTAGCATGGAGGCCATCTCACCCATAGTTGTTAATCTACTGGTGAGTTCGATTTTTTCTTGTTGCATTCTATACGCTTCTTCGTTTTTAAGTTTTTCAGTAACGTCTCGTGCAACTTGAAGTGTCACTTTTCTTCCATCAGTCCAGGTTAAGGATCTAGAATTAACCTCAAACCACGAATTTAGCGAAGGGGATTTATATAGATTAGTTTGTTCAAAATTTATATTTTGAGTATCAGATAATTCCTGATGTCCTTGAGGACTATTGCCAAAGAAAGCTCGATATTTTTGATTTGCAAATAAGAGTTCAAGTCCTTTATTTCCTTTAAAGCAAACTGATATAGCATCATCCATACTTTCTAGTACTGTCATAAAGCGTTCATGAGCTGCAGACAAAGCTAGGCGCGATCGCTTAGACTCAGTAATATCAGTCATTGAGGTCATCCATCCCATTTGCTCACCGTTTGGACTTCTCAAAGGGGAGACGTATAAGCAAGTTGTAAATTGTGAGCCATCACGTCTTTGTACGTCTATTTCAATGCCAGAAGTTGGTGTTCTACCACTTAAAACTATATCCATTGAGCGAATGTGTTCTTTATGATTTCCTGGAATCCAATATGCATAAGGTGGGGATGTGCCAACTAATGAACTTTCATCCCATCCGATAAGTCTACAAAAGGCTGGATTAACGTAAAGTATTTGTCCTTTAAGATCAATTACTCGCATACCAGTGGACATGGAGTTTTCCATAGCCCTTCGGAATAAAATTTCATTTTCTAGTTTTAGTTCTGTTCTATATCTTTTGCGTGCATCCTTCCACATTAAAGTGAAGATAAAAAGAATAAACACAGCTAGAAGCAGAATAATAAAGAAAAGTAAATCTTGATGATTTTTTAAGCCATTTTCGTGTGAGTAAGAATTTATATAATTCCTAAGGTCTTGGTAACCAAGAACAGAGAGAAATATAAGTATTAAGAGTACAACTATTGCAAACAAAACTACCCAAGGAAGCATTCTTGAGCGCTTTTTAGGGGTGAAATTTTGACTTAAAAATTGAGTATTATCGTACATACTTACTAAATTTAAGAGACAAGAGATTTTACCTATTTCTTTATCTGATTGGTAACTTTTATTAAAAAGTTTAATAGTAAAATCCGTTAAAATTACAGAATTTCATTAATCTCATGAATATATAGGAGATGTGTTTTATATGACTATTAAGCAAAACGACATTGATAAGACCGAAACTAAGGAATGGCTCGAAGCCCTTGAATCTGTCTTAGATCGCGACGGGCCTGAAAGAGCACATTTCCTTATTGAACAACTTACAGAACTAGCTCGAAGATCTGGTTCAAATATTCCTTTTAATCCTCAGACTGCTTACGTAAATACAATACCACCAGGATTACAGCCTAAATATCCAGGTAATTTAGAACTTGAAGCCAGAATTAGAGCTTACGTTCGCTGGAACTCAATGGCTATGGTTATACGAGCTAATAGACTGGACCCAGGCGATGGCGGGACATTAGGAGGCCATCTTGCTTCTTTTGCATCTTTGGCTACTATGATTAGTTGTGGTCAACATCACTTTTGGCATGCTGAGACTGAAGACCACGGTGGAGACTTAGTGTATTTCCAAGGTCATTCATCTCCTGGAATTTATTCTCGTGCATTTCTTGAAGGTCGTATTTCTGAAGAGCAACTAGAACATTTCCGCCAAGAAGTAGACGGTAATGGTCTTCCTTCTTATCCTCATCCAAAATTACTTCCTGAATTCTGGCAGTTCCCAACGGTTTCTATGGGTCTTGGCCCAATGATGGCTATATATCAGGCTCGTTTCCTTAAATATCTCCATGCACGTGGAATTGCGGATACATCAAAACGTAAAGTATGGTGTTTCTGCGGTGACGGCGAGATGGATGAACCTGAATCTATGGGTGCTATTGGTCTTGCTTCACGTGAAAAATTAGATAATTTGATTTTTGTTATTAATTGCAATCTACAAAGATTAGATGGTCCGGTTCGCGGTAACGGTAAGATTATTCAAGAACTTGAAGGAGAGTTTAGAGGCTCTGGTTGGAATGTTATTAAATTAATTTGGGGTAGCTATTGGGACCCATTACTAGCTAGAGATAAAGATGGTGCTCTTCTAAAAATTATGGAAGAAACTGTAGATGGCGAGTACCAAGCCTATAAGGCAAACGATGGGGCTTATGTGAGAGAGCATTTCTTTGCAAAAGATCCAAGAACTCTAGAGATGGTAAGCCGCATGAGTGATGAAGAAATTTGGAGACTTAATCGCGGTGGTCATGACCCAAATAAAGTGTATGCTGCTTTTGATGCTGCTATGAAAACAGAGGGTCAACCTACAGTTATTCTAGCTAAAACCATTAAGGGATACGGTCTCGGACACGTTGCCCAAGGAAAAAATCCTGCTCACCAACAAAAGAAACTAGGTGCAGATGATGTTAGAGGTTTTAGAGATAGATTTAATATTCCAATTCCTGATGATCAAGTAGATGATGTTCCATATTTCAAGCCTTCTGAAGATTCACCAGAAATGAAGTATCTTCGAGAGCATCGAGAAAAACTTGGCGGATATTATCCTAAACGTCGTATTACTTCAGATGAAAAATTTAAAGCCCCTGAACTTGATGCATTTAAATCAGTATATGAGGCTACCGCTGAAGGTCGCTCTATCTCTTCAACTCAGGCATTTGTAAGATTCTTAAATCAGCTACTTAGAGATAAAAAATTAGGTGAGCGTGTGGTACCAATCCTATCAGATGAATCTCGAACATTTGGTATGGAAGGCTTATTTAGACAAATTGGTATTTACGCTAATGAAGGCCAAAAATATATCCCAGTAGATAAAGCTCAGGTGATGTATTATCGCGAAGAGAAAGATGGTCAGCTTTTGCAAGAGGGTATTAATGAAGCAGGGGCGTTGTGTTCTTGGATTGCGGCTGCTACATCTTACTCTACAAATAATAGAATAATGATTCCGTTTTTTATCTTCTATTCTATGTTTGGATTCCAAAGGGTTGGGGATTTTATTTATGCTGCTGGGGATATGCAGGCTCGTGGATTCCTACTAGGAGGTACAGCTGGTCGCACAACATTAAATGGTGAAGGTCTGCAGCATGAAGATGGTCATAGTCATCTAATGGCTTCAACAATTCCTAATTGCGTTTCTTATGACCCAACATATGCTCATGAAGTAGCAGTTATTATGCAAAGAGGCTTAAAACGCATGGTTGAAGACCAGGAAAATGTCTTCTATTACCTAACTTTAATGAATGAAAGTTACCCACAACCAGGTTTAAGGGAAGAAGATATTGAAGGCATATTAAAAGGTATGTATTTACTTAAAAAATCTGATCTTAAATCAAAATTAAAAGTTCAATTAATGGGTTCGGGCACCATTCTTAGGGAAGTTGAAGCTGCTAAGGATTTGCTTGAAAAAGATTGGAAAATCTCGGCTGATGTTTGGTCATGCCCAAGCTTTACTGAACTTCGTAGAGATGGATTGGACGTAAATCGCTATAACCTTTTAAACCCAACTAGCAAGCCTAAGAAAGCATATGTAACTCAAATGCTTGAAGGAACACAAGGTCCTATCATTGCATCTACAGACTATATGAAAACTTTTGCTGATCAAATTCGTGAATTTATACCAGCAGATCGTACATATCGCGTTCTTGGCACCGACGGTTTTGGACGTTCAGATTTTAGACATAAGCTTAGAAACTTTTTTGAAGTAGATCGTTACTTTGTAGTGCTTTCTGCATTAAAAGCTTTAGCTGATGAAGGTTCTATTGAGTCTAAAAAAGTCTCTGAAGCCATCAAGAAATACAAAATTGATATCAATAAAGTCAATCCTCAACGAGCTTAATAGGAATAAATATGAGTCAATTAGTTGAAGTAAAAGTTCCAGATATAGGTGATTTCGATGATGTTTCAGTTATCGAAGTTTTAGTTAAAGAGGGTGATTCAATTTCGGAAAACGACAGCATAATAACTGTCGAATCTGATAAAGCTTCTATGGAAATACCAAGTAGTGCATCGGGGGTTATCAAATCGATGCGTGTAAAGCTTGGGGACAAGGTAAGTGAAGGTGTAGTATTGCTTACTCTTGAACCTTCTGATAAAGATGATTCAAGTAAGGATACGAAAGAGGAGCCAAAGGTTGAAGCCGCCTCAGAGCCTAAAGAGCCTAAGGAACAAACTGAACCTAAGTCAAAATCATCAAAAGAAGAAGCAACTGCATTGCCACCTGAAAGTGAACATAAACAAAGTTCTAAAACTTATGTCGCTCAAAGTTCTGATGCGGGGGATAAGGTTGGAAAGACCAAAGAATCACCAACAGCTGCATTTGCACTTTCAGGCAAAGAAATTAGAAATCTTCCACATGCATCACCTTCAGTAAGGCAGTTTGCTAGATCACTTGGGGTAGATTTAAGTCAAGTTAAGGGAACTGGTCGTAAGAGTAGAATTGTTTTAGATGATGTTAGAAACTTCGTAAAATCTGCTCTCTCAGCTCCTGGAGGGATTACTACTGGCTCTTCTACTTTAGGTGGTAGTGGTTTATCTTTGCTTGATTGGCCAAAAGTGGATTTTGCTAAATTTGGTGAAGTCGATACTAAGCCATTATCAAGGATTAAAAAAATCTCAGGTGCAAACCTTCATAGAAACTGGGTAATGATCCCTCATGTTACTAATAATGATGAGGCGGATATTACGGATTTGGAAGCTTTCCGTGTTCAGCTTAATAAGGAATATGAAAAAGCTGGCACTAAATTCACGATGCTTGCATTTATATTTAAAGCAGTTGTACAAGCCCTTAAGAAATTTCCTGAATTTAATGCGTCTATTGACGGAGAAAATTTAGTTTATAAAAAATACTACCATATAGGCTTTGCGGCCGATACTCCTAATGGTTTGGTAGTTCCAGTAATTAAAGATGCAGATAAAAAATCTGTATCGGATATAGCTAAAGAGACTGCTGAACTAGCAAAACTTGCTAGAGATGGAAAATTAAGTCCTACTCAAATGCAGGGGGGATGTTTTACGATTTCATCTTTGGGTGGCATAGGCGGAACTCACTTTACACCAATTATCAATGCTCCAGAAGTTGCTATTTTGGGTGTTAGCCGTTCTTATCAAAAACCTGTCTGGGACGGGAAGGAATTTAAACCAAGATTAACTTTACCGCTTTCGCTTTCTTACGATCACAGAATTATTGATGGTGCAGCGGCAGCTAGATTTAATGCGTTCCTAAGTCAGCTATTATCTGACTTTAGACGAGCTTTGATTTAAGGAAGTAATATGTCTGAAAAAGTAAAAATTCCTGATATTGGTGATTTTAAGGATGTTACTGTAATCGAACTGATTGTAAATGAGGGAGATAGAATTGAGGAAAATCAAAGTCTTCTAACAGTTGAATCTGATAAAGCTTCAATGGAAATTCCTTCTGAACAAGCTGGTATTGTAAAAAAGGTTTTAGTAAAGTTAGGCGATAAAGTAAATCAAGGTGATGTAATTTTAGAGATTGATGCTGATACTACTTCATCTTCTAAAAAAGAAAAGGATTCTAAAGAGGCTTCAGATACCTCAAAATCACAGGATACACCTAAAAAAGCTGAAGAAAAATCTGATGATATAAATAAAGATACAGAAGAATCAAAATCCAAAGAAAGTTCAGATAGTGCTTCAGACTATCCCGAGCCCGAAGGCGATTTTGATTATGAATTGATTGTTTTAGGTGCTGGTCCAGGAGGCTATTCTGCTGCTTTTAGAGCAGCTGACCTAGGTGTTAAAACTGCGATTATTGAGCGCGACCCAACTTTGGGCGGTGTTTGTTTAAATGTGGGATGTATTCCATCAAAAGCATTGCTCCATAGTGTAGCTATTATGGAGGAGGCTAAACACCTTGCATCAAATGGCATTACATTTGGTGAACCTTCAATTGACCTAGATAAACTTAGAACTTTCAAAAATAATGTGGTCAAAAAGCTTACTACAGGATTATCTGGTATGGCTAAGGCACGCAAAGTTGATATTATCAATGGGACTGCCAAATTCAATGACGAACATAGTTTTGAAGTCTCTTTAAATTCTGGCGAAAACAAAATCTATTCCTTCAAATACTGCATTATTGCAGCTGGAAGTGAATCATTTGAACTTCCATTTTTGCCTAAAGATAAAAGAATAGTAGATTCAACTGGGGCGTTGGAACTTCCATTTATTCCAGAACGTATGCTTATCATTGGGGCTGGTATCATTGGTTTAGAAATGGGCACTGTCTACTCATCGCTTGGTTCAAAAGTAGATGTTGTAGAGAGGGGCGATGTTATTATGCGCGGAGCCGATAAAGATGCTATTAAAGTATGGCAAAAATTCAACCAAAATAGGTTTGCAAATATTTTTGTAAATACTCAAACAGTTTCAGCTAAAGCCCAAAAAGATGGAATATATGTTACTTTAGAAGGTGATAAAGCCCCAAAAGAGCCGCAAAAATACGATTTGGTTTTGCAGGCGGTTGGAAGAATACCTAATGGGAAACTAATTAATGTTGAAAAAGCTGGAGTTAAAGTAGATGATCGAGGTTTTATTCCAGTAACAGATCATATGCGTACTAATATAAGTCATATATTTGCTATTGGAGACATAGTTGGACAACCTATGCTTGCACATAAAGCTGTTCATGAGGGTCATGTAGCTGCAGAGGTGATATCTGGTTTAAAAACTGCCTTTGATGCAAGAGTAATACCAAACGTTGCTTATACTAACCCTGAAATTGCTTGGGTTGGACTAACTGAAGAAAAAGCTAAAGAAGAGGGCATTAGTATAGAAGTAGGGTTGTTTCCTTGGGCAGCTTCAGGTAGAGCAATTGCAAACGGTAGGGATGAAGGCTTTACAAAATTAATTTTCGATTCCGAAACGCACAGGATTTTAGGTGCTAGCATAGTCGGAACCAATGCAGGCGACTTAATCTCAGAAGCAATTTTGGCTATTGAAATGGGTGCTGATATGGTTGATATAGGTAAAACCATCCACCCACATCCAACATTAGGTGAATCGGTGGGCATGGCTGCTGAAGTTGCTCACGGTAGTTGCACAGATTTACCTCCAAAACGCAAAAAATAAGCTTTTGCCCTAGCCGCGTTTCTAGGGCTTTTTTTTAAGAAGGATAGTTATGAATAACTTAAACATTTCAGCATTCTCAAGGGCTATGCATTGGATTATTGCAATACTATTTTTATTTGTATTCTGTATTCCGCTATTTTTAAAAGATATGGGTGTTCCATTTCCATATCACAAAATGTTGGGGTCTTTGGTCTTAATTCTCTCTCTTGTGCGAGTGATTAATCGTTTTATAGAAGGATGGCCTAAAGATATATCGACTAGACCATATCAACTACTAATCGTAATCTCAAAAATTGTTCACTGGATCCTTCTTCTATCTACAATTATTTTCCCGCTATCAGGCTTATTAATGGGATATTACGGTGGACGTGGGCTAGAGTTAGTCGGGTTCGAAATTATTGCCCCAGAACCTATGGGTTCAAATGGCAGACCGACACCTATTGATGGTCAATTAGCTGGAACATTCCATACCGTTCACTCAACTATGTTCTGGGTATTTAGTGTTAGTTTTATACTGCATGTGGTTGGGGCATATTATCATCACTTGATTCAAAAAGATGCTACCTTAATTCGTATGCTTCGTGGTTATAAAGGCGTAGAAAACAGAAGATAATTTATACCCTCATCTTTTAGAGGGGCCTTAATCTTAATATGTCAAAAAAAAATCTTAGCGATTGGCTCTCTTATATTGAGGGCCTTCATTCCAAAAGTATTGATTTAGGTTTAGATAGAATAAGAGAAGTTTTCAATAGACTAAAGATCTCGGAAACTCAATCAATAAAAATTGTTGTAGGCGGTACAAACGGAAAGGGTTCAACCTGTACTTATCTTGAATCAATCTATTCTGCTGCAGGCTTCTCCGTAGGTAAATATACTTCACCTCATCTTATTAAATTCAATGAAAGAATTCGTATAAATCAGCAAGAAGTCTCGGATGAATTAATTATCGAAGCTTTAGAACATATAGAGTTAATAAAAGAAGATATTAGTTTAAGTTATTTTGAGTACACAACTTTAGCTGCATTTTATATTTTTAAAAATGCAAATTTGGACTTATGGATACTTGAAGTTGGTTTAGGTGGTAGGCTAGATGCGGTAAATTTAATTGACGCAGATGCTAGTATTATTTCTAGTATTGATATTGACCATACCGAGTATTTGGGAAATACACGAGAGAAAATAGGGTTTGAGAAAGCTGGCATATTTAGAAAAGATAAGCCAGGGATAGTATCGGATCCATTGCCACCTCAGTCTGTTTTAGACCATGCTCAAGAAATTGGGTGTGACTTGTGGTTGATTAATAGAGATTTTAATTATTCTGCAGATAAACTTCAGTGGGCATTTGCATCTCGAGAGGGAAAAAAACATGCATTGCCACATCCAGCTTTAAGAGGTGCAAACCAACTACTTAACGCATCTGCAGCTCTTGCTTGTATTGACGCTCTAAAAGGGGCTCTACCCGTTCCAATTCAGTATATAAAAACTGGTTTAGTAAATGCCTCTTTATCTGGGCGATTTGAAATATTGCCAGGTCAACCTGTAACGGTGATCGATGTAGCCCATAATCCTCATTCTGCATCTGCTTTGGCACATAACCTTAAAAGCATGTCCTATTTTCCTTATACATATGCAGTATTTGGAGTTTTAAAAGATAAGGACCTTGAAGGTATTGTAAAGTGCTTTAAAGGAATCGTTGATTATTGGTATTTATGTGATTTGGATGGGCCTAGGGGGAGTGAGGCTATAGAGGTGGCTGAGAGGATTAGGAAATTATTGCCACCTGATGCGGAAGGACTTCCAAAAATTCTTACGTTTTCATCCCCAATTCAGGCTTATAAAGAAGTAAAATCTAATGCTAAGAAAGAGGATAGAATTGTAGTGTTTGGATCTTTTTTAACAGTCTCTGAAATTAAAGAGTTTATTGATAAGTGAGTACAAATGGGTATATTTAAGTCATCAGGTAATCAAAGAAATCCTATACAGAAATCTAAAATTGCTCAGCAACAATCTAATGATATGAAGTATAGAGCAAGAAGTAAATTAATTGGAGCACTATTCTTAGCTATCATTGCAATCATTGTATTACCTATGATATTTTCTAACGATAAGCCCATAAATACTAATGGAGAAGTTGCTCCATTAGAACCACCTGTAAGAACAGGTCCTAAGGAACCAGTACAAGTGGTTGTACCATCTAACAATACATCGAATGAAGCACAGGGCACAGTAGTAAAACCTGCACCGAGCACAGGTACTACTAGTCCAAGCGGACAATCTATAGCTCAGGGTACTACAACTACTGAACCCCCTAATATTGAAGAGCCTATAGTAGACACAAAGCCAGCTAAGCCAAAAGAACCTAAAGAGCCTAAAGAGCCAGTTGCTACTAAAAAAGATACTAAAAAGGATACCAAGGTTACAAGAACAGATGATGGTTCTAAGGCTAGGGCAATTTTGCAAGGAAAAGAACCGCCTAAGACCGCTTCTAATGATACAAAGAAAAATGATACTAAAACTCAAAAAAATGTTGCTAGTAGCGGAAATTATTCTGTTCAAGTGGCATCCCTAAACAATATGTCTGAGGCTCGTAAACTTAGAGAAAAATTAATTCAATCTGGTGTGAGTAATACATTTATTCAAACGGCATCAGTAAATGGTAAACAGACTTATAGACTTCGTGTCGGCCCTTTTGCGACAAAAGAATCTGCTCAAGCAGCTCTTGCTAGACTTAGAGCATTGGGATATTCAGACGGTTATATAGCTAATAAATAATGACTGAATTCGATTATGTTGTTATTGCAATCGTTGTGTTGTCAGCGATTTTTGGGTATTTTCGTGGTTTTGTAAGAGAGGTTTTCTCATTACTTACATATGTAGCTGCGGCATTTGGGACCTTGAGATTTGGTCCATATTTATTGCCATATGCATACGATATTTTCGAAAATTATTATGCTTCGTATGTAGCCACTTATTGTTTATTGTTTATTCTGCTTCTAATTCTTGTCGGGTTTATAAATCGTTTTATAAGCTCAATGATTAGCTACACAGGATTAGGTGGGGCTGATAGCTTTGTTGGTCTTTTATTTGGTGTTTTAAGAGGTCTAGCCATAGTAATTTTGCTAGTTATTGTGGCTGGTTATACAGATTTACCTAAGGAGACTTGGTGGCAAAATGCCAAATTCTCATCCAAAGCAGAAATGGCTGTATTAAAACTCAAAGATATGCTTCCAGAAAAATATTCGAATTCGCTTCCATATGGAGAAAATAATTTTGTTAATTAGGATTTGATATGTGCGGAATTGTTGCCATTAATGGATTAAATCCAGTAAATCAAAGAGTGTATGACGCATTGCTTTTGCTTCAACATAGAGGGCAGGATGCGGCGGGCATTGCCACCATAGAAAATAAACGATTTTATGTTCACAAAGAACAAGGCTATGTGCGAGATATTTTTCAGACTAAAAATATGCGCACTCTAAACGGATTATCAGGAATTGGGCAAGTTAGATATCCTACATCAGGCTCAAGCACTAGTTTAGAAGAAGCACAGCCTCTATACGTTAATGCTCCGTTTGGTATTGTTTTTGCACATAACGGCAATCTCACAAATCCAGATGCTTTAAGAGAAGAGTTGTTTAAAGTAGATCGCAGACATATAAACACTAACTCAGATTCAGAAGTGCTTTTGAATGTGTTTGCACATGAATTGCAAAACTCAATTCCAGTAGCAAAATCAAATAGCGATATGGTTTTTAGGGCGGTAAAAGCAGTTCATAAACGTGCTAGAGGTGCCTATGCAGTTGTAGCTGAAATATCTGGTATTGGCATGCTGGCTTTTAGGGACCCATATGGTATTAGGCCACTGTGCCTTGGAAAATTTGAAACAGATGAAGGGACTGAGTGGATGTTTGCATCTGAATCAGTTGCTTTGGAAGGTATTGGATTTTCTTTTGTGAGAGATATATTGCCTGGAGAGGCGGTATTTATAGGTGATGATGGTCAGCCTGTGAGCGAATTATGTGCGGAAAACGCAAAGCTGTGTCCATGTATTTTTGAATATATCTATTTTGCTAGACCAGATTCAACAATAAATGGAATTAATGTTTATAACGCAAGATTAAAAATGGGAGAGTACTTGGCGAAAAAAGTACAATCCGAGCTTGATATAAAAGAAATTGACGTTGTTATGCCTATTCCTGATACATCAAGACCTGTGGCTATGCAATTAGCCTCTAGACTGGGTTTACCGAATAGAGAAGGATTTATAAAAAACAGATATGTTGGCAGAACATTTATTATGCCCGGTCAGGCGGTACGCAGAAAATCTGTTCGTCAAAAATTAAATCCTATGGGTGTTGAGTTTAAAGATAAGAATGTTTTACTTGTTGACGACTCTATAGTTCGGGGTACGACTAGTCGAGAGATTGTTGAACTTGCAAGAGCTGCTGGAGCTAAAAAGGTGTTTTTTGCATCTGCAGCACCTCCTGTTCGATTTCCAAATGTTTATGGCATAGATATGCCTACGCAAGCAGAATTAATTGCACATAATAGGTCCATAGAGGAAATTAGAGATGTCATAGGGGCTGATGCCTTGGTATATCAAGATCTACAGGATGTAATTTCTGCCTTAAATGATATTAATCCTGATATAGAAAACTTTGACGCTTCTTGTTTTGATGGAAAATACGTCACTGGTGATGTTGATGAGCAATTTCTAAGAAAACTTAGCGAAAGTAGAAGTAGTTAAGTAAAAAAAATCACCCGCCCCAACATAACAAATGTTATAGAAGAGGCGGGCTAGGAGTTAAACTTTACAAATTAAGCTTTCAGGTAACCGAAAAGGTCCTTAGGATCTTCTAAATCAGGTACCACAGCAAGAGGTTTCGCAATTCCAAGTTTCATTGCGATATCTTTCATATAACGAATCGCAGAATAATCTTCTAGTGCGAAGCCCACAGAATCGAAAAGTGTAATTTCATCATCTGATTTGCGTGCATATTTATCGTTTTTGAATAATTCAGAAACGTAGTTGACTTTATAGTCATCGCCTTTGTTTTGAATTTCGCCCTCTACACGTGTTTGAGGCTCAAATTCGATATATGTAGTAGTACGATCTAAAATCGCTGGATCAAGTTCAGTTTTGCCTGGACTATCACCTCCCACAGCATTAATATGCATTCCTGGTTCAATCATTTCATCTTTAAGGATATGAGCTTTAGAATATTCTGCAGTTACCGTCGTGACGATATCAGCCCCTTTAACGCAATCGGCTACGTTATCAAAAATTTCAGTTTTAATTCCAAATTTCTCTAGGTTTTTTGCGAGCTTTTCACTAGCATTTCTGTCTATATCAAATAGAGCAACTTCTGATATACCCAAGATGAAATGGAAGGCTAAAATTTGGAATTCACTCTGACATCCATTCCCTATAATTGCCATTCTCTTACTATCTTTTCTAGCAAGGTATTTTGCAACTAACACTGACATAGTTGCAGTTCTAAATGCTGTAGTTAGGGTAAATTCACTAATGACTTCTGGTTGTCCAGTTTCTGAATCGACTAAAGCTCCAAAAGCAAGAACCGTTGAAAGACCTTTAGCTGGATTGGTAGGGTGACAGTTAACATATTTAAAACTATATTGCTCATTATTAGCGATAGGCATAAGCTCTAAAACGCCATTTTTTGCATAGTTTCCTACTCGAGCAATCTTATCGAATTCTTCCCATTTGAGATAATCATCGTACATGTACTTTAACATGCCCTCAAATGTTGCTTTCAACCCTTGAGCTTGAATGATTTTAGCTATGTCTTGAGGACTAATATGATAGCTCGGCAAGCTGCCCTCAATACCAGTTTGTTCAACTTGAGGGTTCATTAATACTTTAGAGGTTTCAGTAATTGTTTGATTAGACATAAAACACCAATTGAAAAAAGACTTTGGAAATTTTAATTATCTAACATTCAAATTAACATTAGTATTAATCTTGATTAGACAAGATTGATTTAAATCAATTTATATAGTATGACTATTTGAAAAGTGCCCTATTTGGTAGACGTCGCTTACTAAATATTCCAGCTAAAGATAGTAGTGCTATAAGTGCAAAAACCATCAAAGCCCATAGGACATATTCAATTCCAAATAAATCCACACTAGCGTCAAGGCATGAAGCATAAATACCAAATACCTCAGGTAGCAACTTATCAAGACCAAGCCACTGTGACACAATCTTATCTGCAAGGGTTAAATCGCATGAGAATGACTTATTTGCGACTGTATATTGATATACGGTGGCAATGACCCCGAGTACAGCCAATACAAATGTCATAAATGTTCCGAATTTTTTAGCCCCATGAGATGAGAAAAAATTAAATACAACAGCAAATATAAATATTAATATGAATATTAGTCTAGCTAAAACGCACCACGCACATGGACGCATGTCCCAGTAGTACTGAGTAAAAAGAGCAAAACCCACGGATAAGACGCATAAAATAGAAATTATATTTAGGATGCTGCGTGTTCTCATTATTAATGTTTTATTAAAAATGTTTTATCTATTGTATATCATTATTCAATATTAGGATAAATTCGTGTAATCCAGTCCACAAGATTTGAACGCCGATACACAAAAGTATAAACGCACTTAAGCGCATAAAAATTACTGTACCTTGATTACCTAATCTATGAAGTAATTCTGCAGCAAAGTAAAGACTAACAAAAATAGCCAATCCTACGCCTACGGCCCCCAATATAGTTCCAATAATATTAGCCAGAAGCACCAAATCAAATGTTGAATATGAAAATGAAGTACCTAATGTGATAGCCGCAGCAACGGATCCTGGTCCACAAGTAATTGGAAATGTAAGAGGGTAGAATGCGTTGCTTTTAGCTTTATCTAAAGTGTATGTTTCAGCAGAAATATCATGAATACCTGTGTCAGGGTCTTCAGCATTTAATAACTTCCATGCCGCACCAATAACAAGTAAACCACCAGCAATCCTTACAGCTGGAATAGAAATTCCAAGTGCAAATAAAACCAATTTCCCGAGAAACGTAGCCACAACAACGATAAATATGGCATTGATTGCAACTTTTTTGGCTAAGATTTTACGAGTTTTATTACTCGCACCAGTAGTAAGAGACCAGAAAATAGGAGCAACCCCAGGCGGATTTACAATGGGCAATATCGTACCCACAACTAACAAAAAGCTTCCAAGAATAATACTAAACATATCTTTGTTTTAAGCTAGGGAATAATAGATTGAAGGTATAGGTATATTTCATCAATAAGTTTATTTCTAAAAGACTCTTCATAAAGTTTCTCGCTGCTAATTAGAAAAACGTCCTCCACCCTCTGGCCCAAAGTTAAAATTTTGGCCATCTCGAGGTTAATTTCGTTTGAATCGAGCAGCTTGGCAATATGATACAAAATTCCTGGCCTATCGTTTGAAATTATAGTCATTACGAACGATGAACTATCGTTTTTTTGCTCAATATTAACTTCTGGACGTATTGGAAAGACCTTCATACGTCGCATCTCTTTATTAATTGGTAAACTTTGCTCAGGTATAACACTATCCTTTGAAGTGGCAATATCCTCGCTTAAGGCCTCTTCTATAAATTTAACCTTATCCCTGTACATCTCAGTATAAGGGCCAAATTCACAAATAATAGTATCTAATGCAAAGCCATTTGTAGACGTATGAATTTTTGCATCAAGAATATTTATCTTATGTTTATGAAAAAAGCCTAGAATATCTAAAAAGAGGCGAGGTCTATCTTTAGCCCAAATACCGACCCTGAAATGATCATCTGACAATGATTCACAAAATACAAGAGGCAGTGCCTTCGATTTTGCATTTAGAATTGAATTTGCGTGCCATGCAATAACTTGAGCTTCATTGCGATAGAAATAATCCGCCCCAAAACTGCCCCATAATTCTTGGATACTCTTTTTATAATTTTGGTCTTCAGATTCAAAATCTATAAAATTTAAAGCCTCATTTTTTCTGGTGGCAATGTTCCCGCCCTCAACTTCTTCGCTCTCTTTATGAATAAATTGCGATGCCTGCTCATATAGCTTATCGATAAGATTGGCTCTCCAGCTATTCCAAAGCTTAGGATTTGTGCCTTTTATATCCGCAATGGTCAGCAAATATAGAGCATTTAAATATCGAATATTTTTTATTGAATTTACAAATTCAAGTACTATTTCAGGGTGGCTTGTATCCTTTTTCTGAGCATAAGTTGACATTAATAAATGATTGCGAACAAGAAAAACCAATAGTTCTCTATCAGCTTCATCTAATCCAATTCGAATGGCATATTCAGATATATCCTGTGCACCTAATTCTGAATGGTCGCCGCCTCGACCTTTAGCAATATCATGAAAAATAGCGGCAATATAAAGTAGCCAAGAATTAGAAAAATCTCGCATTATTTTTGCTGCCAATGGATGGTCGTTGTCGTACTCTGGCATAGTAAAACGTCTTAAAAATTTAATTACCTGCAAAGTATGCTGATCAACTGTGTATGCATGATATAAGTCGTATTGCATTTGTCCAGATATATTATTGAACTGAGGTATTATTCTGTGAAGAACTTTAAATTTATCTAGCCTGCGTATTGTTCTTACAATGCCTTCTGGATAACTTAAGATTTGAATAAAAATCTGATTTATATCTTTTCTTTCTATAACATCAGCATCAATTAATTTTCTATGACTCCAAATCTGTCTTTGTAGTTCAAGAGAAAAATCATTAATATCGGCCTTTGTTTGTAAATAATAAAATGCCTTAAGAATAAGTTCAGGAACCTTTTTAAAGGTATCTGCATGTTTCAATTTAAGAAAATTATTCTCAAGTACAAAATTTTCATCCAAACTTATAACTTCTTTTTCTTCTGATTCATTAATTTGAAGTTCTAGGGCTTTAATAAAAAATTCTGTAATTAAAATTACCTGTGAAGAAACCTTATAGTAGGATTGCATAAAGGGTTCTGAAGGGCGCCTGCCTTCTTGTAATTTATCGAAGAAAATAGCCACCTCATCCTGCAAATGAAATAGCAACCGATCGTCTGCTTTTTTGTTTAAAAGGTGCAATAATATTCTTAACCTATTAAAATCTTCCTCACATATCGCTAAAACTTTTGCCTCTTTGCTCGATAGCAAATTGGCCTCGACCAATGCGTCCCAATCTGGTTTGAGTCCATTAGATAATGCAAGCCATTTAACTAAATCAAGATCACGCAACGCTCCAGGTGCATCCTTACAGTTTGGCTCTAAAGCATATGGTGAATTATCGTATTTTTCGTGACGGCGATTTCTTTCAATTATTTTCTTATAAAAAAACTTCTTCGAATCGTGTCCATTTTGGATTTTGGATTTAACACTTTTATATTTTTCAGTTGATCCGTATAAATATCTTGCAGTTAATATACTAGTCTCAAGCATATTATCTGTGGCAATACTCTCGTGAACACTCTTTTCTGTGTGAACTAGTGGCGAAATTTTTATTCCTAAGTTCCATACTTCAGAAAAAAAATTTTCTATCTGTTGTTGGTTTATAGATTCTTCTGGAACTAGTATCAATAAGTCAATATCTGAAAATGGAAATAATTCGCCCGCTCCATAGCGCCCGACGGCTAATACTGTATATTCGTTTGGATTTAATTTCTCATTTGCAATATGCAAAATCTCTTGGTCGATTAGTGATGACCAAAGAGATAGATATTCTTTTGGGCTTAAGTCCTTATTAAGAAACTTAGAATCTAATGTTTCACGCTTCTTAAGCAGTTCCATAAATCAAGATTTAATAGATTCAGGAGGAGGGCGTACCCCATCGGATAGGGTTAAAACCTCATATCCATCTTTAGTAACTCTAATTGAGTGTTCCCATTGGGCTGATAGGCTTCTATCTTTTGTAACGACAGTCCATCCATCAGATAATACTTTGCATTGATACGCCCCAGCATTAATCATTGGTTCGATTGTAAAGGTAAGTCCTTCTACAAGTTCTATTCCAGTTCCTTTTTTGCCGTAGTGCAAAACCATAGGGTCATCATGAAATACTCTACCAACACCATGGCCACAATAATCTCTGACCACAGAAAATCCTTTGGATTGAACGTAATTTTGAATTGCAAAACCAATATCACCCAAATGAGCACCAGGTTTAACCTGACTAATACCTAACCACATAGCCTCAAATGCAGTCTCAGATAGCAATTTTGCTCTTAGAGAGGGTTCACCTATTAAGAACATTCTACTTGTATCACCAAACCAACCATCCTTAATAATGGTGACATCTATATTCATAATATCTCCATTTTTAAGTTGCTTTTCATTTGGAATTCCGTGACATACTACATTATTTATCGATGTACATATGCTTGATGGAAAAGGTGGGTGTCCCTTTGGACCATAACCTATGGTAGCAGATTGGACATGAAGAACATCGTTGATATATTCTATAGTAAGATTATCTAAAGTTTTTGTTGTAACACCTTCCTTTACGTAAGGGGTTAGGAAGTCAAGTATTTTAGCCGCATCTTCACACGCAGCTTTCATGCCAGAAATATCAGAGTGTTCAAGTAGAATTTGCATAAAAAGCTTGATTTTTATAGAAAATTATGAGAAAATTATAATCTTTAATTTTTTAAAAATACATAAAAATTTTAGGTTTAAGTTTAGGGATATAAAAGGAATTAAACTTAAATTTAAACGTATTTTTAGATTTTTTGATTTTATTATTTAACTCGGATCTACTCAATCTTAAGGGTGTTTGATATAAAAATTAAAATTCCAAACCTTGAGTAATCCTATAACCCTTTAGGAGAAATTTATGTCACTTATGCGTGATATGCTTGAAGCTGGTGTTCATTTTGGCCACCAAACACGTTACTGGAATCCTAAGATGGCTCCTTTCATCTTTGGTCAACGTAACAAAATTCACATTATCAACTTAGAAAAAACAATTGAAAAATACCTAGAAGCACTAGCTTTTATTCGCAAAACAGCGGCTAGGGGAGAGGATATTCTATTTGTTGGTACAAAACGTTCAGCTAAGGATATTATCGCTGAGGAAGCTACTCGTGCTGGTATGCCATACGTTAATAATCGTTGGTTAGGTGGCATGATGACTAATTTCAAAACTGTTCGTAGCTCTATTAAACGATTAAAAGATATGGAAACCGCTCAAAATGACGGTTCTCTTGAAAGACTATCTAAAAAAGAAGCTTTAGATTTCAATCGTGATTTGGAAAAATTAAACAAATCCATAGGCGGTATCAAAGATATGGCTAGATTGCCATCAGCACTTTTTATTATTGACGTTGGCTATCATAAAATTGCAATTCAAGAAGCTCGCACTTTGGGTATACCTGTTGTAGCTGTAGTTGATACTAACCACTCACCTGAGGGTATTGATTTTATTATCCCAGGAAACGACGACTCTTCTAGGGCTGTTCAAATTTATGCTGAGGGCGTAGCTAATGCAGTTTTAGAGGGTCGTGAGCAAAGATTAAATGGAGTAGTTGAAGAGATTCAATCTGAGGATTTTGATTCTGAAGAACCAGTTGAGACTAACTCAGAGGACTATTCTGAGGAAAATTCTGAATCATCAGATGCTGAATAAGTTCTGTTAAAGAATTTTGACTAACACTAAAAAGTAATAATATTCGGCTATCATTGGTAGCCGATATTTTTAAGAAAACACTAGAAAATTAATTGGAGTATATATGGCTGAAATTACTGCAAGTATGGTTAAAGACCTACGCGAAAAAACTGATGCACCTATGATGGAGTGCAAAAAAGCCCTTACTGAAGCTGATGGGGATATGGCACGTGCTGAAGAAATTCTTCGCGTCAAATTAGGTAATAAAGCTACTAAAGCAGCTTCACGCGTTACTGCAGAGGGCTTAATTGGTGAATACGTAACTGATGGCCAAAATGGTCATGTTGGTACTCAAGTGGAAGTTAACTGTGAGACTGACTTTGTAGCTAAAAATCCTGAATTTATTGAATTCGTTCAAAATTTAGCTAAATTAGTTGCTACTGAAAACCCTTCAGATGTTTCTGCATTAAATGATCTTAAACTTGGCAGCGGTACAGTTGAATCTACTCGCACAGATTTAGTAGGTAAAATCGGCGAGAATATGACTATTCGTAGATTTCACAGAGTAGAAACCAATGATAAAATTGCCACTTATAACCACGGTGGCCGTATCGGTGTTATGGTTGAATATTCAGGTGATGATTCAGTGGGTAAAGATCTTGCTATGCATATCGCAGCTACTAAACCTAAAGCTTTAGATCAATCAGGTATTAATGAGTCAGATCTTGAATCAGAGCGTAAAGTAGCTTCAGAAAAAGCTCAAGAGTCTGGTAAACCAGCTGAAATTGTTGAAAAAATGGTTCAAGGTGCCATTACTAAATTCTTAAAAGAGAATACACTTTTAGGTCAACCTTTCGTTAAAAACGATAAGCAAACTGTCGAGCAAATGCTTAAAGAGAAGGGTGCTTCAATTAAGTCATACAATATATTTATCGTTGGTGAAGGAATTGAGAAGGCTCAAACTAATTTTGCTGAAGAAGTTGCTTCAATGACTAGATCGTAAGCATTGCCACTTTATAGCTATGTTTCTCCCCCAGATTTACTGGGGGATTTTTATATGCAATCGCAATGTATAACTGTTAAAATGTCAGATAATTTTTTTCAAGAATTAGTCATATGGCGGATAAATTTAAGCGTGTTCTATTGAAGCTATCTGGTGAGGCTTTGATGGGAGAAGATTCTTTCGGAATAAATAGGTCCACCATTTCCCGCATGGCCGAAGAAATTGCTCAAGTTACTAAACTTGGAGTGGAATTGGCCATAGTTATTGGTGGGGGAAATATATTTAGAGGCATTGCCCCAGGGGCTCAAGGAATGGATAGAGCTACAGCTGATTATATGGGTATGCTTGCAACTGTTATGAATGCATTGGCACTACAAGATGCACTTAAATCCTTCGGAGTAGTCTCTAGAGTTCAATCAGCACTTAATATAGAACAAGTTATTGAACCTTATATTAGGCCTAAAGCTCTAAGATATCTAGAAGAGAAAAAAGTTGTAATTTTTGCCGCAGGAACTGGAAATCCATTTTTTACTACAGATACGGCTGCTGCTCTCAGAGGAGCTGAAATAGGTGCTCAAATCGTTTTGAAAGCAACAAAAGTAGATGGGATTTATACTGCTGATCCTAAGAAAGATTCTTCTGCAACTAGATATTCAAGCATAACTTTTGATGAAGCTTTATCTAAAAAGCTAGAAATTATGGATGCGACTGCATTTGCATTATGTCGTGATCAGAAACTTCCTATTAAAGTTTTTTCTATTAACAAACCTGGTGCTCTTCAAAGAGTTGTTCTCGGTGAAGATGAAGGTACCTTGGTTCACATTTAATCAGAGGATTTTATGAGTATTACTTCTATAACGGCTTCTGCCGAATCTAGAATGAACAAGTCTATTGAAAGTTTAAAAACGAATCTTTCAAAAATCCGCACTGGCCGTGCACATGCAGGCATTCTTGATCATGTATCCGTAGATTACTATGGTTCATTAGTTCCAATTTCTCAAGTAGCGAATGTTTCTGTAGTTGATGCAAGAACTTTAAGCGTTCAGCCATGGGAGAAAAATATGGCTGGTCCTATCGATAAAGCGATTAGAGAATCTGACTTAGGTTTGAATCCTATTACTTTAGGTGAGTCTATTCGTGTTCCTATGCCAGCACTCACAGAAGAGCGTCGTCGAGATCTTACTAAAGTGGTTAGAGCTGAAGGCGAGGATGCAAAAGTTGCGATACGTAATTTGCGTCGTGATAGCAACGATACGCTTAAAAAGCTTCTTAAAGATAAAGAAATTTCTGAAGATGATGATCGTCGTGCACAAGAGGTCATTCAAAAAATGACTGATAAATATGTAGGTGAGATTGATAAGATAATTTCAGAAAAAGAAGCTGAAATTATGAAAGTCTAACCTAATGTTAAATCAAAGTTCTACTCTCCAAGTCCCAACTTCAAATAGAATACCCAAACACATTGCCATCATAATGGATGGCAATGGCAGATGGGCTCAAAACAGAAATCTACCAAGAACTTCAGGTCATGTGAAGGGCGTGCAGTCTGTTAGAAATGCTGTTGAATTCTGTATTAAGTTTGGTGTATCTTATTTAACTATTTATGCCTTTAGCTCTGAAAATTGGCGTCGTCCTCAAAATGAAGTCAATTTATTAATGAAGCTATTTAAAAAAGTGCTTACTAATGAGGTTTCAAAACTTCATAAAAATAATATCCGCCTTAGGATTATTGGAGATCGAACTGCATTTACTAATGATATACAAACTCTTATGCAAAAAGCTGAGGAATTGACTCAAAATAACTCTACTTTATGCGTAAATATTTGTGCGAATTATGGCGGTAGATGGGATATTTTGAATGCCATAAATAATTTGATTAAACATAATAACTATAAATTTAATACTGAACCAATTAAGGAAGAAGATCTAGCCCCATTTATAGCTCTTAATGATATACCAGAGCCAGATTTGTGCATTAGGACAGGGGGAGAATATAGGCTTTCGAACTTTCTTTTGTGGCAGACGGCTTATAGCGAATTATATTTCACTAATAAGTTTTGGCCCGATATGAAGGTTTCTGATTTTGAGGAGGCTCTCAAAGATTTTCAATCCAGGGAGAGACGGTTTGGTATGACTTCTGATCAAGTTTAGAAAATGTTATTTACTAGAACCATAACATCGATAATATTTCTTGCAGTCCTCTTTTTTGTTCTTACTACAGAGAACAATCTTTATTTTGCTATCTTTTTAACTTTCATATCATGTATTGGACTATATGAATGGTTAAAGATGCTATTTTCATCCAAAAATAGAAAATCTAATGCTCTGTCCTTAACTATTTTTTGCTTGGCATTATTTGTATTTCTTTACTGTTTGATATTTCAAGATAATCAAATAATACATGCTTTAACTCATCCTAAAATTTTCAATACTTATCCCTGGAGCACAGGTGTTTTTGCTTTGCTTATGACATTGCAATTTTTCATAAGCTTTACCTGGTTATTTTTAGTTCCAATTCATTTATATCAACCAAAATTAGAGATATCAAATAATGGACTTTTCCATCAAGTGTTTGCAGTTTTAGCATGTACAGGTGCTTGGATTAGTGCATTGACCATATATGAATTTAGAGGGTCGTGGTATTTATTAAGCATATTAATGTCAGTATTTTGTACGGATATATTTGCTTATTTTGGGGGTAAATTATTTGGCGGAAAGAAATTAAATTCCATGATTAGTCCAGCTAAAACTAATTCTGGATTTATATGTGGTCTTTTAGCTTCGGTTGTATGGATGGCCGTAAGCTACTATATTGAAGGCACATTTTCATACTCATTATCAAAAGAGTTAAGTGTATTTGCATTAGCATTAATTGGGGCACTTTTTGCGGTTCTTTCTGTGATAGGTGATTTGTATGAGTCA
Source organism: Taylorella asinigenitalis ATCC 700933 (assembly GCF_000687755.1). Lineage (GTDB taxonomy): Bacteria > Pseudomonadota > Gammaproteobacteria > Burkholderiales > Burkholderiaceae_B > Taylorella > Taylorella asinigenitalis. The sequence continues at coordinate 63,800 of NZ_JHXN01000001.1, forward strand.
CTTCTTAAAAGAAGGGCAAATTTGAAAGACTCTGGATCCCTTCTTCCTGGCCATGGGGGGCTTTTGGATCGGCTAGACTCTATTATTCCAGTAATGTCATTCTCTATGACTCTTGTTTTTATATTTCATCTTGTAATTTAGGCTATGAGCAGTCCTAGGCAAAAAATATCTATACTTGGTGCCACTGGTTCTATTGGTAGTAGTACTTTAGATGTAATCAGGAGCAATCCTGATAGATACGAAGTTTTTGCCATAAGTGGGTTTAACAATATAACTAAGCTTCACGAAATTGCTTCAGAATTTAGTCCTAGTTTAATCGTAGTTGCAAACCAAAAAAAATTGGATGAGTTTAAGGCATTGCCACCCCTTCAATATAAATATGAAATTTTAGTCGGGGATGAAGGTTTTTGTACTGCTAGTTCTATGCCTGAAGTAGATATAGTAGTATGTGCAATTGTTGGAGCGGCTGGGCTTAAGAGTGCATATGAAGCAGCATTGCATTCCAAAAAAATTCTTTTAGCTAATAAAGAAGTTTTAGTTACCGCAGGTGAGCTTTTCATGAAAACTGTTGTTAAAAATAGGGCAGAGCTATTACCTGTAGATAGTGAACATAATGCTATATTTCAATGTCTTCCACCTTCTGAAACTTCTTTTAGACTTAGAAAAATAGACCATTTAAAAAAAATACATATTACTGCTTCGGGCGGACCATTTCTTAAAAGGCCTTTAGATTCATTCGACACAATTACTTTAGATGAGGCCACTAAGCATCCTAATTGGTCGATGGGTAAGAAAATAACAATAGATTCATCAACTATGGTGAATAAGGGTCTTGAAGTAATAGAGGCAAAATATTTATTTGATTTAAATCTTAGTCAAATAAATGTGTTGGTACACCCACAAAGTATTATTCATTCATTAGTTGAGTATATTGATGGATCCTTGCTTGCCCAGTTGGGGCATCACGATATGAGAATTCCGATTTCATATGCCTTAGCCTATCCCGATAGAATTAGCCATAATGCGGCTCAATTTGATATTTCAAAACTTTTAGGTTTAGAGTTTATGGAGCCAGATTTTAGAAAATTTCCTTGTTTAAAATTGGCTTATGAAGCCCTTTCAGAAGGAAATGCGGCTTGCCAAATTTTTAATACTTCTAACGAAATAGCTGTTGATGCATTTATTAAGGGGAAAATAAAATATATGGATATTTCCAAAATCATTGCCAAACAGCTTGAAACTATTTCTCAAACAAAATTAACTAATATTGAAGATATTATCGATTTTGACCTTAGAATCAGAGAATTGACTTCTTTAACAATAAATTAATGCTTATAAGTTTAGTTGCTTTCATAATAACTATTTCAATTGTTGTAGTGTTCCATGAGTGGGGACACTATTTAGTGGCACGGGCAAACGGTGTGTTTGTTGAGAAATTTTCTTTAGGATTTGGTAGAACTTTAATATCTAAAGTAGATTCTAAGGGTACGGAATGGGCTGTATCGCTATGGCCTCTAGGCGGGTATGTTAAACCCTTGGATGAACCTAAATTTGAGGATCCAGAATATAAGAAAGGGAGTAGTATTTCAGAGAAATCTCCATTTCAGAAATTTCTTATCTATGCTGCAGGTCCTTTCTTTAGTTTTTTGCTTGGCATAATTATTTATACTTTTATTTTTATTTTGGGAGTTAAAGAGCCTGCTCCTTTGCTTGCTAAGCCTTATATCAATACTTTAGCTTATAGTGCAGGCGTAGAAAAAGGGGATAAGATCCTGTCCGTAAATGGTTCTGAAATATTAAGCTGGAATCAAGCTATGGAGAAGCTCTTGGGGCCAGCTACTCTAGGTGAGAGAGTAGAAATAAAATTATTGAGTAGTGATGGGGTGGAGAAAACTATTGCTCTGACATTTCCACCAGCCAAAGGCAATCTTGAGAATTATGATATTTTTGGTGTATCAGGTTTGATGCTTAAACTTCCTAAACCAAAAATTATAAAAATAATTCCTGATGGTGCTGCTCAACGTTCTGCTTTGCTCGAGGGTGATTTAATTGAGCAAGTAAATGGTATTGAAGTTGAAGATAGTCGTCAGCTTATTGAAATAATTAAATCCTCAGCTAATAAAACCTTAACTTTACAGGTAAAGCGGAATAGTACAGATTTAACGATTTCTATAGTACCTGATTCGGTCAAATCTGAATCAGGCGGAACTATAGGCAGAATTGGGGCTCAGTTAGGAGGTGATTTTCCAACAGTTGATGTCTCTTATGGGCCTATAGAATCGGTTTTTAAGGCTGTTCGGAAGACTTGGGTTACGGCTTATATATCATTGAAATTACTTGGTCGTATGGTGACTGGAGATTTATCAATAACTAATTTATCTGGTCCTATATCTATTGCACAATATTCAGGTCAGGTAGTTCAGACTGGAGTTATGAATTTCTTACAATTTATAGCCCTAATAAGCGTAAGTATTGGTTTACTAAACTTATTGCCAGTGCCTGGGCTTGATGGCGGTCAAATGTTGATTCATGCGGTTGAAGGCATTACTGGTAAAGAACTTTCAGAAAAGTTTATGAGAGGAATCGTTACCGTTGGATATGCTTTATTATTAGGATTGATGTTTATAGCTTTTAGGAATGATATTTTAAGGCTAATTAACTAGTTATAAGTATTAGCTTTAATGCTAGAATATATAGTTAAATTTATTATAAAGATTTGGAATTATTTATGTCCTCTTCGTCAGAAAAAAAACAAATAAAATTTGCATCTATCTTATCTGGATTTGTTCTTACAGCACTTACCTCTTTTTCAAGTGTTTATGCTCAATTCCAGCCATTTAAAGTTAAAGACATTATTGTCACAGGTCTTCAAAATACTGAAGCCATAGCTGTGTTTGGTTTTATACCAGCTAGGGTGAACTCAACATTTACCCCTGCAGTTGCAAGCGATACTATCAAACGTATGCACTCCACAGGCCTATTTGAGGATATTAAGGTCACTCATAAAAACGGTATTGTTTATATCAATGTTGTTGAGAGGCCTGTAATTGCATCCGTTATATTCGACGGAATGAATATTTTTGATCCAAAACAAATCACTCAAAGTCTAAGTGATTTAGGATTTGGTGAAGGAAGGCCACTTAACCCATCACTTTTAAATAAAGCTGTTGGCGAAATTAGAAATCAATACGTTAATGTGGGTAACTACAGTGTAGATATTAAGCAAATATTTACACCACTTCCTAATAACCGCGTAGGTGTAAATTTTCAGATTAAAGAAGGGCGTAAATCTAAAATTCGAGATATTAATTTTGTAGGTAATTCTGAAATCTCGTCTTCTAGATTAAGAAGCCAAATGAATTTAACAACTCCAGGTTTTATGACTTGGTATACGGGTACTGATAAATTTTCACGTGAAAAACTCGCAAATGATGTAGAAATTTTACGTGATTACTATATAGACCGTGGATATTTAGATGTTCGCATAGATCCGCCACAAGTTAATATTTCTCCTAACCTTGAGGATATAGGTATCAATTTCACTGTAAGCGAAGGTAAACCTTATAAGATCCGTAATATTAAATTATCGGGTTATACCATGGGCTTAAATGATGAAATTCTTGACCGTGTAATCAATAGAGAGGGTAGAACCTTCAAGATTTCGGAAGCAAGAGCATCTGTAAATGATATTAAATTATATCTTGGTAGTCTTGGATATGCTTTGGCAGAGGTTAATCCGATTCCTACTCCTATATCAGGCACTCAAGAAGTTGACCTTACATTCTTTATTAATCCAGGCAAAAGAATGTATGTAAGACGTATAAATATCGGCGGAAATACTAGGACTAGGGATGAAGTTATTCGTCGTGAAATTCGTCAAGACGAAGGTGCATGGTATGATGCTGAACGTCTGGGATTATCAGTTAATCGTATAAATAGACTTGGCTATTTTAATGATGTTGTAATGACTCAAGCCCCTGTTCAGGGTACAGATGATCAGGTGGATGTAAACATCGATGTTAAAGAAAAACCTACTGGTCTTATTAACGTTGGTGTTGGGTATGGCTCTACAGATAAATTATCATTTCAGGCTGGTATAAGTCAGGATAATATTTTTGGTTCAGGTACCAATTTAGCCGTTTCGTTTAACACAGCTAAAACTAATAGAAATCTCTCTATTGTTCATACTGATCCTTATTGGACTAGTAGCGGCATTAGTCGAACAACAAGCTTATATTATCGTTTAGATAAGCCTTATAGTAATGCTGTAAATCAAGAAAAAGATACTTATCAAGTTCGTGGACTAGGTCTTAATATGAATTTTGGCGTACCTATTTCAGAATACGATAGAATATTTTTGGGCCTTGGTTTTGAAAGGAATGAGACTATACTTCCTTCTGTTGAAAGTGGTTTCTTAATTCCAGCCGCTTATAGGGACTTTGTTAAAGAGTACGGCGAGAAAAATAATTCTTTTACTCTTAGTCTAGGATGGTCAAAAGATACCCGCGATAATGCTATAGCCCCAACCAAGGGTTATTTAACTAGTCTTAGTGTTTTAGCTTCTTTTGGTGATTTGAAATACTATAAACTTTCAGCTCAACAACAGTATTACTTGCCATTAAGCAAAGACTATATCTTGGCTTTTAACCTCGCTGCTGATTGGGGTAGGACTTATGGTTCAGCTAAGAAATACCCTGTAATTAAAAATGTTTTTGCTGGTGGTATCGGTTCTGTTAGGGGATATGAAGGAGCCTCATTAGGTCCAAGAGATGTTTTAACTGGTGACTATTTGGGCGGAAATACTAAAATCGTAGGTAATATACAGTTGTATTTACCTTTCCCTGGTACTCAAAATGACCGATCTTTACGTTGGTTCTTATTTGCGGATGCCGGAAAAGTTGGTGTTACTGGTGGGGACATGAAGTGTTCTGCAGGTAACCCTAGTTATGGTGGTGTAGTTGATGACCCATGCGGATGGCGTTATTCAGCAGGTGTAGGTTTGTCATGGCAGTCTCCAATAGGACCTCTTCAAATCTCATACGCTTATCCACTTAAGAGTAAAGAAGGCGATAAAAAACAAAGATTCCAATTCCAAATTGGTGCATCTTTCTAAAAGTTTTAAGGATTTATTATGTTAAAAATTAATACATTAATATCAGTTTCTGCTTTAACACTTGCTTTAAGCACGTCTACATTTGCACAAGCACAAACTCAAGGCCAAGCTCAAGCTCCAAAAACAAATGAAGTTAAATCAGCTCCAGCAGCTAAACCAGCAGATGTTGCCAAACCTGCTGATGCCGAGAAAGTTGCTCCACAAAAAGCATTTGTGCCAAAAATTGGATTCGTTAATACAAATAAACTTCTTTCCGAATCTGCTCCAGCTAAGGAAGCAGAAAGAAAAATTGAAGAGGAGTTTAAAAAACGAGATACTGAACTTCAAAAGTTAGCAAATGACTTAAGAACTAAGTATGAGAATTTCGATAAAAACGCACCTGTCATGACTGACTCAGACAGAGCTAAAGCTCAAAGAGAGTTGACTGATTTAGATACAAATCTTCAAAGAAAAAGACGTGAATTCCAGGAAGATTTTAATCGTAGACGTCAAGACGCATTTGCTCAAATTGTAGATAAAGCAAATCGTGCAATTCAAGATATTGCATCCGAAGAGGATTACGATATTATTATTCAAGAAGCAGTAGCTGTTAGTGATAGAGTGGATATTACTGATAAAGTTATAAAAGCTCTTGAAACTAAGAAATGATCGATAAAGATAGTTGCGTCAAATTAACTAAATTAATTTCTGAGATCAGTGATAAGGGGTTACCTCGTAGTGTTGAATTATTTACAAACGAGGACCCCTCTATCTCGGGCATTGCTTCTTTAGAAGCTGCTCAACAGAAGGATATAAGCTTTCTTTCTAACCCAAAGTTTTTTAATTTACTTTCAACCACTAGGGCTGGTGCAGTTGTCATGCCTAGTATTGCTCTTGAAGCCTTAGACAAATTACCTAATATCAATCCAAGCAAGCCTCCTTTTGCAGTTGTCATTTGCGAGAATCCATATCTTATGTATTCTCGTTTAACTCAGTGGTTTTACAACAAAGAGAATGCACATATTGAAGCTAATGTTCATCCTTCAGCGGTTATTTCCACTGAAGCAATACTTGGCCATTCTGTAGTGATTGGCCCTAATGTAGTGGTAGAGGATAATGTAAAAATAGGGGATAGAGTTCAAATAAGGGCAGGATCTGTAATCTGTAAGGGGGCTACTATAGGTTATGAAACCGTTATCTATCCTAATGTAACAATATATCCTAACGTTTCCATCGGCTCAAAATGCACTATTCATAGTGGTGCCGTTATAGGCTCAGAAGGTTTTGGATTTGCACCAGATAATTCTGAAACTAAAGGTGCTTGGTCAAAAATTCATCAATTTGGATCTGTAATCATTGAGGATGATGTAGAGATAGGCTCTAATACCTGTATTGATAGGGGAGCCCTTTCAGACACAATTATAAGAAAAGGTGCAAAATTAGATAATTTAATTATGATTGCACATAACTGCGACATAGGCCAAAATGTAGCCATGGCTGCTTGTGTTGGCGTTGCAGGATCAACAAAAATCGGTGATCGATGCACACTTGCAGGTGCTTCTATGGTTTCTGGGCATTTAACTATTGGAGATGATATTCATATTTCTGGAGGCACTGGCGTTATGAATGATATTTCAGAGCCTGGAAGGTACACAGGCTTATATCCTATTGAGCCTCATAAAGAGTGGCAAAAAAATGCAGCAACTCTGAAATCCTTATATGACTTAAGAAAGAGGGTTTTAGAACTTGAAAAAAATATGAAAATTACCGTAATATCAAATATAGATTAAATTTGAAAAAAATAATAGGTTGAATAATGTCAGATGAAAATGTAATGCAATTGGATATCCAAGAAATTATGTCGAGGATTCCGCACAGGTATCCTATGCTTTTAGTTGATAGGGTTCTCGAAATGATACCTGCGAAAAGAATTGTCGCTATTAAGAATGTAACTATTAATGAGCCTTTTTTTACTGGCCATTTTCCTGATATGCCTGTTATGCCAGGAGTATTCATAATTGAAGCTATGGCTCAATGTGCAGCTATATTTTCTTTTGCAAAACCAAATTCCAGTGTAGTTGAAAAACAAGAAGAAATATATTACCTAGTTGGAGTTGATGAGACACGTTTTCGTAAACCAGTTGTTCCAGGTGATCAATTAAGATTTGAGGTGGATGCCATTCGCATTTCTAAAGTTATGTGTAAGTATGACGCAAAAGCTTATGTTGATGACCAATTAGTCGCTGAAGCAAAATTGATGTGCGCTGTTAGAAAAGTAACAGAATAGGAGTCTTAAATGGCTAATATACATCCTACTGCTATAGTTTACGAAGGAGCAAAATTGCATCCCTCTGTTGAAATAGCAGCTTATGCGGTTGTGTACCCAAATGTTGAAATTGGAGAGGGTACACGCATTGGGGAACATTGTGTAATCGATGGTCAAACTGTAATAGGAAAGAATAATAATTTCTATCGTTTTTGCTCTGTGGGTGGTATGCCTCAAGATAAAAAATACAATGCAGAAGATACGAAATTACAAATAGGTGACGGAAATACATTCAGAGAATTTGTCACCATTAATACTGGAACAGTTCAGGATGTAGGCATAACTAGAGTTGGTCATAATAATTGGATTATGGCTTACGTACACATTGCCCACGATTGCCAAATTGGAAACAACACGATTTTAGCCAACTCTGTTCAGCTTGGTGGACATGTTCACGTCAACGATTGGGCCATTGTCGGCGGTATGTCGGCAGTTCATCAATTCATCCATATTGGAGCCCATTCTATGACAGGTGGTATGTCTGCAATAAGACAAGATATTCCACCTTTTGTTTTAGGTGCAGGGCAACCATACAAATCGGTTGGAATAAATTCAGTTGGATTGCGAAGAAGAGACTTCACAAATGAGCAAATCCAAGACATAAAAGAAGCATACAAAATTATTTTCTCTAAAGACTTATTAGCCACCGATGTTACTAAAGAACTTGAAGTACTTAAAGAAAATAGCATTTCAGCTAAAGAGTACATTCAAATGTTTATAGAATTTTTAGAGACAAGTGCCAGAGGCATTGCCAAAGAGACTTAAAATATGACCTCGATATCAATAGTTGCAGGAGAGCCATCAGGAGATTTGTTGGCCTCTAGAATTATTCGAGGTCTAAATGAAAAATTCCCTAATTTATCGACCTATGGTATAGGAGGGGAAAATATGATCTCCGAGGGGTTTAAATCCCTCTATCCCATGTCCTTATTAACCGTTTTCGGGTATGTGGACGCCCTAAAGAGACTCCCTTCGCTATTATCAACATATAAAGGCCTAAAAAGGACGCTTCTTAATAATCGACCTGATGTTTTTATCGGTATCGATGCACCCGATTTCAACTTAAGGCTTGAGAAGCACCTAAAAGCAAATGGTATCCCGAGCTTGCATTTTGTAGGGCCTTCAATTTGGGCTTGGCGTTATGAGCGTATTTATAAAATAAAAGAATCTGTCACTCATATGCTCGTATTATTTCCCTTTGAAGTTGAAATTTACGAGAAAGAAAATATTCCTGTGACTTATGTTGGGCATCCCTTGGCCAACCAGATACCTAAATCAATTGATAAAATCGCTTCAAGACAAGCCATGGGTCTTGAATTAGATAAAAATGATATCATTTTGGCAATGCTTCCGGGCAGCCGCCTCTCTGAGATTAAGCAATTATCTGGCTTATTTTTCAGTACAGCTGCATTAATCCAAGAGAAGTATCCAGAGATAAAATTTCTCCTGCCAGTAGTTAATGATTCATGTAAATCTTTGATTACCCAAGAACTTGAGCACCATAATATAAAGAATTTACATCTAATCACTGAAAATCCTATCGACCCTTCCAAACCCGCATCATGGGCTGTTATGCAAGCATCTGACTGTGCTTTAGCCTCTAGTGGAACAGCAACTTTAGAGCTTGCTTTGCACAAAAAACCTATGGTTATCTCTTATAAGCTGACCCCATTTATGAAGAAGATAATGGAATGGAAATCAGGGCAATCCAAGCCCCTTGTTCCTTGGGTTGGTCTTCCGAATATATTATTGAGAGAGTTTGCCATCCCAGAACTGCTCCAAGATGATGCTACGGTACAAAATCTATTACATGCTTGCTTAGATATGATAGAAAAAATCGGCTCAGCCGACGAAACCCAACTAGTTTCAAAATTTGAGCAGCTTCATAGTTCCTTAAGCTTAAATACCCCACAGATAGTGGCTGACGTGGTCGCTTCCTATGTCAGATAATTTAATTATTGGTATTGATGAAGCGGGAAGAGGCCCCCTTGCTGGCAATGTTTTTGCAGCCGCTGTCCTATTTGGTTCTATACATATCGAGGGGCTTACTGACTCAAAAAAATTGACCGCAATTAAAAGAGAGCAGTTAACTCAAATAATTCACGAAAAATCAATACGATACAGTGTTGCCCAAAGTAGTGTAGAGGAGATTGATGAAATAAATATATTGAATGCTACATTGTTGGCCATGAATAGGGCACTGGATGAGGTTTTGGAAGCATTGCCACCAAAATATAAGGACGAAATATTAACTGTAATAATAGATGGGAACCAAATTCCAAAATCATTAAAAGGCAAGGCACCCATATATTACAAAAATTTCAAATTAAATGTTATATCAAAAATAAAAGGGGATTTAACAGTTCCCGCCGTTTCAGCAGCATCTATCATAGCTAAAACTTCCCGTGACTCTCATATTCTTCAACTTCACGAAATTGTTCCAGAATACCGATTTGATCTCCACAAAGGATATGGAACGGCAATGCATATTGAGCTATTAGAAAAGTACGGACCTAGCAAATTTCATCGAAAAAGCTTTAATCCTGTGCGAACTATGCTTCAAAAAACATTATTTTAAAAACTTAAATACCACAATTAATTACAGAAACGTTTAAATTCTTACACTGTTTGAATTTTAAATGTTAATATAAAAACAATTTTTTAAACACGGTTTTAAATACTATTTTAATATGACACCTGAAAAATCTCTAGATATGGGTCTTAATGTAGATCCACGTCCATTAACTCCGAATGAACAACTTCCTCACAGAAAAGTAATTCGCAGTTGGACTCAGCCCTTTGCCTCTAAAAATATGGCTTGGGGATTATTTTTAATTGCACTTGATTTTGTTATCTTAGGTGCCTTGCTTTTTGGAACTGTGCATTTTTATGCATGGTGGGCTAAGCTAATTTTCGCACTCTTGGCTGGATTTTGGATTGGTAGAATCTTTGTTATTGGACACGATTTATGCCATCAAGCTTACTTCAAGAGTCGTAAGATGAATCATTTCTTTGGTAGGATTTGTTTCTTGCCTTCAGTATCTCCTTATAGTCTTTGGGATGTTGGTCATAACGTTGTTCATCACGGATATACAAATCTAAAAGATGTTGACTTTGTTTGGCAGCCAAAATCTCCAGAAGAGTACAAAGAGATGAGTTCTGGAAGAAAATTCCTTGAGAGAATCTACAGAAGTGGTCTAGGTTCTGGTATCTACTACATAATTGAAATTTGGTGGAAAAAAATGATGTTTCCATCAAAAAAAGAGATGCCTACTCAAAGAAAAATATTCTTCTGGGATAGCCTATTATGTGCAGCATTTGGTTTAGCTTGGGCTGGTGTTGTTGTATGGGCGGCTTATGCGACTGGACAGTCAGTACTAACCTTATTGTTCTTCTCTTGGTTCTTGCCGTTATTGATGTGGTTTTACATGATTGGATTTGTGGTTTATGTTCACCACACTCACACTAAAATCACTTGGCATGATGATAAAAAAGAGTGGGCGGCAGCACAGCCATTTGTTTCAACTACTGTTCACTTGACTTTCAACTACAACATGGGTTCTTTAGTTCATCATATTTTTGAACACACTGCCCATCACGTTGATATGTCTATTCCTCTATATCACTTAAAGTCTGCACAAGCTAAATTGGAACATATATTGCCTGAGCGTATTGTAATTCAACCATTCTCATGGGGATGGTATTTCAGAACAGCTGGTGCATGCAAACTATACGACTATAAAAATAAAGTTTGGACTGATTTTGACGGTAATCCTATTACTAAGCATCAAGTTTAAGTTTTAATTACCCCCATTGCCTTCATTGTGTTAAAACGCTTTGAAGGCTTTTTTTATTTGTATTCATGGAAATAATAAAATCTAAGGATAATACTTTTTATAAAAATCTTATAAAAATTATGAACTCTAAGGTGCCTCAATATGCTCTGTTGGAGGGACCGCATCTATATGAACAATGGGTTGCTAGCAATAAACCTATTGAATGCATTATTTGTTCTGAGAGCTTTATAGAAAAAAATTCTAAATTCCTATCATTTTTCAAATCAGAGGTGCGATGTGTAAGTGATGCCTTATTTTCGCAACTTAGTGATGTCGTTTCAAATCAAGGTCTGATGATTCTTGTTAAATACTCTATTGGTAAAAAAAATGACTTAGATTTTACTCAATCTATAGTTATGCTTGATGGAGTACAAGACCCAGGAAATATAGGAACAATTTTAAGAACCTGCCTAGCAGTGAATATTCATCAAGTAATAATGAACGACAAATGTGCTAATGCCTGGTCAAGTAAAGTGATCCGAAGTGCTCAAGGGGCACATGCATTTATAGATATTTATAGACTGAATCTAATTGAGATTATTGAATTACCTAAGATTAGGGATGAATACGAAGTCATTGCCACCCTAATTAGTGAGGAAGCCAAGTTTCTATATAAGTTGAATTTAAATAAAAAGATAGCTTGGATATTTGGCAATGAAGGTGCGGGCATCTCAAAAGAGGTCTGCTCTAAAGTTGATACCTCAATAATGATCCCCATGGAATCGGAAATAGAATCGCTAAATGTGGGGGTCGCTGCAAGTGTATGTCTTTATGAGCAATATAGGCAGAAACTTAGCCAATAGTCTTAGGATCTATTTTCAAAATTTGAAGTATCTGAGTAGAGATTTCTTCAATAGATTTAGTGGTTGAGGAGAGCCAGGAAATATTTTCCATGCGAAGAAGTCTTTCTGCTTCGGCCACCTCATATCTACATTGCTCAATAGAGGCATATTTGCTATTTGGGCGGCGCTCACTTCTGATTTCACTCAATCTATCGGGATGTATAGAAAGACCAAATAATTTATGTCTATAAGGTTGTATGGTTTTTGGAAGTTGACCTCGCTCAAAATCCTCAGGAATTAATGGAAAATTAGCGACTCTTAGGGCATATTGCATTGCAAGATATAGACTAGTAGGAGTTTTTCCGCTGCGAGAAACTCCGACTAGAATCACATCAGATTGCTCAAGCCCATGCACAAATTGACCATCATCATGTGCAAGCGTGAAATTTATGGCTTCAATTCTTTTTCTATAAGCATCCGAACCTACATTATGATGAGATAATCCTATAGCTGGTTGAGATTTAACATTGAGCGAGAGTTCTAAGGTATTTACACAGGCGGTAAAAATATCAAGGAAAATTCCTTTAGAATTTCTAATTTTTTCTACGATTTCCTCTTGAACTAAGGTGCTGAAAATAATGGGAGGAGAATCCGTTACAGCAATCTCATCTATCCTTCTTATAATATCTTCTATTTGAGGTACTGTTTTAATGAAAGGTTCTCGGACCATCTTAAAACGATAATGATGCAAAAACTGGCTAAGTACAGAATTACCGAAGGTTTCAGCAGTAATGCCTGTGCCATCAGAAATAAAGAAAACAGTCTTAATAGGCAAGGTCATTTACTATCCTTATTGCATTTCATTTAGTTTTCAAAAGGTTTACAATGTAAAGCACCTAAATTATAAATAACTATTGGTATTAAGGCTCATTTATTTAAAAATTTTTCATAGATTTTCTAATAAATTGGCTTTTTTTATTATTGGAGAGACTTATGTCTTACGTTGTTCCTTTTGAGCATCTTCGTATGCAAGATGTTGATACTGTTGGGGGTAAAAATTCATCTCTAGGTGAGATGATTTCCCAACTATCTTCTGCAGGTGTTCGAGTCCCTGGCGGCTTTGCCACTACAGCTCAAGCCTTCAGGGATTTTCTTAAATCATCTGGACTAGACACTAAAATCGCTGAGAAATTAAAAACTCTTAATCCCGAGGATGTTAGAGAATTAGCGGCTGCAGGTCAGGAGATCCGCAATTGGATTATTGAAGCACCATTTTCTGATGAATTTGAAAAAGCAATTCGTGATGAATTTGCCAAACTTGATACTGACGGAAAAGGTAGTTTTGCTGTTCGCTCATCTGCCACAGCCGAAGACCTTCCAGATGCTTCATTTGCTGGTCAGCAAGAGACATTTTTAAATGTTACTGGTATTGAAGACGTTCTAGATAAAATTCGACATGTTTTTGCATCTCTATATAACGATAGGGCGATTTCTTATCGTGTTCATAAAGGGTATGAACACTCGGATGTTGCATTGTCAGCAGGGATTCAGAGAATGGTGAGATCTGACCTTGGAAGTGCAGGTGTAATGTTTACTATAGATACTGAGTCTGGATTCCCAGGAGTAGTATTTATCACTTCATCGTACGGCTTAGGGGAGACAGTAGTACAGGGAGCTGTAAATCCAGATGAATTTTATGTCTCTAAGGAATCTTTAAACCGTGGAAAATACCCGATTGTAAATAGAAGGATTGGCTCTAAATTCATCAAAATGGAATTTAATGATGAGCGTAAGCCTGGTGAAGCAGCCGTAAAAACCGTTGATGTTCCTTCAGTTGAAAGAAATCGATTTTCTCTTACAGATGATGAGGTCATCGAACTTGCAAAATATGCATTGATTATCGAGAAACATTATCAAAGACCCATGGACGTGGAATGGGGACGAGATGGTATTGATGGAAAACTTTATATATTGCAAGCAAGACCCGAGACGGTTAAATCATCTGAAGGTTCTAATGGTACAGCTCAACAAAGATATAAATTAAAAGCTACTGGTGAAATTCTTTGTACCGGTCGAGCAATTGGTCAAAAAGTGGGTGTCGGTAAAGTTAAAGTTATTCACGATTTAGACCAAATGGATGAAGTTAAAGAGGGTGATGTATTAGTAACTGATATGACTGACCCGAATTGGGAGCCGGTTATGAAAAGAGCAAAAGCCATTGTTACTAATCGTGGGGGACGTACATGTCACGCCGCAATCATTGCCAGAGAACTAGGGATTCCAGCTGTTGTAGGCACGGGAAATGGTACAGAAGTTCTCAAAAATGATATGCAGGTAACTGTATCGTGTGCTGAAGGAGATGAAGGAAAAATATATGATGGGCTTCTTGAGACGGAAGTAGAGGATGTGGTTAGAGGCGATATGCCTGAAATTCCAGTAAAAATTATGATGAATGTGGGTAATCCTCAATTGGCATTTGACTTTGCACAAATTCCAAATATGGGTGTTGGGCTTGCTAGGCTTGAATTCATAATCAATAACAATATTAATATTCACCCTAAAGCAGTTTTAGATTATCCAAATGTAGATTCAGATCTTAAGAAAGCAGTCGAATCAGCTGCAAGAGGATATGAAAGTCCACGTGCATTCTTTGTTAAGAAACTGGCTGAGGGTATCGCAACCATTGCCAGTGCATTCTATCCAAAACCTGTAATCGTGCGACTCTCGGATTTTAAATCTAATGAATATAGGAAACTTGTAGGCGGAACTCGTTATGAGCCAGATGAGGAAAATCCTATGCTAGGCTTTAGAGGGGCTTCTCGTTATATAGCGGATGAATTCCGTGATTGCTTCAAAATGGAGTGTGAAGCTATAAAAATGGTGCGTGAAGATATGGGATTGACTAATGTGGAGGTAATGATTCCATTTGTCCGCACTGTAAATCAAGCAAAATGTGTGGTTGATATATTGGCGGAAAATGGTCTTAAAAGAGGCGAGAACGGACTTCGACTTATTATGATGTGCGAACTACCAAGTAACGCCATACTTGCCGAAGAATTTCTAGAATATTTTGACGGATTCTCTATTGGTTCTAATGATATGACTCAGTTAAGCCTGGGTCTAGATAGAGATTCAGGAATGGAGTTATTAGCTAAGGATTTCGACGAAAGAGATCCTGCGGTTAAATATCTTCTAGAAAAAGCAATTAAAGCCTGCGTTAAGGCAAACAAATATATTGGTATTTGTGGCCAAGGCCCTTCAGATCATCCCGATTTTGCAAAATGGTTAATGGAAAAAGGTATTAAATCAATATCTTTAAATCCAGATACTGTTGTTGAAACCTGGCAAAAACTCGGAGAGTGATTATGATGTGGGTTTGGTTTGCATTAGCAGCAGTGTGCCTAATTGTAGAGCTTATGACGGGTGGATTTTTTCTACTCTTTATATCTTTAGGGCTATTTGCAGCAGGGATTCTCTCATTTTTTGAATTGCATATATATTGGTCTTTAGGAGCTTTTGCCATAATCACTCTATCAAGTATATTTTTACTTAGAGTTTTTGGTATTAGAAAGTCACCTGCTAAAAAAGCAGCTCAGGACAAAAATGTTAATTTGGATATCGGAACATCTATTTTTGTAAATTCTTGGAACGGAAATAGACGTACACAAGTCAATTATCGTGGAGCTCAATGGCAAGCTATTTTGGCTGACCATATTACTACCATACCAGAGTCAAGTGGATACTATAAAATAATGGCCATTAATGGATTGGTTTTGGTTTTAGAACCCGTAGGATTTAAAGTAGATTAGGAGAGAGTAGAATGTCGGCTTTAGAGATTTTTTGGATAATTTTAATTATTCTAGTGATTATTTTAGTATTTAAGTCGGTGGCGATTGTACCCCAACAGCACGCATGGGTAGTTGAACGACTAGGTAAATTTGATAGGGTTCTAACTCCAGGTCCTCAATTTGTAATTCCACTAGTTGAGAAAGTAGCATATAAGCATATGCTCAAAGAAATTCCATTAGACGTTCCATCACAAATTTGTATCACTAGAGATAATACTCAACTACAAGTCGATGGGGTTTTGTACTTCCAAGTTACTGATCCTAAATTGGCTTCCTATGGCTCTTCTAACTATATCTCGGCAATTACTCAACTAGCTCAAACAACCTTGCGTTCAGTTATAGGTAAGATGGAATTAGATAAAACATTTGAAGAGCGTGAAGTCATTAATGCTGAAGTTGTATCTGTACTAGATGAAGCTGCAACTACATGGGGCGTTAAAGTTTTGCGTTACGAAATTAAAGACCTAACACCTCCAACCGCTATTTTGCAAGCGATGCAACAACAAATTACAGCTGAACGCGATAAAAGGGCTCGTATTGCTGTTTCTGAAGGTGAAAGTAGAGAGAAAGTAAATATTGCAGAAGCTCAAAGAACTGCTGATATCTATCGTTCTGAAGGTGAAAAGCAAGCTCAAATCAATAAAGCTGAGGCTGAAGCTGAATCAGTTAGAAGAATTGCTGAGGCGACTGCTAAAGCTATTTCTGAAGTGGCTAATGCTATTAATCAGCCAGGTGGTCGCGAAGCAGTAAATCTTCAAGTGGCAGATCGTTATGTAGAAGCTTTTGGAGAATTAGCTAAAAAAGGTACTACTTTAATCCTACCTAGCAATATGTCGGATATGGGTGGCTTAGTTGCTTCAGCTTTAACAATTTTGGACACTCATAAACAAAACAAAATTAATTCTTAATGAGTATAGTAGAAAATAAAAGAGCCCGTCACGACTATTTTATAGAAGATAGATTCGAGGCGGGTCTTGTTTTAGAAGGATGGGAAGTAAAAGCCATTAGAGCAGGTAAAGTTCAACTTCATGATACTTACGTTATAGTTAAAGATGGTGAACTTTATATTTTGAACATGCATGTAAATCCTTTGCTCTCCGCTTCCACACATGTTCATCCCCAGTCAAATAGAACTCGAAAACTATTGATGCATAAAAGAGAAATCAATAGATTAATTGGAAAAGTTGAGCAAAAAGGTTACACATTAATTCCACTAAATCTACATTACAAATCAGGAAAAATTAAACTAGATTTTGGTTTGGCCAAAGGTAAAAAAGCTCACGATAAAAGAGACACGCTTAAAGAAAGAGATTGGCAGCGTGAAAAAGAAAGAATAATGAAAACCAATAGGTTATAAATTAAAAATGCCAGTAATAAATAAATCTGTACTAGTGCCGTATTCAGCTGCTCAGATGTTCGACTTGGTTGATTCCGTAGAAGAATATCCTGATTTTATGCCTTGGTGTGGTGGCTCAAAAATAATTGAAAGGACTGAATCCACGCTCATTGCCACCATAATAATTAGTATTGCAGGCCTTAAGCAATCATTTACAACAAAAAATATAAATAACAAGCCTACAAATATAAAATTATCACTAGTAGATGGGCCATTTTCCTCATTATCAGGGGAATGGAATTTTATTCCTTTATCGGAAAATGCCTGTAAGGTAGTGTTTGACCTTAAATACGATTTTAAAAATCGTGCTCTAGCACTTGTTGTGGGCCCAGTTTTTAATACGATTGCCAGTACTTTTATCGATTCATTTACAAAGAGGGCAAAAGCAAAGTATGGCGAATCCAACCTCTAATCATATAATCATTAAGTTTGTTTTTGCCGACGAATTTGGCCACATACAAAGCCATGAGACACAATTCCCGCAGGGCACCTTGCTTTCTGATGCACTGAAGTTAAGCCCGTTTGATATCAAAAATAGGGGTATATCAGTGTATGGAAAAAAAGTTCCACTAAATTATGTGCTTAGAAATGCTGATCGAATCGAAATTTGTAGGCCCTTGAGTTTTAATCCCATGGAATCCAGAAAACGTCGTGCTCAAGTAGCTAAAATGGGTATTCTTAAAAAAGAGGCTCAAAGAAGACGAAAAGTCGTGTTCGACTCCAATTAAAGCGGGTAGGGCAAGGGCAAAAGCTCAAAATTATCGCCCGCCTCTAATGTTTCTAAGTATGCAATAGGCATCTCGGCTAGCACAAATTGTTGCCTATCATAAGTCACAGAATTGATAGCAGTGCCCAAGAGAGTGCCATCTATAGATAAATCCTGTCCATCGCAAATATCTAGATTATTGATTTTAAGAGGGTAGGCTCTTTTTTTAGGCGAGCTTTTATAATGAAGCCTTGCAATGACTTCCTGCCCCGTATAACAGCCCTTAGAAAAACTTATCGCATTAATAGAGTCAAGATTTAAATTTTGAGCTAAAAATAGTCCGTATATATCCTTAGTGACCCATGCAAGCCCACTTCTAATATCCTCGGATATCCATCTTAAACTTTCTTCGCTTAATTGTTCATTCTCGTCCGTTTGCACTTGACCTTCTTGGGCGATTTTTATAGTTAGTTTGCGGTTTTTGTTTGAATCTGGACTTGGGAATCCTATTGAGAAAAGGCCTTCTTTGGAGTCGCAATGTAGGAGTGGGAAATGAGGAATCCCTCCGTTGGTTAAATCATTTTCGTTCTCATAGCTAGGAGCGATTAATGCTTTGGCAATATTTACTTTGACGTTCGCCCTTAAAACATACATTGATAATCTTTTTGCTATGTCTGTGGCAATGCTTCTGTGAACTAAAAAATAAATATTTTCATCGCTTCTGTCACTATCAGCTGAATCAGACCATAACACACCAGTTGCTTGAAGACGACCTTGATGGTTGCAATAAGCTGTAAATTGGGCTTGACCAGCAGAGACTCTATTTATGTCTTGAGTAATTTGGCCTTGAAGAAAATTCCTTACATCTGAACCAGAGAATTTAATTAAAGCAAAGTGGTTAATCATTGTATGAAATGTTTTAGTTAGACTTTATAAGCTTACTTGAATTGACTATTTATATCAATTATCCCTAAGTTAATACGTTAAAATAAAAAACTAAACTTTTGCTAGCAGACTTTATGATTAAATTTCTCTTTAAATCGATTCTAATTGTTTTAATTCTTCTGTTGGTAATTGTTGGGGCAGGGGGATATTACATCAATAAAACGCTAACTAGTCCTTTAGAGTTTGAAGGCGAGAAGTTAATTATCTCAGTCCCAGAGAACACATATTTATCTCAAATTTCTGATATTGTTAGCCAAAACACTCAGTCCTCCATAAATCCCACATTTATTAGGTTATATTCAAAAATCCAAGAATTACAAAATAAACCTTTAGTAATCCACCCTGGAGCATATGAAATTAAAAAGGGAGATTCAGTTGTCGATCTTATTCAAAAACTCAATAATAGTGATAGATACTATAGTTCAATATTGCTTATTGAAGGTTGGAATTTAAAGCAGATAAAGAGTGCTTTTGCCTCTAAATCGGACTTAAAACAAAATTTACCTTATAAATCAGATGAAGAGATTTTAAAGTTATTTGGTGCTCCCCAATATATAAAATCCCTCGAAGGATTAATACACCCTAATACCTATATGTATACTCCAGGAAATATGGATATTGATATTCTTAGGGTTGCTTATAAAAAAGGTATGGAACTACTCAATAAAGAATGGGAGAGTCGTTCTCCAAACCTTCCTCTAAAAAACCCTTACGAAGCTTTGATACTTGCTTCGATAATTGAAAAAGAAACGGGTAAGTCTTCCGATAGAAAACGTATAGCAGGCGTTTTTATCAATAGATTAAATAAGGATATGCTTCTTCAAACTGATCCTACAGTTATCTATGGTATGGGTGATAAATATCAAGGCAAAATAAGAAAAATTGATCTCCAAACTGACACACCATGGAACACTTATACAAGGAAAGGATTGCCACCTACACCTATTGCCAGCCCTGGTTTAGAATCAATACAAGCGGCTCTGCATCCTGAAGAACATGAATATCTCTACTTTGTATCGAGGGGAGATGGAACAAGTGCATTTGCCAAATCTCTAGCAGAGCATAATAAAAATGTAAATGAATATATTCTGAAGAAAAAATAATATGAAAGGATATTTCATAACTCTTGAAGGTATTGACGGAGCAGGCAAAAGTTCACACCTTGATTTCATAGTTGAATTTTTTGAAAGGCTTGGTAGAGAAGTTGTAGTTACTCGAGAACCTGGGGGCAATTCTCTTTCGGAAGCTCTTCGCACTTTGCTTTTAACAGAACATATGAATTCTCTTACTGAAGTTTTACTTATGTTTGCTTCTAGAAGTGAAAGTGTATGTAGCATAATTATGCCTGCCTTAGCCGAAGGAAAGATTGTAATATCAGATAGATTTACGGACTCTACATTGGCATATCAAGGGGGAGGACGAAACTTCTCAATTGACGTTATAAATGACCTAAAAAATATAGTTCACCCTGATTTAACTCCAGACTTGACTCTTCTTTTTGATGTTCCCCTTGAAGTTGCACGCGACAGATTAAGTAAAGGTCGCTCAGCTGATAAATTTGAAGCCCTTGATGGGGATTTTTTTAATAGAGTTCGCAAACAATACTTGAGCATGGCAAACTATGAACCAAATAGGTTTAAAGTAATTGATTCGAGTCATCCTGTCACTGTTGTTAGAAGGCTTGTTTATCAGGCTTTAATGGATTTTATTGGTGTTTAAAGAAAGTGGAAATAAAGTCTTTTTACCCCTGGCACAAAGATTTAGCAAAAAAGTGGATATCATCAACTGATAGATTTTCACATGCTTGGCTAGTTTACGGGCAAGAAGGAATTGGTAAGTTCGATTTTTGTCTTGCTGCTGCAAAATCTTTTCTTTGTCATAACCCACAACCCTTTTTTTGCAATGAGTGCAATTCCTGCCATTTAATGGATAAAAGCAATCACCTTGATTTTAGAATTGTGGTACCAGAAGCACTTCGTGATCACTACAATCTAAATCAGCAAGAACTTGAGGAATACACATCATCAAGTTCAACAAGCTCTAAACCATCTAATGAAATAAAAATAGATCAAGTTAGAGAACTAGAGAATTTTTTTACACTTAGTCCTTCTTTGGGCAAAACTAAGGTGGTTATATTAGGGCCTGTAGAGGCCTTAAACCAAGCATCATCAAATTCATTGCTTAAAATTCTTGAAGAACCTTTGGGCGACACTATATTTTTGCTTTTTACGCACGCAATACAAAAGGTAATACCAACAATACTATCAAGATGCCAAAGATTACCACTTCCAATTCCAAATATGGAATTATCAACAGAGTGGCTTATATCTAAGGGCGTAAAAAATCCTAAGGAGCTATTATCTATGGCTTCTGGAGCTCCTTTAAAGGCCTTGGAATTAAATGAATCCTCTTATCAGCCTGTGCAATATTGGGTTTCAGATTTTGTCAAAGACCTAAATTCTGGTTCACTTATAAATTATGATGTATATGTGGAGAAACTCGAATCCATTCCAAACAACCAATGGATTGCAAGTTTACAAGCTTTGCTTACTGACTTAATTCTGACCAAACAAGGATTAAACCCTAGGTTTTTTGATTCATTGCGGGATGAAATCGGAAGCATTGCCACTAAAAGTAATATTCAAAGGCTTTTATATTTATGGGATTATTTAATAGATAGACAAAAACTAGCAAGACACCCTTTGAACCCTAAATTATTTATTCATTCATGCTTACAAAGAGTGTTTTTAAGCTTAAATAAATAAGGATATTTTATGTTTGTAGATTCGCATTGTCACTTAGATTTTCCAGAGCTTATTTCTGACCTTGACAGCATTATGCAAAAGATGAAACAAAATGAGGTTGAACATGCACTTTGTATTAATGTGAATAAGCCTGACTGGGATAATGTAATCAATCTAACTGAAAAATACGATAATTTGTCCGCTTCTGTTGGCGTTCATCCTGATTACGAAGATACTGCGGAACCCACAGTAGAAGATATTGTAAATTACGCCAAACACCCTAAAGTAGTAGCAATTGGCGAATGTGGGTTGGATTATTATCGTTTGGCTGAGCCTCTTGAGTGGCAGAGAGATAGATTTAGAGTACATATTAGAGCGGCTATAGAAGCGGGCCTTCCTTTAGTGATACATACTCGTCAAGCCCCTAAGGACACAATTAAGATTTTAAAAGAAGAGGGTGCTGAGCGTTGTGGTGGAGTTATGCATTGCTTTACTGAAGATATGAAAATGGCCGAAGCCTCTTTAGATTTAGGTTTTTATATTTCGATGTCTGGGATTGTTACTTTTAAAAATGCTACACAAGTCCAAGAAGTAGCAAAAAATATTCCTCTAGACAAACTTTTGATTGAAACCGATTCACCATATTTAGCCCCTGTCCCTTATAGAGGGAAAAGAAATGATCCATCATATGTTATGCATGTTGCAGAAAAAATTGCTGAGCTTAGAGGAATTTCTTTAGATGAAGTTGGTAGGCAAACAACTTCAAATTTTTATAAATTATTTCCAAAAATAAAATCAAATTCTTAGGAGGAATTATGAGAGTCAATAAACTTCTTTTAGCTTCGTTGTTAGCATTTACTGCCTCTACAGCGGCTTTGGCTGCTGATGCCCCGATTTTCAAAGCGGTCGAGAACAATAGTGTTCAAGCAATTAAAAAACAATTGGATGCTGGACAAGATCCTAATATTGTAAATATGCAAGGGCATTCTCCATTTATCCTAGCAATTAGAGAAGGCAATTTAGAGGCCGCAAATTTGATTGCAAAAAGCCCTAAATTTAACGTTAATCACGAGAATAGCTTTGGTGAAACTCCTTTGATGTATGCAGCCATTTCTGGAAATATGGAATTAGCTCATTACCTTATTAAGCGTGGAGCAAAAATCAATAAATTCGGATGGACACCTTTACACTATGCTGCTTCTACTGGAAAATCAGATATGGCTCAACTATTGCTTTCTAAAGGGGCTATCCCAAATGCACCAGCACCAAATGGAGCATCACCACTAATAATGGCGGTTAAAGCAAGCAATATTCAAACAGTAAAAGTATTATTAGAGGCGGGTGCAGACCCTAAAGCAATAGATCAAAGCCGAAAAAGTGCCTTGGATTATGCTAAGGAGAAAAACCTTAAATCTATATATGAACTTATGCTTCAGTATGATCCAAGAAAGGGAATAAAACCTCAAAAATAATTTTAAAAGAATATTATTCGTGATTCCCCAATCTCTCCATTCTAAGAGTGTATGACCTGAGCATAAGTGATGTAGAGATAGGGGAAGTGAGGAACAAAACAAGCACTAAAATAATTTCGTGAAAAAATACTCTATCGTGTAAATAATATGATAGAGTCATAGAAGATATCATCACAAGCAATGTACCTAAGGTGCTTCCTAAGGCAGTAGCATGAACCCGGCTTGAAAAACTTCTAAATCGAACCAATCCAATCGATCCTATCATCGTAATAGTACTTCCGAAAACAAGAAAAATTGCTATTAAAACAGCAACCCAAACAGGTATGTCATTCATGGTTCAATTACCTCACCTCTGAGCAAGAATTTAGCTAGAGCTACGGTTCCAACGAATCCTAGTAATGCCATAAGAAATGCCACCTCATAATACCAAGATGATTTAAATAACATGCCTAAAATCACAATAATAAGCATGCAATTAATATATATTGCATCAAGAGCCCAAGCTCTATCCTCTGGACTAGGGCCTTTGAATACTCTTATTGAACTGGCAATGCACCCGAAAGTTAAACATATTAATGAATAGATAATTGCATAATAAATAATTGTCCAACTCATTCGAAAATCTCCATTAATGGCTTTTCGTACCTTGTCTTTATAGTCTCATACCAAATATGTTCATCGTGTAAATCGAGAACATGCAATCTGAGAATAAAATCTTTTTCAGATAAGCCTGCCCAAACAGTTCCAGGCGTGTAGGTAATAATGCAAGATAAAAAGGCTATGGCGTGAGGGTCTCTTATAGTTAGAGGAATATAGACATAACCAGGATTTACCTCTTTACTTTTAAATAATATTTGCTTAATTAAGATTAAGTTTGAGAAAGTCATATCGTAAAGCACGATAAAACTAAGCTTAATAATCTTAAATATGTTTTTAGGATATGCTAGATGAGGTCGCATTCTTAAGGACAGCATAACAATAATCATGCTGACCAGGCCTCCTAATAGCACTTGAGATAAGTCGGCCGACTTGGCTAGCAATACCCATACTATCGTAAGAAAAATAGTAAGCGGTACCCAAAAAAACAATCTACTCATCAGTGCTCACCTTCGTAACTATAAAAACCAGCAGTTTGCTTAACAGATCGCTTCGAAAAGACGGCCTCAACATACTCTGCTGGATTATCCAAGGATTTTGCGGTGGCATTCATATACACCATAACATCATTTACAAATATAGTAATGTATAAACATAATCCAATTAATAACGCTATTGGCAATGCTTCCCTAATGCTCAATTTTGGTAGATTTAGACTACTATTTGCCCAAAAAACTCGTATACCAGTTCGGCTCATCACAATTACTGTCACGATTCCTGAGAAAATCATAAATCCAACTAAGAACCATGCATATATTGAAGCAGATCCAGATTCTGAACTAGTCAGAGAAACGGCTTGAGATAGTAGGGCAAATTTCGCTATAAACCCTGAAAATGGCGGTAATCCAGCAATTACAAGAGTGCATAGAACAAAAGCTGAGCCTAAAAATGCTAAAGCTGCAGGTATGGATACACCCACAACTTCACCTGAGTAATCCGATTGTTTTTCCTTATCATCCAAACCGAATGCTTCTAATGTGGTTGCAAGTATGTTTTTAGGGGTATTTTCTGTGCGAGCAATAATCTCAACTAGTAAAAATGCAATAGCAACAGCAATTACAGAACTAACTAGGTAATACAATGACGGGCCAGTTAATGCAACTCCTGGCATACCTAGTGCTGTTAATAAAGTGCCCGAAGAGATAATTACGCAAAAGGCCACCATTCTTGAGAATTTTTTCTCAGATAGAAGCCCTAAAGAGCCGTAAATCAATGTTCCAAGACCTATGAAATATAGCCATTGACCACCAAATGCACCAGGAGCTCCTGTTGGTAATAATAAGGATCCAACTCTTAATAGGGAGTAAATACCTACTTTAGTCATTATCGAAAAGAAAGCGGCTACAGGTGCAACAGCAGACGAATAGGCATTTGTGAGCCAGAAGGATAAAGGCCATGCAGCTGCTTTAATCAGGAACGCGGTCGCCAGAATCGCACATGCAACTTCAAAAAGAGAGCGATAGTCTGAGGACATATTGCCAGCCTTAAGAGCTATATCAGCTATATTTAGTGAGCCAGTCACAGAATATATCATCGAAATACCGATAAGTAATAGGAAAGATCCTATTAAATTTATAACTATATATTGAAAACCAGATGTGACGCGAGCTTGATTAGGGCCATGCAACAAAAGGCCATAAGAAGCGGATAAGAAAATCTCAAAGAAAACAAATAAATTAAATAAATCGCCAGTTAAAAATGCCCCATTAACCCCCATTAATATAAAAGAAAAGAGGGGGTAAAAATGTACTCCAGCTCTGTCCCATAGCGATGTTGCATATATCATGCACATAAGGCCAAGAAAACTAGTTAGAGTAACCATTAAGGCGGATAATCGGTCAACGACAAGCAAGATCCCGTGAGGAGACTCCCAATTTCCTAATAAATATACGTAAATATTATTAGGGGCTAGATCAGGATACTTGCCACTAACAAGCTGCATTAAAACAATAGAAACCCATAGCAATGCAATATTGGAGATAATGGCAATGATTTTATTTAAAGGCCTCCTCTTTTCCTTCAGATATAGCATTAAAGCCCCAGAGAACATGGGGATCAAAATGCATAAAAGCGGTAGATGAGGGAAAAGAAGAGAATCTCTCATGTTTTATTCACCTTGACCATCTACATGGTCAGAACCAGTTAAACCTCTTTGAGCAAGAATCATAACTAGAATTAAAGCTGTTAGGGCAAATCCGATAACAATAGCCGTTAAAACTAATGATTGTGGAACAGGATCGGCATAAACCAAAGAGTCTCCAGTTTTTTGTAAAAGCGGTGCCTTTCCAATAACAAGACGCCCAGTTCCAAAAATAAATAAATTTACGGCATAAGATAACAAACTAATTCCGATAAGTATTTGAAATGTTCTTTGTCTAAGAAGGAGCCAAACACCTGAGCCAGCTAATATCCCGACGGCGATTGAATAAATAAGTTCCATATATACTCCCTAAGATTTACTAGACCTGAGCGATTGGTGAGCAAGCGCTACAAGCATATATGTGGTAGCACCAATCACTAGCATAAACACACCCAAATCAAATAAAAGAACACTCGAAATATGAATCTCACCTATTAGGGGGAGATAAAAATGATATGCCATTGCTGATAAGAATGGTAAGCCATGAAACATAGGATAAATACCAGCAATTGCGGCACACAACAAACCTGCCGATAGCAAATTATGTGGTCGGATTCGTGAGAGTTCTTCAACCCAACGAATTCCACTTATCATATATTGAATAATTACGCCAATTGCAAAAATAACGCCTGCAATAAACCCGCCACCAGGCAAATTATGACCTCTGAAGAAGAAAAAGTAGGCAATGACACTGATAAGTGGCATGATTAGCCTTGCTAGTACTGTAGGTGCAAGCATTGTGCCATTTGGAAGATATCTATCTTCTGAAATGGGTACGATATCAGGTGAGAGTTGTTTATGCGTTACTTTGGACTCTTGAAGGGTCTCTTTAGGGGGCCTAAATCTACGCAATAATGCATATACTGTTAAAGCCACAATCCCTAAAACTGTAATTTCACCGTAAGTATCGAAGGCCCTAAAATCCACCAATATTACGTTGACCACATTTGTTCCGCCACCTAATGAAAGAGCATTATCTAAAAAGAATTTTCCAACTGATGGAACTGTCTCACGCGTTGTTATTTGATATGTTAAGAATGCTAACCCTAAGCCAACAGTGGTTGCTAGGGCACCGTCTCTTATATATCTTAAATGTTTAGCTGTATAGGCTTCAATTTTTTCTTTTCTGGAAATTCGAGGAAGCCACCTTAGTCCTAAAAGAAGTAAAACTACATTTATAACTTCGATTACCAATTGAGTCAAAGCTAGGTCTGGTGCAGAAAGCCATACAAAAGTCGCACAAGTAATCACACCAGCCACACCAGCTAATACGATTGCCCTAAATCGATTATATTTCGCTTGATAAGCAGCCCCAACTGCACAGGCACATCCTGCAATCCACATTAATGCAAATGGTAAATCAAAATTTAGGGCAGGTAGCCTATACCAATTTTCAAATTGAAGTAGTGGCAATGCTGCTACTACTACAGATACAAAAATGATTGCAAAAATTTGAGATTGCAATCGATTCGAGGAAATATATCCCATAATGGTGTAGGCGATATTATCGATTTTATCTAATATCCAATCAAAAATATCTCGGCCTTCTATTTTTCTTAAACCAATTGGATTGTTAAGCGATACTCTGTTATATGGTCTAACTATTAGATAAACAATAAATCCAAATAGTAAAGCCAAAATACTCATTACTAAAGGAATATTAAATCCATGGAAAACATGAAGACTAAAATCAAAATTGTCATACGGCAGTAAAGTCCGCATAGCAACTTTTAAGATAGGCTCAACAATATATCCTGGAAAAATACCAATAACAATACACATAAAAACTAAAAACGCACTAGGCAATAGCATGAATTTATGCGGGTCATGTGGCATTCTTGGTAAAGCTTTGGGTTCAGGCCCAAAGAAAACTTTAACTATAAATCTATATGAATAAGCGACACTAAAGATACTTGCAACTAAAGCTAATATTGGAAGAATGTATGATTTTGCATCATTTGAGGTCAGTGTTTCTGAGAAGAACATCTCCTTAGAAATAAATCCATTAAGCAATGGGACCCCAGCCATAGCTGCAGCCGCTACGACAGCAAGAGTTGTAGTCAAAGGCATATATCTACGTAAACCGCTTAATATAGACATATCACGGGTACCAGTCTCATGGTCAACAATACCCGTCGCCATAAATAGTGAGGCCTTAAAGGTAGCATGGTTTATCATATGGAAAATCGCTGCCACTAAAGCCAGTTTGCTATTTAGTCCCAGCAATAAAGTTATTAGTCCTAAATGGCTAATGGTGGAATAAGCCAATACAGATTTCATATCCCTTTGAAAGGTGGCAATGTATGCGGCTAGCGTCAAAGAGATTAATCCAGAAAGACCTACAGTCCAGAACCATAAATCAGTTCCAGCCATGACAGGCCAAAATCTAGCTAATAATATAACTCCAGCTTTAACGAGTGTCGCTGAATGCAGGTAAGCTGAAACAGGGGTAGGAGCAGCCATTGCATTTGGAAGCCAAAAGTGAAATGGAAATTGTGCACTTTTAGTTAATGCACCAATAACTAGCAAAATTAATATAACTGGATAAAAGGGATGATTAGCTATGAGTTCAGTAGAATCTAAAACAGCTTGATACTCGTAGGATCCGACAACATTTCCAATTATAAGCATGGCAGCAAGTAAACTAAATCCGCCCAAAGCTGTTACTGTAAGTGCTATACGTGCACCCCGCTGTGCATCTGATCTATGATGCCAGTAACCGATTAACATAAACGAGCTTAAGGAAGTCATCTCCCAAAAGATTACTAACTGAATTAAATGCCCTGAAATCACGACTCCAATCATAGAAGCCATGAAAATCAGAAAGAATGAAAAGAATCTAGGAACTGGATCGGCGGGATCCATGTAATAGCGGGCATAGATAACAACCAGAAAGCCCATAATAGATACTAAAAGAGAGAAAACCCAAGAGAACCCGTCTAGTTGAAAAATGAAATTTAAGCCTAGGAAAGGAAGCCAATCAATTTTTTCAATGATTACTTCGCCTTCAAAAATAGTAGGGGCGTAATAAATTAGGTTTGCAACACAATAAAATGCCACTATACCTGATAACCAGGCTTCTCTGTTGCGTGCGTTAGATGGCAACATCATTGCTATTAAACTAGCTATTAGAGGAACAATTATCAGGCTCGATAAAGACATAACGGGAATAAGTAGATTTTTTATAATTGTATTTTATAAGAATGGAGATGAAATTGAGCAAAAAGAAAGAGAAAATTTTAGAACCGCATCCGGTTTACGATGAGCCTAGTATCTCCATTGAAAATGGTATGAAATTCCTTCATTTTGGAAGCAGGTATATTCAAGGTGCAATGCAGCTTTCGCATCCAAATCATTTGTATTTTAAATATACAAGGCAAATGATAGCTTGGATGATTTTTTTGCCTACTTCGTATGTAAACACTGTAAATTTGCTTGGATTAGGGGCTGGAACACTTCTTAAATCTTGCTTTAGATATTGCCACAGGAAAACGAATTTCAATTGCATAGAATGGAATCCTCAAGTTACACAATGTGCTATCTCAGAATTTAAGCTACCAAATTCTGATCGCATTACAGTTATACATGCAGATGCAAGAGAGTGGATTAAGGCTGACCATCACAAATGTGAAGTTCTACTCGTTGATTTGTACAATTATGAAGGAGAGGGGCCTGTAGCAGGTGATAAACGGTTTTATAGACATTGCTATAAAAATTTAAATGATATTGGGATTATGGCCGTCAATCTCTTTGGATATCATAAAACTTATAAGAAAAATGTAAAAAGAATTAAAGATATATTTGATTTTGTTATTGAATTTAAAGAAACAGAAGACGGTAATAGGATTGTTCTTGGTTTCAAAGGGCCTAAACTATCTATTACATTCGATGAAATTATGCAAAGGGCTAAAGTTATTCAAAATAACACGGAATTGGAAGCTGTAGAAATGGTGAAAGAAATCAGAAAATCCAATAAATCTTTTTTTATCGATGGGGCGTGATTTTAAATGATTAAATTAGGCGTAAATATTGACCACATTGCTACATTAAGACAGCAAAGAGGCACTAAATATCCAGACCCGATAAAGGCAGCTCTCCTAGCTGAATCAGCTGGTGCAGATTTTATTACTCTACATTTAAGAGAAGATAGAAGGCATATTCAGGACAAAGATGTGTTTGAGATGAGAGATAGGCTTTTGACCCATATGAATCTTGAATGTGCTATTACAGATGAGATGATAGGCATTGCCACAAGAGTAAAACCTAAAGATGTTTGCCTTGTTCCTGAAAAGAGGGAAGAATTGACTACTGAAGGTGGTTTGGATGTAGTTTCGCAATTTAATTTAGTGAAATCGGCCGTTGAAAAATTGACTGAAGAGGGGATTTCAGTTTCATTATTTATAGATCCTGAAGCTGAACAAATTAAAGCCGCTAGTGAAGCTGGGGCTGGGATAATTGAGCTACATACAGGGGCTTACGCTCAATATGCAGACTCAAATATATCGGACAAAGCGACAGAGGAAATAAATAGATTAGAATCTGCAATATCGATTGCTATAAATTTAGGACTGCAAGTAAATGCAGGACATGGATTAAACTACGAAAATGTTCAAGAAATAATTAAGATACCAGGCATATCTGAGTTAAATATTGGTCATGCCATCATTGCTCAATCGGTATTTGACGGGTTGTATAAGGCGGTAAGTGATATGGTAGCTTTGATTAGAGTAAATGGGGGATAGGGTGAAAGATACTCAAAAATACGATTTAATTGAATCAATTATCAATCGTTCATCAACTAAGGCAATTTCATATCCAAGTCCTAGCGAAGAGGATTTAGAATTGGCATTTAAAGCGGCTATGTCTGCTCCAGACCATGGGAAACTTAGACCTTGGAGATATCGAATAATTAAAGGGTCAGAGAATATTCATAAATTTACAGAATATGCTATTGACCTTAGGCAAAATTCTGATAATCCATTACCTGAAGAAAAGGTCTTGAATCTTAGAGCTATGTACGAAAAAGTTCCTATGATTATATTAGTGGCTTGCCATATGGATTATCAAAACACACGAATACCTGAGGAAGAGAGAGTCATTGCCACCGCATGCTCTGCAATGAATTTAATCAATTCGCTTGAAAGTATGGGCTATGGTTTATTTTGGTCTACTGGAGTTGCAACCTATTTGGATGAATTTCAAGCCGCTATAGGATTCAATTCTTTGGATTATCGATATATGGGTATGATACTTGTGGGCACTCCAACTGCTCCAAAGGCTTTAAAAGAACGACCAGACATTAATGCTCATGTCGATATTTGGGACGGTAATTTTGAAATAATTTAATATGAAAGCGATTAAATTTGTTGTCATTATATTTGTCATTTTGGCTATATTGCTTGGAATTAGAGCTTATAAACACCATAAAAAAATTCGTAAAACTGAAGTAGCAGTGCTTGCACTTAGGAAGGTTAACTACGAAGAATTGTATAAAACCAATCCACTTAAAATATATGAAGATTTAGATAAACATTGGAATGCTACTGTAGGTGCGTATCTTAAAGACGAATTATGGCATGATGAAGAAGTTTATGATGCAGGTCATTTTTTAAAATTGGATGGTGGACTTTTCTTGACTCTGATAAAGTAGGAGAAATATATACGAAAATAGCGGATTCATTTCCACTAAAACCGCAATTAGTTAAAATATACGTGGGCCCTAATACTTCAAGAGAACGAAATCCTATTATTAAAGACCCAGATTCATTCTTTAATAGCTATAAGCATTTTCTTACAAAATTGGCTGGTTTATATTCCAGAGACTAATATAAATTTAATCTCAACATAGTCCTCTATGCCATATTTAGAACCCTCACGGCCCAATCCCGAGTGCTTAACACCACCAAAAGGGGCGGTTTCGTTTGAGAAATTGCCCGCATTTATACCTACCATTCCATATTCCAATTTTTCTGAAGTGCGTACAATGCGCCCTAAATCGTTGGTATAGACGTAAGAGGCGAGACCATACGGAGTATTGTTTGCCATGGCAATGACTTCGTCTTCATCATCAAATGGGATAATAGCAGCTAAAGGGCCGAAATTCTCCTCCTTGACGACAAGCATATCCTCAGTGACATTTGTAAGAATTGTTGGTTCGAAATACAAGCCTCCTAGTTCTGACACCTTTCCGCCAATTTCAATATGTGCACCCTTTGAAACCGCATCTTCCATATTTTTTTGAATCTTTACTAATGCAGCTTGATCTATAAGCGGACCAGTTGTTGTAGATGCATCAAGCCCAGAGCCAAGCTTCAAGCCCTTAACACGTTTTTTAAATCCACTTAAGAATTCCTCATAAATCTCATCTTGTACAAAAATCCTATCCGCACATGCACAAGTTTGCCCAGCATTTCTAAATTTGCTTACAACAATGCCATCTAGAGCCTTTTCTAGATTCGCATCATCATAAATAATAAAAGGAGCATTTCCGCCTAATTCAAGCGAGACCCGTTTTACAGTGCTCGCACATTGTGCCATTAGTTTCTTACCTATTTCGGTTGATCCAGTAAAACTAAAATGCTTTATGCGATCGTCCTCAGTTAGTATGTTGGCAATGTCATGGCTTTTCGACGTAATTACATTAAAAACGCCTTCAGGAAAACCTGCTTTATATGCCAATTCCGCCAAAGCCAAAGCTGAAAGAGGGGTTTTAGAGGAGGGGCGTAAAATAAAAGCACATCCCGCAGCCAGAGCTGGAGCCGCTTTTCGTAAAATCATGGATGAAGGAAAGTTCCATGGTGTCACAGCCGCACATAATCCAATAGGCTCTTTAGTCACAATCACACGACGATCATCTGTGGGTCCGGGTATCGTATCCCCATAGATTCTTTTAGCTTCTTCAGCAAACCACTCAATATAAGCCGCCCCCGATAGAATTTCACGCTTAGCCTCAGCCAATGGTTTCCCTTGCTCTATTGTCAAAATTCGTGCTAGATCATCAATATGTTCTAATACAAGTTCGTACCATTTGCGCAATAACTTAGATCTATCTTTTGCTATTGATTTTTTCCATGTCTTTTGTGCTTTATGAGCAAATTCAATCGCATAATGAGCTTGCTCAGTAGAACAATCCGCCACGTTGGCAATGCATTTGCTGTCAGCAGGATTAATTACTTCAAAAGTATCAATCCCATTTATCCATTTGCCGTTTATATAAGATTCTGTACGAAAGAGGTCTTTGTAATTTAGCTTATCCATGTATCAGTTTTGATATCTATAATTAACTTTACATAATATACATTATGCGAATAATGTATACGAATTATTTTATATTTCCACCTAAAGCCTTAACTAATTCTATTTGATTCTGTACGAGCTTTAACTTTAAATTTAGATTTTGTATCTCAGAGTTTATATTGCTATTTTGAACTTGTATAACATTTAAATAACTAACCAAACCAGCTTTATATTGATTATTTGTAATCTCTAAAGATTTTCTAGATGAACTCAAGGCTTTAGATTGAATATTCAATTCTCGTGAAGTCATCTCAATTTTTGATAATGCATCCTCGACTTCACGAATCCCTTTAATTACAGTGTCTTTATATGCAGCCACATTTGATCTATATTCGGCTTTGGCTGAATTTAAAGCGGCTTGTTTTGCACCACCATCAAATATGGATAAGACTATAGCTGGTCCTAAGGACCACACTGAAATTGGAGAGCTTAAAAGCTCTGTTAAGTTAATTCCTTGATTTGAAGCACTTGCACTAAGGGTTAAGTTAGGAAACCAAGCCGATCTAGCGGTTCCAATCTTATAATTTGCCTCTTGAACTTTTTTTTCTGCGATTTGAATATCTGGTCTTAAGGCCAATAAAACACTTGGATATGCTACTGGAATTGAAATAGGCTTAAATTTATAGTTTGTAGGCATCAAATTAAATTCAGCAGGAGTTAAACCTATTAATGTAGAAATCGCATTTTCAAGCAAAATTCGACTCGATTGCGTAGAAATTAAGTTTGCCTTTGCATTAAAAAGCTGCATTTCACTAGAAATAACGTCAGCTTTTGCTATAACTCCTTGATTATATTGATTAATATTTATCTGATGAGATCTTTCAAGATAAGAAATTATCTGTTTGAGAGCATCAATCTTTAAATCTGTAACTCGAAGCATAAAATAAGTGTCAACCAATTGAGCTTGTAGACTTAATTTGGTTTGCTCAAGCATTAATGCTTGCATTTCACTGCCTAATCTTGCGATATTTTCACGATCACTAAATTTACCCCACAAATCAATTTCCCATTTAAGATTAGCTCCATAGCTTACTCTCTCACTTACATTGCGATTAGAGCCGCCAGAGCGATTTGCAGATGCGTCTGCACCTATGTTGGGATAGTATGATGATTGAGCAGATTGGATTTGTGATAGCGATGCTTGATATTTTGCGTATGATTGTTCAAGTGTGTAGTTTCTTTCGTTTAATTTTTTGATAAGCGAATCCAAAACTGGGTCATCAAATATGGACCACCAATTTTCTTTTGATTTGATCTTAGGAATTTGATCATATGAAACCCAAGCACTAGTATTAATCTTAGTCGCTTTATATTTCTCAGACACATATATATCAGGCACCTTATATTCTGGTGCCATACTACAGGCAGATAGCAAAACGACCGAAACAAAACCTGTTAATTTATGCCTTAGAAGCATTCTTTTTCCTATTGAATAATTTATCAAGATATATAAATATAACTGGAGTAGTATAAAGCGTTAGTATCTGGCTCATTATTAGCCCACCTACAATTGTAATTCCTAGTGGCTGACGCATCTCAACCCCTGCACCTGTAGCTAGTATAAGTGGCAATGCTCCAAAAATCGCCGCAAATGTAGTCATCAAAATCGGACGAAATCGAACTATACACGCTTCGTAAATCGCATCTACTGCCCCTAACCCCTCACCTCTTTGCTTTTGAAGGGCAAAGTCAATCATAATTATGGCATTCTTCTTCACTATACCTATCAGTAAAAATACCCCTATTAATGCGATTATTGAAAATTGCATTTCTGCTAGATGAAGAGCAAGGAAAGCCCCAACACCTGCTGATGGCAATGTTGATAGTATTGTTATCGGATGCACATAGCTCTCATATAAAATTCCTAAAACGATATAAAGCATAATTATCGTAAGCATGAGTACAAGCGGTTGCTGGCCAGAAACCTTGCTATATTTATCGGCTGTGCCAGCGAATTTAGCTTCTATCTCACGTGCAGGTAGTTTAAGAGATTGGATAGTATCTTCAATAGCCTTAGTTGCTTCATCTAATGTGACACCATCTGCTAAATCAAAAGTAATTGATTGAGAAAGCATCCCATCGGTTTGTCGAATTCTTGTAGATGTATTTCTAGTTTCTAATTTTGTAAAAGCACTTAAAGGAACTAAATCTCCGCTTTTCGTAATAAGCGATAAATCCTGCAACACACTTGTATCCTCAGCAAATTCTTTGGCCGCTGAAAGAATAACCTTATACTGATTTAAATCGCTATGAATAGTACTTACAGGGCGAGAACCATATAAATTATTAATTGTGCTAGTGAGTAATCGCATATCAACACCAAGCTGTTTAGCTTTTTCCCTATCTATCACTACTTCAACTTCTAAAGCCCTATTTTCCCTACCATCTGATACATTTTTCAGCTGAGGCATTTTCTTAAATGCTTCTCTAACACGATCAGACCACTTCTCGAGCAGTTTTAAATCAGAGCCTCTTAAAGAATATTCATACACGGCTTCTTGAGACTGCGAGCCCCCTCCTACACCTATATCTTGCTGTGGAACGAGAAACATTCGGGCCCCTGATACGCCCACTAACTTTTTGCTTAATCTTCCTGCCACCTCTTTTGCATTAAGAGTACGCTCATTAAATGGTTTAAGCTGTATGGAGAGAAAGCTGCTAGAAGCACCGCCTCGACCACCAGCATAGCCACTTACACTTTCAACATTTGGGTCATCCAAAATAATATCACGATACTTTTGAAGCTTAGGAATCATGGACTGAAAAGAAGTACCCTTGTCGACCCTAAAAAAACCCATTATTACGCCAGTATCTTGTTCTGGGAATAGGCTTTTAGGCAGAGATGCAAATAAAAATACATTTAAAACAATGACCCCTATCAAAATTAATAAAGTCACAAAACGCATCTTTAAAGCAATCTTAAGAGTCCACTTATAAATTGATAAAGCGAATGCGAGAATATTGCCACATAAACGGAAAACTAAATTTTGCTTACGATCGTTATCATTTTTTCCCTGAAGAATATGGGCACAAAGCATAGGCGTAAGTGTCAATGAAACCAAAAGCGAAATCAAAATAGCAGATGAAAGACTAAAAGAAAATTCAAAAAATAGACGAGCAAGCAATTCATCTAATATTAACAACGGCATGAAAACCAAGATCAATGTAATGCTCATTGTTACTACAGTAGGAGCAACTTCTCGTGCTCCAAACCTAGCCGCTTCCTTAGGCGGCAA
This sequence comes from Taylorella asinigenitalis ATCC 700933, assembly GCF_000687755.1. GTDB lineage: Bacteria > Pseudomonadota > Gammaproteobacteria > Burkholderiales > Burkholderiaceae_B > Taylorella > Taylorella asinigenitalis. Next base: position 100,276 of record NZ_JHXN01000001.1, read on the forward strand.
GCCTTTCTCGATATATCTAGCTATATTTTCCGTAACTACAATGGAGTCGTCCACAACAAAGCCTGTAGCAACAATAAGTCCCATCAATGAGATAATATTTAAAGAGAATCCCATAAAGTACATAAACACAGATGTACCAAATAATGAGATAGGGACGGCCAGTGCAGGTATGAATGTCGCGCGCCAATCTCGCAAAAACAATAGTACGATAAGAACGACTAGAAACACTGAAATCATTAGCGTTAGCTCAGTTTCATGCAAAGTGGCACGTATACTTGGGCTTCGATCTTGGGATATATTTAGATCCACCGAATCAGGTAATGACACAGCCAAATCATCGATTTGCTCTCTAATAGAATCTACTGTTTCAATAACATTCGCATTTTCTTGCTTGCGAATAATTAATGTCACGGCCTCCTTTTTATTGTAAAAACCGTGATTGTATTCATTTTCCACAGAATCAAAAACATGGGCCACATCTTTAAGACGTACAGCATTATTCCCATTCCATTTGACGATAATGTTCTGAAAATCTGAGGCTTTTTTATAGGTCCCTGAAGTATTTATAAGCCATTGATTATTGTTGTTAGCAATATATCCGCGAGGATATATCATGTTTGAAGTCGATACTGCAGTTTGAATCTCATTAAGACTGATTCCGTAGGAGCTAAGTTGCTTAGGATTCACCTCAATACGCACTGCGGGCATAGACCCCCCTCCTACATCAACTTCGCCTACACCTGCGACTTGAGAGAGCCTAGGGGCTAGGACATTAGAGGCAACCTCGTATAATCCGCTTAAATCCATCGTATCCGAGCTTAAAGCTAACACCATTATTGGAATCGATGATGGGTTTAGCTTCCTATAGATTGGAGGGGTACGCATATTTGATGGCAATTGTGGACTAGCTTTATTAATGGCTGCTTGTACCTCACGTGCCGCATCGTCTACATTTTTAGATAGCTTAAAAATAACAAAGACAGTTGTTCTACCAGAAGAACTACTGGATGTAATTTGATCCACGCCGGAAATAGAACTAAGGGCTCTTTGCAGAGGCATTGCCACACTAGAGGACATAGTTTCTGGGCTCGCACCAGGCAAACTTGCAGATACAAAAATAGCTGGAATAGCCATATTAGGAAGCGGTGCTACGGGCAAGCGAAAATAAGTTACGACTCCAGCCACGGCCAGAGCCAATGCCAATAGTAATGTGGCAATAGGCCTGCTTATAAATGGACTCGATATACTCATCTTATGATCTCTTCGTCAATCTATCGAAATATAGATAAATTACGGGCGTCGTAAAAAGGGTGAGAATTTGGCTTAACATCAAACCACCAACCATCGTTAGGCCAAGGGGTGTGCGAAGTTCCGCTCCTACTCCAGTAGATAACATCAAAGGAATAGCAGCAAAAAGTGCTGCCAATGTGGTCATAAAAATAGGCCTAAATCTTATAAGTGCGGCCTGCCTTACTGCATCCTTAGGAGACAGCCCCTGCTCTCTTTCTGCAATTAAAGCAAAATCGATAACCATAATCGCATTTTTTTTCACAATACCAATAAGCAAAATAATCCCAATTATCCCCACCATATCAAGCTCCATATCCACGAATATAAGTGCTAATAAAGCTCCAATTGTGGCTGAAGGAAGTGTAGAGAGAATTGTTATAGGATGTATAAAGCTTTCATATAGAACGCCTAAGACGATATACATAACAAATATAGCTGCAAGCAATAACCATAATGTGTTTGCTTGGGATGATGTGTAGGCCGCCGTTGAGCCTTGCAAATCCAAATAAACACTTTCTGGCATATTGATTTGCGACGGAATTTCCGTGACTTGGGGGATTATGTCAGATAAAGCGAATCCATCTTTAAGATTAAATGAAATTAATGTAGAAGGAAATTGATCGACTCTTTGAACTTCAAGCGATGTGGTCCCTATTTCAATATTTGCGATATCAGTAAGACGAACCAAATTGCCACTTATATTTGATTTCAAATAGATATTTGATAGGTCGCTTGGAGATTTACTTAAATTTGGGTCTATTTCAAGCACTATTCGATATTGATTGGCTTGAGTAAACACAGTTGAAATTAGTCTTTGGCCAAATGCATCATATAACGCTTCATCAATCTGACCTATAGTAATTCCCATGCGAGAAGCCAAATCTCTATTAACAACCACTCTTGCTTCAAGACCATTGGTTTGTAAATTATTAACTACGTCCTTAACTCCATCGATAGAACTCAATTTATTCATAAATGGTGTAATCCATTCGCTTAATTCTTCTTTATCTATTGAAGACAATGTAAGCTGGTATCGACTTTGAGATACAGCTGTATCTAGGGCTAAATCTTGACTTGGCAATATATAAGTCTTTAATCCTGGATGTTTTTGGGCGATTTCATCTAATTCTCCAAGGATTGTATCTACACTTGAGCGTTCAGAGTGAGGTTTTAAAACTACCTGCATCCTGATCTTGTTTATGGTCGAATTTGTGCTGTCCACTCCAACGTATGAAGTTACGCTTTGAACATTAGGATTTGCTTTTATATCAATCATCAATTCCCGTTGTGCTTGAGATGTTTTTTCAAATGATGATGATTGATCAGCTAATGATACTATTTGAATTAGCCCTGTATCTTGTTCTGGAAAGAAACCTTTTGGTATATATAAATATAAGAAAATAGTTATAAGAAGCGTTAAGATGGCAATGACTAATGTTATGAATTGATTTCTTAATACTACTTCCAGTGCTCTTGCATATAAATCAATAATCCAATCAATAATTTTGGTAGTCAGTCCATGAAACCCTCTATATTGCTTACTCTCAGACAAATTATTCTTACTATTTAATAGTCTTGCACACATCATTGGTGTAAGTGTCAATGAGATAAGCAATGATATAACGATAGCAACAGCAAGAGTTACTGCAAATTCACTAAATAATCGCCCTAAAATATCTCCCATAAATAGTAAGGGAATGAGCACGGCAATTAGTGAAAATGTCAAAGAAATCAAGGTAAAACCAATTTCCTTAGATCCCTTAAGGGCCGCATTAAATGGCGTTTCTCCGTTTTCGACATGCCTAGCGATATTCTCAATCATTACAATGGCATCATCCACAACAAACCCTGTGGCAATGGTTAAGGCCATAAGAGTCAGATTATTTAGGCTATACCCTAAAAAATACATCACTACAAAGGTGCCAACCAAAGAAAGAGGCACAACTACTGATGGAATAAAGGTAGCAGTGAGACTTCTTAAAAATACAAAAGTTACTAAAACAACGAGCAGTACCGACAATAATAGTTCATTCTTAACATGATCAATAGATAGTCTAATGGACTCCGTTCTATCCCCTACTATTTCTAAATCTATAGATTGAGGCAGAGATGCACGTAAATCAGGCAAAATTTTATAAATCTCATCTACAACCTCAATTACATTTGCACTAGGTTGTCTTTGAACATTAAGTAATATGCCCTGTTTATCGTTAATCCAAGCGGATTGATAGATATTTTCTGCATCCCTAACAACCTTAGCGACTTGTTTAAGTCTAAGGGGTGCATTATTTTGAAAAGCAATAATTAAATTTTCATAGTCTTCCACAGTCTGAAGTTGGCTTTGAGCATGAATAGTCGTGGATTTCTGTTCACCATTTAAAGTTCCTAATGGTGTGTTGATATTGGCTTGATCTATAGCAGAACGAAGATTAGAAAAAGTCAAACCACTACTAGCAAGTGCATTTGGGTTAACTTGAATACGAAAAGCAGGTTTTTGCCCGCCTGAAATATTAACTAAACCTACTCCAGAAATTTGTGAAATATCCTGAAGAATCCGCGTCTCTACCAAATCTCTGACTTCATGTAGTGGCAATGTTTCCGATGTTATCGCTATAGTTAATACAGGAGTATCCGCAGGATTAACTTTGTTATAAACGGGAGGCATAGGTAGTTCATCAGGAATACTATTTGAAGCAGCATTAAGTGCTGCTTGCACCTCCTGCTCAGCTACACTCATTTCAATATCGAGTCCAAATTTAAGGGTAATAACAGAAGCTCCAGCCATACTATTGGAAATCATCTGTTCGATCCCAGCCATCTGACCCAATTGCTTTTCAAGGGGAGATGTAATTAGTTTTTCAACAGTTTGAGGACTAGCTCCAGGAAATTGAGCTGTAACTTGAATAGTAGGATAATCGACATCAGGAAGTGCAGAAACTGGAAGCTGTTTATAGCAAAATAGCCCTGCCAAGAGCAAAGCTATCATTATTAATGTGGTAGCAATGGGTTTTCGTATAAATACTTCCGAGAAGTTCATAAGCCAATACCCTATTCGATTATTTCGACTTTAGAGCCTGGCTTAAGTCTATCCACTCCCTCAAGCACAACTTTATCATTTTCTTCAAGACCCGAGACAATTTGAGTTAAGCCCTTATCTACAATTCCCAATTTGATGGGAACCATCTCAACAGTGCTGTCTGCTTTTACTCTAAAGACAAAAGGTCCGTCCTTACCGTACTGAACAGACTCAGATTTTAGGGCTAAAGCATCTTTAAAATTCTCTACGTAGAGATTAACGTTTACAAATTGATTAGGGAAAAGAATATATTCAGAATTATCAAAACTCGCTTTTAATTTAATAGTGCCCGTTTTAGTATCGATTTGATTATCCAATGACACAAGCTCACCCTCAGCATATGATTCCTTACTTGTGCTATCTATAAGAGTTACCTTGAGCTTTTCACCTTTATAAAATTTTGGGGCAACCTTAGAAATAAATTTATCAGAAAGAGAAAATTCAACTTCCATTGGATTAGTTTGAATAATGCTCACAAGACCTTCCTGACTATTTGTTGTGGCAATGTTCCCTACATCAATCGTCGATATTCCAAGCCGACCACTTATTGGTGCTTTTACTATACTGTAGTCTAGATTTATTTGTGCTTGATCCACTTGGGCTTTTAGTCCTATCTGCTCTGCTTTTAGCTGATTTACTAAGGCTTGCTGTTTTTCTACTTGTTGTCTGGCAATAGAATCCTGTTTAAATAATGTTTTATATCTTTTTAAATCTTGTTGAGCAGTTAAAAGCTTTGATTCACTAATAACGGCTTGGGATCTTATCTGATTAAGTTTAGCTGTCAGTGAAGATGGGTCAATCTCATAAAGGGGCTCTCCAGCTTCAACCTGAGCACCATCTTTAAAAAATATTCTAGTTACTGGACCTGATATTTGAGGCCTAACGATTACGGTTTCGGATGGAACAGCTGTACCCAAGGAATCAACAATTAAGTTAAGTTCGGTTTTAATAACGGTTTCAACTGAAACTTTGGTCGCTACTTGTGGACGTTTTTTGTCTTGTGAATAGGAGTTTAAAGATAATGTACAGAAGAATACGAGTAATAAAAACCTACGTATCACAATTTATGTCCTTTTGATTCGATAATGTCTTGCAATATAGTCCCCTACTGCAGAAAGAAAAGCCCCGATAACCACCAAACAGGCACCTACATAAGCTAGAAAATTTAAATCAGGTGCAGGAAACCTAGAAGGATTTATAAATGAAGCTATATGAGCGGCAATAATGGTGGCAATAGGCAATAAGGTAAGTATAGTGCTAACTTTAGCTACCTCCCATCGGGCTAGAGCTTCTCCGTAAGCTCCATAAGCAAAGATAGTATTAAGACAGCAAAATACTAAAGCCCAAAGACCGTAAGTTGAAAGACCATTAACTTGCTCAAAATCTGCTATAGGCAAATAACATATAAAACATCCAGTATAGACTAAGAATAAAATTTGTTGAGATTTTAAAACCTTTAGTAATATCTTTTGAGCCATCGCATAAACAACCCAAATCATAGTTGCTGAAAGCGAAATAAATATACCAAAGGCATAATCATTAAAGTTTAAAAAGTCTTGATATCTTTGGTTAAAGAACAGTGCGAGACCTACGATTACAAATAACAGACCAATAATATTTGATCTTTTAATAGTTTCATGAAAGATTACTACACCTGCGAATATCATGAAAAATGAGTTAAGAGGATTGATAACTTGACTTGTAGCAGCAGAAATATAGTTTAAGGCGTAGTTAAATAAGAAAAAATTCCCGGATAGAGATAAAACACCAAGAATAAGAATTAGCCAATCATTCTTATTTAATTTTTTAAGGTTAGGAAGTTTTTTGGAAAAAAGGAGTATGAAAAATAAGGCAATTGATGCTGTCAAAAATCGAAAGAACACTATGGTTTCTGCGTTCATCTCTGGAAGCAGCCCCTGAAGAATAATCGGAAGCACAGCCCATAAGGTAACAGTAACTAGAGTAAATATTAATCCAGCTAGCGGTTGATACACAAATACGTCCTTTTAGTAGAAATAACAAGCAAAATATTCTACTCTTTTGATATATATATTTAAAGATGTAAAACCATTAAATCTCCTTAACATGAAATATAAAAGAGTAATTATTTCGATTATTATTGCCGTAATTGCAACCTTAGTATTTAACCTATTCAGCAAACATTATCCTCCAGATATATCTCAGGAATTGTTTGATCAATGTTATTTATCAAGGCCAGCCTCAGATAAGCTAACGCCAGCTAGTGCGGAAAAATTATGTAGGTCGGCAGTTCTAGAATTTCAAAATTCAGTATCTTATGATGCTTTTGAGGGGTTTTATCTAGATTTATATGAGAACTTTAAAAGAGCATATTCTCATAAATATAGAAATTATGATTTATTTAGCAATTTGTCTCCATCAAATAAGTCGATTTTCTCTGTTATGAATTCAACAATCTTCAAAGACGCTTCTAGTGATTCTGCTTTTCAGGTAAGTGTGCCCTCTTTTTTTGATCCCGCAAATTATAAAGAATATTTTGTTGAGTCAGATGATTACCGAGAAATAGACGAGTACATTGCCACTTATATTTGTATGGTCTATATTTATGGACAGAATTACGAAGAGTTTCCCGCTCAAGAAGATCAATTCAAAATATGTGAAAATAGGTACAACTACTTAAAAAATACTCTATCATTTAAGGAATTTATTCAAGCAAAATTTAATTATTCTAGAGATTTGAATAAAAATTTATACTACAACACTATGTACGGAATACCAACTCCAGAGGAATGAATATGAAAAATATAAAGAAAATTATAAGCTTATCGGCTTTATTATTAAGTTCGAGCATTGCTATTGCGGCAGATAACTGGCCTTCGAAAGAGCTTCATCTAATTGTTCCTTTTGGTCCTGGTTCAAACCCCGATCAAATCTCACGAATGGTAGCCTCTGAAGCAAGTAAAACATTGGGTCAAACCATAGTGGTTGAAAATAAGCCTGGAGCTGGCGGAAATATAGGCACCGCAGCAATCGCTAATGCTAAGCCCGATGGATACACCTTTGGTATGAGTATTAATGGGCCATTAGTGTATAACCAATATATCTACGATAATCTTAAATTTAATTCTAAAACTGATTTATCCCCTCTCACTTTGGCGGTTACGCAACCCAATCTCATAGTTGCAAGTAAATCTATGGGAGTTAGTACATTATCTGAACTAATAGAAAAACTTAAGGCTGAGCCTGGTAAATATAATTTTGCTACTGTAGGAAAGGGTTCTGGATCTCATTTAACAAGCGAATTATTTCTGAAAGGTACTGGTACAGAGGCTGTAGCAATTCATTACAAGGGCTCTCCCGACGCAGTTAACTCTCTTTTAGCTGGAGATACTCAATTCGCTGCTATGAATCCTCCATCTGTTATGCCTTTAGTTAAAGATGGAAAGCTAGTGGTTTTGGCACAAGCATTTGATAAAAGAAGTTCAACATTGCCAGATTTACCAACTATAAAAGAATCTGGTGCTGGCGATATCACAAGTGAAGCTTGGAATGGATACGTAATCTCAAGTAAGGTTGATCCTGAAATCAAATCTAAACTTCAAAAAGCTTTGTTCGATGCCCTAAGCAAACCAGAAATTGCACAAAAACTTGAGGCTCAATATATGACTCCAATTCCTAGCTCTCCAGAAGAATTCAGCAAGAAAATGGAGTCTGAAGAAGCAAAATGGAAGCCAATTATTGAAAAATTAAATCTTAAAAAATAGTTTCCATGAACGGTAATCATTTAGGTAAGGAGCTTATTGCAGTTGCTCAAGGCAACCGCAAAGCTCTAAAAAATATTTATTTAGAAGAGTCTGATTCTCTATATTCATTTGCTTTGCAAGTTCTTGGTAAAGATGAGCTCGCTCAAGAAGCTGTAATTAATGTATTTACAGCGATTTGGAATAATGCAAATTTTTATAATGAAAAATTAAATGCACGTGGATGGATTTACACCATATTTAGATATGGGCTAAATCAAATTGCTAGAACTCATATTGAGTCTCTTCACCCCTCTCCTACAGTAGTTCACAATATTCAAAGAGAGATGTCACAATTTAATTCAGACGGCTCTTTCTATAGGGTATTTGAAGAGTTGCCTCTACATACTCAAACTAGTTTTTTGACTCTTTATTTTTCTCCGCACCATATTAAGGATGTAGCTAATGCTCTAAGTATGGGTGAAGAAGAATTAAGAAACTCAATAAAAATGGGCGTAAAACATCTATCAGCTCATATACATGATTTTAATAATACACATCCCCTTAACAACAAAATAGGTGAGCTAATTTTAGGTACCTTGTCTGAGGGGGAAGAGCAAGAATTAAATAAAAAAATTGCTATTGACCCTGAAGCTGATCAATTTACTTATCAATGGGAAAATCTTTTTTTAGAATTCCTTAAGCAAATCTCAACTAAAAAAACACCAAGAAATCTCTGGTTAAAAATTCAAAAATCACTTATTAAAAATGAGAAAGCTGATCCAGATGCGATTAAAGAATTGGACGATAACTTGGAGTTAAATGACTCGAACACAAAAACTAAAGGAAGCTTTGGATCAAAACTACTATTTATTCTAAAAAAATGCTGGATTAGTAGAAATTTTTGGAGACTAGCATCTTTACTATTATTAGCTTTGTGCATATGGGTCATTATTAGTAATCCATTTGCCACTCCAGCTAAGATGATTTCTGTATTAAATCAAACTAACTCTAGTCAAGTAGCATATCTTATAAAAATTAATAAAACTATTGAGGTGATACCCTCTGTAAATCAAAATATAGATTCTAAAAGCGATCTCAAACTTTGGCATACAAACAAAGCTGGATTGATTTCGGGAGTTGGTTTATTGTCGCCTAACTCTACTAGCAAAATTAAAAATGATTTTGATATCTCTGTCGGTGATACTCTCTTTATTACATTAGAGCCAAAATCGGCCGTAAAATCAGTTGCACAATCGATATCTTCATCACAATCAGCTCAAATCAGTGCCCCTCCTGGGCCTACTTTATTTAGCGGTAAAGTTATTAAATGGTAAATTTTTCAATTGCAAGTTGGAACGTTAATTCTCTTAACGTTCGACTAGATCAAGTTTTAGATTGGTTACAAAATAGTAATGTCGAGATTTTATGTCTCCAAGAATTAAAGCTTGAATCTCATAAAATTGACCCTACTCTTTTCGAAGAAATCGGATATCAAATATATTCATTGGGTCAAAAAACCTATAACGGCGTTGCATTAGTAAGTAAATCTCCTATTAGAGATATACAAGAAAACTTACCAAACCTCGAAGATGATCAAAAGAGACTTCTAGCCGCTACTTATGAATATAAAGGCGAACCATTAAGAGTTATCAATGTATATTGTCCAAATGGTAGTGATTTAGAGAGTCCAAAATTTGTATATAAAATGCGTTGGTTTGAGGCCTTATCAGACTATGTTGAGCAACAACTAAAACTTTATAAAAGGCTAATTTTGACGGGTGACTTTAACATTGCCCCAAAAGATGAAGATATTCATAATAAATATTTAGGACCAATACTGATATCTCCACAAGAAAGAGAACACTTTAACAGGATTATTAGTTTAGGTTTAAACGACTCATTCAGATTGTTTGAACAAGAACCTAAATCCTATAGTTGGTGGGACTATAGACAATTTGGTTTTAAAAGAAATGCAGGTCTTAGAATTGATCACATTCTAATCAGTAATGCTTTAAAAGACTTGTGTACCAAAAGTTGGATCGATAAAAATCAAAGGGGGCATGAACGACCTTCCGACCATGCCCCCGTAATCGCAGAATTTGATTAAAAAATTAATCTCCGTCTAGGATTCTACGTTCAAGAGTTTGTGCTGCACTTGCACTCTTCATAGGAATCGCTATAGAGCCGTTAGAAATCATTTGATCAATTGGGAAAATAGAAACTAATTTCTGCTTAATAGTTGCTATATAGAATTTGCCTATATTGTTTGCACTGTGTCGGCTAAGCTTGCGTGCCCCAGTATCGTTTAATTGAAGTTTAACGTGTGGTCTGTTGTACTGATCTACAACAGCTAATGCATCTTGCAAATCACTATATACAATAGTTTGGCGTGGATCAACATAAACAGTAGTGTTTTCCTGAGCAACAGGAGTGAATCCAGGTACAGGTTCTGTAGAACCTACATAAATCACAAAAGTAGATGATGATTTAGCAGGTGGTGCTTGTGTAATCGGTGTAAAAGATTGGCTTGCTTGAGGAAATTGCGGTACAGCAGTTCCCTGCCCTAAACTATCTATATTAGTAGCTGGGAGATTAGCGTTTGGTACTTGAGTTGCAATTTGAGGCGTATTAACTTGCGGTACTTGAACTTGAGGTGTTTGAGGAGTTTCACCCAACATATTATCTATTGTTTCACATCCAGATAAAAGTACTGCCAACGCTATAAAACAACTTTTATAGTTCATATAAACCTCGTAGAAAAATTAGTGGATTGTCTTATTGTAAATGTAAATAAGTATTGCATTTAGAATTTTAAAGCTTAATTTTAGAAAATAAATTACAAAAATCGCTCAAATGGCTTAAGATAGCGCCACTTTCCTGTAGGAAGGTCTGCTAATGCTACGTTTCCCATACGAACACGCTTTAACCCTACAACTTTTAAGCCTACTAATTCACACATGCGTCGTATTTGCCTTTTTTTACCTTCCCAGAGAATAAACCTAAGCTGATCATCATTGACCCACTCGACTTCAGCTTCTCGAAGTGGCTGACCATCTAAACTTAGGCCATGATTTAAAAGTTGCAATCCCCTATCGCTAAGCTTTCCCTCGACGCGCACAATATACTCTTTTTCAACTTCAGAGTCATCTCCTATTAGTTGTTTGGCAATGCTTCCGTCTTGCGTCATCACAAGCAAGCCCTGAGACTCAATATCTAATCGACCAGCAGTTGCTAATCCTTTAAGATGGTCGGGTGAAAATTCGTTATGTGCTCTGTCAAATTGGTTCGCTTTATTTATAAGCATAAGAGCAGATTTATAATTTTTCTCAGGCTGAGATGAGACATAACCAACAGGCTTGTTCAAAATTATAGTAACCTGCTTAGATTTCAAATCTAAAGCTTTTTTATCGAGGGTTAGTTTTGCTGAGGGTGATACCTTATCTCCTAATGATACGACCTTCCCATCAGCCTTTACCCAGCCTCTCTCGATAAAAACATCAGCCTCTCTTCTTGAACAAAGCCCCTGTTCGCTAAGTAATTTTGATACCCTAACCTTATCCATATTAAATAGCAGCTTCTCCAGTTTCACCTGTTCTAATTCGAACAACTTGCTCAACATTAGTGACAAAAATTTTTCCGTCTCCTATTTTTCCAGTTTTGGCAGCTTCAACGATTGCTTCTAGTGCAGAGTCTACTTCATCATCTTTTACCAAGAGTTCAATCTTTACTTTTGGCAAAAAATCTACGGCATATTCAGCTCCTCGATATAGCTCTGTATGGCCTTTTTGTCTTCCAAATCCCTTGGTTTCGGTGACTGTAAGCCCTGTAATACCGACCTCGCCTAAAGCCTCTCTGACTTCATCTAATTTAAATGGTTTAATAATTGCAGTAACAAGTTTCATAATTAATACTTAAATTTATGGGTGACTGGTACATTCCATCCGCTAAAAAAGGAACGTTTAGATATTTTAGGCCCTAGAGCCGCTTGTCTTCTTTTGAATTCGCTTATTTTTAATAGACGTGAAGTTTTTTCAATTTCTTCTTTGCCTAATCCACTCTCAGCGGATATCTCATTTGATGACTTATCATTGATTACCATGGCTTCTATAATTTGATCAAGAATATCATAAGGTGGCAATGAATCCTGATCCACCTGCCCTGGTGCAAGTTCAGCACTAGGAGCTCTTTGTATAATTCGTTCTGGAATGGTCTCAGACTGAGTGTTTCTCCATTTAGCTAATTCATAGACTAGTGTTTTTGGAACATCACATATTACTGAGAACCCTCCAACCATATCCCCATAAAGTGTACAATAGCCAGTTGCGGATTCAGATTTATTTCCTGTGCTAAGAACTAGGGCGTTTTTACGATTAGCTATGGCCATAAGTATGACCCCGCGAACTCGTGCTTGCAGATTTTCAAGAGTTACATCTTTAGAATTAGGTTCTATCGAATTAAGAATTGGTTTAATTGCATCATATATACCTTGATACATAGGTTTTATAGGAACTATATCGTACTTTACATTAAGAGTGTCGCACATTTTTTTTGCATCATCGTTTGACATCTGAGCAGTAAACTCTGATGGCATGGATAAAGCATGACAATTTTGAGCACCAATCGCATCAGAGGCTATTGCGAGCACTACTGCAGAATCAATCCCGCCTGACAAACCTAAGACGATTTCCTTTAAGCCATTTTTTCTAATGTAATTATTAGTTGCTAGGGTCAATGCGGACCAAATCTCCGCTTCCCCTGAGGTTAACTCATAGGTCTTTTCAGAATCTAGATTATTTTTATTAAAGGAGATGAATTTTTGATTTTTACTCTCTTCTTCATAAATGGATAAATCAAAGATATTTAGGCCTTGTTTAAAACGAGGGCCGAGAGCGTGAATATTGCCACCTTCATCTAAGGCAAAGCTTAAACCATCAAACACATGTTCATCCTGTCCGCCCAATAAATTGCAATACACAACTTTTATACCCTTAGATGCGATATTCGTTTTTAATAACTCAAGGGTCTCAGAAAATGATTCTAAATGGTATGGATTTGCATCGAGAATTATTGCAAACTGAGTTGCTTTAGAAAGAGATTTCTCAATATGTGCAGGGTTTTTCCAATCATCCCCAGAAAAAATAGCATATCCAACTCTTTTATCCCCTTCTGTAGAAGAGATAAATATATGTTCATCGTAGCCTTTAATGTGTTTGGATGTTAGGCTTGGCGTACTTTCAACTACCTTTAAAGTTGAATAAACGCAATTGTTCTCGTTATTAAAGGAAGTTGCGAAAATAGTTCCACTGAAATTGTCGGACACTTCTTTGCCAAAATGTTCAACTATTTGATGTTCTTTATTAACGAAATCACTTCTTAAATAAAGGCCGTCCGAACCAAAGCCAGAAAAGGCAAATTTAGGAAATACGAGGATATCTACCCCCTCTTGTTCTGCAGATTCGAGGTATTGAGTCATAAGGAGCTCATTGCCATCGAAATCCCCTGTTATTGGATTGAATTGGGCAAGACCAAAACGGATAAACATGCATAATCCTTATATATTATTTTGACCACACAATTATAATGACAGTTCATGAGTCTATACAGGGTATACATATGTCTAACAACACAGAAAACCAATTTGACAATAAAAATAAGGCTTGGTCCGCTCGCTTTTCTGAGCCGATGTCTGAGTTAGTTAAAAGATATACGGCCTCTGTATTTTTTGAACAAAGGCTAGCACCTTTTGATATTGAAGGATCTCTTGCCCATGCTGAAATGCTCTCTAATGTTGGCGTTATAAGTGAAGAGAACTTTAAAAATATTCAAAAAGGCCTCAATCAAATTTTAGAAGAGATACGTGAAGGTAAATTTACCTGGTCCCTGGATTTAGAAGATGTTCATCTAAATATAGAAAAACGTCTAGTAGATCTTATAGGAGATGCTGGTAAAAGGCTTCACACTGGACGCTCTAGGAACGATCAAGTTGCGACCGATATTAGACTTTGGCTTCGGTGTGAAATAGATACCGATATTGATCTTCTTAAAAATTTAAGAATAGTTCTGGCCCAATTAGCAATTAAATATCACGATATAGTTATGCCAGGATTTACGCATCTTCAGGTTGCTCAGCCTGTTAGTTTTGGACATCATATGTTGGCTTATGCGGAGATGTTCGGACGAGATTTGGAGAGGCTAAGAGATTGCAGAAAAAGAGCGAATATATTGCCACTTGGGGCAGCTGCTCTTGCTGGTACTAGCTATCCATTCGATAGAGAAAAAGTCGCAGAGATTCTTAATTTTGATTCCATTACTACTAACTCTTTAGACTCTGTGTCCGATAGAGATTTTGCAATTGAATTTTGCTCAGTCGCAAGCATTGCCATGATGCATATTTCAAGATTATCCGAAGAATTGGTTTTATGGATGAGCCAGCAATTTAGCTTCATTAAATTGCCAGACAGGTTTTGCACAGGTAGTTCTATTATGCCTCAGAAGAAAAACCCTGATGTGCCTGAGCTAGCTCGCGGTAAAACTGGACGTGTGTACGGCGATTTAATGTCTATGCTTGTACTTATGAAATCGCAACCATTGGCATACAACAAAGACAATCAGGAAGACAAAGAGGCATTATTTGATGCCGCAGATACTCTAAGAGATACTCTAACAATTTTTATTGAGATGATCTCAGGGCTTGAAGTTAATGCTTTAAATATGAGCAATGCTGCGAAAAAAGGGTTTTCTACCGCTACTGATTTGGCTGATTATCTTGTTAAAAAAGGTTTGCCATTTAGGGATGCCCATGAAGTGGTAGCTAAAGCTGTAAAAGAATGCGAAGCTCAATCTAAGGACTTATCTGATTTAAGTTTAGAAGAATTTAAAAATATGAATACTATGATTGATTCTGATATATATGATTTTCTTACTTTAGAAGGATCTGTTAATTCTAGAAAAACAATCGGCGGTACTTCATTTCAAAATGTACTGGCTCAGGCTAACGCAATACTAAGTGGCGAGAGATAAAATCTTTAGATTTTAAGTAGGATTTATCCATATCAAGTGTTGAGAAATCGTTACCCTGCTCTGAGTTTAGTGATATAACCATCCTGTTTTGTTCAGAGCTGCAAGCCTGCCATCTTAAAGAATTACTAGATTTAAAATTTGGATAAAAACCTATTGTAGGTATGTCTAATAAACCTGCAATATGTAATGGCCCAGTGGATCCAGCAATAAATAAATTCGAGCAAGCTATAGTATGCACAAAGTCAACTAAGCCATACTTACTTTCGTAATAATGGACTCTATTTTTAATTTGAGGCTCTAAGATATTCAAGATATCCAAAGCTGTCTTAGCTTCATT
The DNA here is from genome assembly GCF_000687755.1 of Taylorella asinigenitalis ATCC 700933. Lineage (GTDB taxonomy): Bacteria > Pseudomonadota > Gammaproteobacteria > Burkholderiales > Burkholderiaceae_B > Taylorella > Taylorella asinigenitalis. Next base: position 115,721 of record NZ_JHXN01000001.1, read on the forward strand.
TGGACCTGAAGTTAAGAAAATTTGAGTTTTAAAATCTTTGTTTATGTGTTGGATTAGATTGGCTACTTGATGTGGACTTAATGTAGAGGCTGTACCACCAGTAGACGTATGAACCATAACCCAAGGATCGCTTATAAGGTTTCTATCTAAAGAGAGTCTCTCTAGTATCGTATCTTTATGTGGATATAAAAATTCCTTTGAAAAAGACAAATAAGGGGGTATTAAGGCTCTCTCTAATATTGCACTCTCACTATTTGAATGAAGCGAGAGACCTCTCTTTTTTAAAAATTTAATATAGTACTTGGCCAAATCGATGTTGTACTCGTATTCAGGTTTTAAATTCTGTGAACGTCTTTGGATTAGCCTGTGATTATGAAATATTTGAAAAAGTTTTGTAGCAGGAGTAAATCTATGAGGAATATCTAGTTTTCTAATTAGTTTTGTGTTGTGCCAAGTAGAGTAAAACAAAATAGAAGCATCAAATTTGTGTGCTTTCAATGCTTTTAAAAATTTTTTCTTCTGTTCCTCAGTAAGATTTGGATTTAGTTTTTTTCCGTCAGTTGAAATATCTACTATTACTTCGTCTATATAAGGGCATATCGAAGCTAGAGGTGAAGTGTATTCTGATACAAGGGCAGAAATACGTAGGTTGGGTATAGACGATTTTAATAACTTTAATGCGGGCCAGATAAGTGCAAAATCACCTAATTTATCATTTCTAACTACGAGTAAATTCATATTAATCAATTATTTTTCTAATGATATCTGGCTTAAATCCTCGAGAAATCATAAACCTATATTGCTTAGCTTTTTGCTTTAGATCTGAAGGCTTGATTCCGTGAAATTTATTCTCCCAAATCTCACGGGCTAATTCAGATTCATCAGTTTGAATAAACTCGTGAATTTTTGATAGAACCGAGTCATCAAGTCTATGTTCTTTAAGAGATAGAAAAATTTTGTTAATTCCCCATTTTTTTGAGTGGGAATGTACAAAATACTCAAGAAACCTTAAATCTGACTGTAGATCTTTTTCCTTAAGAAATGCAATCGTTTCATTAATAAGATTCAAATCTTGTGTATATCTAGAAAGTTTCTGAGCTAATTCATAACTCGAATGCTCTCTTCTAGACAAGAGAGCAATAGCTTTATGCTTTAAATTAACTTCCAAATATTACTCTTCAGTATCTTCCAATTCATCATTTGTAGGAGCAACATCAAGCAATTTATCTGCCCCACCTACACCCATAGCAGCACGGATTTTACCTTCGATTTCTTGAGCTAATTCAGGGTGAGCTTTTAAATATTCCCGAACATTATCTTTTCCCTGACCGATTTTAGTGCCGTTATATGAAAACCAAGCACCAGCTTTATCGACGATACCAGCTTTTACCCCTAGGTCAATTATCTCACCTTCTCTAGATATGCCAGAACCATACATAATGTCGAATTCAACTTGCTTAAATGGAGGTGCGACTTTATTTTTAACGACTTTAACCCGAGTCTCGTTTCCGATTACTTCATCTCCTTTTTTAATAGAGCCGATTCTTCTAATATCTAATCTAACTGATGTGTAGAATTTAAGTGCATTCCCGCCTGTAGTGGTTTCAGGGCTACCGAACATAACACCAATTTTCATACGAATTTGGTTAATAAATATAACAGTGCAGTTAGTTCGTTTAATGGATGCTGTAAGTTTTCTTAATGCTTGACTCATAAGCCTAGCTTGGAGGCCAGGTAAGCTATCTCCCATATCCCCTTCGAGTTCGGCTTTAGGCACTAATGCGGCAACGGAGTCGACCACTATAAGGTCAATAGAACCCGATCTAACTAAAGCATCAGTAATCTCGAGGGCTTGTTCACCTGAATCTGGTTGAGAGATTAATAACTCATCGAGTTTTACTCCTAATTTTGAAGCATATTGAACATCTAATGCATGCTCAGCATCAATAAAAGCACAAGTACCGCCAATCTTTTGCATCTCAGCAATAGCTTGTAGAGTCAATGTAGTTTTACCTGATGACTCAGGACCAAAAATTTCTATAACTCTGCCTCGTGGTAAACCACCAACACCTAATGCGATATCAAGACTAAGTGAGCCAGTAGAAAACACTTGTATATCATGCTCAACCTCACCGTCACCGTAACGCATAATTGATCCCTTACCGAATTGTTTTTCGATTTGGGCTAATGCTGCACTAAGAGCTTTAGCTCTCTCTTTGTTATTTTTATCTTCCATAAATCGACTCCTTTTTTGTAGTTAAGAGTATTATGCCATTAAAAACACTGTATGTCCATACAGTAGATTTTTTGAACTACAATATTGGAAATTTTAAAACGGCTAAAGTTAATGATTTTTAAAAATTTAAAATTATATAAATTAAACCCCAATTGGACACCATCAGCAAAGCAATTACATAAGGAATTAAAAGCTTTTGCTTTCGTTGAATCAAATTTTTCTGATTCAGGATTGGCGAATGTAGGTTGGGAAAAAGTTCACGATGAATATGAATCAGATCATCAACTCGTACTTGAGATAGGCTCTCATCTTATTGCCAAATTTAAGTATGAAAAGAAATTATTGCCAGCTGCAGTAATTAACCAATATACAAAAGAAAAGGCTCAAGAAATTGAAGATCAACAAGGCTTTATACTGTCTAAAAAGAAACTTAAAGAATTAAAAGAAAGCGTCACAGACAAGCTAAGACCCAAAGCATTTAGTGTATTCAAAGAGGTTTTAGTTGTTTTCGATATAGAAAATTCTTTATTTTGGATGGATACATCCTCTACTTCACTTGCAGATGATATAGTCACACTACTATCGAAGTGCACGAATCCATTGCCACTATCAAATTTTCAGACAGCCATTTCACCCACTACAGCTATGACAAAATGGGTGGTCGAAGGGGCTCCATCTCCATTTAGCACTGAACAAGATACAGAATTGAAAGGCATTTTGGACAGCAAAGTTTCTATTAAATATGCAAATCACTCACCTGATATAGCTGAAGTTAGAAATCATCTAAATAATGGAAAGATTTGCACGAGATTGTCATTAAATTGGGACGATAAAATTATCTTCACTCTTAATGAATCGCTTGATATTAAAAAAATCACTGTTTTAAATATTAAGAATGACTTAGAGGAAACAGATGATAAATATGATCTTTTCTTAAGTGAGATTGCACTTATGGTTTCTGAGTTATCTAATATGATCAATGATCTATCTTTGGCTTTAAGCGATGAGCACAATGAAGCTTAGAAAAGAATCCAAGATCGCCTTAGTTATTATTTTTATAGTGACGGGGACTCTATTTTTTAGTGCCCGTCCGCCTGATAATTCTAAGGAGGATATTCATACATCTAATTTATCCAATAAAACAGGTTCTAAAGACCTGAATGGTACAAAGAGTACAGATCTTAAGAAATCTCTTACCAATGTGACGGAGACATTTTTTCTTAGCGATGAAGAATATAAATTTAGTGGGTTTATTCAGGGAATAAGTTACTCAAGTTTCAGTTTCTATATGAATTTTAATGAAGCAATACAATTGGAGCTGACAGCTCATAAGGACTTAGAGATGATGATTTATGGCTCCAAAGCTTACACACTTAAAAATACGGATAAATTTGTAGCTCCTGAAGCGGGCATATATGAACTAAGAGTGTTCTTTAAACCAAATATTGAATTTAATTTATCCTCTGATAGATATGAAGAATTCAGTTTAAATATTAAAAAATTAAAGTAATAAATATCGCTCTTTCAATTTATTTAACTGATCTCTAGCCTTGGCTGCCTGCTCAAACTCTAGATTCCGTGCATGCTCGAGCATTTGTTTTTCAAGTTTTTTGATTTCTGCAGATAGTTTTTTCTCATCGTTCAGAAGCTCAGACATATCAATTGTTTCGTTCATCACCTCTACTGAATCATGAAGAACACCATCGATAATATCTTTTACAGCTTTTTTAATAGATTGAGGAGTGATTCCATGAGCTTCGTTATATGTAATTTGCTTATTTCTTCTTCGTTCAGTTTCTTCAATGGCCTTTTTCATGGAATCTGTAACCTTATCCGCATAAAGGATAGCTTTCCCATTTATATTCCTAGCTGCACGACCAATAGTTTGAATAAGACTTCTCTCTGACCGTAAAAATCCTTCCTTATCGGCGTCTAATATTGCCACTAAAGAGACTTCAGGAATATCCAAGCCTTCACGAAGTAAATTAATACCTACCAGCACATCGAATACACCTAATCTCAAATCACGTATTATCTCTACACGCTCCACTGTATCGATATCACTATGCAAATATCTAACCTTTAAGAAATTTTCAGATAAATATTCTGTTAAATCCTCTGCCATTCTTTTGGTTAAGGTAGTGACCAACACCCTCTCCCCTTTGGCAATGCATTTCTTAGCTTCACCCAATAAATCATCGACCTGTGTGAGTGCTGGTCTAATTTCTACAGTTGGGTCAACAAGGCCAGTCGGCCTAACGACTTGCTCCACAATATTATCCGAGCGTTCCAACTCATATTCTGCAGGTGTAGCGGAAACGAAAATTGATTGCTTCATGCGAGATTCAAATTCATCCATTTTTAGTGGTCGATTATCCATGGCCGATGGTAAACGAAATCCAAATTGCACTAATGTAGCTTTTCTAGAGTGATCTCCTCGATACATACCGCGCAATTGCCCCATCATTACATGGCTCTCATCAAAAAACATCAACGCATCTTCAGGCAAGTAATCAATTAATGTTGGTGGCGGATCTCCTGCTTTAGCTCCCGAAAGATGACGCGAGTAATTTTCGATTCCCTTGCAAAAACCTAATTCATGAAGCATTTCTAAATCGAATCTTGTTCTTTGTTCAATTCTTTGAGCATATACAAGTTCGCCTCTATCCATAAATTCTTTTACTCTGTCTTTAAGTTCAGCTTTTATGCTTTCAATTGCCCTGAGAACCGTAGATCTCGGAGTCACATAAAGAGAACACGGGTAAAGAGTAAAGCGAATAATATTTTGCCGAATTTTCCCAGTTAATGGGTCAAAAAGCTCAAGTTTCTCAAGTTCTTCATCGAACAAAGTTATTCTAAGAGCTAATTCAGGGCTTTCTGAAGGAAATATATCAATTAAATCTCCTCGCACTCTAAAATGTCCACGAGAGAATTCCATATCATTTCTCTCGTATTGCATAGATACAAGTCTCTCTAAAATAGTCTCACGCGAAATCTTATCTCCTGTTCTGAGAATTAGGACCATAGCTTGATAATCAGTTGGATCACCAATACCGTATATAGTTGACACTGTTCCAACTATTATCGTGTCCCTTCTCTCAATCAGACTTTTAGCAGCTGAGAGGCGCATCTGCTCAATATGTTCATTGATATTTGAATCTTTCTCTATAAATAAATCTCGGCTTGGTACATAAGCCTCTGGCTGGTAATAATCATAGTAAGAAACAAAGTATTCAACCGCATTTTTTGGGAAAAATTCACGCATTTCGGCATAAAGCTGAGCCGCTAGCGTTTTGTTGTGAGCAAGAATTAATGCTGGTCTTCCAAGTTGGGCGATCACATTTGCCATTGTGAAAGTTTTTCCACTCCCTGTTACCCCAAGCAAGGTTTGATGCATTAGACCATCACGTACGCCTTGTACAAGACTTTTTATGGCCTCTGGCTGATCTCCTGATGGTTCCCATGATTGATGTAGAAGAAAGGGACTGTTGGGATATTGAATAACTTCAGACATTAATGTGGCAATGCTTATGTAAATATAAACTTTTTATTTTATACTTAGTAATCAATAATTAAAAAATTTTCAATAAATGTCTAAATTATTTACAAATATAGAGCTAGCCCCGAGTGACCCTATTTTGGGGCTTACTGACTTATATAGGGCCGATCAAAATTCAAAAAAAGTTAATCTAGGTGTTGGGGTTTATTACGATGAAAACGGTAATATACCTATTTTTAAAGCTGTAAAAATCGCTGAAGAAAGATTTATAGAATCTCACAAACCATTTGCTTATCGAGCTATGAATGGGACACCAGATTACACAAATGCCGTTAAGAAACTGATTCTTGGCGAAGAACTTTACGACTCTAAAAATAAGCTATGCTGCACTATTCAAACCTTAGCAGGAACTGGTGCTTTGATGCTTGCGGCTCATTTTTTGTATAAACTTACTCCCTCTTCTACTATTTATGTATCCAAACCTACTTGGGCCAATCACAAAACTATCTTTCAACTAGCTGGATTTAAGGTTGAGGAATATCCTTATTACAACGATCAGACTATGGATTTAGATTTTGAATCCATGATCAATAAATTAAAAGAGCTAGAGGAAAAAAGCATTGTAGTGCTTCACACATGTTGCCACAATCCTACTGGCGTAGACCCTAGCATTGAGCAGTGGGAGCAGATTGCTGAAGTTATTAAATCTAAAAATTTAATACCTATTCTAGATACAGCTTATCAAGGCTTCGGTGATGGTTTAGAAGAAGATGCAAAAGCTATTCGAATCTTTGCTAAACATGGAATTGAAGTTCTCGTTACCACTTCATTCTCAAAAATATTTTCTCTATACGGTGAACGCATAGGTGCACTAACCATTTTCTGTTCAGATGAATCTGAAGTTGAACCTGTTTTAAGCCAAGTTAAGGTCCTAATCAGATCTCTTTACTCTAATCCACCTACCTTTGGGGCTACTATAGTATCTACTGTCTTAAACGACCCCGAGCTTAATAAAATGTGGAGAGTTGAACTAGAGTCTATGAGACAGCGAATTCTTAACGTTCGTAAATCACTTGCTTCAAAAGTTATGGAGGCTGGATCTAGTCGATCTTATGATTTTGTAGTTAAACAAAAAGGTATGTTTTCTTACACTGGTTTAGATAAGGAAAAAGTTGCAAAACTTAAAGATCAAGACCATATATATATTGTTGGATCTGGACGCATATGCGTTGCCGCCATCAATGACTCTAATATCGATTATGTCGCAAATGCTTTGGCTAAAGCCTAGATTGATTATCGTTATTTGAATAAAAGGCCTCTTGTAGGCCTTTTTTATTGACTATTATGGTGTATGAATTTACAATATGTTAGTAAATACACTATAGGGTTGTATATGAGCATTAAACTTACTTCTAGACAGCTTGATGTACTAAATCTAATACATTCTTTTATTAAGAAACACGGTTTTCCTCCAACTAGAGCTGAAATCTCTGCTGCTTTAGGGTTTAACTCTCTTAATTCAGCTGAGATGCATATTAAGGCTTTAGTTAAAAAAGGTGCTTTAATTACCTTGCCTGGGGCTTCTAGAGGTTTAAAAATCAATCCTGAATTTATTTTTAATAAAGAAGATGCAGTTATGTCTTCAACTAATTCTGATATAGAAGATGAACGCTTAAATTTCGAAGATTCTATCGCTTCAAATGATCTATTAAATCTTCCCTTAGTCGGACGTGTCGCAGCAGGAAATCCAATAGAGGCTATTGAACATCATGAGGATCAAATAATTATTAACTCATCTGTGTTTTCTCAAACTCCAGATTATTTACTTAGAGTGAGGGGCGATAGCATGATAGACATAGGAATTATGGAGGGTGACTTACTTGCCGTTAAAAAAGTGCAAGACGCCCATAATAATGAAATTGTTGTGGCTAGACTTGACGGTGAGGTTACGGTTAAAAGATTGCACAAATTAAAAGACCGTATTGAACTTATTCCAGAAAATTCTTCTTATTCTGTTATAAAAGTTAGTCCCGAACAAGATTTTAAAATTGAAGGATTGGCAGTTGGGTTAATCAGAAATCATGTTCTGAATTAAATTAAGGGGGTGAAATTAATATACCCCCTTAATTCTATTTTTTGCTTACTAAGACGCCCTGCTTACGACCTCTCCTACCTTGAATCCACCAAACCAATCCTATAAGTAAGAATGCTGGTATAAACATAATAGCGACATTAGGTCTATTTCTATTTGGAACCATAAGTTCAACTATATCCCACTGATTTTCCCAACGGGCCTTAGAAGCTTGGGAACCAAATTTAACTTGAGTTACTTGAACTTGATCTCCCAAAGGCATTAATGTTAAGCCTGCTCTGCGTAATTTCTCTTTACCGATTTGAACTTCATTTTTGCCTTCGGTGTTTTCTAAATCCTTAAGATTGACGGAGACAAGTTTTGTTAAATCATCTCCTTCAAGTGTCATGCCTTGAATTTTAGCTACAAATCGACCATTATCGGGTACTTGAGCTGCTACCTTATAAACATCAGCCAAGGGTTTCACTTCGTATTCTGGATACATTCTATTTAGATACCAATCAGGTCTAAACATCATAAATGCTGCAATTAATAAAATGAGAGATTCTAGTAAGGTACTCTTAACTCTAAAGAACAACATAGTTGAAGCTGCAAATATCATTGAAGCAACAATTGCACCAAATATGACAATCACTAAATTGAGAGTAGAATCAACCCCTATTAGTAGTAGCATAGGATTAAAAACAAATATAAATGGCAATATAGCTGTACGCATCGCATACACTACTCCCTGAACCCCTGTTTTAATAGGATCTTCACCCGAAATGGCGGCCGCAGCAAATGTAGCCAAACCCACTGGTGGGGTTATATCGGCCATAATCCCAAAATAAAACACAAAAAAGTGTACGGCAATTAATGGAATTATCAGATCATTTTGTGCACCTAGTTCTACCACTACAGGGGCCATCAATGTAGCCATTAGAATGTAGTTTGCTGTTGTGGGCATACCAAGGCCAAGAACCAGACATACAAATGCAGTAAAGAACAACATTATTAAGACATTTCCCATAGAAACAAGCTCTACAAATGCTGTCATTCGAAGTCCTAGACCAGTAAGAGTAATTGCACCTACAATAAGACCAGCCGTTCCGCAGGCGATGGCAATGCCTATCATATTTCTAGCACCCTCTTCTAATCCTTGAACAGTTTCTATATATCCTTTATTAATTGCACCAGAGAGGTTTTCTTTTCTAAATAAGGACATAAGAGGTCTTTGAGTTAGCATTAAAACAATTAAAGATATAACCGCATAGAAAGCTGAAAGGCCTGCTGAAAGCATTTCAATACTCAGACACCATACTAAAATAGCTATTGGAATTAGATAAAACAAACCTGCCCTAACAGTAGGCCAAGTTTCAGGCTTAACAGGGCTGGTAATATTAATATCATTTGGTAGGTCTTCGTATTTTGATGCTACAAAAACTAGGCCTAAATATAAAGCGAGTAATAAGCCAACTAAAATCCAAATAGCTGCATCACCAGCAATAGCTTGAACACCAGTACCTATGTAATAGAACGCCCCCATAACCGCAAGGGTACCAGATATACCAATAAGGTAGCTAATTAGCTTTTGAGAAAAAGTGCGATTCTGGTTAGCTGCCATCATAGGCTGTATTCCAAGCTTAAGTGCTTCAAGATGAACTATATAAAACAAGGAAATATAGGAAATAGTTGCGGGAAGGAATGCGTTTTTAATAATTTCTGTATATGGTACGCCGACATATTCAATCATAAGGAATGCAGCTGCACCCATAACTGGAGGCATAATTTGACCATTAACGGAAGATGAAGTTTCAATCGCACCTGCTCTTACGCCACCATAACCAGCCTTCTTCATTAGCGGTATAGTGAAAATTCCGCCAGTTACTACATTTGCTACTGAAGAAGCAGAAACGATTCCGTTTACTGCTGAAGATACTACGGCTACTTTTGCTGGACCACCTCTTAAATGACCTAACATCGCAAATGAGACTTGCATTAAATAGTTCCCTGCTCCACATTTATCTAATAATGAACCTAAGAGAACAAAAATGAAAATATATGATGTTGATACACCAAGTGCAACGCCGAAAACTCCTTCTGTTTCAAGCCACATATGAGCGACTAAACGATTAATAGATGCTCCTTTATGTGAGAGAACGTCAGGAAAATAAGGGCCTAAAAAAACATAGGTCAGCATAACTATACCGAGAATTGTCATAGGCCAACCTAAAGCTCGTCTAGTAATTTCTAAAAGAAGTAAAACACCTAGAGTTCCAGCAAAAATATCCAATGTAGTAGGTATTCCAGGTCTTGTAGAAAGTTCTTGATAGAAGAGATATAAATAAGCTCCACAGAATCCTGCTAATAAGGCTAGTATCCAATCATATGCTGGCATCTTATGGGAGTGACTTTTTCCTAGGGGATAAGCCAAAAAGCCTAAAAACATAGCAAAGCCTAAGTGAATTGATCTGGCTTCTGTGTCGTTAAAAATTCCGAAGTTAAATTCAAAAGGTAAGGGAGACGCAATCCATAATTGGAATAAGGTCCAAAGTAATGCACCAATGGCTAATACATGCCTTGCAGCACCTTCAACTTTTCTTCCACCACGGTCGACATCAGCGACCATTTTCTCCAATTCAGCTAATTTTTTTGCGTCCGTAACCATATAAGTCCTAATAATAATTATGAACAAACCGCCAAGACCTGTGTCTTTAGCGGTTTGATTGAAAAAAATTTGAAAAAAAGTTTAAAAATTATTTGATTAAACCGATTTCTTTATAGTATTTTTCAGCACCTGGGTGAAGTGGAGTAGTAACACCGTTTGTAATCATACCTTCTTTTGTAAGATTAGCTAAAGCTGGATGAAGTTTTTTGAAATCATCGAAGTTTTCAAATACTGCCTTAACGATTTTGTAAATTGTTTCTTCATCAGTTTTTGCTGAAGCCACTACAAGAGCGGTAACACCATAAGTATCTGTTGCTTCGTTTCCTGAATAAATACCAGCTGGAATTTGAACTTTTGCGTAGTAAGGGAATTTGGCAACGATTTTGTCTACTACTTCACCAGTAAGTGGCATTAGTTTAGCGCCACATGTGGTGATTGGATCTTGAATATTAGCTGATGGATGTCCAACACCGTAGATGAAGCCGTCAATCTTACCGTCACATAGAGCTGTGCCATGTTCGTCAGCTTTTAATTCAGATGCAACTGAGAAATATGATTTGTCAGTACCAAGTTCAGTTAAATACTGTTCCAAAGATGCACGGTTACCAGAACCTGGGTTTCCTATATTAAAACGTTTGCCTTTAAGGTCTTCAAAACCCTTAACCCCAGAATCTTTAGAAACTACGATAGTTAACGGTTCAGGATGCAGAGCAAATACCGTTCTTAAATCTTGATATGGACCAGCTTCTTTAAAGTTAGCCTCTCCTTTGTATGAGTTATAAGCTACGTCAGATTGAGCAAAGCCTAAATCCAACTCACCTGCTTTGATAGTGTTTACATTGAAAACAGAAGCTCCTGTAGATTCAACTGAGCAACGGATACCATGATCTTTGCGATCTTTATTAACGATACGGCAGATAGCTCCACCTGCAGCATAATAAACTCCAGTAACACCCCCAGTACCTATACTAACGAATTTCTGTTCAGCTGCTGAAGCTGGAGATACAGTAAATGCAGATAGTAACGCAGCAGTTCCTACAGCTAAGGATAATTTTTTAAGGATTTTCATAGTAACACCTATCTATGTAATTAAAAATTGCCTATATATATAACAAATATAGGTTACAGAATGAAATAGGAATATCCCTAAGATTATTCCCTACACAATAAATATTGGGAACCATAAAGTTCGGCCCTGGAAGCAACTTTATTAGCTATATTTTTTAACCATTCCTTATTTTCAAATGTGCCTCTTGAAAAGCCTCCCCACCCTTCATGATAATTCAGATATTGATTATATGTATCCCATCGTCCAACGGCATTTACTTTGTAAGTTTTAGCCATATACCAACCAATAAAATCTACAGCATCATGAAAAACATCTCGCTTTGCTCCACTATTCCCTGTTTCTCTAATATAGTCTCTCCAGACATCATCTTTTGCTTGAGGATAACCGTAGGCGTCGCTTGGCCTGCCTAAAGGAACAAAACCTAATGCCCATCTTTTAGCTGGTCTAGCATTGTGAATAAATTTAGATTCTTGATAAATGATAGCCATAACGATTTGCGGAGGTGCTTGCCATTTATCTTTTGCTTGAATTAAAGATTTTCGCCATTCGGGTTTCTCAGTTAGTATCGAACACATATCATTTGAATTGGATGGAGGATTAGTGCTAACAACATTTCTGGAGGCACATGCACTAATCACAAAAACAATAACAAATGATAAAAATTTGTAAAAATTTATCATCTCAGTTCTTATATTATTTGTATAATCAGATTATTTTATTCTTAAGGAAAGGTAATGCAAAGTAAAAACCGAGTATTTTATGGCTTTTATATGGGGTTCCTCCTTTTAGTGACCATAGGCTTTATTTATATTCTAAGTCCATATTTCTCGGCACTTTTTTGGGCAGTTATTTTTGCAGTTTTATTTAGGCCAATTTATTTAAAATTACTTAATAAAATGCCGAAAAGGAAAAACATATCAGCTCTACTTACATTGATATTAGCGATTCTTTTAGGAATAATTCCTATAAGTATCATTGCCACTTCTCTTACTACTCAAGCTGTTGATTTATATGAGCAGATAGAATCAGGGAAATTAAATATTGGTGAATATTTAGATTTGGTATATAACAATTTGCCATCACCTATTCATTCTTTCCTTGAGCGATTCCATATCACAAGTGAGTTCAGCTTCAAAGAGAAGCTTTTGCAACTATTTAATCAAGGCTCTAAATTTATGGCTACTGAGTTAGTGAACATATCTCAAAACACGTTCACTTTCATTATGGATTTGGGCATTATGCTTTATTTAATGTATTTCTTTATTAGAGACGGTGAATCCATAAAGGAATATATAAAAAGATTCATACCTTTAAGTGGCAATCACAAAATCAAACTTTTCAGTAAATTTTTGACTGTTGTGAGAGCAACTGTAAAAGGCAATATGCTTGTAGCTATAGCTCAAGGTGCGTTAGGAGGGATTATTTTTGCCATTCTTGGTATTCCATCACCTATTTTATGGGGTGTAATCATGGCATTCCTTTCTCTACTTCCTGCTATTGGTGCCGCTTTAGTTTGGTTACCAGTTGCTATTTATCTATTAGTATCAGGATCTACTATTGAAGGTATTATTATGATAGTTTGGGGCGTGGTGGTTATTGGTATGTCTGATAACCTACTTAGACCTATATTAGTAGGTAAAGATACTAGATTACCCGACTATTTAATCCTAATAACTACTATTGGGGGCTTGGCTGTTTTTGGATTAAATGGATTTGTAATTGGCCCATTGCTAGCCGCCTTATTTATCACCTTTTGGGGAGAGCTTCCAAACGCCGTGGGTTTGCTCGAAGAGGACGACGTTGCTGCTATTGAAAGTAACCATGAAGAATATATTGCTCTTTCAGAAACTCACCCTGAAGAGACAGTTGAAGCATTAGAGAAGAAAATGGAAAAATAGTTCGTGTTTTAAAACAACTTCACTGCAAATATTTATCAATTACCCTGTAATGTATTTGAAACTTTAATAATTGTGGTGTAGAATTATTTTCTTTATTAGCGAGCGTGGCGGAATTGGTAGACGCACTGGATTTAGGTTCCAGCGCCGAGAGGTGTGAGAGTTCGAGTCTCTCCGCTCGCACCATAAATATCTTTGAATGCTTGTGTTAAAGGCTTTTTTAGATACCTCTTTTTATATCTCTTATAGACCTCTTATACATCTATTAAACCATACATTACCCTAAAGCTGTTTCAAAGAATATAAAGAGTCCTTAAAGGACTCTTTTTTTGCTTTATTCAAAGATACAAACATATTTAATATAAGATTTGTAAAATTTAGTAAAAATAATTTTAGTAAATCCTATGTTCAGAAAATACAAAGGCATTGCCACCCTATTGCTATTGTTGTCACTATCTGCATGTGACGACATTAAACAAGCTTATAACCAAACCTTTCACCCCGAATCTGAGTCCCAAGTAAATTTAGAAGCTAAATATGCCGAAGCATTCGCTCGAGCTTCGGGACAAGCGATTCCAAACGAGGAAATTGAGCAAAATATATCTAAGGATGACCCTAGATATAAATCTCAGAAACCTAATCAGAGCGAAATCGATGAATTAGTAGCTCAAATCACTGAATTAAAGAACAAATACCCAATAGACAATAATTTTGATCACCAAAGATTAATCGAAAGAGTTAAATCTGCACCAAACCGAAATTATTTAGAACCCGTTTTAAAGGAAATTCAAAGAGAAATTAAAGCCCAGGAAAGTTCACCTTTAAATATGTCAGAAGCAGATTTAAAAAACATTCAAACAGATTTATTAAAAATGTTTGATGGGAAGACTCCTTTCGTATTAGATAACGATTATATTTATTTTTACTTCAATAGGATTCACTTAAGCTTAAACGACCCTGTAAATAAAGACTATGTTGACCGTTATAGTTATACTGATGGAGTCTGGACTAAAAATGAACCTGTTAAGTTATCTAAATATCATCTAGAAAGTCTAGCTAAAAGACGCATTCCCCTTACTGAAGTTGATTTTGCTGGATTAAGTAGATCAAGAGATTCTGCTTTAGTCAAAGCAAAAGAGGTAGAGGGTGGAAAACTTAGTGCCTCTACACGTGTGAAAGTCTACAAAGACAATTTTCAGGTATGGGAATGGGATATTGAAGGAGATCGTGGTGATTACGAATATAAAGTTAACCACGACGGTACAGGTGAAGTTTTTGATAGGCGTTAAACATGCAATACCCTATATATGAATATTTAATTTTCATCCTTAACTCTTATGTTTTTTTCGGCATTTCAGTTTTTGTCATTCTTCTAATAATTTTTTCTTTACTCTTTAGGCGTGCGGGATTTTATTTTGCTCTTATTACTACTGTTATACTTCTTGTAGCTAAAGCAATTCTTAGTCTCACAGAAATCAACCCAGTTCTAAACTTAACCAAAAAATACTTAATTCAAAATGGAGAAAGTTCTGTTGGGGTTTTCTATGAAATAAAATTCTCAGGTACAGTAATAAATGATGTGAGACTAGATGACTACTATATAATCTTTAAAACTAAAGACGGAAGGATAATAGATTCTAAAGTTCTAGAAACTGACTTGTCATATCAGCAAAGAAAACTATTTGTTAAACAGCCGTTGATATATCTAAGATTGGATCCGAATATATTTGTGTTAACTAATTAAGGGGATATTTATGTTTTTTTGGCGCTTATATATGGCGGTTTTTACTTTTATATTTCCCCTATTTTTTATTTATGCAGGTATTTGGAAAAGTTCAGCCCTGCACTCCACAATAGCTCTTGTAGTTGGAATTGTGTTGTGGCTATGGTTTATTTATAAAGAGTTTAAAAGAGTAATTCTCAACCCTATTAAAGTAAATGCTGAAATAAAAAATATTTATAACAATACGCATCATACAATTGGTAAGGTGCTTAAAGTTTTTGACATCACCAAAGGATCTAAAATAAATAAGGCTTACTTATTTTCTTTCCCTAATTTTATTGGTACTCAAGTTAACGCCTACATAGACGATAAAGAAGGAAAATATAACTTTTACGAAGGGCAAAACATATCGTTACTTTTAAATAAAAGTGATAATCCACATGTTCCTTTTATAATTGATGATAATAATAGGGATGTTCCCAGTGCCATTAATATTAAGGGATTCATTTATCTAATCTTTATCGCAACCTATGCATTAGGTTTCTTTTTAGTATGTTATTTTTATTATTCAGAAAAAGATGGCTGGAGATTTCTATCACTGTGGCATCCGTGGGTGTGGGCTCCATTAATAGGGATTCTAGGCACATTTGTATTTAGTTTAGTTGATAGAACTATAGCTCGAGGTAGTAATTCAATTAAATCAAACAAAATTGCTCTTTATGGAAAATCTGCAGATGGGGAAATAATCAATAGAGACCATACAGGGACAATTGTTATGAATGTTCCTTTGATGAAATTTGATGTTAAATTTAAAGATCAAAACGGAATAGAAAGACTTGTAACAATTAAAGAATTAGTTCCGTTTAACGACCTATATAAATTTGAGTTAGACAGGAGACCAGTACTTTATTTACCTGAAGATAGTACACAAGCTAAATTTATGCATATTGAAAAATACATGACCTCATATGCAAATAAAGAACCGAGTGCTGCTACTTTAAGCTATTTTGATTATATAACTAGTGATTAATTTATAGGAGAAACGTATGAATAAGAAAGTTGCTGTCGTTACAGGATCTGCGGTAGGATTGGGCAATGGCATTGCCACTCAGTTAGCAAAAGACGGATTTAAAGTTGTTTTGCATGATATTAATGAAGAGAATCTAAATAAGGCAAAAGCAGAATTTGATTCTCAAGGATTTGAATCCATAGCGGTTGTAGGAGATGTATCTAAGCGAGATGATCAATTCAGATTAGTAGATGAAGCTGTTAAAGCGTTTGGTCGCATCGACGTTTTCGTAAACAATGCTGGGGTTGAATCCGTGGAAGCATTCTTAGAGATTAAAGAAGAAGAGATTGATCGCGTATTTAATATAAATGTAAAAGGCGTTGTATTTGGCACTCAAGCGGCTGCAGAACAAATGAAAAAACAAGATGGCATAGGAAAAATTATTAATGCTTGCTCAATTGCAGGACATGAATCTTATGAAATGTTAAGCACCTATTGCGCCTCTAAATATGCAGTAAGATCTTTTACTCAATCTACTGCAAAAGAACTAGCTCAATACAATATTCGAGTAAATGCATATTGCCCTGGCGTAGCTGACACTCCAATGTGGGAGCGAATTGACCAAGCATTTGTAAAACATAAAGGATATGAACCTAAACAAGCGTGGAATGAGTTCACAGCTCCAATTTTGGCTGGCCGTCCTCAAGTACCACAGGATGTTGCGAATTTGGTTTCCTTTTTAGCATCTGAAAAATCAGATTACATAACAGGGCAAGCAATCCTAACTGACGGCGGAATGGTATTTAGATAATTCTAAGTAAATCCACCAAATCCCCCTTTGTACTTTAGTTCATAGGGGGAATTTTTGTTCATATATAATAGTTTAATTTTACATATCTCATCTCATGTCACCTCAAATAAAAGATTTAATAAACGAAGCTTGGGAAAATAAAAGCGAAATCAATCCAAATAATTCAGATCTTATTGAAGTTGTTGAAACTGTTCTCGATGGTTTAGACAATGGCATTATTCGTGTAGCAGAGAAAACAGGTTCAGAATGGCATGTAAATCAGTGGGTTAAAAAAGCTGTTTTGCTTTCATTTAGACTTCGCGACAATAAAGTGATGAACGAAGTTCCATTACAGTTCTACGATAAAGTACCTCTAAAATTTGAACATTTCACATCTGAAGATTTTAAGAAGGCAGGATTTAGAGTGGTTCCGCCTGCTGTAGCTCGACGTGGTTCATTTATAGATAAAAACGTAGTGCTTATGCCCTCTTACGTAAATATTGGTTCTTACATAGGGGAAGGAACTATGGTCGATACTTGGGCAACTGTAGGGTCTTGTGCTCAAATCGGAAAAAATGTTCACTTATCTGGTGGCGTTGGGATTGGTGGCGTATTAGAGCCATTGCAAGCAAACCCCACAATAATTGAAGATAACTGTTTTATAGGTGCTCGATCTGAGATAGTAGAAGGTGTAATAGTTGAAGAGAATTCCGTATTAGCAATGGGAGTTTATCTGTCACAAAGTACAAAAATCTACAACAGAGAAACAGGCGAGATATCTTATGGACGAATTCCATCTGGATCCGTTGTAGTTCCAGGTAGCCTTCCTAGCAAAGACGGCACACATAGCTTAGCTTGTGCTGTAATAGTTAAAAGAGTGGATGAAAAAACTCGCTCTAAAACAAGTATTAACGATTTACTAAGAGATTAAATTATGGATAACAAAAACATTTCCACACTTGAGTTATTGAAAGAGTTAATTTCACGTGAATCGATATCGCCAAATGATGCTGGATGTCAGGATGTACTTGTAGAGCTACTCTCTGAGCACGGTTTCGTACCTGAGTTTATGCAATTTGGAGATGTTCGCAATCTTTGGATTCGTCGTGGAAGTCATGCTCCGTTAGTAGTATTTGCAGGTCATACAGACGTGGTTCCTCCAGGACCGTCTGATTTGTGGGACTCTCCTCCTTTTGAACCTACCATACGGGATAACAAACTATATGGTCGTGGAGCTGCAGATATGAAAGGTGGAGTCGCAGCCAGTGCCATTGCCTGCCTTGAATTTGTAAAAGCTAATCCAAATCACAAAGGCTCTATAGCCTTGTTGATTACTTCGGATGAAGAAAGTGTTGCAATTGATGGTACCGTTCGCGTTTGTGAGGAGCTTGAAAATCGCGGCGATGCAATTGATTACTGTATTGTTGCTGAACCCTCATGTGCAGAGCGTTTAGGTGACACTATTAAAATTGGTCGTAGAGGTTCTTTAGGTGCTACTTTAGCAGTTAAGGGTAAGCAAGGACATGTTGCCTACCCCCATAAAGTTAGAAACCCAATTCATTTATCTGCTCCAGCTATAGCTGAATTATGTGCTACTGAATGGGATAAAGGTAATAAATTCTTTCCACCTACCTCTTTTCAAATTTCTAACTATCGTGCAGGAACTGGCGCGGCGAACGTAGTGCCTGGATTAGCTCAGATAGAATTTAATTTTAGATTTTGCACTGAGAGCTCGCCTGAATCTCTCGAGACTCGTGTTGAAGATATTCTAAAAAAATATAATCTTGACTATGAGATTGAATGGATTCTTGGAGGCGAGCCATTTTTGACTGAAGCTGAGGATCTTACTAATGCGATGGTCGACTCTATCAAAGAAGTCACTGGAGTTGATGCTGAGTTAAGCACGACTGGAGGCACATCTGATGGACGTTTTATCGCTAAGATGAATCCCAAACCTAAAATTCTTGAATTTGGTGTAATAAATGCAAGCATTCATCAAATCAATGAACATGTGGATATTAATGACTTAGAGAAAAGCAAAGATATATACGTTAAAGTTTTAGAAAAACTTCTTGCATAATGACAAGCCTAAATCTCGACTCTTCCCACTTGAAGGATCTTACTAGTATTAGAGATCTCGTTAGACTTTGTGTCACCAAATTCGTAGAACACGATATTTTCCTTGGGCACGGAAATGATAACCCTACTGATGAAGCAATTCATCTGGTATTTGCAGCATTAAATCTTAATCCCACAGATATCGATTTATTCCTCGATGCTAAAGTACTAGAATCTGAGAAGCAAAAAATTTTCGAATATCTTCAAAAGCGAGTGTCGGAGCGAATACCATTGCCATATATTACGGGGTTTGCGTGGCTTCAGGGTGTGAGATTTGAAGTTTCTCCCGATGTCCTTATCCCCCGCTCTTTTATCGCAGAGCTAATTGCGAGCGATCTTCTTGAGCAGCAAATTATCGAAGAGGAGCCGCTACATATTCTTGATATGTGCACAGGTTCGGGGTGTTTGGGGATATTGGCAGCTATGGCTTTTCCAGAGGCATTTGTTGATTGTGTGGATATATCGAGCAGTGCCGTGGACATTGCCAAAAGAAATGCTAAATATCATCGCATCCAAAATATAGAAATTTTCGAGAGTGATTTGTTTGCCTTTGCCCCTAAGTATAAATACGATTTGGTTCTATGTAATCCACCCTATGTTAACGACGATTCTATACAAAGACTTCCTATCGAATATCGTTCAGAACCCGCTCTAGCTCTAGCTGGTGGTCTAGATGGCATGGATATCGTTAGAAGATTTCTGAGTGAGGCACGTAATTATTTAAGTGCTGATGGCTCTATTATTCTTGAAATTGGCAATGAATACGTTAACTTCATCCGTGCGTTTCCAGATTTAAACCATGTGTGCTTAGAGACTCAAACTACCGTGGATAATGTCGTTCTCATCAATAGTCGCGACCTAAATGATTCAAGCCTCTAATTTAAGTTTAAGACGCTCAACTAAGCTTTTACTTGAAAATACATCCTTCACTATTAATCCTAAAGAGCGCGTTGGAATTCTTGGGAGAAATGGAGCTGGAAAGTCGAGTTTGTTTGCCCTTTTGCTTGGGCAGATTGATCAGGATAGCGGGGACATTGCCATCCCAAAAAATTGGCGTATAGCTCACGTAAAGCAAGATATTTTAGTCGGAAAGCAGTCAGCCACGGAATTTGTAATTGACGGTGATGTGCATCTTCGCTCTCTTCAAGCTCAACTTAAGGCTACGGACCCAAATGATGGTGTGCGTCTATCCGAATTAGAGCTTGCTTTAGACGAAGCGGGTCAATATACGGCTCAGTCTCGGGCTGAGCAATTATTGGCAGGGCTTGGGTTTCATCAAAGCGAGTGGACCAAGGCTATTGAAGAATTCTCAGGCGGCTGGCAGATGCGATTGGCATTGGCACGTGCACTTATGATGCCCTCTGATTTACTTTTGTTAGATGAGCCAACAAACCATCTCGACTTAGATGCGATGCTCTGGCTTGAGCAATGGATTAAATCATATGATGGCACAGTGATTGCTATTTCCCACGATATAGATTTTCTCAATTCAATCGCACAGGTAATTCTTAGCTTTGAAAATGGGAAATTAATCAGATATCGCGGTAATTATGACCAATATGTAGTTCAGAGAGCAGAAAAGCAAAAGCAACTTGCTTCAGCAATTGAGCGTCAAAAAAGGGAAAGCGAGAAACTGCAAAGCTTTATCGATCGCTTTAAAGCGAAGGCTACAAAAGCTAAACAAGCACAAAGCCGAGTAAAAGCGCTCGCCCGCATGCAAAAATTAGCTCCACTTCAGGTAGAAGGAGCGGTTCACATAACATTGCCAAACAATACTAACATGCCCGACCCTCTTCTTATTCTTGAAAATGCTAGTGCAGGATATGGAGAAACTTGTGTGCTGCATGATATAAATCTAATGCTTCGCGGGGGCGATAGAATTGGGATTCTCGGTGCTAATGGTGCGGGCAAGTCCACATTGGTGAAATCTCTTGTTGAGGAGTTGCCTCTGTTAGGCGGAAAACTCACTTCATCGAAGGGCGTGAAGATTGGCTATTTTGCACAGCATCAGCTTGATATGCTTGATGATAGTGCTTCTCCCCTATTACATATGCAGCGGATTGCTGGTGCGAGTGTGAGCGAGCAAGTGTTGCGGAATTATTTGGGGCAGTTTGCGTTTAGTGGGGATATGGTAAACGAGAGCATTGTCAACTTTTCTGGAGGCGAACGGGCTCGCTTGGCTTTGGCTTTAGTAGTATGGCAAAAGCCGAATCTGCTGGTGCTGGATGAGCCGAGCAATCACTTAGATATTGCTACGAGAGAGGCTTTGGCTGCGGCTTTGGCTGAATTTGAGGGCAGTATGCTATTGGTATCGCATGATCGTCAATTGCTTAAAACATCGGTCGATAAATTTTGGATTGTTTTTGATGGCAATGTTTCCGAGTTCGACGGCGATCTGAGCGATTACGCAATTTGGCTACAAGATAAATCTCAATCGATTTCAAAAGAGAGTTCGTCGACAGCCTCAGCTGAAGTTGATAAAAAAACTCAAAAACGTCTTGAAGCAGAGGAGCGTCAAAGAAAATCGAGGCTTAAAAAGCCGCTTGAATCTAAGGCTGCTGAACTCGAAGCTTGTATATCCTCATTACAAGCGGAAATCGCTAAATACGATCAATTGATTGCTAGCGAGAGTTTTTATGAAGAATCAAATCGGACTCTTAGAATTAAAACTTTGGAAGACCATGCGTCAGCCACAAAAAAATTAGAAGAGTCCGAAAATAAGTGGATTGAAATATTAGGCCAATTAGAAGAAATCGAAAAAGGGCTAATTTCCTAGTTCTATCGATATATCTGCAAATAAGCCAACTATGTCATCTAGATGAAGACGTTTTTTATCCTCTCCACTTTTATCTAATACGTTTTTTCCCTGATGCATCATAATTATGCGATCACCGTATGCAATCGCATATCTGAGATTATGAGTAACCATAAGAACAGAGCAATTCATTGTATCAACCAATTCTTGGGTAAGTTCCATAATCCTATCGGATGATTTAGGGTCCAATGCTGCTGTGTGCTCATCAAGTAAAACTAAACTAGCTTCAGTTAGTGAAGTCATAAACAATGCTAGTGCTTGTCTTTGGCCTCCTGATAGATTACCTGTTTTTTGGTCTAAGTAATTTTCCAAACCCATGTTTAATTTTTTAAGGGATTCTGCAAAATAAGCTCTATCATTAGAATTAAAGCCAAGCCCCAAGCCGTAAAATTTTCCTTTATTTGCGGCTAAAGCTAAATTTTCTAAAACAGTCAAATTACCTGCAGTACCCATAGATGGATTTTGAAAAACTCGCCCCATGGTCTTATATCTTGAAGATTCAGAAATCTTACTAGTATCTCCCCTATCTGCGATTATGATTTTTCCAGAGTCGGGTTTTAATGAGCCAGATATTAGATTCAATAAGGTAGATTTACCAGATCCATTTGAGCCAATTATTGATATGAACTCCCCTCTTTTAGTGCTCAAATTAAAGTCGTTAAAAACTCTAACTTCATCAGGAGTACCTTTATGAAAGCTTTTATTTAAATTCTTAATCTCAAGAAAGTTAGACATCTTCTAATCTCCCTTTAGTACGAGAATTAATCTTTATACTTTTCATAAGCGGAATACGTACTTGATCGCTCATTAATATCAACAAAAATAACAATGCTCTAACCATATTTAGAAGGAAAGCAGGAGTACCTAAATTAATTGCTAGTGCCACTAAAGCTTTGTACACAATTGAGCCTAATATAACTTGCGTTGTTACTTTTAAAAATCTGATATTTGAAAAAATAACTAACCCAATTATGCATGAAGCTAAACCAGTGACCATAGCCCCAGTACCCATACTTATTTCAAAATAACCTTGTTGCTGCGATAAAACAGCACCAGATAATGCCACTAATGCATTAGCTAGGGAGAGCCCAATAATACGCATTGAACCAGGCTTAACAGCTAGTGATTTAACTATTTGTTCATTATCCCCTGTTGCCCTAAGCAATAGACCTGCTTTGGTTCTAAAGTAATAATCTAATGCGAATTTAATAATCAAAACGATAATACCAACAACAGTAAGGATGAGCACGCTTCTATTGCCATCGAAAATAGATAAATTAGAAAGTGCACCCTTAAAAATTGTAGTCTTATCGAATATAGATTGATTTGCTCTTCCCACAACTAATAAATTCACTGAGTAGAGCAAGGTCATAGTAATTATGCCCGCAAACAGTGCATTGATACGCAATTTTTCATGCAAGAACCCTGTAAATGCACCTGCAATAGCTCCCGCAAAAGTAGCTAAAACAAGAGCTGTCCAAGGATCAAGGCCTGACATAAGTGCCCAAGTTGATACAGCAGCACCAAATGGAAAACTACCATCTACAGATAAATCAGGAAAATTTAAGACCTTAAAACTTATGTAGATACCTAATGCAAGCAAAGAGTAGATTAAACCTTGCTCAAATATGTCAGAAAAAATTGCTAAATACTGCATTTTATTTTGCTAAGTCCTTAGCGTGTTTGTAGCTTTCAGGAAGAGTTAATCCTAATTCGCTAAGAGTTTTTGAGTTATAAAATGGGCTTGATTCTGAAATCTCAGGAATTGGAAGTTCTTCAGCTTTTTTTCCTTCAATGATAGAAGCTGCCATCTTACCTGTAGTTTTTCCAAGAGCAACATAATCTAGCCCTTCAGCCGCAACTAAACCTAAAGTAACTTGCTCTTGCTCAGATCCGAAGTAAGGAATTTTTGCTTCTTTTGCCTTTTCAATAATAACCTGCATATTTTGAACAACCATGTTATCGGTCAAATTTGTCAATGCATCCACTTTTGAAATCAAAGCCTGAGCAGCCAATGGCACGTCCCCTGCGTTTGTAATTGCTTGAGTCACAATTTCAAATCCATATTCAGGTGCTAATGATTCATAGATTTTGATTGAAGCTAAAGAATTATCCTCTGCAGTATTGTACATAATACCTATCTTTTTAGCTTCAGGTAAAAATGCCCTAATCATCGCAAGCTGTTGTTTAATTGGAAGACGATCATTTGTTCCTGTAACACCTTCCTTATTTGATCCATCCTCATTTTGAAGCTTCGCTAAAATAGGGTCAGTCACAGCATTGAAAATAACTGGAATATTACTTTTACGACCTTCGTTATATGCTGCTTGAGCAGCTGGAGTGGCAATGCCCACGATCAGATCAGCCTTATTGCTTGCAAAATTTTGAACAATTTGGTTTGTAAGTCCAGTATCTGCTTGTGCTACTTGATAGTCAATTTCAATGTTTTTACCGTCTTCATATCCAGCTTCTTTTAGGCCCAAAAGGAAGCCATCATGACAGTTTTTCAATGACGCATGTTCAGCAAATTGCACTACACCAATTTTAAATTTTTTCGCTGGTGCTTCAGTATTTGTTGAAGATGACTCTGATGATGTTGATGTGTCGGATTTCTCTCCGCATGCCACGATAGCACTTGTAGCTATCAATGCCATTAGTAAATTCGTGACTCTTTTATTTAATATATTCATTTTTATTAATCCCTAAAATTTAATAATAAGAGTGAATTTTTATTCTAATCAATTTTTTTAATATGTCTACTAAATTGAATAAATGATGCTTTGAAATGGATGATTAGGGTCAAAATTCTGTGGTATATCGTACTTATCAGGATAATCTACGCATGCAAAATATAAACCATCTGGCATAAAAGTTGGTGCAGAAAACTTTCTGTCTTTAGCATCGATTAATTCACTTATATATTCCGCCTTAAAACGGCCCATGCCCACATACAACAAAGCTCCGATAATATTTCGAACCATATGATGCAGAAAGCCATTTGCTCGAAGTGTAAAAATCAGAAATGGTCCCTTTGCTTCAAGCTTAAGCGTGTCTAGGGAACGAATAGGACTTGAGGCTTGGCATTGAGATGACCTAAAGCTTGAAAAATCGTGCGTACCAATAAAACTTTGGGTGGCAATGTTCATGCCTTCAATATCAAGATTATGAAAATCCCAACCCGCCCTACCGCTCCAAATAGGCGACATAACCCTCTCATTTCTTAATAAATAAACATAGGTTCTGTGCGTAGCTGAAAAACGTGCACTAAACTCATCTGGTACTTCTCGAGCCCATCTTACTCTAATTGAATCTGGTAAATGAGCGTTTACTCCTCTAACCCAGGACTCCAGTTCTCTTGATACTTCTGTATCAAAATGCACAACTTGTCCAATAGCATGAACTCCAGTATCGGTTCTACCTGCACAAATTGTATTTACTTTATGATTTGTAAATTTAAAGAGAGCTGCTTCAAGAAAATCTTGAATAGTTAAACCATTTGGTTGAGTTTGCCAACCTTGATAATCCCGTCCATCATAGGAGATTCCTAAAGCAACTCTAGAAGACATTACGAGTTTTTAAAGTCTAGAATAATATTTAGCATGCGTCGAAGTGGTTCGGCCGCCCCCCAAAGTAATTGGTCTCCAACTGTAAATGCCGATATATATGTAGGTCCCATATTTAATTTTCTAATACGTCCCACAGGAATATCTAATGTGCCTGACACAGCTACTGGTGTTAGTTTTTGAATTGTTTCCTCTTTATTATTAGGAATAAACTTAGACCATTCAGTTGAATTAGAAATAATAGATTCAATATCCTCAATAGGAATATCTTTGTTAAGCTTGATCGTGAGGGCTTGGCTATGTGATCTCATAGCCCCAATTCTTACACATAAACCATCAATAGGAATAATCGCATCTCCAGAGCGACCTAAGATTTTATTAGTCTCAACTTGAGCCTTCCACTCTTCACGAGACTGACCATTTTCTAATTGTGTATCAATATATGGAATTAGATTTCCAGCTAATGGAACGGAAAACTGTGTAGTATCTAAGCCACCTCTTTGTTTAGTTAAAACTTGCTTATCGATTTCTAAAATTGCAGATGCTGGATCATCAAGCAAATTTTTTACTTCAGAATTAAGATCTCCAAATTGAGTGAGCAATTCTCTCATATGCTTAGCACCTCCTCCAGAAGCGGCTTGATAAGTCATTGAGGTCATCCACTCCACCAAGCCTTCTTTAAATAGGCCTGCCAATCCCATAAGCATACAACTAACAGTGCAATTACCGCCAGTAAATAACTTACCTCCATTATGTAGGGCTTTATCAATTACATCACGATTAACGGGGTCCAAAACAATAACGGAACTATCATCCATCCTAAGTGCACTAGCTGCATCAATCCAGTATCCATTCCATCCATTATTACAAAGTTTTGGATAAATCTCTTTTGTGTAATCCCCACCCTGACATGTCAGAATCACAGGTAATTTTGATAATGCGTCGATAGATTTGGCATCTTCAAGAGGACCAGCATTAGACCAACTTGGAGCATCTCCACCTGGGTTGCTTGTAGAAAAAAATACTGGATTTATCCTATCAAAATCACCCTCATCTCTCATCCTTTGCATAAGGACAGAGCCAACCATACCACGATAACCAATAATTCCTACGTCTAATTTCATATTGTTCCTTATTGTTTTGTAAGTTGATTAATTACAGCATCACCCATTTCAGAAGTGCTTACACGTTTTAGATTATTTGAATCACTCAATATATCTACAGTCCTATATCCCTCAGCTATGACCCCAGCAACAGCACTCTCTATTCTTTTTGCTTGTTCCTCCAAGCCAAAGCTATATCTAAGCATAAGAGCTGCTGACAATATAGTGGCTAAAGGATTGGCCACATTTTTCCCAGCAATATCAGGAGCTGACCCATGACTTGGTTCATATAGACCTTGAGAACTAGCATTTAAAGATGCCGATGGCAACATTCCAATCGATCCAGTGAGCATAGAGGCTTCATCTGAAAGAATATCTCCAAATAAATTTCCTGTAAGAATAACATCGAACTCCTTAGGTGCCCTAACTAATTGCATAGCCGCATTATCGATATACATATGCGAAAGTGAAACATCTGGATATTCTATGGCTACTTCAATAACAATATCTCTCCATAACTGAGATGTTTCTAGTACATTTGCTTTATCTACAGAGCATAATTTTTTGTTTCTTAGTTTAGCTGTTTTAAAAGCAATATGAGCGATTCGTCTTATCTCACCCTCGCGATAGCACATAGTGTCAAAGCCTTCACGCTCACCAGCAAACTCACCTTCAGGAATTTCTCTTAACCCTCTAGGTTTTCCGAAATATACATCTCCAGTTAGCTCACGAATAATTAATATATCTAGCCCAGAAACGATCTCAGGTTTAAGAGTTGAGGCATCTGACAACTCAGGAAATAAGAAAGCTGGTCTGAGATTTGCAAAGAGACCAAGGTTTTTTCTAAGCCCAAGAATCGCTTGTTCAGGCCGAAATTCCCTCTCTAAAGAATCATATTTCCAGTCTCCAACAGCACCAAATAAAACTGCTTTAGAGCGTTTTGCAAGATCTAAAGTTTGTTTTGGAAGAGGATATCCAGAATTATCATAAGCTGCACCGCCTACAGGCTGCTCCTCAAAAACCAAATCTAAATCCAAACTTTTAAGTACCCGAACAGCTTGAGTAACAATCTCAGGGCCAATTCCATCCCCTGGCAATACAGCTACTAAATTATCCATGCATACCCCTTAGCCAAGAATGCTCAGTTAAGCGATTTTGTTCAAATGATTTAATATTTTCAGTTTTGTTTAGAGTGATTCCAATATCATCTAGGCCATTCAATAGACAATATTTTCTGAATTCATCTATTTCAAAATTAATTTCACTACCATTAGGCTTAATGATTTTTTGGTTTTCTAAATCAACGGTCAATGTATACCCTAATTGCTCAGAAACTTCCTTAAATAATTCATCAACAATATTCGCATCCAATTTTATTAGTAACAAACCATTTTTAAAACTATTGTTATGAAAAATATCAGCAAAAGTAGAGCCGATAATTACTCTAAACCCATTTTGCAACAAAGCCCAGGGTGCATGTTCGCGAGAGGAGCCACATCCAAAATTGCTTTTTACTAAAAGAATGCTTGCATCCTTATATCTTGGAAAATTCAAAACAAAATCAGGGTTTAGTGGTCTTGAAGAATTGTCCATTCCTGGTTCGCCGTGATCTAAATATCTTAGTTCATCAAATGCATTAGGACCAAACCCAGTCCTTGAGATTGATTTAAGAAACTGTTTTGGAATAATTAAATCGGTATCAACATTTTCCCTATCCAAAGGAACAACTAGACCTTTATGTTTAGTAAACACTTGCATATCTCACTCCTTAGATTTGAGAGTTTAGATTTTTATAATCACGGATATCCACGAAATGTCCAGCAATTGCTGCAGCCGCAGCCATAGCAGGGCTTACGAGATGAGTGCGCCCTCCATGCCCCTGACGTCCCTCGAAATTCCTATTTGAGGTAGATGCACAGCGTTCTTGAGGAGATAATCTATCGTTATTCATAGCAAGACACATAGAGCATCCTGGCGATCTCCATTCAAAGCCAGCATCAGTAAAAACTTTATCTAGTCCCTCTTTTTCCGCTTGTTCTTTCACAAGACCAGAGCCTGGCACGACCATAGCTAATTTAATATTGCTGGCAATGCGTTTGCCTTTTACTACCTCTGCTGCACTTCGAATATCTTCTATTCGACTATTCGTACAGGACCCAATAAAGACTTTATCAATAAAAATATCAGTTATTTTTTGATTCGGCTCTAAGCCCATATATTCCAAAGCTCTGGCAATGCCCTGTGATTTTGTTAAATCAGATTCAGCCGACGGATTTGGAACTCGATCCCCTACTCCGAGTACCATTTCAGGAGAAGTACCCCATGTCACTTGAGGTACTACCTTAGTAGCATCTATTTTGATAACTTTATCAAAATGAGCACCTTCATCTGAATTAAGTGTTTTCCAATATTCAACGGCCATATCCCATTCCGCTCCCTTAGGGGCAAATGGTTTGTTTTTAAAATAATCAATCGTTTTATCGTCTACAGCCACTAAACCTGATCTAGCTCCCGCTTCAATGGCCATATTGCAAATCGTTAATCTAGACTCAATAGATAAATCGCTTATGGTAGAACCTGCAAATTCAATAGCATATCCTGTACCACCTGCTGTACCAATTTGACCAATAATATATAAAATCAAATCCTTTGATGTACAGCCATCTGGAAGCTTACCATCAACACGAATAAGCATATTTTTATCTTTAGTTTTAATCAAAGTCTGAGTGGATAATACATGTTCAACTTCAGAAGTACCAATTCCAAATGCCAATGCCCCAATCGCCCCGTGAGTACTAGTATGCGAATCACCACAAACGACTGTCATTCCTGGTAATGTAGCTCCCTGCTCAGGTCCAACCACATGAACAATACCGTTTCTTATATCATTTACGTCGAAAAAAGTAATATCAAAGGCTTCGCAATTTTTTCTAAGTGTATCCACTTGTAATTTGGCAATGGGCTCGTCTATCCCCATTTTTATATTTTTTGTAGGTATGTTATGGTCCACTACCGCAAGATTTGCCTCAATTCTCCAAGGCTTACGATTATTTAATCTCAAGCCCTCGAAAGCTTGCGGGCTAGTCACTTCGTGCAGAAGCTGTCTATCAATATAAATAAGAGAGGTACCATCATCAGAATTACTCACTACGTGAGCATCCCATAATTTATCGTATAAAGTTTTATTCATTTGTACTCCTTATTTTTTTCTTATGAGCTTTGAACGCTTGCTTAGCTGGTCTTAAATATATAAGAGAAAATATGAAAATTCCCGTAGCTAATAAAAATTCTATCAAACCGAGAAATTTAGATGTTTCTGTAGTATCCGACATCATTCTGACAATGCCTTCCATTACATATAAAAGAATTACTAAGGATAGCCATTGCAATAAATAAATATCCCCTTTATATGTGCCATACAGCAAAAAAAACAGTGGCATAATTTTTAAAACATATAAGCTGCCGCCTGGTAACAATGGATCTAACCACAACTCCCACAGAACGTTTAAGAGAATAAGTGCTGATAAAAGTATGAATATTATTTTCTTTGTTAATTTGTTCTGAGGGTTATTCACTAAATTAAAATGGCTTAAAGTCAAAATGTAATTTTCCATTTTAATCTAAATTATTCCTAAGATTGTTATACTTACACAATGTTATATTTCGGGGTAAGTATGTCAGTCCTTATAGATGAAGATGAACAATTAGAAGACATTCAAGATGCTCATGAACTTCAAGAGCATAGCAGTCTTGAAGACAAGAAATCTAAAAAATCATTTAAAGAAACTGTTTCATACATCTACAATAGAGTTCTTAAAGAAAATATAACTCAAGTTGCTGGCACTCTTACTTACACAACTGTACTTGCTGTAGTCCCATTATTAGCTGTTATTCTCTCACTATTCACAGCTTTTCCTATGTTTCACACCATACAGGGTGATCTCCAAACTTACATGACAAGCAATCTTATGCCTGAGAGTCTATCTGATCAAATAATGAATTATTTAAATCAGTTTGCTGAAAGTGCAAGAGGTATGACTGTTGTTGGTTCAGTTTTCCTAGTCATAACCTCCATTATGCTTATGAAAACTATAGATGAAGTATTAAATAAAATGTTTAGAGTTACTAAACAAAGGCCACTATGGATTCGAATTCTTATATATTGGGCTGTATTATCAGTTGGCCCATTTGTGTTTGGAGCAAGCATATGGGCAAGCACTTATGTTACTAGAGCTAAGCTTGGCGTTGGTATGGATTTAAGTGTTATACAAAACCTATTTGGTACTATTTTTCCATTTATTTTGTCTTTTATTTCTTTCTCATTGATTTATAAAATCGTTCCAAATAGACAAGTTCATTGGAAAGATGCACTGATTGGCGGAGCTACTTCAGCTTTGCTATTTGAAGGACTGAAATTCGGATTTACATACTATATAACTAAATTTCCCTCTTACACCCTGATATACGGTACCTTTGCCACCATACCATTATTCTTATTATGGATTTATATTTCATGGATTATCATACTCGCTGGAGCCTTACTGGTAGCTCTACTTCCACAACTTAGGTATGGTTTTGATTACACATACAATAAAATCGGTGCTGATTTCACACAATCGGTAAGGATTTTAAGACTATTAAATAATTCAAGAAACGACAATCCCCCGGGAAAAAGCACCAACACAATTGTTCATGAAGTCCATGGAGAAATTGCACATACTCTTATGCTTTTAGATAAGTTAAAAACTTTGGGATATATTGTAAATACAGACGGCAAGCGTTCTGAACGATGGGTTATAGCTAGTGATTATGATATGGACATGTCCAAACTTAAGGATATGTTTCTTCTGAATAAATCAATCAATGATAAGGTTGATAACAATATGAAAAAACAGATGGCCCGTCTAATACTCGATGAGCATGTAACACTTGGCGAATTAATACCATCAAATACAAGAAAAGAAAGCCTACCAACAAAGCAAAATTTACTAATCTCTGATATCAGTACTACAGTCTAAAATCACTGATCCTTTAGCTTTACAACAACAAGGTAGAATTTCGTCAGGACCTATGTAAGCTAGAGGGTCTATTAAATAATCAACCTCACCAGTTATTATTTTTGTTCTACATGTGCCACAAAACCCCGAACGGCAATGGCTTGGAACATTGTGACCTGTTCGTTCCAAGCTCTCTAATAGCGTCTCGTTTTCAAACGTATGAAAGCCAAGGCTTTCAGTAATTACATAGGCCATCCTATAGATCGTCGGCGCTCAATTCATCGATATCCAGATTAGAATCTACTTGACCAACAAGATATGAAGTAAGCTCAACCTCCTGAGGTGCAACTTGAACATTATCCGAAGTTAGCCATGTATTAATCCATGGAATAGGATTTTGTTTAGAATTCGGAAAGGCCTCCCTCAATCCAACAGCAAGCATTCGAATATTTGTGATGTATTCAACGTATTGGATTAGTATGTCTTTATTTAACCCAATCATAGAACCATCTTTAAATAAATACTCAGCCCAAGCTTTTTCTTGTTCAGCAGCATTTTTAAATAACTCAAAACACTCTTCATTTAATTCTTTAGCAATAACAGCCATTTCTGGATCATCTTCTCCAGAACGCATTATATTGAGCATATGTTGAGTACTTGTAAGGTGAAGTGCTTCATCGCGTGCAATAAGTTTTATGATTTTTGCGTTACCTTCCATAAGTTTGCGTTCTGCAAATGCAAATGAACACGCAAAACTTACATAAAATCTAATGGCCTCCAAAACATTAACTGCCATTAAGCAAAGATAAAGACGTTTCTTAAGCTCATTAATACTCACTTCAACTTCTTTGCCGTTTATGTTGTGAGTACCTTCGCCGAACAATTCATAATACTGAGTTAATTCAATTAAATTGTCGTAGTATTTGGAAATGTCTTTGGCTCTCTCTAGAATATGTTTATTTCGAACAATATCATCAAAGATAGAGCTAGGATCGACTGATATATTTCTAATGATATGTGTATAGGATCTAGAGTGAATAGTTTCAGAAAAAGACCAGGTTTCAATCCAAGTTTCAAGTTCGGGTAAAGAGACCAGGGGTAAAAAGGCAACATTAGGACTTCTGCCTTGAATCGAATCCAAAAGAGTTTGATATTTTAGATTGCTAATAAATATATGTTTTTCATGCTCTGGTAGACCTGCATAATCAATACGATCTTGTGAGACATCAATCTCCTCTGGTCTCCAGAAAAAAGACAATTGCTTTTCGATTAATTTTTCAAAAATTTCATATTTTTGCTGATCATATCGAGCAACATTTACGGGTTGACCAAAAAACATAGGCTCTTTTAAAGCATTGTTTGGTGTTTGGCAAAATGTACTATATTTCATAATTTTCCTCTATGTGCATGCCTTTAGATTTTGCATGCCCCTCCAGCACAATCATCTTCTTTTGCAGTATCTTGAATATCATCCGATCCATCCCTAGTGTTGTGATAGTACAGAGTTTTAATTCCGTACTTATAAACTTTAAGAAGGTCCTTAATTAATTGTTGCATAGGGACTAAGCCATTTGGGAATTTTTTAGGATCATAGTTAGTGTTTGCTGATATAGACTGATCAACGAATTTCTGCATAATACCTACGATTTGGAAATAACCTTCCATATTAGGTAACTGCCATAAAGTTTCGTATTTATCTTTAAGTTCTTTATATTCTGGAACTATTTGTTTTAGGATTCCATCCTTTGATTGTTTTACGGTTATTAAACCTCTAGGAGGTTCGATTCCATTGGTAGCATTAGAAATTTGACTAGAAGTCTCAGACGGCATAAGTGCTGTTAAAGTGGAATTTCTAAGACCATTTTTCATAATCTCAACTCGTAACGTTTCCCAATCTAAATGCAAAGTTTCATCACAAAATTGATCTATCGATTTTTTGTATGTATCAATCGGCAATAGCCCTTGAGAATATTTAGTCTCGTTAAATGCTGGGCAAGGACCAAACTCTATAGCCAAATTCATAGAAGCTTTCAATAAATAATACTGGATAGCTTCAAATGTTCTATGTGTCAAAGCATTCCCGCTACCGTCAGAGTATTTTGCATTGTTTTTAGCTAGATAGTATGCAAAATTAATAACACCCACGCCAAGAGAGCGGCGATTCATAGTACTAATTTGAGCAGCTTTAATTGGATAATCTTGATAATCCAATAAGGCATCTAAGGCACGTACTACCAAATCGGCTAAGTGTTCAAGTTCCTCTAAATTTTCAATCGCACCAAGATTAAACGCAGATAAAGTGCATAAAGCAATCTCACCTTTGACATCATTGATATCATCTAGTGGTTTTGTTGGCAATGTAATCTCTAAGCAAAGATTACTTTGTCTGATAGGAGACTTTTTAGAGTCAAAAGCACTATGTGTATTGCAGTGATCTACATTTTGTATATAGATACGTCCCGTGCTAGCCCTCTCCTGCATAAGCATAGAGAATAAATCATTAGATTTAACCTGACGTTTGCGTATGCTAGGATCTTGCTCGTATTTTGTGTAGAGTTGTTCGAATAATTCTTGATCTTCGAAAAAGGCATCATATAAGCCAGGAACATCAGAAGGAGAAAATAAAGTTATATTTTGCCCTTTTACCAACCTTTCATACATCAGTTTGTTGAGCTGAACACCATAATCCATATGACGTACACGATTGGCTTCTACACCACGATTATTTTTAAGTACTAATAAGGATTCAACTTCAAGATGCCATATTGGATAAAAAAGAGTAGCAGCACCTCCGCGCACACCCCCTTGAGAGCAGCATTTAACAGCAGTTTGAAAATGTTTATAAAATGGGATGCACCCTGTATGTCTAGCCTCTCCGCCACGAATTGGACTTCCCTCAGCCCTAATTCGACCTGCATTTATACCTATTCCAGCTCTTTGAGAAACATATCGAACAATTGCAGAGCTTGTAGCATTAATTGAATCTAGACTATCCCCGCACTCAATTAACACGCATGAACTAAATTGCCTTGTTGGAGTTCTAACACCAGCCATAATTGGGGTTGGCAATGATATCTTATAAGTCGATGTAGCATCATAGAACTCTTTTATATATTTAAGCCTAGTTTCTTTTGGATATTTTGCAAATAAGCAAGCGGCCACTAATAAATATAAAAATTGTGGAGTTTCGTAGATATCCCCGTTTACTCGATTTTGAACAAGGTATTTACCTTGCATCTGCATAACAGCAACATATGAAAAATCCCAATCCCTATCGTGCACAAGATAACCATTCATCTCATCAAACTCTTCTTTAGAGTAATCTGTGAGAAGGTTTTTATCGTATACCCCTTTTTCAACCAATTTGGATACATGGTCATATAAGTGAGGAGGCACATGATCTCCATAAGCCTTTTTGCGTATATGAATCATTGCAAGACGAGCTGCTAAAAACTGATAATCTGGCGTTTCAGTTGAAATTAAGTCTGCAGCTGCTTTAATGATTGTCTCTTGAATATCTTGAGTCTGAATACCATCATAAAATTGAATTTGAGAATTTAATTCAACTTGTGATGTGGATACATTTTCTAAACCTTTTGCGGCCCAGTCGATAACGCGGTGGATTTTCTCAAGGTCGATAGGCTCAGAGCGCCCATCACGCTTGATAACGGAGATGGTGTTAGTGTTCATAAATAGTCCAGCAAAGATTTTACAGGACTAAATATAGACTCTTAGTAAAATCTATATTTAGTATTGTTTAAGTGCTCAAGGCACAATATATAGTATCTAAATAAATTAAATCTCTCAAGTCAAGGTAAAATTTGAACGCCTTTATAGGACCTTGATATATCTTACTTTCCTAGCAAACCTACTATGAATAAAAATTTGTAGTTTTTTTGATTAAACTCAAATGTAATAGCACTTTATTACAAGTAACAAACATTAACAAAATGGTTCGAAAGCTTCTGCTATTACAGAAATATCATTTGACCTAAGATTTTTAGGGTCAGACAAAAGTTGCCTAAACCTTCTAGCTCCCTTCAATCCATTCATAAGTCCTAAAACAGGATTGACCACTTCTCTAAGGTTACCCCCTCTCCCGATATTTTGTAAGGCATAATCAATTAGTGAATCTCTAATAAATTTAAAATCAAAGCTAGTATCATTTCCAAATATATGGGTGGCAATGTCCCCGAATACCCTCGGTTCATGCCAAGCCAGTCTACCAATCATGATCCCATCAAATTCATGAGCAAGCCGTATCGCATCATCAAAATTTGAAATTCCGCCGTTTAAAACAAAATTTGCATCAGGAAAATCTGCTTTGAGCTTATTAACGTATTCATATTTAAGAGGAGGAATTTTTCGATTATCTTTAGGGCTTAAGCCACTTAGGATTGCATTTCTTGCATGAGTGACAAACTCCCTACAACCTACATCATATAGCTTTGATACAAAGTTAAAAGTAAAACCATAGTCATTATGATTGTCTACGCCTAAACGGTGTTTAATACTAATTGGCAAGGAGCATGACTCAGACATTGCCACCCAACAATCTGCTACCAATTCAGGCTCAAGCATCAAACATGCACCGAAAGCCCCCTTTTGCACACGTTCAGATGGGCAGCCACAATTTAAATTTACTTCGTCATAACCCCATTCTTCTGCAAGCTTAGTGCAGTGGGCCAAATCCTTAGGATCGCTGCCTCCAAGCTGAAGTGCGACCGGATGCTCCTCTGTATTAAAGTCTAGGTGTCTTGGTATATTCCCATAAATCAGTGCACCAGTAGTAACCATTTCTGTATATAGGAGTGCTTGTGGGGCTAAAAGTCTGTGAAAATACCGGCAATGTTTATTCGTAACGTCAAGCATTGGTGCGACCGATAAACGCCTGCCCTTAGATAATTTAGAATTTTTATTCATCTGCGGATATCTACGGATTTACTTCCACGTCTGTCTTCAATTTTCTTAATTTCTGATAATTTTCTTAATAAATCAGATTTGTATACCAGGCCTACTAACTTAGGTTTCTCACTATAGTCTACTACTGGAAGACGCTCGCCATTATAGGAGAAAAATCTGTTTTGTACTTCATCAAGATTCATATCCAATTGCAAAGGGTCTACAAAACTTCTTTGAACAAAATCCGCTGGTATAGGCTCATCTAATGGGCTACTAGACATGATTCCATGGGTTAAATTTTTGTTGGTTAGTATGCCTAAATATTCTTGATCTTCACCGATAACAAATACATTTTTTACCCCAGTATTTGCGAATATTTCAAGGGCCTCTCTAAGAGTTTGTGTTGGGTTTACTGTTGTATCTACTGGGCTTAAAAGATTTCTAACTTTTAGTTGTGAAATTCTTAAGCTTACTAGGTCTTGTTTTTCACGTTTACTTGTAATGCCAAACATTACTGTACCAGTAAAGAGCCTAGAGATATAAAAAGAGATTACCGATGCAAAAATTAATGGGGCTGCAATCTGAAGGCTATTAGTCATCTCCATTAGTAAAACTATAGCTACTATAGGCGCAGATGTTCCAGCTGTTAAAAACGCCCCCATTCCAACTAAAACAAAAACCGGAGTGAAATGCAATACACTAGGTTCTATTAATGCAAATGCATGAGTAAGAATCATAGCCGTACTAGCACCAATAAACATAATTGGCGTAATCACACCACCTACGGCACCGGAGCCCACACTTACACTAGTCGAAATCAATTTAATGATTAGAATCAAAATAAGTGATTCGATAATCCACGAATCATCTAACATAAATGAGTGAATTAAGGTATCACCCTTACCTGCAGCTGAAGGCTCAATTAAAAATATACAGCCTAATAGAAAACCAGCTAAAGCCATACGTATAGGCAAAATCATGCCTGTTTTTGCGTAAAGGTCACGAGTTAGAGATAAAAGTTTTAAGAATAATGGTGCACCAAAACCAGAGAATATTCCTATCACTATTGATAGTAACAACTCAAATTCACCAACCAGATATATAGGTGGAAGCTGATAGAGCCAAGGTTCGTAACCCAAGATGGTGATTGTTATATAAGCAGAAGATGAGGCTATAAGTAATGGAGCAAGTACGTGACTGGCCATGCTTCCAAGAACAATCTCTGCAATAAATAAGGCCCCAGCAATAGGTGCAAAATATGCTGCAGACACACCAGCTGCCGCACCACATGCAACAAGTATTCGTAAATAATTGCCTTCAATTTTATTCACTCTACCTAATGCCGATCCAACCATTGAAGAAAGATGAATAATAGGACCTTCACGACCTAATGACCAACCCGTAGCTGAAACGCTTAGAGCGGAACCAATACGCAACAAGCCTTGTCTTATTGATAAATGACCATTTCCTATTGCAACTGCTTCCATATAATCGGAGTTAGCATCAACTTTTATTTTCGAAGCAAAATATAGCCCCAAACCACCAATTAAACCGCCTAATGTAGGTATTAATAATTTTTCCCAAATGTTCCAATTTGAAGCAATTTGTACAACATCACCATATACATTTGAATGCAGTGTTTGAAGTAGTTTCACGCATTCATGAAATGCTACAGTTGTAAGCCCGCCGCTTACACCTAAAATTGCTGCCCATAATATAATGGCAGGTTCAGAGAAGAGTTGAACTTTATTAAATAAATTTGAATAACTAAATTTGAATCGCACTTTGACTCAGTGGGTTTAAGACTTACTTTGCTAAAATGAAACCTATTTTAGCAATCTAGCAATATTATATCTATGGCTGTATTTACCGCTATTACACGCAAAGAATTAGAAAAATTTATTAGCGAATACGAAATTGGAATTTTAAATAAATTCGAAGGTATATCTGCTGGAATTGAGAATTCAAATTTTTTTGTTGAGACGAGCACAGGATCTTATGTGTTGACCATATTTGAAGTGCTTAAATTTACTCAACTGCCCTACTATATTGAGTTTATGCTCCACTTAGCAAACAAAGGTGTAGCTGTGCCTAAACCTCAAAGGACTAAAGCTGGAGAACTTATTTCAAATATAAAAGGGAAGCCAGCTATTATTGCCACAAAGCAAGGTGGAAAACATATAACCGAGCCTACTCGGAGGCATTGCCACATAGTAGCTAAAGCTCAAGCTCAAATGCATATTGCTTCTAAGGATTTTAAATTCAAACAGAACAATCTGCGAGGCCTATCTTGGTGGGAGGAAGTTTGGCCCTCAATTAAACCATTTTTAAATGAATCTCAAATTTCTCTTTATGAGAAAGCACTTTCAATTCAAAAAGAGATTCAAAATTCTTATAAATGGAAAGAGGTAATTCCGCGAAGTGCATGTCACTGCGATTTGTTTAGGGATAATGTTCTAATTATTAATCCAGATTCAGACACTTGTTCTGTCGGCGGCATTATCGATTTTTATTTTTCAGGGGATGACGCCCTAATTTTTGATTTAGCCGTGGCTATAAATGATTGGTGTATAGATAGGACTACGGGGGATTTAATTCCAGAATTGGCTAAGGAGTGGATTGATTCATATGCTTCAATCAGACCAATAACAAGCGATGAAGTGGATCTTTGGCCATATGCCCTTCAAGCAGCGGCCCTCAGATTTTGGACTTCAAGACTTTATGATTTATATCTACCTCGAGATGCAGAAAATCTCAAACCTCACGACCCAACTCACTTTGAGAAAAT
This sequence comes from Taylorella asinigenitalis ATCC 700933, assembly GCF_000687755.1. GTDB lineage: Bacteria > Pseudomonadota > Gammaproteobacteria > Burkholderiales > Burkholderiaceae_B > Taylorella > Taylorella asinigenitalis. The sequence goes on from NZ_JHXN01000001.1 coordinate 154,967, forward strand.
TTTAAAAAAACTTCTATTTAACAAGGAAATTTCACTATCACTCTTTTAATCAAAAATGAACAAAAATTTTAATGTTTATAGTATTAAATCTGGATTTAAATGGTTAGCTGAAGGCTTTTATATTGCTGCTACTAACCCATTTTCATTTATAGCTCTAAATTTTTTGATAACCATTGTTTTACTATTCTTTATGTTCTCCGGAACAATAATGTTTGTATCATTTCTTATTGCGGTAATTCAGATGATTTACTTTAATGCCTCGTACAGCATATACAAAAATAAAAAAATGGTATGGGGTGATTTATTTAAGAAACTAACTACGAATAATGCCATTCAAGGATTCATATTTATTGGACTTTTATATATAGGGTCATTGTATATAGTAGGCATTCTGAACGATAGTATTTTCATTCAAGCAAATACTCTAATGTCTGAAGGCTATGTACCTAAGGACTTTTTTACAAGAAATCTCTCAAGATTGGTTTCACCAATTCTTATGGCTTACTTGATTTTCGTATTCTTTTTATGGATACCTGTTCTAACAGCTTGGGAAGATATGGATTTTATAGAGGCTTTAAAACTCTCGTTTAAGGGGACGTTACAAAACTTTCTTCCTCTAACATTAATGTTTATGTTGATTATTGGTATCAACATAACATTGACTATAGTACTAGTTAATACGCCCTATTCGTGGATTATTGAACTATCAGCTCTTTTCCTAATGTTATTTTTAAATATTCTTGTATACGTTGCATCCTTTGCAGCTTATAAAGATATATTTATGAAAAAACCCATCACTACTTCCGTAGTAGATGGGTCTTAATAGGAATAAGGAGAATCAAAGAGAAGCGTTTAGTTGTGGGATTATTTCAAATAAATCCCCAACTAGACCATAATCAGCTATATTGAAGATTGGTGCCTCAGGGTCCTTATTTATAGCAACGATCACTTTAGAATCTTTCATGCCCGCAAGATGCTGGATAGCTCCTGAGATTCCGACAGCTATATAAAGTTGTGGGGCCACGATTTTCCCAGTCTGACCAACTTGAAGGTCATTAGGGGCAAATCCCATATCAACGGCTGCACGTGAAGCACCTACTGCGGCACCTAACTTATCTGCAAGGTCATAAAGCATCGTAAAGTTTTCGGCACTTCCTAAAGCTCTACCACCAGAGATAACAATTTTTGCATCTGAGAGTTCTGGACGTTCACTTTTAGTCATCTCTTGAGATATAAATTTTACGCGAGCATCAGCCTCAACTGCTTGCAAACTTTCTACAGAAGCAGAACCTCCAGTGGCTTGTACCGCATCAAATGCAGTTGAACGAACAGTTAATACTACTTTTGGCTCAGTTGTTTGAACAGTTGCTATAGCATTTCCGGCGTAAATCGGTCTCTCAAATGTTTGGGCATCAAGCACCGCCGTAATTTCTGATACCTGAGGAATATCAAGATTTGCAGCCACTCTTGGTGCAGTGCTTTTTCCTACAGAGCTAGCTGAAAAAAGAATATGAGAATAAGAATCAGCAATAGATATAACTTGTTTGCTTAAATTTTCTGCTAACAAATTCGCTAATGAATCCCCATCTGCAATCAAAACTTTAGAGATTCCTTGAATTTGCGAAGCTTCTGAAGATACAGATTCAACGCCCTTTCCTGCAATAAGCAAATCAATTTCGCTTGATATTTTTTGAGCGGCAGCGATGGTAGATAAAGTAGATGGTTTAAGGGTGCCTTGCTCGAAATCCGCTACAACTAATACTTTCATTAAATCACCTTTTTCTCATTTCTTAATTTATCAACTAAAGTGGCAACGTCTGGGAGTATCTCTCCACCCGAACGAGTAGCAGGTTCAGTAACCTTAATTGTTTTAACTTTAGGCGTAACATCAACAGATAATTCTGCAGGAGTCAATTTATCGATCGGCTTTTTCTTAGCTTGCATAATTTTAGGTAGAGTAGCAAACCGTGGTTCATTTAAACGTAAATCCACAGTAATTACCGCTGGCAAAGCAATCTCTAATGTTTCAAGCCCACCATCTATTTCACGTGTAACTACTGCCTTATCGTCCGATAGTTCTATTTTGCTTGCGAATGTAGCTTGAGGCCAATCAAGTAAAGCAGCTAACATTTGACCAGTTTGATTTGAATCATCATCGATAGCCTGTTTGCCTAATAAAATTAGTTTTACATCTTCTTTAGTAGCAACTTCCTTCAGAAGTTTAGCGATTCCTAGTGGTTGAACATCTTCGTTTGTTTCTACTAAAACGCCCCTATCTGCTCCCATGGCCATAGCTGAGCGAAGCTGATCCTGAGCTTGAGCGATACCCACAGTAACAGCAACGATTTCGGAAACTTTTCCCGCCTCTTTAAGTCGTGAAGCTTCTTCAACAGCTATCTCGTCAAAAGGGTTCATAGACATTTTTAAATTTTCTGTATCAACTGCAGAGTTATCCGATTTAACTCTAACTTTAATATTGAAATCGACTACCCTTTTTACAGGGACTAAAACTTTCATTTAATACTCCTAGCAAATTTAATTGTTAGTTTTCATAATTGGCCATGCAGCTTTAAGATAAACCCACATGGAGACAATAGTTAAAATTGTGGCACAAATTATTAAAACCTGCCCTACATAATGAATCCAATGATAACCAAAAGAGCCTAAAAGTAACATAGGGATTGCCATCATTTGAGTTGCAGTCTTCCATTTACCCAATGAATTCACGGCAACCTTATCTCTTGCATTTCTTTGGGCCATCCACTCCCTTAGGGCCGATACAATAATCTCTCTGGCAATGATCACGAATACGATCAGTACTGATACTCTCCCTAAAAATAACAAAATAAGCAATGCCGCACAAACCATAAGCTTATCTGCTACTGGATCTAGAAACGCTCCGAAAGATGTAGTTTGATTCCATTTGCGAGCAAGATAACCATCAAGATAATCAGTTAGTGAGGCAATGACAAATAAAGCCGTAGCAATTGAGTCGCGGATAATAAAAGAGGATTGATTCGTCCCAAACCAATCAATTGGTAGGACATAGCAAAGCAAAAACAATGGAATAAAATACACTCGCATCCACGTGAGAGCCATTGGTATATTTTTCATTAACTACCTCAGAGCATAATAAATTTTTTCGGCTATCTCACGAGAGATACCATCCACAGACTGTAAGTCTGCAATACTAGCATTACACACCTCTGTAAACCCACCAAATCTCGCAAGAAGCTTTTGACGCCGCTTAGGACCGACCCCATCAATATCCTCAAGTCTGGATACATTGCGCTGCTTAGCACGACGTGAACGCATACCCGTAATCGCAAAGCGATGTGCTTCATCACGAATAGAGGCTATAAGCATCAAGGCCATCGATTGTACCCCAAGTTCAAGCGGAGCTCTTCCATCAACAAAATGAAGTGTCTCAAGGCCCACTTTACGCCCCTCTCCCTTTGCGACCCCTACAATTTTACTTAAATCTAGTCCCAAGTCCTCAAACACTCGCTTAGCCACACCAATTTGCCCCTTACCTCCATCAATAAGAACAATATCAGGCAAATCAACACCCTCTTTTAAAAAACTGCTATACCTGCGTGTCAAAACCTGCTCCATGGCCGCGTAATCATCGCCCTCTGTAATGCCGTGAATATTGTATCGACGATATCTTGATGATTGCATATCATGAAATTGATAAACAACACATGAGGCTTGCGTCGCCTCACCCGATGTGTGGCTTATGTCGAAGCATTCAATCGATAGTGAATTTAGTGCGTCTGAATCTGTTGCATACCCCAAAGTCTCCGCCAGTGCCAATGTCCTCTTTTCAGCCTTGGTCGATTCGTTTATTTCACGCGACAATGCTAACTGAGCATTTTTAATGGCCAGCTCAAGCCACGATTTTTGCAAAGCATTTGGCCTTGCGACAACACGTACTTTTTTATGATATTTTTCTTCAAAAATATCTATTACACCCCTATCCATCAATTCATGTGACAACACAAGCATAGATGGAATTTCGTGACTAAGATAGTGCGAGCTTATAAACGCCTCAAGTATGGTCGATGCTTCATCTGCATTAACTTGCGTTGGAAACATGGATTTGTCTCCCAGATGCCTTCCTTTGCGTACCATGGCAAGATTTATACAAACCTTCCCTTCAATTTGTTCGATGGCAATGATATCGCAATTAATCTTTGGATTAACTTCCATAGATTGCGAATTCATAACAGTACCTAGAGCTTTAATCTGGTCCCTATAAATTGCGGCTAGCTCATAATTCATAATATCTGAAGCCATCATCATTTTGCTTTCAATATTTTTGAGAACTTCGGGAGCCTTGCCATCTAAAAAATCGATCGCATTTTTTATATCATTTTCGTATTCGTCTTTAGTTATAAATCCAGTGCAAGGGGCTGAGCAGCGCTTTATTTGGTATTGCATACAAGGTCGTGAGCGATTCTGAAAAACGCTGTCGTTACACGTTCTTAGCCTAAAAACTCTTTGGAGTACTTCAATCGTTTGCCCTACAGCATATCCATTAGGATAAGGTCCAAAGTATTTACCTGGTTTATTTGTAGCACCACGATAAAAAGATATCTGAGGAAAATCATGGGCACTAAACTTTAAAAATGGATAAGTTTTATCGTCACGAAATAGAATGTTATATCGAGGATGCAAGCTTTTAATTAGATTATTTTCGAGAATTAGTGCTTCTGATTCTGAATTCGTAATAGTATATTCAGTACGCACCACCTTAGCCATCATTAAGGCTACGCGGGGACTTTGAATGGTTTTAGCGTAATATTGACTAACTCTTTTCTTAAGATTTTTTGCCTTTCCTACATATAGAACTGTATCACTTGCATCGATATGCCTATAAACACCAGGCAAATCTGGAAGTTCTTTAAGAAAAGACTTTATCTGTTGCGGATCTTGCATTTTTATAAGCTACATTTTGCCCTAAGTTTTCCCAACTACAAACTTTATATTTGGGATAAAGTTCTTCTAATCTTCGCTCTAAATGGGGATTTTGATTAGGGTTATATCTCAAATTAGCAAGCAATTCATCGGCTAAGTCAGGCTTATTACATACCATAACCATATCACACCCTGCATCCAATGCTGCTTGCCCGCGAGCTGTAATATCTCCTATATAACTTGCACCTTCCATAGTTAAGTCATCGGAAAAAATCAAACCATCGTATCCAAGCTTGCTGCGTAAAATATCTTGTATCCAAACTTTTGAGAAGCATGCATTGTGCTTATCTACCTTTTTATAGATTACATGAGCAAGCATTACTGATGGCAATACCAAGTCGCCCAGCCATTCATATGGCTTCACGTCTTCACCCAAAATTTCATCTTGTGTGCGATTATCTTCAGGTATGGCGATATGTGAATCCGCTTCTACAAAGCCATGCCCAGGAAAATGCTTCCCACAGCAAGACATTCCTGCTTTAGCTAGCCCTTGCACAAATGCACGCGATAATATCGAGACAATTTTTGGATCTCTATGAAATGACCTATCCCCTATTACCGAACTAACTCCATAATTTAAATCCAATACAGGAGTATAGGAAAAATCGACGCCACATGATAACAACTCTATAGCCATTACATATGCAGTTTCTGTGGCAATGCGTATGGCCCTTAAAGGATCTTGATCATAGATACAGCCTAGGCTAGCCATAGCTGGGATATGTGTAAACCCTTCTGTTTTGAATCGTTGAACCCTACCACCCTCATGATCAACGGTTATAAGAATCTTAGATCTACTCACTTTAGGATCTTTGGCTGCAGCCCTGGCTTCACGTATTTGAGACGTTAATTTTTGTAACTGGCCTGGATTTTTATAATTTCTTGAAAATAAAATCATCCCACCAACAAGGGGATGCTGCAGGCGTACTCTCTCGCGGTCATTTAATTCAAAACCCTCAATATCAACAATTACAGGACCTGCCATATCAAACCTTTCTCTCCAAAATTACAAATGCCATTACTATATCCGCTTCATCCGTAAGTGATACATGACCAAGCCCAAAACGCTCTTCGTACCAGGATTTCAACGGTTCACTAAAAGTTAATGAAGGCTTTCCACTTGATGCATTAAGAATTTGAACCCGAGTCCATGCCATTGGACTACGTATACCCAAACCTATAGCCTTTGAAAATGCTTCTTTTGCCGCAAATCTAGTTGCTATATATCGAATGCCTCTTTTACGATCTCTTGAATACCTACTTTTGAACACCTCTTGTTCTTGATTTCCTAAAATACGCTTTACGAATTTCTGACCAAATCGCTCGAATGTATTTTGGATGCGAGACATGTAAATAATATCGGTTCCTATACCCGCAATAGCACTTATGTTAGTTGGCAATGCTATTCCTTTATAAAATGCTCACGATAATGTTTAAGTTCTTCTATCGATTCGTAGATATCTGCTAGAGCCTCATGTTTACTTTTCTTTTTAAAGGCTTTGTAAACATCAGGTTTCCATCTTTTTGCTAATTCCTTGAAAGTTGATACGTCCACAGTTCTATAGTGCAAATATTTTTCCAGACGTGGCATATACTTGAACATAAAACGTCTGTCTTGATTCACAGAATTGCCACACAGTGGCACGGTGCCCTCGGGAATATGCTTTTTAAAAAAATCAAGTAAAGCTTCTTCTACTTGAGCCTCATTTAATTTAGATTCCTTAACCTTAGCTACTAGCCCTGATTTCGTATGAGTGGAGGTGTTCCAGTTATCCATAGAGTTTAGTAAAGCATCGTCTTGATGAATAACGTAGACTGGAGCTTCTGCTACTACAGATAAATCGTCTTCCGTTATTATTACAGCAACTTCTAATATCCTGTCGATATCTGGATTTAGGCCTGTCATCTCCATATCAAGCCATACCATACGATTTGATTTATTTGGCATTAAAATAACCTTTTCTTTAAATTCAAAATATTTTAAGCGATGAAAATGGATAATGCCATTGAGGCTCAAGTCATATCTGCATTTGGTAAAAACTTTAAAGTAAAAGCCAAATTCGAAGGTGTTGAGCAAATTTTTCATTGCTATGTTAAAGGTAAAAAATCAGGAATTTGTGTAGGTGATTTTGTTGATCTTGAATTTCCTGAGGGTGCTGATTCCGAGGAAGCGGTCATATCTAATATTCATGATAGACGAAATCTTTTATATCGCTCGGATGATATGCGATCTAAACTATTTGCATCCAATATAGATGTACTTGCAATAGTAGTAGGTGTTGAGCCTGAATTTAGTACTGATTTACTAGGCCGCTCAATAATTGCTGCATTTAGCGAAGGGATAAATCCGTTAATCATTCTAAATAAAATCGATCTAGATGGGGTTGATACCATTAGAGAGAAGCTATCTTTATATAAAAACTTAGGAATTGATATTGTAGAAACATCAAAAAAAGCCCCTAAATCTGTTATCGAATCTTTAAAGCCTTATTTTGAAGGAAAAACATCTATATTGTTTGGACAAAGTGGAATGGGCAAATCAAGTTTACTTAATATTCTTGTAAAAGAGGCTTCAGCTTTTACACAAGAACATTCGAAGGCTTTAGGTAGCGGTAAGCATACTACCACCTCAACTCAGATGTATGAAATCTCGGATTTTGAAGGACGAATTATAGACTCACCTGGATTTCAATCATTCGGTCTTAAACACTTAAATCAAGATGAACTTTTAGATGGATTTCCAGAATTTAAAGAATTTGTTGGAAATTGTAGGTTTTATAACTGCCAACACTTAAATGAGCCTAACTGCTCTTTGTTGGAGGCAAAAGATGCAAAGAAAATCAGCCAAGAGAGATATGATTTATATACCCGCATCTTGGCTGAAATTAATGCTCCTGAGAGATATTAATTAATTACTATCAGTAGCTTTTCTTACTAGTTTCTCTTTAATACGAGCAGCTTTACCTGAACGATTGCGTAAGTAGTAAAGTTTTGCACGACGCACAGCACCACGACGTTTAACTTCGATAGATGCAATTTGAGGAGAATATAGTTGGAATGTACGCTCTACAGCTTCACCTGATGAAATTTTACGTACAATAAAAGCTGAATTTAATCCACGGTTTCTTTTAGCGATTACGACACCTTCATAGGCCTGAACACGTTTGCGGTTACCCTCTACTACGTTCACATTTACTACTACAGTATCGCCTGGAGCAAATTCAACTACTGGCTTATCGCCTGTAAGACGAGCAATTTCTTCTTGCTCTAAAGTTTGTAATAAGTTCATTTTTTATCCCTTAATCATCATTTATGGGTATGTTTTTCTAAAATTTTAAAATTACCCCATGTAATCTTTTAACCCTTAAAGAGGATGATAAACCATATATTTTAATTAGTTTTTATATTAAATTCAATAATTTATACCCAAAATAACCACACTCGGCACACTGTAAATATTTACAGCAGTTTTAAAAAAATCAGTTGATATTAATACTGTAAAGATGTACAGTATTAAAACACTGTTAATCCATACAGGGTTTAAAATGACTGATTTAAATTACAAGAAAAAATCGCTTAAAACTACTTCTAATTTTGGTAGATTTCTACATAAATATGAAGATTTTTTGATTATAGCTTTGTGGGCTTGTGTCATCCCAGGCATACATTATGGAACTAAATTATGTATAAGTATTTTGGCCTACATTAACTCTTAGTTTTTAATATTGCTCTTACTAAATTAATGATTTCTGCATTCTCTAAGCAGAACCCAGCACCCCAAACACCCACAAAATCCGACTCCATTTGGGTGTGCTTACTGGCATATGGGGGACCCTCGATTGCATAACTAGCAGACGTACAAATCAGGGTCCTCCATGGAGCTAGTTTGTTTTTTTCTTTAACTATATTTAGTTCTTTATTTAAAAAAATTACTCTAATAGACTCTGTCATTCCAAAAGTATGTATGGCATTGCAATTTTCAAATATAAGAAAATCAAAATTCCTTCCTTTTGACCTACCCATCATACCAACCAATCTTTCTTTAAAAGAAGTGGCCAGAGCTATACGGAGAACATTGCCACCTAAACAAAAGCTATATACTCTTTTAAAGTTCATAAAACTACCAACTTTCCGCAATCTGCATAAATACAGGAAATAAAAGCACAATAAATGTACAAGGAAATATAAAAAACACTAAAGGAAAAAGCATTTTTACGGGTGCTTCAAAAGCTAATTTTTCTGCCATTAGATATCTTTGTTTTCTTATATAAGTAGCTTGAGATCTAAATGCACTAGCTAGTTGTAAGCCAAGTTGATCTGCTTGCTTTATATTATTAACCCACTGGCGTACGACTGGTAGGTCGGATCTTTCAGCCATATCCTCAAGAGCATCAATTCTTGCTTTCCCTGCCTGCATCTCTCGGATAGTAAAATTCAACTCATCTTTAAGCACGCCATTAGGAATAGAATTTAAAGCATACTGCAAGCTCATCGTAAAGTTTTGTCCTGAAGATAAACTTACGCTTAAAACGTCCAAAAAGAAAGGAAAAATTTCAGCTAATTCTGTTCTACGTCTTGATATATATCGTTTTATATAGGCTTTTGGCCATAGTAAGGTGACAAATACCAAAATAGCAATCGAGTAAAGAAATATCAATGACAATCCAGACAAAAGCACCCATAGAGCCAGGAGTAATTCAAGCATAATCACTACCGTATCTATACCAACGAGTTTTTCTGGAGACCATTTCGAACTTAGTCCAGAGCGATCAAGAGATATATTTAATCCTGCCCCAAATTGCCAACCCAGTAATTTCAAAACTTTAGAGCCAATACCGCTAAGACTCATATCTCCTATTAGAACAACGAATAATGCGGCTAAGCAAAAGAGGCCCATCAAAATAGTTAAGGACATCCACATCATACGACCTTTATCTTCATGAGCTTACGCATTGTTAAAACACCGCCTACTTCCATCAGAAAAATAAGAAACAAAGCAAAGTAACCATATTTGTTTTTGAAAAAGTAGTCCGTTAAATCAGGGGCAACATCTGTCAATACCAAAAGAAGGAATATGGGTAGCAAAGACATAATCCAAGATTGCATTCTGCTTTGGCTAGTCAGGGCATCTATCTTTTTTAATAAAAGATTATTTTCACGCATATTATTTGAAAGAAGTTCCAACATAGAAGCTAAATTCCCGCCTGTCTTATACGAAATTTTGACTAAGGTGACAAACTGGCTCATATTCATTGAAGGGTTTCTTATTTGTAGGTCTGTCAGACTTTCCTCTATGGTGCTTCCTAATCTTATTTGATGTAAAAAAAGTCCAAATTCTTGTGAAATAGGTTTTTCGCTTGTCTCATTTATTAACTTAATCGAATGTTGAAGGCCTGCACCAGATCTCAAGGCATTTGAAAGGGAAAGCAGGAAATCTGGAAATTGGTGAATTAGCTTTTTCTGTCTTTTTCGAATTAGCATTTTGGCAGCAAATGGTGGGATAAATAACACTGCGACTGAAACGATAGCCGCCAATAACCACGATCCGCTTAATAAAATTAGAACTAAGCCTAAAGCTACAGCCATGACAGCAGCCATTGTCCAAATTTTGCCACTTGGAATTAGTATGAAGCTTTCCCAAAGACTCTGACCTATCGATACATCGAATGTCTTTTTGTATTTCTCTAAGTATTTTGATCCGATTGTAAATAGAACTGCAAACAGAAATACAAGAGATATCGCCAATATAAAAATAAAGTATTCCATATTTATATAAACATAGTCTGAGGAATGGGTTGACCATTTTCACGAAGAATTTCAAATGATGAAGGCATCAATCCTGAATAAGAAAATGTATTTGTGGCTTTCTTATAGGTGTAAAGCTCCTGAAGCTGAATAATGCCCGAATCCACGCCACCCACTTCAACAATGCTAGAAACAATGCGGCGTCCATCGTTTAGTCTTGTGAGTTGAACAATAAAATCTACACTACTGGCAATGTGCTCTCGTATCGCCGCTAATGGCAATTCCATAGACGCCATAAGAATCATAGTTTCAAGTCTATTAAGAGCTTCTCGTGGACTGTTTGCATGCAATGTTGATAAACTGCCCTCATGTCCAGTGTTCATGGCAGAAAGCATATCAAAGGCCTCAGCCCCCCTACACTCTCCAACAACTATCCTATCGGGACGCATTCTAAGTGCATTTCGAAGTAAATCTCGAATCGTAACCTGCCCCTGCCCCTCAGCATTAGCTGGTCGTGCTTCTAGACTAACTGTGTGAGGATGCTGTAATTGAAGTTCTGCTGCATCTTCAATCGTAATAAGCCTCTCTGAGTGAGGAATGGCCGCTGTCAAAATATTTAATACAGTAGTTTTACCAGTGCCTGTACCACCAGAAATTAGAATATTCATCTTATTGAGAACAGCAAAATTCAAAAAACTTGCCATCTCGGAAGTCAATGTTCCTTTTTCAATCAAAGCCTTTACACCAAGAATTTTCTTTGAAAATTTACGTATGTTTATGCTTGCACCTTTTAAGGCAATAGGCGGTATTACGGCATTTACACGTGAACCATCCTTAAGTCTTGCATCTACCATAGGCGAATTTTCATCGATTCTTCGACCCAAAGGTGAAACGATCCTATCTATTACACTTAAAACAGCAGACTCTCCTGAAAAGGACACATCTGTTCTTTGTAATCTCCCACTCCTCTCAACATATATATCTTTATGAGAGTTGACCATAATCTCACTTACTTCTTCATCTTTGAGCAAATCCTCTAAAGGCCCCAAACCAAACGCCTCATCAATAACAAGTTTTTTAAGCTCCTCTTTATTAAACGATGAAAATCTCTCAGTTCCTTCTTCAATTATTTGGTCTAAAACTTCATCGGCTCTTTGTCGTAATTCATTTGTGGAACCGTGAGTAGATTTGAGCTTTCGTAAATCCATCGCAGAAATTAATTCTCCATGTAGGATTCGCAGAATATTATTTGGAACTTGTTCTCTCGCAGTACTTATCGGTTCTACTTTAGGATTTGTCTCTAATCTAGAGATTTGCTCTTTCTTAGGAACTTGTAAGACCTTCATTTTTGTAGGTCCAATTATTATTTCGTCTCCAATTTTTAATTTCTGCTGCGTTTGAATTTTTCTGCCATTTAAAAATACGCCTAGTAACGAGTAGTTATCGCTGATAAAAGCAAATCCATCGTCTCTTGTTATGGTGGCGTGATGTTTAGATACCCTCCATGATTTAATTACAAGATCGTTTTCTTCTCCTTTTCCTATTTTTATTGGAGGTGGCAATATAACCTTTTTCTTCGTCCCGTTTTCATACGTAACATCTAGTTCAATCATCTTCGTCGCCCCCTTGATTTTCTTCGGCTAACTCGTTTATTTTTTTTAGGAAATTTCATTTTTGTGGGCTTTGGACCTTCTAAATATCTATCTGGAAATGGTCTTGTTAAGGGTATTCGTGCCACTGGTGGCAAATAATGCGTTTTAGATTGCATTTTTATATATTTAATTTTTTTGGTATTAGGTTTGAAATGTCTTTCTGCATCAGCCTCAATTGGAATATTTAAAATTGGTTTTTGCTCAAATGAAGAATCCAAAATAGTCTTCGTCCTATGAACACGTCTTTGCATAGTCTTGTCGTTTGGTTTTACTACATAAGGCCTAACTATAATTACAAGCTCAGTTTCATTATTTTGAAAATTCCTTGATTTGAATAATTCACCTAGGATGGGAGTTTCTGCAATACCAGGAAGTTTAGACATACTCTGCATCTGATCTCTTGATATGAACCCAGAGATAACTATAGGTTCACCAGACTTAGAATTAAATTCTGTAGATGTTCGTCTAGTTTTTAAAGCAGGACCACCATTTAGATTCATAGATGTATCTACGGCACTAACTTCAACATTTATTTTTGATCTGATTGTTCCATCTCTTTGAATAATTGGTGTGATATTTAAACTAACACCATAAGGTTTAAAAACTGTTTGTGTTTGCCCCTTATCATCAATCATCGTATAAGGAACTTCACCACCAGCTAGAAATTCTGCAGTAGTACCATTTCTTGCTGTCAATTGCGGTTGTGCTAAAACTACTGCTTGCCCCTCAACAGCCATCGCATTTATACTTGCATTCAAGAAAGCATTAATCCCACCAAATAAAGCTGGATTGACAATGGCATTTGCGTTAGAAAGAGAAGAAGCCAATAAGTTACTCCTATATGCTGATGCTTTAGTACCCGAAGAGCCCTCAAAGGTAAGGCCTAACTGCACGCCACCTTCAGCCGAAGTGCCCCATTTAAGCCCCAGTTGCTGCACAAACTGTCGCGGAAGCTCGACAATTTGTACATCTATCATAAGCATCTCATCCCACCCAACTTGGCTCGACATATCGATAATTTGCGGATAGTGCTTAGTTAGTTGCACAACCTTCTGTCTGTCAAAATCAGAAAGCTTATCGCCTTCAACAATCACCTTATCGGCTATTATCGAAGTTCGTACATTTGGAATTTTTCGCAAAATCTTCTGTATATCTTGAAGCATTTTGTTTTGATTCGCAGACTCGATAAGCACTCTATAGCTATTGCTTGTTCCATTTTTATCCCACACTTGAAGCGTAGTAAACCCTTCGCTTAATCCAAATAAAACGAGTTCTTTATCGTCACTGGTAGTTGCGTTTAAAAGCTTACTGTTCCCAACTGCAACTCTACCAATACTCTGAAAATTAAGTACCTCAATTTGCCCAATTTCCATTTTTATGGATTTTGCTTTCTGTGACACTTGAGCCTGTACAACACTTACAGCCCCTAATAAAAGGCCTACAAGTACATTTTTAAATCTACTCCTCATTTTCAAGATCCTCCTCTTTTGATGAGATATTTTGATCCTGAGGGGTTGCTATCTCTGTTTTTTTAGAGTTTTCACTAATCCATGCACTCACAATATCTTTTTGGCCTGGAAGTTCAATCAAAGCCTGTTGCAAGAGTTCTTCTTTTGTTGGTGTTTGCTCTACATCAGCCTGAGCTATTTCGCTCATTTTCTTTGTACCCTGATCTCCGTAAATAACAGAGGCTTTTTTCCTAACAATTGGCCCACTGGTGGCAATGCCCAAGATACTCGCCAAATCTCCTTTTACACCTTTCTGGCTTGCTTCCTTATCATCTGGGTTTCTTAAGAAAGCCGTAATAACGCCATCCTGCCGTGCAGCCACTAATTTGGCTGCTTCTTCTGGCGAGGTATCCAAAGTAACTGTTGAAAACTCTCTTTCGGTTCCATCGTTTGTTAACTTTGATTCTTTGTCTGTTGCTAAAACCAAAACCCCTTGCAGCAATGGAGCTGTAATATCACGATTCTTATATTTAAAAGATACATATAGATCAATCAAATCTCCTGGCACTATCAATCCAGAGACCGAATTAATCGTATCCACTGGCATGGTCACTGCTCTTCGTCCCAACCCAACCTTTTCAGAAAATGGCCTTCTGCTAATAGTGCTCGTATGAGCCCATAGAACTGGATCACCTGCCATCAATGGACTAGTTATAACCTTCCCTTCAATTCTCTCAAATTCATCAGGACTTAAACTATCACTACTAATCCATGTTTCAGGAATCTTTCGTACGGCTAATACCGCTGAATCTATTGAAGTACCAACACTTAAATCATGAGCTGCAACAATTCTCGGCACCATGACCTGTCTATGATTTGCTTCAATTTGCGATATTTTCTCTTTCATATATTTACTTGCAGAGAATGTGGCCAGTAGCCCCGCCCCTACTGCAAATCCAAAGATATACCAAGACTTTTTTATCCGAATCATAGGTGCACCTAATTTGTCATTTTTCCGACCGACAAATATTTTCGGTCTCGAATTCTGAACATTCCTACAAATAAAGTATCGTTAGATGAATTAATCTTTCTTTGCCAAACCGATAGGTCTTTATGTGGCAATGTTTTCTTGTACTTCTCCAACCATCCACTTGAAGCCAGATATTCAAAGTAATTTTTCATATTTTTCTCTCCATTAATTTCATAGACATAAATTTCATATTGATTCGATACACTGCTAAATAGAATTTCAAAGTCTGGTAAGAAATCTTTTTTTTTAGTAGTTGATTTGCTAATTTGATTTGTTATGCGACTTAAATAAACACTTTTAAGATTGCTGTTCTGATCAATCTTTTTTTCATAATCTGTAATAAGAAGTATTTCTGAAAGTGAGTTCTCTGGTGAGATAAGAAATAAATCACTGTCTATGGCATGAATTTCTATATCTTTATCTAAAACAATATCTAGAATTTGGTTTAAAGATTTATCTAAATCAATTTCAAAGACACTTAAAGCAATTCCATTTTGAGACGATTTAAGTTTTAGTTCTGACTTTGTGACACTAGACTCTAACCACTTAATTTCATCTATGGTTCTGGAATACGCCGTACTTATAAGCAATAAAAGGCTTATGAATGACAAAAGAAGAGTTATAAAAAAATGTTTAATTAAAGACATTTAGCAACCCCTTTTTGTGATTACTTGGTATTTCTCCAATCCATTCTTTATAAGAATCAAACCCAGGAAGAGTTCTTTTAAGTGGCTTATCAACTGGACTTAATAAAGAGTTCGATTTTTTTGCTAATGACTGTGTTTTTGAATTTTCTTTTTTCCACGCAGTATTACTCTGAGACGATCTGTTATGTGCTAATTTGGCATTGATTTCATACTCAGTATCAAAGATTAATTTTGCTTCTTCCTCTAAAACCAAGCTTGAGATAAGAAACTTTCTTTTCGCTTTATCAACGATTTTTTTCTGACTTATGGAGTTAATTATTCCCTTATCATCGATTTGCCACTCGTTTCTTAATATTTCTGATTTAGCTAAATCTTGTCCAGGCTGGGCATTTGAGGTGAGTTTTTTTATGTTGCTATAGCTTGAGTCATAAATACTTTTTGCTCCCTCTCCAAGTCTAATGGCGTATTGAAAAGCCATATACCTACTCTCATTTTGAAGAGATTGCTTATCATTTGCCAACTTACCTATGAAAGGAATTCCAATAAAAAACAGTGACATAACAATTAAAAACACAAAGCTTTCTACTAAAGCCTGACCCCTTCGCATTCTTATTTCCATTGCCTTAACCTCGCTAGCCAATTCGGATGCCATAAATTTGGGTACTCATCATCTCTCCTAAACTGAGCAAAATACGCTTCAGCTGCTGATATAGCTTCTACCGAATGCCCCAAAACATCACTATCTCTAATGCTTAATCTAAAAAAAGAACTTTTTTTGTTCTTTTTTGTAATATCAACAAAAGGTACTAAACCTCCAGAAGTCCATTTCAAGCCTTGTTTTAAAGCATATGAATTTGCCAAACCATTTTCTGAAGTATCGAAAATATTCCATCCAGAAGTTTTCTCATCAATCCATTTGATAAAGGTTATTGCTGAAAAATCAGATGGAGGATCCTTAACATGAGGTAAATTATCACCAATGTGACTGGTGTCATGCTCTGCATATCCCCATCCCATCGGATATTCGCGGTAATAGCATGAGAGTTTCAATCTCTTCCTCAATGAATGAAAGCTTTGTGTGTCAATGGATTCCCAATCACCATTTTTATTTAAAGTTGTTTCTCCTCGACGAATTAGTCGATGTCTTAGGGTTGGGCATTTCTTATAAACTGGAGTTAACCGACTACTTTTTAAGAAATATCTAGGTTTAAGAAATTTGTATTTCTTACTTACATTGCGAACGAAATTTAAATATTCCCCTTTAGGGTTAAAAACACTTGAAATATCTTCGTTTTCTATATTTTCAAGTTTCCAAGAAATACTTTTTAATTCTGAAGGGCTAAAGTTAGCTTCAATTACTTCCTTAATTGCCTGACGCCTCATATCTAATTGGGTTTCGTGTATGGCAATGCTTGTTTTATATAAAACTTCATTAATAACTTTTTGATGTTTTTCAAATTGAGCTTTTAAATCCTGAATTTGGGCACTAGCTCCGACTTGGGCTTTTTTTCCTGCTATATAAGCTTGCGAATATTTAGAGCCAAAAAAACGATTAATTAATTCAGATTGCGGGTTTCGTTTCGTGACTCGCTTACCCATATTTTGGCCCCACTGTACCCATGAGCCTTGTGTAATTAAGTGTGCTAAAGCGATTTGATTTGCCGTTTGTGCAAGATTGATATAGCTTTGCATATTAAGAGCTCGTGCATGGGCTACAGCTCCTGAATATGAAGCAAGATCAACAACATGTATTAATTTTGTTCGCTTAGAAATGATCTGACCATTTCTATACATACCAAGAAAACTGAGAATAACAATGGCAATCAATGCAAGGCCAAGCACCAAGACTTGACCTTTGCGATTGCCCAAAGGCAATTCAAACATTATCTGCCACCAGCCTGCTTAGCATTACCCGTGAAAGTTTTAAGTGACTTAGCAGAAGTTTGAGATTCTGCTTTTTTCGCCGCAGTTTGAGCTTTTTTCGATTGAGCAGTACCATCCTCTCCTGCAATCTCTTTGGCCATAGCAGCAGTTTGAGAGCGAATTACTTGACCAAATAGCTGATAGACTGCAATTGCTGCAACAGATACTAAAGCGACGATAATAATGTATTCGGTCATACCTTGACCTAAACGCCGCTTAAGACTCTGTTTTTTTACGAGAGGTTTTTGTGGATTTTGTAAAACAATTTGCATAGTAGTCTCCTGTTAAAAAGGTGACTACAGTTTGAATTATTTATTGAACACTGCCAATTCGTAACAATGATGATGGATAAAAATGTCCTACTCCAAAGACCAGTCAATGGCTTGCTTATTATGTGCTTCAAGGTAAGTATTAGCCTTAGCAAAATGCATATTACCAAGAAAACCACGATAAGCCGATAATGGCGATGGATGCTGGCTTTCAAGAATTAGGTGTTTATGGTTATCTAGTAGCGGAGACTTAGCTTTGGCATTGCCACCCCAAAGCAAAAAAACTACATTCTCACATTCGGAATTAATTTTTAATATGGCATTTTTTGTGAATATTTCCCAACCAAAACCTTTATGCGAATTTGGTTTGCCCCGCTCTACAGTAAGCACATCATTCAAAAGCATAACGCCCTGAGAAGCCCATTTTTCAAGGCATCCGTGAGTAGGTAAAACAAAGTTTGGGATGGATTGCTGAAGTTCTTGAAAAATATTTTTTAATGAAGGTGGCAATGCTACCCCTTTCTGCACCGAAAACGCTAATCCATGCGCTTGGCCATCATTAAAATATGGATCTTGACCCAGAATAACGACTTTTATTTGATCGAGGGCAGTTAGCTTGAAAGCTGAAAATACGCTCTCCTCAGGCGGATAGACAATGCACTTCTGTCTTGCTTGCTCGATGTTGCGAAGAAGAGACTTGAAATAGGGTTTTGTCATTTCTTCGTAAAAAAAACTTTGCCAACTAGGATGGATTTTATTGATATTCATAGATGTTTTACAATACAATACCAATCTATTTTACAGGCGGTTAGCTCAGCTGGTTAGAGCGCTACGTTGACATCGTAGAGGTCGCTGGTTCGATTCCAGTATCGCCTACCAATTAAATGTCCAAATTCTTCAAAAAGTTTTTAAAAGTTATAACTGATTTTGCTATGGCTGAGCCTCATGGTTTAGAGGCCCTAGACTACAATATGGAGGAACTTTGTGAGCAAGCTACTAAGGGTGATCCTAAAGCTCAGTATTCACTTGGCCTAGCATATTTATCAGGGCATTATTTTCGCAAAGATGAAGAAACTGGTTTAAAGTGGCTGGTCCTCTCAGCGAATCAATACTATGTTCCAGCTGAAAGTAAACTCTCTCAGATACTATTGTCAGATGCAGCAAAACATCCCAAATCTGAATTAGCTGAACAAATCGCAAATTGGGCCGAAAATGCTGCTTATCGTAATGATTCCAGTGCAAAGGGAGTGTGGGGGTATATGCTCTTAGAGGGCATTGGCACTGAATCTAAACCTAAAGAAGCCATACATTTTTTAAAACAAGCAGCAGATGAGGGCATTGTTAAAGCACAGTACTTGATGGGCACTCTTTACAATGAAGGGAAAAAAGTGGAGAGAAACGTGAGCATTGCCACACAATACTTAGAAGCATCGAGTCAAAAGGGCTATGAACCCGCATCTAGACTTTTAGAAGAAATAAAAAAGGGTCAGAAAGACTGACCCAAAAAATTAATTATTTTCCAAGAAGCTTCTAAGCTTATCTGCTCGACTAGGATGTTTTAGCTTGCGTATCGCTTTAGCTTCGATTTGACGTATTCTTTCACGTGTAACATCAAACTGCTTACCTACTTCTTCGAGGGTTTGATCTGAACTCATACCAATACCAAAGCGCATGCGAAGAACTTTACCTTCTCTCTGGGTAAGTGAGTTAATTACTTCATCAAATACTTCTGTCATAGAGCGTTGTAAAGCGGCCTCTTCTGGAGATAGGGTCGATGTATCTTCAATAAAGTCTCCAAGATGTGAATCATCATCATCTCCAATCGGAGTTTCCATAGAAATAGGATCTTTAGATATTTTGAGAATTTTGCGAATTTTCTCAATTGGCATATCCATTTTTTCAGCAAGCATAGCTGAATCTGGCTCCACACCAGTCTCTTGAAGTATTTGACGGGTTATACGATTGATTTTGTTAATTGTCTCAATCATATGAACTGGAATACGGATAATTCTCGCTTGGTCGGCAATGGATCTGGTAATAGCTTGACGAATCCACCATGTTGCGTATGTTGAAAATTTATAACCGCGACGATATTCAAATTTATCCACCGCTTTCATCAAGCCGATATTTCCTTCTTGGATTAAGTCCAAGAATTGCAACCCACGATTAGTATATTTCTTAGCAATTGAAATAACCAAACGTAAGTTTGCTTCAATCATTTCGTGTTTAGCTTTTTTCGCTTTAGCTTCGCCATTTACCATGCGTTTATTAACGTTTTTAAGCTCCTTAATAGGAAGGATAACTTCTTTTTCTAGATCAATGAACTTCTGCTGAATTTCATGAATATCAGGAACAGATCTCTCAAGTTTTTCAGCATATTTAGGTTTTTTCTTAAGCTCAGAATTTACCCAATCCAAATTAGTTTCATTTCCAGGGAATGAATCAATAAAGTGCTCACGAGGCATACCTACCTTGTCCACGCAAACTTTAAGCATATCTTTTTCTAAAGAACGTACTCTTTCAATTTGCTTGCGAAGTTTCTCAGCTAATTTTTCTACCATTTTGGCGGTGAATCTCACACCTGATATTTCATCGTGAATTTCTTGATTAGCCTTGTTATATGCAGGAGATTGGAAACGACCTTTTTCGTATTCCTTCATCATCTTATCGTAGGCTTTTTGAACTCGATCAAATTTAGCTAATGACTCTTCACGTAATTTTTCAATTTGACCGCTACTCATGCCACCTGTTTGAGCTTCTTCAGTATCTTCATCTGTATCTGATGCACCAGAGCCAGCATACTCTTCGCCATCATCGGTCATAAGACCATCAACAATTTCTTCAATCTGAGCTTTACCCTCTTTAACTTTTTGAATATGTTCGAGAATTTCATGAATTGTCGTAGGTGAAGATGCAATAGCCATAACCATATGTTTAAGGCCCTCTTCAATCATTTTCGCAATTTCAATCTCTTTAGATCTATTCAATAATTCGATTGAACCCATCTCACGCATATACATACGTA
Source organism: Taylorella asinigenitalis ATCC 700933 (assembly GCF_000687755.1). Lineage (GTDB taxonomy): Bacteria > Pseudomonadota > Gammaproteobacteria > Burkholderiales > Burkholderiaceae_B > Taylorella > Taylorella asinigenitalis. Next base: position 175,686 of record NZ_JHXN01000001.1, read on the forward strand.
CTGGGTCTGTAGTACGACCAAAGTCAGAGTCCACTGTTGTTAATGCAACCTCAGCTTCATCGTCCACATCATCGTCATCGTTGATATTTGACGGCTCGGCTAGAATGAGATCCTCAGCATTAGGTGCTTCTTCATATACTGGAATGCCCATATCACCGAGTGTGGTGACCATAGACTCCATCTGTTCTGTATCAACGATATCATCAGATAGAACATCGTTAATTTCTGCATATGTAAGATAGCCCTGATCTCTACCTTGCTTAATTAAAGAACGAATAAGTTGACGCCTTTCTTCGTCTATAATTTTTTTGTTTTCTGCTCTACTACGTGAGCCTTTAGCTCCTCTGGCAACGGACTCGTCTATATCATCTATATTTTCTGAATCATCATCTGATGGATCTACTAAATCCAAATCGTCAGCATTTTTTGATTGAGCTTTAGGGGCATTTTTACTACCAGGCTTACGACCGCGACGAGATATTTTAGGCATGAAATCGTCGTCTTCATTAGTAATAGCTAATAAATCATCAATATCGGAACTACTTACAGTTTGACGTGTCGGTTTTGGTGTAGATTGCTTTTTAGTTGATTTCACAACTTCAGATTTAGTCTTAGATGCCGATGTTTTATTTGATTGTTTAGCGGTACGAGTTTTAGCTTTAGCAGCAGATTTTGAAGCTGCTGTTTTAGATGTTGCTTTAACAACTGTTTTAGGCGTGCTCTTAGCAGCAGTTTTAGAACTTACTTTAGTTACGCCCTTACTAGTTTGTTTGGTTGGGGCTTTAGAAGCAGTTTTAGAAGCCACTTTTGAAGCTGATTTTGAAGTCGATTTTGAAGCCGCTCTAGTAGTAGATTTAGTGTTGGCTTTGGCCACTGATTTACTAGCAGTAGATTTAGAAGTAGTTGATCTAGTACTTGATTTTGATGTAGCAGCTTTAGTAGCAGGCTTTGTAGCGGCTTTAGTCATAGATTTAGCTGCAGGCTTAGAGGCAACAGCCTTCGTTTTAGAACTTGCTGATTTAGAAGCAACGGTTTTAGTTGAAGTTTTAACAGCAGGCTTTGATGTGACCGCCTTAGTTTTAGTGTTAACTCGCTTACTAGTGGTTTTAGGGACGGCCTTAGATGCTGACTTCACTGCAGCTGCTATAGGTGCAGTTTTCTTAGTCGCAGTCGCTGAAGTCTTTGTATTAGTAGCTTTAGTAGAAACTTTAGAACTCTCTTTTTTAACTTGCTTTTTCACGCTTAGACCTTATCCCTTAACTAAAAAATTAACTAATTATTATAACGTAAATTAATGATTTTTAAGAAAATTAAATCGCTGACTAAGGCCTTGTAATAGCAGAGTTTTTTTCGAGTCATCCATATCTTTATTACTAGCCAATTTCTGTATTTGACTATCCAGTAATTCCAATTCAACTTTGATTAGAATACTTTGAAGCAAACTTTCAGAATTTTCGTCCTCGATTTCATCGAATTCATTAGAAATAATACTCTCAAGAACTATTTTTAAATCAGAGCTGATTTCATTTATATTGAACAATTGACTAAAAACTTCAATATTGTGCTTACGAATCAAAGTGATTAATTCATAGACTAATCTATATTTGGGGAGTAGATTTAAAAATACAAGTACATTTGAGGAAATTTTGTTGGTGATAGACGGTTTCATTGCCACCAACTTAATAAATTTTCGCTCCAAAGATTCAACTTGTTTTCTAACCTTAGGTTGAGAAAATGAACGTTTAGAAATCTGTGCAGGAAAAGTTTTTTTTGCCCCCTCAAAATCAATGCCCAAATCTTTTAAAAACTCCTCATGAGTTAGCTGCAAAAGACTAGCTATCTCCCTCTCAATCTGAGTTTTCATAGCAGATTTGCGAACATTTCTAAGCATAGGACGCACAAAGTTAATACAACTAGCTCTGCCTTCGGCCTCATATAGCCTAAACCTACTTTTGAGCTCATTTAACCAAAATTTGGTCAGCGATAATGAAGATTCAATAAATTTTGTAAACTTGGATCTACCAAACTCTCGTATATACGAGTCAGGGTCATGATCACTAGGTAGAAATAAAAATCTAAGCTCATGCCTCTCATCTAAAACCAGCAAAGACTCGTTTAATGCTTTCCATGCCGCATTCTTTCCCGCTTCATCTCCATCAAAACAAAAAATAATTTTTGATGTATATCTGTATAACTTACGTAGATGAGATTGACTTGTTGCTGTACCTAAGGTGGCAACGGCAAAGTCTATTCCATGTTGATTCAGGGAAATAACATCCATATACCCTTCTACAACAAGTGCTTTTTTGCTTGTGTTTATACCTTTTTTATTTTCAAAAAGGCCATAGAGTTCATCGCTTTTATGAAAAACTTCAGTCTCAGGTGAATTAAGATATTTCGGTTTCTCATCCCCTAATGTGCGACCGCCAAAACCTATAATTTGCCCTCTATCATTAAGTATAGGAAACATGACTCGATTTCTAAATCTATCATATTTACTTGAATCTTCTTTTTGAATTACCAAACCCACATCTACCAAAATTTTATCGTCGTAGTTTGGAAATTTATGGGCTAGGTTTCTATATTCTGAGCCACTCCATCCGATTCCGAATTTTTTAATAGTTTCATCACTCAATCCCCTTTTTTCTATATATGACTTAGCTTCATGACTTTTCGCAAACATATCTATATAAAAACTTTGTGCTTGCCTTAAACATTCATACATAAGCTCCTGTTTAGTTTTGGCTGAATTTCTCTCTTGTATCTGTTGTGGTGTTAATTTTGAATATGATGGAATTGGAATGCCTAATCGCTTAGCCAAGAATTCTTGAGCCTCTCTAAATGTCATGTGATTATGTTTCATTAAAAATGAGATAACGTTTCCCCCTGCATGACATCCAAAACAATGGAAATACTGACCAGTAGTATTTATTTTGAATGAGGGTGATTTCTCATTATGAAATGGACATAGACCAGAGTATCCCGAGCCATCTTTTTTTAGCTGAACATATTCACCAATAACACTAACAATATCAGTTTTCTCAATAAGCTCGTTAGTAAAAGTATCCGACATAATAAAGACAAAAAAAGCAGCTAGTTAGAAAACTTAGCTGCTATATGAAATTTATAAGGTACTAAGTGTACCGATATGATAACAAATTAGTACAAGCGTGGAGGTAGCTGCTGACTACGGATACGTTTGTGATGACGTTTTACTGCGGCAGCATGTTTACGTTTACGCTCTGTTGTTGGTTTTTCGTAAAACTCTCTAGCACGAAGATCTGTTAATAAACCAGTTTTTTCGATGGTGCGTTTAAAACGACGTAGAGCTGATTCGAATTGTTCATTTTCCTTAAGGCGAACACTAGGCATATAAATTAAAATTCCTTAAATTAATAAATAGTTGATTCAAAAGCTAAAAAAGCCCAACAAAAAAATTTCACCACCTAAAATTGCTGGGTAATTCAAAATTTATAAAGTTTATTATTATAATTTCAAATCTTGTTTAGAGTCAATAGCTTACGACAAGTTGTATCTTAAAAACTACTTAGCTGAACTACCTTTTCTAATCCATGCCTCTAACTGATGAGGACGAATAGAGTCATATTCCTCAAAGGGTTGATGAATCCAAGGATTGTTAGGAAGTTTATCTATGTAGTAATCAGGGGTTATGCTAGAGTGACCCTTAAACCATAATACAGCAGATTTCATCTCCTCAATATTAGGAAACTCCTTTTTCAAATGTTCCTGAACTTTACTAAAAGTGAGTCCAGTATCAACCATATCATCTACTAGCAAAACCTTACCTTGTAAAGTACCCTTAGTTATAGTTATAAATTTCGCAATATCAAGTTGTCCTTGAACAGTGCCAGCAGCCTCACGGTACGAGCTTGTTGCTAATATTCCTAATGGAACATCAAAAATTCTAGACAAAACATCGCCCACTCTTACCCCACCACGTGCTAAACAAATAATTTGGTCAAATTTCCAGCCAGATTTGTAAACTTCAAAAGCTAATTTTTCTATAAGATGATTATATTCATCCCAAGAAACCCATAAATCAGTATCTGTACTTTCAGGAAGATTAGAACTCATATCTATTCCAAGGGATTTTTAATCATAATAGTTTCATTTCGATCAGGACCAGTAGAAATCATAGCAATATGAACTCCACTAACTTCTTCCATGCATTTGAGGTATTTTTTTGCATTAGAAGGTAAGTCATCGTAATTAGTTACGCCTTTAGTTGATTCATTCCATCCAGGTAACATCTCAATAATAGGTTTAACTTTAGATACTTTGGAAGCTCCATAAGGAAGAACATCTATTGTTTTACCCTCAAATTCGTAACCAACGCAAATACCTACTTCCTTGAGTCCATCTAAAACATCAAGCTTTGTAACGCATAGACCTGAAATACCATTAAATATAGCGCTTCTTTTTAATGCAACGGCATCAAACCAACCACAACGTCGAGGTCTTCCAGTCACCGAACCAAACTCCTGTCCAACAGAGGCAATATGAGAACCTAATTCGTCAGTAAGTTCTGTTGGAAATGGTCCTGAACCAACTCTAGTGGTATACGCTTTGGTGATACCCAAAATATAATTCAGATGCTGGGGACCTATACCAGCCCCAGCGGAAGCCGTTCCTGCGGCACAATTACTACTAGTGACAAATGGATAAGTTCCATGGTCAATATCCAAAAGAGAACCTTGAGCACCTTCAAAAAGAAAATTTTTTCCTTCTTTAAGATGATTGTATAAATCATAAGAAACATCAGAAACCATTGGTTTAAGTTCTTTTGCCCAGTCCTTAAGTTGAGCTAAAAGGTCTTCAAAAACAATTTCATCCAGCTGGTATCTTTCTTTCAGAATAAAGTTATGAAGACTTAGAACAGATTTCAGTTTCTTTTCAAGTACTTCTTCATCATATAAGTCTTGAATACGAAGAGCTCTACGGGCAACTTTGTCCTCATAAGCGGGGCCAATGCCCCTACCTGTTGTGCCTATTTTGTTTTCGCCCCTGGCTAGCTCCCTGGCTTGATCAATAGCAATATGATATGGCAATACTAACGTAGCCGCCTCGGATATGTGTAATCGAGATCTAACTTCAACTCCCGCATCTTCTAATTCGGCTATTTCAGACAATACTGCTTCTGGGCTTAGTACTACACCATTTCCTATAAAACATTGAGTTTTAGGATGCATAATCCCAGATGGAATTAATCGCAAAATAGTTTTTTTGCCGTTTATCCATAGAGTGTGACCCGCATTATGACCGCCCTGGAATCTAACAACACCAAAGACGTTTTCAGAGAGCCAGTCGACTATTTTACCTTTTCCCTCATCGCCCCATTGAGTTCCAATTACAACAACATTTTTCATATGCTCACCTTAATTAGAACTTCCTCGACTAGGTTGTTTTAGATATTTGAAGAAATCTGAGCTTGGGTCAATAACCATCAAATCTTTATTGGATGTAAAACTGTTTTTATAAGCATTTAAGCTGTTATAGAAACTATAGAATTCAGGGTTTTTTCCGTAAGCTTTTGCATAAATTTCAGTAGCAATAGCATCCCCTGTACCTTTAGTTATTTCGGCATCGGCCTGTGCTTTAGCTATGATTTCTTTAACTTGTCGGTCTGCGTCAGCTCTGATTTTTTCAGATTCAGCAAAACCATTTGCTCGAAGACTATTGGCTTCTTCTTTACGTTCAGCTTGCATACGGTTATAAACTGAATCAGAGACTTCTTGAGAAAACTCAATTCTTTTAAGCCTTACATCTACAACTTGTATTCCAAGAGGTTTAGCTCTTTCCTCAACATTCTTAAGAATTTCAGCCATCACAACATCACGCTCTTGTGAGATAACTGCACGAACTGTTCTAGTGTTAACTGAAGCATTTAGGGCATCTCTAATCTGAGCACCTAAACGTGATTGAGCATTTTCCGCATTTGGTCCAAATGAAATATAAAATCTCAAAGGATCATTAATTTTCCACTTAATATAAGAGTCAATAATCAGATTTTTCTTCTCTGAAGTTTGGATACGCTCTGTATCACCAGATTCAATAGTTTGAATTCGCTTATCTAGATATATAACGTTTTGAAATGGTGATGGCCATTTAAAATGCAAACCAGGTTCACTAATGGTTCTTTGCCATTCACCTAATTTAAAAACAAGTGCATAATCTCGCTCTCCCACAATAAATAAGGTAGAAGAGATAAACCAAGCTAAAACAGCTAAAAATATAATTCCTAATATAGACCGATTCATACTTCCCCCCTCTACTGATGGCGATTACGGTTTAAAACACGTGATCGATTGTTTTGTAATTGCTCATTACTTTGGGTGCGTACCTGATCAGTAATTGTATTTTGCATGGAATCCCCTGAGACTACATACTCTTCCCTATTTGTTTGGCTATTTATAGTGTTTGAGCTAGGTAATTTATCAATAGGCAAATACAGAAGTGGAGAATTATTTTTTGAATCAACAAAAATCTTAGGGGTGGATTGAAGAAGACTTTCCATAGCAGTCAAATACATCCTCTCGCGAGTAATTTCGGGAGCATTAGAATATTCAGTTTCAATCTTAGAAAAGCGATCTGCTTCACCAGTAGCTTTTTGCGTTACTACTGCTTTGTAACCTTCCGCTTCTTGCTGAATACGAGATGCCCGACCGTGAGCTTCAGGAATTACCTTACTAGCATAAGCATAACCTTCGTTTTTTTGACGTTCATAGTCTTGTCCAGCTTTAATCGCATCTTCAAATGCTGCCTGAACTTGTTCTGGAGGTTGTACATTTTGGATGGCAACAGTTATGACTTCAATACCTGTCTTATAGCGGTCAAGAATTTGTTGCATAAGTTTTCTGACATCAATCGCAGCCTGAGTACGACTTTCGTAAAGGATTTTATTCATAGATTGCTTACCTACAATCTCTCTCATAGCTGTCTCTGCTGCTTGCCTTACAGATTCATCTGGTGCACGAGTCTCAAATAAATAGTTAGCTGCTGGACTATTTTTTCCATTCGAACCTTGCATATCAGCTTTAAGACGATATTGGACATCAAATTGAACATCCACAATATTTTCGTCCTCAGTAAGCATTAAAGCTTCTGGCAATACTTTATTTCTCGCATTATCCCTATATCCAACTGAAAAGGATCTAACACGTGAAATATCAACTATCTCTACAGATTCTATAGGTGTAGGAATATGCCATTGAAAACCAGGAGCTACAGTTCTAGAATACTTCCCAAACTGAGTAACTACCCCTACTTGACCCTCTCTAACAATATAAAATCCACTAATTAGCCAAGCTATAAGTAAACCAATAATAATTACAAAAAGACCAATTTTTGAAAAAATTCTGTTCGGCTTTTTAGGTCCACGAGGTGGAGTCTGCCCAAAACCCTTACGATTTTTTGAATCCTTATCAAAAATTCCTCTTAGTTTATTAGCTAATTCGCCAAACACCTGATCAAGTTCTGGTGGAGAATCATCACTTGAAGGTGGCTGTTTAGGCCTATCTTTTGAATTGTCGGAGGGCTGTCCTTTGCCCCAATCAGGATCATTTAGATTCATGATTTTATTATCTTTCAATGGATATATTCCCTATAAATTATTTTTAAATTCAGCGATTGCATCGCGTAGCAAATTAATGCCATCGCGTGTTTTAGAACTAACAAAAATTCGTTTTATTTTACCTTGTTCATCTCTCTCTATTCTAGGTTCTTGTTTCAATAAATCAATTTTGTTATAGATTAGAAAAGTAGGAATCTCATCGGCATTTATTTCCTTCAAAACCTTATTAACTTCTGCAATTTGTTCATCCCTTTGTGGATTTGATGCATCCACAACATGAAATAATAAATCTGCATGTATAGTTTCTTCAAGAGTCGCTTTAAAAGCGGCTATTAACGTAGTAGGTAAATCTCGGATAAATCCTACAGTATCCGAAACTGTAACTTGTCCCACATCTTCTATCCAAATTCTTCTTGTAGTAGTATCAAGAGTCGCAAATAGTTGATCGGCTTCATACGTACCTGCACGTGTCAATGCATTAAATAATGTTGATTTTCCTGCATTCGTATATCCCACAAGAGATACAGAGAGCATATTTGATCTGGCTCTAGCCCGCCGTTGAGTAAGCCTCTGAGTGTCTAGCTTAGATAGTCTCTCTTTTAATGCCTTTACCTTATCTCCAATCATTCGCCTGTCCATCTCTAATTGAGATTCACCTGGTCCCCGCATACCAATACCCCCTCTTTGTCGCTCCAAGTGGGTCCATAGTCTAGTTAGTCGTGTAATCAAATGTTGAAGTTGAGCAAGTTCTACTTGAAGCTTACCCTCGTGGCTTTTTGCTCTGAGAGCAAATATATCTAAAATAAGCGTAACTCTATCTATAACGCGAAGATTGAAAGCCCTCTCTAAATTTCTTTGCTGAGCTGGGCTTAAAGCCCGATCAAAAAGGATAATATCAGGTTTTAAAGTGGCAATGCGTTCGACTATTTCTTCAACCTTCCCGCTTCCAATAAAATATTTTGCATCTGGTTTATCCCGTTTAGCAACTACTGTTTCAAGGATTTCAGCTCCAGCACCTGTAGCCAACATTTCAAACTCGCTTAAATGAGAGTCGAAATTAGGGTCATTAAAGTTTACGCTGATAACAACTGCTTTCATTAAATAAGGATAACCCGTCGCTGAAGCCAGGACGGGAAAGTTATGGAGAAATAACTACTCTTGTGTATCGAGTGAATTTGAAGAGATTTGTTGTTCTTCTGTAAATTCTGACAATTCACTAGGAAAAGGTACTGCTCTTGCAGGAACTACAGTAGAAATCGCATGCTTATAAACCATTTGAGTGACGGTATTCCTAAGCAAAATAACATACTGATCAAATGACTCGACTTGACCTTGTAACTTTATGCCATTAACTAGATAAATTGAAACTGGGATATGCTCTTTTCTAAGGGCATTAAGGAAAGGATCTTGTAGTGATTGTCCTTTAAAACTCATTTGAAGTGCTCCGTGTTGTTTTTATATAAAAGCAAGTTGTAGATAAAGAATCCACATCAAACATATTAACGATTATAAATTTAACAAACAAGACAATAAGGGTATCTTGTAAAAATACTACAGTTCAATATCTTTCTAAGTATGGATTGGTCGTTGATTTAAATTCAATTCTCAAAGGTGTGCCTTCCAACTTAAAGGCCTTTCTAAACCTAGCTTCCAAGTAACGTCTATATGAGTCGGGAATAGCATCGAGTGCGTTTCCGTGAATAATTACTAATGGTGGATTTTGACCGCCTTGATGTGCGTAACGCATCTTAGGCCTAAAAATACCTTTTCTTGGAGGTGGTTGTTGTTCAACGGCCGATTGAAGTTCACGGGTAAGTTTAGGAGTGGCTAATTTCCTAAATGCTGCTTCATGTGCTTGATTTACAGATTTAAGCAATGATTTTATTCCGTGAGCCTTTAAAGCGGAAATATAATGCACCTTCGCAAATGAAAGGAAACGAAGTTTTCGTTCGAATTCTCTTATAACCCACTCACGCTTATCTTCAGATAATCCATCCCATTTATTAATTGCTACTACTAAAGCTCTTCCAGATTCCAAAATAAATCCTGCAATGTGAGCATCTTGTTCAGATATTTCACTTTGGGCGTCTAAAACCAAAACCACAACATTACATGCTTCAATGGCTTGCAAAGTTTTAATCACCGAAAACTTTTCAATAGATTCAAAAACTTTCCCTCTTTTTCGCAACCCAGCAGTGTCGATTAATTTGTATTTTTTGCCGTTACTCTCAAAATCAATTTCAATTGCATCTCTAGTCGTACCTGGCATATCGAAAGCAATCACTCTTTGCTCCCCTAAAAGAGAGTTTATGAGAGTAGATTTTCCAACATTTGGACGACCGACTACAGCTAATTTAATTCTGTGGTCTTTGAATTCAGTTTCATTTGAATCTGAATCCACCTCATCTTCTGAAGAAATAGAAGTTTCGTCTTCGACTTGGGGTATTTTTGATAAGGCAACTTCAATTAAATTAGCTACCCCATCACCATGAGCAGAAGATATGGCTAATGGTTCACCCAAACCTAGTTCGTGGAATTCGGCTGAAGCCTGAGAAGCTTGTAATCCTTCAGCCTTATTTACAGCAAGAATAACAGGTACACCAACCTTTCTAAGCTTTACAGCAATTTCGTGGTCATGTGCATTTATACCCGAGCGAGCATCTACCAAAAAAATGACCACGTCACTTTCAGATATAGCCAGCTCAGTTTGTCGGGCCATCTCTTTAATAATACCCGTTTTAACTTTTGGCTCAAAACCACCAGTATCAATAACAAGAAATGGTCTATCACCTACGCGACCTTCTCCGTAATGCCTATCACGAGTGAGTCCAGAGTAGTCAGCCACTATTGCATTTCTACTTCTAGTAAGCCTGTTAAATAGAGTTGATTTGCCGACATTCGGACGTCCTACCAACGCCACTACGGGTTTATAGACCATTAATTTACTCTAATTAACATCAAGGTTCCACTACCATTTTGAACGACTACACCTTTATCCGTTGGTAATAGTGGAGATACTATATCCTTGCTAGAACCTGCAGAAAATCGTCCAACAAGAGACCCCGATTTGGTATCGTAAACATGGATGAGGCCAGCTAAATCACCCACATATAAATAATTTTGATAAACAACTGGATTTGTGAGTCCTCTATTTATTAATGTTTGATCAGACCATGCAATTTGTCCGTTTGCTAAGGAGAAAGCAGCTACGGTTCCATCAATAGATGCACCATAGATAATATTATTGTCGTACCCTAGGCCTACAGCAGATGAAAACGGTTCAAACCAAACAGGTGTCAATCTACTATTTTTAATAGAATAGCAAGTTATATTACCTTGATAGCTAGACGTACAAACCCCGTCATTAAATACTAGTGGTTGCCCTACCACATCTGTTACGCTGTCTATATCGCTTGGTCCCTTAGCAGAAGCTGAATGGATTTCCCAATTAACAGTGCCATCATTTAAATTAAGAGATACTAGTTTACCTGTAGGAACAGCAACAATTACGGCATTATTTATTAAAGCCATTCTAGAATTTGTTTTAAGAGATAGGATAGGGTTAGTGCGAACAAAACTCCAATGTAATTTCCCGTCCTTAGAATCAAATGCTTGTACACGGAAATCATCTGCCCTAACTATTACTTTTCCAAAACCAGCGATAGGAGGCATGGTTGATATGGTAGATAACTCAGTATCCCAAACCTTTTCCCCAGTTTGAGCATTAAGAGCATAAGCTTTAGCTTTACGATCAGTCACAATAACTAAACCATCACCTACCCCAACACCACTAGTGAGTTTCGTATCTAATTTAGTCGACCAAGCAATATTACCGTTTTCTGCATTCACGCGGACTACAGTGCCGTCTGGTGTGGCTGCAAAAATTGAATTATCTGCGTAAACTGGTGCAAATCCAGCTGAACCACCAGAACCAATACTTGTTTGCCATACGGTATTCACAACAATAGACTGTTTAATATCAGCAAGTTTAGCGGGCTCGAATCTTCTCTCATTTTTAAACAGGCTGCATGCACCTAAAAGACTAGTTAAAGCTAATACAGCTATAAATTTTCTTTTTAATGTAAGTTTCATCACTCAGCTCCGTATACTTTTAATTTCATATTAATCACTTCAAGAAAACTTGGATTGAGATCTTTGTTTTTTGCAAGTTCCTTCCATATCGTAAAGGCCTGCTCACGTTGACCTTCAGCCATCAATATATCTGCCTCTCTATCCTTAAATAAAGGCACAAAACTTTCAGCTGGATTTTTCAATAATTCTCGAGCTTTATTTTTATCCCCCTCCGAAAGATATATAGCGGATAAATTTAAAGATGCACTTGATACTATTCCTTTATCTTTTGAATTTGAAATGGCCCATTCTAAATTCTCTCTTGAAGCTTTTAAGTCCTTAGTTTTATAGAAGATTTCTCCAGCTATAAGAGTAGCTCTGTCAGTATAAGCAGATGAACTAAAATCTTCCTTAAGCACGCTCAAAGCCTCTGTTAATCTCTGAATATCTGATTGCTGAGGATTTGGATTTTGAGAAACACTATAGACAATATCATAATACCCTAGGGCTTTACGAGATTGTCTGTTCTCGTACCATTGCCACCCTTGGTAGGCCAAATAAGCAATTGCCAAAATTGTAAGAATAGACGTAACCAGATTACCGTATCTAGCCCACCAGTTTTTTATCTGGTCTATCTTTTCTTGTTCTTCTAAGTCATAAGCCATTTTTATGCATCCTTTTTATTTGTAAGCTTAGTCAAAAAATCCACAAGTTCACATGTTGGAATTGTAGTTTGCTCTATCGAACTACCATCAGGATTCAGTTGCAATTGCTTGATTGAAACAGTGTTCGATTCTAGTTCAGACTCTCCAATAATTATTGCATACATCGCACCAGAGAAATCCGCTCTTTTGAATTGATTCTTAAAGTTTTGAGAACCTGCGTGAACAATGGCTTTAAAACCATTATTTCTGCAAAGTTCGGCTAGTTGAGAGCATTTGCGAGAAGCTTCTTCATTTTGATAAATAAAATAAATATCAGTTTCAGGCCCCATATCAGTAAACAAATTTTTAATAGTCTCGTCTTTAGAGTCTGAAATCACAAGACTTAATAATCTTTCAAGCCCAATTGCAAAACCTACGCATGGAGTTGGTTTACCACCAAGAAGCTCAAATAAGCCGTCATAACGACCACCACCACAAACAGTTGCTTGTGCACCTAGACTACCTGTCACCCATTCAAATACTGTCAGATTATAGTAGTCAAGTCCCCTTACGAGACGAGGATTTATTGTGTATTCTATACCAGCCTCATCAAGCCTTTTTCTGATTTCATTGAAATGCCCTAAAGAATCTTCACCAAGAAAATCAAACAATTTTGGTGCAGAATTAGCCATCTTCTGTAAATCAGGATTTTTTGTGTCAAGAACACGCAAAGGGTTAGTATACATGCGACGCTTTGCATCTTCATCCAAAATATCAAGATGCTTTTCAAGATGCTTAATTAATGCCTCTCTATGGGCTAATCTTTCACTGACTTGACCAAGAGAATTTAATTCAAGATGAATATCCTCAAGGCCAAGATCCTTCCATAATCTGTTCAATAAAATAATTTGTTCGGCATCAATATCAGAACCAGCAAAACCCATCGCTTCCACAGATATTTGATGAAATTGTCTGTATCTACCCTTTTGCGGACGCTCATGCCTAAAAACTGGCCCCATAGTATACAGTCTTTGAGGTCTATCAAATGTCAAACTATGTTCGATCGCAGCACGCACTATACCAGCTGTAAATTCAGGTCGCATCGTAAGCATGTCCGTTTTGTCCTGACTCATAGAAAATGTGTACATTTCTTTTTCTACAATGTCTGTAACCTCTCCTATACCTCTAGCAAAGAGTTTTGTCTGTTCTAGTATAGGAGTTCGGATATTGAGATATCCATAAGCAGCCATAAGATTATGTAGAATGTTTTCTAATCGAAGCCATTGAAATGATTCTTTAGGAAGAATGTCATTCATCCCCCTAATGGCATTTATTTTTTCTAATTTATTATTAGTCATTATCTTTGCTGAATCTGCGATGTATATAATCTAGAACGATTTGTTGAAATTCTGTGGCAATGTTCTCGCCTTTTAATGTGACGGTTCTTTCACCGTCTACATATACAGGGGCAGCAGGAACCTCTCCTGTTCCAGGCAAGCTTATTCCAATATCTGCGTGCCTACTTTCTCCTGGACCATTTACTACACAACCCATCACGGCAACATTGAGATTTTCAACACCTGGATATTTTTCTTTCCATACTGGCATTTGAGTTCTTAAAAAAGATTGAATATCATCGGCCAATGTTTGAAAAAATGTACTCGATGTTCTTCCGCATCCTGGACAAGCCACAACCATCGGAGTGAACGCTCTAAGCCCCATAGTTTGCAAAATCTCTTGAGCTACAATAACCTCTTTTCTTCGATCACCGCCAGGCTCTGGTGTAAGGGATATACGAATAGTGTCTCCAATACCCTCTTGAAGCAATACCGCAAGAGCAGCTGTAGATGCAACTATACCTTTGCTACCCATACCAGCCTCAGTCAAACCTAAATGCAGTGCAAAATCACATCTACTTGCAAGATTTCTATAAACACTAATCAAATCTTGTACATTACTAACTTTGCAAGATAGTATGATTTGCTCAGGTTTCATCCCAAGCTCTATTGCATAATTTGCGTTATCTATGGCCGATTTTACAAGAGCCTCTCGCATTAAATCCTGAGCAGACCAAGGATTAGTTTGAGAATTATTAATATCCATCAATCTAGCCATTAAGTCATGATCAAGGCTACCCCAATTTACGCCAATACGAACTGGTTTATTATTACGCACAGCCACATCAATCATCTGAGCAAAATTATCTGCCCTTTTCTTTCCGCCACCAACATTTCCTGGATTTATTCGGTATTTAGACAATGCCTGTGCACATGAAGGATATCCAGCTAATAACTTATGCCCATTAAAATGGAAATCTCCTACCAAAGGCACATCTATACCCATCTTATCAAGCTGATCTCTGATAGCAGGTACAGCCTCAGCGGCTTCTGGAGAATTTACCGTGATACGCACTAATTCAGATCCTGCCAATGCCAGCTCTTTAACTTGTATAGCTGTGGCAATGGTTTCCGCCGTATCCTTATTAGTCATAGATTGAACAACTACGGGTGAATCTCCGCCCACAAAAACAGATCTCTGCCCCCAATTTATTTCAACTTTGTGAGTATTTTTCTTGGGGCTCGGACCTATAGGATATGGATTATCAGGTAGAGTTGAATTCATAGACCTAAATCTTCAAGAGTGAACATACCTTGGTTATAAGCCAAATACGCAACAACTCCTAAAACAATTAATATCAATAGTATCCACAATAAAGAACCTCCAGTACGTCTCGGAGTTTCCGTATCAGGCATAGATTCATTTAATTCAGAAGTAGGAACTGTTCTTAAATTTTTCACCGTTGAAGGTGCAATGTTTCCTGTTGCCTGTCCTAATTTTTGAAGAGCTATCTTATCGTCAGCTCCGATAGCTAAAGCAAATTTTTTAACTAATGATCTCAAAACAAAGCCATCTGGCAATGCTGACCATTGCTCCTGTTCAACTGCTTTAAGCTGACTAGTACTAAATTTAGTTTTATCGCTGATCTCATTAAAATCAATTCCATTAGAAGTCCTGATTTTATGCAGGTAGGCACCAACAGAGTCACTAGATAATGTTGAATTAGAAGACTCTCTTAATTCAGGTTTAATTTCATTATTCATAATGTTTCCTTTTTGATAGGAATGGATTTCCTTTTCCTCATTAATTCGGATATTTTACTTTTATCCTTAATATCTCCAGCAAGTTGACCACATGCAGCATCAATATCGTCTCCTCGTGTTTTTCGAGTTGTTGCTACAATCCCTGCATCGTTAAGAATAGCAGAAAATGCCCTAACTCTTTCGTGACTTGACCTCCTAAGGCCTGATTCAGGAAACGGATTAAAAGGTATTAAATTAACTTTACTTTTTACTTCGCGACATATATCTATTAATTGCTTTGCATGTGCGTCTGTATCATTAACCCCATCGAGCATAATGTACTCAAAGGTTATAAAATCCCTAGGTGCAAATTCAATATATCGATTACAAGCATCCATCAATTCCCTTAAAGGATATTTCTTATTTAATGGAATCAATTGGTCTCGTAATTCGTCATTAGGTGCATGCAGTGATACCGCAAGAGCAACAGGACAGTCTTGAGAGAGTTTATCCATAAAAGGGATAACACCTGAAGTGGAGACAGTCACCCTTCGTTTTGAGAGACCGTATGCATTTTGATCAATAAGCAATTTAATTGCTGGCAATACTTGATCATAGTTAAGTAGCGGCTCTCCCATACCCATAAAAACTACATTTGTAATAACCCTATCATCTTCTGCTTCTAATCCGCTATCAGTATTGAGACTTTTTTTAATTTCATCTCGAGCCCACCATACTTGTCCAATGATTTCAGAGGTGCTTAGATTTCTATTAAAGCCCTGATGCCCAGTAGAACAAAATCTACAGGCTACGGTACATCCAGCTTGACTAGAAATACATAATGTACCCCTATCATCTTCAGGTATATAGACTGTTTCTATAGCATTATTATTTTGAACATCAAAAAGCCACTTAATTGTCCCATCCGATGAAACTTGCTTAGTGATAACTTTTGGGGTGGCAATGACTGAGTATTCTGTCAAATGACTACGAAAATCATTTGCTAAGTTTGTCATATTCGAAAAATCAGATTTACCCTTCTGGTGAATCCAATTTATAAGTTGTTTAGCCCTAAAAGGCTTATGCCCCCACTTAGCAACTAGCTCAGTGAGGGACACATTATCGAGACCAATTAAATTAATTTTCTCAGATTTGGTCACGGGAAAATTTATTATTTACCGAAAAAGTATTCGATTTCAGTTTTAGCTGTTTCTGCAGCATCAGAACCATGAACTGCGTTAGCGTCAATACTTTCAGCGAAATCTGCACGAATAGTACCTGGCTCAGCCTTTTTAGGATCTGTTGCACCCATAAGTTCGCGATTTTTTGCAATTGCATTTTCGCCTTCTAGAACTTGGACAAATACAGGACCAGAAATCATAAATTCAACTAAATCATTAAAGAATGGACGCTCTTTATGAACAGCATAAAAGCCCTCAGCTTGTTCACGAGTTAGTTGTGTTAATTTTGCTTCAACTACTTTTAAACCAGCTTTTTCAAAGCGAGTAATTATCTCGCCGATAACATTTTTCTTAACAGCATCTGGTTTAATGATTGATAGAGTTCGTTCAATAGACATATAAATCCTTAGGAAAATAATTTAGTCGATTATTTTAACATTCTAAGGCTTCATTCTCTTACTATATTAAAATAATCATTTTCCAATTTGCTTTTAATAATGTCCCATTTTGATACAGACAAATTCGATTTAAATAAACCCTATAGTCCATATTCTCTAGAATCTAATATTTACCAACTTTGGGAATCCAATAACGCATTTGTAGCTGGCCAGTACGTTCAAACAGATTCACCTCTATCTGGTGAAACTTTTACAATCCAATTCCCTCCCCCAAACGTTACTGGTTTTTTGCATATGGGGCATGCATTTAATAACACCATAATGGACGGCTTGGCTAGGTACTATCGTATGAACGGAAGTGATACGGTATTTATTCCAGGTTCAGATCACGCAGGCATTGCCACCCAAATTGTAGTTGAAAGACAGTTAGACGCTGAGGGCATTTCTCGCCATGATCTAGGTAGAGAGAAATTTCTAGAAAAAGTTTGGGAATGGAAAAATCTCTCGGGTGGCACAATTCATAAGCAAGTTAGACGTTTAGGTAGTTCTGCAGACTGGTCTAGAGAATATTTCACTATGGATGATCAGATGAGTCAGGGAGTAGTAGAAGCCTTCGTTAAACTTTATGAACAAGGGCTAATTTATAGAGGGAAGCGTCTTGTCAACTGGGACCCTGTTTTAGGTACTGCAATTTCTGATCTGGAAGTGGAAAGCACTGAAGAAGATGGCTCTATGTGGTACATACGATATCCATTAGTGGAACCTACAGAAGAGCATAAATACTTAGTTGTAGCAACTACACGTCCAGAGACTATGCTTGGGGATGTTGCAGTAATGGTGCATCCTGATGATGAGAGATTTAAGGGGGTGATTGGGAAAGCGGTAGCATTGCCACTAACAAACAGGCAAATTCCAATAATCGCAGATGAATATGTGGATATGGAATTTGGAACTGGTGTCGTAAAAGTCACTCCAGCTCATGATTTTAACGACAATGCAGTCGGCCAAAGACATGGACTTGAGCAAATTAATGTATTGACATTGGACGCTAAAATAAACGAAAACGCCCCTAGTCAGTACGTTGGGCTTGATAGATTTGAAGCACGTAAAAGAATCGTTGCTGATCTTGAAGCACAAGGGCTTTTAGAAGAAATTAAGCCACATAAATTAATGGTTCCAAGAGGCGATAGAACCAAAACTATCATTGAACCTATGCTTACGGATCAATGGTACGTTGCCATGACTAAGCCTGCTCCAGACGGCACATTTAATCCAGGCAAATCAATCTCTGAAGTTGCACTAGAAGTAGTTAATAACGGCGATATTAAGTTTTATCCTGAGAATTGGACTACAACCTACAATCAATGGCTTGAAAATATTCAAGACTGGTGTATTTCAAGGCAATTATGGTGGGGGCATCAAATTCCTGCATGGTACGGCGAAAATGGGGAAATTTTTGTTGCACGAAATGAGGCTGAGGCTAAAGAGAAAGCTGCGAGTGCTGGATATTCTGGTAGTTTAAAAAGAGATGAAGATGTACTTGATACCTGGTTCTCTTCTGCCCTTGTTCCATTTACAACTATGGGATGGCCCGAACCTAGTGAAGATTACGAAAAATATTTACCCTCAAGTGTCTTGGTAACTGGGTTTGACATTATTTTCTTTTGGGTTGCTAGAATGATTATGATGTCTATGCACTTAACAGGTCAAATTCCATTTAAAGTAGTTTATGTACATGGTTTGATTTTAGATGCCCATGGTCAAAAAATGAGTAAATCCAAAGGAAATACACTCGACCCAGTGGATTTAATTGATGGGGTTGATCTAGAAACACTTGTTAAAAAACGTACTCAGGGATTGATGAATCCTAAACAAGCAAGCAAAATTGAAAAGGATACTCGTAAAGACTATCCAAATGGCATAAGCAGCTATGGGGCAGATGCTTTAAGATTTACGATGGCCACATATGCTACGCTTGGTCGTAATATGAATTTTGATTTAAAGCGTTGCGAGGGTTATAGAAATTTCTGCAATAAGCTATGGAATGCTACGAGATTTGTTCTTATGAATGTTGAGGGCAAGCCAATTTATGAAACATCAATTTTCTCACCTGATTTTGATCCAAAAGATATTCGGATCGTTGATCAATGGATTATTAGTGAGTTTCAAAGCTTTGTCTCTGAGATTCGTAAAGGGTTTGAGGAATATCGGTTCGATAATATCGCAAATAATATATATAGGTTTGTGTGGGATGAATTCTGCGACTGGTATCTTGAACTCTCCAAAATATTACTAAACACAGGAGATGAGGACGAACAACCTATTACCAGACGTGTACTAATAGATATATTGGAAGGAATACTTAGGGTTGCCCATCCGATTATTCCTTTTATTACGGAAACTCTATGGCAGAAAGTGTCTAAAGTTTCAGGATCGTATTTTAATACCGAAAATACTGAGCCCGTATTCCTGTGTCATCAGGCGTATCCATTGCCAAAAGAATATTTAATTGATGATGATGCAATGGTAGAGGTTAAGGAAATTAAAGCCACTATTGAGGCAATTCGTGCACTTCGAGGAGAGATGCAAATTTCACCTGCTCAGAAAATAGATCTCTATTTAGTTCAATCCTATGATATGGCTGATTATTTTCCATACATAAAGGCTTTGGCTAAGGTAGAGAATATAGAGATAGTAGATGCATTGCCAGATATAGGAGCACCGAGCCAGATTCTTACTCACTGTTCGCTTATGCTTAATGTGAAGGTCGATATTGAGGCGGAAACGGCAAGATTAAATAAAGAAATTGCAAATTTGTCTAAGGAAATCGAAAAAGCTCAAAATAAGCTAAATAATCCTAATTTTGTAGAAAAAGCTCCAGAACAAGTAATAGAGCAAGAGAAATCTAGAGTTGCACATTTCACTGATTTATTAATAAAGGTCAAAGAACAACTCTCAAGATTAAAATAAAAAAAGCCTCCTAAATGGAGGCTTAATAAAACAATAATCAACCAATTATTGAGGCATACCTGGCATACCTTTCATTTGTTCTTTCATTTGATTAAATTGATCATTAGCTTGTTTGCAAGCTGAAGCCATTTGACCTTGATCGTTATAGTTTTTCAAAGAAGCACGAGTTTGCTCTTCAGCTTGTTTGAAAGAATCCTTCATTTGTTGCATTGAAGGATCTGAAGGCAATTTAGCTAAATAATCATTTATATTTTTGAAGTAATCTTCACATTCTTGAGGTAAAGTACCGTCAGCAGCTGTTGTAGTTGTTTCAGTAGTAGTTGTAGTTGTTTCTGTTGCAGGAGCTGTAGTTTCAGCAGGTGCAGTTGTAGTAGTTGTTGTCGTTGTTTCAGAAACTTTAGTTTCTTCTTTATCACCGCAAGCTGCAAGCACAACTGCAGAGAAAAGTGTAGCTAGAACTAATGATTTTTTCATAATATCCAAACTCCTTTAAAATTTATTGGATTATTTTGTGAAATATTAAATTCACAATGTTAATATTTTATTACAAATTTTATATAACCAATTAATTTCAGCAAATTAAGTAACTGAAACAAACAAAATTTACTCTTTGTAAGATTTTTGAGCCTCTAGTACATCAGTTTTAGCAGATTCAATTCCTTCAAAACCTGTAACTTTGACCCATTTACCTTCCTCTAAATCCTTATAGTGCTCAAAGAAATGTTTGATTTGATTTAAATCCTGTTGCGGCAAATCATTAATATCCTTAAATTGAGCATATGGAGGATATAACTTTGTAACTGGAACAGCAATTAATTTAGCATCCAAACCAGATTCATCTTCCATTTTTAAGACACCTAGAGGTCTACATTTGATAAAGCTCCCTGCAATAATTGGATATGGAGTCTTTACTAATACGTCTACTGGATCACCATCAGGAGAAAGGGTTTTTGGTATATAACCATAGTTATATGGATAGTACATAGCAGTAAGCATAAATCTATCAACAACTACAGCCCCTGTTTCTTTATCAACTTCATATTTAACAGGATCTGAATTCATTGGAATTTCAATAACTACATTGAATTCCTCTGGTAACTTATCCCCTGCCTTAACATCTTTAAGACTCATATAATCTCCTAATTTAATGGTTTTTCTTTGTAGGATTGAACATTATCTTCTAAAAAGTGATCATCTGGTTTTTCAAGATTTTTAACATCTGGAGGAGTAATTGGATCATTACTCAAATCAGCTGGCTCTATAAAAAGAAGATGATCCTGATTTGTAAAATCAGTATTAATTAAGGAAGCCTTTCTCCAATGTGTTAATGCTTGGTTATGATTTCCTTGTTTATCATAAAGAACTCCCAAGAGTGCATGAACTCTTTCATTATCTTTAATTTTCAAACTTTGAGTTAAATATTTCTCAGCCTGACCCCACAAACTATTTGCTAAACATAATTGGCCAAGGGCAAGTAATAGCTCATGATTGTTAGGGTCTGTTGTAAGCCATTTTTGAGCTTTATGAAGTCTTTCATTCACTACAGATTCATGAGCTCTGGCGTAATATGCCAAAACAGCCGAATTTAGCTTATTATTAATTGAAGTCTCTAAAGCTTGAGAGGATTTACTATATTCTTCTAATTGATCAAATCTCCTAGAAATAGCTAAAGCAATATCAGGGAACTGCTTCTCTTCTTTAGGTAGAGAATTATAGAAACTAACAGCATCATCATACTTGGCCCTTGAAATTAATTTAGGGCCGAATTCTCTCATTAAACCTAAGTATTCCTCTTTGGAAATAGATTTTCTTTTATATAAGAATTTAGCGGTGTCAATTAATTTAACTTCTTGGTCAGTTTGTTCATAAGCTCTTAGTAATTGATGTTTAATATGAAGTTGCTTATTATCTACAGAATCTGCATATTCCAAATACATTAAAGCATTATGAGCTTGACCCTGTTCAATAAGCAAATCCGCTTGAACAGCCACTACAGCAGCATCTAATTTAGGATTATCCGCACTAAGTCTTCTAGCATCTTTAAGCAAAAGATCTCTTTTAGGATAATCTCCTATAGCATGGGCCGCTCTAGCCGCCCCGATATTAGCTAATATATGCCTATCGACGTTTTTAGTGTGATATGTAAGCTTTGTGAAATTTTTCTCAGCGTCATAATGCTTGCCCTCAAGAAGATCAACCCACCCTCTTTCAAGCAAACGAATATCTTTTTTGTGATGACGTTCTTCAGACCAATCTACTACGGCCTTAGGTCTTGAGAGAATCCAACCGATAAGTCTGAATAAAAGATATAAGACAATGAATGCAATTAAAAGAGCGACGACTGCAGTAAGAAGTGAGACGGTCCGGCGTTCATTGCCAGTGACAATCATAACAACATCATTACTATCTTTAAACAATAGCACTAGACCTATCGCAAGTCCTAAAAAAATTATTAATTTAATTAAAGCTTTCATTGTTAGGTCCTAATTGTTCGGTTTAATCTCAGATGTAATTGGATACAGCTCTTTATACACACGGAGCGTCTCTGTCATTATTGGATATTTAGTAGCAATAGGCTCTTCCATCAGCTTATCCAATACAGCTATCACGTGAGCGGCTTCAGGCGACTCAGGATTGGTATTTGATTGGATAATAGTTTTAACCTCATTTAATGAAGATTTCCAATATTCTCCATCTCCACTATTAAGGGCGGATTGAGCAAAATTCAAATGGTTTATCGCAGATAATTTCAGCGTTTTGACCTCTTCAATAGACAATGTGGCCGAACTTATGTCGTCAAATTTTTCCACTTTGACTAATGACTGAATGTCCTCTTTTACACCATTGTATATATCGGAAGGGATTTCTTTTACAGAATTCCACTGACGGGCAAACCAATTCCCTTTAGGCTTCTCATCTACCTTAGCCTCAGATTCCGACGGTGCAGTATCAGCATTCATAGCTTTAGAAGTCTCAAGAGAATTTAGGTCAGATTTTTTATCTGCACTATTAAATGGCAAATCATAGATAAGCTTCTGAAGGTCCTTAGTTACGCTGGCAATGCGTGCTTGATCCATACCCTGAACTGATTCAATATTCTTTCTGTCTTTATCGATAGCTTCTTGGAGCTTCGGATCTAGGTCCTCGGAGCTTAATAGAGCAATAACACTTAAAGCCTTTGGTCTATCCCTAGATACGAGCAAATAGTTATTTGCTTGGTCGATTCTTGATTTAATTTGTGCAACCTTCTGTCTATAAATAGGATCTAGTTCTGGTGGCAATGCTGTCGGCCCTTTAGTATCTACTGATTGCACAGGTGTTGATGGTTGAACTGGTTTTTGCTCAACAGGCACAATCACTGGAACCTCTAGTTCAGAAGGCTCTGCAGGACCAGTAGGCTCAACAATGTCTATAGGCTTATTTTGAAATTCAGGCCCAGGCTGTGTTCCTGATTCCGACCCAGGCTGTGTTACTGATTCAGGCTGAGATTTAGGCTCGGATTGGGCTCCTGTTTCTGGCTGCGATTCAGGCTCGGATTGTGCTTGTTTTTCAGGCTCAACGCCAGTCATTACAGGAGAACTAACAGGGTCCACAACTTTAATTGGATCTCTTGGTAGAATATTTTCTGAAACTGCAATGTCGGGTTCATTAGACGACCCTTCAGAATTTGACGGTACAACGCCCAGCATAGTATCAGATGAGTCGGTACCCTCCTGTTTCGATTCCAATACCGTTTCCGATTTTGAATCCGAATCAGATCCCGATTCCGATTTAGATTTCGAATCTGTTTCAATATCAGTATCTATTTGATTACTTTTGTACTGATCCGGTGGAATTTCAAACACCTCTACAACATCAGGTTTTCTATCAGTTTCATCTGGATTTTGAAATTCATTTTGACCAAATAAATTTGGATCTAATTTGCTAGATTCTTCGTTAGGAGTTACAGCTTTAGGCTCTGTAGCACCATCAGTTTGATTAATATTTTCAGCTGATTCTTGCGTTAGAGTTTGTGTTTGTGTTTGATTTTGATCTAAATCTTTTTGTTCAGCCTCAGATAAAACACTATCCAATTTAGAATTCTCAGTATTGCTACTTTCATCTAATATAAGCTCATTTTTATCTTCAGTTGGTGGAACAGTGCTTATAGACGGTACGTCGCTTGTAGGTGCCTCTGATTGAATATCCTCTGTAACTGATTCAGATGAATTTGAATCAACAATGGACGTGTCAGATACAGAATTTTCAGTAGCCGAACTCTCAGATTCAGTAGAATTTGTGTTTGGAGACTCGGAAATCGCAGACAAATTAGAATCATTATTTTGTTCCATTTGATTCTGCGATTCATTTGATTCAGTACTTACAACAGCATTAGGTTTATTCAAATAATTTTCGTAAATAAAATAACCGCCGCCCCCAAGCAATGCCAGAACAAGAACCCAAATTAATGGGCTTGGGCCCCCCTTAGTTTTAGACTCTGTAACTTCAGGTTCAACAACTTCTTCCTCAAGGTCAGTAACTTCCACAGTTTCTGGTTCTGTATAAGGAGTATCAGACAAATCATCAATTTCTTCAGCTGACTCACTCATGTCAATGCTTTCCTGATGCGAAATCGTATCCTCATACTCGCTTTCAGTCTCAATTTCCGAGTCCAAAATCTCAGCATCCTCAATGTCTCGTTTTTTGGTTTCAATTTGAGTTAGCTCTTCAACATCTTCAAATGACTTATCTTTCATTGATGCACTCTCAGGAATTTTAATGTTTTATATTGTACTTCATAGGTTCGAATATAGAGGCCAATTTTGCATGAATTATATTTGCTTCTAGGCTCACAATTTCACATTTTTTATTTGGCAAGAAGTCCCTATGATTTTCATGCAAAACAAGATATAGGGTTCTTTTAAGCAATTCAGGCTCACAGTATTTCTCTAATTGTGGCATCAGCCCCCTAATCCCATCTGGACTCGTAAACAGAATAGCTAAATCATCTTGAGAGTCCAAATTAGAAAAAATTGACATTTCATGCCCCGAATAGTCCTTGCTAAGTCTTTTATAAATTTCTAGTTCATAGATTTCATGAGAGTCTTTTGACATAGCAGTTTTAAAGAATTCACGACCACCCTCTCCCTTTACGATAAGAATCTTACTATTGGGTCTGACAAGTTTATGGATTTTTAAATATAAAGAATAAGAATCATGAACATCATTTTCAGGGAAAATAATTTGCGCATCTGCTGCAGAATATTTTCTTATTTCACTTGCCGTCCCAGGGCCTACGCATAGAAATTTAATTTGAGTTGGCAATGCCTTTGCATATTTCTCATAATTTTTAAAAAAAATTGCTACGGCGTTTTTACTTACAAAAAAAATATATTGCAGTGAACTTATTAAATCCAATGATAGGATATCTTGAGGAGGTATTAACGGCATTATTTTGAGTGCGGGCATATTATGAAACGTTGCACTCATCAAAGGTTTTAATGCAGAAATTAATTCAGAATTACGCTCAGAATTACTCGTTAATACCAAGTGAAGCATTGATTATTTCCTGTGCTCCTTGATTTTTCAATTCCATCGATACTCTTTGAGCTATTACCTTATAATCCTCAGGCGGCCCTTCGCATTCAGTGTAAGCAACTTTAGATCCATCGCTTTTTGCAACTAAGCCTCGTAGATGAAGAGTATCATGAACAATCCATGCATGAGCGGCCAGAGGCACTTGACAAGACCCACCCAAAGATTCCGATACAAGTCGCTCTGCAGTGACACATATACTTGTTTCATCATCATGCAAGTAAGAAAGCATCTCTTTTAGTGCATATTTATTTTTAAGAATTTCAATAGCTAATGCACCTTGACCTACTGCTGGCAATGATTCGTCAATCGACAAAAACGATTTTATTCGGTTCATCATTCCAAGTCTTTTTAGACCCGCAGCAGCAAGAATAATTCCTGAATACATGCCTTCATCTAGTCTTCGAATCCTAGTATCTAAATTTCCACGTAATGGCATTACTTGAAGATCAGGAAATTTTGCCCTAATTTGAGACTCACGTCTTAAACTGGAAGTTCCAACAATTGATCCAGCTGGAAGGTCATATAACGATTTATAAACATTTGATACAAAGGCATCCATTGGATTTTCTCTTTTCATGATGCAAGCAATCTCAAAATGATCTTGCATTTCAACTGGAACATCCTTTAGGCTATGAACGGCTAAATCGCACTCTCCAGATAAAAGAGAATTTTCTAACTCTTTAGTAAATAAACCCTTACCTCCAATTTTGGATAGTGACCTATCTATGATCTTATCCCCTTTAGTCGTCATTTTAACGAGTTCGACATTAAGGTGAGGAAATACTGAAGTTAACCTTTGTTTAACGAATTCGGCCTGCCAAACAGCAAGCCTACTTTCGCGTGTAGCTATTCTTAAATTTTTTATGCTCAATACCATAAGTTGAGATTCTTATCCTGAGATTTGAGTGTCTTTATTTAATAGATCTTTCTTCTCTTTTTGCTTTTTAAGAAGTAAGCCAACACCCATAACAATAAGTGCTCCTATAATTTTTGCACTCCAATCAAGAGTGGTACTAGGTGGTTGACCGTCAAGAATATATTTATCGAAGGTAACATCCGTAATAATCATATGTCCTGCAATCCATCCTAGTAAACCTGCACCAAAAATAACGATTACTGGGAATTTATCAATTAATTTAAGAACTAAAGTTGAACCCCAAATGATGATAGGAACTGAAAGCAATAAACCAAAGATAACGTAAAACATCTGATGTTCTGGGTCTGTTGTGCCCGCAGCACCAGCAATTGCAATCACATTATCCAAACTCATAACTAAATCGGCAATCAAGATTGTTTTAACTACCGATAATACTGTTTCTCCACCTTTCACATTGTCGTGACCATCATCATGAGGAATGATTAATTTAATACCAATCCATATAAGTAAAAGTCCACCAACAACTTTTAAAAATGGTATATCCAATAGCTGCATGGCAAAGAAAATAAGCACGACACGCATCACAATCGCACCGACAGTACCCCAGATAATACCCTGCATTCTCTTAGTTTTAGGTAAGTTACGAGATGCTAATGCAATAATTACCGCATTATCCCCACCTAAAAGGATATCAATCATAATAATGCTACCAACTGCAGCCCAGTTAATAGTCTCAAACCATTCCAACATAATTTTTGCCTTTGTAATACTTAAGCTTACGATAATAACAAAAACCGCTAATATATGTCTACATTAGCGGTTTTAATCTATTGATACTAAATGTGATTAATTAAAGAATTGATTTAAGAAGTTTCCCCATTTCAGATGGGTTACGAGTAGTCTTAATACCGCAAGCTTCCATAATCTCCAATTTAGCATCAGCAGTGTCTGCACCACCAGAAATCAATGCACCTGCATGACCCATACGTTTTCCTGGAGGAGCAGTTACACCAGCAATAAAGCCAACGATTGGTTTTTTCATATTATCTTTAGCCCACTCAGCAGCATTTACTTCATCAGGACCACCAATTTCACCAATCATAATAACTGCTTCAGTATCTGGATCTTCATTAAACATTTTTAAAACATCAATATGTTTAAGACCATTGATTGGGTCTCCACCAATACCCACAGCAGAGGATTGACCCATACCTAATTCAGTAACTTGAGCTACCGCCTCATAAGTAAGAGTACCAGAGCGTGAAACGATACCAATTTTTCCTTTACGGTGAATATGACCTGGCATAATACCAATTTTGATTTCATCAGGAGTGATTAATCCAGGACAATTAGGTCCTAGTAGAAGAGTTTTACTTCCTAAGTCTTTCATGCGTTGGCGAACCATAAGCATATCTCTTACTGGAATACCTTCAGTAATACAAATTACTAGATCCAATTCAGCTTCTACAGCCTCGATAATAGCTCCAGCAGCACCCATAGGTGGAACATAAATTACTGAAACAGTTGCACCAGTAGCTTCCTTAGCTTCTTTTACTTTAGCAAAAATAGGAATGCCTTCAAAATCCTCACCAGCTCTCTTTGGGTGAGTACCTGCTACAAAACATTCCTTACCGTTTGCATAATCACGGCACATACGAGTATGGAAAGCACCAGTGTTTCCTGTGATACCTTGAGTGATAACCTTAGTATCTTTATTAATTAAAATCGACATTGCAAATTCCTTCTTAATTAGCAGCTTCAACTACTTTAGTAGCAGCTTCAGCCATAGTGTCAGCACTGATAATAGGTAGACCAGATTCGGCAAGAATTTTCTTACCTAAATCTTCGTTAGTTCCTTTCATACGAACCACTAAAGGCACTTTTAGATCCACAGCTCTGCAAGCCGCTACAACACCTTCAGCAATCACATCACAACGCATAATACCGCCGAAAATGTTCACTAGTATTGCTTTAACGTTATCGCTCTTAAGCATAATTTTGAAAGCTTCAGTCACTTTCTCCGCTGTAGCACCACCGCCTACATCTAGGAAGTTAGCAGGTTCACCACCGAAAAGCTTAATAGTATCCATAGTAGCCATTGCTAGACCGGCACCATTAACTAGGCAACCAATATTACCGTCAAGTTGAATATAAGCTAAATCATATTTGCTTGCTTCAATTTCAGCTGGATCTTCTTCATCAAGATCGCGATATTCAACAATTTCAGGATGGCGTGGCAATGCATTTGAATCAAAATTGAATTTTGCATCAAGTGCAATAACTTTTCCGTCGCCTGTATAGATAAGCGGGTTAATCTCAGCCAATGTAGCGTCTGTTTCCCAATATGCTTTATAAAGTTTTTGAATTAAATCAATTGCTTGATCCTGAAGTTCAGCTGGAATTTCAATTCCTTTTACTAGTTGTAAAGCTTGCTCATAAGAAACATCATGACCAGGGTCAATGAAAACTTTAATAATTTTTTCAGGTGTTTGTTGAGCGACTTCCTCAATATTTACTCCACCCTCGCTTGATGCCATAATGCAGTTTCTTTGAGAACCTCTGTCAGTCACAATACCTAAATAATATTCTTTTTTAATATCTGCACCCTCTTCAATTAGAAGACGGTTTACTTTTTGACCTTGAGGTACGGTTTGATGAGTAACTAATTGCATTCCTAGCATTTTTGAAGCTATTTCTCTAACTTCATCAATAGATTTAGCTAGTTTAACGCCACCACCTTTACCGCGACCACCAGCGTGAATTTGTGCTTTGACTACCCAAATGTTTCCGCCAAGCTCTTCTGCAGCTTTTACTGCCTCTTCTACAGAAAATGCTGGAATGCCTCTTAGGACATTAACCCCAAATTTTCTCAGAATTTCTTTACCTTGATATTCATGAATTTTCATTGAAAACCTTATTGAACTAGTTACTGAAATGGGTATTTTATATGATTTCGTATTTTGAAATTATTTCATTGTCATATTTTTCACATTTCATCTTTTTTATACCATTGAGGGTAATGTTCCTTAACTACTTCAGAATTAAGTCTTAACGAATAGCATTTATTTAATTGAAATGGCCTCTTATCAGAGTGCGATTCTCTATAGTTTCTAAGGCCAGAGGTTGTTTGTACAAATACAGTTGGCAATAAAGAACACATCTCTGTAATGTGAGTACAGCCCTTTATATTTGCAAATTTTTCGCGTACCGCTGGGATAAATTTTTGTAATAAATGCAAACCCTCCAAGCCTTTATAAAATGGAGCTACATCCATACACTCTTGGCCATAGGGTACAGCACCGTGACCAACACTTGCATGATGAATTAATCCATCAATATCTGTGGTTATTTTTAAGGTCATATGATGAATGGGTACGCCAGCTTTGTGAACTTCGTTGTTTAATTTTGTAAAGTCATAAGCCTTTTCATCCCACAGAGTAGCTTCAATATCAAATAATCCATCATCTCTTTGAAAAGAATTTACTTCATAGCGTCTAGTGTGAATTGGTTTACGATTCATAATTAAAAGAAAAAATAAAATACTCTACATTGTATAAAAAAGCCCCAGTCTAAAGACTGGGGTTTTGCTTAGTTGCTAATTAAAACTCTGTTCTAGGGTCTTTACCTCCATAAAAAATTCCAGTTCCTGGATCTTTAATAATGGCATTAACGTCACCCATATCAGGTTTTTCAGTGATTTTATATCCTCTATTTTTAAGATTCATCTCAACATCTTTAACTAGAGTTAAATCTTCCACACGAAGTTCATCTGGTAACCATTGCATGTGAAAACGAGGGTGTGCAACTGCTTTTTGTATATCCATCTTATGGTCAATTACATTAGATATAACTTGAAGTACTGTAGTTATAATTCGAGTTCCACCTGGCGAACCAACAACCATAAAAATTTGTCCGTCTTTTAAAACTAGAGTTGGTGACATAGAAGATAAAGGACGTTTCCCTCCCTCAATTGCATTTGCATCCGAACCTACAGCTCCAAATAAATTAGGTACTCCTGGTTTAGCGGAAAAATCATCCATTTCATCATTAAGTAAAAATCCTGCACCTTCAACAGCCGCCCCAGAACCAAAGGACCAGTTTATCGTATAGGTCACAGATACAGCGTTGCCTTTTGAATCAATCACAGAGTAATGAGTTGTTTGATCTGATTCATATGGCATATCAAGGGCTGGCTTAACCCTATCGCTAGAAATTGCTTCACCCTTTTGTGCCATTATGCGTTCATAGATTTTCTTAGCATAAGACTTATCAATTAGCTTTTCGACTGGAACTTTTACGAAATCAGGATCACCCATATATTCAGAGCGATCTGCAAATGCTTGTCTTTCAGCTTCTGCCATCAAATGTATGGTGTAACTTGAAAGTGCACCCAGCTCCCCAATATTTGCGTTTTCCATAATATTCAGAATTTGAATAATATGCGTTCCACCAGATGAAGGAGGAGACATTGAAATAATGTCATAACCCCTATATGTGCCCTTGACAGGTTCTCTCCATACTGCTTTGTAATTTGCAAGGTCTTCTTTAGTTATTAGACCCTTATTGGCCTCCTGATCTTTAACAATTAAATCAGCAGTCTCTCCTTTATAGAATTCATCAGGACCATTTTTAGAAATTCTCTCTAGGGTCCTAGCTAAATCCTCTTGAACTAATATTTCTCCTTCTTTATAAGCAGTGCCATCTTCCTTGAAAAAGTATTTTTTCGTTGCGGCATATTTAAGCATTCGCTCCTTCTCTTCTTCAAAGGATTCTGCTTGACGTGCAGTCAATTTAAAGCCCTTTCTTGCTGTATCAATAGCAGGTTGAATTAATTCTGGCAATGACATCGTGCCGTACTTATTCAGTAATTCACTCATCCCTCTTACTGTGCCTGGCACACCTGCCGACAAATGACCACTAACACTTAGCCCATCTACAACGTTTTTTTGTTCATCTAAATACATATCACGAGTAGCAGCTTTGGGGGCCATTTCCCTAAAATCTAGAGCAATTTGTCTACCATCGGCTGTGTGTACGAGTGCAAATCCCCCGCCTCCTATATTACCCGCAGCTGGATGGACAACTGCAAGCATATAGCCTACTGCAACAGCAGCATCAATAGCATTTCCTCCTTTATTGAGAACGTTTTTACCCACAACATTAGCTAATTCATGTGTGCTTAAAACTATACCAGTAGTAGTATCTTTTATAGGATCCTTAACAGCTGCTTGAATAGAAATTGCTGGCAAACTTAAAGCTGTGATTAAGGAGAGCGATTTAAGTAAGGTCTTCATAATCAATCCAATATAAGTTAAAAGAATTTATAGATTATCAATTTGTAAAAATCACACAATTAGGGAATTTGCTATTACCAAAAAAAAGCCCCTATTACAAAGTAATAAGGGCTAAGTGAAATTACAAAAAAAAATTACTGTATATGTTTTCCGCCATCAATACGAATCCCCCAACCCATAATATGAGAAGCCACATCACTAGCAAGGTAAACCACTGCAGCTGCAACCTCTTCAGGTTTAGCATAACGTTTATCTAGCGTTGCATCTGCAAAAAATCTTTCTGCTTCTTCTGGAGTTTTAGAATCCCCAAAAGTATTTTTCTCGATCCGACGCATCATATCAGTGTCTACAGCACTAGGGGCAATGTAATTGCAGTGTATCCCTTTTGATCCCAACTCATGTGCAGCCGACTTAACTAGACCTGCAACTGCATGTTTAGAAGCACAATAGTGACCCATACCAGCAGAACCAACATAAGCACCTTCGGATGCAAGAGTAACTATGGAACCCTTACCTTTTTTAAGCAAATATGGAATAGTGTATTTCATAGTAAATAAAACACCATACACATTTACTTCGAATGTTTTTTTCCAGTTTTCGATGTTGGCATCTTTTGTTTCAGCAAAATCTCCATTAATACCTGCGTTAGGTACAACAACATCAATGCCTCCAAAATCAGAAACAACTTTTTCAATATGTTCCTTCATTTGTTCTTCATTAGTAACGTCTGCTACATAACCACGCACTTGAGAGTCATCTAAGCCAAGTGTAGGTATAAATTCATCTAATTCCTCTTGTTTAAAAGCAAAAAGTGCTAATTTACTTCCTTCCTTTGCAAAAGCTTTGGAAACAGCCGCTCCAATTCCGCCTGTCGAACCAGTAATTAAAACTACTTTATCTTTAAGATTCAAGTCCATTACAATATTCTCCTTTTAATATATATTTTTATTTTAACCACCGTTAACATAAACAATTTTTTTGCAAGATGAGTCGTTACGAAATATGAG
Organism: Taylorella asinigenitalis ATCC 700933; assembly: GCF_000687755.1. Lineage (GTDB taxonomy): Bacteria > Pseudomonadota > Gammaproteobacteria > Burkholderiales > Burkholderiaceae_B > Taylorella > Taylorella asinigenitalis. Next base: position 208,376 of record NZ_JHXN01000001.1, read on the forward strand.
CAAAGAAATCATTTCAAAATATTTAAGAAGTTACGCAACAAAAAAACAAAAAGATTACATGGAGAAACTCATTCCTGATGTTGATTCTGACAGAATTATTGGGGTGAAATCGGACGATGTAAAAGAAGCCGCACATGATATGTACTACGAAAGAGGTTTAGAGGGATTACGTTTCTTCTTAGATGATTTACCGCATTATTTTATTGAAGAAGAGAACGTGCACTCATACATTATTAACTGTATAGAAGACATAGAAGTTCAATACAGAGAATTGGATGTATTTCTGCCTACAATAGACAATTGGTGGACTTGCGATATCATTAGACTTGCTCATCCATTAGATGATGCACATGATGCATTTCTACAAGAGCATATTCAAAAATGGCTAAATAGTGATGATCTTTACACAACTAGATTTGGCATAGTCTCAACTTTACGTCATTATCTGGAAGATAGATTTGATGTAAAACACTTAGATGCAATTGCAGCAGTTAATGCAACGGAAGACTTATATTTGAGATCTGCAGTTGCTTGGTTTTTCGCAACAGCACTAATTTTTAAGTGGGAGGAAACATTGCCATACCTAACTGAAAAAAGGCTTCCTAAACTAATCCACAACCATATAATTTTGAAATGCAAGGATTCTACAAGGCTTACTGAAGATAAAAAGGATTTTCTCCGAGGCATCTCAAGAATAACAAAAGCCGATTCTTAGCCAATCAAATCAAAAGCTGCTATGGATTCAACATGAGCTGTATGAGGGAACATATTGATTACGCCCGCACATAGTAACTTATATGATCCTGAATTTACCAGAACATCCACGTCTCGTGCGAGAGTACTAGGATTACAGGAGACGTAAACGATTCGTTTAGGCCTTAGGCTCGGATTCATCTCTGTGAGAGCCTTGCACACAGCTAATGCCCCGTCTCGTGGTGGATCCAAAAGCATCTTATCGAAAAATCCTAAATTCTCCAGCCATTCTTTATCCACATCAAATAGGTTTAGAGTAGTAAAACTGACTTTATTTTCAAGGCCATGAATCTTCGCACCTTGCATTGCACGTTCAGTTAAAGTTTCACTTCCTTCAAAGCCCATAACTTCTTTGGCCATCGTAGCAAGTGGCAATGTAAAGTTCCCTAGCCCACAAAATAAATCTGCCACCCTATCACTACTCTCAATCTCAAGTAAATTCAAGGCTCTGTGGATTAATGTGCGATTTATAAACGGATTGACCTGAGTAAAATCACTTGGCTCATAAAACATTCTTAAACCAAACTGAGGTATATCATAGTAAAGTTTATGACTATCCGAAGAGTTCGTAAGCAATGGTTTTAGAGTATCCAATCCTTTTGATTGCGTCCACCACACAATATCGTGTTTTTTAGCAAAATCAAGCAGTTTTTGCGTATCCTCATCTGACAATGGAACCATATGACGCAAAGCTAAAACGACTGTCTCATCTCCCACAGCCACCTCAATTTGAGGTATATCCTCACGGCACGAAAGATTGTTCAAACAAGCCCTCAAGCTTGGAAGCAAGTCTGAAACCCTTTTAGCTAGTACAGGACAGGTGTCCATTTCGACTACAAATCTGCCCTTTTTCTCACGAAAACCTACTAATACATCATTTTTCTTTCTTACATATCGTACAGATAATCGTGCACGGTAACGATACCCCCAATATGGCCCATGTATTGGTGGCAATACTTTCGCTTTCTCAACTTTGCCTATATGCCACAAATTATCTTCAAGTGTTCTTTGTTTAACTGCGACTTGCGTAGATGGGTCTATATGTTGCATAGAGCATCCCCCACAAACGCCGTAATTTGGGCATCTTGGAGTTACTCTTGCAGAAGATTCTTTAAGAATTCGGGTTGCTGTTGCGACCTCGAAAGAATCCTTTTTCTGATATATGTTAGCTTCGACTGTTTCATTAAGAATGGCACCATCAACGAAAATTGCTTTACCGTCTCTGCGTGCCACTCCCCGACCATTATTATCGATTGAATCAATCTTTATAATTTCTGACATTGCTCACCTTAAATAAAGTGAACAATTATAACGAATGCAAGTTTAGAATTGAGAATCGGATTTTCCCAAATTATCAAAAGCTTTATCCATCTCTTTCATCTGATTCTCAATTTTATTCATTTGACCCTCGATGGTATTTTTCTGATTTGAATAGAATTGATCATGTCTAGTTTTCTTATGCTCATCCATATTATCAACATAGCCTTTCATGAATTCATGATCTCGTAAACTTGTTTTTTTCTCAGATTCATTACGTCTTTTTTTTCCATCAAGTCTATCCTGATAAGCTTTAATTAATTTATCCTTCTGTTTCTTATCTAATGAATTCCAAAATCTTAGTAATTTAGCTTGATACTGTTTTGTCTTTAAAAGAAAATCTTCCATAGCTAGGTTATCTGCTTTAAAGACTGCTTCTAAATCTGGGGTGTTAGTAGTTATAAGAGTCAATTGAGCTTTATGATTTTCTTTTGCTCTGTCTCTAACAGATTTATTCATGGATTTATGAAAATCTAATGCATCTTTGAAAAGTAATTTTTGTTCATTGTTCAAAGTGATTTCATTATTAACTACTTTTGGATTTAATAATTGAAATGCTACAGAGTTATGGTGAAATGACTTATGTTGTGCAGATTTATGAGTATTCCCTTTTTTATAGTGATCAAACTCTTCTGGTGCTGCTATAACAAATCCAGCGATTCCTAAAGACAAAACTGAAGCTGCAAAAAATTTATTCAATACTGACATAGATTGCTCCCTGTAAGTGAAGTAATTAAAGTAAGTAGAAAAAAAATAAAATTTTATTATGGCAAGTAGGCAGCAGGATTAACTGGTTTGCCGTCTCGCCTAATTTCGAAATGAAGTTTTGGTGAAGTCGTATCTGATGATCCTAAGGTAGCAATTTGTTGACCTTTTTTAACTTTTTGACCCTCTTTTACAAGTATTTTATCTGTGTGAGCATACGCAGAAATAAATGATTTCTTATGTGCAATAAGAATTAAATTGCCCATGCCGCGAATACCATTACCCGTATATGAAACAGTACCATCAGCGGCAGATAATATTGGGTCACCAATTGAACCACCAAAATCAATGCCTCTTGTTTCATTCGTATAGTTTGCTATAACCCTTCCAGCAGTTGGTTTAGTCCAATCAATCAAGCCCGCATCTGAAGCTCTACCAATTGTGACAGGATCTGAACCCGAACTTCCTTTTCCGCCGACGGTTTTTCTAATATGAGATTTAGCTGAAATACGTAAAACCTGCCCAGGAAAGATTCGGCTAATATCATTAATATTATTTAAACGAGCTAACTCTTCAACAGTTGTATTGTATTTACGAGCAATAAGGCTTAATGTCTCTCCTCTTTGGACAGTGTGAGGAGGAAACCCTTGATTGTAATCGTCTACTGGTGCATTTTGAGAAGTGGTACACGCAGCTAGTAATGATACAAATAAAACAGTAAGTAACTTTGATTGCTTGTTTAATAACATAAACCCTATCCTAATATTTCCCAATTATTATACTTGTATTCCAGATTTCAAAGGCACAAACCTTGTTGATTCATACTCAGAGTTAATCCAATTTTTATTAGAAATCCTTCTAAATGTTACTAACTTCTGATTAGCCCCACCTACTGGAGCAACTAATATCCCTCCAATATCTAATTGGGTTAATAATGTTTTTGGTACTTCTAGCCCTGCTGCAGCTAGAATAATCGCATCATAGGGGGCTGCTTTAGTTAAACCTAACATACCATCCCCTAAAACTATATCAATTGATGGCAAATCAGATATTCGCTTTATATTGCTTAAAGCTAAATTGTAAAGACCAGTTATTCTCTCAATGGAATGCACAGATTTATAGATACAAGATAAAACTGCAGCTTGATATCCGCACCCCGTACCAATTTCAAGCACATTATTTTGGCGATTATTTTGAAGTGCCAAAGTAATCATACGTGCAACGACTGAAGGCTTAGAGATTGTTTGCCCATATCCTATTGGCAATGCTTCGTCCACATAAGCTCTACTTCTTGTACCAGGATCCATAAAGACATGTCTTTGAACTCTAACCATTGCGTCCAAAACTCTGGAATCAGAAGTAATTCCGAATTCCCGCAACGCCTCAACCATTCTGATTCTGTGAATATCGGAATTAAGGCCTGAATTCAGTTCCAAGGCTTTTTGAAACCTTAATTTAACTTCAGGGGATGGACTTTTAATCCCTATATTCCTAGACCCTGAAGATAATCGAGTATTACTATTTGTGGAAATGATCTGTTTTTTTATCATTTATTCCGAAACAGTTTTGACTACATTATTGAGCCAGGATTTAGTAGATTCCAATTTCTTGTAATGAGTCATATCCAATTGGATAGGAGTAACAGAAATATAACCATTATCCACCGCATAAAAATCTGTGTCCTCGCCAAAATCCATGATTTCACCAGAGGCACCTATCCAGAATAGCTCCTGTCCAAATGGACTTTTGGTCCTTTCAACTGGTTGAGATTGATGACGTCGACCTAGTCTAGTAACACGAAAATCATTAATACTATAGGAGTCTTTAGGTGGGATATTTATACTTAGTAATGTTTTAGTTTCAGTGGGATTAGCAACAATTAATTTCACAAATTCATTAGCGATGCTTGCAGCTTCATCAATATTGGGCCAATTGTAGTGAGTTAAAGAAAAAGCTATAGACTGATAACCAAATAAATACCCTTCAGTTGCTGCAGCAACCGTACCTGAATATAGAGTATCCTCACCCAAGTTTGCACCATTATTTATACCAGACACAACAATATCAGGAACAAAGTCCAAAAAATTGGTTAACGCTACATGGACACAATCACTTGGAGTACCATTTATGATATTGAAACCTTTAGAAGATTTTTTTAAGCTTAAAGGTCTATTAATAGATAATGAATTAGAAGCTCCACTATGATTGATCTCAGGAGTGAATACCACTACCTCTGCCCATTTAGAAAGTTCATCATAAAGTTTTTCTAAACCAAGAGCATAATAGCCGTCATCGTTAGCCAAGAGGATTTTTGTAGTCATAGAACACCTTCGAAATTAAATGTGATTTATTTTAATATATAAAAAAAACTTAAAGAGGAACCAAATGTACGAATATTTAGCCATCCCAATTGCTTATTTTATAGGCTCAATCCCCTTTGCTATTGTTGTAAGCAAATTATTCGGCTTAAAAGATCCGCGACAATATGGCTCGGGAAATCCTGGTGCCACAAACGTTTTAAGAAGCGGAAATAAAGTAGCCGCAGCATTAACATTTATTGGAGATGCTGCTAAGGGAGCCATTGCCATATTACTAACCTTAGAGATTTTTCCGCATATATCGGCAACAATCATAGCTTTAGTAGCTGTAGCTGCATTTCTGGGCCATTTGTTTTCACCATTTTTAAATTTTAAAGGCGGAAAAGGTGTGGCTACTTCCTTCGGTATATTTTTAGCATTAGATCTTAATTTTGCTTTGATATTGCTTGGTATATGGATACTTGTTGTTGTGCTATTTAGAGTGTCTGCATTGGCCGCTATAATCACCGCATTGGCAGCACCCTTCATATACCTATTTATACATATGAGTTCTTATATAGTTTGGCCAATCTTTGCTGCAATTATTGTTATGGCGACACTCCTTTTATATAAGCACAAATCCAATATTGATAAGCTCATTAATAAAAAGAATTGATATCCTCAAGTGGCCAATTCGCTCTTACAGGCTGGTTGTAGTTTTTATAGAGTTTTACTTTTCCAGCCTTAATTCTTTCACTAGCAGCATTTGCAATCATTGCTCCGTTATCGGTGCAAAATTCTAGCGGAGGAAAATATACTTCAACCCCAAGCTTAGAAGTTTCGCTTTTAAGTCTGCTACGTAATTCTTGATTCGCTCCAACACCTCCTGCAACAACAAGCCTTTTAGAGTCAGTCATTTTTAGAGCTTCTATTACTTTATGGACTAAAACATCAACAATTGCCTCTTGGGTTGCGGCAGCTAAATCAGCAAGATTTTTTTGAGTAATTTCACTAGCAGCTAGTTTGTTATATTGGTTCATAACAGCTGTTTTTAAGCCGCTGAAACTGAAGTTTAAATCCTTACTATGCTTCATTGGCCGTGGCAATGCATACGCCGATGCATCCCCTTCTTTTGCTAACCTTGCTAAATGTGCTCCTCCAGGGTAAGGTAAACCTAAAATTTTTGCGGTTTTATCAAAAGCCTCACCAGCCGCATCATCTAATGTTTCACCTAAGAGTTTGTAGTCCCCTATCCCATTTACTTGCATTATCTGAGTGTGTCCACCACTAACCAACAGAGCTACAAATGGAAATTCCAGCTTAGGCTCAGAAAGCATCGGAGAAAGCAGGTGCCCTTCAAGATGGTGAATGGGTATAAGTGGTAGAGCCTGACTCCATGCAAAACCATGTGCAAATGAAGAAGCCACCAGTAAAGCCCCTTGAAGACCAGGGCCAGCAGTATAAGCAACAATGTCAATATCTTTTAAACTTTTATTGGTTTTTAAAAGGAGCTCATGTAAAAGTGGCAATAAATTCTTTATATGATTCCTAGATGCTAGCTCTGGCACTACTCCACCATATTCCTCATGCAATTTAATCTGAGAATGCAATGTATGACCAAGCAATCCATCTTGCGTGTCAACAAGGGCTAATCCAGTTTCATCACAGGAGCTTTCAATACCGAGTACTAACATATCTGTTGTTATAAAAAAACAAATTTAAGGTAAATAAAGGGTTTAAATAAAATTTTAATATATAAGACTTTTCACAATTCATGTAATTCATAGTTTAGGAATTAAAATGACGCATTCTTACACCATTTGGAGTTTTATCATGTTTGAGAGGATGTTCAAACTTTCTGAACATAATTCAAATATAAGAACTGAAGTTCTTGCTGGAATCACAACATTCCTAACCATGTCCTACATTATATTTGTTAATCCTAATATTTTAGGAACTACAGGAATGGATACAGGTGCGGTGTTCGTTGCCACCTGCTTGGCTGCTGCCGTAGGTTCATTTATTATGGCCTTTCTTGCTAATTGGCCAATCGGTATGGCTCCTGGAATGGGCCTTAATGCATTCTTTGCATTTGGTGTGGTTGGTGCTATGGGTTATACATGGCAGCAAGCTTTAGCCGCAGTTTTCCTCTCTGGTGTGATATTTTTCATTCTTACACTAACTGGTGCTCGCAAATGGTTAATTGATGGTATCCCTCAATCTTTAAGATCTGCGATTGTTGCGGGTATTGGTCTATTTTTGGCTTTTATTGGATTCCAATCATCAGGTATTGTTATAGATAACCCAGCTACACTCACGGGTCACGGAGATTTCGGATCCCACCAAGTCCAATTAGCCATTCTCGGATTTTTCATAATAGTAATTCTTGATTGCTTAAAAGTACGTGGTGCCATTCTTATAGGGATTTTAGCTGTCTCAGCTCTTTCAATTATCCTCGGCTTTACACCTGTACCTGCAAGCATAATTTCAACGCCTCCATCTATTAGCTCTACTTTTCTCGCACTAGATATTCCTGGTGTTATGGAAAAAGGATTAATTAGCGTATTACTTGTGTTTGTATTGGTCGAAGTTTTTGATGCCACTGGGACTATGATAGGTGTAGCAAAAAGAGCAAATCTTATAGATGTTGGACCTAATCGCAAAAACAATTTAGGTAAAGCACTCATGGCCGACTCTGCTGCCATATTAGCTGGTTCTCTAATTGGTACTTCAAGTACTACAGCATATGTGGAAAGTATGTCTGGTGTTCAGGCAGGTGGTCGCACTGGTTTAACAGCATTTGTTATTGGAATTTTATTCTTGTTAGTGTTATTCCTATCGCCACTAGCTGGAGTTATTCCTGCATATGCCACTGCTCCCGCATTGATTTATGTTGCACTTTTAATGCTTAGAGAAATCACTGAGATAGATTGGAATGATATGACAGAGGTTGTGCCATCAGCAATTACATTGATTGCTATGCCTTTCACTTACTCTATCGCTGAAGGTATGGCATTTGGCTTTATCAGTTATGTAATTATTAAAGCATTCACATTCCGATTTAAAGAGCTGCATCTAGCAACAATTTTAATTGCCGCTCTGTTTGTGCTTAGATTTGCTATTGCTTAATTTCAGGGAATTCCCATACCCCTTTACCCTTGGTCAGATTTATTACAGTCTGACCAAGATTTGACACTAAGTTCTCCTCTACTTCTAGTTGCCAAACTACACCTTCATTAGTGAAATTCTCTTCCACAACACTTATTCCTTGAGTGAATTTTGACTTCACTATGGCAATGTCACTGAATGGCACTTTGCAAATTATTTTCTTAGTTGGAACGACTTCAATCAATGTTGCTTGGTCCAAGCATTTAGCCGTCACACCGCCATAAGCACGCATTAGTCCACCAGTACCTAGCTTTATGCCACCATAATATCTAATTACTAATGAAGCAACATTGATTAGATTTTTTCCCTCAATAGCCTGAAGCATAGGCCTTCCAGCTGTTCCACCTGGTTCTCCATCATCATTAAACCTATATGAATCAATTAATTTGTAGGCCCAACAATTATGAGTGGCATCAGACTGGCTGTATTTATTGAAGAAATCAAATGCCTCTTCTGCACTAAAAACAGGAGCACAATGGCAAATAAAAAGACTATTTTTAATTCGCTCTTCGAAATACTGATATGATTGAATTCTATAGATTTTTGAAGACATTAATCTTCTTCTATATGTCTAGAACGCAGATAATCGTCATAGTTTCCTTGATAGTCAATTATTTGTCCATCAGGAAATATTTCTATAATCCTATCGGCTATCCCACTAACAAACTCTCGGTCATGAGAAACAAAGACAACAGTTCCCTTGAATTTCTCTAAAGCCATTTGAAGAGACTCTATTGACTCCATATCTAGGTGATTAGTAGGCTCGTCAAGTAATAAAGCATTGTGTTTTCCAAGCATCAATCTGCCGAAAAACATACGATTTTTCTCACCGCCCGATAAAACACTAACATCTTTAACAATGTCATCTGCTGAAAAAAGCAAACGGCCTAATACAGACCTAATTTGTTGATCGTCATCACCCTCTTGCCTAAATTCAGACATCCAATCAAATAAATTTGAGGATTTAGAAAAAGCATAGGATACATCTTGAGCCATATAACCAATATCTGCATTTTCTGACCATTTAAGAGAACCAGAATCAGGTTTTAAATCGAGTGCGAGCATACGCAATAGAGTAGTTTTCCCGACACCATTGCCACCGATAATGGCAATTTTTTGTCCAGCTTCAACCATGGCACTGAAATCACGAATTACAGGCAAATCATAGGACTTAGAAATTTTATCTGCCTCAAATGCAAGCCTGTGCAAAGGTTTTTTCTGCTCAAACCTAATAAAAGGATTTTGTCTAGAGGATGGCTTAATCTCTACCTGCTCGGCCTTAATCTTATCGATTTGCTTTAAACGAGAGGTTGCTTGACGAGATTTTGATTTATTAGCCGCAAATCGTCTAACAAAGTCTTGAAGCTCTGAAACTCGCTCTTTAGCCTTTGCATTATTTGCCAGCATGCGTTCACGAGCCTGAGTTGAAGCGAGCATAAAGTCATCGTAATTACCAGGGTAGATACGCAATTCTCCATAATCGAGATCGGCCATGTGAGTACAAACCTGATTTAAAAAATGCCTATCGTGACTGATAATAATCATCGTACTCTCATATTGATTAAGCACGTTTTCCAACCAACGAATTGTATTGATATCTAAGTTGTTCGTAGGCTCATCAAGCAACAACACATCAGGGTTTGAGAATAAAGCTTGAGCAAGTAAAACACGAAGTTTCAATCCAGGAGGAATCTCGCTCATTAAAGCATTATGCTTTTCAATAGGAATTTCAAGACCCAGTAGTAATTCACCTGCTCTCGCTTCAGCCGTATAACCATCATATTCCGCAAACTTGGCTTCAAGTTCAGCAGCACGCATATAATCATCTTCGCTGGCATCAGGATTTGCATAAATCGCATCCCTTTGGGTCATCGCATCCCACATTTCTTTATGGCCCATAATGACCACATCCAAAACTCGCTTATCTTCGTATGCAAACTGATCTTGACGCAACTTTCCTAATCTAAGGCCTGGGTCTAAGGATACATTTCCTGAGGTAGGCTCAAGCTCTCCTCCAAGAATTTTCATTAATGTTGATTTGCCCGAACCATTAGCGCCGATAAGTCCGTATCTATTGCCCCCAGAAAACTTAACCGATACATTCTCGAAGAGCGGCTTTGGACCAAATTGAATAGTTAGATTTGAAGTTTGGATCACTTATTTTTTCTCTTATATTTTTCAAGATTTAGACAATTTGTATGATGGTCAGAGTCATCTTTTGAGTGATTATGCTTATCGATGACTAAATGTGCCATGCCATCTTCAGTTGCAAGTCCAACTTTTTTCCCTATTGGCAATGTTACCCGCACCTCCCCATGTCCATACGGAAGTCCAGTCACAACGGGCACTTTAACTGTCTTGCGTAACCATTCAATAACTGAAATCAGGCTAAAACCATTATCGTTATCCACTAATTGATAGTCAGACACATCTCCAAGGACAATTGCTTTTTGTGTTTTTAAAACTCCCGCCTGGTGCAGCTGAATAAGTAGACGCTCTACTCGATATGGATGTTCGCTTACATCCTCTAAAAACAAAATACCTTTTTTGATTTTTGGAAAATATGGCGTTCCAAGTAATGCTGTGAGCAATGCAAGATTACCACCCCATAAAACACCTGTTTCATCCACGGAGTCGGACTCTTCAGATACAAAACTAAGAATTTCAAGTTCCCCACGCATCATCTCGACAAAGATTTCGGTAGTTAGTTCATCGAGTTTATCTGAACCAAAATCGCTTACAGCATTAGGTCCTGTAAAACTAGGCAATCCTGTCTTAGCAAGTAAAGCAAGATTGAATGCCGTGAAATCGCTGTATCCGCAATAAGTGCGAGGATTTTCTGCTAGCAGCTTCCAATCTATAAGTGGCAATATTCTTGTTAATCCATACCCACCACGAGTAGGCATAATTATGGGTGCTTTCGACTCCTTAATAGCACGAGTGAATGATTTCGCCCTTTGTATATCGGTACCAGCAAATCTAAGATATTTTTCAGTTGCACATTTATCGACTTTTACTTTAAAGCCGAAGCTTTGTAGATTTGTTTTTGCAACTTGTATTCTTTTTGGGTCTGCTAAATAGCTTGAAGGTGAAATTAGGTAAATGCCAAGTTTTTTTTCATATTCTCTAACTTGCAACGGTACGTCATCTGCTTCATCAAAGAGTATTTGGGCATCATTAACTAATTGTTCTAATTCGTGTTCGTCGGATTTTTTTAGGGAGTCTATCATGCTAAATATCCTTTACGATGCGTCTTTCTCGAAAAAATTTTTTTAAAATTTCGGAGCATTCTTCAGCCATAACACCGACACTAGTATTCATATGATGATTTAAATCTGATGAATGGATTGATAAATTTCCACCGCAAGCACCAGTTTTATAGTCTCGCGTCCCAATGATTAAATTTTCAAGTCGGGCATGCAACAAAGCTCCGAGACACATTATACAAGGCTCTAGGGTTACATAAAGGGAGGAACCCTTAGGGAGTCGGTAATTCTTATAATATTTATTAGCTTCTCTTAAAGCAACGATTTCCGCATGGGCAGTAGAGTCTGCTTTACTTATAACTTGATTAAATCCTTGCCCTACAATTTCATTATTTGGGCCCACTATCACCGCACCGACTGGAACCTCACCATTTTCATATGCTTTCTCTGCATTTTGCAGAGCAATTTTCATAAAGTATTGATTTGAAAACATTTGTTTTATCTAGTAACACAAATTTAACTAAATTTAATTAACATAAATTCCATCTATTTTATATTTAATTAGGGGGAAATATGAGTTGGAGTGATTTTGAAGAGGCTTGTGCGACATATCTAAATGAAAATTACGAATGCGGCAACAGCTTTAAATGTGTTGGCGGATCAAATTCAACTGTTAGCGATATATCTTTTAGGAGAGGTAATTTCTATATCGAATGCAAAATGGGTCAGGCTCAATGTGGCCAATTTGTAGTGAAAGATAAGAATGGAAAATTTGTCTACTCAGAAATGAATAGAAATCCGAATAACTTATTATCTAGGTTCATGGTTGAGACCATGAATAATGAACATGATGCATATTCAAATGCGGGGACTAGTGGTGCTAAGTTAAAAATAGATCCGCATTATATCTATAGTTGGATAAATGAAGCAATGCGCAACAAGAATGTGAAATTTATTATTACTGCAACAACAGTAAATGATAAAACTAAATTTCTAGTTTTTAAGCGTGAAGACTTAAAATACTTTTTTAATGTTCAAGCTATATATCGTCAGAAAACAAGTGGGTCAAATTCAATAAGCACTATCCATGAGAAAGCTTTTTTAGAAACTTTTAAAAATTACATAAAACCATCTAATAAGCATGTTGAAATAAAAGATAAAAACCTTTTTATTGACTCAGATACTAACTATAACGAATTGGTTTTAGAAGCTAATGGTAGAAGATTTATGCTTAAAAGAAATCTAGAATTAGGCAGGGGTGCTTACAGAGTAAGACAACTATCAAATACTCATAATTCCAATATTATTTTTTCAATTTCACTGAAACCACTTAATTCATCAATGGAGTCTAAATTAGTTCAAGCTGATATAGAACTTAAGAAATTAACTTCTTAAATTATTTCTCATACTCAAGAGATAAGGTTTTACCTATCTCTTGAGCGACACTTTGAACTACATCAACAACTACAGAATTTCCTAGTTGCTTGTAAGCCTGCTTTTCATTGGGGTTCAGTTTAAAGTCGTCTGGGAAACCCATTAAACGAGCACACTCTCTAGGATGCAATCTTCTAGTTTTACCATTTATTAAATAGCCACATGTGTGAGCGAAAAGCCCGCCACCATTTGCAGAAAAAGTAACAGATAAGCCTTTTGGACTATATATCCTCTCACCCTGACCACCTTTACCAACTATACCAATTCTATAAGTTTCATCAACATTTAATTCAGGCTCATCTCTAAATAAATTTATATCCTCTCTTTCTCGAACTAAGTGAGATGTTTCAGAATCAGGTAATAAAATATCCTCTACATACTTATTTAATTTCATTGGCGGAGGAAAATTAAACTCTAAATGTTTAAGATCTTCACGGAATGCAACCATAAATACTCTCGCTCTACTTTGAGGAATCCCATAATCTGAAGAATTCAAAACCTTCCAGTCAAAACTGTAACCGAGTCTCAAAAGAGATTGTTTAACTACCCTCAAAGTTCGTCCACTATCATGATTAGCAAAATTCCTTACGTTTTCTAAAAATATAACTTTAGGACGTCTTGACTCAGCAATTCGTACAACATCAAAAAATAAAGTCCCTCTACTATCCTCAAATCCCAATCTTTTCCCACTGATTGAAAAAGCCTGACAAGGAAAGCCCGCACACAATATATCGTGTTCGGGTATAAACTTTAGATCTATTTTAGTAATATCATCGTGAGGAAGTTCTTTGAAATTTATCCAATAAGTCTCTTTAGCGTATCTATCCCAATCGCTAGAAAATAAGCACTTTGCACCGAGACTTTGCAAGGCAACTCTAAAGCCACCTATTCCAGAAAAAAGGTCAATAAATGTGAAGCCCTTAAGTAGAGGTTCGCTGATTAGAATCATGGATAAGTTATTTCTCTATAGCCATCTTAGATTTAATAAATGTACCGTTTCTTAATTCTTGAAAGGCAAGATCCAATTCATCTCGGGTATTCATCACAATAGGACCACCCCAAGCAACTGGCTCATTTAAAGCTTTAGAAATCATTACTAAGACTTTATTTTCCCCATCAGTAGCCTCAAGCTTTAATATTCCATCAGAAGAGATTTTTGCGGCAGTTTTAGGATTAACTACAGTATCACCTACTTTTACAGAACCAAGCAGGGTAAAAATCATTACAGAAGCATCGGTCGGAACAGGAATATCAACCACAGCACCATCTTCCATACTTACATCATAATAATTCAATGGAGAATACTTTGATATGAATCCTTTAGCGACTTGCTGATCGTTCGATTCCTCTTCATCAAAGCTCTTTATTGGAAATCGACCTGCAAGAAGACGTAGCTTGGCTCCATCTAGTTCAATCTCTTTAATATCAGAGTTCTTAATAGGATGATACTCAGGGTCATTCATCTTATTAGCCGCAGGCATATTCAACCAAAGTTGGACACCTAATAATCTATCCGCAGCTGGTACTTTTTCTTCATGAAGAATACCAGACCCAGCAGTCATCCATTGAACTTCACCATTAGATACTGTGTCTACAAATCCAAGATTATCTCGATGTTGCATGCCACCACTGAACACATAAGATATAGTTTCAATTCCTCTGTGTGGATGCATAGGAAATCCAGCAGTGTAGTCGTCTGGATTGGTGCTATCGAAAGAGTCAAGCATAAGTATCGGGTCATAGATTTTGACCGTATCATGTCCCAAAACACGAATCAAACTCACACCAGCACCGTCTTTAGTAGCAAATCCAGTTTGCATATTTGTAACCTTACAGGTCATACCCCCTCCCTAATTTCTTCAATAGATTAACAAGATTATATTTGTCGTCTTCAGTAAGTATTGCAAAGGACTTAGCTATACTTTTTTGATAATCCACTATAAGACTATCCATAACAAACATGCCTTGCTCACTTAATTTAAAAAGAACCTCTCTGCGATCAGTAGGATTCCTTCGGCGATCTACATACCCACCTACTAAGAGTTTCTTAAGAATAATGTCGACATAACTAGGACCTATCGGTATCCATTTTTTTAATTCGGTTACACCTATCTCTCCATTGCAATATAAGAGATGCAAAAGGTCAAACTCATTCAATGCAAGATTCTGTTTCTTTGCTACCTTTTGAATCCTCTTATTCAAAAAATGCAAATTAAATCTAAGACATACAATCAAATAATTATCGATTTCATCCATTCAAATTCCCTAAAATTAATATGATTATATACTCTAGATGGCAATGATCTAGTATCTATAATCAATACTTAATATCGCCGTACGACCTCTTGCATAATTATCGCCCATATGTGCATAATCCCCTGCACCAGATTGAAATAAAAATTGATTTGCAGAATCATTGCCAGCGTCAAGAGGGTTTATATATCCTTTATTAAACACGTTTTGCACTTCAAGCTTAACACTTAAATTATCGTTTGGCTGATAAGTAGCATATATATCAAAAATCCAAGGTTGTTTTTTAAGCGTGCCCTCTCTTTTTGTAAAACCGCAGAGATGGTTCGTCTTCCAATATGAGCTTCCATCAGGCAAGACCACATGAACAGCTGGCTCTCCGCTACAATCCATCGGAATCGCATCATACGCTTTGCTTATTTTGCTTGGCCCATAGTATTTGGCAATGCCCCCGAGTACCAATTTCTTATTAAAGAATCTCCCTCCCAACTCTATAGATGCGTAATCACGAGGAAGCATAGTCAGTTTTGTAAGGCCATAACCTTGAAAATAACGCTCACGCCCATCTTTAGAATCAATATCTGGACTCGCATCCGTAAAGTTTAATGGCTGATTCGTTTTTTGACGTGCATAAGATAGATTTGCAAAGAAATTACCCGAATCGTAATTCAGTTCAATCTCAAAACCTCTAATTTTTACAGGCACTTGGCTATTTTTATGGTAGATATACCAGTTAAAGCCATATTTGTTGTAAGCATCCTCTCCTATATGTCTATTACCTTTTATGTTATAGATATAATTTTCGATTTCAGTTTTATAAGCAAGGACTTTAAGACCTAGAAAATCACCTTCTTTAAAAATATTCTCCTTAAACGTATTAAACCCTACTTGGGTAGTTTTTGCAATCTCTGGTTTCATGTTTGAATCCACACCTGAGTCAGCCAATTCGGAGAAATACATTTCCGTCACATTTGGAGCTCTATGCGTTCTGGAAATATTGACAAAAGGAGTAAACCAATCACTTATATTTGCTGACAAACCTATGTGGTAGTTTAGATATCGATTCGAACCCTTTTGAATCTCTTCATAGTTCCAATCCTTTGGATCAGAGGAAACTGTATTAAAAAGATCCTCCGTCATATCTTGAACCATTTCATTCCATCTTTGATCAATGCGTTTATTAATTTCCTCGTTCGATAAACCCTCACGTTTAAGACGTTTTTTAAGTTTTCCTAATTCAGCAAATGAATACATATTTCTTTGTTTAAGAGCATCGAAATCTTTTCTGTCTATAACTCCATCTGGCATAACACCATCTTCATTTTCTTCCGTACCTCCAGCAATGTCCAAGGTTTCATCGAATTCATAGATTAGGTTATTCGAAATAATTTTTTCATATTCTGGATTTGCAAATGAACCCGCATATGAGTCTTTTGTAAAGCTTGGATTAGCCACTACGGCAAATATATCTTTTGAATATTTCTCTTTAAGCCATGCACGTCGAGAAGGCCCATTCAACCCCTTGTACATATACACCTTACCCTTATGATCAGCTTTCGTGTAGTTAAGATTTACATCAAGACTGAAGATACCCCAGTTTAGAGTATTATCAAGATATACAGATTGAAATTCTTGAGCACCCTCTGGCTGAACCGTATTAGAAAGACGACCGCCTACCATATAGTTACCATCAAATAAAGCAGTGTCATATAGGAGATTATTTGAGTTGGAAATGTAGTTGATCTCATACGGATTTCGATTTCTCTCATACTTATTTTTAAGCATATTAAAACCTACTGTTGTGCGTAGATTCGCATTGTCAGCTAGTTTCATTCTAAACGTGTTGTTTAAATCAATCGTATCCGCAGTATTTTTTAAATCCAAATCCTTTAATAACTTAAAGCTCTGGAATCTTGCAGCCTTATCGAAGTGCTGTTTGCCTATAGTGCGTGCAGCCAAGATATTGAAATCAATTAAATTGTTATCTTCTGGATGAATATTCGCATCGAATTGATATGTGTTTTGCCTTATGATACGGCCTGAGAGTTCCGTCTTGTAATCTCGATACTGCAAAGCTGTGCTTAACATATCATTTTGATATTGAATTTTGGCAATGTGACTGAGTGGAGTCTGCTTTAATGATTTATCCAAAGCACTTGGGTCATGATCGTATGAATTTCCATATTGATCTTCATATACATCATATGGAACTGTTACTTGAACAGTTTTCTTTTCTAAGTGACCCTTTTCATTTTCGACTTCAATTACTCGGAGAACCGTGTTGTAGCCTTTGCGATTCGTCTTATGGTAGACGCGGGGTTGAACATTGCCACCTACCTTAAAATCTTCAGAAGTATTTCTAAGCGAAACACCATACAAGAACGAAAGCGATCCACTCTCCCCAACATTACGTCTATACGCCCCAATAGCCGCAAAATTAGGACCGATACCGTTATTCCCTTTCGCACCGCTTAACTGAATACCAAAATTGCGACCATTTTGCACAATGTCATCTGCAGACACAGTGCGAAAATTCGAAGAACCCATCAAAGCATTAACACCACCACGCCCCGAGAAGCCGCCCCTCTCAATATCAATTCCTCGAATAAAATTCGGATCAACAAGACTGCCATAAGTAGACGTACCGCCTGCCTTAGAGCCATTGTCTGACGATGCAGCGTAAAACGTCTGAGACACACCGTCTATCATCGTATTGACACGACCGAAGCCACTCATACCCCGAATATTTACATTCACGGCCCCTGAAGTTTTATCGATATTCGTAAAAGCCCCAGGCACCGACCGCATAATATCATCCACAGACTTAGTGTTATTTTTTTCTATCACACGCACCGACGTCGCCTTAGGAGCAATATAAACACTTTGCTTTGAAGTCGACTCTTGAGCATCAGAGATTACATCAATATCCTCGATTTCAATGGAATTTGTTTGTGGCAATGCAACCGAACCCTGCACGCAAAGCAACATAACCGCAGTATATGTGAAAACTTTTTGCATCCTATCCCCATAATTTGTTTCAAATTAGTACCAGAATGCAAGGATATCATAAATTGAATGCTAATGATAATAATTATCATTAGCATTTGTAAAATAATTAGTTGGTTGGTTTCACGATCCTTGGATTTGAATTCCCCCACACAGTGTAAAGGTCTGCCAATAAAGCACCATTTATCTCTTCAATAACGGAATGCTCAACTTTCGCAACACCCTGAGTTCCAAATATTACTACCTCAGCACCCTCTAAAAATCAGGGAAATCTGTGACATCCACCATAGTTGTATTCATAGAAAATCTGCCCACAACTGGAACCTTATGACCATTAATTAATACATAACCCTTATTAGAAAACACCCTTCTATAACCATCCGAATACCAAAACGGCAGATTTGCTAACATAGAATCTCTTTCTAAAGTGAATGTTCTGTCATACCCAACGGTAGAGCCTTTTGGATAATGATTGATATTAGCCACCCTCGATTTAAACGAGAAAATGCGTTTATATTCAGTTCTCGTAGGTCTAGAATCACCATATAGTAAGCTACCAGGCCTCACCATATTAAAATGAGCTTCAGGTACAGTTAGGTAGTATAAGAATTTGCGGTGTGTAAGACAATTTGGTCACGTTTTAAACCAGCATTTTCAATAAGCCATTTAGTGTCTTCATTAAATCTAGCCAAATCTTTACGAATTACTTCTTCATCCTCTTCTGGATAATGGGTCATAATTCCAACTACCTTTAAATTAGAGAACTTTGTAAGTTCCAGTGCCTCTGACCTGCCCTTTTCAGTAGTCATGTCAATACCATTTCTATCCATACCAGCAGAATTTAAAGATATATGAATTCGCACATCTTTACCTGCTTCCTTAGCCAAATCTTTAATGGTTTGAGCCTGCGTCACATCACCTACAAGCTCTTCCATATCATATTAAATACCATCTTTGATTTCATTAATAGAAGCCGCCCTCACACGCATAATGGTACCTTCATATTTATGGGCTCTTGCAATTCTGGCTTCCTCATTGCTGGCAATGCCTATGCATGGTACATTCATTTTTATTATACTCGGCATTAGAAGATTAATACCATGTCCGTATGCATCAGCTTTTAGAATTGCACAAACTTTAGATTTACCATTTAGTAATCTTTGGAGTTCAGCAATATTGCTTTCGAAGGCATGAACATCAACCTCTATCCACGCATTAGCAGAGAACTCTGACAATTGACTAACCTTCACATCATCCGTACTTAGTACAGGAGCAGAGTTACTTTGAGCAGCAAAAAGTGAAGCAATAATAATTGTTAATGATTTAAGTGGGAACTTCATATTTCTTAACCTCAAAAAGTGTTGGAACTTTCATCATAAGTTAAGAAATACAAGATAATTCAGAGGGAAAATCCTAATGTCTATACAAATTTAGGGTTTTAAATTTTCTTTAAATAATCACCAATTTGTTTGACAATATCTGTGACTAGAGCATTACCCATAAAAAACATGCGCATTCTGTCTGAAACTTCAACTACCTCTCCAGTAGAGGTTTTTTTATACTTAGTCCAATTGTCAGGGAAATCTTGTAGCCTCTCAGCTTCAATGGGTGTCAATAGTCTATATTTGTTATCTACTTGAAGAAAATGTGTTGATCTGTTTATTGAACCTTCTGAAGTTAACATAGTTCTTCCTGGTGAATCAAGGTCATCGACTTCAGACATTCCACCCTCAGCAAACATATATTTAAAGCCGTCTGAAGAGGTTCTTTCAATTTTCTTTGGTCCTCTAAGGTATTTAAATTTTCGAATCGTTAAATCATCTGTTATGAAAAACCTTTTTGGTATTTCACAATTTTTTTGAACTATGTCTCTAAGAGTTAAACGTTTACCTTCATAATTAGAATTTAATTCTAAAGAAACAAAGTTACCCTGAGTCATAATTCCTGAATTCCAGAAATTACCCACAAAATTATTGGAAACATCCAATATATCGTCGGAAAGCTTACCGTACGATATTCTATTTTTATTCAACTCATTTTTAACTGGGAACTGTCTTGCAAATAGTCCAAATTTTTTTAGATGTAGTTTTGCTAATTTAATTAGTCTTGTTTCTTCTAGATTAGATTTTTTAAATAATGTAAATTTTTTAAAATATTTTGAATCGTTTTTAAATACAAAAATGTAAACTCTACTTCTCTTTTGACTTCTACCATAATCGGCTGCGTTTATAACCCTCCATTCTAATGAATATCCAAGAGAATTAAACGCTGACATCATAATAGCAAAGTCTCTACCTCGCTGTTTTGAGGGTGCTTTTAAAAGTCTATCAACGTTTTCCAATATCAAATATTGAGGATTAGTTAATTTGGTTGCTCGAATAATTTGCCAGAATAAAACCCCTTTCTTACCCTCAATACCTAACTCATTTTTTTTGCTCCTTGCAACTGAATAATCTTGGCATGGAAAACCACCCACAATCAGGTCAACATCCATTGATAAGAACTTACTATCAGGAATTTTTGCAATATCAATATTTATATTCTCAGAATCTGGAAAATGATAGTTATAAACCTCAAAGGCATCTTGTGAGACTCTTAAGGGTTCAAATTGATTTGACCAATGAGTTTGAAAAAATGACGAATCAGAATTTTCAAGTCCTACTCTAAAACCACCTACTCCAGCAAATAGTTCCAGTATTTTGAGCATCGACTTATTTTTCATAAAATGTTTGTAGTAAGTATAAATACGGATTAATTATGTCTAGCACCCAACTCAAAGAATCCCAAGAACTTTTTAGTTACGATGATAGCGATTTAAAAAGCATGTATGAATATTCAAAAAGAATATTAGATAAAAGTTTAGAACAAATAATATCTGAATACGACAAAAATTGCTACAAATCCAGGGACGATTACCTAAACAAAAAAATCGTTAATAATTCTTCTGAGGTTAAACAAAAGTTCGATGAGAAGAACAAAGGTAAAGTTGGACAAATAATAGAAAAATGTTTTTATGGATATAATCTCAACAATAAAAAAACTGCTGATTTTACGGACATACCTCTTGAGATTAAAGTTACCCCCTACGTTTCAACTAAAAAAAAATCAAAAATAGAAAAAAATTGTTCTAATAATACCCCTGAAATAACTTTAAAAGCTAAAGAGAGACTCTCGTTATGTATGATTAACTATAAAAACTATAAAAAAGTAAAATTTGAAGAGTCCCCTTTGTATGAAAAATGTAAAAACATAATAATCCTATTTTATAAACATGTCTCAAAAGAAAACATACTGAAAAGCACTATTAATTACATTGGCTTTTATGATTGGCTTAATGAAGATTTGCCTCAAATCATAAGGGATTATGAAACAATTTCTAATAAAATATTGGAGGGTAAGGCTCATACGATATCTGAAAGCGACACCACCTATCTTGCAGCTTCAGTAAAAGGTCAAAACGGGAATTGCTTAACAAAACAAAGATTCGGTGTTATACCAGCTAAGCCAAGATGTTGGTCACTAAAACCAAAATACTTGAATTATTTACTAAATAATAAGTTTAAAAACCTTCAGCATGAAAGAAATAAAAAGCTATATGGATATGTATCAACAATCCCCAAAATTACTTCACAATTTGAATCTATAGCCAAAAATGATAAAGAAAAATCTAAGCCCTTTGAAGATTTAATTGTAGAGAAATTTCAACCTCACTTTGGTAAAACTTTAGATAACTTATTAGAAGAATTTAAGATAAGAGAAAATTCTAAGAATAAAGCTAATCTTTTAATCCGAAAAATTTTTAATCTTAAAGAAAATATCGAACTTTCAGAAGAGTTCCAAAAATCCAATATGTTACTTAGAGTTATAAGAGTAAAACCTAATTTATTGCCCAAAGAAGATTCACCATTCAAAGTTTTTCGTTTTAAAACTTTGTATAAAGAAAAGAAATGGAAGCAATCACAGGTTTATACAGAAATATATCAAAAACGAATAATGTTCGTTTTATTTGTGCAGGATGATAGTCAACAAGATAAATATATATTGAAGCATGTATTTTTCTGGGGGTTTCCTGAACAATTAGAGGATGGACTTAAAAGAGATTGGGAAAGTGTTAAAACCATATTAGGTCAAAATGATATTTTTAGAGTCGTAAAAGGGGAAAACGGCAATAGAATTGAACATAAATTTCCCAAGGCTATAGAGTGTAATGTCATTTTCTATAAAATTCATTCAAGCCAATCAGTTTATGAGTTGCCTAATGAATCCATTTATGGAAAGAAATCCATTTATGGAAAGGGTAAATATATAAATAATAAAAGTGTTACCAATGCACTACCTAATGATTGTAGAGTTTCTAACCACTCATTCTGGCTTTCAAAATATTTTCTTCAAAAGATATTCAAAGAATACATTGATAAATTAAATGATTTTAAAAAGTAACCTATGTAATTAGGTGAAAAATTAATTCTTTTTGTGTAGTTTGCAGTATTATTATTTCTTAGTATCTTATGATGTGGATAACGTTACTTGTCCCTTTTGTAGCATTAAGTAAACTTAATTATGAATATACGAGCTTTTAACTAAGCACCTAAACACACCCCACCAGATAACCACCCACACCGAGACTTCCCCAGCTGAACTAAGAACCCTTATGATTACTCACCAACATCGTAACCACTTGGTACTCTAGCGAAGTGAGGCGAAGGGACATTGTCAGTCCCGAAGACGAACGAAGCCCCCGCTTAACCACACCACCACCGGCGAATAACCCACACCGAGACCTCCCCAGATGAACTAAGAACCCTTCCGTTTACTCACCAACATCGTAACCACTTGGTACTCTAGCGAAGTGAGGCGAAGGGACATTGTCAGTCCCGAAGACGAACGAAGCCTCCGCTTAACCACACCCCTACCGGAGAACTACCCACACCGAAATCTCCCCAGTTGAACTTAAAACCCTTACGATTACTCACCAACACCGTAACCACTTGGTACTCTAGCGGAGTGAGGCGAAGGGACATTTTCAGTCCCGAAGACAAACGAAGCCCACCTACTCCCACTCTATCGTAGAAGGAGGTTTAGAGCTAATGTCATAGGTCACACGATTAATGCCACGAACTTCATTTATGATGCGCGACGAAACCCTTGCCAACAAAGAATATGGCAATGGTGCCCAATCCGCCGTCATAAAGTCTGACGTCTGCACGGCACGCAATGCAACTACGTAGTCATATGTGCGGCCATCGCCCATCACTCCTACGCTTTTAACTGGCAAAAACACAGTAAAAGCCTGCGATGTAAGGTCATACCAAGATTTGCCCGTCTCTTCATCAATAAAATTATGAAGCTCTTCTATAAAAATAGTATCGGCTTTTTGGAGCAAGCTAACATATTCAGGTTTAATTTCGCCCAATATCCGCACTCCAAGCCCTGGTCCAGGGAACGGATGTCTAAAAATCAATGATTGTGGAATACCTAGGGCCAATCCAAGTTTACGCACCTCATCCTTAAACAACTCTCGCAATGGTTCAAGCAATTTTAAATTCAGTGTTTCTGGCAATCCGCCCACATTATGATGCGATTTAATGGTTACCGCCTTACCAGTTTTTGATCCTGCAGATTCAATCACATCTGGATAAATTGTTCCTTGAGCAAGCCATTTCGCATTAGGAAGCTTGGCGGCTTCCTCTTGGAAAACTTCAACAAATTCGCGTCCTATGATTTTGCGTTTTTGCTCTGGGTCGGACACACCTGCAAGCTTTCCTAAAAATTGATCAGCTGCATTTACTCGGATAATTTTTACGCCTAAATTTGTGCTTAAAGCCTGCATAACTTGATCGCCTTCATTTTCTCGAAGCAATCCATGATCCACAAACACACATGTCAACTTATCGCCTATTGCGCGATGAATTAAAGCTGCCGCAACAGAAGAATCCACCCCGCCTGAGAGGCCTAAAAGCACTTCATCTTCGCCGACAATATCTTTAATATAAGCCACAGCCTCATCGATATAATCGGGCATATTCCAGTCACCTTCACATCCGCAAATATCGCGAACAAAGCGACGCAGTAGCTCAGCCCCTTGCTTTGTGTGAGTTACTTCTGGATGAAATTGCACTGCATAAAATTCACGTCCCTCGTCAGCCATAGCAGCTATCGGACAACTTCCTGTGGAGGCAATGCACACGAATCCATCCGGCATGATTTCTACTTGATCTCCATGACTCATCCAGACATGCAAGGTAGGACGAGATTCATCTCCTGCAACAACACCATCTTTTAAGCCATTGAACCATTTCGAGTCACCATGCAATTCAATTTCAGCATGTCCAAACTCTCGATGATTAGCCCATGTAACGCGACCACCCAGTTGCATTGCCATAAGCTGCATGCCATAGCAAATACCTAAAACTGGAACTCCTAAATCGAATACGGCATTGCTAACTTTATCCGATTCCTCACCATATACAGATGAGTGACTGCCCGACAGAATAACGCCTTTCAAACCCTTTGCTTGCTCTTCGCGTAGAAATTCCTCACTCACATCACCTGAGTGAATTTCACAATAGACGCCAGTCTCACGGACTCGTCTTGCAATTAATTGCGTTACTTGAGAGCCAAAATCAAGAATAAGTATTTTCTGATGCATTTAAAAAACCTAAGTATTAAATATTTCAAAATTATAAGAGATTACTGAGTATGCATGCGGTAAGCATGCAGATTTAACCTCTCATAATTTAATGTTTTTGCTTGGTTTCAAATTAAGCTTTGATATTATTGAGAATAATTATTATTGCCACCCTATAGCCTTGCTTTACGTTACCTTACAGCATATGTTAGTAAATATTCAAAACTCCAATGAACCTCAATCGAATAAGCCTAGCTTAAAAGCCCTTTTCTCTTTAGGCTTTCGTCCGCTTTATCTATCGGCTGCGTTATGGTCTATTATCTCCATCATTCTTTGGATTTATGTTCCTGCTTCACTTAAAGGGCCGATGACAGCTAGCTATTGGCACGCTCACGAGATGTTGTGGGGGGTTGTAATTACTATTGCCGTGGCCTTTCTTCTGACAGCTAGTGCCACATGGACAGGTCGCAATCCTGCTCAGGGCCGCACTTTGATGATCATTGTTTTGCTATGGTGGGTTTCTCGATTTCTGCTGCTAATTCCAAATGACATTGCCTTTAAAATCGGAATGGTCACTGAATTCTCATTCTTTGCTTCGTCAGCTTATAGACTTTGGGCGGTTGTCTGGAGTACAAAAAATAAACGCAATTATATTCTGCCCTTTGTCCTTTTAGTGCTCGCTTTTCTTGATCTTGGCTATCTGTACTCCGTTCTAAATGGAGATTATATTGGCGTTTCGCGTTATCTGGACTTTGGTTTTATCGGCATGGCCTATATCGCATTGATGATCGCTAGGAGAGTATTGCCATTTTTTGCATCGCGTGGAGCTAATATCGAAATCCCAAATCACCAAAACTCAGGCTCCTTACAGTTATCTCTTATGGTGGCTACATTCGCAGCATCAGTGTTGGGATTACATTTAGTGGCTGCAGGCGGGGTTATTGCCACAGGGCTTATTTCTATTTTTCAGCTATCGCAATGGAAACCTCACAAAGTCGTACGCATACCTCTGCTTTGGGTGCTTTATATTTCGTATTTTTTCTTAGGTCTCGGGCTTATTTTTTCGGGCGTATATTTTCTGCTCTCGCCTTCATATGCGGCTCTTGTAGAAGCTTGGGGTACGCAAAACAATCTGGCGTTTATGCTATCAAGACCCGCATTCCATCTTCATGTTATTGGGATGGGCGGCTTTGCAGTCATGATTATTGGAATGCTTACACGCACGTCATTAGGGCATACTGGGCAGCCACTTAAAGCCGATAGATGGATGGTGTGGATGTATATTTCTTTGCTTATCGCTTTTGTTATTCGCATGTCTGGCCTCTATCCGAGCAATATTATCTTGGCCTTTTGGCATGCGGCCGCTCTATTTTGGATTATTGCTTTTGGTCTCTTTTTATATCGCTTCACGCCTCTTTTAATTAAGCCACGTGCCGATAGATTTCGCTCCAAAAAATAAGGGTGGCAATGCTCCCGCACTCCACCCCTATTTCTTATTTATCCCTGACGATAATTAGGAGATTCCTTCGTAATTTGTACATCATGTACATGAGACTCACGCATACCTGCTGATGTAATCTCTACGAACTCAGCCTTAGTACGCATATCCTCAATCGTCGGACAACCGCAGTATCCCATAGATGCACGCACGCCTCCAATAAGTTGGTAGATAATCGCAAGCACACTGCCTTTATAAGGTACGCGCCCCTCGATACCTTCAGGCACCAGTTTGTCTGTAGCAGAACCAGTTTCTTGGAAGTACCTATCCGCAGAGCCTTTCTCCATAGCACCAAGCGAACCCATGCCGCGATATGACTTATATGAGCGCCCTTGAAATAAAATCACCTCACCCGGTGCTTCCTCAGTTCCCGCAAACATACTACCCATCATGCATGAATGAGCCCCTGCTGCCAACGCTTTCGAGAGATCTCCGGAATAACGGATCCCGCCATCCGCAATCATAGGCACACCCGTACCCTCAAGTGCTGTTGAAACATCGTGGATTGCTGTGATTTGTGGAACACCAACGCCTGCCACAATGCGAGTGGTACAAATAGACCCTGGCCCAATCCCTACTTTCACACCATCTGCACCCGCTTCAACTAAAGCTAAAGCTGCTGCTGCGGTGGCAATGTTCCCGCCTATTACATCCACTTGCGGAAAATTTTGCTTAACCCATTTCACACGGTTGATCACCCCTTGAGAATGCCCGTGAGCCGTATCTACTACTACAACATCCACTCCAGCGGCTACTAATTTCTCGATACGGTCTTCTGTACCTTCACCGACACCAACAGCCGCACCTACGCGTAACTGTCCTTTAGAGTCTTTATTTGCGACTGGGTGTTCATGATTTTTAAGAATATCTTTAACTGTAGCTAGTCCACGTAACTCAAAATTATCGTTAACGATAAGGACGCGTTCCAATCTATGTTTATGCATCAAAGCTTGTGCATCGTCCAAAGTTTGCGTCTCCTTCATAGTGACTAGACGCTCTTTTGGAGTCATTACATTTGCAATTAGTTCTGAATATCTTTCTTCAAAACGCAAATCGCGGTTCGTCACAATGCCGACTAGTTTTCCATTTTCAACTACTGGCAATCCTGAAAACCCATGGGACTTCTGAAGCGCAATTGCTTCACGAACAGTAGTTTGCGGTGATACAGTAACAGGATCAATAACAATACCGAATTCGTGACGTTTAACGCGTGAGACTTCCTGAGCTTGTTTATCTGCGGACATATTTTTATGAATAATACCGATACCACCCTCTTGAGCCATAGCAATGGCTAGGCTTGATTCTGTTACGGTATCCATAGCCGCAGAGACAATTGGAATATTTAGATTTATATTACGAGTTAATTTTGTTTTAAGACTAGTATCCTTGGGAAGGATATTTGAATAAGCAGGCACCAATAGTACATCATCAAAAGTGAGTGCTTTTTTGGTTAATCGCATGAATTACTCCTACACAAAGATAGATTATAAAATTTTTAATTAAAAAATACACGTGCGTTCATAAACATACGCATCCAAGGTGAAAAATCTCCCCCACTATCATTCTGCCCCCAAAGTTTAGGAGACCATGAGAGCATGGCATTTCTAGTAACACGTTCTGGATGCGGCATCATAATCATATACCTCCCATCAGTACTTGTAACTCCCGTAATACCATCTAAGCTACCATTCGGATTAAATGGATAGGATTCAGTAGGCTGACCGACATTATTTACATAACGTAAAGCCCTGTGTACTTGGCCTTTGTTGCCCTGAACACTAAAGTTTGCGTACCCTTCACCATGTGACACGACTATTGGAGCTTGCATCCCCTGCATGCCTTTGAAGAAAATAGAAGGTGAATCCATAATTTCTACCATGCATAATCGAGCTTCATATTTTGAAGAAACGTTTGATGTAAATGCGGGCCAATCCTGTGCCCCTTTAATCATTCCAGATCCAGCCAAATGAGCCATCATTTGACACCCATTACAAACACCTAGCGCGAGAGTATCTTCTCGATCAAAGAATTCAGTAAATTGCGTGCTTAAAATTTCATTAAACAAAATGGTCTTAGCCCATCCCTGACCTGCACCTAAAACGTCACCATAACTAAAGCCCCCAACTGCTACAAGGGCTTGAAAGTCCAATAATTTCTTGCGACCAGAAAGCAAGTCTGTCATATGCACATCGTACGCTTGGAAACCCGCTTTATCAAAAGCCCAAGCCATCTCTAATTGACTATTACATCCTTGCTCACGCAAAATTGCTATGCGAGGTTTGGAGCCTTTTCCAATAAATGGAGCAATTAAATTTTCTTGTGGATTGAAATGAACTTTTGCCTGCATGCCAGGGTCAGAAATATCGTCCCAACGTTTAAATTCTGCGAGAGATGTTTTTGGATTATCTCTGTTTTTAGAAATGTTATAGCTAACCTTTGTCCACTCTTTTCCTAGTTCTGAGCGTGGAAATGAAGCTACAACTTTTGCGTCTCGCAATATATCGATAGAGTCTGTTTTATTTAATGACCCAATAACATGAGAGACTTTAGACAAACCTGCTTCACTAAGAGTGTGCAGTACAGCATCTCTATCAGATCTACGAACCTGAATCACCGCACCAGCTTCCTCATTAAATAAAGCTCTGATAGTGCTTTCATTTCTAAGGTTTTCAACCTGATCTGGCTTAATTTTGAAATCACCAAAATCACTATTTTGTTCATCAAAAACAAGCATGTCAACATTTATAGAAACACCAATATGCCCAGCAAAAGCCATTTCTGCAACAGTAGCAAATAATCCACCGTCCGATCTATCGTGATAGCTAAGGATTTGACCCTTATCTGAAAGAGAACGAATCGCACCAAAAAAGGATTTAAGAAGATCAGCATTCTCCATATCAGGAGTTTTACTGCCATACTGATTTAAAACATGTGATAGCACAGAGCCTGCAAGCCTTTGCTTGCCTTCACCTAAGTCAATCAAAATAAGAACTGATGACTCATCCGTATCGTGCACAAGCTGCGGAGTCAATGATTTTCTTATATCCTTAACATTTGAAAATGCACTTACAATCAAGGAAACAGGTGAAATAATAGTCTGCTCCTCATCTTCTTCCTGAGCTTTTGTTTTCATTGAAAGAGAATCTTTACCTACAGGAATAGAGATACCAAGGTCTATACAAAATTCACTACATGATTTAACCGCCTCATATAGTGCACCGTCTTGACCCTCAGAGCCAGAAGAAGCCATCCAATTTGCCGATAATTTTAGATCTCTTATGCTCGCAATATCTGCACTGGCAATATTCGTTATAGCCTCTGCAATAGCCATTCTCGAAGCAGCAGCTGGATTTGCGATAGCAATAGGAGAACGCTCTCCCATAGACATGGCTTGACCAGTGTACCCCTCATAATCATCAAGCGTAACAGCACAATCAGCAACTGGCACTTGCCATGGACCTACCATTTGATCACGCGATGTCAATGCCCCCACACTGCGATCACCAATAGTCACTAGGAAAGACTTGCTCGCCACAGTAGGATGACGAATAACTTTAAGAGCAATATCGCTTAAATCCGCTTCGACAAAATCAAGTTTCTCAGACGAGAAATTTTGCGTTTGTATATCCTTTTTAAGCTTTGGCAATGATCCTAAAATAACATCCATAGGCAGATTCACTGCATCTTCTTTAGGCTCATTTTTAACGACCAGCATTTTCTCTTCTTTGGCAATGCCCACGACACTAAACGGACATCTCTCTCGAGCACAAATTTCCTCAAATAAAGGCAAACTCTCAGGATCGATAGCAAGCACATATCTCTCTTGAGATTCATTGCACCAAATCTCAGCTGGTGACATACCAGATTCTTCAAGATTAACTTTATTTAAATCAAACACTGCCCCCATATCCGCATCTTGCACCATCTCTGGAAATGCGTTAGATAGACCCCCTGCACCTACATCATGCAAAGAGAGAATTGGATTTTTCTCTAACATTCTCCAGCACGTATCCAAAACCTCTTGAGCACGCCTTTGAATCTCTGGATTGCCTCGTTGAACAGAATCAAAATCAAGACTTTCTGCATTAGAGCCCACGGCCATACTAGAAGCAGCTCCGCCGCCCATACCGATTCTAAAGCCTGGCCCCCCCAGTTGAATTAAAAGCGTTCCATCCTTAAGGGCATTTTTTTCTGTTAATGCATCGTCAATTGAGCCCAAGCCACCTGCAATCATAATTGGCTTGTGATAGCCCCATCTAACTCCGTCGACAGTTTGTTCATAGACTCTAAAGTATCCCGATAGATTTGGACGACCAAACTCGTTATTAAAATTTGCAGCCCCAATTGGCCCTTGAGTCATTATTTCTCTTGGAGTGGCAATGCGCTCGGGCATAATATGTGAGTCATTTTCTTCCCATTTTTCGGTTAACTCAGGTAGATGTAGATTAGAAACTGTAAATCCCGTAAGACCTGCCTTAGGCTTACCTCCTCGACCAGTTGCCCCTTCATCTCTTATTTCTCCACCTGCACCAGTGGAAGCCCCTTGAAAAGGTGCAATCGCAGTTGGATGATTATGTGTCTCAACTTTTATTAATGTATGTGTAAGCCTTTGAGTTGATTTGTACTGAAACTCAGAATCTGACAAAGGATAAAACCTAGAAATTTCCCTTCCTGAAAAAATAGCTGCATTATCCGAATAAGCAACAACGCAACCTTCTGGATGAGCATTATATGTGTCCCTAATCATACCAAAAAGGGATTTTTCTTGTGGTACCCCGTCAATAGTCCAAAAAGCATTAAATATCTTATGTCTGCAGTGTTCACTATTAGCCTGTGCGAACATCATAAGCTCAACATCAGTGGGATTTCGCTCAAGTTTTTTATATGAATTAAGTAGATAATCAATTTCAACACTACTTAATGCAAGGCCCAAGTTTTGATTCGCTTCATATAAAGCCATCTCGCCTTTACCTAACACATCAATATAAGTGAGATCTTTAGTGCTTAATTCATTAATTAAAAGTTTGGGATCAAATTCATCTGGAAGAACTTCTTCAGTCATGCGATCATGAATAGCACTAGCTAAGGTGGCCAATTGCTGCTCATTTAATTTTTTTGATCCGAGCAAACCACGTTCAGACTCAAAATAATACTTAATGCCCCTCTCTATCCTAAATATCTTCGATAGACCACAATTAGTGGCAATGTCCGTACTCTTTGAGGCCCACGGAGAAATAGTCCCAATCCTAGGGACAACATGCAATATTAATGTCGCACTGTCAGCAATATTTTCAGGAAATTCTTTCCCATAGCTTAGCAATGACTTAAGTTTAAAAATTTCTTCGGGATTTAATTCAGAATGACAGTAAACAAAATGTTCATACTGTCCTTGGACTGAAGAAACTGGTACATTTGATTTTTTTAATTTTTCTAAAATTTTTTCTGATTGGAACTGGGATAGTGCTAATGCACCTTGAAAGTAGTAATGAATTGACACTTCTTTAATCCACGTTTTGGCTTAAAAACATATATTTTACAAGTTTTAAATTCAAATAATTTATAGAATTTGTAATGTTAAAAGATGCTCCAAGAAATAGTTAAAGCTATTTATTCAAAAATCGTGTAACTCATTAATTTTCTTGTATAATTATTAAAACAATAACGAGTCGGGTGTTATAGTGTTTAGGTTATTAAAGTCAGCAATAATTAGTATTTCATTGATATTTTTTGTCTCTACCTCTTTTAATCAAGAGGTTTATGCTGCTACAAAACAAAAAACTTCTAAAACTACATCTAAAGCAAAGACTAGGGTTAAGACTAAGATTTCCTCTAAATCTAAATCTAAAAAAACTACTAGCAAGGCAAAATCATCCAAAAATAAGAAAAAAAGCAAAGTCATTGCCAGTAAAAAAGTAAAACCTAAAACTGCACGTAAACTTAAATCTAAATCATCGATTGTAAAAACAAAATCAAATTTAATCTCTTCCTCTGCTGGATTAGCGAATGATAGCGAAGATATTAAAAACTCATTTACTGACGTGAATATTGTAGGTTTTGCGGATAACGGCGATGTAATTAATTCTGAAATCGCTTTTGTTATGTCATTAGATGACAGGCAGATTCATTATCAAAAAAATATCGATACTGTGCAGCCTATAGCCTCTATTACTAAGCTTATGACGGCTTATGTAGTTATTAAAGGTGGTCAATCTTTAGATGAAATTATTACCATATCAGAAGAGGATATGGACCGTTTGAAAGGAACAGGATCTAGACTTACATATGGTACTCAACTAACTAGACGTGAAGCTCTTCTTCTTGCATTAATGTCCTCAGAAAATAGAGCGGCTAATGCTCTTGGAAGACATTATCCTGGTGGTTTAGAAGCATTTGTAAAACAGATGAATGCAACTGCACGTCAAATTGGAATGACTCGCACTCGTTTTGTTGAGCCTACGGGACTTTCACCTCAAAATGTAGCTTCAGCTCAAGACCTTGCTAAACTTCTTGCTGTCGTATATAGAGAACCGCTTATTCATCAATTTTCTACAAGTGATGGATATACTGTAACTACCAATGGCGGAAAAATTCAAAATTATAAAAACTCTAATCGTCTAATTCGTAATGACAAATGGGATATTCATGTATCCAAAACTGGCTATATTAAAGAAGCTGGCCGTTGCATAGTAATGATTACTAAGATGAACGGAAAAGATATGGCTGTTGTTCTTATGAACGCAAATGGCGGTGTAACTAGGTTTTCAGACGCTATAAGAATTAAGCATATTGTTCAGAATGACTTCCCGTCAATCTTTTAGTTACTGCTGAATTTGTTTAATTATCTTTAGTGGAATACACGTTTTTAAACGATTTATAGAGACATCTATAGGGTCTTGATGTGCCCCCAAGATATCTAATGTTATATCTGCACCTATAGTTTTTATCGCCTCAAAATCGTCTCGTATTCTAGTATCAGCAAAATCGCATTCTGTTTGCGTATAAATTAGGTGCGTAGTGTAATCTAAACTTACTTCCGTTCCAATTGATAATAACGGTATAAATGAGTTAAATGTAATCACACGCCCTGCAATTGCCGTACTTAAACCTAAGAGAGAAAGTATCGCAGATCCAATCGGACCACTCCCTACTAAAGCTGTATATTCCGCACTACTAAATGTATTCTTTTGGATATGTCGAATCGTTTCAATTAACTTAATCTTATTTATTCCAACAAACTCCTCAATTTTTTCTGGTTCCTCTATCTGCTCTTCACTTTCTATGGCAATGCCATAGATATTCGCCATTGGAAATATGTCCTGATATGCTTTTGATACTACATCAAGCATTCTTAGATTATCTAGACTTGGAAAACAAAGAATAAATAATTGAGATGAGTCAGAAGCTTGATTAGGGTTTTGAGTGAGGTTTTTGTGAGGAAACATCGGAAATTTTGTTTTTGATAAAATACTATTTTACTCACATATTAGGTCAAAATCATGTCCCTAAAATCACGCATCTCCAGCAGTATTAAGGAGGCTATGCTATCAAAACAATCTGAAAGACTATCTACATTGCGCTTTCTTTCTGCTGCTATTAAACAAAAAGAAGTCGATGAGAGAGTTGAGCTTTCAGATGAAGCAATTGTCGCTATTATCGAGAAGCAAATTAAGCAAAGACGAGAATCTATTGCTGCTTTTGAACAGGCGGGGCGTGCAGATTCGGCAGCTGCTGAAAAAGCTGAGCTTGAAGTTCTGATGGAATTCTTGCCTGAGCAAGCTTCTGATGAAGAGATTAATCAAATAGTTACTGATGCTATAGAACAATTAAAGTCTGAAGGGGTAACAGGTAACCCTGCTATGGGTAAAGCTATGGGTTTAATTAAACCTAAATTAGCTGGTCGTGCAGACATGTCTAAAGTTTCAGGCATTATTAAAGATAAGTTAAATCAAGGGTGATTTATGCTTAAAAAAATTAGTCTATTAGTTTTAATACTAGGAATTGCCGCATGTGCTATGAAAGACGAAAGACCTGCTGTTCCAAAAGATCTTCCTCCACCTAATCATTTACAGATGCAATAAAATTTTGTGACGTTTCTATTTTATTCCATAACTTCACATACTGCTCCTCTTTTAAAATCTCCTCTATAAATGGAGATTTTTTTTCATTTGAGTAATAGATAAACACATGTTCTTTAGCCCTCGTTATGGCAACATAGAATACTCTACGCTCCTGTGCATGCGGGTATTTCTCATCGGAACAATATAATTCGATTTCACTTTCCTTTTCCGATGGCAAACCCATCTCTCCACTTTCTACATTAAGCAAAATCACATAATCGGCTTCCCTTCCCTTCGATTTATGAATAGTTGCCGTCTTTATTATTAACTTATCAAATTGATTATTTAAGTACTCAATTTTAGGTGGCAATGGTAACTGATAATTAAATCTACTTAGTATTAAGCATGTTTTAGAACTAGTTGCATTCCTATTAATATGATTCAATAAAATCCAAAGGTCTATGTCATATTCCAACAATGTTACACAATGTCCGTTAAATGATTTGTGACTCTCAATATTCTTTTTATATTGATTAGGATTTTGCTGAACGAATTTAGAGCTTAAATTTGCTAATGCTGTGTGAAAACGAAAAGTTCTATCCAAGGCAAGAATATTTAAATTAGACAAATATTGATCCAAATTTCGGATATATTTAAGTTCACTGCCAGCAAACTGATATATAGTTTGCCAATCATCACCTACGCAAAATAAACTTATATCTTTATCTTGATCGATTAAGCCTTTTAAAAGATTAAATCTTGATTTTGATATATCTTGAAATTCATCGACAAGAATGTACTTCCAACTGTGCACATACTTTTTGCTTTTTACATACTCGCTTGATTTTACAATCATCTTGTCAAAGTCAATTTCATTGGAACTTTCAAGTAGATATAGATATTTTTTGTATATTTCTTTAGCCCAAAGTCCAAGAAATTTTTTCTTAGCTCCCCAGTTTTCAAAGCTCTCATTAGGATTAGACTTAACAAATAAAAATACATCGATAAGTAATTTGGACAAAGTTTTAACTCGACCAATACTGTTAATTCGAAATTTTTCTTCTTCTCCCCAACCATTATTTTTGCAAAGATTTTTGATTTCATAGGCTAAATGGTAAGGGGAGGAAGCATTGCCACAAAAATCTAAATCTATGTAATGAGTGCCATATATGTTATGCAATTGTTTTTCTTGTGGACTGTCCTGATATCCCAAATATGTATTTAAATCAGGAAGAAAAAACGCAATTTCATAAGGATTGTATTTTTTGTTTAAATATTTATCTTTTTCAAACAAGCAATTGGAAATATATCGTATTCCCCTCAGATAAAGGATATTAGCGACTATTAGTCTGACTGGGTCATCGAAAAAGTCATCATTTAAAGAACGCCAAATTTTTTTTGCATTCTTAAAATCATACTCACTGAAATCATACTCATAAAAATTGAAATATTCGATAAGGCGATCATTGTCACAAAATACTTGATTTGAAATAAAGTTCTCGAGATTTTTGTCTTCACTTAGGGATGTCAACTTAGGCATCGAACCCTCAACGGAACTTACTATGCCTAATCCTAGGCTATGAAATGTACGAACTTCAATATCCTGCAAAGATTCGATTTGCGATAAGCGTTCTTGCATTTCTAAAGCGGCATCTTTACCGAATGCAAGCATTAAAATTTCACTTGCTGGGACTTTTAAATATTCGCATAAATATATAACTCTACCGATAATTGTGCTTGTTTTGCCAGTGCCAGCACCTGCTAACAAAAGCATATTTTGCGAAGAAGTACTTGCCGCTTCATACTGTTTTTTTGTAAGTTTAGATTTAAGGTCTTTTATGTTCATCGAATACTCCGTTTAAGGTAATTGTGAACACAAAATGAAAGGTTTTATAGTGGGGTGGACAAATATGTCACTTATAATAGGGTAACTGGGCTTTCAATATGGGGATTCTTATGAGAATTTTTTGGATATTAGGATTTGTTGGTTTATTGTCTGCATGCCAGACTGGTACTGGGATTGATTTAACCAATAAAGACAACTACGGTTTGAAATGTTCTGCTGGACCAAAATCGACTCCAAACTGGGAGGGATGTATGGTTAGTGCTAAACGTATATGTGCACCAGCTCAAGTCATTAATGTTAAGCAACTTAACCCTATAGGAAATGGCTCAGCGGATGATGGCTACTTTATGACATTTACTTGTGCAAACTCTCATATGACCCCTATTCCTACTACTAACAGACCCTCGTCAGCTGCACCTATATCAGAAGCATCATCAACTATAGTTAAATAACAAAAAGGCCTATACAAAGTGTATAGGCTCTCTCATTAATAAATATTTTGCTATAAAAATTATTTTTCTATAGCCAATCCTTGTTCATCGAATAATCCCTCAAATAAAACTGTGCTTAAATATCTTTCGCCTGAATCAGGAAGTATAGCCACGATTGTTTTGCCTTTATTATTAGGGTCAAAAGCTAAAGCTACTGCAGCGGCTGCAGCTGCACCACCTGATATACCAGTAAGAATACCTTCCTCTTTAGCTAATTTTCTAGCATATTCTATAGCCTCTTCATTTGAAACTTGAGCAACACTATCAATAATGCTTAGGTCTAAGTTTTTAGGAATAAAGCCAGGTCCAATACCTTGAATTTTGTGAGGAGCTGTTTGAATTTCTGCACCAGTCAGAGTTTGGGTAATAACAGGACTTGATGATGGCTCAACTGCTACAGATAGAATTGCTTTTCCTTTAGATTTCTTTATAAACCGACTAACACCAGTAATAGTTCCACCAGTACCTACGCCAGCCACAAAAATATCAATCTCTCCATTTGTTGCATCCCAAATTTCAGGACCTGTAGTTAGCTCATGAATAGCAGGATTTGCTGGGTTTTCAAATTGCTGAAGCATAATATATTGATCTGGATTAGAGTCAACTATTTCTTGAGCTTTAGCAATCGCCCCTTTCATACCTTTAGAGCCTTCGGTCAGTACAAGTTTTGCACCATATGCTACCAAAAGTTTTCTACGCTCTATACTCATAGTGTCAGGCATAACAAGTGTGAGTTTTATGCCCTTAGATGCAGCTACAAACGCTAAACCAATACCTGTATTACCGCTTGTAGGTTCAAGTATTTCCTTATAGAACCCTTTTTTTCCTAATGAACCATCTTTAATAGCTGCATTCACCATAGAATAAGCAATTCTGTCTTTAACAGAATAGCCTGGATTTCGACCTTCAACTTTAACTAAAACTTCAGCTTGAGCACCATTAAGAATACGATTTAGCCTAATAAGCGGTGTATTCCCGATAGAAAGGGAATTATCTTCGAAATATCTTGACATTAAGTTCTCTCAGTATAAAAATAAAAAGTTTAATGTAAAACTCTACAACATTTACAGTTGTAATTTCAATAATATATTTATAACTTACGATTATTAAATTATTTAGAAATGGAATATCTAAAAAAAATAACTAGCATCGAAGATTTGCGGAAAATTGCAGCCACAAAAGTACCAAAAATGTTCTTTGAGTATGCCGACCACGGCTCCTACACAGAATCAACATACCGAGCGAATGAAAGCGATTTAAGTAGCATAAAGTTCAGACAGAAAGTAGCCGTGAACATTGCCAACCGATCTACTAAAGCTTCATTACTAGGTGAGGAATATGCTATGCCAGTAGCTCTTGCTCCTGTAGGTATATGTGGTATGCAAAGAGCTGACGGGGAAATTTTAAGTGCTCAGGCTGCGGAAGAATTTGGTGTTCCTTTTACACTCTCAACAGTAAGTTGTGCATCAATTGAGGATGTGGCAGCGAATACAAAAAAACCATTTTGGTTTCAGCTTTATATGATGAAAGATCGCGGGTTTATGGCTGA
This sequence comes from Taylorella asinigenitalis ATCC 700933, assembly GCF_000687755.1. Lineage (GTDB taxonomy): Bacteria > Pseudomonadota > Gammaproteobacteria > Burkholderiales > Burkholderiaceae_B > Taylorella > Taylorella asinigenitalis. The sequence goes on from NZ_JHXN01000001.1 coordinate 246,581, forward strand.
TTTGATTCAAAGAGCAAAACAAGCTTGCTCTGCCCTTGTGGTGACTCTTGATTTACAAGTACTAGGACAGAGACATAATGAGGTTAAAAATGGCATGACTGTGCCGCCGAAACCAACACTACCAAATCTTTTAAATTTAGCTACTAAACCAGATTGGTGCTGGAGAATGCTACATACTAAAAGACGGTTTTATGGAAATTTGGTTGGTCATGTAAAAGGCATGGACAATGTTACGGCTTTATCTGAATGGACTGCCCGTCAATTTGATGCGACATTAAATTGGAAGGATTTGGATTGGATTGCAAATCAATGGGGCGGAAAAATTATTCTCAAAGGAATAATGGATTCAGGTGATGCAATCGAGGCATGTAATTCTGGGGCCGATGCATTTGTTGTATCAAATCACGGAGGCCGTCAATTAGACGGAGCATTATCGACTATAAAAGCATTGCCACCTATATTAGAAGCGGTAGATCGCATAGGAAATACAACCGAAGTTTGGATAGATGGCGGTTTCAGATCTGGTCAAGATATCTTGCGGGCATATGCCATGGGAGCCGACGGAGTTATGATTGGTCGACCATATATCTACGGATTAGGTGCATACGGTAAGGATGGAGTAAGCAAAGCGCTCGATATCATGCAAAAAGAGCTAAGCGTGACTATGGGATTTTGCGGTATTACGGATTTATCGCAAGCTTCAAGCGATATTTTATATATCACTGAAGATATGAAATTAGCTTAAACGGCAGAAATTTCGACAAGCTTAATTGGAATACCAAGCTTATCGAACATAAGTTGAAGGCCAATAAGCGGATATTCTTCACTTGCAGTAGCATAGCTTAAAGTCATACCAGAGCCCTCAGATGTGTAGGGCTCTATTTTTTTAAGTGTACGATCAACTGGATTTATAAAAAGCATATCAGGTGCTACTTTTTGGAATATATCCACAATCCATGTTAAATGGGTAGAGGAAAGTGTACATACGTCCGCATTTGGATATTTGGAACGCACATCATCCATAAACTTTTTAACTTGCTCAGCTGTTTTTTCTGGCTCTGTAATGAACTGTCCACTCTCCACAGTAGTGACTAAGTCCTCTGCATTTACGAGATGAATTTGAGTACCATCAGAAATAGATTCAACGAAAAATCTAAATTCAGGAAGTGAAGATAAAATCTTAACGCCTAGATTTATGATTTCCCCTGATTTAGAAGCAGCTACACCTGAAGCTATAGGAGGGATACTTCCGACTACAGGTACAGAACACTCATCCTTGATTTCACTAACTACTGTGATTGAAGGAGCATTTGATGTAACTACAACTAAAGACGCTCCCATCTCAGCAAGACGCTCAATCGCCCCTTTAATACAAGCTTTTAACTCTTCTTTAGTTTTCCAAGCATAAGGAAAATTAGCTCTGTCGGCGAAATAGATAATATCTTGTTTAGGAAACTTCTCTCTAATAGCCCTAGCCCATGCATAACTTCCAATACCCGCATCAAAAACTGCGATAGGCTTAACTAATTTTTTGAGATTTTCCATACAGCACCTTATTTCAGGAGTTTATCAATATCTTTGATTATTTGTTTTAAGGAAGATTTAAGATTCGCTATTTCCTTTGCACTGAAGCGAACTGCAGCATCGGAACCAGGAATCAATGAATTATCTCTACCTTCAGCTAGGCGATTACGTGCCCCGCTAATCGTAAACCCCTGGTCATATAGCAGCTCACGGATTCTACGAATTAGTAAAACCTCGTGGTGCTGATAATATCTTCGATTTCCCCTTCGTTTAACGGGATTTAACTGTGTAAATTCCTTTTCCCAATAGCGAATAACGTGGGGCTTAACATTGCATAATTCAGAGACTTCACCTATACCAAAATATCGCTTAGCTGGTATAGCTGGCAATGAGCTTGTAGGTAAAATTTCTGTCTGTATCATCGTGAGTTCCGCTAACAGGTGTCAATGTCAAATTTAAGACAAATAAAAGCAATTTTACACTAATTTAGTTATGTGCTTCACTGACCACAGATTTAAGCTTTTGGCTAGCATGAAATGTTACAACCCTTCTCGCATCAATAGGGATAACCTCTCCTGTTTTTGGGTTTCTTCCTGGTCGTGCAGCTTTATCTCTAACCTGAAAATTCCCAAATCCAGAGAGTTTTACAGGCTCTCCGTTTGCAAGTGCATCTCGAATTTGGTTGAAAAACTGGTCAACCACCTCTTTTGCTTCTCTTTTATTTAATCCAACAGATTCAAATAGCATCTCAGCTAACTCTGCTTTAGTTAGAGTTTTGCTTTTAAGGTCAGCATCTTGTAAATCTAAGTTATTATTATTCATTTTTGTCCTCTTACCGTAAACGAGCCTTAAATTTAGAACTTAGTTCATTTAAAATTTCGCTCATAATAGCCTCTACAGTTTTATCGTCTAATGGTAATTGATCTTCCTGAAGAGTAAATTTGATGGCAATGCTCTTCTCTTTATCATTTTGTGCATCAGACCAAACATCAAAAATGTTAAAACTTTTAACCAAACTTGTTTGAGAATTTGAAATCATCATATTCTCAATTGCATTTTTGATTTCTGAATATTCCAAATCTTTAGAAACCCAAATTGCTAAATCCCTCTCGAGGAATTGCTTTTTAGATATGGCTTTATATTCAGGTAAAGATCTATTAATTAAAGCATCAAGATCAATTTCAAACACAATTGGTGATTGATTTAGTGAAAAATCCTGAGCAATTTTGGGATGTAATTCACCAATAAAACCTATATCTTTACTATTTAACTGAATCAAAGCACTTCTGCCAGGATGCAACAATGGATTTTGTGTATTCTCATTAAATACTTTGAATGACAATTCGTTAGTATTGGAAAATAAGTTTTCTACAACCTTTTTTACGTCATAAAAATCAGTAAGACGTGATTTTTCACCCCACTGTTGAGGGTGAGCCGTACCCCATGCAGCGGCAGCTAATTTTGAAGTTTGAGAAACTCCATGCACCTCAAGTTCTGAATTTTGTACAGAATTGTCGTATTCAAATGCCCTTGCAATCTCAAAAATTTGAATATGAGCTTGTTTTCTCTTTGAATTTTGGAAAATATTATTAACCAAACTTAATACAAGACTGCTCCGCATTACAGAAAGATTAGAGGCAATAGGATTAAGTAATTTAATTGAATTGGAATTTCCTATGTAGTCTTCCCATTTGGAGTCAACAAAACTGTAGTTTATAACCTCCTGATACCCCTCACCTACCATAATGTCACGAATATCATGAGCAGTGAGTTTAAGTTCACTGAGATTATCCATAATGTTCTCAGTAATAGGAGGAATGGCTGGGATATTATCGAATCCGTAAATTCGTGCAACTTCCTCAATCAAATCTTCTTCAATCTCAATGTCAAATCTGTAAGACGGGGATATCACTTCAAAAATAGTATCTTCGGTGCTCTTTGATATTTCATATTCAAAGCCAAGACCATTAAATATCTGTTCCACTTCTGTTGCACTTACAGGAATACCTATAATCTTCTGACACCTACTAAGACGCATTGAAACTTTATTCTGACTAGGTAAATTTATGATTTGATCACAAACCTCACTAGCCTCGCCGCCGCAAATATCCAAGATAAGTTTGGTTATATAGTCGATATGTTCTACATTAGTTTTGAAATCGACCCCTCTTTCAAACCTATGACTAGCTTCAGATGAAAGTTTTAGTTTTCGTGCACGGCCAGCAATTGCACTTGGATACCAAAATGCAGCCTCGATAAAAATATTTTTTGTTTCTTTAGTAACAGAGGTTTCGAAGCCACCCATAATCCCAGCCAAGCACTCTGGGCCAGCATCTGATGAAATTACACCATACTCAGAACTTAGTTCAATAAGCTCCTCATTAAGAAGTTTTAATTGCTCTCCCGATTTACCCCAATCAATAGTTAAATCGCCCTTGACTTTATCTAAATCGAAAACATGGGTTGGTCTACCATATTCTAACATCACGTAATTTGAGATATCTACAAGTACAGAAACACTCCTCTGACCAGATTTTTCTAGTCGGTCAACTATCCACTGTGGTGTAGATACAGAAGCATCCACACCTCTAATAACTCTAGAGGTAAATCTTCCGCACAAATCTGGAGCCAACACATTTACTTTTGGAGATACAATATTTTCTTCTGTGGCAATGCTTCCTACTATCGGCCCTTCTTTTAGCGGCAATTTAAATAATGCTGCTACTTCACGTGCTACTCCATAAACCGACAAACAATCCGCACGATTAGGTGTAAGCTTAATCTCATAAGTTGCATCATCGGAACAAAATAAATCTGATAAATTTGAGCCTACCTCTAACTTGTCATCAAGGATAAGTAAGCCGCTTGTATCAGAACTAATTCCTAATTCCGAAGCCGAACAAAGCATACCAAAAGAATCGACTCCTCTTAGTTTTCCTACAGAGATTGTTAAGCCATTCGGCAATCTAGCACCAACAGTAGCAAGAGGCACTTTAATCCCTTCAGTTGCATTAGGAGCACCACACACAATTTGAAGATTTTCTTCTAATCCAGCATCAACCGTACAAATTTTTAATTTATCAGCTTGTGGGTGTTTGCTTATACTTACTATTTTTCCAACCACAACTCCAGTAAACTCTGGAGAAACTTTTTTGATTTCTTCAACTTCCAGCCCTGCCATAGTCAAAGCTTCAGCAAGAACATTAGGTTCTACAGGAGGATTGACGAATTCGCGTAACCATGAGTCTAAAACTAGCATATTCAACCCTCTTAAACTTGAAATTGTTTAAGGAATCTAAGATCCCCTTCGTAAAAGAGCCTCAAATCATCGACTCCATACCTAAGCATAGTTAATCTTTCAAGACCAGATCCGAATGCAAATCCAATATATTTTTCAGGGTCAAGTCCGAAATTTCTAACTACTGTAGGATGTACTTGACCTGAACCACTAATTTCTAACCATTTACCTTTGTTAGGTCCTGAAGTAAACATCATATCGACCTCAGCCGACGGTTCAGTAAATGGGAAAAATGAAGGACGAAATCTTACAGTTAAATCATGAGTTTCAAAAAACTCTTGAAGAAAATTAGTATACACACCTTTTAAATGAGCAAAAGATATGTTCTCCGCTATCCATAAACCTTCAACTTGATGAAACATAGGAGAATGCGTAGCATCTGAATCAACTCTATAAGTCCTTCCTGGAGCAATCACTTTAATTGGTGGTTTATGCGAGCGAGCATATCTTACTTGCATAGGACTTGTGTGAGTTCTTAGTAAATATGGAAGTCCATTAGAGTCTTTTTTGTCGATATAAAAGGTATCCTGCATAGATCTAGCAGGATGATTTTCTGGGTTATTTAGAGAAGTAAAGTTTGTCCAATCATCCTCGATTTCAGGACCATCTGCCACATCAAAACCAATAGACTTAAATATGGCTTCAACCCTTCTCCATGTTTTTATAACAGGATGGAGACCACCCCTTTGACCACCTCTTCCAGGAAGAGTTACATCAATTTTTTCTGCAGATAACTTCTCTAGTAATGCTTGATTAGCAAATTCCTCTCTTCTAAGATTTAGAAGCCTCTCAACTTCGTTTTTTGCTTTAGAAAATCTTGCCCCTTCAGTCTTTTTTTGTTCAGGTGGTAATGCTCCCAACCCCTTCATAAGTTGAGTTATAGTGCCGTTCTTTCCGATATATTTCGCTTTTTCATCTTCAAGAGCAGCTGGAGTTTTAGCTTCTCTAAAGTCTTGAGAAGCTTTTTGAATAAGTTCTTCTAAATTTATAGACATGAGATTTTTCGAGAAGTTTAAATACAAACGGAGCCCGATATGCGAGCCCCGTATGAATTAAAGCAATTAGTAACTAAGACTAAGTCTAAGAGCCTAGTGCAACTTTAGCTTGATTTACGATGACTGCAAACCCTGGTTTGTCGTTAACTGCCATGTCCGCAAGAACTTTCCTATCTAGAGAAATAGCAGCTTTTTTCAAACCAGCAATAAAGGCACTATAAGTCATACCTTGCTCACGAACCGCCGCATTAATTCTAGCAATCCAAAGAGAGCGGAAGGTACGTTTTTTATTACGACGGTCACGGTATGCATATTGGCCAGCACGCATTACAGCTTGCTTAGCTACACGGAATACATTTCCGCGACGACCACGATAACCTTTAGCTAATTTAATTATTTTTTTGTGACGAGCACGTGCGGTTACACCGCGTTTAACGCGTGGCATATATTTCTCCTATTAAGCAAATGGCATCATCGCGCGAACTGATGCAACATCAGACTCATGAACTTGAGTAGAACCGCGAAGTTGACGTTTATTTTTGGTTGTTTTTTTAGTTAGAATGTGGCGCTTGAAAGCTTGACCACGCTTAATAGAGCCGCTACCGCGGACTTTAAAGCGCTTAGATGCACTTTTTTTGGTTTTCATTTTTGGCATATTTTTACCTTTATAGATACGGGTGCCACTAAAATTAGTGTCTTCTATAAAACCCTTAATCTGTATTATTTTTTATTGAAAGTTTTATTTTTAAAAAACGTATATTTTATAAATAAGTTATTAAAAAGTCTACACTTTTTTTTAATTTTCTTTATTTTCTATAGTCTTTTGAACAACATCTGTATATTGGACTTTATGAAAATCGCGTAGACTAAATTTATAAGAATCGCCGATTTGTGCAGATGTCCCGTTTTTTACAATCAAAGGAAATTGTTGCTCAAAGACTCTAACCATGCGTTCATCAGGAACTGAATCTTTTACTACTCTTGCAACAACATAACCATCATTTGTCTTGCTTCCAACATATGCAGGAAGCTTATCGCTAGGGATAGCCATAACATCAGCCATTAGAGCATCAGGAAGATTACCCGCAAATAAGCTAACATCTACCCCTTCTCTCAATAGAGATGATCCATCTTCTGATTTAGGTTCAACAGAAGCAGAAGCACTATGGGTATGAATAAAGTCTTCTCCTGCCTTTTGAGCTAATTCAGAAGCTTTTTCTAATTGAAACTCACGTGCAGCTTTAGTTTTAACTGATTTAAATGAAGGCACTGCTGACTCTTTTTTATCTGTTAATTTAAAAACTAAAAATTCAGAAGGCGAAATTTCAACTACACCAGAATTTTGTCCCTGTTTGTAAACTTCATTGTTAAAAGCAATATCTATAACACGAGGTGTATTAAATATAGCTTTAATATCCTCGTTAAGAATAACTTTGTCTGGAATATCACTTATTATTCCAGATTTGGTAATACCGTGAACTTGACCAACAGGAAGCATTAAATCATCAGCTATAGTTTTTAAATCATCCCTTCTCTCATGAGTTAAGTTAGTCAAATTAGTAGCTAATTCTGCAAATTTTTCAGAAGCAATTTGTAATTTCACTTCATTAACTAATGTAGGCTTTAACTCTTCAAAAGATTTAGATTGAGATTTTTCAATATTAACTACATCAAATATATGGAAGTTTTCACCTAACTTAACTGGACCTGTCAATCCAGGATTTTCAAGTGCAAATACAGTATTTTCCAGACCTGGTATATCTTGTTTTTTAAGATAACCAAGTTCACCTTTATTATTTTTGGTACCTAAGTCTTTAGATTCGCTCAAAACTAGTTCTTCAAACTTTGAAGGGTCAGCTTTAAGTTGCTCAAGTAAATTATTGGCTTTTTCTTCAGTTTCAACTTGGATATGACGAACAAATCTTCTTTCCTCAGTTGAGAATCTATTTTTATTGTTTTCGAAATAACTCCTAAGTGCATCCTCATTAGGCTCAGGAACTTGTTCGACAGCTGTTTTTTCATTCAGAATAATGTACTCAGCATTTAAATATTCAGGAATACGAAATTTTGATTCGGCATTTTTATGAAACCACTCTTCAAGCTCTTTCATATCAATATTCACTGATTTCACAAAATCTTCGTTTGCAAATACTTTTGTTTGAACTTGACGAGTTTTAGTGACATATTTTTTAAGCTCTTCTATGGTGGATTCTGGCACAATAGTGCTGTTGATAACTGGGTCTACCACAACATTCACTCCTAAAGTAGCTCTTAGAAAGTTCTCATATTCTTGGGAATTAGTAGAGACACTAGTTAAGAAAGCATTGTAGTTTTCCATAGAAAACTTACCGTCAGTCATAAATCTAGGGTCCTGAGCAATAGAGTATCTAACCATAGAGTCCGAACCATAAAATTTATTATCCCTTGCAGTATTCGTAATAACTAAATTATCCACAAGGTTTTCTAACCATAATTTACGATATTCAGGAGTATCAACTTCAGATACTTTAAAATTTGAACCTAATTGATTGCGTAAGGAATTCAAACGTTCTGTCCATGACTGATTGAATTGACTTTCAGTAATTTTGTCGTCGTTTACTTGCACTAAGGGTTTTTCATTTACATTCATACCCGAGTAATCAGACAACCCAAAAAACACGAATGAAGGCACTATAAGCAGAATAATGAAAAATAATACCCACTTCGAATGTTTGCGTAAAAACTCCAACATACTACAACTCTAAACGTTTAAATTAAATAAGGGGGAAATTTTAACAGATTTATAATAGTCATTTTATACATGAGGGATCTTTAATGTTTAGCTACAGACATGCATTTCATGCGGGAAACCATGCAGATGTGCTCAAACATTTTGTGCTTATCCATATTATTAATTACTTCAACCGTAAGGAAGCTCCATACTGGGTTATAGATACGCATGCAGGTGCAGGCGTCTATGATTTAATGGGAGAGTGGGCGAATACTAAATCTGAATATGTTGGAGGAATACAGGCTTTGTTAACGAAGACATTGCCACAAGATTTATGTGAATACGTGCAATATATAAAGGATTTCAACGAAATTGGGCCTAATTCCGAGGAAGAGTCAATCGCAGCTTACCCAGGGTCTCCATGGATAGCCCTTGAATTTATGAGGGAGTGCGACAAATTAAAATTATTTGAATTGCACCCAACTGAAATAGAGGTGCTCAGAAAAAATATGTTCTTCGAGGACCAGCCCTATAGCAAGCAGATCCAAATCAATTTTTCCGACGGATTCAAGGGTTTGATTGGGCTACTTCCACCATCAACTAAGCGTGCTATTGTCCTTATCGACCCCTCATATGAAGATAAAGCAGATTACAAATCGGTACTTATTTGTATTAAGGAATCTTTAAAAAGATTTAGTACTGGATGTTATGTTGTTTGGTATCCCTTAGTTCAGAGACTTGAGGTGAGCAATATGATTAAGCACTTAAAAGCTCAGGATAGTATCAAGTGGCTGAGTGTTGAACTTACTATCTCTAAAGCTCCCAAATCTGGCTATGGATTGTTTGGGAGTGGTATGTTTATAATTAATCCGCCTTATACACTAATTGATTCATTAAAAGAAAATATGCCCGCTTTAGTGGAACATCTAGGAATTAGGGGTGAATCTTCATATAAAGTTGAACACTCAGCTAATCTTTAATCGGGATATCTAATTTCAAGAACCTCAATTTCTTGCTTTCCAGTCGGAGTCTTAAGAATAACAACTTGTCCCTCTTCAGCTTTAATCAATGCTTTAGCTACAGGTGAAATCCAACTAATTTTGCCCTTAAGTGGGTCCGCCTCATCTATTCCCACGATAGTTACTGTCACTTCTTGATCTTCAGGATTTAGATAGGTTACAGTAGCCCCAAAATATACTTGATCCTTGTTAGGCTGAGTTGATGGGTCTATAACTTCAGCAATCTCTAATCGCTTTGTGAGAAAACGAATACGACGATCAATTTCACGCAAACGTTTTTTTCCGTAGATATAGTCCCCATTTTCTGAACGATCGCCATTTGAAGCCGCCCATGACACTACTTGGACTACTTCAGGCCGTTCAACAGTCACTAAATCGGAAAGCTCCTTTCTAAGAGTTTGATAGCCAGTAAGAGTCATGTAATTTTTTAAGCCTTTAGGCATATCTGGCTCATGCTCAAGCTCTTCGTCCTTGTTTGAATCTTCTTTTACGAAAGCTCTACTCATATTTAAAAATGCTCCCATACTGGGTCAAGCCCTTTTGGCAATGGTGGCACCTCTCCTAATATCATAGAATTATTTTCAAGACCATGATAGTCAGACCCACATGAAGCAAGAAAACCATATTTCTTAGCTATAAATGCATATTCTTCATATTGAGAAGGAAAATGAGAGCCTGTAACCACCTCAATTGCTCGGCCACCTAAATCCTTAAATTCATTAAAAAGATTTACATACTCCTCAGTTGTGTATTTATATCTTCCAGGATGAGCAATAACTGCAATTCCCCCTGATTCTGTAATCCAAGTAACAGCTTCTTCCAAAGTAGCCCAATTCCCAGCAACATATGCGGGCTTCCCGACAGTTAAATATCGGTCAAAAACCTCTTGCATCTGCGAACATACACCTGTATCAACTAAATGTCTCGCAAAATGAGTTCTAGATAGATTCTCTTCTTTATCCGCATATCTCATGGCACCCTCAAATGTTCCACTGATACCAATCGAATCAAACCGTGAGGCAATGTCTCTTGCCCTTATAGCACGACCTTTTCGTATGCCCTCTAAACCTTTAAGAATTAATTCATTATTATGGTCAAAATTCAAACCAACAATATGCAGAGTCCTACCACCCCATACCGTAGAAATTTCTACGCCAGTTATAAAATTTATCCCGTATTCCTTAGCCTTTGACATCGCAGCCTCTTGCCCAGATAGCACATCGTGATCTGTAAGACTCCAAATATCTACATTATTAGTTTTCGCTATAGTTGCCATCTCTTCGGGGCTTAGAGCACCATCTGAAGCTGTTGAGTGGCAATGCAAGTCGACATTTAGCATAATCACTCCATTTAATAATTATTATCGATGCCAATACTTTCGTTTTTCTTTTCTGTATGATTCCCATTTTAATCCATACATATCGGATCTTACGTATATAGCTCCTAATTCAGAAGTCACCAAAAATTCGCTTCCTGCTTGAGTCCATCTCTGACGCACGGCTTCATGCGGATGACCATAACGATTCATATATCCCGCTTGAGCAATGACAATTTTAGGCTTAGTTGAATTTACGAACATTTGTTGCGATGAAGACTTCGATCCATGATGAGCCGCTAAAACTAAATCAATATCTTTTACTTGTGGCAATATCACCGCCTCCTGCTCACTGAGTATATCCCCCGTTAAAAGGACTTTATGTCGCATGCCCTCTATCAAAAGCACGCAACTTTCATCATTTTTAGATTTCACGGGCCATACCCTTTTATTCTTTGGATGCAAAAAAGTAAATTTGACACCGTCGGCACTAAAAGAGGTTCCAGCTTTGCACGTATCATATAGAAGCAATGAATTTTTGCTTCTATAGTGCTTCCCTGAAGCCTCTTCTTCAAAATCAATAAATTCATCTACTTTAAATGAAGCATACAACATATCGACATGAATATTTTGAATTAGTTCAGCCATACCACCCGTATGGTCAATATCTGCGTGTGACACAACTAAATAATCAAGTTTATCTACACCTAAATATCGAAAACTCGATGCTAACACACTGCTAAATCCATCGTTTTTTGGGGAGGTTCTAACGCCAGTGTCAAATAAAAGACGCTTGTTTTTAGTTTTAATTAAAACACCTCCTCCTTGCCCAACATCAAAAGCAATAAGCTCCCAATTCCCATATTGTGGCAATGCCCTCGTGCCATACATTGATGGCACGATAATCAAAAATCCAAGTAATTTAATAAACCTATGTTTAAACACAATAACGATTGCAACCCCAATTAAGGACAAAGCAAAAAACAAGGTACTAGTGTGCGCAATATCAATACTCGCCCAACTCATACGAGCTATATATTCTGTAAGCTGCATTGTCTTAAACAATAAAAAATGTATGGTATCTGCAAAATATTGATTTATGAAAACGTATGGGTTTATGAACTCAAGCATTGCCAACAAAAGGCATGCTGGTGTGATTATTGATCCTATTAGAAAGATCGCATATGCATTTACAAGAGGTGAAACGATAGAGATTTGATTGAAAAATAATATTAAAAATGGGCTTATTGCAAAACTAATTCCAAACTGCAACTTAGCCCATTCTAAAACCATTATTCGAATCTTTTTCCATCGAGAAACATCACTTGCTTCAAGCGTCTTATAAAAATGCAAAATATATTGAAGAATGGCTACAGCAGCAAAGGACAAATAAAATCCGACGCTTAAAATTGCCCATGAATCAAGAATTAATATAAATATTGCCACCAATAAATAGTTTTGTAGAAATGATGCTTTTAATTTAAGAAGCTTCATTAGAAATATCATCAGTAGCATCAAAAATGTTCTCTGAGCTGGGACGCCCCACCCCGCTAACTGGCAGTATGCAAAAGCAACGATTAATCCTATAAAAAGCGATAGTGTATGGGCATTAAAGGAATCAAGCATCAGCTTTCCCTTACGGAAAAGTCGACGTGAAAGAATAAGAACTAGTAATGTGGCCATCGTAGAGAGCATTGTTATATGGGAGCCACTAATAGAAACTAAATGCGTGATTCCAGTTTTATTAAAAAGTTCCCAATATTCCTGCGGTATGGACGATTGATCACCCATAACCAATGCCAATATTATTCCGCCATATTTTTTATTTTCTAAATACGCTTTTAGCCGCTCTCTAACTTTATGCCTTATATATTCAACTCTAATTGGGAAATCAAAATTATGTTCACTCTCTAAACGAGGATGCCCCTTTATAGCCCCAATTAGTCGATATCCTTTTCGAAACATATTTGCTTCGCTATCAAATCCGCCAGGATTCATAAGTCCAGAAGGCGACTTAATCTTTAGATTTACAGCCCATACTTGCCCTGGAACCACATCTGGCAATGGCTCTACTTTTGGTCCATATTTATAAAGATTAAACCCCCGTGTAATATTCCAAAATACACGAATCTTAGAAGGAATTTGCGAATATCCATCATGTAAAATTTTTGCGTCAAACTGAATAGTCGATTCTGTTTCACTAGCAATGCTAGTTACTAGAATTTTTGTGACAATGGTCTTGTTCTCAAAGAAAGTTGGAAGGCGAATATTAAGCCTCTCATACGCAAAATAAGAACTATATACAGCACCTAAATAAAAGCATAAATATATGATGCGATATCTACCCTTAAGTGGCCAAATTATAAGAATTAGGGCTAATACAAAATACCACTTACTTGGTGGCAATGCACCTAATTGCTGCACTATCGCAAAGGCAAATATCGTAGCTAATGAACATAGTGTCGTAGTTGAGGGCAATTGAAAACTCTCGCAGCGTTCGCGGAAGTCGCTTCAGCAAGCTCTTCCAAAGTTATATCACGAATATCTGCAAGTACTTCAGCTATTTTCCTCAAATGGTACGGTTCATTTCTTTGCTTATAAATCCATGATGGTGCTATATCTGGAGAATCAGTTTCAAGAACAATATTTTGAAGTGGCAATGTTTTCGCTAATCTTCGTATTTGTAGGGCTCTGTCATAAGTAATATTTCCACCAAAACCAAGACAAAACCCCATCTCTACAAACTTTTGAGCTTGTTGCTCACTTCCGTTAAATGCATGTGCTATGCCACGCAAACCGCCGACTTGATTTAAATACTTATAGACTCTATCCACGGATTTTCTTACATGTAAAACCACTGCTAAATCATATTTTTTAGCTAGTTTTAACTGTTCCAGAAAAAAATATTCCTGCTTTTCAATTTGTTCTGGACTTTGCAAAGAATCAACAAAAAAATCTAGTCCAATCTCTCCTACACCAATAAGTTTAGGATTGTTCTTCTCTTTCAATATGCTTTCAAGTATTTGCAGGTCTTCAATACTAGCACTTTCAAGATACATTGGATGCAACCCTAGACAAAAAAATCCACCCTCAAAACGATTAGCAATTCCCTCGACAGCCTCATAATTGCTAGTGTTAATGGCAGGAATAATTATTTTAGTTACGTCTGAGTTTCTTGCGCGCTCAACAACCTCATCCAAATCTTTTTTGAATTCACGGGCATCAAGATGGCAATGCGTGTCTATCAACATAAATGCTCTTTTGTTACAATGTGATGAACCTATTAAATTTAACATTATTCATCTCGCGGAGTAAGTTATGCCATTGGATGCAGATATTATTGTTGTGGGAGCTGGCCCAGCTGGACTCGCTTTCTGTAGATCACTCAATTCAAGTAACTTAAAAATACTACTCATCGAGAAGAACACACAAGAGAACATTGCCAACCCAAAATTTGATGCACGTGAAATTGCACTAACGCATGCCTCACGAAATTCAATGAAAAAACTTGGTATTTGGGGTCGCGTTAAACCTGAAGATATATATCCTCTTTACGATGCGAGAGTTTTTAACGGAGACTCTGACTATAATCTTCATTTCTCTGAAGATAATTCTAAAAATCCTGATGAAGGTCTAGGATTTTTCATTTCTAATCATCATATTCGCAAAGCTTCTTATGAAGCCGTCTTAGAGCAAGATAATGTAGAGATGCGTTTTGGTTTAGGTGTAGCTGACGTTAAAGTTGACTACGATAAAGCGAGCGTTATTCTTGAAGATGGCACAAAACTTACGGCTAGACTTTTAGTTGCTGCAGATAGTAGATTCTCAAGTACCCGTAGAAAAATGGGTATAGGGGCCGACTCTAACGATTATGGCCGAACTGTAGTAACTTTTAGAGTTAGACACACAAATTCAAATAATCACACTGCCATGGAGTGTTTCCGTTATGGAAAAACTCTGGCTATCCTACCTCTTGAAGAGCACTTAAGTAGTGCGGTATTTACTATAGATTCAAATCGTGCACATGAAATTTTAGAAAAATCTCCAACCGAACGTGCTGCTGAAGTGTATAAACTTTTGGATGGAAAATTGGGCGATGTATCTGTAGATAGTGAAATGGTTTCATACCCACTTGTCGGAGTTCATGCGAAAAGATTTATAGGTCCTTCTTGTGCTGTTATTGGAGATGCTGCAGTAGGTATGCACCCAGTTACGGCCCACGGTTATAACCTTGGGCTTTCATCGGCTGTAATCCTCGGATCTGAAATTTTAAAAGCAGAAAGACGTGGTCAAGACTTTGCTTCTCAAGCGGTGCTCGGTGCTTACGAACAAAAACATATGCTTAAAACTCGCTTCTTATATCATGGAACTAATACCGTAGTTGGTATATTCACTAATGATAGCGAACCAGCCAAATTAGTTCGTACCGCTATTCTTAGAATTAGTAATAACTTACCGCCATTTAAGAAATTTATTACAAATATGCTTACTAAGTCTGAGTAGGATTCAGTACACCCTTCTCCATTCTAAGCTTTCTATCTGCTAGTGCTGCTAGTTTATTATCATGCGTAACGATTGCAAAAGCAGTTTTAAGTTCAGAGTTCATCTCTTTAAGTAAGCTAAACATGGATGATGCAGTCTCTGTATCAAGATTGCCTGTAGGTTCATCTGCAAGGACTAAAACTGGCTTAGTAACTAAAGCTCTAGCCAAGGCTACGCGTTGACGCTCTCCTCCTGAGAGCTGACCTGGACGATGTAGTTCTCGATTAGAAAGCCCAACTTTTCTTATAAATTCTTGAGCTTCATCCCTTGCTCTATCAAAACTAAGTCTTCTTAAAATTAGAGGCATCGCAACATTATCTAATGCCGTAAATTCAGGGAGTAAATGGTGAAATTGATATACAAACCCAAGCTTTTCATTTCTTACTTTGCTTTTTTGGACTTCGGAAAGATTGCTAGTATCCACCCCATCAATAAAAATTTCACCACTAGTTGGTTTATCAAGCAAACCCATAATATGCAATAAAGTAGATTTACCAGACCCAGAAGCCCCAATTATGGCTAACATTTCACCTTTAGGAATCGCTAAATCTATCCCTTTTAGAATCTCAAGTGTTGAGGTTCCGTCTGAATATGATTTAAAAACTGATCGGGTTTCAAGTGCGTAGCTATTCATGCCTTAAAACCTCCGCAGGTTGAAGTCTAGAGGCTCTCCAACTTGGATATATAGTTGCTAATAGAGAAAGAATAATTGATGTAGCTGCGATTATGAATACTTCATTTAAATTAACTTGAGATGGTAATTGAGAAATAAAATAAACTTCTGGATTTATAAATTGCAATCCCAAAAGATTTTCTATAAATGGAATAATAGTCTCAATGTTATAGGCAATTAAGCAACCAAAAACAACCCCTAGAATACTTCCGATAATACCTATCAGTGCACCTTGAATAAGAAAAATCAAACCAATAGATCTAGGACTGGCACCTAAAGTTCTTAATATGGCAATGTCAGACTGTTTATCTTTTACGGACATAACTAAAGAAGATAGTAGATTAAAAGCAGCTACCGCAACAATTAAGGTTAGAATCATAAACATCATTCTTTTTTCGACCTTAACAGCTGCAAACCAAGTTCTATTATCGTATGTCCAATCATGAGCTACATATCCATATGGGAGCGTATTTGACATATTGATAGCGATATCAGGTGCCTCTAACATATCCTTAACTCTTACACGCACCCCTGATATAGCAGTATTTCTAAAGAGTACAGCTGCGTCCTCTGCATGCATAAAAGCTAAGTTTGTGTCATATTCTGCATGCCCAGAATCGAATAAAGCAACAATTGTGACTTGCCGCATTCTTGGGGAGAAACCTGATGGATTAATTGAGCCTTGAGGGCTCATAACTAATAGAGTGTCACCTACTCCAACACCAAGTTGATTAGCGGCTCTTAAACCAAGAACCAAACCAAACTCCTTAGCCTTTAGATTATCTAAAGAACCTTCTACAATTTGTGAGGGAAGGTTAGATACATTTCCCTCTTCTGACGGAATTATCCCTCGAAATTGTGCCCCTTTAAGAACTTGATCTCTAACTAGCATTCCACCTGCAGATACAAATGGTGAAGCACCCGTAACATCATCGTATTTGAGTACTTCATCTCGAATGAACTTCCAATTTTTCAAACCTTCGACAGCTGTTGCATTTGTAGAATAGACCTGGATATGAGGTATCACCGATAACATGCGATCTCGCACTTTCACTTGAAAGCCACTCATAACAGATAAAACAATAATTAGAGCCGCAACGCCTAAAGCTATGCCAGCCATTGAACTTGCAGCTACAAAAGAGACAAATTTATCTCTCTTTGATCCTCTGCCTTTGGATTTAGTAAGTCCTGCGTATCGAGTACCGATCCACAGTTCATATGGTAATGTCACTATTGATATCCAGTTAAAATTGAAATTTTAACAGCTGCCCATAACGTAATAATGGATTTAATTATTAGTTCATTTATCCCGCCTAAACCTTTAATTAATAATTTTGCGGAATATATTGAAAAATCGCTACCCAATATTCATAAGTTGATTCGAAATTCTAAAATCTCTTTTTATGACTTCGAATGCGAAAAATATTTATGTACAGCTGATGAGTACTTAATGCATAATAATATCGAAGATTTGAAATCTGCGGGTTATTTAAACGAAATTAAAGAATTTCATTATGTTTTAGATTTTGGTCATAACTCTGTGAGCAATCATGAAGTGAATTTTCACAAAGCCTCAGAAAACTTGCTTCTAAGCGATAAATTTAAAAATGTTCTTCAAACAATACGAAAAGAATTGACTGAATATGATATAGATTTAAAGATAGAAAAAAATAAATTTATTCTATTAAGTCCAATTTCTTTGGGTAGATTACCAAGTACCTCTCTTATAGAAGAGACATCAATTACACAGTGGTGGCCTGATACAGAGGAAACTAAATATTTTCGTAAAATCTATAATCATTTATTGATGACCATGCATCAAATTGCTGAGGATGAATATATAAACGGGATATGGATTTACGGGGAGGATGCGGGGGCATTGCCACAGAAAAAGGATATAGTTTTCGTAGATGGATTAAGAGAAGCGTATATCAAAAACGATTGGGAATCATGGTTTAATCAGCTTCTCGAAATTGATCAATCGATAGCAGATTATAAAAATATATTTTTAACCTCTACCGACAAAATTTTACATTTAAAAGAAGCGAAATTTTTAGATAAGTGGTTTAAACCAAACTGGAAGAAAGTGTGGACGCAAGTCAAATAAAAATCAGAGAATTCGATAAGAACATTGCTAGAAAGCTCGAAGAACAGGGTTATAACCCATTAATCGCAAGGATTCTGGCGGCACGAGGTGTCACTGATATTGAGCAAATGTCTACAGACTGGCATCATATGCTCGATCCAAAATTAATGCTTAATATGGAGATGACGGCTTCATTGTTAGCTGACGCTATTGAGCAGAAAAAAGATATTGTGATTGTGGCCGACTATGACTGCGATGGCGCAACCGCATGTGCTGTTGCTATTAGGGGTATTCGCATGTTTGGACATGACGCAGATTTTTTTGTGCCAAATAGAGCGGAAACTGGATATGGTCTATCGCCAGAACTAATTGATTTACTACTTAAGCAAAGACATAAGCCTGAGTTGATCATCACTGTGGATAATGGAATAGCAAGCGTCGATGGAGTAAGTTATGCAAATTCGCTTGGTATTGATGTAATCGTTACCGACCATCATTTGCCAGGAGATGAAAAACCAGAAGCCTTGAGCATTATCAACCCTAATCAAAAAGGATGCTCATTTCCTTCGAAGGCATTGGCAGGTGTTGGGGTGATGTTTTATTTGTTAATCGCTTTAAGAGCTGAGTTTCGAAAACGTGGAAGATGGGCAGATAGATCTCAAGAGCCATTAGTGGCTTCATTAGTTGATTTAGTTGCTGTTGGAACGGTGGCAGATGTTGTAAAGCTAGATTCGAATAACCGATTGCTTGTAGAAAAAGGTTTATCGCTAATTAGAAGCGGAAAAACAAAAGCAGGAATATTGGCCCTCTTTAATGTTGCGTCTACTCCTTTACAAAGTGCTATTAGTACTGACTTAGGTTTCAGAATCGGTCCAAGAATCAATGCTGCTGGAAGACTTGCAGATATGTCATTAGGTATCAAGTGCCTGCTAACTGACGATCCTAACGAAGCATATATCTACGCAACTGAACTTGACGAATTTAATAAAAAAAGAAAATCTATCGAAGATGAAATAAAGTTAGAGGCCTTAAATGGAAGTGACTCAACAAGCATATCGAAACAGTCTTTGGTAGCTTTTAACAAGGATTGGAATCCTGGTGTTATTGGGATTGTTGCTTCTCGATTAAAAGAAAAATTTTGGGTGCCCTCTATAGTTTTTGCTAGTGCTGGAGATGGTTTAATTCAAGGTTCAGGTAGATCAATACCAGGCGTACATTTACGTGATGTGATTGATTTAGTTTCAAAGCGATATCCCGAATTTATCACTAAATTTGGAGGGCATGCAATGGCCGCAGGTTTGACTATGCATGAGCGATATCTTGCGGAGTTTAAACCGGCATTTAATCAAGCTGTAGTCGATATCTCAGGTATCACTGAATTTAATCGCGTAGTAGATACCGATGGACCGATAGATGTTGTATGGGCTCAACTTGATACAGCAAAAGAACTCGATAATATAGTTTGGGGAGCTGGGTTTCCTAAACCTCTATTTAATGACAGCTTTAAAGTTTTGGATCAAACCATATTAAAAGAAAAACATTCTCGTCTACGTATAGAAAAAGATGGAGTGGAATTTAAAGCAATTTACTTTAATTTTACGGAAGCATTGCCACCGGAAGTAGAGCTTATTTTTACCTTAAATGTAAATCAATTCAATGGTCTAGAGAACCTGCAACTTATGGTTCAAGAGCATCTTATATAGTAAAATTCCCTTTACCTCACCAAGAATAATTAGAAATGGAAGCTGAACGTAGTAATCAAATCGCAAATAATCTGAGTGATTATTTATCACGCGTGGAATCCCTCAGGGGGTATCTTTGACTTTGACACTAAGGCAGAACGCCTGCAAGTAGTCAATTTGGAACTTGAAGATCCAAATATTTGGAATGACCCAGAAAAGGCTCAATCTTTATCAAAAGAAAAAAAATCTCTTGAAGATGTAGTTCTTGTTTTATCTGAGTTAGAGCAATCTATTCGAGATAGTAAGGATTTATATGAATTGGCAGTGGAAGATAGCGATGATTCCACACTCATTGCCATAGAGGAAGATTCTAAGCGATATTTAGAGACTATCGAAGGTCTTGAATTTAGGCGTATGTTTTCTCAACCTGCCGACCCTTTGAACTGTTTTATTGATATTCAATCGGGAGCTGGGGGTACTGAAGCTCAAGACTGGGCTTCCATGCTTTTGAGACAGTATCTGCGATACTGCGAGCGTAAGGGTTTTAAAACTGAGTTGCTTGAAGAATCTGCAGGGGATGTTGCGGGCATTAAATCTGCAACTCTTAAGGTTGAAGGTGACTACGCTTTTGGTTTTTTGCGTACTGAGAGCGGTGTACATAGACTTGTTCGTAAAAGCCCTTTTGATTCGGCTAATGGCAGACATACTTCGTTTGCAAGTTTATATGTATATCCTGAAATTGATGATTCGATTGAGGTAGAAATTAATCCTGCAGACCTTAGGATTGATACTTATCGAGCTAGTGGAGCTGGTGGTCAGCATATTAATAAGACTGACTCAGCTGTGCGCATAACGCATGAACCCACAGGTATTGTTGTTCAATGTCAGAACGATAGATCTCAGCACAGAAATAAGGCTGAGGCTATGTCTATGCTTAAATCTAAGTTATATGAGCTTGAATTACGAAAGCGTATGGCAGACCAACAAAAGTTAGAGGAATCAAAATCGGATGTTGGTTGGGGACATCAAATTCGCTCTTATGTATTAGATCAAAGTCGAATTAAGGATTTAAGAACCAACGTCGAAGTTTCGAATACGCAAAAAGTTTTAGATGGGGATTTGGATATGTTTATTGAAGCCAGCCTCAAACAGGGAGTTTAAGGAATGTCAGATAAAGTAAAAAACGCAGATGAATCAAGCGAAGTTGCGATAGATGAAAATCGTTTAATCGCTGAAAGACGAGAGAAATTAAAAGGTTTACGTGAGACTAAGGGGTGGTCATTTCCAAATAAATTTAAACCAATCGATAAAGCTGCTGATTTACATAAAAAGTTTGATGAACTCTCCAAAGAAGAGCTTGATCCTTTAGAGACTCCAGCAATCGTTGCTGGACGTATGATGTTAAAACGCGTTATGGGTAAAGCAAGTTTTGCAACTCTACAGGATTCTAGCGGACGTATACAAGTTTATTTAGATAAAAA
Organism: Taylorella asinigenitalis ATCC 700933; assembly: GCF_000687755.1. Classification (GTDB taxonomy): domain Bacteria; phylum Pseudomonadota; class Gammaproteobacteria; order Burkholderiales; family Burkholderiaceae_B; genus Taylorella; species Taylorella asinigenitalis. Next base: position 267,906 of record NZ_JHXN01000001.1, read on the forward strand.
ACATCTAGGCGACGAAGCTTATGATGAATTTAAATCATGGGATATTGGAGATATTATCGGTGTTTCAGGACGTGTATTTAAAACAATGAAGGGCGAACTCTCTGTTCATGCTCAATCTGTTGAACTTATTAGTAAATCATTACGCCCATTGCCTGATAAATTTCATGGCCTATCAGATCAAGAATTACGTTATAGACAGCGATATGTAGATTTAATAATGAACGAATCTACACGTGAGACTTTTATTGTTAGATCTAAGGCTATGTCTCACCTAAGACAAATTATGACTGAAAATGGCTTTTTGGAAGTTGAAACTCCTATGCTCCACCCTATTCCAGGCGGTGCTACAGCTAAGCCATTCGTAACTCACCATAATGCTTTAGATATGGATATGTATTTACGCGTTGCACCAGAGCTTTATTTAAAACGATTGGTTGTTGGCGGATTCGAACGTGTATTTGAGATTAATCGCAATTTCAGAAACGAGGGAGTTAGTCCACGTCATAATCCTGAATTCACAATGATGGAGTTTTATGCAGCATACACAGACTATGAATGGATGATGGATTTTACTGAAAAAATCTTGCGTGAAGTTGCTGTTAGAACTTTGGGTTCAGCTCAAATTATGCATCAAGGCCGTCCGTTGAATTTTGATGAGCCTTTTGAGAGATTAACTATGGTGGAAGCGATACTTAAATATTGCCACCAATATACAGAAGAACAATTAAAGGATCCTGATTTTATTCGCTCTGAACTTATTGCTCTGAAAGCACCAGCGGCTGAGGGCTTAAAATTAGGGGCCCTGCAATTGGCTTTATTTGAAGAGACTACAGAGAGCCAACTATGGAATCCAACATTTATTATCGACTATCCTGTAGAAGTATCACCTCTTGCACGTGCATCGGATACTGATAGTGAAATTACTGAGCGTTTTGAGCTATTTATAACTGGTCGCGAGATTGCAAACGGATTTTCGGAATTAAATGACCCTGAGGATCAATCGGCACGCTTTATGGAGCAGGTTAAGGCCAAGGATGCGGGCGATGAAGAAGCTATGTACTACGACTCAGATTATATTCGTGCTTTGGAATATGGCATGCCATATGCTGGGGGATGCGGGATTGGTATAGATAGATTAATAATGCTTTTAACTGATAGTAGTTCAATCAGGGATGTATTACTTTTCCCTCATTTAAGAAAAGAAGATTAATGTTTAATAAGGGTGGACTTAGGTTCCACCCTTTTTTATGTCATAAGCTGTTTTTTGTCACATGAAGTAAATTTAATCTCTTTATGATGATTCTGAATTTACAACATTAATCTTTTCTTCGCCTTATGAAAAACTTGATTACCGCCCTTTTACTAAATATTTTTATATTTACTAGCTCTGTTATTTGGGCTCAAACAAATTCAGAGAATATCGATACTCATATAAATTCATTATCAGAAAAAGAATTACTGATATTTGTAAGCAGAAAGCAAACTTTAGAAGATATTTTTAGAGCTTATAAATTATTAGCTGAGAAATATAACAATCCAAGAGGTCAATTTGCTGTCGGAATTTTTTATTTACATGGCATTAAACATATAGAAAAAAATCCTCAAGAAGCTATTAAATGGTTAACAAAATCAGCCGAACAAAATTTTTATCCTGCTATGGAGACTCTCTACGATGCTTATATGCTAGGAACAGATATACCAAGGGATACTCAAAAGGGAATTAGTTATCTCGAGATATTAGCTAATCAAGGATTCGATAATGCACAGTTCGCACTAGGAAAAAATTATTTCAATGGAAAAGATATCCCTAGAAATATGAATAAGGCCGTATATTGGTTTGAAAAAGCAGCAAATCAAGGTAATACAGAGGCAATGTTGTATTTGGCTTCCATATATTTTGTTGGTGATGGTGTAGATAAAGACTTATCCAAAACAAAATATTGGAATGAAAATGCTGCCAAGAAGGGTCTGGCAATTGCTCAATTTAACCTGGGCACCTTGTATTACAACGGTCATGGTGTTCATATTGATTTAGTTAAAGCTAGAGAATGGTACGAAAAATCAGCTGAACAAAATAATGCATTGGCACAGACAAATTTAGCACTTATGTATATTAAAGGTGAAGGTGGACCACAAGACTTTAATAAGGCCATGGAATTACTACAGAAATCTTGCGAAAAAGGCGATAAGACTGGATGTTCTCAATACTTAGAGTTACGAACTAAATTGAAATAAGTATTTAATTCTATTCATATTTATTTGAATATTAATGGATACAATTAACGTTTTATATTAAGGAGATACAAATATGAAACTGAAAAACAAAAGCATTGCCACACTTTTAGCTTCTATTACTCTATTTGGGTCTGTTGCTTTAGCTCAAAATCCTTCACCTGATGAAATGTTCGATAAAGGTGGCTCTTTTTATGAACAAAAAAATTATGCAGAGGCTTTTAAATATTTTAAAACCGCAGCTGATCAAAACCATACTGTTGCTCAGACAAATGTTGGTATCATGTTAATCAAAGGATTAGGAGTTGATCAAAATATACAAGAAGGTTTGAAGTATACAGAGAAAGCTGTAGAGGCGGGTGATGATCAAGCTCAGTACAATTTAGCAAGTTTTTATTTTAGAGGTGATGTAGTTAAACAAGACCTTAAAAAAGCTGGAGACTTATTCGAAAAATCTGCCAACCAAGGTAATGTAAAAGCACAACACGATTTAGGATCTATGTATCTAATGGGCCAAGGCAAACCTCAGGATATTAAGAAAGCAGCTGAATGGATGCAAAAATCTGCTTCTAAAGGCCATCCTGGGTCTCTTTATAATTTAGGCATTATGTATAAAAGAGGCGAAGGCATGCCGCAAGATTTAGGAAAAGCTAAGGAGATGTTCTCAAAGTCATGCGATATCGGGTTTAAACAGGCATGCGAAAGTCTCAAAAATCTTAAATAATTTTAGAAATCGCTGTAGGATGGGGGGATATTTTTTGTGCTTTCTAGAAAAATATTTCCCTTTTAGATAAGAGAAAAATTCATTTAATCAATGCAAACTCAATTAAGAAACAAAGGATACTTCATAAATAAACATGAATTTGCAAGATCACGCCACATTTTAGATCGATCTAGTTCACCTGCATTACGAGGATTATCTGCATTTTTTACTAAATCATATGTGTATTGGCCCATCTCTGAGCCCATATCTGCAGCTTTTTTTAGCCAAACTAAAGCTTCTTCATTGCTTTGCTCAACACCCTCTTCCCCATATTTGTACAAATCCGCAATTTCTAAAAATAGGTATGGAATCTTGTACTTTTCAGCAATGTCGTTTGTCAGCTTAATCGCTAAAGAAATGTCTTTTTTTACACCATATCCACACACAAGCATATGAGCTTTATTTAAAATCGCGTTGGGGTTTCCTTTGGATGCTGCTAAATCATAGAATTCGTAAGCAATTTCTTTATATGAATCGACACCCATAATTTTATTGAAATACATATCACCTAGCATGTTTTGGGCAATCGCATTTCCTTTACTTGATGCCTTAGCTAGATATTCAATTACCCAAATTTTTTCGTCTTCAAAGATATGAGGTATATGTCTGTTCTGTTTATAGTATGCAGTTCGATTATCATCAATAATACTATCATTTACAGAAAAAAACCTTTCATTTTCTAAGTAAAATTTTCGATTTTCACTCCTGACCAAACTGCTTAAATAACGAAGTTTGCTAGTTGCAAGTTTATTTAATCTATAACTTGATAAATAGAGAAGCATTACACCCTTTTTTAAATCCTTTTGTACGCCTAATCCTGAAAGAAACATATCAGCCAAAAGCATATGAGCAAAAGAATTATTTTCTGTAGAGTAAGGAATTAGCAATTCCCAAGCCTTAGTAAAATCTTGATTTTCATTGAACCCAAAAAATAAATTCATCCCTTTTAATAAATCAGGATGAATTTGTTCTAAATTAAGTTCTGGATCAGTAGGTTTTAGTTTTGCTTCAGATGTATTGGATAAAACCAAAAGACATAAAATGATCAAACTAAATATTGATTTTAAAAATTGATAACAATGCCTCAAGTTATGCTCTCTTGGATACAAATTATTTAATGATATGAGGAAACTTAGGTCTGCAAGCCCCATCATCCCCTCTCCATTTTTTAGCTAATTTTAATTCAGTTTGTACTTGAGGTGTATTGATTTTCTCAATCATTCTAACATCGCGAGCAGCAATCTCATCTCCTAAATCCGCAGCCTTCTTAAACCAAGCTTTAGCCTCATCATAATTTTGTTTTACGCCTTCACCATACAAATATAGATTTCCAACTTGATAGTAGACATAAGGAACAGTATGGTTTTGAGCAACATCTAACATTAATTTTACGGCTTGAGAGCGATTCTGTTCTACACCATAACCACACATAAGCATATGGGCTTTATTCATCTTGCCATTTGGATTTCCTTGGGCAGCTGAAGCATCGTAGAGTTTATATGCTGCTGCATAATCTTTTTTAACAGCAGCACCTAAATAATACATATCTCCAAGAATATTTTGAGCAAATGCATTTCCTGAGTCAGCAGCTTCTTTCATATAGTTAAAAACTGCAGGACCTTCAGCTAAAAATGTATGTGGCAATTTTTCATTGGTTTTCTTTCCAATGTAATACCCCTTAGGAAATTGAGATTTTATAAATTCTTTTCGATAATCTCTTATGACTCCTAAAGGAGAGAAATCCTTAGGCGTTTCAACACCAACGCCATATACGAGAGTTTCCGTAAATTTATATGATGCTAAATCATTAAATCTTGTAGCGGAAGCAAGCAAAAGGTCTAAACCTTTTTTCACATTTCTATTTACGCCCAGTCCAGCTAAATAAATATCTGCAACAAATAATTGAGCGGTAGTATTATGCTTAGGAGTGAAGGGCTCCATAATTTCACGTGCTTTCACAAAATCTTGTGGCCCATTGTAACCAAGAAACAAATCAAGCCCTTTTCTAAAATCTGGGGTGATTTTTTTAACATGCTCATTTGATTCAGCTGCAGATGTTTGAGCTTGAGCGGAGACAGATCCGCAAATCATAAAAGTACCTAAAGTTAAAGTTAGAATTGCGGATAAAAGTCTCATTTTATTCTCTCGCGTGATTAATGGTGTATTTAGGAATCTCTACCACTAGATCTTCATCACCCACAACCACCTGACACGATAGTCGCGAGTTAGGCTTAAGCCCCCATGCTTTATCGAGCATGTCTTCCTCGTCGTCGGTTGATTCGTTTAAATTATCGAACCCTTCTACTACATAAACATGACAAGTGGTGCATGCACAGACCATCTCACAGGCATGTTCGATATCAACGCCGTTATTAAGAAGATTTTTGCATAGCGAAACACCCTTTTGAGCATTTTCGATTACAAGCCCTTCTGGCAATAAAGTCTCATGCGGTAAAACTGTTATTTTAGCCATACTAGATTTCACTTAACTTACAGAATCAATAGATTTCCCTGCCAACGCTTTCCGTATCGACCTATCCATACGTCTAGCAGCGAAATCATCGGAAAGAGGGGCAATTTCGGATTGTATCTTACGAATAGCCTCTAAATTTGAAGAGTCTATGCCACCTTTAAGCTTTGCTAAAAGAGACTGAAGCTTCATGCTCTCCTCCTCGCTTAGAAGATCGGAGTCTGCTTGCAATGCAGAGTTAGTGGCCTCGAATAGTTGAGAAGCTCCCAAAACCTCTTCACGCTCTACCCTTATATTTGCATCGATTGTTGAGCTTTGAATACTATCTTGAAGCATGGTGGCAATGACCTCGTCGCTTAACCCATAACTTGGCTTCACGATAATACTTTGCTCTACACCTGAGCTCATTTCTCTGGCTGTCACACTCAATAGTCCATCAGCATCCACTTGAAAATCAACGCGAATACGTGCAGCCCCAGCTACCATAGGAGGAATGCCACGCAATTCAAAATGAGCCAAGGAGCGATTATCGTCAACTAACTCGCGTTCACCTTGCACCACATGGATTTTCATAGCTGTTTGACCATCTTTAAATGTGGTAAATTCTTGCGAACGAGCGACAGGTATCGTACTGTTTCTAGGAATAATGCGTTCTGTTAAACCACCCATCGTCTCAATCCCCAAAGACAAAGGAATTACATCCAGCAACAACCAATCATCCCCAGATCGACTACCCACAAGCTTATCAGCTTGAAGTGACGCACCCATTGCCACAACTTGATCGGGATCGATATTCGTCAACGGCTCCATTTGAAAATAATCACCCACCATTTTTTGAACAATAGGCATACGTGTAGCCCCACCTACCATTACAACACCACTAATTTCATCAGGCTCTAGCCCCGCATCCTTAAGCACAAAATTAACTTTATCCAACGTGCGATTCACAAGCCCATAGGCAATGTTCTCGAAATGCGATCGTGGATAATTCAAATCGATATGCAACCCATCTGAAAGCTTAACCTGAAAATAAGCCCTCTGCTGTTTTGTAAGGCGCTCGCGAACAGTTTTAGCTATAGATAGAAGCTGTCTATGATCTTGAGCAGTAAGTTGGTCAGTATCATGGTGAGTGAGTACATCCTTAACAATAAGCTTATCGAAATCATCGCCTCCTAACTGCGTATCACCACCTGTGGCAATAACCTCGAATATCCCCTTTTGCAATCGCAAAATGGAAAAGTCAAATGTCCCACCGCCTAGATCATAAACGGCATAAACGCCCTCAACGGCTTTCTCCAGACCATATGCAATAGCTGCTGCTGTAGGTTCATTTAATAGACGCAGCACATTAAATCCCGCAATTCTAGCTGCGTCGCGAGTGGCTTGCCTTTGAGCATCATCAAAATAAGCTGGAACAGTAATAACTGCATCCTGCACATCATGACCAAGAAAGTCCTTAGCTTGACTGCGCAAAGCTTTTAGAATCTCTGCTGAAACTTGTATAGGAGAAATATCTCCTTGGTTAGTAATAACACTTACCGTGCCTTCATTTTGAGATAGCCTATATGGCAATGCTTCCGCCATCGCCTCATCATAAGAGCGGCCAAGTAATCTTTTTGTAGATAAAAGTGTGTTAAAAGGATCTCGATTTTTAGCCTTAACTGCTTCACTTCCAGTGTGTACAGTACCATCCTTCAAATAACGGACAGCAGATGGAAATAATTTTTTTCCATCCGATGAAGGAATAACAGAAATTTCGCCATCTAGTACAGTTGCAATCAATGAGTGTGTAGTGCCTAGGTCAATCCCCACCGCATGTTTTATTGGTTTTTCATCGGGATCTGAAATCTGAAATAAGGTCATAATCTAGATTCAATTAAGCTTAATATCTTTTGAATATATTGTAGTTGCTGAAGTTTAGAAAATGCTTTTTCGTAATCAGCTTTATGATCAATAAGCTCTGTAATGCAGGCAATAAGATCGGATTTTTTTTCGTTTATTTCATTTGCAAGAGTTCTTAGCTTAGGTTTATCGTTTGAGCATTCCTCAAGCTGTTCATGCCAAAGCATCTGAGTTGCAAGAAACTCTCCACTTACTGGAGTATTAAGATTTATATCGTTGAGTTCGCACAAGTAAAAGCCCCTAGTAGCATCATTTTTAAGCTTGCTATAAGCTTCATTTATTAATGAAGCCCAGCTTAGGGCAACTTTTTTTTCTGAAGCAGAGGCAGTTGCAAATCTATCAGGGTGAACTTTTGATGTGGCTTCCCTCCATGCATTTTCAAGTTCAACTTCATCGATTTCAAATTTTTGCGGAACTTTCAAAAGCTCGAAGTAATTCATACCGTAAAGGACTCACCACATCCACAAGAAGCTTTTTCATTTGGGTTTTTAAATTTAAACCCCTCATTAAGCCCCTCTTTTACAAAATCTAATTCAGTTCCATCAATAAATGGAAGACTTTTAGAGTCAACAAATACACGGACACCGAAACTTTCAAACACACTATCGGCAACATCTTGAGAGTCTGCATATTCGAGTTTGTAGGCCATACCTGAACAACCCGAAGTCTTAACACCAACCCTCAAACCTAAACCTTTGCCTCGCTTTTCAATAAAGCTTTTGACATGCTGAGCGGCCCTCTCTGTAAGCGTAACAGCCATCTTAAGATTTACCTTCCTTTTTATGACGATAGTCATTGATAGCAGCTTTAATAGCATCTTCAGCTAAAATTGAGCAGTGAATTTTTACTGGTGGCAATGCCAACTCTTCTGCTATATCAGTATTTTTTATATCCATTGCTTGGTCTAAGGATTTCCCTTTAACCCATTCAGTCACTAAGGAGCTAGAAGCAATAGCGGATCCACAGCCATATGTTTTAAATCTAGCATCTTCAATAATACCTGCATCATTAACTTTAATTTGAAGTTTCATGACATCACCACAAGCTGGAGCACCTACCATACCAGTACCTACAGATTCATCTGATTTATCAAAAGACCCCACGTTTCTAGGGTTCTCATAATGATCTAAAACTTTTTCGCTATAAGCCATTTAAATTTCCTTAAATTAATGTTCCGTCCATTGCACAGTAGAGAGATCAATACCCTCTTGTACCATCTCCCAAAGTGGAGACATTTCTCGGAATTTATCGATTTTAGATTTCACTAATTGAATCGTATATTCAATCTCTTCAATGGTATTAAATCGTCCCAAAGTAAACCTAATAGAACTATGAGCCAATTCATCATCCCGCCCAAGAGCCCGAAGTACATATGAAGGCTCTAAACTAGCAGATGTACAAGCCGATCCGCTTGAAACCGCCACATCTCTTATAGCCATAATTAGAGATTCACCCTCAACATAATTAAAACTAATATTCAAATTATGAGCGATTCTAGACTGCATATCTCCATTTATATACACATCAGGAATCTCACTTAGACCTTCAAGAAGCCTATCTCGCATGGCTCTGATTCGTGGAATTTCTTCATGCATTTCAGCTTTCATAATCGCAAATGCTTCCCCCATACCTACAATTTGATGAGTTGGCAATGTTCCCGATCTAAATCCTCTTTCATGACCTCCACCATGCATCTGAGCTTCAATACGAACTCTGGGCTTACGTCGTATGTAAAGAGCCCCCACTCCTTTAGGTCCATAACATTTATGAGCGGAGAAAGACATCAAATCAACTTTAAGTTTCTGTAGATCTATATCTACTTTTCCAGCTGCTTGGGCTGAATCAACATGGAAAATAATTCCTTTCTCTCTCGTAATCTCACCTATCTGTTCTATAGGCTGAATAACTCCTATTTCATTATTTACGAACATAACAGAGATAAGAATAGTATCTGGACGTATAGAACTCTTTAATTGTTCAAGATCAATAAGCCCATTTTCCTGAACGTCTAAATAAGTTACTTCATAACCTTGTCTTTCGAGTTCTCGCATAGTGTCAAGAACAGCTTTATGCTCAGTTTTAACTGTAATTAAATGCTTACCCTTGTCTTTATAAAAATGAGCAGCACCTTTAATCGCTAGATTGTTTGATTCGGTAGCTCCCGAGGTCCATATAATTTCTCTTGGATCAGCTCCTACTAATTCGGCTACTTGTTTGCGAGCATTTTCTACTGCTTCTTCTGCCTCCCACCCTAAAGCATGAGTACGAGAAGCAGGATTTCCAAACTTTTCATAGAGCCAAGGAACCATAGCATCCACAACCCTTGGATCTACTGGGGTAGTTGAAGAATTATCTAAATAAATTGGGAATTTTAAATTTGGTGATGACATACTAACCGCCAAACCCTTTAAAAATTAATGGTGTATCTAAATTTCTGTTAGAGTCAAACTTGGATCTAAATTGAATATTTCTTTCTTCCAATTTAGATTTTTCGCTAGGACCCAATCGCTGATGATCCACTAGATCTTGAAGGGAAACAGAATCTAAATAGTCAACCATATGAGCATTCAGGCTACTCCAAAGGTCATGAGTCATACAGGTACCATGATCACGACCGTCCCGACCTGTAGTACAGGGTACTTTATTTCCGCAACCAGTTGCGTCTAAGGGCTCATCAACCGCAAATACTATATCAGCTACTGTGATTTCTCGGGGATTACGAGCAAGCATATACCCTCCTCCCGGACCTCTAACACTCTCAACGAGCTCATGACGACGCAATTTGCTAAATAATTGTTCTAAATAAGAGAGGGAAATATTTTGACGTGCACTAATAGCTGAAAGAGTTACTGGGCCAGAGTGACTTCTTAATCCAAGATCAATCATGGCTGTAACTGCAAATCGCCCCTTGGTAGTTAATCTCATATCCAATCCGTAATTTATGTATATATGTAATTATACTAAATATCCTACTAAATTACTAGGATATTAATACGAATTAGAATTCAGAGGACTGATAGAGACCTACTCTTTTACTCACTACCTCAAAGACACCTAAACAGGCATCGTCTAAGTAATCCATCATTTTATTAAAAGAGTCGATACCACCGTAAAATGGATCAGGAACAGTTGCTTCCTCATAGTCGTTAGCGTAACGCATAAGAAGCATTAGTTTATAGTGTTGACTTTTAGGTGATAGTTGTTGAAGGAATGTGAGGCACTCCCAATCCATGGCTAAAACCAAATCGTTATTTCTAATATCATCTAGGGTAACTTTCCTAGCTCTAATATTAGAAATATCAATTCCTCGTTTTCTACATACGTACTGAGCCCTACCATCAGGGGGCTCACCAATATGATAATCATGGGTCGCAACAGAATCAATTGATATGCTATCTTGTAAGCCAGCCTCTTTAACAAGATTGCGTAAAATGCCCTCAGCACTAGGTGAGCGGCATATATTTCCCATACAGACAAAAAGTACACTCGTTTTCATAACCGTAAGTTTGAATGAAATTCCTTTATAAATCAAGTATTATTCGTCGGAAATTAAGTCAGGCCTATACAAAGCTGTAATTCTTTTAGATTCTTTTAGACGCCAGGACTCAATTTCCTTGTGATTACCCGACAATAAAATCTTAGGAACTTCCATTCCTTCGAAAACTTCTGGTCTTGTGTAATGAGGGTGATCTAATAATCCATCAAGGGATTTTTGAAATGAATCCATAGAATGAGATTCAGATGAGTTAAGAACTCCAGGGATGAGCCTAACTATACAATCTATCATAACTAAAGCTGGTAGCTCTCCACCTGACATCACATAATCACCAATTGAAATTTGTTGATCTACATACTTATCAATAAATCTTTGATCAACTCCTTCATAACGTCCACAAATTAATATAAAGCCAGACGAACTTGCATACGAATTAGCTAAAGATTGATTAAATTTAACTCCAGATGGAGAAAGATAAACTACTTTAGGAACTTCACATTCAGTATCTTTCGCTCTATCTTCTCTAACTGCCTCTAAAGCCAATTTTAAGGGTTCAGCCATCATGACCATACCTGGACCTCCACCATATGGGCGATCATCAACTGTATGGTGAATATCGTTAGTGTAATCTCTGGGGTTCCAAGTTTTTATTTGCCATATGTCCTTATTTAAAGCTCGACCTGTCACACCAAGCTTAGAGACAAATTCAATAATCTCAGGAAACAGAGTGATTACGTCAATACGCAATGTCTACTCCATAGACCAATTAGCTAAGATTTTTTTATTTTTTATGTCAACCACTGGCACTATATCTTTTACAAATGGAATTAAGATTTCGATTGGTCTACCCTTAGAATTGAGTCTAGGCGATAAATCGTCTTCAGAATGAATCTGATAAATATGTAAAAGTGTGTGTGCCCCACTTTCTGAAAGATTCTTCACAATGCCGATAAGACTTGGTTCACTTGAATTATTTGAATAAACAAAGCATCCAATCAAATCAATCCAATAAAACTCATCTGAGTCAGGCAAAGGAAATTCAGATCTAGATGCAAGAATTGAATATCCTTTTAATAGCAATGCCTGATCCCTATCGGTAATTCCTTCAAAACTAGCCACAATATGGCTGCCTATTAAAGTTTTTTGCAAAACATTGATAGGCTTAATTGGCGTTATAGGATGTTCATCTTCGTCAAATTTCTGAAGATACCAGTTTTTGATTTTTACAAGCTGAGTATTCTCTTTAGAATGCGGAAATATTTTTACTTTTCCTCTAACACCATTTGCATCGGAAATACGTCCAACGATAACCAAATCTTGTGGTATCAGTTTTTCATTTGAATCGAACTTAGTATTTTTAATATTCATAAAATGCAAAAACCGCCACTCAATTAGGCGGTTTGATAGAGGAAATTCCTTAAAATTACTCTTCCGTTTTAGGCTCTTCTACTTTAGGTGCTTCCTCTGTTTTTGGTTCTTCAACCTTAGGAGCATCTTCAGTCCTAGGTTCTTCTTTAGGAGCTTCATCAGATTTTTTTGCTTTTGTAGCTTTAGAAGCCTCTTTAGCTTTAATGTCTTCATTTGAAGCTTCAGCTTTATCGCTTTTGCTATCCTTAATGATACGTTTTACAGCATCAGAAACCTGAGCACCAACTGAAACCCAATAGTCAATACGATCGTAGTTGATGCGAAGATTTTCAACTTCAGGGTTACCTACTGGATTATAAAAACCTAAACGCTCAATAAAGCGACCATCACGACGATTGCGTGAATCAGCTGCAACAATATTATAAAAAGGGCGCTTTTTAGAGCCACCACGTGATAGTCTAATCACGACCATAGGAAATTATCCTCTCTATTATTAAATTAAATTTAGTAAAGCTAATTATTATAGTAAGAATCTTAATATTTATCAAGCCTTTGAATCTATTATGTAGCAAAAATAGAATACTACTTTCTGGAAATCCAATGCAAAGTGAACTCTTGTCCAACTTCTTGCTTAAGCAGATGATTTCCAGTCTGTTTACAAAACAATTCAAAATCCTGTGATGCATGCGGATCGGTTGTTTTTATACATAGAATTTGACCAGAATTAAGTTCAGCAAGTCCTTTTTTGGTTTTAAGTAAAGGCAATGGACATAACAAACCTGAAGCATCCAAAAAACTATCGTATTCCATATTTAAACTTTAGATTCAACCCATGTCTTAACTTCTTCTAAGGCTTTAGCTAAGGAGGATACGTCTGTACCACCACCCATAGCCATATCAGGGCGGCCACCACCTTTTCCTCCTAAAATCTGAGATAAGTGTGAAACTAGTTCACCAGCCTTAAATCTATCTGTTAAATCCTTACTCACTCCTGTGGCAATGGACACCTTTTCTTCATTTTTTAAGAAAATTGCAACAACACCAGATCCAATTTTTCCTTTTAATTGGTCGACTAAATCTCTTAAGGCTTTACTTTCTACATCATGCACTTCACAAGCCAAAACTTTTACACCAGAAATCTCCTGCATATGACTTAAGAGGTCTCCACTAGATAATGACACTAGTTTTTGTTTTAGATGAGAAATTTCTTTTTCTAATAGGCTCATCTGATCAAGCTGAGCTTTTACTTTCTGAGCCAAATCAAAAGGATTAGTTTTAAGTAAAAAGGCAATTTCTGCAAGATTACTTGAAGAATTTTGTGCCCACTCTACAGATCTATAACCCGCAATGGCCTCTATCCTTCTAATTCCAGAAGCAACACCCGTTTCACTAACTATCTTAAATAATCCGATCTCACCAGTGTTGTCTACGTGCGTACCGCCACATAACTCTCTAGAATCACCGATTTGCATAACTCTAACTACATCACCGTATTTTTCACCGAAAAGCCCAATTGCACCAGATTTAAGGGCATCCTCATAATTCATAATTTCTGATTGAGTTTTTCTACCACTCAAAATCTGTGAATTTACAATCAACTCAACCTTTTTGATTTCCTCAGCTGTCATAGGACCAGTATGAGAAAAATCGAATCTAGTTTTTTCAGAATCTACTAATGACCCTTTTTGCTGAACATGATCTCCAAGTACTTCACGCAAGGCCATATGAAGTAAATGAGTCACTGAATGATGAGCCGTCACAAGAACTCTATGTTCAGGATTAACAAAAGCTTCTACTTTTTCCCCAACTTTAATAATACCTTTCTCTACTAAGCCATAATGACCATATACGGTTGGAGTTATTTTTCTAGTGTCAGTAATATTGATATTTAGATTAGTATTTGCATTTAACAAAACACCAATATCCCCGACCTGTCCACCAGATTCTGCATAAAAAGGTGTTTTATCTAAAACTATACACACTTCCTCTCCAGCAACAGCCTGATCGACCGATGTTCCTTCAACATAAATAGCTTGAACTTCAGAATCTATCTCTCTACTTAAATCGTATCCTGTGAATTGAGTGTCCCCACCCGAATAGGAAATATTCTCGAGAACCTTAAATTTTCCGCTGGCACGAGCTGTTTCTTTCTGTTTGTCCATAGCTTTATTAAAGCCATCAAGATCAACAGTTACACCTTTTTCCCTAGCAATATCAGCAGTTAAATCAACTGGAAAACCATAAGTATCATAAAGTGTAAAGAGAGTTTGACCGTCAAGGTTCTCCCCTTCTTTAAGAGACGAAAGACTAGACTCCAAAATTTTCATGCCATGATCTAATGTTTCTTGGAATCGTTCCTCTTCCTGCCTAAGAATAGAGCTTATTCTGTCATTCCACTCAATTAATTCAGGAAATGCTTCACCCATCTCTTTTGCTAAAGCTGGAACCAATGTATAGAAAAATGCTTTGTCCTGACCAAGCTTATGTCCATGTCTAAGAGCTCTTCTTATGATTCTACGTAATACATAACCACGACCTTCATTACCAGGGATAACTCCGTCAGTAATTAGAAAACTACAGGCCCTAATATGATCAGCAATAACTTTAAGTGAATTATTATTTAAGTCTTTTGTGTTTGTAGCTTCAGCAGCTGCTTTGATTAAATTTTGAAATAAATCTATCTCATAATTTGAATGAACGCCTTGAAGAACTGCAGCTATACGCTCTAAGCCCATACCTGTATCTACGCAGGGTTTTGGCAATGGATGCAAAACTCCGTCGCTATCCCTGTCAAACTGCATAAATACTAGATTCCAAATCTCAATAAATCTATCACCATCTTCTTCAGGAGAACCAGGAGGTCCACCCCAAATTTCTGGACCATGGTCATAAAATATTTCTGTACATGGACCACAAGGACCTGTGTCACCCATCTGCCAGAAATTATCCGATGCATAACGAGAGCCTTTGTTATCCCCTATGCGAATAATTTTTTCCTCTGGAACTCCAACCTTGTCCTTCCAAATTGAAAATGCCTCATCATCCTCAGCATAAACAGTGACTATTAGTTTTTCTTTAGGCAAATTAAATACTGTAGTCAAAAGTTCCCAAGCAAAAGTAATAGCATCTTCTTTGAAATAATCACCAAAACTAAAGTTTCCAAGCATCTCAAAAAAAGTGTGATGTCTTGCTGTGTATCCAACATTTTCTAGATCATTATGTTTACCACCCGCACGTACACACTTTTGAGAAGTCGTAGCTCGTTTATAGGCTCTTTTCTCTTTACCTAAAAAAACATCCTTAAACTGAACCATACCAGCATTTGTAAATAAAAGTGTTGGATCGTTAGCTGGTATTAAAGGCGATGAAGTGACAATCGTATGATTTTTAGATTCAAAAAATTTAAGAAATTTATGGCGAATTTCAGAAGCTTTCATGTAAACAAATGCTAAGGAATTAAAACTTTTTATTTTAGCTTACTTTAACTCTCTCCAAACAACTGCATCAGCATTTTTATGTCTAATTCTTATTTGTGAATGCCTACCCTTGATGACTAAATATGGAGGATTTTGATAAATTTTCATAATTTTCTCTTTACCTCTATATGGGTCTAGAGAAAAAATCATAGGTAGCCCATCAATTACGTTCAAATCTGGAAATTCAAACCAAACTTCATTCTCTGTACTAAAAACTTGTTTAGGAAGAATATGTTGAGTGCCTTTCATATGCCAATCAAAATCATATGAATTCACAAATCTAGGTGAATGCTGCCAACCTGGGAAAAACCTTTTCTTCATAAGCCAACTAGGTTGGCTACCACACGCTGCTAATGATAAAGTTAAGGCACAAACAAAAAAACTCGGAATCAATTTCATAACTATATAGCTCAAATAAAAGAGTCTATATAATGCGAAATTTAACTGTATTTTAAAATCCGTAAAGAGACTTACGGATATTTTTATCCATCCTTATCTTCAGTATCAGCTTGAGAAATAAATAAATCAGCAAAGAATTTGCTTTCGGGAAGATTAGTTTTCTCTACAAGTGCATCTCGTGTAATTTCTAGAACAAATGGCGAACCACAAGCATATACCTCAAATCCACTTAGGTCCGAAAAATCTTCTAAAACTGCATCACTAACATTTCCTGTTCTTCCAGTCCAACCGTCGGAACTTTCAGGTTGAGATACTACAGGAATAAATTTTAGCCACTCATGCTTAGAGGCAATATCATTGCAAAAGTCCATCATATAAATATCATGTGGCCTTCTTCCGCCCCAATATAGGGTTGCCTCTCTTTGAATTCCTGATTCAATCATATCTTCAATAATAGCCTTGATTGGTGCAAAGCCAGTACCCGTTGCAATAAAGACTATGGGTTTATTTGAATCCTTGCGTAAATAGAAAGTTCCGAGGGGTCCCTCTATTCTAAGGATTTCTCGAACCTTCATTCCAGTTCCGTCTTCAGCAAAAACATGATCTGTAAAAAGCCCTCCACTCATATGACGTATATGAAGTTCTATTTTTGAATCCATAGGTTCTTTTGATGCCAATGAATAAGAGCGTCTCACATTATTTTTCAAAAGAATATCTATATATTGACCAGGCAAGTATCGAAATGGTTCCGTAGCAGGTGTCTGCAATTTAATTTGCATAACATCATCTGCTAGCTTGTTTAATTCAGCTACACGTACTGGTACATTTTTTATTTCGATATCACCTGCTTTTTTAACGTCTGTTGGGTGAATGACCATGTCAGATAATGGTATAACGGAACATAGTAAAGCATAGCCTTGTGTCGCTTCTTCGTCAGTAATTAAATCCTCAGCAGAGTCAGCAAGTTTATAGTTTCCTGATACCACTCGACCCTTACAAGTACCACATGACCCAGTTCTACAGCTATAGGGCATAACTATCTTATTTTCGAGAGCAGCATCGATAATATTATTACCCTCATTAACTAAAAATTCATCTCCAGTAGATTCAATTACGACTTTGTGTGCCATACGCTCCTCAATCCAGTGGCAATAATGTTGCTTGCTTCAATTTTAATTTTAAAGTTTTGCCTTTGCGGGCTCTTTTACCGATATATTCATGTAAGTCCCCCAAAGCAATTAATTGTTCAACTTCTTTATTACGATATATTCCAGTTGCTTGAATACCTGACTCCGAAACAGCAACGACCTGAGATATAGAGTCTTTAGGATCAAGACCCATCAAAATAGTACCGCGTCCACCAGATGATAGCTTTTTAATTTCATCTAAAGATATGATTAAAAATCTATCATTTTTAGACAAAAAGCCGATAAATTTTGTGTTATTAGTTATCGGAATTGGTCTAAGAAGTTCGCTTCCCTCATCCATACTAACAAAGGATTTACCAGCTTTAATTCGCGAAATCATATCTTTGAAATGCGTTATAAAGCCGACTCCGTTATTTTGAAGAAGCAGCCATTCAGAATCATCTTTTCCATTTATATAGTGAGTAATTTGCGTTTTAGATTCAAGGTCAATCATCGCAGTAAATGGCTGACCATCTCTTCTTGCAGATGGCAATGACGACACTGGCACCGTATATACTCTTCCATTAGAGCCAATGCCCACAAGATTATCGACAGTACGTGCCTCATAAGTGGCATATAAAGAGTCCCCTGACTTAAAGTTAAGGGATGACGCCTCTACACCATGCCCTTGGCGGGCTCTCACCCAACCTTTGTTTGAAACTATGATAGTTACTGGTTCATCAACTACCTTAATTTCAATCGCCGCTTTTTCAGCCTCTTTAATTAGAGTTCTTCTTTCGTCTCCGTATTTTTTAGCATCCGCTTCAATCTCTTTTATTATTTGTTTTTTAAGAGAACTATTACTGTTTAAAAGTGATTCAAGTTTTTTCTGTTCGGCTCTTTTATCTGCCAACTCCTGCTCGATTTTTATGGCTTCAAGCTTAGCTAATTGGCGAAGCTTCATCTCCAATATATCTTCCGCTTGACGCTCACTGAGTTCAAATTTTTGCATTAGTGCAGGTTTTGGTTCATCCGAATTTCGAATTGTGCTTATAACCTCATCAATATTAAGCAGTACAAGCTCTCGCCCTTCAAGTACATGAATTCTATCAATCACGCGATCTAGTCTATATTTAGTGCGTGATAAAACAGTTTGGGTTCTAAACTCAACCCACTCACTTAATACCTCTTTTAAATTGCGTTGACGAGGTTTTCCGTCAATACCAATACACACCAAATTTATGGATGAATTGCTCTCCATACTGGTATGCGATAACAAAGCGTTTACAAATTCATCTCTGTCAATCCGAGAAGTCTTAGGCTCAAACACTAATCTTACGGAATCCTCACGACCTGATTCATCTCTTACAGTATCAAGCAATCCAAGCATTAGCGATTTTGTATTCTGCTGCTCAGCGTTTAAAGATTTTTTGCCTTGCTTAACTTTTGGATTTGTAAGCTCTTCGATTTCTTCAAGAACCTTTTGGCATGAGGTATTTGGTGGAAGCTCTGTTACGACTAGCTGCCATTGACCACGAGCAAGTTCCTCAAATTCCCATCTAGCCCTTACTTTAACTGAGCCTTTTCCAGTCTCATATATTTGCTTTAATTGATCTTGGTGAGTGATTATTTGAGCGCCAGAATGATAGTCAGGTCCTGGAATAATTTCGAACAATTCATCTGTAGTTATTTTTGGATTTTTTATGGTGGCAATGCATGCGTTTGCAACCTCTATCAAATTATGCGACGGTATCTCTGTAGCCATACCGACCGCAATACCCGAAGCACCATTTAATAAAATAAAAGGCAATCTAGCAGGGAGCATTGCAGGCTCTAATTCCTGACCATCATAGTTAGGAATAAAATCAACAGTTTTTTCGCCTAGTTCGTCAAGTAACAACTCAGCAATTGGAGCAAGTCTAGCCTCCGTGTAGCGCATGGCAGCTGCTCCATCTCCGTCGCGAGAACCAAAATTTCCTTGTCCGTCTATAAGAGGATAGCGTAAAGAAAACTCCTGAGCCATCCGAACCATAGCTTCATAGGCTGCTTGATCGCCATGAGGGTGATATTTACCTAAAACATCACCCACCACACGTGCGGACTTAACTGGCTTAACCCCAGCTCTAAGACCCATCCGGTCCATAGCATATAAAATGCGTCTTTGCACTGGTTTTTGACCATCACCTACATCTGGCAATGCCCTTCCCTTCACTACTGAAAATGCATAATCAAGATATGCTTTACTTGCATATGAGCCTAAGTCAACTCGTTCCTGATCGTTATTTCCGAAATCTAATTCTAATTCTGTATCTTCCATCACACATCCAATTCTGCTAGATTACCCTTATCTTCAATTAATGCTCTCCGGGCTGATGATTCACTTTTACCCATTAGGGTATCGAAAATTTTATTGATTTCTTCTATGGAACTAGATCCATAAGTCACTTGCATTAGTCGGCGAGTGTCTGGATTCATCGTTGTTTCCCAAAGCTGCTCTGCACTCATCTCACCTAAACCTTTAAAGCGACTTATAGTTAAAGAAGATTCCTTAATATTTTCTTTATTTATTAACTTATCTTTAATGCTTTGTAGTTCTTCAGAATCGAGACAATAAAACTTCCTAGCTGGTCTCTTACCTTGAGCTGGAACATCAATTCTAAATAGAGGAGGTTGAGATATAAAAACAAAACCATTTTCAACCAAACTTGGAAAATGCTTAAAAAATAAAGTCAAAAGCAACACTTGAATATGTGAACCATCTACGTCAGCATCAGAAAGAATGCAAATTCTACGGTATCGAATATTGGATAAATCTGGCCTATCATTAGGACCGTGTGGATCTACACCTATCGCTACAGAGATATCATGAATTTCTTTATTTGAAAAAAGTTGATCACGATCTACCTCCCAAGAATTTAAAACCTTACCGCGAAGTGGCAGTACTGCTTGATATTCCTTATCTCGACCTTTTTTAGCAGAACCTCCTGCAGAATCACCCTCAACTAAAAATACTTCAGTCCTAGTTGCGTCGTTGGACTCGCAATCTGTAAGCTTACCTGGCAATACCGCAACACCAGAACTTTTTCTCTTCTCGATTTTCTGAGCCGATTTCGAACGTGCTTGAGCTTGCTTGATTGTGAATTCAGATAATTTTTTGCCCTCATCAACATTTGAATTAAGCCACAATTCAAATGAAGTTTTTACAAAATTACTCACTAATCTAAGGGCATCACGACTATTTAGACGCTCTTTAACTTGTCCTTGAAACTGTGGGTCGAGAACTTTTGCAGATAAAACAAAGCTCGCTCTAGAAAACAAATCCTCGGGCAATAGTTTTACACCTTTAGGTATAAGGCTATGCATTTCTGCAAAGGATTTTAAAGCTTGAAAAAGTCCTTCTCTTAAACCAGATTCATGAGTACCACCGTTTATAGTAGGGATAAGATTAACGTATGATTCGCGAACTAAAGGACCTTCCATTGACCATGCAACGGCCCAACTAGCACCCTCACCCTGTTCAAAAGATTCATGGCCTTCTTGAGCATAATCTTGACCACTAAACAATGAAATAAGCAATTCAGATCTATCGAGCTCCTCTGATAAATAACTTATAAGCCCCGACTCATATAACCATCTATATTTATCTCCAGTTTTTTCTATTTTTAGATTGACCTCAATACCTGGCAATAAAACCGCTTTACTTCGCAGTAGATGAATTAAATCATTTATCGGAATTGAGGCACTATCGAAATATTTTGTATCTGGCCAAACCTTAACCACTGTACCTGATTTGCGTTTAGGGGCGTCCGATATTTTCTCTAACGGCTGCTCTACTTCACCACCATTTGAAAAAATTAATTGGTACACACCCATATCGCGGGTAACATTAACCACTAATCTTGTTGACAATGCATTCGTAACCGAAACGCCTACCCCATGCAGACCACCTGAAAATGCGTAAGCACCCCCATCTTTTTTATTGAACTTGCCTCCAGCATGTAGTCGTGAAAAGACAATCTCCACGACAGGCACATTTTCTTCTGGATGCATGCCCACTGGAATGCCACGACCATCGTCTTCAACAGTGACACTTGAATCTTCATGCAAAGTAACAGATATTTTTTTCGCAAACCCTGCCAATGCTTCATCGGCTGAATTATCTATAACTTCCTGAATTATGTGTAATGGATTTTCTGTTCTGGTATACATGCCTGGACGCTCTTTAACTGGCTCCAGACCTTTGAGGACTCTAATTGAACCCTCATCATATTTATCGTAATTTTTACTACTCACTATGGGCTCTAGTTTGTAACTTAATGTATTTTAGATTGTGCAAAATTCGACTATTTTAAGGAAAAAATATAAAATTTGCTAAAAGCTAATGGTATTATTTAGCTTACTATTATAATTATCGAATCCAATCTAGTTATAAAAATAAGAATATATAACTTCCTACAAATTTCTTCATCCCAAGAGAGAATAATATGATTAAACAAGCAAATTTAGATAGCTTTAAAGCTGAAGTATTAGATTCTACTAAACCTGTTTTAGTTGATTTTTGGGCTCCTTGGTGCGGCCCATGCAAAATGGTTGCACCTATTCTTGAGGAGATCGACTCTGAACTTAGCGAAAAGGTTTCAATCGTTAAAGTTAACGTAGACGATAACCAAGACCTAGCTGCTCAGTTTGGAATTCGTAGCATACCTACTCTTATGTTATTTAAAGACGGTAAGCAATCAGCTGTAAAAGTTGGTGCCGTAAACAAAACTGATTTAACTAATTTCATAAACACTAACATTTAATTTTTACAAGTGGCTTAAACCTAAGGAATTTACTCCTGTCTCCCCTTAAGCCACTTTCAAACTTCATTATCTAAAATGCATCTTAACGAACTCAAAAATCTTCACGTATCTCAATTACTTGATATGGCCCTTGGCCTAGAAATAGAAAACGCAAACCGTTTCCGCAAGCAGGAACTTATGTTCCAAATAATGAAAAAAAGAGCTAAAAACGGTGAACAAATCTTTGGTGACGGAGTTTTGGAAGTATTGCCAGATAGCTTTGGCTTTCTAAGATCACCATATTCATCTTACTTAGCAAGTACTGATGATATCTATATTTCTCCTTCACAAATGCGAAAATTTAATTTGCATACAGGAGACCATATTGAGGGCCAGGTCAGAGTTCCAAAAGATGGAGAGCGTTATTTCGCCCTTGTTAAAGTTGAAAAAGTAAACGGACTTGATCCTGAAAAAGTTCAACACAGGATTATGTTCGAAAACCTGACTCCTCTTCACCCTGATGAGCCTCTTAAGCTAGAAAGAGATATTAGAAGTGAGGAAAATTATACTGGCCGAATTCTCGATATCTTTGCTCCTATCGGTAAAGGTCAAAGGGCTTTAATCGTTGCTAGCCCGAAATCAGGTAAAACAGTAATGATGCAACATATCGCTCATTCGATAACCGCAAATTATCCAGAAGCTACTCTTATAGTTTTGCTTGTTGATGAGCGCCCAGAAGAAGTGACAGAAATGCAACGCACTGTTAGGGGTGAAGTTGTGGCATCCACATTCGATGAACCTGCAACACGACACGTACAAGTTGCCGAGATGGTTATAGAGAAAGCAAAACGCTTAGTTGAACTTAAAAAAGATGTTGTAATTTTGCTTGATTCTATCACGCGTCTAGCTAGAGCCTATAACACTGTAGTTCCATCCTCAGGAAAAGTATTAACAGGAGGGGTTGACGCAAATGCATTGCAGCGTCCTAAACGCTTTTTCGGTGCAGCTCGTAATATTGAGGAAGGTGGATCTTTAACTATTATTGGTACTGCATTGATTGAAACTGGCAGCCGTATGGATGAGGTTATTTACGAGGAATTTAAAGGTACTGGTAACTGTGAAATTCATCTAGAGAGGCGTCTTGCAGAAAAACGTGTCTATCCAGCTATCAATCTTAATAAGAGCGGTACACGTAGAGAAGAGCTGCTTATGCGTCCTGAAGATTTACAGAAAACTTGGGTTCTACGTAAATTTATTCATGATATGGATGAAGTAGAAGCAATGGAATTCATCTTAGATAAGATTCGTGCAACGAAAACTAACGATGAATTTTACGAATTAATGAAAAAATAAGACAAAATTAAAAAATGACTGTATAATTTATCTCTTTTTCCCTCCTGTAGCTCAGTTGGTTAGAGCAGAGGACTCATAATCCTTTGGTCGCTGGTTCAAGTCCAGCCGGGAGGACCACCAATTGAAAGCTAAGGCCCCAGTATTTGGGGCCTTTTTTATTAACTATAGATTTTTGAACCTTGCTTGATAAACTCAATCGATTTTTCTTGCATGCCCTCTTTTAAAGTAGCAGCATCATATTTCAGTTCTTGACTAATCTTCATAGAGCAAAATTTAGGTCCGCACATCGAGCAAAAATGAGCTATTTTTGCACCTTCTGCAGGCAATGTTTCATCATGAAAACTTTCTGCTCTTTCAGGGTCTAATCCTAATCTAAACTGATCCCTCCATCTAAATTCAAATCTTGCTTTTGAAAGAGCATTATCCCGAATCTGAGCACCAGGCCATCCTTTAGCAAGATCTGCTGCATGAGCGGCAAGTTTATAGGTAATAATGCCTGTGCGAACATCCTCTTTATCTGGTAAGCCTAGATGCTCTTTTGGAGTTACATAGCATAGCATTGCAGTACCATACCACCCAATATTAGCTGCACCAATTCCCGATGTAATATGATCGTACCCAGGTGCAATATCCGTGACCAGAGGGCCTAAAGTATAAAATGGAGCTTCATAACAGTGTTGAAGTTCCTCAATCATGTTTTGTTTTATTCTCTGTAATGGAACATGTCCTGGCCCTTCAATCATTACTTGCACATCATGTTTCCAAGCTATATTTGTTAGTTCGCCTAAAGTATAAAGCTCACTAAATTGGGCTTCGTCGTTAGAATCTGCAACACATCCTGGTCGCAATCCATCTCCAAGTGAGAATGACACATCATACGCTTTCATAATCTCGCAGATTTCTTCAAAATGAGAATAAAGGAAGTTTTCTTGATGATGAGCTAGACACCATTTTGCCATTATCGAGCCACCACGAGAGACGATACCTGTCACACGGTTTGCAGTCATAGGGATAAATGGCAATCGAACTCCAGCATGGATCGTAAAATAATCAACTCCCTGCTCTGCTTGCTCAATCAATGTGTCTCTAAATAATTCCCATGTTAAGTCTTCGGCAATGCCTCCTGTTTTCTCTAGACACTGATAAATAGGAACTGTCCCTATAGGAACTGGAGAATTTCTGATAATCCATTCACGTGTTTCATGAATATGTTCTCCTGTTGATAAATCCATAATAGTGTCAGAGCCCCAACGCAAAGCCCAAACCATTTTTTCTACTTCTTCCGTAAGGCTTGAACTCACAGCAGAATTACCTAAATTTCCATTTATTTTTACTCTGAAATTTCTTCCTATAATCATAGGTTCTAATTCAGTGTGATTTATATTTGCTGGAATAATTGCTCTACCTTCAGCAACTTCGCGACGAACAAATTCAGGTGTTATATCTCGAGGATGCTTTGGAATATTTGCACCAAAAGCCTCTCCTGAGTGTTGCTTAATTAATTGAGCATATTGCGGATCTTCGTAGATTTCCTGCAATTTCATTTGTTCACGAAGAGCCACAAATTCCATCTCAGGTGTGATAATACCCTTACGTGCATAATGCATTTGAGTGACATTTCTACCAACTTTTGCACGACGAGGAGTAGTGATAGTTTTAAATCTTAGGTGATCAGCAGAAGTGTCATTAAGACGCTCATTGCCATAATCTGAACTAAGTCCAGAAAGCACATAAATATCATCTCTTTCGTCAATCCAATTAGCTCTTATATCAGGCAAGCCCTTTTTTAAATCAATATCCGAATTTAAATCCCCATATTTTCCACTGGTGTCGTACACAGGAATAGGTGGATTTGCTACCTCTCCTCTATCAGTGATTGTAGGGTCTTGTTTTATTATTCTATAAGGGACTTTTATATCTTCACGTGAGCCCTCTATAAAAACTCTCTCGGAGTTTGGATAAGCAAATTGAACTCGTAAAGACTCGCTTAAATGTTCAAGTTCTTGAGATTCATTTCCATTGTTTTTGGCCATTCTTAACCCCTATTGGACTTAGAACTTGATATTATATTTTTACATTTGATGTAAGGGCCCAAAGTTCTTCGGATAAATTGTAAATAGATGAAAAATCACCTTTCTTCAACCATTTAGAAACTTCCTCAGCGACGTCAGGAAAGATTGCTTTAGGAGGATTTGGCTGCGAAATCCAATCTTTCAATGTATCGATTCGAAGTGCGTCTACTACTGTTGCCCTATTTAAAATTTTCAATACAGCTGCATTAGATTGCTGTTCAGTATGAGACTTAAGAGGAATAGTAAGAATTTTCTTGCCAAGCACCATTGCTTCACTACAGAGCCCAAAACCAGAATTAGAAATAACTCCATCGCATGAAGCGAAATCGATGGGGAAAGTTTCTCGACTAAGAGGTTTAACGAGAACATTGCCACTTAAAGAGGGTTTATCTGTTTTTGTATAAAGTATAAATTTATGATCAGGGATTTTATGAAAAATTTCTAAAAGAGCTTCAAGAGGGTCGATAGGCAAATAAACGAGCGAAAAATCACCAACAACAGTCTCAGTTTTTGAATTTATTTCTATAAGAGGCGGCAAAATAGGATATCCAAAACTATCCCAATGCACACCAAGTCGGTATTTAGCTGGAGCAAAAAACTTTAAGCCCGCACGAAATCCAATAGGAAAATCATAATCAGCAATTGGATATGACAATGCATATTGATGCGAAAGGCCCACTGAAGGCACGCCTGCCCGACGTGCAGCCCAAGCAGAAACTGGTTCAAAATCATTCAAAACCAAATCATATTTATCAAGCGATTTAGCTAACTTAAGATAATCCTTAATAAATTCTATAGGCCTAGAATTAATAACAGTTTTAGGAATCGATACCTCAGAACCGTTATATACAAATGTAAAGCCATGCTTAGTCTGAAAATCCCCAAATTGAGTCATATCGAAATAGGCATCTTTGGGACGGCCACTAAACACAAAATCTACATCAAAGCCATGTGAAAGCAAATGGGGTAGCATCTTTCTAGCTCTAGTTATATGGCCATTTCCCGTGGCTTGAACACCATATAAAATTTTCATAGACCCACCGATAAAGCAATCCAAGCAGATATTTTTCCAAGCAGTCCTCCTGCCAATATATCTGAAGGATAATGCACTCCAAGCAACACCCTAGATAAACCAATCATACATGCCAACAAATAGACGGGAATCGTAAATGCAGGAAAAAAATTACTGACCATAGTTGCAAATACAAATGCCGCTGCAGTATGCCCTGATGGAAAGCTAAACGTATCGTTTGGCACGACCACAGCAGAAACATTCTCGTATCTCCTAAATGGTCGATCCCGTTTAATGCTATTTTTAATACTCCAATATAAAGGAAGCTCAATCGAGTAGGCAATGAATCCGATAACAAACATCCTCTCACCTAATGAGCCGCCAAACAAAATAAACAATATCCCGCAGAGCACGTAAAATGGCCCATCTCCAAGTTTAGATATTTGACGGCTTATGTATGTGACGCCTTTGTATTTATTTAAAGAGAGCAACCAAAAGAAAAAACGTAACTCCAGTGCTGTTGTTTCTGGATTTGGAAATTTCATTTTGTGTATCTCTTACTTTGTACCATCCGCCTTCCGTTATTTATTTTTGATTTGTGAAAGGGATAATTCGATTAAATTATGAATATCCATATCAGATTTAAATATATTTTTATTTAAGGTGGCAATGCCCCTGCCTTCAACCATTAAAACACCATCTACAATCTCAAAATGCTCTAAATTTAAAAGTTCTCTAGTAGCCATAGCCGCTGATTTAGGGTCAGCAAAAGCTTCAGAAATCAATAATTCTTGGGATTCTTCTGATATAAGCTTCCACTTAAAACTACCGTCTTCATCTTTATAACTTAAAAATTTCGCAGATTTTTTAGACTTCTTCTTCTCATCTTTTGAAGTGTAAATTTGAGTTGATTTAAAAGATGCAAGCCCCACAGCATCTCTGACTCTCTCCATTAGAGGTCGTGCGTATTCAATTGCTTTTTGAGCACCCATTTTTAACACGTCTTCTATATCATCAGGCTTAGAAATATAGCTTTCATAACGCTCTCTCATAGGCGAAAGAATTTCGTTTAGCAATTTATACAACTTATCCTTAGCCTCTCCCCATGAGAGCCCCCCTTCTAACTGATTTTTAAAATCAGAACACTCGTCAGCAGAAGCAAAAGCTTTGTAAATCATGAATAAATGAGAATTTTCAGCATCCTTGGCTTCACCTGGCAATTTGGAGTCAGTTTGAATCTGTTTGATTGCATTTTGCAAAGCCTTAGAGCCACCATCAAAAAGAGGAATCGTATTGTTATAGCTTTTAGACATCTTTCTACCATCAAGCCCTGGCAATGTAGCTACTTCCTCATCCACTTTAGCTTCTGGCAATACAAATATATCCTCACCCTTAGAATAGTGATGGTTAAATCTCTGAGCTATAAATCGAGTCATCTCTAAATGTTGTACTTGATCTTTTCCGACAGGCACCTCGTGAGCATTAAATAAAAGAATATCAGCAGCCATAAGGATGGGGTAAGAATATAGTCCCATGCTTACACCATCATCTACATCGATATTTCTCTCAAGATTTAGGTCATACACTG
Organism: Taylorella asinigenitalis ATCC 700933; assembly: GCF_000687755.1. GTDB lineage: Bacteria > Pseudomonadota > Gammaproteobacteria > Burkholderiales > Burkholderiaceae_B > Taylorella > Taylorella asinigenitalis. The sequence continues at coordinate 295,945 of NZ_JHXN01000001.1, forward strand.
CCTTATAAGCATGTGCACGATTCATAAGCCCCTTAGGTGTCATGCAAGTCAATATCCATGAGAGTTCTGTTGTAAATGGGACATCAGATTGCCTATAAAAAACAGTTGAGTTTGGATCTAAACCAGCCGCAAGCCATGTAGCTGCTATTTCGAGTCTTGACTTAAAAACTCTCTTAGGGTCATCGCATTTAATCAATGCATGATAATCAGCTAAAAAATAAAAGGCTTCAATTTCTGGATTTTTACTTGCTTCAATTGCAGGTCTTAGTGCACCCGCGTAATTTCCTAAATGAGGTGTTCCTGTGGTAGTAATACCAGTGAGAACTCTTTTTTTATTGTTATTCATCTAATAATGTATTTATTAAAAATTTCCGTAGTATTGCTTATTTTAAATTGCAATGCACGAAGAAGCTGTCCAGTTGTATGATTATCAAAATTATCAAACGGGTAGTATTCGAGTAATTTTGATAAATAGAATCCGCCTCCTGGCGAAATAGAAAAGTTAACATCTTTTTCTCGAGCTAAGAGAAAATTATGAAATGGTTCACATAACTGTTCAGGGCGTCTATATTCCAAACTATTCAAAATATTTGGGCAGTGAACTCTATGCATATAATTTCTAGCATCATTGCGGTTGTTTTTAATTAAGCCAGAATCCTCAATATAGATTTCGCTATTAACTACCTGCACAATTGCTAATTGTGACCCTAATAAAATCTGAAGTTCAGCATCACTTAGTTTTTTAGTATCTTCATCAGAGCTTGGTTCTAATACTTTATCGACTTGCTCTAAAAAGGGATTGATATTTTTAAGATTTGTATTGAAATCAAAATTAAGACCTCCCTCTTGCTCTAAGTCAATCTGAACAGAAATCAAATCATCGATATAACTATTCTCAATATGCAAACTAGCATTCATAGGAGGAATGTCTCGTAGATGAAACCCCTTGAGCTCTTTGTACATATCCTTAAGCGTGTAGAAATAAGATTTATCAGTATTATCGGTAATGTCACTTGCAACTAAATCTAGCTCAAATGTTTTTCTAACACGTTCAAAATTTGTTAAAGCTAACTCTTTAATTTGTATAGGCTTAGGTAAAATTTCTGGAAAATTTAATTCCACTTCCTGGACTTTGGCGGTTTTTCCGAAGCTTGCTGAGATGGACTTCCATTTAATTTTCTCTGAGAGCCCCATCGAATCTACAATTTCTCTTGCTTGAGCATCTACTCTGTAACTTAGATAATAATTAGCACCAAACCACCCTAGCACTAAAAGTACTAGGATGGCAATGACACCGTAAATCACAAAGGTTTTTTTTGATTTCATATTAGTTGTGAATATTTAATCCCATTTCATTAAACAATGCTTTAAAGTCTGGAGGGGTTGGAGATTGAAATACAGAAAGCAGTTTAGATATTTGGTAAGGAGAATTTGGATTCATTTTTATATGAAATTCTTTATTAGCCCCGGTAAGAAAATTACTTAATGGCCCACAAAGTTGTTCATTATCTAGGTTCACTTGAAACATCACAAGCATTTCAGAACACGTTTTTGCATTATATTGGCCTAATGAGTCACCTGCTAATTTCAAGGCACCTTCATCTTTAAAAGTCATATCCAGTTTCTCTATAGAAACAGGAACTAGCAAAGCCATCATACGGGTTGAGTCTTCAGCTACACTAGGGTCTGATTCAAGTTCTTTATATAGAGTGTTCACATTATGAAATACACCTGAAGTATTAATTTTCATAAGTCCCGGCTGAATAAAGTCACCAGTAAAATCTGCCTTATCTGCTCCAACATCTCGAACTACTTTCTGATAAACTTCAAGAGGTTCTAAATTTGAGATTCCAGCTTTAGCTAATTCATTCTTAGCTTCATCATCAGCCATAAATGGGTGTTTTCCATCAATTAGAATATTTTTAGCCTTAAATTCGTAGTTGTAACCACCTTCAACTTTAGTGAAATCCAATACATCTACACTTTCAACTGTAAGTTCAGATTTATCATCTTTATTGATTATTTTGACATTATTTAATCTAAATCCATCGTTATCTAAATCTGTTTTATCTCCCCATACGATTTCATCTTCTGCGAACTGACTACTTACATATGACTTGAAATTTTCAAATTTCTCATTTGATTTAGTTTCAGTAGGCTTAGGAGCTTCTTGAGTTGTAGTAGTTGTGGTCGTAGGAGTTTCTGGTTGTTTACCTTCTTCGCTTTGAACAATGCTTTGAGTGCTTTGCTGTGTACTTCCTGTATCTTCAACTTTCTTATCAGATTTAAAGAAAAGAAAATATGCCAAAGCAGCAATAATAATTATTGCTAAAGGGATAATGAAATAAAGCGGATTTGTTTTTCTCTCAACAACTGGAGCTTGTTGAGTATAGTTAGGATTATTAGGATTAACACCTGTTGGTTGAACAGGTTGTGGATTTTGTGGGTTTTGCGGATTTTGTGGATTTTTAGTATTGTCGTTCATCACTGTTCCTTTACACGGAAATAACTAAAATTGTAACTTTAATAAGATTTTGTTACTTTTCAATTAAAAAAATTCATATTAAAACAAAATATATGTTTTGACATATAAATAAATTTTTTTTCACAACAATTTATAATAAGAGATTAACTTAAATCAAATATGGGACTATAAATGCTTGATTCTTATCGCAAACACGAGGCAGAACGCGCAGCTCTAGGTATTCCTGCATTACCACTAAGCGCTTCACAAACTACTGATTTAATTGAATTATTAAAAAATCCTCCTTCTGGCGAAGAAGAGTATTTATTAGATTTATTTAAAAATAGAATTCCTGCTGGTGTGGATGACGCCGCTAAAGTAAAAGCAGAATTTTTATCTAAAGTTGCATTCGGAGAAATCAAATTAGATTTAATATCTCCTGAATTAGCTGTGGAATTGCTTGGCACTATGTTAGGTGGATACAATGTGGACCCACTTATAAAAGCACTTTCCGACGAGAAATTAGCTCCGATAGCTGCAGATGCCTTAAAGAAAACTCTGCTAGTTTTTGATTCATTTAACAAAATAGACGAACTCAGAAAATCCAGAAATAAATTTGCCGAAGAAGTTATTCAGAGTTGGGCTGATGCTGAATGGTTTACCTCAAGAGAAGAATTACCTGAGTCATTTAAGATTACAGTGTTCAAAGTACCTGGAGAAACTAATACGGATGACCTATCTCCTGCTCCAGATGCTACCACCCGTCCTGACATTCCTCTACATGCATTAGCAATGCTTAAAAATGCACGTGAAGGTGCCGAATTTCAACCTGAAGAACCAGGTAAACGAGGTCCAGTTGCTTTTATCGAAAAATTAAAAGAAAAAGGTAATCTAGTAGCTTATGTTGGTGATGTTGTGGGCACAGGTTCTTCACGTAAATCTGCTACTAACTCAGTAATATGGTTTACAGGAAAGGATATTCCTTTTATTCCAAACAAACGCTTTGGAGGTGTATGTTTAGGCGGTAAGATTGCCCCAATTTTCTATAACACGATGGAAGATGCGGGGGCATTGCCAATTGAATTAGATGTATCTCAAATGGAAATGGGAGATGAGATTGAACTTCGCCCATATGAAGGAAAAGCTCTTAAAAACGGAGAAATTATTGCTGACTTTGAAGTTAAGTCCGATGTTTTATTTGATGAAGTAAGAGCTGGCGGTCGCATAAATTTAATTATTGGACGTGCATTGACAGCTAAAGCTAGAGAAGCTTTAGGACTAGAGCCTTCGGATATTTTCCGCAAACCAGCTGAACCTAAACCTAGCAATGCTGGATTTACTTTAGCTCAAAAAATGCTAGGCCGCGCTTGTGGTTTGCCTGAAGGACAAGGCATTCGCCCAGGTACTTATTGCGAACCTAAGATGACATCGGTTGGAAGCCAAGATACAACTGGCCCTATGACTCGCGATGAGCTAAAAGACTTGGCCTGTTTATCATTTGCAGCGGACTTAGTGATGCAGTCATTCTGCCACACTGCACCATATCCAAAACCAATTGACGTTAAAACTCATCAAGAGTTGCCAGATTTTATGAGCTCTCGCGGTGGGATTTCCTTAAAAGTAGGTGATGGAGTAATCCACTCATGGCTAAATAGGATGATATTGCCAGACACTGTTGGTACAGGCGGCGACTCACATACTCGCTTCCCTATCGGAATAAGTTTCCCTGCTGGATCTGGACTAGTGGCATTTGCAGCTGCTACTGGAACTATGCCTTTAGATATGCCAGTGTCTGTTCTAGTGAGATTTACTGGAACAATGCAGCCTGGAATTACATTGCGTGATTTAGTTAATGCAATACCATATTTTGCTATTCAACGTGGCTTACTTACTGTCGCTAAAAAAGGTAAGAAAAACGTATTTTCAGGTCGTATCCTTGAAATTGAAGGACTCCCTGACCTTAAAGTTGAACAAGCTTTTGAATTGACTGATGCCTCTGCTGAACGTTCAGCTGCTGGATGTACAGTTGCACTTAATAAAGAGCCAATTATCGAATATCTAAACAGCAATATCACGCTTCTTAAAGTGATGCTCGCTAATGGATATCAAAACGCCGAGACTATTAAACGTCGAATTCGTGCTATGGAAGAATGGCTCGCAAATCCACAACTTCTCAAAGCAGACGATAATGCTGAGTATGCAGAAGTTATTGAAATTAATATGGACGAGATTACTGAGCCATTGGTTGCGTGCCCTAATGATCCAGACGATATCAAAAAATTATCCGATGTAGCTGGTACTGAAATTGATGAAGTATTTATCGGTAGCTGCATGACAAATATCGGTCACTTTAGAGCTGCTTCAAGATTACTAGAAGGCAAACGCGATATCCCAGTTAGACTTTGGGTTGCTCCACCTACAAAAATGGACGAGCAGCAGCTTACGAATGAAGGTCATTATGGCATATTTGGTACAGCTGGTGCTCGTACAGAACTTCCTGGATGTTCATTGTGTATGGGTAACCAAGCACAAGTACACGAAGGGGCTACTGTAATGTCTACAAGTACTCGTAACTTCCCACACCGTTTAGGTAGAAATTCTAATGTATTCTTAGGTTCTGCAGAGTTAGCCGCAATATGTTCAAAACTTGGCCACATTCCGACTACTGAAGAATATCACCGAGATATTAATGTGATTAATGAAAACGGTAGTTCTGTATATAAATATATGAATTTTGATCAAATTAAAGACTTTGTTGATATTGCTAAAACTGTAGAAATCTAATGAGTAATATTAAATTTTCAAAAAGAGTTAATCATGGTGAAGTATCAATCATTAGAGAAATACTTAGATTAACCGTTGACCCAAATGTAATTTCATTTGCTGGAGGTCTTCCATCTCCAGCAGGCTTTCCAGTACAGAAAATCAAGGAAGCTTACGACAAAGTTCTCTCTGAAAATCCATATATGGCTCTGCAGTACAACTCTGCTGACGGTTATATAAAACTTAGAGAGTGGGTTGTTGATTACGTGGCATCTAAAGGTGCCCAAATTAAGCCATCAAATGTATTAATAGTCTCTGGTTCCCAACAAGCTTTAGATTTAGTGTCTAAAGTGTTTTTAGATGAAGGTTCTAAGATATTGGTTGAAGCACCCTCATATTTAGGTGCTTTGCAATGTTTTGATCAATACTTTCCTAAATACGAGACTATTGAAACTGATGACCACGGTTTGATACCCGAATCGATTACAGAATCTAACGCAAAAGATGCAAGATTCCTGTATGCATTGCCAAATTTTCACAATCCAACTGGCCGTACTTTAAGTGTTGAAAGAAGAATCGCCCTTTTAGAAAAATGTAAGTCACTAAATGTGCCGATTATTGAAGATGATCCATACGGAGAGCTTATCTATCATGGAGAAAGTTTGCCAGGTTTATATGCACTATCTCAGAAACACGGTGGGACAGTGATTAGATTAGGATCTTTCTCTAAAGTATTATCACCTGGGATGCGTATAGGTTATATCGTTGCAGATGAGAAAATTATTAATGCTTTAGTTGAACTTAAACAAGCTACGGACTTGCATACGTCAGTAATCACTCAGATGGCGGTATACGAAACTATTAAGGATAATTTCCTTGATGAGCATCTTCCTAAAGTAAGAGAGATTTATCGCAACCAATGCAATTATATGCTTGAGTCCTTGGAAGAAAACTTTAAGGATATTGATGCAAAATGGACGAAACCAGAAGGCGGGATGTTTATTTGGATGACATTGCCACCTGAATTCAATACCTTAGAACTTCTTACGCCTACGATTAGAGATTATAAAGTTGCCTATGTACCAGGCTCAGCCTTCTATGTAGCGTCGGACCCTGTTCATGTTAAACACAATGAACTACGCCTAAGTTTCGTTACCGTAGCAGAAGACAAAATCCGCAAAGGCGTAGAGCAGCTCGCTCAATCAATTAAAAACGCTAAACGATAAATGCCTCTTCCAGCTAGCATCGATGTTTTCTGCAATGTAATCGATAATTTCGGAGATATTGGTGTTAGCTGGAGATTATGCAAGGATTTAGCTGCGAGGCTTCCAGAATCTAAAATTCGGCTTTTTACAAATAAACCTGATACTCTCAAGACAATTGAGCCCTCCTATCAATCATATAGGGTTGAGGTCATGGGGTATCAGACTCTAGAAGATGCCCTTTTCGATGGTATCACACCAGCTTATGCGGTTATTGAGGCTTTTGGCTGCGACGTGCCTCAGTCCTATATTTCAAAGATGCGGGGCCAGACCGATATATGGATTAATCTTGAGTATTTAAGTGCTGAGGCTTGGATTGAATCGTATCATTTAACCCCCTCGTTTCAAAACAACGGCGTTCCTAAATATTTCTTTATGCCTGGGTTAACAAAGAAGAGCGGAGGATTACTTTGTGAACTTGATGCGCTCGATAGATTAAATTCGTTTAAAGGTGAATTTAAGTTTAGCTGGATTAATAAATATTGTGGCAATGCTCTCGCCCCTCTCATCTCAAATGGATATAAAGTAATAAATTTTTTTACCTATCCACATGCCCCCATAGAGGCCATAATCAATGGCTTGCAGAATTCTTCGACAAAGGATGAGAAGCTAGTCTTTCAATTCCCCATAAGCGTTTATAAAAACTTTCCCCAAATTAAAAATCTCAAAATTTCGAATAATCACAAGATTAATATATGTGACTTTGTCCCACATTCGGAATTTGATTATTTGCTACAAGTGGGGGATTTGAATTTTGTACGTGGTGAAGATAGTTTTGTAAGAGCTATATGGTCAGGAAAACCCTTTTACTGGAATATTTATAAACTAACGGAAGACACTCATTTAGTAAAGCTTAAAGCTTGGCTTAAGATTGCTGGTTTTGGAGATAAATATTTCGAAGCTTCCTTGCAATTAAATGACCCACGACGAGGCAATGCATTGTTAATCGAAAATATTGGAGATATTCTAGGAGGATATTTAAAGAAAGAGTTTTATGGGTTAAGGGAGCATTGCCAAAGGGAAATACCAGACTTAACGGGCCAATTAATTGAATTTTTGGCACGTAAATCTAAAAAATTGTAAAATAGTCGGATTAGATTTTTTCCATATCGGAGCCCTTTTTTTCATGAAAACTGCACAAGAGTTACGTGTGGGTAACGTTGTTTTAGTTAATAACGAGCCACTTGTAGTACAAAAAGCTGAATACAATAAATCAGGCCGCAACGCTGCCGTAGTTAAACTTAAATTCAAAAATCTTCTAACATCTTCTGGATCTGAGTCTGTGTATAAAGCGGACGAAAAATTCGATGTTGTTATGCTTGAGAAAAAAGAGTGTACATACTCTTACTTTGCTGACCCTATGTACGTGTTTATGGACGAGGAGTACAACCAACACGACGTTGAAGCGGATAATATGGGAGATGCTTTAAATTTCTTAGAAGAAGGCATGACTGTTGAAGTTGTGTTCTACGAGGGACGTGCTATTTCTGTAGAGCTGCCTACAATTATTGTTCGTGAAATCGTGTATACAGAGCCTGCGGTAAAAGGCGATACTTCAGGTAAGGTTATGAAGCCAGCAAAAATAAATACTGGGTTTGAACTTCAAGTACCTTTATTTTGCAATATCGGGGACAAAATCGAAATTGATACTCGCACAAATGAATACAGAAGCCGCGTTTAATCTTCGTATTTAAAAAAATCCCAACTCGATGTTGGGATTTTTTATTTTGTGTTCTTTTAGTCTCTGAAATTATTAAAACTAAGTGGTGCGTCAGAAATTTCTTTTTTAACTAAAGCTATAGCCTCTTGTAATGTATCACGCTTTGCACCAGTAACCCGAACAGCATCGCCTTGAATACTAGCCTGCACTTTGAGTTTGCTATCTTTTATAGTTTTAACTATTTTTTTAGCTAGGTCGGAACTTACGCCTTTATTTATAGAAGCGAGCTGCTTGATTTTATCGCCTGAGATTTTTTCTTGTTTTCCATAACCTAAAAAACGTAAATCTACATTGCGTTTAGCCATTTTGTTATGAAGAACATCTTTTACTTGATTAAGCTTAAACTCATCATCCGCAAAAATGGATAGACTTAGATCCTTTTGCTCTATGCGTGCATCAGAACCTTTGAAATCAAATCTAGTAGAAATTTCTTTATTTGCTTGCTCAATAGCGTTTTTAACTTCGATAGTATCTGGTTCACTAACAATATCAAACGAAGGCATATAAGAATCCTCTTAATTAAGTTTCTTTTTAAAATCAGGGTCAAGAAAATCTGGCACCGCAAGAGTGGCAATGCCCTCTTCCTCCAGCATCTTGCGTTGTTTTATAGAAGCTTTTCCTCTAACGGGTCTAGCTGGCTCTTCTCCTTTATGGATTCTGATTACTACATCTGTAAATCCATCACCTACATCTTCCGCAGCTGTTATAGCTTTTTCGATAGCTTTAAAAACCTCGGTAACCATCTCTTCTGGAAGGGAAGCTTCTGAAGTTTTCTCAGATTCAGGTTTAGAGTCAGGTTCAATAGATTTCTTTTTGCTTGATGAAGTAGCAATATGAGGAACCGACGCAGTCTTATAAACATTTGTAGACTGGCAATAAGGGCATTCGATTAATTCCATACTCGCTTGCTTTTCGAGTGCTTCTGAAGATTCAAACCAACCTTCAAATTCGTGACCGTGATCGCAGCTAAGATTAAATACTTTTAAACTCATAAATTTATACTTATTGCTAATTCTGTATTTTACTTTATATGGGGTTATTTAGACATTTTTCAACTAAATATAGGGTTTCTCTATTCAATATTTAGCTTTAAACGTTTAAAATATAAGATTTTAATAATAACAATTTAATCCTAACATGTCTTTGATTGTTCATAAATACGGTGGAACATCTATGGGTTCCCTTGAGCGTATTAAAAATGTTGCTAAACGTGTGGCTAAGTGGTATGCCGCAGGCCATAAAATCGTTGTAGTTCCTTCTGCAATGGCTGGCGAAACTAATAGATTATTGGGCATGGCTAAAGACATAAACGAATTAGCTGATCGTCGTGAATTGGATATGCTCGCCGCAACAGGTGAGCAAGTAAGTAGTGCCTTACTTGTTATTGCACTTCAAAATGAAGGAATTCCAGCTAGAAGTTATGCTGGTTGGCAGTTACCGATTCGTACTGATAAATCTTATACTAAAGCTCGCATTGAATCTATAAACGGTGATCGAATTACTAAAGACCTTAATAAAGGGAAAGTAGTAGTAGTTACTGGATTTCAGGGGGTTGACGAAGACGGAAACATTACCACCCTAGGTAGAGGTGGATCAGATACATCTGCAGTTGCAATTGCTGCTGCTATTAAAGCAGAAGAATGTTTGATATTCACTGATGTAGATGGTGTTTATACCACAGACCCTAGAATTGAACCTGATGCTCGCCGCATGCCATTTGTGTCCTTCGAAGAGATGCTTGAGATGGCTTCATTAGGCTCAAAAGTATTACAAATTCGTGCTGTGGAATTTGCAGGGAAATACCATGTTCCATTACGCGTATTGTCATCGTTAACTGATCCAGATATGGATTTAGAAGTAGAAAAAAATTCGGGCACTTTAATCACACTTGAGGAAAATACAAATATGGAAGCAGCTGTTGTTTCAGGAATCGCATATAGTAGAGATGAAGCTAAGATAACACTTCTAGGTGTACCAGATAACCCAGGTGTTGCTCATAGTATTCTTGATCCCATTGCTCAAGCTAACATTGATGTTGATATGATCATTCAAAATACATCAGTTGATGGCACAACAGACTTTTCTTTCACTATTAATAGAAGTGATTTTGCACGAGCTCGTGAAGTTATTGAGCAAATAGTAAGTTCTATTGGTGCTCGTGAAATGATTGCCGACGATAAAATTGCAAAAGTATCAATCGTAGGTATTGGTATGAGATCTCATAGTGGTGTCGCAGCGAAAATGTTCCGTGCCCTATCTCAAGAAGGTATTAATATTATGATGATTAGTACTAGTGAGATTAAAACCTCAGTTGCGATTGAGGATAAATATATGGAACTTGCGGTTAGAGCACTACATAAAGCTTTCGAACTCGATAAAGAACCAGTTAAACTTTAATTTAAAATTGATTTTGGCCCTCTTAAAGGTTAAAATTTTTAATTCTTTTTTATACGGAAACGTGGCCGAGAGGCTGAAGGCACTTCCCTGCTAAGGAAGCATACGGACTTAAATCTGTATCGAGGGTTCGAATCCCTCCGTTTCCGCCATATGAATAATTTAAAAGCTAGTATTTATTTAATACTAGCTTTTTTTATAACGCAGATCACTAAACTCCAAGAGCCCCCTGCCCCTTAGAATTTTTATTCATAAAAGCCATAACTAAAAACAACGCGATACCTGCTAAGTCAGTGGTCAATTCTGGGAATATAAGCATCAATCCAGCAGCTGCAAATACTATTCGCTGCCAAGTTGGAATGTGTTTAAATAAATAACCTTCTAATGCTGCAGATAAGCTTAAAACACCCATAAAAGAAGTAACAATAACAGCTAGTATGTCTATTACTCCTGGCAATGGAAACTCTTTTGCAGTCACTGATATACCTTCAACATCAATCAATAACATATCAGGGTTATATACAAACATATATGGCACGATAAACCCAGCTAAAGCCAACCTGAGGGATATAAATCCTGTCTTCATTGGATTACCCCCTGCAATACCTGCCCCAGCGAAAGAAGCTAAGGCAACAGGAGGAGTAATATTAGCGAAGATACCAAAATAGAATACAAAAAAGTGTGCAACTAAAACTGGTACATCAAAATGAGCTAGTGCTGGAGCAGCCATAGTAGCAGTGATAATATAAGCTGGAATTGATGGCAGGCCCATCCCCAAAATCATGGAGGCGATCATAGTTAGGAATAGTGTTAAAAACAATGAATTTTGACCTAAACTAACAATTAGTGAGGTCATAATTGATCCGAAACTTGTTAAACTTACTACCCCAATAACTATACCTACTACCGCACACGCAGCCATTACGGATAGGGATTGTTTAGCACCGTCCTCTAAGGCCTCCAAAATTTGCTTAGGGCCCATACGAGTTTCCTTGCGAAGCCAAGAAATTACTATTGTGAATGCAATGGTGTAAGCCGCCGAATATCCAATAGGTACAGATTTTCCAAGCATAACGATTAAAAACACAATAGGTAATAGCATATGACCACGTGCTATTAAAACATCTTTTAAGCGAGGTAAATCAGCTTTAGCAACACCGCTTAAATTAGTGCTCCCTGCCCTGAAATGCACTTGAGCAATCACCCCAAAATAATAGAGCAATGCTGGCAATAAGCCCGCTAACGCAATTGTTCCATAAGACACACCAGTAGTCTCTGACATAATGAAGGCACTGGCACCCATGATTGGTGGCAATATCTGACCTCCTACTGAGGCACTAGCTTCCACCGCTCCAGCAAAATTTTTGTGATATCCAATTTTTTTCATCAATGGTATGGTGAATGCACCTGTACCCACAACATTTGCAATTGCAGATCCATTAATACTTCCCATAAAGCCACTTGATATAACGGCTACCTTAGCTGGACCGCCCTTTTGACTACCTGCAAGAGCTAGGGCTAAGTCATTGAACAATTGACCCATGCCTGATCTTGATAAAAAGGCACCAAACAAAATGAATAAGAATATAAAGTTAACTGATGCACCAATGGCAGATGAATAAATACCCTCAGTCTTTAGATATAACTGGCCAAATATATCTCCTATATCGTAGGGCCTAGTCATCAATCTACCAGGCATAAAATCCATATGACTAATAAAAGGATATAGCAAGAATATCAAAGCAAAAATAGGCAATATCCAACCAGTAATTCTTCTACCTGCTTCAATAACGATAATTACAGTAATTATGGACATCACAATATCCCTCTGATTAGGCATGCCGCCTCTAGAAGTAGATAGAGCCTCGTATTCAAAAGCTATATAAATGAAACTTGCTAATGCTCCGATACAGAAAACAATTTCATACCAAGGAATAGTTCTGCGACTACTAGATTTGAAAGGTGGATATAACAAAAAAATTAAAAACACACCCAAACCTACGTGAATAGATCTTAGTACTAGTGTAGGTACTGGATAGAAAGTTGTGTATATATGAAAAAGCGAATAAAAAATTGCAACTGCAGAAATTAAATATTTGAAAAATTTGTTATCTGGATGTCTAGTGACAGACTCACGATCAAACTTTTCCAAAATAGTTTGACTATCAGTGCTTTGATCTAAATTATTTGTCATTACAAAAACCTCCAAACAACATCTTTATAAAAGGTATACTTATAGATTCAATATAAACCTCGGTAAACCTTGGTACTTCCTTACTTATAACCCAATCATGCCCATCAGCAATGATAGAGCCTTGCATATTTTGTGATACAACCCAATTTAGCATTGGTATTTTACGATTTACTTTATAACCTATAAAACCCTTAGGTGCATCTATAACTTCACCATCAGAAGGAGTACCTGCACCAAAAGTTTTAAGATACGTGCTCTCTAAAAGTAAATATCCATATTTAGCTTCGTAATTTTCTATCCAGGTCTCATGTTCAACTGAATGTACCCAGGATAAGGAAAATTTACCGTCAGATAATAAACATGATTTATCGAGATATGAAATTTTGGCTCTATTTATAGGGTAAAACAGAGCCAAAACTAAAAGAGATGCACAAATCAGAATTAATCTGATTTTGCTCATACTAACAAAAAATCAAGCTATTACTGTTTAGCGTTAAGTTCGTCGTAGTATTTTTTCGCTCCAGGGTGAATAGGAGCAACCATACCTTCTTGAGCAGATTTCGAATCTACAGCCTTAATTGCTTGATGCGAATTTTGTAGATTAGGCAATTTTTCAATGAATGTTTTAGTTAGTTTATAAACATCATCGTCGCTAATTTTACTAGAAACGATAATTGCATTCCTAATGACTGCAGTTGTTACAGGCTCATCATTACCGTAGGTGCCAGCTGGAATCTCTTTAGAACTAAAGTACGGTGCTTTATCTGCGATTTCTTTAAGTTTATCCGCTGGAACAGATACTAATTTCATGGGAAAGCTTCTAGATAATTCAAGTAAAGATGCATTAGGCAAACCAGAAGTTAAGAATGCAACATCAACTTTTCCAGTTTTTAGTGCGTCTGCAGATTCTGCATATCCTAAATAATCAACTTTAATATCGTTATATGTCATACCAAAGCCTTCAATAAGATTTCTGGCATTTGCCTCTGTACCAGAGCCAGGTGCACCAACAGAAACACGTTTACCTTTAATATCTGCCAAAGTATTAATTCCAGAGTCTTTAGAAGTCACAACTTGCACAAAGTTAGGATATAGGACAGCCATCTGACGAATAGTCTCTACAGGCTGTTTAAAGCTATTTTGCCCTTTAACCGCATCAGAAAGGATATCTGACATCAAGAATGCCATCTCAACTTTTCCGCCACCTACTAAATTAGCATTTTCTACTGAAGCACCAGTAGTTTGAGTTTTAGAATTTACGCCATAAGCTTTGTTATATTCGTCAGCTAAAGTAGTTGCGATAATGTTATATGGACCTGATGCACCACCAGTTGCAATCGTTACGAATTTGGTTTCTAAACCTTCTGATTTAGCTGTATCAGATGAAGTTTCAGGAGCTTTAGTTTCTTGTGTTACCGTTTTAGTTTCTGTGGTTGTGGTTTCAGTTTTGCTGGTTGTTTTGTTAGTATCCTCTTTTTCTCCACATGCTGCCAAGGCAACTAATACGAAGGCTAAAATGCTAGTCGTTTTAAACAATTTCATAAAATACTCCTAAATAAATTGCACTAGTATATTTAATTAATAGTAACATTTGAATTTAAAACTTTAACTAGTAAAACCACTATTAGGAAATCCACTTATGAGTAAGCAAGAAGATAATGAAGAGGATTTTGAATATAACTATACGAAAAATGAATTAAAGAATAAATATATGGCTGGAATGTTAGGTATTTTTGGTGGAGTTATAGGGATGCATAAATTCTACCTAAACCAGAACTCTCTTGGACTGCTATATTCAATTCTTAGTTTAATCTTTGTTATCGCTACTGGCCTTTTAGTTCAATTAACTGAAAATAAAGCCTTTTTGTTTTTAGCCGCTGTTCCGTATGCGATTGCCTTATATTCTATTTATGAAGGAATTATGTTAATCCGTATGAAAGATGAAGTTTTTAATGCAAAATACAACAAATCTGAGCTAAATTTAGAGTAATTATTGATTTAGAATACGCTCAACATTAAAATAATAGTTTCCTTTAGCGCCCGTAGCTCAGTTGGATTAGAGTACTTGGCTACGAACCAAGGGGTCGTGGGTTCAAATCCTGCCGGGCGCGCCATTACTTTTTAAGAATTAATATACTTCGTAAGCCCTTCACCACTGATTTCCCTGATAGAATTTCACTCTTCCCTCTTCAACAGTTATAAGAACGCTTTCGTGCTTTATGGCTATTTCTCTATCTGTACCCATTTGATGGACATTTTGTAATTGCCTAACTATTTCAGCCATTTTTCGATGATTTGGATTGTATTGATTTAGCTCACCCAATATATAACGCAGTAGATTTTTCTGCCGAAGTTCTGATATATATCTCCAATGTAGAAGATCAAAAGAAGCTGCCTCTTTTTTTCTATGAATACCAAATTCCAAATTAACGTAAAGTGCGTCTATTTTTGCTAATTCTACTAGAAGATCTTGAACGTCTTCACAATATTGACCAAACCTGCCCACATTTTCTGGCCAAGTCCAAAATATATCAGAAAATGCCTCTGACAAATGGTTTCTTATAGATCCACGACTAAATTTAGGATCATTATTACTTGGGTCCTCAATATATTTGATATTGGCATTTTCTAATAATTTTCTATCAATCCTTCTGTGTAATAGTGGACGATGAAAACGTATTCCTTCTTTGGTAGAAACAGAAGGCATACCTTGCATTCCTAAAATTCCAGTGCCTCGAATTAATCTAAAAAGAATTGTTTCGGCTTGATCAACAATATGATGAGCTAGAAGCACATCTGATATGTTTAAGGATCTGCATTTATCAATGATGGCTCTATACCTCGCTGTTCGAGCAGCTTCTTCAATTCCTTTTTTGGAGCTTTCAATAACAACATAAAGAATATGAATTAGAAAACCATGCTTCTGAGCAAAATTTAGATTGTGTTCAACCCATTCATCCGCTGTGGCAATAAGCCCGTGGTGAACGTGCATTAAGTGAAGTTCAATATTGTACCTATCAGCTGAATTTTGTGCCTTCAAAGCAAGGGTGATTGAATCAGCTCCACCACTAAAACCTAAGGCGACTTTATCTATACCGAGATCTGAAAATTCCTTAAAACATTTATCAACGTCATAGTCTTTGAAACGTTGGAAAGCTTGAATAAATTCAATATTTTTTTTTTCTTTTTCAGTTAAATCCCTATCTGGTGCAGTAGTCTTAATTCTAAAGTCGTAAGTACTATCACGTTTTTTCTGCAACTCGTCCATAAGACATCAACCTCTGTATGCGTCGCTCAATAAGTTGCTCTGGAGCTATGCCTTCTAATTGTTTGAGTGACTCATTTAAAATTCGCTTTAAATTTTTTGCTGTCAAAGTTGGATTGCGATGAGCACCTCCAACTGGTTCTGGAACAACTTTATCTATCAATCCAAACTCTAGAATCTTATCGGCTGTGATACCTAAAGCTTCAGCTGCCAAAGAAGCTTTATCTGCACTTCTCCATAAGATTGAAGCACATCCTTCTGGAGAAATAACTGCATATGTAGAGTACTGCAACATATGCACAAAATCACCTACGGCAATTGCTAGAGCTCCTCCAGAACCACCCTCGCCTATTATGGTGGCAATGATCGGTACTCTTAGCTCAGCCATTGCATACAAATTATGTCCTATAGCTTCAGACTGACCTCTTTCCTCAGCACCCACCCCAGGATATGCACCTGGAGTATCAACAAAAGTGAAAATAGGAATATTGAATTTTTCAGCAAGCTTCATCAATCTTAAAGCTTTGCGATATCCCTCTGGACGGGGCATACCAAAATTACGTTTAGCCCTTTCCTTAGTATCGCGTCCCTTTTGATGGCCTATAACCATACAAGGTTCACCATTAAAACGTGCAAGCCCACCTATAATCGACAAGTCATCAGCATACATGCGATCACCATGTAGCTCGTGAAAGTCAGAAAATATACTTTTAACGTAGTCCATGGTGTAAGGACGTTGAGGATGACGTGCAACTAGTGCAGTTTGCCAAGGGGTAAGCTTATCGTATATAGATTTAGTAAGAGATTCACTTTTGGCTTGAAGCTTAGAAACCTCTTCAGATATATCAATCACGTCCTCTGTAGAAACATTACGAAGTTGTTCGATTTTTTGTTCTAATTCTTCAATCGGCTTTTCGAACTCAAGAAATGTGTTTTTCATAATTTTAGGCGTAAATTGAGATAAGTAATAATATCATTCATTGATTTTAATGTCACTTAGGTTCGTCGCCAATTTGTAATTCCACCTGGCTTATCTTCAAGTTCAATACCAGCCCTCTTAAGCTTTTCCCTAATTTCATCTGCAGCTTTGAAATTTTTGTTGGTTTTCGCTGACTTACGATCCAAAATCAATTGTTCAATTTCAGAATCGGACAAAGAATCAATATTTGAATTACTAATTTGAACTTTAGAATATCTTGTAGAGGTTCGAAAATACAACTTAGGTTCAATAACAAAAAGACCTAAAACGCGACCTAATGCGACTAATAAGTTTAATAATTCTTTAGACTTTGTTTTATTAATTTCAGTATTTAATTCAAATAAGATAGAGATGGCTAAGGAAGTATTGAAATCATCATCCATCGCTTGCTTAAATTTTGAGGCAAATTGGTTAGACCAATCAATTTGTACATCCTCAATATCAAAGTTACTTAAGGTTTGGTAGAACCTATCAAGGGCGGCCTGTGCATCAATTAAATTATCTGGCGTAAAATTTTGAGCACTTCTGTAGTGATTACGAACAATAAAAAAACGTAGCATTTCTGCTTCGCGAACATTGTAGTTATACTCAGATTCATCGTCTGAAATATCACCGACAGCTACCGTCTGACGAATTGTCTTAAAATTTCCAAGAGATTTAGACATTTTGTCGTTATCGACCATCAAAGGTCCGCAATGCATCCATATGCGAGCTAAATCTATCTCGTAAGCACCCTCAGATTGAGCAATTTCATTCTCGTGATGTGGAAATTTCAAATCTGGTCCGCCTCCGTGTATATCCAAAGGTAGTCCAAGCAATTCCTTACTCATAGCAGAACATTCTATGTGCCATCCTGGACGCCCGAAACCATATGGTGACTTCCATTTTGAGTCCTCAGGCTCAGTCTCCTTAGCTGCTTTCCATAAAACAAAATCAAGAGGGTCTTGTTTGGCTTCGGAAACTGCCACCCTCTCACCGGATCTCATATCATCTAATGACCTACCAGAGAGCTTGCCGTAGGGTTCAAATTTACGTACAGAAAAGTTAACATCGTTATCCTCAGATTTGTACGCAAGGCCCTTAGATTCAAGTTTTTTGATAATCTCTAACATCCCACTTACATGTTGAGTTGCCCTAGGTTCGTAATCTGGTGGCAATACCCCCAAAGCCCGCTCATCTGCATGCATGGCGTCCGTGTAAAACTTTGTCACTTCGCTTAATTTCTTATTAGTGGCAACAGCTTTTTTTATTATTTTGTCGTCTATATCAGTAATGTTTCTAACATATTTAACTTCGTATCCCTTCAATCTTAGCCACCTACAGATAACATCAAAACTAACAAGCATGCGGGCATGGCCAAGATGACAAAAATCATAAACAGTGATTCCACAAACATACATGCGAATTTTGTTAGGTTCAACAGGCTTTAAATCTTGTTTTTGACGAGTCAGAGAGTCGTATATTTGCATTTGAAAAGTATAAAATGGATAAAATTTTCCATAAGTTTAACCTTAGAAATTCTATTTTGAAAAATATTAAACACATTGCATTAGCGATTTTGATGATTACGGGAGCATTGCCAACCTTAGCTGCGGAGAAGGATTACAGCAATGAAGGTGGCTCAACTACTGTTGCTAGATTTCTAGACATTTTTACGCCCTCAGTAGATACATCCATTCCTGAAAGTCGCACTGACTTAGCAAACAGAATCAACGGTCTTATAAACCAAGGCAAACTTAATGAAGCTCTGCGAGAAATCAAGAAGAATCAAACAGATGATTTAAAGCATATTGCACCTCAAGTTGATGTTCAACTTATATTTTTAGAGGGACGGGTTTATGAAAGACAAAATAATCTTAAAAAATCTTTAGAAACTTACCGTAACATGACGCAGTCGTACCCAGAGCTTCCTGAACCGTGGAATAATATTGCCGTTATACAATTACGGCTTGGGCTGTTAGAAGAAGCAAAGCAATCGTTAGAGCAAGCTATTTCCATCAATCCAAACTATGGTGTCGCTCAAAAAAATCTCGGCATAGTATATGCACTTAAATCGCGAGAGCATTTTCAGAAGGCTGGGAGGCTTGGGGTTTCGGGGGCGTCCAACAAAGCTAAAGAGCTTGATCATCTAATTAAAGGAAAATAGGGATATGAAAAAATTAATTAATACTTTATTATTTGCGTCTATAATTCCCGTGTCTTTAAACATACACGCACAAACACAGGAGAAAAAAATGACTAAACAAAATGTAACTCTCGATACTAATAAAGGTGTTATCACGCTTGAACTTGATTTAGAAAAAGCACCTAAAACTTCACAAAATTTTATTGAATACGTAAAAGCTGGTCACTACGATGGGGTTATTTTTCACCGCGTTATCAAAGGTTTTATGATTCAAGGTGGGGGCTTTGCACCAGGCATGTCTGAGAAATCTACTCGTGAACCGATCCAAAATGAAGCAGATAACGGTCTTAAAAACGACAAATACACTGTAGCAATGGCTCGTACCAATGATCCTCATTCAGCATCAGCTCAGTTCTTTATTAATACTGCGGATAATGATTTTTTAAACTTTAAATCTAAAGACGCACAAGGTTGGGGATATGCTGTTTTCGGTAAAGTTGTTGGCGGTACTGAAGTTGTAGACGAAATCGAAAATGTTAGTACTGGTAGCCGTGGTTTCCATAACGATGTTCCTAAAGAAGACGTGATTATCCAAAAGGCAACTTTAGTTGAATAAACTAAATATTAGCGGCTCTACATTCTTGGTCTCAGATATTCATCTGGGGCCAGATATTCCACAAACAAATTCTCATTTCTACGATTTCCTTTTCTCCATTCAATCCGAGGCAAACGCCCTTTTCATAATTGGCGATTTGTTTGAAGTTTGGATTGGAGATGATCTTTTAAATAAAAATCCCCCTGCTTGGCTTACGGAAGCCATCGAGAAATTAACTAATTTTGCCAGTGCAGTTCCTACCTACTTTATTCATGGTAATCGTGATTTTTTAATTGGAAAAAAATTTTCAAAAACAACTGGTATTAAGCTTTTGCCTGAAGAAGTAATAATTAAAACTCAAAACGAAAAATACATTCATATTTCTCACGGAGATCAGCTCTGTTTAGATGACCCAGGCTATATAAAGATGCGAAAATTATTTAGAAATAAACTTCTTCAACGTATTTTTTTAAGCCTTAGCATTAACCGAAGAACTACAATTGCAAATAAAATTAGATGCAAAAGTAAATTAAACAAAAAAAGTGGTCATTTTTATTTAGATATTGCTCAAAGGGCGGTAGATAAAATATTTTTTAAAAATCCTAACGTTAGTACCATTATTCATGGTCATACACATAGACCCGCTATTCATGAGCATGGTTTCATAACTAGATATGTTCTACCAGATTGGGATTACGATCAAGACAGTAGAGGTGGTTTCTTAGTAATTACATCTGATGGTCAAATAATTACAAAATATTCCATACCCAAAGAGCAACAATAGCCCCAAATATAATGCGATACCATGCAAATGGCACGTAAGAATGCTTAGCAACGAATCGCAACAAACCCTTAACAACAAATAGAGCACTGAAAAACGCAGTCACAAAACCTATAACTACAGCAATAATATTGCTTTCACTTAATAGATGACCGTATTTATAAATACTGAGGGCTGTAGCTCCCATCATAGTTGGAATAGCTAAGAAAAAAGAAAATTCAGTGGCAACTTTACGTTCAATCCCAGCCATCATACCTGCAATAATAGATGCACCTGATCGTGAAGTACCAGGAATCATAGCTAAACATTGAGCAAATCCAACTGCCAATGCCTGCATGATAGATATCTCTTCTATACTTAGAGTCTTCGATTTAATCATTATATTTTCATCGTCTCTGACCCTTTTTGAAAACTCAGGCCTGCTCTCAACCCAAAGCATAATTAAACCGCCTAAAACCAATGTAATGGCATAGACTATAAATTGATCATCAAGCAGCTTTTTTATTTGTTTTATAAATATTAGGCCTATAACAGCAGCTGGCAAAAAAGCTAAAAGAATATTTCGTACAAATAGAAGATCGGGCTTTCTAGCACGCATAGAGCCTGCAGCTATTTTTAATAACTCGCTTCTATATAGCCAAACAATTGCAAGAATGGATCCCAGCTGAATAACAATTTCGTAGACCTTATCTTGACCAGCGTCAAAATTAAGCCAATCACCGAGGATTAATAAATGGGCAGTGCTTGAGATGGGTAAAAATTCAGTAACACCCTCAACAACGCCTAAAATTGCAGCTTTTAACAAAAAGATAAAATCACTACTCATGTTATTTGAAGTGATTTATTAAATGTGGAAATAACTTCGGAGTCGACGCAATCATATTTCCCGTCTGCTTCCATGTTTGCTCTCCTTGGAAATCTCCAACGAGTCCGCCTGCCTCAACAATTAATAATGTGGCCGCAGCAATATCCCAATTTTGCAATCCAGCACCGAAATATGCATCAAATCTACCGCAGGCAACATATGCCAATTCAAGTACTGTCGACCCAAGTCTTCTGAACCCACCAGAATGCATAATTAAATCTTTAGACTTATTTGCGTAGTCTTCAACAGAATCATTTTTAGAATGTGGAAAACGTGCAGAAACCAAAGCATCAGATAAAGACTTAACACCACTGACACGAATTCGCCTATCATTCAAAAATGCTCCACTTCCTCGAGATGCAGTAAACAACTCATTCCTAGAAGGATCATAAATGCAAGCTTGAACAATCTGCCCCCTATGAGCAAGTGCAATGGATACAGCATAATTAGGAGTGCCATGAACAAAATTGTTTGTACCGTCAATAGGGTCGATAATCCATACGTGGTCTGTATTTTGACCCTTTTGACCACCTGTCTCCTCTCCAAGGATACTGTGTTCTGGATAAGCTTCGAGTAGCACTTCGATAATAGCCTCTTCAACTGCAGTATCTATATCAGTTACATAGTCGCCCGAATCCTTTTTAGAAACTTTAATTTTTTCAGGTTCCAGACTAGCTCGATTAATAATTGAACCTGCTTTTCTTGCAGCTTTAATAGCGATAGCTAATTGAGGTTGCATACTGTTTAAATATAAAATTTTAAAAATTACTATTATATTAAAAACACCTTTTTTAAGCCTCAAATGAATAAGACAATAAATTTATTCCTTCGCACAATATTTGTTTTAGATAAAACATCTCATGGTGGCAATGTTGGAGCAGCTGCTCGAGCCTTAAAAACTATGCAGTTTAGTAATTTAGTGCTCTGTAATTCCTCTCTAAAAGATATTCATTTAAATTCAGATGCAATTGCTATGGCATCAAATGCACAGGACACATTGGCAAATATAAAAGTTGTAGAAAATTTATCACAAGCATTGTCAGAGGCGACCTTAACATTTGCTATGACGGCACGAAAAAGAAAGGACTTTGAATCTGTAGATATTAGACAAATGGCAATAATTGCTCATAAGCATTTACTAGAAACTGAGAATCATAAAATTGCTGTTGTTATGGGGAATGAACAAAGTGGCTTAGATAACGCTTCTTTATATGATTTCAACTACGTAGTAAATATTCCTGCAAATCCTGAATATAGCTCATTAAATGTCGCACAAGCTTTGCAGTTGGCTGCTTGGGAACTTAGATATGAGTACATATTAACTGGTGAAATAAAGGAACAAATGATGGAGGGAGAGGACATTGCCACCCATGGGCAAATGAATCATTTAATTAAATCTGTTGAATCGATTTTAAGTGAATCGGGCTATGAAAAGGAAAAGCTTGCATCCCTAGAACGCAAGCTTACGCATATATTACTTAGAGCCAAAATTTCTAAAGAGGAAGTTCAAATGCTCCTCGGAATTGTCAAGTTCCTTAAAGCACAAAATCCTAATTGTTAGAAATCTTTTTCACCTCACTATCACCCTCAGCTTCAATTAGGGCTTCTTTTAAAGCTTTAGGGTTTTGAAATGTTTGTAGCTGTAATGGAACAGGAAGTTTGAATCCATTTTGTTCAAGGTGTTTTCGTGTATCCTTCATAAGCTTAGCCTGAAGATCCCAAAAAACACTTGCATGTGCCCAAACACGCATAGTCACTATCACCACTGAATCTTTATAATCGGTAACAAGAACCTCATGTTTAGGGGATGTTAATACATCGGGGTCGGACTCTATCATATCGTTTAAAACACGAATGGCTTTATCCAAATCATCTCCATAACTTATAGGTACTTGCAAATCCATACGTCTTTGCTGAGAGCGGCTAAAATTCGTAATCTGACTGCCCCAAACAACACTATTCGGTAGGGTTACTTGCATTCCATCAAGCTTAACCAGTTTAGTTAAAAACAAACCAACTTCAACAACAGTACCTGAAACATCAGTAGAGTGAACTGTGATGTAATCCCCTGTATTTAATGGTCTTAGAGCAATTAACATTATTCCAGAGGCGATATTTTGCAATGTCCCTTGCAGAGCTAAACCAATTGCTAAGCCTGCTGCACCTAAAGCTGCAATTAACGATGCCGTTTCAACACCAAATTGGGTAAGAACAATCAATATAACTACTATACGAATGGCCCATACAGCGATTGCTGTAATCATAGGCATAGCTGTTCTATCGACCGCCCTAGTTTTAGTTAATATATTTTTAAGGCCTTTTCCTATAAGATTTGATATCATCCATCCAATGATCAGGATAACTGCGGCTGATACAAAGTTAACAAGAAATGACATGACCCATGGCTCCCAACGAGCCCATAAATCTTGTGTTTGCATGAAAATCACCTAGAAATATTAAAATAGAATCTAATAATTTTAATTGATAAGTATGAACAAGAAATTTAGCCCTCCAGATGCGGCATCATTGACACCTATGATGCAGCAGTATTTCAATCTTAAATCGCAAGCTGGCGACGATGTATTACTAATGTTTCGGATGGGAGATTTTTATGAAATGTTCTACGATGATGCACAATTAGCATCTAGGATATTAAATCTTACGCTTACAAAACGCGGCCATACAGGTGGCAATGATATCCCAATGGCAGGCATTCCTGTTCAGTCACTGGATCAATATCTCTCTCGTTTAGTTGCTAGCGGCCTATCTGTAGCCATTGGTGAACAAGTAGGCGATCCTGCCTCATCCAAAGGGCCTGTAGAACGTAAGTTAGTCAGGATTATTACTCCAGGCACAATTACTGACGAAAATCTTCTTCCTCAAAAATCTGATAGCCTAATTTTATGCATATACTCTAAGGGTGTTCACTCCGGTATTACATGGCTTAATTTAGCTAACGGCGATTTTGCTTCTTCTGAAATTCTGAGTAAATCACTAGATCAGGAGCTATATCGTCTAAGCCCAGCGGAAATTATTGTTCCTGAGAGTAGCAATTACAAATTTAGCTATAAATGCACAATAACAAAAGTTCCTGATTGGCATTTTGATCTAAAAGAATGCACATTAAGATTAAAGGAATTTTTTAAGATTGATGACTTAAGTGTATTTGGGCTTGGTGTCGAGACATCATTAAATATCATATCAGCTGGTTGTTTGCTTCGATATATCGTAAAAACTCAGAATGAAAACTTAGGACATATCAAGAAAATTTATATCGAATCGGAATCTCGTTTTCTAGGTCTTGATCCATTTACAAGAAAAAATTTAGAGCTCACTGAATCATTAAGTTCATCAAAAGGTCCCACACTTTTCTCTACTTTAGATAATTGCGAAACGGGCATGGGAAGCCGTCTTCTAAGAAATTGGATTCATAATCCACTTAAAAACAATTCTGAAATTAATGAAAGACAAACGAATGTTTCTCAGTTTCTGCAGCCAACAAACGAAGAGTTCAGTATCTCTCAAATTCTTAAAAATCTTAAGGATCAATTAAAACCAATTACTGATATAGAAAGATTAAGTTCTAGAGTGGCTATGTTAACAATCAAGCCCAAGGAGCTTGCTAAGCTGCGTGATAGCTTGCATACTTTGGAAGTTGTACGAAAATTTTTGCTCGAAAATTATGGGAATTTAAGCATAAATTTAGAATGTATTCCCAAAGCCGAAGAACTGAAAGAGTATTTAAGCAAGGCCATTGCCACAGAGCCATCAACTCAGATTCGTGATGGCGGAGTAATAGCTGAAGGTTTTGATTCGGAACTTGACGACCTAAGGAATACTAGTAGTAATAATGGTTCTTTTTTACTTGAATATGAGACGAAGTTAAAAGAGGCTACAGGCATTAGTTTACTTCGTGTTGAATACAATCGTGTTCAGGGATTTTTTATTGAGATACCAAAATCGCGGGCCGAAAATGTACCAGATGCGTTTCGTCGCAAACAGACCCTTAAAAATGTGGAGCGCTTTACTACGCCTGAATTAAAACAATGGGAAGATAAGATTTTATCAGCCGATGAGAGAGCTTTAAAACGCGAAAAATACCTCTACGATGAAATTTTGCAAAATATTCAAATATGGGTCTCCCTACTTCAGGATATTGCTAAATTAGTTGCAAGTATTGATGTTTACTCGGCCCTAGCATATCACGCATACAATAACAATTGGATTAAACCTGAGCTTGTAGAAGGCACAAGCATTGCCATAGAACAAGGGCGTCATCCAGTCGTGGAGAGAACAATCGAGAAATTTACGGCAAACGATTGCTTTCTTAATTCTGAAAATAGGATGCAAATTATCACTGGCCCAAATATGGGCGGAAAATCAACCTATATGCGACAAACGGCCCTTATTGTACTTCTTGCGAGGATGGGCTCTTATGTTCCTGCGGAAAGTGCAAGCATTGGTGAGGTGGATGCCATTTTCACTAGAATCGGTGCATCGGATGATTTGGCTGGAGGGCGTTCAACCTTTATGGTTGAGATGATTGAAGCTGCATCAATTCTTACTAATAGCACAAATGCGAGCCTTGTTTTGATGGATGAAATTGGTCGTGGAACATCGACATACGATGGTTTATCATTGGCTTGGGCCATAGCATGCAGGCTGTTAAATCACAATAAATCGCTCACACTTTTTGCGACGCACTATTTTGAATTGACACGACTAGTGGATGAATACAAGGGCATTGCCAATGTGCATTTAAGTGCAGTTGAAACCTCGGATGGACTTGTATTTATGCACGAAGTTCATGATGGACCTGCGAATAAAAGCTATGGCATTCAAGTGGCTCAGAAAGCGGGCTTGCCTATGGCTGTAATCAAGCAAGCTCAAAACGTGCTAGAGCGGCTTAATCAATCGAATTCTTCACAGATGGATTTATTTGACACGCAGGTTTCTGATATAGATGTGAGCTTTGAAGATCCAGCCGAAACGCGAGATAAATTAAAAAATCTTCAGGATTTTATTTCGGATATTGATCCAGATGAATTGAGTCCACGCGAGGCTCTTGAGACGCTATATCGCTTAAAGGATTTTTCTTCGAATATATAGGGAGGACATGATATGCAAATGGATATGAATAAGCCCATGCAACTGCTTGGTGGATTGAGTGCTGAAGAGTTTATGAGGGATTATTGGCAAAAAAAACCTCTATTAATCAAGCAAGCATTTCCAAATTTTAAAATGCCTATCCCACTTGAGAGACTTAGAACTCTCGCCTCTTTCGAGGGCGTTGAATCTAGAATGGTCAGACGCAATGGTGAGGAATGGCTTCTAGATCGTGGTCCACTCGAAGAGATTCCAACTAACGATATGCCTAATTGGTCTTTGCTAGTGCAAAGTATGGATTTGCACGAACAAGCCTTCTACGATATGGCACAAAATTTTCGCTTTATTCCAGATGCTCGCTTTGATGATGTAATGGTAAGCCTCGCTTCTATTGGAGGTGGAGTTGGACCTCATTTTGATACATATGATGTGTTTCTTTTACAGGGAAATGGCTCACGTACATGGAGAATAAGTCAACAAGAAGACCAAGAACTTATTCCTGATTTACCATGTAGAATTCTTAAAAACTTTAAACCTGAAAATGTGTGGGTACTTGAGCCTGGAGATATGCTTTACTTGCCTCCGCAATGTGCTCATGATGGCATTGCTGATACAAATGATTGTGTAACGATTTCATTTGGATTTAGAACACTATCACTTGCTAATATGGCCCGTGGTGTTTTGGAAGCTGCTATAGATCAAATTAGCGTTCAGTCGGGCTTAGGTATTGGTATATATTCTGAACCCTTGATTGATGGCTATAAAGTTGATGGTTTATATTCAGACCCGCAGCAAGGACCTGTAAGTAATCCAGCCCAAATTCCCGAAAGCATGATTGACCAATCATTAGAGGCTCTAAAAAATATTAAATATAACGATAAACTGGCTTCCCGTTTTTTGGGATGTTGGTTGACTGAGCCAAATAGAGTTGCTGAATTTGAATTTAATGAGGATGAACTAAATATTGAAGATATGAGCCCCGAAACAATTCTTAGATTAGATATCAAATCTAAGATGCTTTATAGAAATAATGAGGTATATATCAACGGTGAAGTTGTGGAAGCTCCGTTAAATGAGATTCTCAAAACACTGGCAGATGATAGAAAAATCACTGCTGAACTAGCTAATACAAGTGATGAACTTACATTTGAGTTATTGCATAGATGGCTCGATGATGGATGGTTAATTTGTGATTAATTGAATATCTCCTGCACGTCGTGCTAGTTTGGTTTGGCCGCTTACTCTGATTGTTTAAAATTTTTGTAAGCGGCTTTAATAAATCAATTTACTGGAGGATTTGCTAGAAAGTTAACTAGTAATTGCCAGCATTCTTGCACAGACTTAATCTCAACGCACTCTTTTGGTGAATGAGCTTGACGTATATTTGGTCCAAATGAAACCATCTGCATATCTGGGGCATGTTTTTTAAGAATTCCACATTCAAGACCCGCATGCATAGCCTTAATACTTGGCTTCTCATCATAGTAATCAGTGAAAATTTTTACTAAACTTGCTAACAAAGGTGATTCCATTTCAGGCTGCCAAGCAGGATAATCCCCATCTGATTCCATCCGTGCACCAGCTAAGTCTGCAACGCTTTTAAATCTTTGCTCTAAGCCAAATTTAGAAGCATCAATCAATGAACGCATTAAGCACTGCAACTCACAATTTCCATCACAAATTCTGGCAACGCCTAAACTTGTAGAAATTTCAACTAAATCATGTGAAAAATGGGTGTTTTTAATCATTCCATTTGGAATACTGCAAATCAAATTAAGAATTTTTAATGAGTTCTCATATGAAGCAGCTTTCACTTCTGTATCAGATGCAACAGAACTAACACTTAATTGAAATGGATTTTCAGTATGTTTAAATTCTTCTGAATAAATGGGCAATAATTCAAGTAGTTTGCCTTCAATATCACCCATAGATTGCCCTTCAATGGCAACGATAGCAGAGACCTCTCGTGGAATTGCATTTCTAACAGTTCCAGCATTCAAACTTATTAATTCAAAATTTATGCCACTTGATATTAAGATTTGAGAAAGCATAATAATTGCATTTACCCTGCCCTTATTAATATCTATTCCCGAATGACCGCCTTTCAATCCATGCAGCTTAATCTCATAAACTATGGAGTCCGATGATATGTCCTTTAGATCATAGTCTAAATGAATTGTAATATCGCGACCTCCCGCACATGCAACTGTTATTACCCTTTCATCCTCTGAATCTAAATTAAGTAAATATGGTGCAGAGAGCCATGCAGGATTTAAAACCTCAGCTCCACCCATCCCAATCTCTTCTTCAGTAGTCAAAATTAAATCAAGTGCAGGATGCGATAGATTCTCAGAAAACATAACACCTAGAGCCATGGCAGCTCCTATACCATTATCCGCTCCTAAAGTAGTATCGTCCGCATAAACCCATCCATCCCTAATGTAGGTGGCAATAGGATCGCGTTCAAACACATGTTTACTATTCACCCCTTTTTGAGGAACCATATCAATATGTGCTTGCATGGCAATAGCAGGTTTATCCTCCATTCCTTTGCTTGCTGGTTTGCGTATTAAAAGATTGTTTTTTGAGTCTTGTTCTACATAAAGGCCAATTTCTTTTGCTTTATTTAAGATAAAGTCACTTAGAGCTTTTTCGTGAAAACTTGGATGTGGAATGCCGCAAAAATCATCAAACCATTTCCATAAGATTTTGGGTTCTAGTTCTGTAATGGAATTAGAATTCATATAAGCCTCATAAGTTGTCTAATGCTCATATATTACTATATCAATCTAGTCAGTGATTTATAATAATAAACTTTAAAAATAACAAATATATAGAGTCAAATGTTAGACCAATACCAAGCTCAACTTGTTGAAAAACAAGCCCAAAAAGAATGGAATGAATCAGATGTTTATCGAGTAATTGAACATGCGACAAACGCTGAAGGTATTGAAAAACCTAAGTATTATGCATGTTCTATGCTGCCCTACCCTAGTGGCAAACTCCATATGGGACATGTTAGAAATTACACCATTAACGATATGCTAACCAGACAGCTTCGTATGAAAGGTTATAACGTTCTCATGCCCATGGGATGGGATGCATTTGGTATGCCTGCGGAAAATGCTGCAATTAAATCTAAGGTGCCACCTGCTGAATGGACCTATAAAAATATCGAATATATGAAAAAACAATTGCAAGCTATGGGTTTTGCAATTGATTGGTCTCGCGAGTTAGCGGCATGTGATCCTGAATACTATAAATGGAACCAATGGATGTTCCTAAAGATGCTTGAAAAAGGCATTGCCTATAGAAAAACTCAGGTAGTGAATTGGGACCCTGTTGATCAGACAGTCTTGGCAAATGAGCAAGTTATAGATGGTAGAGGTTGGAGATCTGGTGCTTTAGTTGAAAAGCGTGAAATCCCTGGATACTATTTAAAAATCACTGATTATGCAGAGGAATTATTAGACTTTGTTCAAAATGATCTTAAAGGTTGGCCAGAACGTGTAAAACTAATGCAAGTTAATTGGCTCGGTAAAAGTGAAGGTTTACGTTTTGCATTTCCACATGATATTAAAGATGAAAAAGGGAATTTAATTCAGGATGGAAGGCTTTATGTTTTCACTACTCGGCCAGATACCATTATGGGAGTCACCTTCTGTGCAGTGGCTCCAGAACATCCCATTGCCACCCTTGCAGCTTCAAATAATCCAGAGATAGCTAAATTTATTGAAGAAGCTAAACTTGGAGGTACGACTGAAGCGGAGATGGCAACGAAGGAGAAATCGGGTGTTCCAACTGGTCTTTTCGTCACTCATCCAGTAACAAAAGAAAAAATCGAAATTTGGGTGGGCAATTATGTACTTATGTCCTATGGAGACGGTGCAGTAATGGGTGTACCAGCTCATGATGAAAGAGATTTTGCCTTTGCTCTTAAATACTCGTTACCTATAAAACAGGTCATTGCTATAGACGGAGAGGAGTTTAGTAATAAAGAATGGAGAGAGTGGTACGCAGATAAATCACGCGGCTATTGTGTTAATTCAGATCTATTAGATGGACTTGAATATGAAGGTGCATTCAAGAAAATCGAAATTTTTATGCAGGAATTAGGTCTGGGGGCACGTCAAGAAACATGGAGACTGCGTGACTGGGGAATATCTAGACAGAGATATTGGGGCACCCCTATTCCAATTATTCACTGCCCACATTGTGGGACTGTACCTGTTCCCTACCAAGATTTACCAGTAGTATTGCCAACTAATTTAATACCTGATGGAAGTGGCAATCCACTAAACAAATCTGAAGAGTTCCTTAATTGCAATTGCCCGAAATGTGGCTCAGATGCTAAACGCGAAACAGATACCATGGACACATTTGTGGACTCTTCGTGGTATTACATGCGATACGCATCTCACCATAATGATCAAGCTATGGTCGATCAAAGATGCGATTATTGGATGCCTATGGACCAGTACATCGGTGGTATTGAACATGCGGTCATGCATTTGCTTTACGCACGTTTTTGGTCAAAAGTAAGTCGAGATCTAGGGCTTGTTAAATTTGATGAGCCTTTCGAAAATTTATTGACTCAAGGAATGGTGCTAAACCATATCTATAGCCGTAAAAACGAACGCGGCGGAATAGATTATTTTTGGCCCGATAAGGTAGAAAATATTTATGGTGAAAAAGGGCAAATTATTGGTGCAACATCGATTGAAGATGGTCAAGCTGTTGATTATATGGGCATAGGCACTATGTCTAAATCAAAAAATAATGGTGTAGACCCACAATATCTAATCGACACCATGGGGGCTGACACAGCTCGCCTATTTGTTATGTTTGCTAGTCCGCCAGAGCAAACTCTTGAATGGTCTAATACAGGGCTTGATGGCTCAAATCGGTTCCTTAGAAGACTTTGGAATCTTTGTTATGGAATAAAAGACAGCATTTCTTCTGTTTCTGATAACTTTGATTTCACAAATGCACCTAAAGACATAAAACAATTTAGATTAAACGTACATCAAATTCTTAAGCAAGCTGACTACGACTACAGTCGTATGCAATATAACACTGTGGTATCTGCAAATATGAAGCTTCTAAATGCACTTGAAGACGCGAATTTTGCAGAAAGTGAATACAAATTACATGCTACTAGAGAAGCTGTCAGCATATTGCTTCGTCTTTTGTATCCAGCTGTGCCACATATAACCTATGTTTTATGGCAGGAGCTTGGTTTTGCCTCTAAATATGGTGAAATTATAGATTCCCCATGGCCAGTGGTTGACGAGTCAGCTTTAATATCTGATGAAATCGAGATGGTATTACAGATAAACGGAAAATTACGCGGACAAATTACAGTTCCTAATGGTTCATCTAAAGATCAAGTAGAACAGATAGCCCTTGCTCATCCACAAATTGAACGACATCTGGAAGGTAGAACTCCTAAGAAAATTATTGTGGTACCTAATAAGTTAGTGAATGTTGTGGGATAGTAAGTGAACTTAGGTCTAAAAATCATTTTCAGACTCTTTTTGCTTTTTGCTTTAAGTCTTAGTGTATCTTGTGGTTTTAAAATGCGCTCAGAGATGCATCAACCATTTAATATGATGTATACGAATCTTGATTCGAACAGTAGGTTTGGTGTCATGCTTATGCGTATGCTTAAAACTAGATCGCCTAATCTTAAATTCGTGGATAATCCTAAAGACGCAGAAATAATTCTTAAAACATCAGAGCTAAGACGCGAGAGAACGCCTATTTCTCTTGATGCTTTAGGAAAAGTTGAAGAATATGAACTTTATTTGGAATTAGAATTTAGTTTACACGATGCAAGCAACAATATACTCCTACCCCAATCAATCATATCTTCGACTCGTATTATGCCCTACGACATATTGCAATCATCGGCTAGTGATCAAGAATCTGATTTTTTGTACGAAGATATGGAGAGGGAAATCGCATCTAAATTATTCGGAAGAATAACAGCATCTGATATAAGCAATAATTTTCTGAAGAAGAATTGAGATGAAGATTAGCTATGACGCATTAGATAAGCATATAAAAGAGTCAAAATCTGGCCCTAAAAATTTTTATCTAGTAATGGGCGATGAGATTCTATTGAATATCGATGCAGTTGATAGATTAAGGGAATTCTGTAGAAAACATGAGTATTCAGAAAGAATATCTATGGTACTTGATTCTAACGGCCCTTGGGATGATGTGCTTACTCATTTACAGACAAACACTTTGTTTGCAGAAAATAAAATTCTTGAAATATCTATTCCGAGTGGAAAATTTGGTCGTAAAGGTGGCCCTACTTTAGCTAAATTAGCTGAGTATATAAAGGAGCAAAATCCCGAGGATATTTGTGTAATAATTTCATGCCCTAAGCTAGATAAAAAAACTCAACAAACAAAATGGTTTACAAGTGTCGTTAACATTGCCACCTTAATAGATATTCCTAATTTAAAACGCAAAGATTTGCCTGCATGGGCTCGCAAACTTATAAAACAAAATGGGCAAACCATAGATGAAGATGCATTGACACTTCTGATTGATAGGATAGAGGGAAATATTGTTGCGGCAAAGCAAGAAATAAATAAACTTGCTCTTTTAGCTGGAAGTGAAACAAATCTTACTTTAGATATGGTTAGATCGAGTGTGGCAGATTCAGCTAGATATGATGTATTTCAGCTGACAGAAGCCATGATGCTAGGTAATATTCCAAGAAGTCTTAAGATATTTCATGGTCTGATTCAGGAAGGGGCAAATATTATTCAAATTCTGGCTATGGTGACTCGAGAAATTAGGATTTTATATAGAGTAATGCAAGGAAAGGTGAATGCGGAGGCATTGCCATCGATATTGAGCTCTATGGGGGTGTTTCCTAGCTTTCATCAAAGATATTTGAGTGCAGTTAATCGTTTTAATATGCCTAAAGTAATGGGTTTACTACAGCATGCAACGGATATCGATCAAATTTCAAAGGGCTATCCAATAGATGGTCGACTTAAGAGTCCAATTTCTGAGATGGAACGTTTAATTATTAAAACCGCTGGCAATGGTCTATTGTAGGAATAGGAATTAGTATGCTTTTATGGCTTAAAGTTTTTCATATAGTATTTGTGCTTTCTTGGTATGTGGGTATTTTTTATTTACCAAGAATATTTGTAAATCTTGCTAGCAATCGGGATAATCCTGAGGTTTATGAATATCTTTTGGGTATGTCCCATAGACTTTTACGATTTATGACTGTGATAGCTGTACCTGGGGTTATTCTAGGCTTAATTTTATGGCTTAATTATTATTGGAATAGTGGCCCATGGATGCATGTTAAGTTGTTATTAGTTTTTGGTGTTATGTATTATCATCATTTATGTTTTAAAATTCATAAATCCTTTAAAAACCGCACTAATACTAAATCTCACAAATACTATAGAATTTTTAATGAGCTGCCCTTAATCTTACTTATTGGTATTGTTTGGCTAGCTGTATTTAAAACTATCTCTTTATAAACATGGAAAAAGATAGTAAAACTCTAAGTCTAAAAAAGACCTCAAAAAAATCCACATTATCTAAGGATTCGGAAAGTAAGACTGTGCGTTCTGGTGCCAGGGCGAGAAAAGTTGCTCAAAGAGCTTTAAATGCACCAAAAACTAAAATTATTCCCAAAATCACTTCAGATTACACAACTGAGATGTTCTCTGTTTTTGCACCCTGCCCCATTGGATTGGAAGGTGTGTTGTTAGATGAACTTAAAAGTTTAGGGTTGCGAGAGGTTGAAATAGGTAAATCTGGATGTAGCTTTAAGGCTGATTGGAGTGGAGTAATGATGGCTAACCTAAGCGTACGCATTGCCTCCAGAATACTAGTTCAAGTTGCTCACGAGAAAATAGAAACAGAAAACGATATATATGAACTTGCTTATAAGGTTCCTTGGGAGCGATGGTTTGGGCCAGAGCATACTTTAAGAGTGGATACTACGGGTATGAAGACAGCTTTTACGAGTTTGCAATTCTGTAATCTACGTGCAAAAGATGGGATTGTAGACAGGCTGCGTGACAAAGAGGGTTCTCGTCCGAGCATTGACACTGTGCGTCCAAGTGCAAAGGTCCATTTATTTTTAGATAGTGCATCGGCTACTTTTTATCTTGATACATCAGGGGAATCTTTATTTAAACGTGGATGGAGACTCGATAAAGGTTTGGCACCGATTCGAGAAAATTTAGCTGCTGGACTGCTAGCTCTTACGGGGTGGTCACCTGAAAAGCCCCTTTACGACCCATTTTGCGGCAGTGGAACAATTTTAATAGAGGCTGCATGGATCGCAAAAAATATACCGCCAGGGCTATTTCATCCTTTAGGATTTGAAAGATTTAGAAATCATCCTGTCAAACAATGGCGTCAAATGAAAGCTGAAGCAAGGGAGAATCTCAAAGCTAGTGAACCATTGCATATATATGGAACCGATATTGACACATTCGCACTTAAAGCCGCAAGGGCAAATATTCTTCGAGCTGGTTTAGAGAGTGATGAAATAATGCTTAAAGTTATTAATGCACTAGAGTGTACCCCACCTTCAGAACCTGGGGTAATTCTATGCAATCCCCCATATGGAGAGAGATTAGACTCGGAAGATACTCCCTTCTGGCGTGAGTGGTCATCTGTTCTTAAAAAACAATTTACTGGATGGGATATAAATATTATTACTAGCGATAGAGATTTACCATCAAAATTGAGACTTAAACCTAGACGCAAAACTCCTGTTTTTAATGGCAATTTGGAGTGCCGCTTATTTAATTTTGAAATGGTCGAAGAGAGCTATAGAAATGACTAAGCCTAATTTAGAGTTCGCAAGACCCTCGAGAATGAAAATTTTCGCTTGTTACATGTATGAGGGCATGCTTCTGCTGGCGGTTATTTTTGTAACTTCTTATGCGTTTGACAGTCTCACACAAAGAACTGAAGTGGAAAAATACTTTTGGATAAGTCAGGCCTTATTATTCATAGCAATTGGCTTATATTTTGTACTTTCTTGGAGAGCTAAAGGGCAAACATTGCCAATGAAAACATGGAATATAGGCGTGAAAACCTTTAATTCTCAAAAACCAAGTACTGGACGTTTAATAATAAGATATATTTCTGCGTGGATTATCCCTCTTATTGGGGCTTTTGTGGTTGACCAAGTATCTAAAATGTTAGGATGGGCTTCGGTTACAGTTTTCGTATTTTTCACTCCATTTCTTAATTTTGTCTACTCATGGCTTGATCCTAAGGGCTTATTTCTTCAAGATAGGCTATCTGGGACATATCTCACACTAGTCAAATAAGACTCAAAAATTTATAATAAATAGTTAAATCAATTAATTATCTCTAGTGTCTATGGGCGGTCTCATGGAAGAAAAAACAAAATCTGATATGCACTCTACTTTATTTAAAGAATATGAGTGGTATGTCCCATCTAATTTCAATATAGCTTCTGCTTGCTGTCATAGATGGGCCTCAAGTCCGCATGAAGCTAGATTAGCGGCTATATATTTTGAAGATCAGGTTGGTCAACTAACTAGTTTATCTTATGGCCAACTATCCGAGAAAGTGAATAAATTAGCAAATGGTTTTGTAAGGATGGGAATTCATCCACAGGATCGCATTGCCATAGCACTTCAACATTCGGCTGAAACTGCTATTACGATTTTAGCGGCTATAACTGTAGGTGCAATAGCTGTTCCACTAGGTATAAGTGAAGATTCTCAGTATTACGCAAATAGATTACTTGATTGCGGGGCTCGAATTGCTATTGTAGACAAGCATTCTTTCACACCGTTTTTACATGCTGTCGATCATTCATCACAACTTAAAAATTCGCTAAAACAGATCATTGGCATTAATACAGAAGATGAGCGATTGATACCTTGGAAAGCATTGCTAGCTCGCCAACCAAAGGATTTTAATGTAATTCCTGTTAGGCCTGATACTACGGCCATACTTCTTTATCCAAATGTTGGGACTGAAGCTGAAAATTTAAGAAAGAATAAAGTTTCAGACTCGCTATCTGAAGTTTCAGAACTTAAAGCTACTGTTATATCTCATGAAACTCTGATTGGTGGACTTCCAGGATTCACCTGCTCACAAGATTGGTTTCCGCAAAATAAAGATATATTTTTTACCACTTACGATTGGAGCAGTTATTACGGGTTGATGGGGGGATTATTGCCAACTTTATATTTTGGCAGAACTATTGTAGGATGCCCTGGGGGACGGACTGTTCCTAGATTATTATCATTAATTGAGCACTACCCAGTGACCAATTTTTTTACTTCACCAGAGGAGTTGGAACGTATAAGGGCTTTTTCAGGGGTTTTATCTAAATGTGACTCAGGTCTTCGTTGCGTATCAACTATTGCTCAAGGATGCAGTCCAGCTCTAGAGTTTTGGCTTCGAGAATCTACTAATTTTAAATTCAATAAACTTTTAATGCCTCAAGGTTTCTCTACAATCATCTCAGAATCAAACGCCAAGTGGCCCTCAGTTCCAGGAAGCGTAGGTAAAGCAGTTCCTGGATACGAATTAGCCGTTTTAGACTCTAAAGGAAACAAAGTCAAAACTAATTCTTTTGGCACTTTACATGTTAAAGAAACCGATAAAAACGATGATTCTAGCCCTGGTGTCTGTACGCTTTATTGGCATTCCAATTTTCTTCATCCAGTGCCTATTATTAATGACCAGTGGTTTAATACTGGCATCGAAATCAAAGTGGATAAAAACGGATATTATTGGCTAAGAGACTCGAACAAAGGAAACTGATGCCACTATATGCAATAGAAGATTTAAAACCAAAAATCGATTCATCTGCATTTATTTTCGAGAATGCAGTGATTATAGGTGATGTGACTATTGGTGCGGATTGCAGTATTTGGCCCAATGTTACGATTCGGGGTGACGTAAATAAGGTTGTAATCGGTTGCGGGACAAATATACAGGAAGGTTCTGTATTACATGAGGCTTCGGAATATCCCTTAATAATTGGTGATTTTGTGACTATAGGTCATATGGCTATGGTTCATGCGTGCAGTATCGGTAATGGCTGCTTAATCGGTATGAATTCCATCATTTTAGATGGTGCTGAAATTGGAGAAAACTCAATCATTGCCGCTGGGGCCATTGTTACTGAGGGTAAAAAAATCCCTCCTAATTCTCTTGTAATTGGAGTCAATCAAATCAAAGGCACTGTCACAGAAGAGCTCTACGAGCGATTTAAAGCTAATACTCTTAAATATGTCTCATTAGGTCAGAAGTATAAAGATTCATTAATAAGGATTGATTAATGAACGATTTAGTACAGAAATTCATAACATTAGATAAAAGCGTAAGAATAATCAGTGTTAACTTAGAAGATGCATGGGATGATTCACAATATGAGAAAAATTATCATCCTTTATTAGCTAAGCTTTTAGGTGAACTTACGGCTGCAAGTGTGCTTTTAGCAGCAAACATTAAGTTTGAAGGTTCTGTAGTTTTACAAATTCAAAGCGAAGGACCCGTATCTTTATTAGTTGTAGAGTGTACTTCTGATTTCAAAATTCGATCAACAATAAAGCAAAATCAAGAATATGCAATTAAAGATACAGATACCTTTAGTTCATTGCTTAATTTTAATGGTAAAGGTAGTTTTGCTGTTATTCTTGATCCTAAGGACAAATCTAAGGGCCAGCAACCATATCAAGGAATAGTACCACTTCTAGCAGATTCTGTTTCAGATGCATTGCGACTTTATATGAAGCAGTCGGAACAGTTAGAAACTCTACTATATTTAGCTTCAGATAAAAAAAGATCAACTGGCCTTTTAATACAAAAACTCCCCTATTCTGGAGGATTAGAAATTAGTGAGGAACAGGCTCAGGAGACTTGGAGTAATATTCAAGCCCTAGCATCTACTATTGATTATGAAGAGATGCTTGAAGTTTCTGTCTCTACTTTAATTGATAGATTATTTTGGGAAACTCAACTTCTTGAATATCCTAGTAATACGGTAATTTGGTATTGTCCATGTTCTAAAGAAAAAGTCGGTGATATGCTCAGAATGCTCGGCAAATCTAAAGTTGAAAGCATATTGAGTGAAAGAGATAATATCGAAGTTAGCTGCCAGTTCTGCGGTAAAAAATATAATTTCGATGCTGTCGATTCGGCTCAGTTATTCATCGATTCAAGTCAATCTCAAATACAAGATAATCCTAAAACTGAACACTAGGACAATTTCGTCCACACTTATATAAATTCTCTTAAATTTAGTTCAAAATCAAATTTCTTTTTTAAAGAGATTTGATATGAATAAATTCATCAATAAAGGCTTTAGTGCCGTAGAATTTCTGATAGCGGCGATTCCTTGCTTACTTCTTTCTTTGATATGTTTTGAATTTACTCGTTGGTACCAATACAAGCAGGTTTTAAATCTCGCATTGCTTGAGGCTTCCAGACAAGCTATGGTTAAAAATGCAGATTTTGAAATTATAGAAAAAACATTTAATACGGAAGCATTGCCACTTTTTGTAAGCAAATCTGCAACAAAGCTTCAGAAAAAAACATACGCAAAAAACTGGAAATTATTTGGAAGACCATGGGAAATTACTGTGCATTCTCCTACATGTAAAGATTTAAAAAAATGGCACGATAGTTCCTTAGTATTTGCCTTACCCCTTATAAATAACAACTACCAAAAAGAGCAAGCTGAATTAAAATCCGACACAAGTATTTACGACGCAAATACTTTAGATTTAGAATTGATCTATCCTTACAAACCAGTAGTGCCAGGCGTTCAGATACTAATCTCAACTCTATTAGGTAAAACAAGTTCAGATATTTATAAAGATAGAATTTTTTCACACGGATATTTGCCAATTAAAACGAGAGTGCGGGTTACTATGCATAGTCACCCATTAATCAGAACAGGCTCGTGGTATCAAAATGTTAGATATGCAAAAAATTGTTAAAATCAGAAAAACAATAATTTTTATAAGGGATAAATTTGCTTAAACATGTCATAGCAAAGGAGTTATCTCCTAGTTGTATTTCATGCAAAGTTGGAAGATTGTGTTTGCCTAATGGTAAGCTGCCTAACAATCTAAAAATTACTGAGGACATAATCGTTAAAGAGAGGATACGAATTCCAAAAAAGGAGGCTCTTTATAAAACTGGGGACCCCTTTTCTAGCTTATATGCTATCCGCTCAGGTTCTTTTAAAACATTAATTGAATACTCCAACGGTCAAAGTCAAATCACTGGATTTTTTTATCGGGATGAGGTTCTTGGACTTGATGCTCTAAATAATAAGGCTCATGCTTCCTATGCCATTGCCATGGAAGACTCAGAGGTATGTTTATTAGCCGTAAAAGATATTGAACATATGCTTGAAGAGTTCACAGAAATTCGTGAGGTTATGGTTGGTTTGGTAGGAACTGAGATCTCTAGATCACATAATATGATTTTGACTTTGGGCTCACTTAATGCGGATCAAAAACTTGCTATGTTTTTACAAGATACCGCCCAAAAGCAAGAAACTATGGGCTACTCACCTAATGAATTTATTCTACGCATGCGCAGAGAAGACATAGGAAATTATTTAGGTCTAACCTTAGAGACTGTAAGTAGATTATTTTCTAAATTTTCAAAAGAAGGAATTTTGACAATCAATAATAGGAATGTCCATATCCTTAATCGAGAAAAATTACTTGCGATCCAGAAATCTTAAATAAAACAAAAATACTCAAAAAGAAAAGGGCTTGAGATAACTTTTAAGCCCTCTTTTTATAAGGAAAAAGGCTATTTTTTACTATCTTCCTTAGGTTTTTTATCTTGATCGGTCCCAATTTCAAAGTCACTTTTATCCGTCTTTTTTAGAAGAGTCTTCGGAAGATCATTTCCGTCACGACTAATAAATTTACCTTGCTTGTAGGCATGAACTTTGTTTTTATCGTCGTAATCACTTTTAAGAGCTAAATTGATAGTAATAATACATCCAATAATGGCAAGGATAGGCCCTGCCATCAGTATCCATGG
The DNA here is from genome assembly GCF_000687755.1 of Taylorella asinigenitalis ATCC 700933. Taxonomy (GTDB): domain Bacteria; phylum Pseudomonadota; class Gammaproteobacteria; order Burkholderiales; family Burkholderiaceae_B; genus Taylorella; species Taylorella asinigenitalis. The sequence continues at coordinate 336,516 of NZ_JHXN01000001.1, forward strand.
CCAAGGCTCTTTATACCAAGGATTAGGATTTTTATCTAATTCTTCAAACGTTTTTTTACTCATATTTTATTTAGGGGCATAGAAGCTTGTTTCATGGTCGGCTTCTAAATCGCCCAGTTCTTCAGATAAAGATTCTACTTTAACATCAAAATCATAAGATTGCCCACGTGTTAAATTTTCTCCTGGTACACGTATAACTAAAGGCACCCACTTAGATTCAAGTGGTTCAACAACTACACGGCTATCAGAATTAAGATTTTCATAACGTTTTTTTTGAGCTTCAGTCAGTTTGTCGTCTTTTCCTATATGAGCAAAACCCCTTCTGTGCTGAAGATAAACTGTAGCTCCTGGGAGAATTTCTTGATCAGCTGAAACCGTAAATACCCTTGGTTCTGTGGTCATATTTGAGACCTGAATACGATATACGTTTTCGATAAAACCACCCTTAACCTCCCTACCTAGAGAGCCACGATCCCTAACAATATCCACTTTTATTGGATTGTGTGAGTAAAGTGAATAGAAAAGACCTCCAACAAGAAGTGCAAGAAGAGTCATATAAATATAGATTCTTGGTCTATAAAATCTATGACGAACTTCTTTAAAGCTCAAACCATTGTTTACGCCATATTCTGAAGTGTATCGAATTAATCCTCTCGGATAATTTACCTTATCCATCACTTCATCACAGGCATCAATACAGGCTCCGCATCCTATACACATATACTGCAGACCGTTCCTAATATCAATACCAGTAGGACAGACTTGAACACACATAGTACAGTCGATACAGTCACCTAGTCCCTGAGCTTTATAGTCCGCACCTTTTTTGCGTTTACCCCTAGGCTCTCCACGTTTTTGATCATAAGTCACAATAATGGTGTCTTTGTCGATCATTACACTTTGGAAACGTGCATAAGGGCACATATACTTACAAACGTTTTCCCTAAGTAGACCAGCAAATAGGAACATAATAGTTCCGTAGAAGAAAGTCCAAAAATAGGGCCAAAAACTTAAATCAAGTTGGAAGAATCTTGGAAAAACTTCTCTTATAGGTAAGAACCAACCTACAAGAGACAAACCACACCATAATGAAAACAAACCCCAAGCTAGATACTTAGAGTATCTCAATAATATTTTGCGGCCTGTCCAAGGGGATTCATCTAATTTCATCCTCTTAACACGATCCCCTTCAATATGTTTTTCGATCCACATAAAAATTTCAGTGTAGACTGTCTGAGGACAGGCGTATCCACAGAATACGCGTCCAGCTAATGCAGTTACTAAGAATAAACCATAAGCTGAAATAATAAGAATAATAGCTAGGTAAAGGACATCTTGGGATGAGAGAACCATCGGGCCGAGATAGAATTTTCTATTAATGATATCTAGCCAAAAAGCTTGACGTCCATTCCAATTAAACCAAGGAAGTATTAAAAATACAAACTGAGTTAGGTAAACCATTACTTGACGAGCACGATCAAATCTACCTTTTACGGAACGAGCATAAACTTTTGCCGTAGCTTCTTTCATAATCCTTTCGGATTCATCATCCGATATGGCAATTCTTTGGGGCTGCCAATCAGGTGTTACTTCTTCTTCCTCAATTTCAGGATTGATATCTTTTCTTTCGTTTTCCATAGCTTTTAAAAAAAAACCACTATCTACTAGATAGTGGTCATTATAACTTAGTTATTAACAGGTACTTAAATACCCTTTCGCTATCTCAGCTTAATTAGCTGCTTCAGAGTGTGAAAGACCCCAAACATAACTAGCTAAAATTTTGATTTGATCTTCAGTTAGTAAAGCACCATGGGCAGGCATTTCACCAGAACGTCCGTTAAGAATTGTGTGAACAATTACGTCTCGAGACGAACTATTAAACCATACATCATCAGTAAGGTTAGGTGCACCTAAAAGGCGATTACCTTTAGCGTCAGCCATATGGCATGCAATACAAATTTGATCGTATTTCTCTTTACCTTTTGCGATTAAAGTTGCATCATGGCTTAAACCAGATAATGAACGAACAAAGTGTGCAACGTTGTTTGCGTCATCTGGTGTAAGAACAGAATTCCAAGCAGCCATAACGCCGATACGACCATTAGTAATAATATCTATTACATCATTAGGTGTAGTAACGAATTTATCACCCTCTTGCGAACCCCACTTCCAATCGTTATCTGTTAAGTTAGGGAAATTAGGAGAACCTTTTGCATCTGAACCGTGACATTGAGCACAGTTATTTAAGAAAAGACGTTCACCTAAAGCTAATGCTTCTGGATCTTTAGATAAATCTTCAACAGATTTACCGTCAAATTTCGCATAGATAGGTTTCATTTGTTCTGCGTGAGCAGATAGTTCTTGTTCAACCTTATCTTGAGAAGTAAAGTTTAAGAACCCTTTGAAATCACCTAAAGCTGGGTATAGGAAAATAATAGATACACCTATAACACAAAGGCCAAGGTACATATAAATCCACCAACGTGGGATTGGGTAGTTAAACTCCGTAATACCGTCCCATTCATGACCAGTGTCGGTAATTTCTGTTTGTCGTTTTAGCCATTTACGTTGTGACCATAGTAACCATACACAGAAAACTATACCCAAAATCGTAATGATGGTGATCCAGTAACTCCAACCGCTACTAAAAAAATCACTCATGATTTTATCTCTCCATTTTTATGATCTGATTCAATTTCATCTGGTAGGCTAAAGGGCAAATTAGCTGCAGTTTCATTATCTTTACTACGTCTAGTTGACCAAGCCCACCAAATAATTCCAAAAAATAATGCCATCGAAAGAATAGTTAGAAGACCATTCAAAAGTGCCATTATCTAGGACTCCTATTAGTTAGCTGCGGGTTGAGCAGTAGTTGCATTAGCTTTATTTTGCTCAGCTAATGCAGCTCTGTAACCAACACCAAGGTTTTGAAGGAATGCAATAACTGCATCTTCTTCAGTTTTACCTTTAAGCATTTCAGGTGCTTTTGCGATCTCTTCTTCTGAATACATAGGTTGACCAGTATGAGTAGTATGAAGAGAATTCAATGTTTTCATACGGTTTTGAATGTTTTCAGATGAAACATCTTTATTTTGCAACCATTTATATGCTGGCATATTAGATTCAGGTACAAACTGTCTAGGATTACGAAGGTGAGCACGATGCCAGTCATCAGAGTAACGTCCACCTACACGAGCAAGATCTGGACCCATGCGGCGAGAACCCCATAAGAATGGATAATCGTAAACACTTTCACCTGCGACTGAATATGGACCATAACGTTGTACTTCAGAAGCAAGAACGCGTACTTGCTGGCTGTGACAACCGTAACAACCTTCTTTAATATAAACGTCGCGACCTACTAATTGGAGAGCATTAAGAGGTTTAACTCCTGGTGCTGCTTGAGTAGTAGAGTGTTGGAAGAATAATGGAATGATTTGAACCAAACCACCAAATATAACCACCAATATAGAGCAGATGATTAATAAACCCATGTTTCTCTCAATAACCTCATGAGAGAAGAATTTTTTATTATTTGTAGCCATAAACTATTTCTCCCTTAAGCAGTTACTGTGTTAGGAGCAACATCGTGCTCAGTAGGTGCAGGAACAGCAGGGTTAACTGCTTTATGACCACGAATAGTATTGAATACGTTTACAAGCATGATCACAATACCAACTAGGTATAAAGTACCACCAAGTAGACGAATCATTAGAAGTGGTTTCTTAGCATCAAGAGCTTGTACAAATGAGTAAGTCATAGTACCGTCAGCTTCTACAGAACGCCACATTAAGCCTTCCATAACACCAGCTACCCACATAGAAGCGATATATAGAACCACACCGATAGTTGCAATCCAGAAGTGCAGTTCGACTAGACCTTTAGAAGCCATTTCACTGCGACCCCATAGACGTGGGATTGTGTAATACATACTACCGAAGGTAATCATAGCAACCCATCCCAACGCACCAGAGTGAACGTGTGCAACAGTCCATTCAGTGTAGTGAGATAGAGCATTTACGGTACGGATAGACATCATTGAACCTTCGAATGTAGACATACCGTAGAAGGATAATGCTGTAACCATGAATTTAAGAATAGGATCTTGGCGAAGTTTATGCCAAGCACCTGACATAGTCATGATACCGTTAACCATACCACCCCAAGATGGCGCAAGAAGGATAAGAGAGAATGTCATACCTAAGCTTTGAGTCCAGTCTGGCAATGAAGTCCAAAGTAAGTGGTGAGGACCTGCCCACATGTAAGTGAATGCTAAAGCCCAGAAGTGAACGATTGATAAGCGGTATGAGAAGATTGGTCTTTGTGCTTGTTTAGGAACATAGTAATACATCATTCCTAGGAAGCTGGTTGTTAAGAAGAAGCCTACAGCGTTATGGCCATACCACCACTGAACCATAGCATCTTGTACACCCGCGTAGAATGAGTAAGATTTAAATAACTCACCGCTTACAGGGAATTCAATATTATTGAAAATATGTAAGATGGCAATGGTTAAGATAAAGCTTCCGTAGAACCAGTTTGCAACATAGATATGTTTAACTCTACGTTTTAAGATGGTTCCGAAGAAAACCACAGCGTAAGCAACCCAAACTAGAGTAATAAGAATATCGATGGGCCACTCAAGCTCAGCATATTCTTTAGAGCTAGTAAAACCAGCTGGCAATGTAACTGCCGCTAAAACGATAATTAACTGCCACCCCCAGAATGTAAATGCAGCAAGTGCATCTGAGAATAGGCGTGTGTGACAGGTTCTTTGTACTACATAGTATGATGTAGCGAAAAGAGCACTACCGCCAAACGCAAAGATAACTGCATTAGTGTGAAGTGGACGTAAACGACCATAACCGAGAATATCTGCTAGGTTAAGCTCTGGGAATACTAGTTGAGCGGCAATAATAACGCCAACCAACATACCCACAACACCCCATATCACAGTCATAATCGCAAATTGCCTTACTACCTTATAGTTAAAGGTTTCAGGAGTATCAGCGCTTAATGTACGCATAGGTTTTCCTCTTAATAAAACAAGTCTATTAAATTTATAATTAAAGCCCGAATAATTTCAATCGATTTCATCGGACTTTAACATTTTACTTAAATATTTTGAAGTAAGTCAAAAAATCTAGAATCATTTCTACTCTATTCATCTAAAGGTTGAGATACATCAAGATTTTGTGTATCGTCGTCCTCTAAGATAGCTGTAGAGTGCTTTTGAACATCATCAAATTGTCCTGAGCTTGTAGCCCAATATAGGAACAATCCTACGATAACTACAAAGAAAAATGACAGTGCCAAAAGTATAAAAAGTGCAAACATTTTCTAGCTATGGGACTTCAAAAATTTAAACAATCTGTATGAATTCCAAGCTACGCCTAAAGATGAAATAAGCATAGTAATGGCAGCAAGCCAAGGCTCTACTATACCTGTCATGGCTAATGGAGTCATTAGTATGTGCCAAATCAAAGAACCATACAGATTTTGGTAAGTACAGATTTTAATCTTAGAATACAGATTTTGAGTATCTCTTGTAACATATTCTTCACTCAACCCTGCTCGAGCCGCTGAAAATGCAGTGGGCACAGACATAGCCATAGCACATGGACAGCTCATAACAAATAAGGACACTAAAACTGGCAATGCATGTGCTTTGTCGATCCAAAAATACCACACGGCCGAGGTAACAACAGCAAGTACTATTTGTAGAATCACAAATACATAAGCCAGTCTATCAGCTCTATTCTTAAGGCTCTGGTGAAGAGTCCGCAAATCAAATGTACTAGCCTTGTTAAAGGTTGATTGTTCAGCAGCTAGCTCTAGATATCTTGCTGTTAGTAAAAAAGCCACGAACATAGAAATTGAGTCATAATAGACCTCTCCTCTATGAGTAATGGTCACTAACATTGATGGCACAAAAGCAACAATTATCCCAATTGCTACGGGCCAATTCATGTTTATATGATTGCGATTCTCGTCTCTAAATAGTCCATTCCAAATCGGCGTTGCACAGTACAAAATAATTGGAATGGTCAATGCAAGACTAATCCAATTCATCATGACTATCACCTTCATCAGAATTTCATAGCTATCTGTATTTTCGTAGCTTGGTTTCACATAACCTGGAACCGCAAACATCATAATTTGCATCATTACAAGCCAAGATATACCAAGCCTTGATAGCAATGCTCTTCGTTTAGAACGTTCCTCTTGCGGTAAATTATCTGGTATAGAAAAAATTGATTTATTTGATTCCATTATGATTTAGGAGGTCTAACTAATTTTGGAAATGTATCAAAAGGCACGGCTGTTTCCTTAACCTTCTCTTTTTTAGATTTAGATTTTTTCTTAGTTTTTATTTTGCTCTTTGGCAATGTTTTCGCATTCTCGTCTTTTGCATTTTTTATAAACAATCCTGCTTTTCGAAGGGATTTTACTTTTTTCTCCCCTAAGCCTTTAACCCTATCAGCTAAATCACTATAAGACTCAAAGGGGCCACCTGATTTTCTAGCTTCAATAATAGATTTGGCCATTTTGGGGCCGATTCCCTTTATAGAATCGAGTGCTTCTATTGATGCCGTATTTACGTCAATCGAGCTAGCATATGAAGCATTGATAGCAAAAAAAGAAACTAAAATAAATACAAAAAATCTAATGAATTTACAAATCATGATAATGCATTATTTCTTCTGAACTAACAGTTGAGGTACCAAGTTTACCGACAACTATGCCACCAGCTTTATTTGCCCAGTTAATAGCTTCGCTCCACTCTAGGCCAGCCGCCCTTGTAACCGCCAAGGTAGCTAAAACCGTATCTCCAGCTCCCGACACATCAAAAACTTCCTTAGCCTGAGCATTTTGATGTGTGCGACCATTTCTATCAAATAGAGTCATACCTAGTTCTGATCTAGTAACTAAAATAGCATCAATATCATGGGCCTCTCTCAAAGCATTTGCCTTCAAAAGTAAAGATTCTTCTGAATCCCAATGTCCTACAGCTAATTCCATCTCAGCTCTATTTGGAGTAATTAAAGAGGCTCCTGAATATTTAGAATAATCAGCCCCTTTTGGATCCACTAAAACTTGGATGCAATTTGCTTTAGCAAAAACAATCATATCTTCGATATATTTAAGTGCACCTTTTCTATAGTCTGAAAATACCACTAGGTCATGAGCCTTAATTAATTCTTTAGTTTTCTGATTTAACTCTTGGGCTTTTTGGTCACTTGGAAATTTTTCGAAATCTATCCTTATAAGTTGCTGCTGACCGCCTAAAACCCTCATCTTGATGGTAGTTTCTGAAGTATTATCTGAGATAAAATGATGACTTATTGAGTGCTCTTCACATAAATTCTTTAAAATTTTCGCAGGTTCATCATCCCCAACAATTCCAACTAATGATACTTGAGCCCCTAGACTAACAACATTACTAGCAACGTTTGCCGCACCACCAAGCCTATTTTCATTTTTCTTAACGTGGACCACAGGCACAGGTGCTTCAGGAGAGATTCTATCCACCCTACCAAACCAATAGCGATCTACCATAAGATCACCAACCACTAATATTTTGCGTTTCTTTATATTTTCTATTGGATAGTTATGTGACACTATCGGTCCTCAACTCTTTTATGATCAAATGTATTCCAATTATTGCAACCAGGACACTGCCAATAAAAAGATTTAGCTTGAAATCCGCAATGGTTACACGTGTATTTTTCAAGTTTATCACTTTGAGAAGATATCAAATTCTGCAGTATGACTAAATTATCCACCCCATCAGAAGTGCCAAATTTCAAGTAACTAGATAGAGCCTTACTAAGCCCCAAAATAGAAGGATTAGTGCTTAAAGAGGATTTTGCAAATTCAATTGCTTCTTTTGGGGATTTCTGCACCAGATAATCAAAAAGTACACTAAAGATTTCTATAGAAGGATATTTCGCATAATGGGATTTTAATAACTCAAAACCTTCCGAACCCTCTGAAGAACTGTTCATAAGATCCATTAAATTTCTAGCTACCAATCCACCAAATTCAGGAGCCTCATATAAAACACTGAGCAAATGTTTTTTTTGTAAACCTATATCTTTATTAAGTCCCGCAATTTTAGCTCTAACAATACTTAGCCTTGCACTAACTGAAGGATTCGATGATTCTCCTAGATTTTCAAACTCATCCCTTGCGTGCATAAGGATTTGTTCAATTTCCTGAATATCAGGCTTTTCCTTTCTAAGCTCATCTTCAATAATTTCGCAATAATAGTGAACAATTTCAGGCAGTGGTTTATTGAGACGGTTCTGAAGTTCTTTTAAAGTTTTGATAGCATTGTCCCAGTCATGAGTAATCTCATAGACTCTCAATAAATTTGCAAACGATGGCAATGCATACTTACTATGCGATAGGGAGTTTTTAAACTCTCTTTCTGCTCTATCCAACAACCCAGCTTTAAAGTAATCCTGAGCAAGCTCAAATCGTGCATGTGCAACTTCATGAGCTGGTAAATCTGGTCTATTTAATAGACTTTGGTGAACTCTAATTGAACGGTCAATTTCGCCTCTTCTTCTAAATAGACTACCCAAAGCTAAATGTAATTCGGTTGTTTCAGTATCTAGTTTTGCAACCTCTACAAATGAATCTATAGCCCTGTCGTAATCCTCTTTCAAAAGGAAATTCAAACCTTTAAAGTATGAATTTGGGAGATTGCTAGATTCGTCCATCATTTGCTTGGCATCTATACGTGAGGCATACCAACCAAGCAAAAAGAATATAGGTATAAATATTAAAAACCAGAATTCAAAATTCAAACTTCACCTATTAGCGAACTTTTTCCGTTACTACAAAGCCGTCTGGAGATGAAACAGGCACAATTTGTTCTTTTCTATGAGTGTGCTCAAGGTCAGATTTCATAATCTGATTTTCTTTACGCAAGCGACTTAATTCTACGCCTCTGCTTAATTTAGTTGGCAATGTAAGTAAGTAAATTAAAACACCACCAAGTAGAAAACTTGTAAGGATTACAACAATTAATGGAACCTGTTTAAGCGATAGATTTCCATAGAAATTTATGTCTACAGGAGCGGTGTTTTTTATGGCTAACAATATAACTAAAACAAAAAGAATAATGCGTATAGCCCAGACAACTATTTTCATATAGACCTCAAAATTTCATTTTTCCATATTGTAAGACAAAAATTAGAGTAAAAAAAAGCCTGAACGTAATGTTCAGGCTACTAATAAAAGAAATATTAAGAAAGAAAGCTATCTTCTGTAATTATTGGATTTAGCTCTTTCTTAAAGACCTCATCTACCTTTTCTCGCAACTCTTTACCAGCTTTGAAGTGAGGCACTCGTTTACCGACGACCTCAACGACTTCCCCAGTCTTAGGATTGCGGCCCACACGCGGAGCACGTTGTGACAATGAAAAACTACCGAACCCTCTTATCTCGATCCTTTGACCATCCGCTAAGGAATTAGTCATCGCATCAAGAATAGTTTTAACGGCTATATCCATGTCACGGGTTGCAAATTGTGGGTAAGTAGCAACCAGTGCATCAATAAGTTCAGATTTTGTCACTATTTATTATCTTTAGCTTGATCTATTTTTGCTTTAAGAAGTGCACCAAGGCTTGTAGTTCCAGAAGATGAATCTTTAAGTGATTCAAGCTTTTCAGCTGTTTGAGCATTTTCGCGAGCTTTAATAGAAAGTTGGATTGAACGAGCTTTACGATCAATATTAATAATCATAGCTTCAACTTCATCACCTTCTTTCAGAACAGTAGTCGCGTCCTCGATGCGGCCATTTGAAATTTCAGATGCACGAAGGTATCCTTCAACATCAGAATCCAAGGTAACAGTAGCACCTTTAGGTTCTACAGATTTCACTACACCCTTAACTAGAGCAGATTTCTCATGAGTCGAGGTATACATAGTGAACGGATCACCTTCAAGTTGCTTGTGACCTAATGAGATACGTTCTTTTTCAGTATCGATGGCAATAACAACGGCTTCAATCTCGTCGCCCTTGCTTAGTTTACGTACATAAACTTCACCTGGTTCATTCCAAGATAGATCAGATAGGTGAATTAGACCATCTATGCCACCTTCAAGACCAATGAATACACCAAAATCTGTTATAGATTTAATAGCACCTTTAATACGGTCACCGCGTTTATGTTTATTAGCGAATTCTTCCCATGGATTTGGTTGAACTTGTTTCATACCAAGAGAGATACGACGACGGTCTTCATCAATTTCAAGAACGCATACTTCAATCTCTTGACCTTGAGAAACTACTTTACGAGGGTCGACATTTTTGTTTGTCCAATCCATCTCAGATACGTGAACAAGACCCTCAATACCAGTTTCAACTTCAACGAAAGCACCGTATTCTGTGATATTTGTAACTTTACCAGTTAGTTTAGAATCTTTCGGATAACGAGTAGCTAAGCCAACCCATGGATCTTCGCCAAGTTGTTTAATACCGAGAGAAACGCGATTTTTATCTTTATCGAATTTAAGAACTTTAGCTTCTACTTCTTGGCCAACGGTTAATACTTCTGATGGATGACGAACACGACGCCATGCCATATCAGTGATATGTAAAAGACCATCGATACCACCTAAGTCTACGAAGGCACCGTATTCAGTGATATTTTTAACAGTTCCTTTAACCACAGAACCTTCTTGAAGATTTTCAAGAAGTTTTTGAAGTTCTTCACCCATATTAGATTCAAGAACAGAACGGCGTGATAGAACTACGTTATTACGTTTACGGTCAAGTTTAATGACCTTAAACTCCATAGTTTTACCTTCAAAAGGAGTTGTGTCTTTAACTGGACGTACATCAACAAGAGAGCCAGGAAGGAATGCACGGATACCGTTAGTCATAACAGTTAAGCCGCCTTTAACTTTACCTGTGATAGTACCAGTAATAAGCTCACCAGAGTTAAGTGCTTCCTCCAGTTTAAGCCATGCAGCCAAACGTTTAGCACGATCACGAGAAACAACAGTTTCACCAAAACCATTTTCTGGAGAGTCAACTGCAACTGAAACGAAGTCGCCTACTTCTACTTCAAGTTCACCCTGATCGTTAAGGAATTCTTCACGTGGCACCATAGACTCAGATTTAAGTCCAGTGTTTACCACTACATGATTGTGTTCAATTCGAACAACTTCTGCGGTGATTACCTCACCTGATTTGACTTCTTGCTGATTAGCGTTAGCGAACAGATCAGCAAAGCTTTCGCCCCCGAGGGCTTCTTGTAAGTTAAGATTTTGAGACATTAATAAATCCAAGAGATTAAACGGTTTGCCTAATCCCAAATATGCACACCAATTACTAAGTAACCAGTGGAGTTAAAAAAACCCTATAAATAGGGCACTAAAAAAAGATTGATATTTTAATTAAAAATTTCTTGATAATCAAATAATTAGGAGAATTTTTCTAAGATTTTCCATTTTTGTATTATGAAATTAACAACTTCATCAATACTCATTGAAGTAGTGTCAATGGTAATGGCATCTTTTGCAGCCACTAATGGGGCAATGCTTCTGTTTCTATCCTGTTCATCTCGCTTTCTCATATCATTCCTAATAGCATCAAGAGTGATATTCGGGTTTTTGTCTTTTATTTGATTGAATCTTCGAAGTGCTCTAGTTTCTATGTCAGAAATTAAAAATATCTTTAGGGGTGCCTGTGGAAATATAACTGTCCCCATATCTCGACCATCAGCAACTAGCCCCTTTTCCTTTAAAAAACTGTGTTGGAGATTTACTAACGCCTTCCTAACTTCTGGGATTGTGGCGAGTTGAGCGGCAACATTGCCAACATGTTCTGTACGAATGGCATCAGTCACATTATTGGAATTAAGAAACACATGACCATCACAGAAATTAATCTGCATATTTTTTATTACTGAGACTACATCCTGAATATTCTTTAAATCTGTACTTAAATTGAGGCATGCAAGGGCTGAGAGCCTATAAAGTGCACCAGAATCCAACACATCCCAACCCAAAATTTCAGCAACTCTTTGACTAACAGTGCCTTTTCCAGAAGCACTTGGCCCATCAATAGTTATTAATTTCATTCGATAATTCCCTTCCAAGAATTACGCAACTCTGATGTTCTCTCAAGCCAATCCATAATCTTCACTTTATCCCCAGAATCAATAAGCTCTCGCATCATATTTAAATGAGTTTCAAAGTCACTAATTTGCTCCAAAAGCACATCACGATTACTAAGAAAAATATCGGTCCAAACTTGAGCCGATCCGCCTGCAATGCGGGAAAAATCACGAAACCCCGTTCCGCCCAAATCGATATTGTCGCGAAAATGCACATTCTTAATTAAATATTCCATATATGAAGAGGCAATAAAATGAGGCAGATGGCTTAGGGCAGAAAATATTTTATCGTGCTGCTCGAAGCTAGTCATTAAATTTACTTTTGCCCCAAGCAAATCCCACAATTTTTTAACAAACTCAAGGCGTTCAGAGGGAGTCTCATTAAAAGGCGTAATCACTATATTGCGGTTTACAAATAAATTAGGATTCGCAGAATGAGGGCCATTCGTATGCCATCCAGCTATTGGATGACATGGCACAAAGCATGATTTTAGATGGGGAAAATTCTGATGCGTATAAGTGATAATTTCTGCCTTTGTACTTCCTACATCTATGACCGTTGCATTTGGGTTCAAATTATATGCTAGCTGCTTAAAAACATTAATAATCGCCTTTGTCGGAGTGGCAATGATTACGAAATCGCACTTCTGAGCTATTTCATCTATAGTAGATTTTTCATCCACCCACCCTTCTTTGATGGCATAGTCAATATTCTCACTATTAGTGTCGTAAGCATACACACGAGAGACTAAATCTTTCTTTGATAGACCCAAAAGAACTGAGGTACCAATCAGCCCGACACCAATTAATCCTAAGTTCTTAATCTTAGTCATATCATGAACTAGCCTTTGGATACGAGCCCAGCACTTTCACAAATGGTGCTTTGCTTTTTAGAAGATCTAATGCTTGAGAGACATTTGCCTCTTGTGCATGCCCTAAAAGATCGACATAAAAATAATATTCCCATTCTCCATTTTTAAATGGGCGAGATTCTAATCTACTCATAGATACGCCGTATTGGGCAAACGGAAATAGCAGGTTATATACGCTTCCTGCTTCATTAGAGGCCGCAAAAATTAAGCTTGTTTTATCATTATTACTTGGTTTGGGTGCAATATGCCCTATGCCTACAAACCTAGTTTTATTGCTTGTAGAATCTTGTATTCCTGTGGCAATGCATTTGAGTCCATAAATTTCCGCAGCACTCTCACTAGCAATTGCTAGTGCCGCAGAATCTGCCGATGCCTGCATGGCCGCTTCTGAATTGCTTTTTGCCGTAATTATCTCAATATTAGGCAAGTTCTGTATTAGCCATTTATGACATTGCCCGCGAGTCTGAGGATGAACATAAAGTTTTTTTGCATCACTCATTTGGCCATTTTTATGCAGTAAACAATGTTTTACTTCCACATTACATTCACTATGAATTTTTAATTTAGAAGTCAAAAACAAATCTTGTGTGCTATTTACCATTCCCTCGGTAGAATTTTCAACTGGTACGACTCCAACATCTGCCTCTTTTGATTCTACTGCTTTAAAAACTTCCTCAAATGTAGTGCATGGCTTTTTGTCGATATAGTGGCCATAAAGTTTGTAAGCCGCTTCTTCAGAAAATGAGCCGCTGGGGCCGAGATATGCAACGGTCAATTTTTTTTCTAAACCACGACAAGCAGAAATTATCTCAGTCCATACACTTTGCACCGCTATAGAAGGAAAAACCTTAGCTTTCTCCGATAAAGACTTAAAAATCTTAGCCTCACGTTCAGGTTTAAGTACATCCGTATCAGAGCCGTGAGTTTTCTTAATTTCCCCTACTTCTATAGCTAAACTAGCACGCCTATCAAGCAACTCCAAAATAGCACAATCAACTTCGTCGATTTGCTGACGAAGCGGCTCTAAGCGGAGAGCTAGTTCATCTTGTTTATCCATGTTGAGCTACAAAGCTGTCCATAAATTCAGCCAGTTCGCGAACACCTTCAATAGGCATTGCGTTATAAATTGAAGCCCTAATTCCACCTACCGATTTATGCCCTTTCAATCCTAAAAGACCATTCGCTTTAGTTTCTTTTAAAAATAAATTGTGAAGCTCTTCTGATGGCAATGTAAATGTCACATTCATATCAGATCTATATTTCGGCTGAATCTCGTTTTTATAAAACCCTTGAGATTTATCGATTAATTCATATAAGGATCGGGCCTTAGCTAGATTTTGCTCGTGAATAGGCATTAATCCACCTTTTGAACGCAACCATTTAAGTACTAAACCGCAAATATATACGTTATAAGCTGGAGGGGTATTAAAGCCAGAATTACCTCCTTTTACGTTTTCGTAATTAAATACGGAAGGACAAATATCTTTAGTAAACCCAATCAAATCATCTCTAACAATAACAACAGTTACACCCGCAGGGCCGAGATTTTTTTGAGCTCCTGCATATATCAAGCCTACACCATCAAAATTTATAGGTCTAGATAGAATATGAGAGGACATATCAATAACCATAGGTACGTCAGGAGCCCCTAGATTGGCCATATTCGGCAAATCTTTCATCTCTAAACCACTTATAGTTTCATTAGAACAAAAATGAACATATGATGAGTCTGGATTAATTTTCCAGTCAGAAACTTCTGGCATCCACATTCCTGATTTATACAAAACGCCGTCTATTTCTTTTTCCACTTGATTGCTTGCGGCTACCTGAACATCTGCAAATCTTTGTGATTCTTTATGAGATTTTATAGACCAAGTACCAGTGAGCACATAATCGGCCTTTTGGGCTTCACGACTAGCTATTAAATTAATAGGCACCAATGCATTTTGAGCAGTAGCTCCTCCATGCATAAATAAAATCGAATATCCATCGGGAACAGCAAACAAATCCCTAAAATCTGTCAATGCATCTGACAAAATTTGCTCGTATTCTGGAGATCTGTGGCTCATTTCCATAACAGAGATACCACTAGAATTCCAATCGAGCATTTCAGATGCAGCTTGTTCTAATACTGGACGTGGAAGTTTTGCTGGACCAGCAGAAAAATTCCAAACACTCATTATTCATCTCCCTCAGAATTACTAGCTGGATTCTCACTATCTTGCGAATCAGCTTCCACTTCAGATGACTGTGGCAATGCTTCCTCATCCTCAGTCTCCTGTTGTCCTAAATCGCCTTCCGTAACAGTTTCTACAACTCTCTGAACTCCAGAAAGTTTCGTACCTTGATCCACTCTAATTAAAGTCACACCTTGAGTAGCCCTGCCCATTTCACGAATCTGCTCAACCTTAGTTCTAACCACTATACCATCAGTGGTAATCAGCATTATCTCATCTTCAGGTTGAACTAATACAGCAGCTACAACTTTACCGTTTCTATCACTGGTCTGAATCGCAATCATACCTTTAGTTCCACGACCATGACGCGTATAATCTGTAACAGCTGTCCTTTTACCATATCCATTTTCAGTGGCAGTTAAGACACTTGCCTGTTCATCTTTCGAGACAATAAGTGAAATAATTTTTTGTCCCTCTTCCAATCTCATGCCAAGCACACCTCGCGATGACCTGCCCGTAGCCCTAACAGACGATTCATCAAAACGCACAGCTTTGCCCGCATCAGAGAACAACATAATGTCACTTTTACCGTCTGTTAATTCAGCCCCAACTAAGTAGTCATCATCATCCAAAGTGACAGCTATAACAGCCATCTTACGAGTGCTTGAATATTGAGATAGAGCGGTTTTCTTAACTATGCCCTTAGCTGTAGCTAAGAAAATAAATTGATCATCTGAGAATTGTTTAATTGGCAATACTACCGTTATCCTTTCATTTTCCTGTAAATCAAAAAGATTAACGATAGGTTTCCCCTTGGACGTACGCGTCCCTTGAGGTACCTCCCATACTTTAAGCCTATGTAAACGACCTAAACTTGAAAAACATAAAACATAATCGTGTGTATTAGCGATAAACAGCTGTTGGATATAATCATCATCTTTCATCTCGGTAGCTTTTTTGCCGCGACCACCCCGATTTTGTGCTTGATACTCAGATAATGGTTGGCTCTTTATATAACCTTCCTTGGATAGAGTAACAACCATATCCATAGGAGTAATTAAATCTTCGGTTTCAAATTCAGCAGCTTGATATTCGATTTGAGAGCGACGAGTATCCTTTAGAGTGTACTCATTTTTGATGGCAATGAGTTCCTCTCCGATAATTGTAGTTATCCTCTCAGGCTTAGCTAGAATATCTAAAAGATCCGTAATAGCCTCCATCGCAGCCTCATAGCTAGAAATAATTTTCTCTTGCTCTAAGCCTGTAAGTCGACGCAAGTTCATATTAAGAATTTCACGTGTTTGCTCATAACTTAAATAATACAATCCGTCTTCTCGCAAACCATATTCTTCAGGCAACCCCTCAGGTCTATAGGCTTTAAAGCCACCCAATGTTTGATCTTCATCCACTCTAGATAGCAAGCTTTTGACTAAAGACGAATCCCACCCTTTACTCATTAAGCGCTCAAGGGCCTCGTCTGGAGAAGCAGATGATTTAATTGTTTGGATAAATTCATCTATATTAGCCAGTGCAACAGCTAAGCCTTCTAACTTATGTCCCTCTTCTCTAGCCTTTCTTAATTCATAAACAGTTCTTCGGGTAATAACTTCACGACGATGCTGCAAGAAATAGACTACAAGTTCTTTAAGATTTAGAAGTTTAGGTTGGCCATTAACCAAAGCTACCAAGTTCATACCAAAAGTATCTTGTAGCTGAGTTAACTTAAACAGGTTATTGAGGATAACATCAGCCACCTCTCCACGTTTAAGCTCAATAACTAGTCTCATTCCATCTTTATCTGACTCATCTCTAATATCGGAGATGCCTTCAATTTTCTTTCCATTAACTAGTTCGGCTATTTTCTCTTGGAGAGTTTTTTTGTTTACTTGATAAGGAATTTCATCTACAACAATAGCTTGTCTATTGCCTTTTTCAAAATCCTCTATATGAGTTTTGGCTCTCATGACTACACGACCACGTCCTGTACGATAGCCTTCACGAACACCACTATACCCATAAATAATTCCGCCCGTAGGAAAATCAGGGGCTGGAATATATTCAATTAATTCGTCAATTGAGCAATCAGGATTTTTAAGACAATATAGACATCCATCAATTACTTCAGATAGATTATGTGGAGGAATGTTAGTAGCCATCCCGACTGCAATCCCAGAACTGCCATTAATAAGTAGGTTTGGTATCCTAGTTGGCAATATTTTCGGTTCGAACTCACTACCATCATAGTTTGGCCCAAAATCTACAGTTTCTTTTTCCAGATCTGATAGCATCTCATGAGCAATCTTCTCGAGGCGAATTTCCGTATAACGCATGGCAGCCGCACCATCACCGTCAATTGACCCAAAATTACCCTGTCCATCAACAAGCATATATCTCATTGAGAAATCTTGAGCCATTCTAACTATAGTGTCATAGACAGCAGAATCACCGTGAGGATGGTATTTACCAATCACATCACCCACAATACGGGCTGATTTTTTATAGGGCTTATTCCAACTATTAGATAGTTCGTGCATAGCATAAAGAACACGACGGTGAACAGGTTTTAAACCGTCCCTAACATCAGGCAATGCTCTGCCTACTATTACACTCATTGAATAACTTAGGTAACTACGACGCATCTCCTCTTCAAGAGATACAGGGAGGGTTTCCTTTGCGAAAGAATCCATTTATTTCACTTTTTTATTTATTTTGCTTAACTTGGAATTTTAGCATTTGAGGGGTGTTTCAATACAGTTTCGTTTCAAGTTACAAATAAACTTAAGAAATTGCTTTAACTTGTGTTTCTAAACGTAAATTTTTAAGCGGAATTCACTTGTTTTGATCGATAATTCAGTCACATAAATGTATGAAATATGCAACTATTGTTCAAAAAAAACGACACTTTTTTGCAATGTATCCTTATTTTGACCTACAAAAATAACAATATTTGCCTAAATAACGTAATATTAACTACGGAAATAAGGGAAAAACCGTCAAAAGGTTTTGAATATGACCGTAATGATTGGTATACTATCCCTGAATTTTAATTATGTGGCGTCACGCGCTGCGAATCTTTTTTTAGCACATTTAGCTCTTCGAGGAGAAATATAAATGACCTCTAAATTCGCTCTAGCAATTGCTTTTGCTTTCTCAGCTGGCGTTGCATCAGCTCAAACAGTAGATAACTGGGTTAGTGACTTCGGTGACCCTGTAGTAAATGACTTCGGTGATTGCTGGCAGAATGACTTCTGGACTCCTGCAACTGCACTTCCTGAGTGTGGTGGCACAGTAGCAGTAGCTGCTGACGGTACTCCACTTCCTATTACAGCAAACAAAGTTACTTTCAATGCAGATACTTTCTTTGATTTCGACAAATCAAATCTTAAACCTGAAGGTCGTGCTGTTCTAGATCAAATCGCTGAACAAGTAACTCATTTAACTCTTGAATCATTGATTACTGTTGGTCACACTGACTCTATCGGTACTCAAGCATATAACCAAAAACTTTCTGAACGCCGTGCAGCTACAGTTAAAAACTACCTTGTAAACAAAGGTATCCCAGCTGAACAAATCATCGCTTCTGGTCGCGGTGAACTTCAACCTGTAGCAGATAACCGCACTCGTGAAGGTCGTGCTCAAAACCGTCGCGTAGATATCGAGATGGTTGGTACACCTAAATAATTTCTAAACTAGATATTATTTAAAAATGAATATGGCTCCAGTTAGGGGCCATTTTCATTTCTTTAAAACTATGACAAATGTAAGCGACACAGAGATTGAAAAATTCTCAGCCATTGCCTCAAAATGGTGGGATAAATCTAGTGAATTTAAAACACTTCATGATATTAACCCAATTAGATTGAATTGGGTTTTATCCAATATTGATAAACCTCCAAAAGATATTAAGTTAATAGATATTGGGTGCGGAGGTGGTATCCTAACTGAAAGCCTAGTTAGCTCAGGCATTACAGATGTAACTGGTATAGATTTAGCAAAAGAATCTATAACCGTAGCTAAACTTCATAGCCTTGAGAGTGGTCTTAAAATAAATTATTTAGTGGAATCTGCTGAAGATCATGCAATATCTCATAAACAAACTTATGATGTTGTTACGTGCATGGAACTTCTTGAACATGTACCAAATCCTCAAAGTTTAATTGAAGCAATTTCTACCCTACTAAAACCTGATGGCATTGCATTTTTTTCCACTATTAACAGAAACTTTAAATCATACGCTTTAGCCATTGTTGCTGCTGAATATATTCTTGGTATGGTTCCTAAAGGCACCCATAATCATAGTATGTTTCTAAAACCTAGTGAAATTATGCGTTTTGCTAGAATGTACAATCTTGATTTATTGAACTCCACTGGTTTTGAATATAAACCACTTACGGGTAATTATGAATTGAGTGGATCGCTTGACATAAATTATATGTTGGCAGTTAAAAAGCATGGAATTTAAGGTCTCTAGAGCGGTTTTTTTTGATTTTGACGGTACTCTTGTTGATTCTGCTAAAGATTTGGTGGAATGTGCAAATCTGCAAAGATTAAAACGAAATAAAGAGCCTCTCCCCTTTGAATATCTAAAAAACTTCGTTTCTCGTGGTACTCCAGCTATGTTAAAAGAAGCTATAGGTCTTTTAAAGGAGGACCCAGACTACGATTTAATCAGAGAAGAATATCTTACAGATTATAGGGAAAGATTGACTCAAAATATTCGTTTCTTTGATGGGATACCTGAAATGTTGGAAGACTTAGATAATAAGAAGATTCCTTGGGGCATTGTCACAAATAAACCATCTAATCTAACCATTCCATTGCTAAATTTTCTTAATTTAACTCATCGGGTTATTTCATCTACTTATGGAGATTCAGCTCCTAAAAGTAAGCCTCACCCAGATACTATATTCTTAGCATGTGATCAAGCTAGTGTAAATCCTAGCAATTGCATATATGTTGGAGATGATCAAAGAGATATTGAAGCTGGTAAGGCTGCGGGCATGAAAACAATAATCCTGACATATGGATATTGTCCTGAACCTGAAATGATTCCCGAATGGGGAGCAGATTTCATAGCCCATACACCAGCTGAAATTACTGTTGGAATAGATAAATTATTTAAATAAAAAAGGCAGCCGAAGCTGCCTTGATTCGTTCTGTTGCCAAGTGAATCACACTCCTGGAGCTTGTTTAATTAAGCTGCCAATGCAAATTTATCATCGTTAGCATTTATAGATGTGCTTGATTTACGGTCATCGCCTACCGACTGCCAATATTCCTAGTTATCCCTGTCGAAGCCAATACGTCCCCTCCAATAAAACACTCTGATAAATGCCTTAGTGGTGGAGACGGCGGGAGTCGAACCCGCGTCCAAAAATAATTCAGTCTATCAGATATACAGCTTAAAGTTAATTTTAACAAAATCAATGACTAATGTCACCTATCCCTAAGGACAGATAGTAGTTCATCAGAACAATCACGAAAAACCTCATCCCATTCGGGAATAGTAGTTCTTAAAAGTTTCGCCATCTTAGAGTTATCTAATACGGAAAACTCTGGGCGATTAGCACCCTTATGATCTTTCCTAGTTTTAGTTGGAGAAATTAATGGAGCTCTAGGGCTCAAATTACTCCATTTAACACCTTCAGAACGAATCATTAAGGCAAATTCATACCAACTACTGTATCCAGATGGAACTACATGAAAAACCCCTAATGCTTTCTTACTGATAATCTTAAACATGTATTCAAGCAAAAATTCACTAGAGGTGGGTACAGTAAATTGATCTCTTACTACATTAAATCTATATGGGCCTTGCTTTTTAGGGTTAGTTAATTTAGAAAAAATTTTCTTAACAAAGTTCACCCTAAAGGGACTATATAAAGCACTAGTCCTAAAGATATAAAAATCAGGGGTTTCCTTCATTATATAGAGTTCACCAGTTAATTTATCAAGACCATACTGATTAATTGGGCAAGGTAGTGTAGTCTCAGGATAGGGTTCCTTAGAGGTTCCATCATAGACATAGTCAGTAGAGAAATGAACAATTGCCGCCTTGTTGTAGAAGCACCATTGAGCTAAAGTCCTAGGTAGCACAGCATTAATAACATAGGAGACTTCTTTATTATTTTCGGCCTCATCTACTGAAGTATAAGCAATTGTATTAATTACTAAATCAGGTTTGTAAGCATCTAGAAATCGCTTAAGAGCTCGAAAATTTTCGTGTGCATCTAAGGATGAGCTAGGAAAAAATTCATATCTTGTGCAAATACTATATATATGTCTGGAATATTTAAATGTAAGCCCCAACTGTCCAGAGTCGCCAACTATTACGGCGAATTTGTAAGGAGGGGCTTTAAGAGCCGCTGCCATATCTATCGGCTAAAATTTAACCCTGAAGTAACAGAAATCATATCAGAGGCAATATTTGCACTTTCACGAGCCACAACATCAAGATTCTCCTTGCGTTTTTTCTCGTTTTCAAGCTCCTCTTTTAAATCGCCCTCTCCTCTAGCAAGACCATCATCTAACTTAAGATCATTAAAGTTAATTTCTCCAAGTTCTTTTCTTTCTTTATCGAAGGCTTTGATTTGTGCATCCATCTCTTCTCGTTCTTTAACGCGTGTCTCATAATTAAGAGAGTACGATTTACGTTGAGATAATTTCAAACGATATGCATTTTCCTTTTTGAGTAGATTCCAGCTTCCAGAATTTGCAATACGATCTTTATGTAAGGTATTTAGTTTGGCAATGCTTCCCTTCAAATCTGCAAAAGGTTTATATTCAGCTGGTCTCAAAATAGTCCATGGCAATGGATTATCATAACTAGATTCACCAAGTTTCTCGTTGTCCACGCTTGATGGAAACTCAATATCTGGCTCTACGCCTTTTAGTTGAGTTGAACTACCGTTAACTCGGAAGAATTTTTGAATGGTCCATTTGATAGCACCTAAATCTTTATACTCAACGTCTTTTTGTAAAAAGTCTGTTAAATCTCTAAAGGTTTGAACAGTACCCTTTCCCCATGTTTGAGAACCTACGACTACTCCACGGCCATAATCTTTAATGGCTGCTGCAAGTATTTCAGATGCTGAAGCAGAAAACCTATTAATAATAACAACAACAGGTTTATCCCACTCTTGTTTGACACCGCGAGATTGGACTACATTAATATCGCCGTTTTGTGAGCTTACTTGCACAACCTTCTCATAATTGCCTATAAAAAGTCCACTTACTTTAGCGGCCTCATTTAAAGAACCACCACCATTATTTCTTAAATCTAAAACAACAGCCTCAACCCCTGACTTTTTATATTCATTAAGAAATTTAGTAATGTCCTTAGATAATGAGTTGTAGTTTTTCTCCAAGGCTTTTCTAGCATCGAAATCTTCATAAAACGATGGAATTGTAATAACACCTACCTTATGAGATTTTCCATCTGATTTAGTTTCTATCACTTTAGATCTTGCAGCTTGCTCTTCCATAGAAACCTTTTCGCGAACAATCTTAACCTCTTTAGGTTTACCGTCCATACCAGTACCAGCAGGGATTAATTGAAGTCTAACAACACTTCCTCTTTTGCCTCGAATTTTCTTAACTATGTCGTCAAGTTCCCAGTCGATAACATCCTCAAACTGACCAGTTTCTCCCTGAGCAACTCCCACAATTAAATCACCAGGATTAATTTGCTTACTTTTAGCGGCAGGACCGCCAGCAACCACTTCACGAATTTGACCGTATTCAAAATGCTTTTGCAATACGGCACCAATACCCTCAACAGACAAGCTAATAGACACATCAAAGTTTTTCGCTGATGAGGGACTATAGTATGTAGTATGAGGATCTAAGCTGTCACCTAAAGCATTTATAAAGTATTCTGCGGCCTGCTCTCCATCCATGCGTGCAACAGTGTTTCTGCGGTTGATATAGCGTTTACGAAGAGTGTTTTTGATTTTGTCCTCATCAACATTAGCTAGTTTTAAGCGAAGAAAATCATTTTTGATTCTCTTGCGCCATAAATCGTTAGCTTCCTGATGAGTCAAAGGCCAATCGAGTTCATCACGATCAAGAACAAACTCCTCATTTTTTTTGAAATCAAAACCTTTATCTAAAAGCGAGATTGCGTAATCATATCTCTCAACCAATCTGTGCTTATATAGATTAAAAATCTCAAATCCTATTTGTAGCTGACCCTTCCTGTAGTAAGAGAGAATTTTCGATTCATATTTTTTAAATGAATTTATATCCTCTTTAGTAAAAATCATTTTGTTTACATCGAGCGACTTAAATAGGTTCTCGAAGACAAGCGACTGTAATTTATCATCGAAAGGTTTTTTTTCGAATTGGAATCTATTCAGAATTAAAGCTGATAATACCGTTGCACGAGCATAATTGTCTTTAAATTCCAAATCTTTAAATTTAGCTGGCTTATACAATGATGCCTCGTTAGTTTGAGCATCGTTTGTGACTGCATTTAAGGATACAGATCCAGAAATTAAACTTATGGCAATGAGCGTGCTTTTGAAAACTCGATTTAAATTCATAAAACTTAACGTAATCTATTAATTGTTTATGTTTGATTATACTTAACCAAAGCATTGTAAAATCGATAAAATCCCTTTTAATTTTATTTCACTACATTACCTTATATGAGCCCAAAAAAGTTGATGAAATCGGTAATCATTGCCACATTAGGACTGACTTATTCTCAATTTAGTATTGCTGCTACGAATGCGTTTGAGAATTGCATTGCCAATTTAAGAAGTCCAGCTATGAAATCGGATGTAGACTATGCGACTTACGAAAAGTATTTACTACCGATTAAGCCAGATAATTCATTAATTCAAAAACTAAATTACCAGCCTGAGTTTGTGACTCCAATATGGCGTTATATGGCCAATCTTGTGGATCAGGAACGCATTGATCAGGGGCGTGCTCTTATGAATAAACACTCCGATATTTTAAAGCGTGTTGAGGAGCAGATGGGCGTCGATCCTGCGACTGTAGTTGCTATATGGGGGGTTGAGAGTAATTTTGGGACGAATCTTGGAAAGTATGATTTAGTGCGCTCTTTAGGGACATTGGCATGTAAGGGGCGTAGGCAACCATATTTTAGGGGTGAATTATTTTCTGCTTTACGTATATTGCAGTCAGGAGATATATCTCGTGAGAAACTGAAAGGGTCATGGGCTGGGGCTTTTGGGCAGACTCAATTTATGCCATCGACATTTGAGAGAATTGCCGTTGATTTCGATAAAGATGGGCGTCGGGATTTAGTGGATAATGTGGCGGATGCATTGGGGTCTACAGCAAACTATATGGTCAAAAGTGGATGGCAAACAGGGAGACCGTGGGGGGTTGAGGTAGCATTGCCACCTAATATTAATTTGGATGTGTCGGGCAGAAAGCATAAAAGAACTGTTCAATATTGGATGAACAAGGGTATCAAAACTATAGATGGTCAGAGTTTGAGCTCAGTTGCACAACCAAACACGAAGGCGGCGTTGTTATTGCCAGCGGGGATTAAGGGACCAGCATTCATTACGTTTAAAAATTTCGATGCTATCTATAGCTATAATGCGGCGGAGAGCTATGCATTAGCAATTGCACATTTATCTGATCGATTGCGCGGTAAGGGGCCATTTGTGACACCTTGGCCAACGAAGGACGAGAGCTTATCTAGGGCTGAAACGCGTGAACTACAAAGCATTTTGCTCGCACGTGGGCATCAAATAGGAGAACCTGACGGCATTGCAGGATCTAAGACTCAGGATGCTATACGATTTGAGCAGCAAAGGTTGGCATTGCCAGCGACAGGAATTCCAGATAAATCTATTTTAAATACGCTACGAAAAGAAAAATTCTGATGGCGTCAAATTCTCTTGTAACTTTTACAGATGCTCAGCTTGCGTTTGGGCATCATGCTTTACTTGACCATGCCGATTTTTCTATCTCTGAAGGTGAGCGCATTGGACTTATCGGAAGGAACGGTGCAGGCAAATCCTCAATGCTAAAAATTATAAACGGACGAATTCATGCGGATGATGGGGAAATTTCATTCTTAAATGGCATTAGGATCGTGACCGTTGAGCAGGAGCCAAAATTAGATGAGAGTAAAACTATTCTCGAAAATTTATTATCTGATTATTTAGAGGTCGAGGACTGGGAGCGCAGTTCAAGGGCTGAGCAAATACTGGATGAACTTGGCTTAGATGGGGCTATGCAAGCGGTTGGGCTGTCAGGTGGTACGAATAAAAAGATTGCATTGGCAGCTGCTATATTAAAAAATCCGCAACTTTTGCTTTTAGATGAGCCTACTAATCATCTAGATTTTGAGAGCATTATTTGGCTTGAGGAAAAATTAAAAAAAGCGACGTTTGCACTGCTTGTGATTACGCATGATAGGCGGTTCTTGGATGAGGTTACCACAAGGATTGTTGAATTAGATCGCGGAAAGTTATATAGCTTTCCTGGTAATTTTTCTAAATGGCAGACTCAAAAGGAGGCTGCTTTAAAGGCCGAAGAAATTCAAAATGCGAAGTTCGATAAATTTCTCGCTCAAGAGGAAGTTTGGATTCGAAAGGGTATTGAGGCTCGAAGAACTAGGAATGAAGGACGTGTTCGAAGACTTGAAGCTTTGCGTCGGGAACGTTCCGAAAGACGAGATAGAGTGGGAAATGTTAACTTTCAACTCTCAAGCGGTGAAAGATCTGGGAAACTAGTGGCTGAATTGGATAATGTGAGTTTCAGCTATGGCTCGAAAGAGATCGTACGAGGGTTTTCAACAAAGATATTGCGTGGGGATCGCATTGGCATCATAGGTCCTAATGCGGCGGGTAAAACCACCCTCTTACGTTTAATCCTTGGCCAACTAACCCCTACATCTGGTTCTGTGAAATTAGGGACTAATCTTGAAGTTGCATATTTTGATCAGATGCGTAATCAACTTGATGAAGATGCTACTTTGGCGGATGTGATTAGTCCGGGTAGTGAATGGGTGGAGATTGGTGGTAATAAAAAGCATATTATGGGGTACTTAGGGGATTTTCTGTTTGATCCTGCACGTGCTCATTCTCCTGTTAGCAGCCTGTCAGGCGGTGAACGAGCTAGGCTATTGCTGGCTCGATTATTTGCACGCCCTGCAAATGTTCTAGTACTTGATGAACCCACAAATGATTTAGATATTGAAACTTTAGAATTATTAGAGGAGTTGCTGCAAACATATTCTGGAACGGTTTTACTTGTGAGTCACGATCGAGTGTTCTTGGATAATGTTATTACGCAAACCATTGCCTTTGATGGTGATGCAACATGGAATAATTATGTTGGGGGATATGAAGATTACATTAGGCAAAGACCCCAAAAAGAACCAAAAAATAATCCTGTAGAGGATGTAGTTCGAAAAGAAATTCCAAAAGAAACAAAGTCTAAAAATAAATCTAAACTCAGCACATATGAACTTAAAGAGCTACAAGAGCTTCCTGAGAGAATTTCTAAAGTTGAAGAAGAAATTGAAATTTTGACAGCTAAGCTTTCAGACCCAGAGATTTATACGGATGGGCCAGAGGCAGCGGCGGAGATTCACGGGAACATTGCCAATTTAGAAAAGGAGTTGGAGCTGCTTTTTGATAAGTGGCAAAAACTTGAAGCGAAGATATAAAAAAGCCCCGAAATCTTGCGAATCGGGGCTTTCTATTTGAGGGCTAGATTACCATTGGTATCCTACGCCTACTCCAGCACTAAATTTAGATTTGGATTTGGCCATAGAGCCTTTAAGTACCCATTTACCACTAGAGGAAATCGTAGAAATACCTACTGCTACAGCGGCTTTACCTTCGTGATTTCCACCAGCAATTGCAACCATGCTCTTACCAGGCACATATGCTTGCGGTAAGTTCGCCATTGCTACTGCAGTTGCCGTACTTTCACGCGTGTTTCTCCATTGATTAACCTCTGAGTTAGATACAATCTCTTGAACTTGACCTAGAGTTGTAGCTGAATTTGGGTCAGAACTAGGTTTTAAGCCAGTGATTGAGCCTTCACCTTTAAGATCTAAGCCGTTTTCATTGATTTCAACAACAGGTTTAGTAACAGTAGCACCATTTCCAGAACCAGTTGAATCGCCACTATCAGAGCCACTATCAGAACCGCCGTTAGAACCATTTGAGTCATTTTCAGCAGGAACGACTTTGCTGATTACGATACCTTCTGGCTTGATAATAGTTTCATGAGTTCCATTTACGAATTGAGCAGAGTTCAAGCCTTTAAGATCTTTCGATAGGCGAACTTTGATTTCGTTAGTTGGATTTTCATCCGTCGCAGGAACTGCAGCTACTGAAATATTATTCTCAGAAACATTATTGATATCAGCTCCACCCACAAGTTTTAACTCTGTATTGAGTTTGTTTTTAAGTTTAGTGTCACCGTTATCGCCTGAGAAAATCAAACCATCCTTCATTGTTGCAACTTCAACTTTTTCATTAGGATTGTTAGGGTCTGTATAAACAATGCGAGGTGTTTTTGGTTCGCCTTCCTTATCATCTAAAGTTGATGTAGTGCCTTTTGCATCCATAGAAAGGCTTGATGAACCAGTTCCATCTTTTCCATCTTTACCTTTTGTAACAGGAATATTATGGAATGTGATATCTTTACTTGTTAAAGTAAGACCTGGTTCGCCTGGTTTTCCGTCTTTTCCATCACGACCATCTTTGCCGTTAGGGCCATAGAGTTCTATAACACCTCCATTTTCTTCGTCACCTTTAACTACAACAGTTTCCTTATCGATTTTATTGATAACTTTGATTTCGCCGTTGACACCATTTTTACCTGGTTCTCCTGGTTGGCCATCAGCACCTGGAGTACCTGGATCACCTTTACCAACTACAATAGTATTGGTATTAACAGTAGTTGAATTAACAGTGTTTGTAGCGATTTCTTTACGCATAGCTACTCGAATAATGGTTTTGCCATTTTTTTCCTCAACTCGTGTCATGATATTTTCGCCTTGATCGAATTCATCATTCCACAATGTTTCGGTATCTGCACCTTCAGCTAAGTCTTTACCTTTAATTTCAACAATGGAATTAAGCTTAGTTGCAAGTGGGTTTTTGTCAGTTTCACCAGTATTCGCGCCAAATCTGAAACCGTCATTCATAGTTGCTACGAAGACTTTTTCATTGTTATTGTTTGGATCAGTATAAACAAGACGTGGAGTTACAGGTTTCCCTTCTTCGTTATCTAGTGTACCAGGAGTTTTATTATTTTCATCTGAGGTATCTGCTGTCATAGATAAACTAGAGTCACCTTTACCGTCTACCTCACCATTTGGATCAGATTTAGTACCAGGAATATTATTGAAGGTAATTCCATCGTTAGCTAAAGTTAGTCCAGATTCTACATCTTTTTCATTAGTTCCATCACGACCATCTTTGCCGTTAGGACCATAGATCTCTATAACACCTCCGTTATATTCATCACCTTTAACTACAACAGTTTCCTTGTCGATTTTATTGATAACTTTGATCTCGCCGTTTACACCATCAGCACCTGGAGTACCTGGGTCACCTTTACCTACTGTAATGCTTTGAGGGTTAAAATTCTTGCGAAGCTTGATTCTAAGTATAAGATCATTATTAAACTTCTCAAGTTTAGTTAGGATATTTTCACCATCATCAAAATCTTCTTCTTTTAACGTTTCACCGTCTTTAGCGTCTGCCCCTTTGATATGAACCACACTATTTGCTTTAGGGCTAGTAGCATCTTCACCTGTGTTTCCTTTAAATTTGAAAGCAACACCACCACCAGCAACAGTTACACCTGGGTTTGGATTGTCGCCAGGACCACTAGGATTATTTGGATTAAATGGGCTATCTGGATTATTAGGGTCGTCAGGATTATCTGGACCAGCTGTATTTCCGCCTGGATTGTCGTGACCAGGATTATCAGATGGGTCTACAACTGGAGGTGGATTTTCAGGTGTAGGTTCAGGTAATTCACCTCCGATAACACCATTTTCGTCGGGTTTATCGTCTCCAGTTGAGCCGTTGTGATTTTCATTACCTGTATAGTCAGGCTTGTCTATTGGATTATCAAGTTGTTTTTCGATTTCTGTAACGTTATCGTCAACATATTTTTTTAATGCATTTTCTACAGCCAATAATTGAGCAACGTTTACTGCGTCAGACCATTGTCGACCTGGGGCTACATTAATAATCTGTCTAGTAACTCCACTATATCTGTAAAGTCTTCCGTCTGGGCCTTTTCTAATAATGTCTCTTAGACCAACTGAGAAAGCACCCATTTTTCCGCGGATAGTCTGACGAACCATAGGTGAATTATAAAGATAGACCTTATTAGCTGGGTTAAAAGTTACAGATGCATCCTCGCCTAAATATTCACGATCAGCAACTGATTGGTAACCTAACACAACTGAACCTAGAGAGTGAATCTGATTTCTACCACCAATAACAACTCCTAAATGTGTATATATTTTTGGATCAAACCCGATAGCAATCACATGATGTGCAGTGTCAGGCCATTCAGGGTCCCAACCTACACCTGTAATAGGCTTTATAGGTGCCCAATTCCCATTTTTATCTATTGCACCACCACAAAGAAATGAAGAAATTTGGTCACCAGCTACACCTAAAGGTGCCCCACAACCATATACACGATACTGATCTGGGTGAATTAAGTCATATGCTTGAGCAGATGAAATATATCCAGTAAAACCAAATAGCGATCCTGTCGCTAATATAGTTCCTAAAATACCAGATAAAGTTTTAGAGCGTGTAGATTTGCCACCCCCACGCTTTTTGGAAAGCTCTGAGACTGCCACCCAAGCACCAGTTGTGGCATTAAATACAGATTTATATATCTTATTCATATGTATCCTAATCAAAATAATAAGCATTCCAGTTGCAAGAAAAACACAACTGAATCATGTTGAAGCTAAAATTTGTAAAAAATTTCAAAGTTCAAATTTTATAGACAAGAAAACAATAAATCTATAAAAATATATAAAATTTATGCCTTAGTTGTAATAATTAGAAATAAAACAAATAAATTTTATTTAAAAGTTGTATTGATAAATTATGTTTTTTGATTTATGTCAATGTTTATTCGAAAAATTAACGTAGTGAAAATCACACGTGCCTAAAATTCGAGTTCAAACATATCAACTCCGCCAAAAACTAAATTCAAAAAAGAAGGAAAATTTGGTGGCTCTTCCCCGATTCGAACGGGGGACCTGCGGATTATGATTCCGTCGCTCTAACCGACTGAGCTAAAGAGCCTTTATGAGGGATTTTGATCTGTTATGCAAAAAGCAAGTCACCAATTACATAAAGTAAAGAAAATTATTCTACATTGCCACCATAAAAAAAACAAGATTTTAGTCTGAAATTCGCAAAATAAAGTCTTCTCTGTCGCTTTCTACACTACGAAACACACTTAAGATCTTATTCACCTGATCCCAAGTCATCTCACTTGCACTGCCATCGAGATCACTCCAAACAATTTCAATTGGACCCTCGATATCCATAGTCAATATATCGTGTAAAGCATCTAAATTATTGGCCGCATAATCTGCCACATCAAATTCATAATAAATGCGATCATAAAATTCGCTTTTGCTTTTCACACCAGTCAAATCACAAATTTTTATTTGCATGCAGGCACCTCCACAAAAGTCTCGTAATGATCTAATGTTATGTATTTGCGTCCAGATTCACTATATAAAAATCTTTTTGCATTGCGACGCTCTCCATTGTAATCAAGGTCCGCTTCCTTCCATCGTCCGCGGGGTAGCCTCTTTTCGAAATTACGAAATTTATCGCCTCCTATGGATTTACCTTTTAAACCTTGGATTTCATTAAATGGCTTACCAGGAGTCCATCCCATCTCGCGTGCTTCTCTTTTTGTCACATAATAAGGTGGCAATGCTTCCTCTTTCTCAAGATTACGCACAATTTCAAGAACTTGATTAGAATTTAAATTGTTTTTAAGATTATCTTTAATCCATTTGGGAATCACTATTTCACAGGAGTTTTGATCCTGAAGATTCTGTATAGTGGCCTCAGCTTGTGATTTAGAAGGTTTTAAATAAGCCCATATACTAATGAGAAGAATTATTATTAATGTAAAATAAACGAAATGATTCTTTCTGATTTTGGGTAGTTGCATAAGGTTTTTAATGAAGAATTTATTTAAAGTACTAATCTTTGTTTTAATTTTAGTGGGTATTGCTTATCTTTTATTCAACTCGTTTAAAGATGTTTTATTACAGGATGATCCAGTTAATCCAGAAGCACCAGTAGTAGTAAGTCCCGAAAATACTCCCGCAACTAATCCTGAAATATTGAGTACCAAAGACGCTTTCGAAATCACTTCAAATGAAGCATCTCCTGTGGAGGAAAGCGGTTTTACATGCGATATGGCTGAACCAATTATTCATAATCTTTATTCTTTAAGGCTTGAGGATAAACCTATATCTGAAGCAATGACTTATATTTCAGAGAATCCTGATATCCCAACTGACTTTAAAGCTTTTGCTGAAGGCCTCTGGAATACTCCTAAAGACAAACTTGAACCAGAAGAAAAAGTCGTAGATAAATTTATTAAGTCTTGCTCTAAGCTTAATTAATTGTTCATTCCATATGCTTTATGGAATGACTCCACCATATTTTGAGCAGAAGCTTCTAAATGGAAGCTTTGAGCATTAGCTACAGGCCACGCGACTTCAAATAATCTCGTACTATATTTCCCTTCAATTAATTCATTCTCTACCAATTCGGGATATAGTGCAGAGAGCAATCTAATTTCAGTTGGAGATACGCGTCTAGCAATATGGTGTGCTCTAAGTTCGCTTGGATGGTGAAGGCCCGCTGCACCTAAAAGTTCTGCTAAAGCATGCAGTGTATTTTTGTGGTAGTTGTAGACTCTATAGGCCTTATCTTCCACAACAAGAGCTTTCGCTCTTAGTGGATCCTGAGTAGCAACACCTGTAGGGCATTTATCAGTGTGACAGGCTTGAGCCTGGATACATCCAACAGCAAACATAAATCCACGACCAGCATTACACCAATCTGCCCCAAGTGATAGTGCACGAGCAATATCAAACGCAGTAATTACTTTACCTGCAGCACCAATTTTGATGTGTTTTCTTAAACCTATACCAACTAATGTATTATGTACTAATCGTAGGCCTTCACGTAGAGGCGTACCGACATGGTCAGCAAATTCTATAGGAGCCGCACCAGTACCACCCTCAGCTCCATCCACCACTATAAAATCTGGGTAGATACCAGTTTCTAAAAAAGCCTTAGCTATGGAGAAAAACTCCCATGGGTGACCAATACAAATCTTAAACCCTACAGGTTTGCCCCCTGAAAGATCTCGCAATCTCTTGATGAATTTCATCATACCAATTGGATTGTCAAACTCTGGATGGAAGGCTGGAGAATTACAATCTTCACCTACAGGAACACCACGAGCTTCTGCAATTTCAGGAGTTACTTTAGCCCCTGGCAATATACCCCCATGCCCTGGTTTAGCCCCTTGTGAAACTTTTAGTTCAATCATCTTGACATTATGTTGAGTGGCCTTTTTAGCGAATTCCTCATCGTTAAAAGAACCATCCTCATTACGACAACCAAAGTAACCTGAGCCGATATTCCAAATTAAGTCTCCGCCTTGCATATGATATTTACTGATACCACCCTCACCCGTATCATGTGCAAATCCACCTTGTTTAGCCCCTCTATTCAAGGCAAGAATCGCATTTTTAGACAATGCCCCAAAGCTCATAGCCGAAATATTGAATACTGAAATCGAATATGGTTTAGTACACTGAGGACCGCCTACCGTAGTTCTAAAATCGTGATTCTCAATAGTAGTAGGATGCATAGAATGGTTAATCCATTCGTACTCTTGTTCATATACATCCTTAATTGTCCCAAAAGGCCGCTTATCGATTTGCTGTTTTGCACGTTGATAAACTACAGCCCTCTGATTTCTTGAAAATGGCAATATTTCATTATCCTGCTCAAGAAAATACTGCCTTATTTCTGGACGAATTGACTCAAGAATATAACGCATATTTCCTATAACTGGGTAGTTTCTAGTGACTGCATGCTTAGTCTGAGTAAGATCACGAATACCTATAGCAGTTAAGAAAATACAGGGAATAGCAAGCCACAACCAATTTGAGTCGAATATCATGGCTAACAATAAACCGATAATGCTACCGAAAATAACAAGTACGAAGACTGTGTACCGAGAATATAAAAATTTAGCCATGATTAGACCTAATTATTTAGGAATTGAACTTGAAATAATTTTGCTTAGAGATTGAGCGGTTTCTTGGTCAGGAACTAATAAAAAGAAGTTACTCTTTTGAACAAACCCATCTATAGAAACTAAATTTCCTTTAACGACCGTTACATATCCATAGTTTTGAGGAGTTTTTGACATGATGGCAATGCCTTCGGCTGTCAATCCTAGTCGCACATATGCATTACCCTTGTCGTCCACAATATTTTGGACCTGATTTATATAAGATCTATTGATAATTGGAAACTTAGAAACATAGATTCTAATTTTTTCATTAACTTTAAGTGATTGAAAGTTTTCAACTGGATCATTAGATCCATGATAAACCTCAACAATAGAGTCAATTTCAGAAGGATTAGCGGTGTCGCCCGGTTGATTCGGGCTCTGACACGCAGCTAATAGAATAGGTATAAAAAGAAGTAGTAGTTTTTTAAGTAGATTCATAAATTTTCCTGAAAGTAAAATTTAAGAAAATTTTATAACTTACTTGCCTTTCTTTCCATCACGTAAAGTTACAGCTAAGTCTCTTGCATCAACTAATGATGATACCGGGAATAGGATTACACCGTCTTCTAGCTTAGCTCCAGCATTATTTAAACGCGAGAAAAATTTATTATCTATACTGGCTAAAACTGTCCCACCTTTTGAGGATTGCAGCTCAGTTGCAAGTCTTAAAGCTGCATCTGGAGTTAAACGTAGACCTAGTGCAGGTTCATCATTAATAGTTTTAGCTGCAAGAGCATAAGAAACATCATCCAATCCAATCACTCTACCAGTAGTAAAGTAAGTTTTACCGTCAGCATTAAGCTGAGTATCTTGTTTTTCGTTAACCCAAACCAAGCGATTTTTTTTGTTTCTGACACGTTTTCTTACAGTGCCTTTCTTAGTTGATACAACGTACAAAGCCAGAGTTTTACCGTCTTTATATGGATTTACTCTTAGTGATCCTTTTGGACCGTTTGGACCTGTACCAGTAGATTCACAGGCCATTAAACCACAAGCAAGAGCGGCAGATAGAAAAATATGTGCGAGTTTCATAATTTAAAAAATTGAGGGGATGAAAAAATATAATCCGTCTAATATATATCACAGAAATGACACAAAAATTAAAAATTTGGTACTAATTGAAAATATTAATCAATCTATATTCACGATAATTTCCACTGCACGCATTTTCTTGTGTAAGTTGCTCTGAAATAGCTAACTGCCCTACGCGAATTTTCTTAGCTAAGAGACCCCCATACATCTCAGGACCGCTCATTGGCTTTTCATCGAACCAATAAAGTCTAGCTGAAAGATAATATTCCCCTTCAGGAACATTTGGAAATGCAAACTGCCCCAACTCATTAGAAACTGAAGTTCTAATCATATTCCTATATGATGGGCCAATATCCCCTGCCAATTCAAACCCGCCTAAACAAACATCCCTATACCATTGATTACTTGCATTTGATACAGGATTTAATGCAACTTCGACGTACTTTCCTGTACGCTCTGATGAATCATTTTGATTTCTAAGATATATTCTGCCTACTACTTGAGCTAGAGGCGAATTATTTGCTATGGCAATGCTCCCGCCATCTAACCCCTCTCTCGCTTTCAAGGCTGATGATGATTTTATAAGTTCATTCGGAAGCGGCTTAATCGGCTGCTTTATAAAGGGAGTCGAACAAGCAGCCAAAGCCGTGATAATAAATGCCCAGATGCTAAAAGATGAAAGTTTCTTAAATTTAAAATATCTAGATTTTTCCTTCACTAATAGCATCCTCCATTATTATTTTTTAACTCTAAATTCTGTGTGACATTTTTTACAAGCATCACCCATGCCCGCAAAAGCTTTTTTAAACTCATCAAGTTCTTCAGCTTCTTCTAGGTCATCTACTGATTTTAATAGAAGATCACGATATTCTTCGAATTTAGCAGTGTTTGACCAAAGTTCAGGTTTTGCGTTCCCGCCCTCAGTACCAGGACCGAATTTAGACCAAGGCAAGCGAGCAACAAAGTCTAGAATTTCAGCTTGTTTTTCAGCTGCATCTTCATCGAATTTTTCAGCTTTTAAAATACCGCCTAACATACCAAAATGAGTAGCCATAACAGTTTTAGCTGACTGACGATATTTAATTGCTTTTTCCGCAGCAGTTGGTTCTTTTTTCTCTTCTGCTTGAGCTACTACTGCAGAGATCATACAGGTAGCAATAAATAATGATTTTAGAAATTTCATAATATTCTCCTTAAAAAAATCCAAATCTAGTATAAGTTAAAGTTTGGACATTACAAGAATTTTAAACAATCTTTGCTAATTTAGCAGCAAGACCAGTATATTTCTCAGGTGTCAACTCTAAAAGCTCATTTTTAGCCGCTTCAGGTAAATCGAGTTCTGAAATAAAATTTCTTAATGCCTCTTTTGTAATACCCTGTCCACGAGTGAGTTTTTTTAGTTGCTCATATGGTTGTGGCAATGCATACCTACGCATCACTGTTTGCACAGGCTCAGCAAGAACCTCCCAACAATTTTCAATATCCTCTTTAATCCTGCCCTCGT
Organism: Taylorella asinigenitalis ATCC 700933; assembly: GCF_000687755.1. Classification (GTDB taxonomy): domain Bacteria; phylum Pseudomonadota; class Gammaproteobacteria; order Burkholderiales; family Burkholderiaceae_B; genus Taylorella; species Taylorella asinigenitalis. The sequence continues at coordinate 372,575 of NZ_JHXN01000001.1, forward strand.
TAACCTCAAGCTTATTTAGCCCTTTTATATGTGAATCCCAAGCAATCATGCAATATCCAAAGGCAACACCAAGGTTTCTTAGAACAGTAGAGTCGGTTAGGTCTCTCTGCCATCGCGATATAGGTAGCTTCTCAGATAAATGTCTAAGCACCGCATTAGCCAAACCAAGATTGCCTTCTGAATTTTCAAAATCAATCGGATTTACTTTATGAGGCATAGTCGATGAACCTACCTCGCCTTCTTTAAGCTTTTGTTTGAAATATCCTAAAGAGATATAGCCCCAAATATCACGATTAAAATCAATCAAAATTGTATTGAACCTAGCAACCGCATCAAATAAGGCTGCCATCCAGTCGTGTGGTTCAATTTGAATCGTATGTGTGTTTTGAATAAGACCTAATGACTCAATAATCTTTTTACTAAATTCAGGCCAATTAATTTCTGGATATGCCGAAACATGGGCATTATAGTTACCTGTAGCGCCATTTAATTTAGCAAGTGGCTCGACCGATTCAATGGCCATATAAGCCCTCTCCAATCTAATTAGGACATTTGAAAATTCTTTTCCTAGTGTCGTAGGGCTAGCAGTTTGTCCATGTGTACGTGAAAGCATGGGAATTTCTGCAAATTGAAGAGCATAGTTTTTTACTAAATTAATAATCTCTTTCGCTTTTGGCAATAACACCGTTGCCCTCACTCTTTTAAGCATCAAAGCGTGAGATGTATTATTTATATCTTCAGATGTGCATGCAAAATGAATAAATTCTGAGGCTTTTGATAATTCTTCATTTGAAGCTATTTTCTCTTTAAGAAAATATTCAACCGCCTTAACGTCGTGGTTGGTAGTTTTTTCAATCTCTTTAATGCGATCAGCATCGACCAAAGAAAAATCAGAAACTATTTTAAGTAGCTCTTTTTTAGAATCGTCGGAAAATGGCTTAATTTCATCTAATCCAGCCTCTGACAATGCAATCAGCCAGTTTATCTCTACTTCAACTCTATGAGCCATAAACCCAGCTTCCGATAAATAGGTCCTTAGATCGGTACTCTTAGATGCATATCTACCATCTATAGGAGATAAAGCAGTTAATACAAAATCTTGCATTGAAGTTTGATCATCTAATTTCATAATTGACCTTTTTAATTTGAGTCGCGTGAAACTTCTATTATTCCACCTCCTAGGCAAATTTCACCGTCATAAATCACGGCTGATTGCCCAGGCGTAACGGCCCATTGATTCTCACGAAAATGTAATTTAAATTCCTGTCCCTCAGAATGAACTAATTCACACTCTGCATCTGACTGACGATAACGTGTTTTAGCGGCATAAGCACCTAAATTTGGACTCTCTCCTGAAACCCATGAGGCATCAAGTGCCACCAATTCATTTGATAAAAGCCATGGATGGTCATGACCATTAACGACATAAAGAGTATTGGATTTCATATCTTTGCGAGCCACATACCAAGCATCAGAAACTCCATCAGATGACATATGCGATTTAACCCCTCCTATTCCAATACCCTTTCGCTGACCAATAGTGTAGAAGGAAAGACCTACATGCTCCCCAATTTGCTCACCCGAATCAGTCAGTATAGGGCCAGGTTTTGAAGGTAAATATCGATTTAAAAATTCCCTAAATGGGCGCTCTCCAATAAAACAAATTCCTGTTGAATCTTTTTTTGCGGCATTAGATAAACCTAATTTAGCGGCAATCTCACGCACTTGAGTTTTATGAAGTTCCCCCAATGGAAACATAACTTTAGAGAGTTGCTCTTGATTGAGTCGATGCAAAAAATAGCTCTGATCTTTTTGCGGATCAAGACCCTTAAGAAGCTGATAGGACTTGCCCTTAGGGCCATCCACAGCCCTAACCCTAGCATAATGCCCTGTGGCAATGTACTCCGCCCCTGTACTCATCGCATGGTCTAAAAATGCTTTAAATTTTATTTCTGCATTACATAAAACATCAGGATTCGGTGTACGGCCTGCAGAGTATTCTCGAAGGAAATCTGAAAAAACTCTATCTTTGTATTCTGCCGCAAAATTTACGGCATCCACTTCAATCCCTAGAGTATCTGCGACACTAACAACATCAATCCAGTCTTGGCGAGAAGAACAAAATTCGGAATCATCATCGTCCTCCCAATTCTTCATAAAGATGCCCAGTACTTCGTACCCTTGCTCTTTTAGAATATGAGCGGTAACTGATGAATCTACTCCTCCAGACAAACCAACAACAACTTTAGGTTTAGACATATTATCTGCCTTGATGGGTACCACCTACAGTTATACCGTCAACTCTTATAGTAGGCATACCTACACCGACAGGCACACTTTGTCCATCTTTTCCGCAAGTCCCGACACCACTATCAAGAGACATATTATCCCCAATCATACTAACCTTATTCATAGTATCTAGACCACTACCTATCAATGTAGCACCAACTATTGGAGAGGTGATTTTTCCATCTTCGATTAAATATGCTTCTGAAGCACTAAAGACAAATTTTCCGCTTGTTATATCAACCTGACCACCTGAGAAATTTGCCGCATAAATTCCTTTTTTAACTGATTCGATAATCTCTTCGTGTTTATGCTCTCCGCCTAACATATAAGTATTAGTCATACGTGGCATAGGAAGATGTGCATATGATTCGCGACGTGCATTTCCAGTTAAAGGCATGTTCATTAAATTTGCGTTTAAAGTGTCCTGTAGATATCCGCATAAAATTCCGTCTTCTATAAGGACATTTCTTTGAGTTGGATTTCCTTCATCATCAATATTTAAAGAGCCGCGACGATCTTTAATTGTTCCATCATCTATAACGGTCACACCTTTGGAAGCCACTCTTTCACCAATACGTCCAGAAAATACACTAGTTCCTTTGCGATTAAAATCGCCCTCAAGACCGTGTCCTACAGCCTCATGAAGAAGAATACCAGGCCAGCCAGAACCTAGAACAACAGTCATTTCTCCTGCAGGTGCTGGCTTAGCTTCTAAATTAATTAGAGCTTCATCTACGGCTTTTTTAACGTATTCTTTTATTAGCTCATCCGTAAAATAATTAAGTCCAAATCTTCCGCCGCCTCCAGCATTTCCCCTTTCACGACGACCATTTCTCTCAGCAATTACGGTTAGTGAAAGTCTAACAAGAGGCCTAATATCAGCCTCCAAACGACCACCACTACTTACAACTAAAACAACTTCATATTCAGCCCCGAGACCAGCCATAACTTGCTTAATCTCAGGACTCATAGCTCTCGCATATTTTTCGACCTTATGAAGAATCTCTAGCTTCTCTTCTGAAGTCATAGTATTGATAGGGTCAATAGGTGCGTAAAGGCTTTCGCTTTTAACTAAACCTTTTGGAGATGTGTATACCTTAGCCTCCCCTTGGGTGGCAATGCTTTTGACGGTCTCCGCATTCTTTAAAAGAATCGATGAAGATAATTCATCCGAATAGGAAAATGCGGTTTTCTCTCCAGCCACAGCTCTAACACCAACACCTTGAGAAATAGAAAAACCACCAGTTTTCACAATTCCCTCTTCTAAACTCCAGTTCTCTGAACTGTTGTACTGAAAGTAGAGATCCGCATAGTTTGTTTTATGGCTGTGAATTACACCCAATGCTTTTGCTATATATTCAAGGGTGATTCCATTGTCGTCTAGGAGAATTTTTTTTGCGTGTACGATTGGAGATTCGCTAGAGGAAATAGAGGTCATAAGTTATAAAATTGAACTTTATTTTTTTTAAATACATCATTATAGTTCAAACATGCTCGGGACTATAATACATAATCTGATTTTTACCCTATAAGGTACTATTAATGAATTCTCAAAAAACAGTTTATAGAGAAGATTACCTTCCTTACCCTTATTCAATACAGAACGTTAGTTTATATTTCAAATTAGACCCTAAATGCACCACTGTTACTAATACGATGCAGGTAAAACTTAAAGATGAGAACGACTCAATTGTTCCGCTAGTTTTAAATGGTGCTGATTTAGACATTAAGTCATTAAAAATTAATCATGTAGAGTTTAATGACTATAAATATGAACATGAACTTTTAACTCTAATTCCTCCAGCAAAAGAGTTCACTATTGAGATAGTTAACTCTTGTAACCCAAAGGATAACAGTGCATTAATGGGTTTATATATTTCAGGAGAAAGTTTTTTTACTCAATGCGAGGCAGAAGGATTTAGAAGAATAACCTTTTATCCAGACCGTCCCGATGTTATGTCTGAGTTTAGAGTCACTATTGATGCATCTAAAGAGAAATACCCACATATCCTCTCTAATGGTAATTTAATTGAGTCAATAGATTTAGAAGATGGAATGCATAGAGCTATATGGCATGACCCATTCCTAAAACCTTGCTATTTATTTGCTTTAGTAGGTGGTCAGTTTGATTTACTTGAAGATCATATAGAAACTAAATCAGGTAGAAAAGTACTACTTCAAATCTATAGTGACCCTGGAAGCAAAAGCCAAACTAAATGGGCTATGGAGAGTTTAAAAAATGCAATCAAGTGGGACGAAGAAAGATTTGGACTTGAACTTGATTTAGAGCGTTTTATGATTGTCGCAGCTCGCGACTTCAATATGGGTGCTATGGAAAACAAAGGGCTTAACATTTTTAATGCAATGTATGTATTAGCCTCACCTGAGACAGCTACCGACGCAAATTATCAAGGCATTGAAGGTGTTGTTGGACATGAGTATTTTCATAACTGGACTGGTAACCGCGTCACATGTAGAGACTGGTTTCAATTAAGTCTTAAAGAAGGACTAACAGTATTTAGAGATCAAGAATTCTCTGCAGATATGATGGCTAAAGGACTTGAATTTGAAGAAGCTGAAAGTGCTCGAGCAGTAAATAGAATTCAAGATGTAATTAATTTACGTGCCATTCAATTTGCTGAAGATGAAGGGCCAATGGCACACCCAATTCGACCACACTCTTATCAAGAGATAGCAAATTTTTACACATCAACTGTATATGAAAAAGGTGCAGAAGTAATACGCATGCAGCATACTCTTTTAGGTGAAGAGGATTTTCAGTCTGGTATGCGTGAGTATTTCAGACGTCATGATGGGCAGGCCGTAACATGCGATGATTTTGTAAATGCTATGGAATCAATTTATAGCCTTAAAAATCCAGGACGCAATCTTAATATTTTTAGAAGATGGTATTCACAAGCGGGCACACCGACAGTAGACGTGAGCATTGCCTACTCGCCAGAGACTAAAGTGGTTCAAGTTACCCTTTCTCAATCATGCCCAAATGTTGGGGTTGAAAAAATCAAAGCGGACTACAAAAAAGAACCATTCCACATACCATTTAAGATCGGATTTATAAATGAGTATGGGGCCGCTATTAAAGCTGAACCAATTAGCAACGACTATAATTCTGCGATTACGGAATATGAACCAAATAGTTTTATTCTCGACTTGCATCAAGAAACTCAAACCTGGTCATTTGCAAATGTGAGCTCTAAACCAATTCCATCTTTATTAAGGGATTTTTCAGCTCCTGTTAAAGTGAAATATTCTTATACTAAAGATGAGCTAATTACTCTAGCAACTAAGGATACAAATCCATTTGTTCGTTGGGAATCCGCTCAAACGCTAGCGATAAATGAAATACTTGCAATTACTATATCTCCTGAAAAAATAGTGGATGCTGATGTTATTCGTGTGTGGCAGTTAAATATATCTGATACGAATATTAGTGATGCATATAAGGCATTGCTATTGCAGGTGCCTGGATTGAAGTTGCTCTCTCAAATGCAATCACCTATAAATCCACAAAATCTTGTTAGAGCTTCGAAAAAATTCTCACGTGAACTTGCAACTAGATTAGAAGGCTTATTTTTTGCTTTGTACTCTAAATTAAACGAAAATCTGACATACGTTTTAGATGCAAAAAATTATGGAGTTCGTGCACTTAAAAATACATGTCTAAATTTTCTGCTTAATCAAGAGTCAGATAAACATTTGAATTTAGCTAATGATCAGTATTTAAATGCGAATAATATGACCGACAGATATGCGGCCTTATCAAGCCTTGTTAAATACCACCCTGACCATGAATTGACTAAAACTTTCTTAAATCACTTCTACCATCAATTTGAAAATGATCAATTAGTTATCGATAAATGGTTTGCACTTCAAGCTATGTATGCAAGTAATATGGATGCTATAAATGCTCTTATTGCCCACCCGCAATTTAATTTATCGAACCCTAATCGTGCACGATCTTTAATTTTCCAATTTAGTATGAATAATATGGAGTTGTTCCATAGTAAAGATGGATTAGGATACGAATTTTTCACCAAATATTTACTTGAAATCGATTCGAAAAATCCTGAAGTTGCAGCTCGGTATGCACGTATTATGGATAATTGGTCTAAATATGATGAGCCTTACCGTGGACTTATGAAAGCACAATTAGATAAAATTTCCGCACAGGATAAACTATCTCCTAATGTGATAGAAATCATTTCAAAAGCATCATCGATTGAGTAAAACATGAAGACTAGAAAAACCTTGTTTCAATATCTTGTTGAACAACAACGTAATGAAAGCAAACTCGCTCCAGAAGTCAGATTGATTATAGAGTCAGTAGCAAGGGCATGCAGGACCATTGCCAACCTAACGGGTAAAGGTGATCTAAATGATGTGTTAGGTGAAACTTCTCATGAAAATGTTCAAGGAGAGGTTCAGAAAAAATTAGATGTAATTTCCAATGATGTTTTGCTCGAGGCAAATGTATGGGGCGGGCATTTGCTTGCGATGGCTTCTGAAGAGATGGAAGATATTCATAATATTCCTGAAAAATATCCTAAGGGCGAATATCTTCTTCTATTTGATCCGCTTGATGGCTCATCGAATATTGATGTAAATATTTCTATAGGCACAATTTTCTCAATAGTCAAAGCTGACAGTAAAAAACTAGAGAACCCAAAAATTTCTAAAGATATTTTTTATAACACTGGACGTCAACAAGTTGCCGCAGGTTATGCTTTATATGGCCCACAAACGCAACTAGTTTTTACGGTGGGAAATGGTGTTGTGGCTTTCACTCTAGATACGGAACTTGGTAGTTGGATTCTTACTAAAGAAAATATACAAATACCTGAAGATACCAAGGAATTTGCCATAAATATGTCTAATATGAGGCATTGGGATGAGCCTGTACAAAATTATATAAATGATTGTTTGGCAGGCACTACAGGTCCTAGAGGAAAAGATTTTAATATGCGATGGGTGGCTTCAATGGTTGCAGAGGTGCATAGAATCTTGCAAAGAGGTGGTATTTTTATGTATCCATGGGATAAACGTAATCCTGAAAAGCCAGGTAAATTGCGTCTTCTTTATGAAGCAAATCCCATGTCTTTAATCATTGAACAAGCTGGCGGTTTGGCTGTGGATACAGTAAATCCTATTTTAGATATTGAACCTAAAGACCTACATCAAAGAGTGAGTGTGGTCTTGGGTTCAAAAAATGAAGTAGAAACTTTCAAATCCTACTTCAAATAAAAAGAAAGCCTCAAATACGAGGCTTTCAACTATTTTCGTGCATCGTATCCTTCATAAAAATAAGACTGTTCAATACCTTTAAAAATTACCTCTCTATCTTCTATTCTATCTGTGAGATTATTTCCTAATAATGTACGAAGTTCTAAATCGTTTATCGGGCTTCTCTCCATAGCTTGGAGATAATCAATTTTATTAATCTTTGCCCAATCCACAACTTTTCTAATTCGTTTTTTTAAAATCATATCAAGCCAAATTCTTGTACTTCTCCCATTACCTTCCATAAAAGGATGGGCTATATTCATTTCAACGTATTTAGACACAATTTCTTCAAAACTAGATTCTGGCATCTTTTCAATAGCAGATAGAGCTTCCTTGAGATAAAGAGAGTTTGCAAATCGAAAATTTCCCTTTGAGATATTTTTTGTCCTTATCTCACCAGCAAATTCATATAAACCAGAGAATAATTCTCTGTGAATTTCTTTAAGGCCTAGAAGTGTATCTACTTCAATTTGATTTATTTTTCCGCTTAAAAAAAGATTCTTGGCGTTTTCTAAACTTTTTTTATCAATATCGTTGGTATTCATAGGCCCATAAATCACAAATAAAAATAATTATCTTCGTCTACCACCTAACAAAGATCCTAAAACTCCACGAATTAAAGAGCGTGTCATACGTGAAGCCTCATTTTTAACTGCTCTTTGTATTATGCCATCACGACGTCCCCCACGAGGACCAGTACTGCCGATCATAAAGTCTTTAAAAATTCCAACTACACCTCCACTTCCTTGTGCTTGTGCAGATTCTTTTTGTTGTAGCGCTTGAACTTCTGCAGCACGCTTTTGGAGTATTTCATAAGCGGATTCTCGATCGACAGTACGATCGTATTTACCGTAAACATGTGAAGAATTTTTAAGTTGATTTCTCTCAAGGTCAGTGATGGGGCCAATTCTAGAAGCAGGTGCAACAACCCAAGCTCTCTCTGTTATAGAAGGAGCACCTTTTTCATCTAAGAAAGAGATTAAGGCCTCACCCACACCAAGTTCAGTTATAGCCTGTTCGATATTAAGTTTAGGGTTTGGACGCATGGTTTCAGCTGCAGTTCTAACCGCTTTTTGATCGCGTGGTGTATAAGCACGTAAAGCGTGTTGAACACGATTCCCTAACTGACCTAAAACACTATCAGGAATATCTAATGGATTTTGAGTTACAAAATAAACACCAATTCCTTTTGAACGGCTAAGGCGAACAATAAGCTCAATTCTTTCTAATAATGCATCTGGTGCATCTTCAAAAACCAAATGTGCCTCATCAAAAAAGAAAACAAATTTTGGCTTCTCTAAATCCCCTACTTCTGGCAATGCCTCGTAGATCTCGGCTAGTAACCACAATAAAAACACTCCATATAGTTTAGGCGAATTCATCAATTTATCTGCAGCCAAGATATTAACCATGCCATTTCCGTTATGATCTACTCGCATTAAATCGAATATATCGAGCATAGGTTCTGCAAAGAATTTGTCTGCTCCTTGAGCTTCCAATTCTAGAAGTTTTCTTTGAATGGCCCCAACTGTAGCAGGCGATACGTTTCCGTAAGTACCTTGTATTTCAGCTCTACGATCTGAGACATGCTGCAACATGGCACGTAAATCTTTCATATCAAGGATTAACTGACCCTCATCATCTGCAAGTTTGAATATCAAGCTTAGTACACCAGACTGAGTATCATTTAAATCTAAAATACGTGACAGTAACAGAGGTCCCATATGACTAATAGTTGCTCTAATTGGATGTCCCTGCTCCCCGTATAAATCCCATAAAGTAACAGGACAAGCAGCAAAATTTGGTGTTGGAATACCATATTTTTCTAATCGAGCCACCAATTTTGGAGAGGCTTCACCAGCTTGAGAAATACCTGTTAAGTCACCTTTAACGTCAGCCATAAAAACAGGTACACCTAATTTTGAGAATGACTGAGCAAGAACTTGAAGAGACACAGTCTTACCAGTACCTGTGGCACCTGTTATGCAACCATGCCGATTGGCTAGTTTTGGCAACATATAAACAAAATCTTCACTTCCTTTAGCAAAAAGAATAGGCTCAGCCATGATTACCTCATACAAGTAAATTTAACTAGCTAATTATAAATTAACCCTAGTCTTGTTAAAATTAGTCATTTTATATTTAACAAATAGAGAAATTAAATGGCTGGACATAGTAAGTGGGCTAATATTCAACACCGTAAAGGACGACAAGACGCTAAACGTGGAAAAATCTGGACGAAAATAATTAGAGAGATTCAAGTTGCCGCAAGAGCTGGAGGTCCTGACCCCGATGCAAATCCATCATTACGTCTTGCATGGGATAAGGCTACTGCCGCAAATATGCCTAAAGATAATATAATGCGTGCGATTCAACGCGGAGCTGGCGGTGCAGATGGTGAAAACTATGAAAAAATCCGATATGAAGGCTATGGCCCTGCTGGTGCAGCCGTGATTGTTGAATGTATGACTGATAACCGCACAAGAACAGTTTCCGATGTTCGTCACGCTTTTACTAAACATGGGGGTAATTTAGGTCAAGACGGAAGCGTAGCCTTTATGTTTAAACATTGTGGACAATTCCTATTTGCTCCAGGTAGTGACGAATCACAAATAATGGACATAGGATTAGAGGCAGGGGCAGATGATGTTATTACAGACGAAGAAGGACTTATTGAAGTGACATGTGAGCCTTCTGATTACATGGCCGTGAAGAAAGCATTTTTAGATGCGGGGTTAACTCCAGAAGTAGATGCCATCATTATGAAACCATTAAACGAGACAGTTCTTGAAGGAGATGATGCCGTTAAAATGCAAAAAATTCTCGATCAACTAGAAAGCCTAGATGATGTTCAAGAAGTACATACTACAGCCGTTTTTGATGAGGCCGAATAGATGAACTTGCTTGTAATTGGCTCTGGTGGACGCGAACATGCAATTGCATGGAGATTGGCTAAATCCAATAAAGTCACTAAAGTGTATATTGCCCCAGGAAATGGCGGGACAGATCAAGAAGCGAAACTCGAGAACATTGCCATCTCAGATAATGAGGGGCTTTTAAAATTTGCTCTAGAAAACGGGATTGAATTTACTGTTGTAGGTCCTGAAGCTCCACTTGCTCAGGGTGTCGTAGATTTATTTCGCAAACATGGTTTAAGGATTTTTGGCCCTACAAAGGCTGCTGCACAGCTTGAAAGTTCCAAAGATTTTGCGAAAAATTTTATGATGCGTCATTCGATTCCAACTGCGGATTATAGGACATTTACATCGACTCAAGAGGCTCATGAATACTTGAACTCAAAGCAGGCACCGATTGTTATAAAAGCGGACGGCTTAGCGGCGGGGAAAGGTGTGGTAGTTGCGATGGATATGGACACCGCTCATGCGACTGTGGATGATTTTCTTGCAGGAGCTACTATGGGCGTAGCGGGTTCTCGCATTGTGATTGAGGATTTTTTAAAGGGCGAGGAAGCTAGTTTCATTGTTATGGTTGATGGTGAACATATACTTCCTCTAGCAGGCAGTCAAGACCACAAACGTCAATTAGATGGCGATAAGGGGCCAAATACAGGTGGTATGGGAGCTTATTCACCTGCTCCTATCGTAAGCGATGTAATTCATAATCGGGTTATGGATGAGATTATTCGCCCAACTATTGTAGGTATGAAAGCTGACGGTATTAAATACACAGGATTTTTATATGCAGGGCTAATGATTGATGATGGTCCAGATGAAACACGTTCTATAAAGGTTTTGGAATTTAATTGCCGCATGGGTGACCCTGAAACGCAGCCTATTATGATGCGTATTAAATCTGATTTCTCCGATATTGTAGGTGCTGCTTTAAATGGGCATCTTAACGAGGCAGAGATTGAATGGGATTCAAGATTTGCTGTAGGAGTAGTACTTGCTTCAGATGGATATCCGACTAATCCTAGAAAAGGCGATGCAATTAGTGGTGATTTGAGTGAATCTAATAATTGTAAGATTTTCCATGCAGGTACAAAAATTAACTCAGATGGAGATTTAGTTACTTCAGGTGGCCGTGTACTTTGCGTATGTGCTGTTGGTGAAGAATTGAAAACAGCCAGGAACATTGCCTACGAGAAAATTAAGAAAATAAATTTTGACGGTATGCAATATCGTACAGATATAGGCTGGAGAGCCTTAAAAGGAAATTAATGCATATAGCCTTATTGGGTGGGAGTTTTAATCCATTTCACAAAGCTCATCTCTCACTTGCTCTAAGTGCACTAAATTTTGGAGAAATTAAGCAAGTGCAATTACTGCCAGCAAAAAAACCGTGGCAGAAACCATCTCAGATGCTTGAAGCCGCTCATAGAATTGCTATGATTAGGCTTTCGATTGCAGGTCATCCAGACATATGCATTAACACAAGTGAATTAGAAAGAGATGGGCTTACATATACGATAGATACAGTTGAGGCATTGCCACCGGAGCATAAATATTATTGGATTATGGGCAGTGATCAGCTTCAAAATTTTACGACCTGGCATAGATGGCAGGATATACTTAGACATGTTGATCTGCTAGTGGCTCATAGACCATCCTACCCTCTTGAGATTCCTTCTGAGATAAGCGAAGAACTCAAAAAATTAAATAAAGAGATACATTTTCTGCAAATGGAAGATCAAAATTTATCTTCAACTCAAATTAGAGAAAAAATTAAAAATTCGCAATCTATTGAGGGACTTGTCCACCCAGAGGTTATAAAATACATTAATACTCACAATCTTTATAAAGAATGAATATTCAAAAACTTCAAAGAATCGTAGTCGATGCACTAGAAGACGTAAAAGCTCAAAATATCAAAATTTTCAATACAACCCATTTAACAAGTTTGTTCGACCGCATGATTATTGCAAGCGGTTCTTCGAATCGACAAACTCGTTCTTTGGCTAAAAGTGTTATTGATGCGGTTCGTAAGCATGATATTGAAATTATTGCACTTGAAGGCGAGGATAGTGGCGAGTGGGTATTAGTGGATATTGGAGATATTATTATCCATTGTATGCAACCACATATTCGTGCATATTATGATTTGGAAGCTGTGTGGGGTGGACGTCCAGTACGCATGAAACTTCTTCCTCAATCCACCATTGAAACACCGCCTTCTCATACTTACGATCCAGATTTGGATTAGTATGAAATTAAAAATTATCGCTGTTGGTCAGAAGATGCCTAAATGGGTTGAAGAGGCATATGCTGAGTATGAAAAACGCATGCCCCCAGAAATACAAGTCTCTTTGCATGAAGTAAAACCTGAACCTAGAACGTCGGGCAAAACAGCAAAACAAATGATGGCCGCAGAAGCTATCAGAATTGAGTCTGCGATTTCAAGCGATGCGTGGGTAGTTGCACTCGATGAACATGGAAAGGATTTGACCACCGTTTCTCTCTCTAAAAGGCTTAGTGAGTGGATGAATGAAAAACCTGAAGTGGTTCTATTGATTGGAGGGCCAGATGGTTTGGATGAAGTACTCAAATCAAAGAGTAATGAAAAATTGAGGTTGTCGTCGTTGACATTGCCACATCCAATGGTCCGTGTGTTGCTAATTGAACAGTTATACAGGGCATGGAGCATTTTAAACAATCACCCTTATCACAGAGCTTAGTATGGTCGATGATTTTAAAGAGACACCTATATCAAATAAGTTTCCAATAATATATCTTGCTTCTGAGAGTCCACGCAGACATCAACTACTTAAGCATATTGGAATTCGTCATGAAGTATTGCGTGTGCCTAAGCCTGAGGGCGAGGATGAACCAATGCTCGAAAACGAGAGACCAGAGGACTATGTGATTCGCACTGCATATGAGAAGTCAGATTTAGCTTGGGATTATGTACTCAATGATAAGCTTTACTATAGGCCCATTCTGACGGCTGACACATGCGTTATGATGGATGGCTATGTTTTAGGTAAGCCAAAAGATGAGATTGATGCGGCTCAGATTTTGCTTAAGCTTTCTGGAAAAATGCATCAGGTGCATACAGCTGTGGTGATAAATGTTAGGGGCGATAGGACATTGGCTGTTTCTCGCACGAATGTTTATTTCAAGAGGCTTTCGATGGATGATGTCTCTAAATATATAGAAAGTGGAGAGCCTTTCGGAAAAGCTGGTGCCTACGGCATTCAGGGCATGGCCTCAATTTTTATTGAAAAAATAGAAGGCAGCTATACGGGTGTGATGGGGCTGCCTTTGTTTGAAACATATCAACTGCTTTGTGGCTTGCGACTTAAAGCTTCCTAGATAGTTCTCTTGGAAGCGGAAATGACACGTTCTCCTCGATTCCAGCAACTTTTCTTACAGAAATCGCACCCATTTCGCGTAGTCTATTAATTACATTTTGCACAAGCACTTCTGGGGCAGACGCACCTGCCGTAATGCCTATAGATTTTTTTCCTTCGATCCACTCTGGCTTAATCATATCAGGATCATCAATAAGATATGAAGGGCAATTAAGGCGTTCAGCCAACTCTCGAAGCCTATTTGAGTTAGAACTATTTGTACTTCCTACAACGAAAAACACATCGCATTGGGGGGCAATGATTTTGACTGCATCCTGACGATTTTGAGTTGCATAACAGATATCGGCTTTTTTGGGGGCAATGATATTGGGAAATTTTTCATGTAAGGCTTTTGTGATTAATGCTGTATCATCAACTGATAATGTGGTTTGAGTAACATAGGCCAAATTATCTGTATTTGGTATATCTAAATTGTGAACATCCTCAACAGTTTCGACAAGGTACATATTGCCTCGGGCTTGACCAAGTGTACCCTCAACTTCTGGATGTCCTTTATGTCCAATCATAATCACTGACCTACCCGCTTCATGCATTTTTTTTACTTCAATATGCACTTTTGTAACTAGGGGACAGGTTGCATCAAAAACACGCAATCCTCGCGCTTCGGCTTCCTCCCTCACTTTTAGAGAAACCCCGTGAGCAGAAAAAATTACGATAGAGCCTTCGGGCACTTCATCGAGTTCGTCGACAAAAATGGCTCCCTTTTCTCTTAATGACTGCACAACAAAACGATTATGAACAATCTCATGACGAACATAGATGGGTGCCCCATGTAGCTCAAGTGCACGCTCAACTATATCTATCGCTCTGTCGACGCCTGCACAAAAGCCACGTGGTTCAGAAAGGAGAATCTCTGCATTTGAATTATCTGTCATTACATAACTCCAATAATTTTTACTTCAATATGAAGTGCTTGTCCCGCCAGTGGATGATTAAAGTCGATAATAACATTCTCTCCGTCCCTACCCTTAAAAAGACCAGAATAACGAGAGCCATTTGGAGCTGTAAATTCTATTCGATCATTGATTTCAAAAACTGGGATATCATCTGATCCATTGATTACGGCATCCTCCAATATAGTTTGAACTAGTTCTGGATTTCTTTCTCCAAAAGCTTCAGCTGCGGAAAGTTCAAAACTAAAATGATCGCCCTCTTTATGACCAATTAGTGGAGCTTCCATAGTTTCTGCCCACTGCCCTGAACCCATAAGAAGTGTTGCTGGTGGACCATTGAAGGTATTTATAAATTCTTCCGCTGGCAATGCTCCTGTTTTTAAGAGTATTTTGTAGTGGAGAGTTAAGTATGAATCATTATGGATAGTTTTATCATCCCGACTAGTCATAAGGATTAATTTCCATCAAAATCTGGTTTTAAAGTTATTTATTTTAATCACTATGTCAATTTTAAGTTTAGATACACCTACTGAAAAACCAAGAGAGCGTCTCATTAAGCATGGGCCAGAGGTTTTATCGACTGCAGAATTACTTGCTCTGATATTAGGAAGTGGCCCTAAGGGGCAGCCTGTAGTTGAATTTAGTCAAAAATTGCTCACAAAGTTTGGAGGCTTAAGACAACTTTTAAATGCCCATTCAGAAGAGTTATATGATATTCACGGTTTAGGCCTAGCTAAAGTTACGCAACTTATGGCTTTACATGAAATAGCAAAGAGAATTTTAGAAGAACCCCTAAAAGAATATCCTGTACTACAACAAGCAAGTGCAGTGAAAAGATATTGCATTCATACAATTGGCAATAAAACCGAGGAAAACTGCCTGCTTTTATTTCTCAATCATTCTTTTAAACTTACTCATTCGGAAATTGCAATTAAAGGGACAATTGACCATGCCCCAATTTATCCTAGAGAAATTGTAAAAAGTGCTCTTAAACATCATGCCGCTTATATAGTTTTGGCTCACAACCACCCTTCTGGTGAGCCCCAACCAAGTAAACCCGACATAGAAATAACTAGAAAATTGCGTGATGCTCTGGATTTAGTAAATATTAAACTTATAGACCATATAGTCTGCACAAGATTAGAAGCTAAATCAATGGCTGAGATGGGGTTAATAAATGATTAATTGTGCAATGGCCTATTAAACCTATGATTTTGTTAAAAAATTAAGACGGATATACCAAATTTGGGATCTAATATGTGGAAAAGTTTTTAATTTTTGATACAATCCTAGATTACTTTTAGGATACGTGAATTAAATTTTATTTGATTTGGCGACCCGTACACATAAGGATAATCATGAAAGAAGGCATTCACCCAGAATACAGAGAAGTTGTTTTCCAAGATATGCAATCAGGTAAACAATTCATTACTCGCTCTACTTTGAATTCTCGCGAAACTATTGATATTGACGGCAAAACATATCCACTATTTAAGTGTGACGTGACCTCTGAGTCTCACCCTTTTTATACTGGTGCTCAAACTCGTATTGTTGAAACTGGTCGCGTGGAGAAATTCCGTGCCCGTTTCGCACGTACTCAAGGTACTATCAAAAAATAAAAGATTTAGTACAAATTCAAAGTACTAAAATATAAGGCAAACGCATCTAGTTTTGGGTTTGCCTTTTTTATTATGAATTCAATCCGTAAAACACCTGCCCGATTAGCCAGTCCTGCGGCTTCCAAACTACCTAGAAGAATACTCTACTGGGTTATGTTTGCGTTCATTTTCGCAGGGCTTTTTGGGCGTGATCCATGGAAAACTGAGGATGCAGCAGGCTTTGCCAGTATGCTCACTTTAGTAAGAGATTTCTCTAACGGATTTGACTTAAGTGCTTGGCTAACTACACATATATCTGAAATTCCCTTTTATGGTGAGGGGCCTTTGAATTCTATTATTGGGGCTATTTCTATTCTAATCTTTGCCCCATTTTTAGAACTTTTTCTTAATCCCTTAGACGCTCAAATCAATGCCGCACGCATACCTAATGTTTTTTACTATTTCTTAATTCTATGGGGCATTTGGTATGGGACATATTTGCTAGCTAGGAGAAAGGAGGCACAGCCATTGCCACTTTCATTTGGAGGGGAGCCTAGGCCAAAGGACTATGGGAGAATGATTGCTGATGTTGCGTACTTCTTTGGCATAGCTACTGTAGGAATTATTATTCGGGTTCATGAAACGAGCTATTTCCCTCTTCTTATGGCTTTGCATTCTATTGCATTCTACGGTTTTGTGCGAATTATAGATAAAAAACCTCAAGGCGTTATAGCTTTAAGTTTCGCTTTTATAGGGTCATTGGCTTCTTTTGGTTTTATTGGTTTGTTTCCATTACTTATAGTCAGTTTTGTTCTTCTGATTCTTCCTGCCTATGATGTACGTACAAAATTAAATTTGCTTATTCCGTTGATTACCACGAGTGTTGCTTTCTTCTTGTGGGACTGGTATGTGCGTCAAAGCAATCCTAACTGGCTAGACGGTTGGTACCTGCATAATTTGAAGATGGCTTTTGAGCTTAAAACTGAGGATACATTAATTAAGATTCGCGATTTAAGTTGGTACCTCTGGCCTAGCTGGCCATTTGCCTTAATAGCAATTTATAAATGGGCTCGATGGATTAAAGAGTTTCACATTTTGATTCCCTTTTTATTTTACGCATCGAATCTAATTGTTATATTTTTCTTCAGCCCTGCATATGACCTTTATTATGGACCCATTATGTTTGGCAATGTTGCCTTGGCCGCTATGTGTATTCCTACTCTAAAACGTAATGCTATCAATATTCTCGATTGGTTTAGCATTATGACTGTGTCTATTGCTCTGTTGACAGTGTGGTTTGGATGGATTGCACTTCAAACTGGATGGCCAAGCAAAATTAATTTCAACATAATGAGATTAATTACTGGTTACGAAATTACCATCAATTGGATTGAAGTATTTGTTGGTGTTGTGGTCTGCATTTTATGGATTATGCTTTTAAACTGGCGCTTACGAAAACAACCACAGGGCCTATGGCGAGGACTGATTGTGACTGCAGGGGGGCTTACTTGCGTTTGGTTTTTACTCTCTTTGCTTTGGCTACCTCTAATAAATTACAGCCGATCTTATAGAATTGCTGGTGAAGATTTAGCGAGGGAAGTTGCGGGGGCATTGCCACCTAATGCATGCGTAGAACCTATAAATGTTGGTCTTGGGCAGCTAGCTGTTTTTCATATTTTTTCCAATTTAAAATTTAGTAAAAACGAGTGTCAGTTCGCTTTTCTTCAAACAAACAAAAACAATCCAATTTCTTTAAGTAAAATCTCTCCACTGGCCACAAACTCAGTGTTATGGGAAGGAAATAGGCCTAGCGAGCGCCACGGAGAATATTTCATTCTTCTAAAAAATAGGTAATCATGTCTACTTACAGTAATGCGATATTTAAAAAGTTAATTTCAATGATCTGGCCTATATTAATAGGTCAGCTAGCTGGTATATCATATGCAGTTTTAGACACAATGATGCTTGGAAATTACAGCTCAACTAGCTTGCAAGCTATGAGTTTAGCTTCTGCCATATTCGTTACTATAAGCATTAGTTTAATGGGGGTAGTGCATGCAATTATCCCGATAATATCTCAGCTAATCGGTGCTCGAAAAAATTCTGAAGTTGGGATTTTTTGGGGCCAAGGGACATGGCTAGCCTTGATATTATCTCTAGTTGCTGGGCTACTTATGCTATTTCCAGATTTGTGGCTTTCAATGTCAGGGGATGTCTCAAAAGAGGTACGAGATGAAATTACAATTTATTTGCGGATAAGTTACTTGGCATTGCCAGCTATGCTTATGTATAGGGCTGTATATGCAGTGAGCACATCTTCTCAGCATCCACGACATATCATGTACATAAGTATTGTGGGGACTGCATCAAAGGCGATTTTAAATTGGATTTTGATATTTGGAAAATTTGGTCTACCTGAGTTGGGAAGTGCTGGGGCTGGTCTTTCTACCTTGATTGTAAGCTGGATTACCTATGGTATAGGTTTATGGATTTTATTCGGTAACCCCGTATATAAAAAATACAAGCTTCACTTAGGTCGCCCGACATTTAAATATATTAGGCAAATATTGAAACTTGGTATTCCTATGGGGGGTTCATATCTTGTAGAAATAAGTATATTCACATTTATGGCTTTATTCGTTGCTAGAGAAGGCAAATTCGTTTCTGGGGCCCATCAGATTATGACTAATTTAGTCGCAGTGATGTATATGATCCCTCAATCGATAAGCATTGCAACTTCAGCTTTAGCGGCTCAAGCTATTGGTGCAAGAAAATATATTCTCTCCTATAACACCGTAAAAATTGGCACTTATTTAGTTTTGGCTGGATATGCCATATTAGCTGTGCTTGTAATAGTATTTAAAGAGCCGTTAGTCTCTTTATACACAAACGATGCAAATGTAGCAGAAATCACCTTAATTATGATTTCGATAATTCCATTCTTCCATTTAGCTGATGCTTTGCAATGTTATGTTCCATATATATTGAGAGCTCACAAAATTGCTACCGTACCATTTGTGACTCAATCGATTATCTTATTGGGTATAGGGATGATAGGAGGATTTTATTTTGGATTCGGTTCTGGCAAAGGCGGAGTTACGTTTTTAACTGACTTTATTGTGCCTGGTGCTCCCGTTGGTATCTCTTCCATGTGGACTATGATTACTATTTCTCTTTATGTATGTACTATTATTTTGGGCTCTTGGTATATTTTTGTAATACGTACTCTACTTCCTAAATCTAGAAAAAATAATATGCCTTTTTACTACAAAAAAGAGCTACTAAAACGCAAAAAGTCATAAATTTCAATAAGTTAATTGCATATAAAATATTTTTAGAATAAAATGAACGTTTTCCTATTTGGAAATCACATAAGGTTGGTCTGAGCCAAAAATACAGATCTTTTAACTTAACGAGGTAAATAATCATGGCTAAAGTATGCCAAGTAACCGGCAAGCGCCCAATGTCCGGAAATAATGTGTCACACGCACATA
Source organism: Taylorella asinigenitalis ATCC 700933 (assembly GCF_000687755.1). GTDB lineage: Bacteria > Pseudomonadota > Gammaproteobacteria > Burkholderiales > Burkholderiaceae_B > Taylorella > Taylorella asinigenitalis. Next base: position 392,481 of record NZ_JHXN01000001.1, read on the forward strand.
ACAAAACTAAAAGACGTTTCCTTCCAAATCTTCAAACTCATAGATTTTGGGTTGAAAGTGAGAACCGTTGGGTTCGTCTACGCATCTCTTCTAATGCTTTACGTACTATCGATAAAAAAGGTATTGATGCCGTTTTAGCTGATATGCGTAAAAACGGTCAATCAGTTTAATAGCATAGGAGATAGATATGGCTAAAGGTATTCGCGAAAAAATTAAACTTGAGTCTTCAGCAGGCACAGGTCACTTCTACACTACTACTAAAAATAAACGTAGCATGCCAGATAAAATGATTATCAAAAAATATGATCCTGTTGCTCGTAAACATGTAGAATACAAAGAAACTAAGCTTAAATAATAAGAATTCACATATGATTAAGCCCACCTGTGACGGTGGGCTTTTTTGTATCTTGGGCTTATCGCAAGGGTCCAAAGGACCCTTACTACTACCAACTATACTTAAGACCAATTTGACCTTTGATTCCTGAGCGATCTTTGCTGCCTACATTAGTCTGTACTCTTATATCACCATATAGGTTCAAAGACTTACTCATAGATGCTTGTCCTCCTAAGCCAATCTCTAAGAATGTGCGGTTGAATTTCTCTTCCACATTATCCTTACCGATTTTCACTTTCGGATTTGATGTTATATCTGTGATTAAGTTAGCTGTCATATACACCGAGCTGCCTACTGCAGATGCTTTAGGGGCTAAGTCATATCCCATCCTTACACCAACTCTGCCTCTTAGGGCATTTGCATCCACTCCCTTGACTTCACGAGCTTTGTCTTTAAAATCATCTAGGCTTAGATGTTGGTAGGCAAGCTGTGCTTGTGGTTCGATAAATCCACCTGCAGTACCAAGTGCAAACTTATGTCCAATCTCTGCCGATAGCAACGCACTCCAGCCGCTTTGATCAACCTTAATACCATTGCGTGCATTGTATTTGTTTTTAAGCTTACTCACTTGTCCTACTAAATCAAAGTACGAACCATTAGGGTTATAGTTAGTGTGATAGACTCCTAGGCTTAGGGCATCTGTTGTGATA
>NZ_JHXN01000002.1 GCF_000687755.1 Taylorella asinigenitalis ATCC 700933
GCTACAGGTTTTTTTGCAGCTGTTTTAGTAGCTGTAGTTTTAGAAGCAGCAGTTCTAGTAGCAGGTTTTTTAGCCGCTGGTTTTTTAGGCGCAGCCGCTTTAGCTACTTTAGAAGCTACAGGTTTTTTAGCTGTAGTTTTTTTAGCGGTAACAGTAGCGATTGGTTTAACAGCTTTTTTAGCTGTAGTCGCACGTTTTGCCGCCGGTTTTTTTGCAACAGTTTCTTTAGTTTCTGATGCCATATCCAACTCCTTTTGTGTTGATTGATTCATGCAAAATGATTGAATATTTGAAATAACCCCCACTTCATGATTATGAGACGCATCTCAAATATTCATAACAGTCGCTCTGTTACATGTAATAGATTAATGCAAATACTGAAAAAATACACTATTTATTTGTTGGCAATGTTTTTGCAAATCGTCTCTAAGTTAATGAAAATAAGCATTTTTCATACAAATGAAATGCGATTTTAAATTAGTTTAAGCTTAAACTATCACCTAAGTATGTGTACATACAAAATATGTGAAATACAGCAAAAATAAATGGGAAACCCTAATTTTTTGACATGAAATTGAATATAAAATTTACAAACAGCAACTTTTTCTAAAAAAAATTAGAATTTATAATTAGTTTAAGCTTAAACTAATTTTTTGAGTACAGCAAAAAAAATGGGTTTTAGAGAAATATTTTTTTCTCCTAAACCCATTGAATTTAAATGCAAAAAAAAATTAAAAAATTTTGCATAAATCCAACAAAACATAAGCTATATATACTTATTCAAACGATTTAAAACTTCGTTTTTACCCAAAATTGAGAGAACTAATTCAAGTGCGGGAGTATGTTTTTGTCCAAAAAGAATTATGCGCATAGGAATGCCTAAAGCTGGCATTTTGATTTGCAGCTCATCTAATTTTTGTTTAATTAATTTTGCAAGATTATCTGAATTCCAATCGCTATCTTTTATTTGTTTAGCTGATTCTACAAATGACCTAATGTTCGCAATTGATTTTTCGTCCATATGTTTTTCACGTAAATCATCAGCAATCGAGTAGTCCTGTTTGCAAAATAAAAGACTCTCTTTAGCAAGCTCAACCAAAGTTTGTGACCTATCTTTGTTTAGTTCGATAATCTCATTGATATTTGAAAAATCAGTAGATCCACCAAGCTCTTCAATAAACGGTTTAACCATAGAAACTAAATCTTCTGTGGGTGTATTTTTAATATATTGAGAATTAACCCAATTTAATTTTGCAATATCCCATTGAGAAGCAGATTTACTTAAATGGTCGATATCAAACCAATTGATTACATCTTGTTTAGAAAAAATCTCATCATCACCGTGGCTCCATCCCAATCGCACTAGATAATTAAATAGAGCTTCGGGTAAATAGCCTAGCTTTTTGTATTCCATAACACTAACGGCGTTATATCGTTTAGATAGTTTTTTGCCGTCCTGATCTAAAATCATTGGAACATGTCCATATTCAGGAATCAAAGCTCCCATGGCTTTTAGGATATTAATTTGTCTTGGGGTGTTATTTACATGGTCGTCTCCGCGAATTACATGAGTGATACCCATATCGTAATCATCAACGACTACGCAAAAATTATAAGTAGGAGTCCCATCCTTTCTGGCAATGATTAAGTCATCAAGTTCCTCATTAGAAATTGAAATCTCTCCTTTAAACATATCTTTCCATACGACATGCCCAGTTAGAGGATTCTTAAATCTAACTACTGGCTCAATCCCTTCAGGTTTTGGTGGCAATGTTTTCCCTTCCTCAGGCCTCCAAGTTCCATCATATTTTGGTTTAAGTCCTTTAGCCCGAGCCTCTTCACGCATTTTCTCAACTTCTTCAGGAGTGCTATAGCAGTAGTAAGCGTGACCACTATTAATTAGATCCTGAACTACTTCCTTATATCGCTCAAACCGTTTCGTCTGATAGTAAGGGCCTTCGTCATAATCAATACCAAGCCAATCCATACCATCAAGGATTGCTTGTACCGCTTCAGGAGTGGAGCGCTCTAAATCTGTATCTTCGATACGTAATACAAATTTTCCATTATTGTGTTTTGCAAATGCCCAACTAAATATAGCGGTTCTAGCCCCTCCTAGATGCAGAAATCCAGTAGGTGATGGTGCGAACCTAGTTTTAATAATTTGTCCTTCTGACATGTTTATTCCAAGTTATTTAATATAAATTCTTTGATATCTTTAATTTCGGGTAGACACACTTCGTGCCCCATAGGGTATGTATGCCACTGAACCTTATATCCCAAAGACTCAAGAAGTTTTTTGCTATCTTCAGCAAAACTAATATTTACAATATCGTCTCGAGTGCCATGAGCTAAGAAAATAGGAATATCTTTATTATTTTTATGAGCTTCAGTTTCCAATGATTCACTTAAGGCTATGTATCCAGATAAGCCAATAATACCAGCTAGTTTCTTGGGGTATCTTAATGCTGTATGAAGTGCCATTACACAACCTTGCGAAAAACCAGCTAAAAATATTTTTTCAGGTTCAACACCAGCTTCAATCTCACGCTCAATCAATGAAGTTATTAATGCTTGAGATTTCTCGATTCCCTTTCTATCAGAGCCAGCACCCATGCGATCCAAGCTTAGTATGTCGTACCAAGCGGTCATTTCAATGCCACCATTTATGGTAACTGGCTGAGTAGGGGCATTAGGAAAAATAAATTTAATACCTGAGCCTTCTGGCAAATCTAATTGAGGAACCAATGGAACAAAGTCAGTGGCATCAGCCCCTAGGCCATGGAGCCATATAACACTGTATTTAGTTTCACCTTGTGGATTTAACTCTATGAAATCATTCATCTGCACTCTCACTTAAAGGAAGCGTTTTAAGAAATTGAAATAGTGCACGGTATGCCTTTTTTTGAGGCTCTTTCCCCTCTTGTAATTGAGAGTTTTGTATTTTTTCTTTGCGTGCAGCTCGAATTAAGTTTCTAAGTTGCTGAATATATATCACGGGAACAGAATCTAGCAAATTAGTTAAATGATCATCGCTCTCAATAAGCCTATCACGCAAATTTTCGTACATGTGCATTTGGGCTGTAATGGCTTTACTGCCGTTTTCCCATTCATAAAGTTTTTGCTTTATGGCTTCAATATCTGCGTTTCGTAAAAGCTTTCCTACATAGGCGGACTGCCTTCTTCTGCCCTCAGTAGTAGCTTTGATTTTCTGAGCAATCTTTATTTGCTCCAAAATTTCTTCATCTAAATCTAGTTTTTTTATTTTTTCTATTGGGAGGGCAATGATCTCGCGTCCTAACTCTGTGATCGCTAGCAATTCTCTTTTAACTTGTGATTTGCTGGGACCTTCAAACATATCCTCAGCAAATTCTTCTTGATTTTCATTCATATCTTAAATTGATTAAAATTCTTAACTATTATATTAATTAGCACTCCTCCTTAGTTATGAAAAACAAATCTGATTTTGAATACTTTGTGAAATTTGCCTTAGACATTGCCACAAAAAAAGGGGCATCTGAAGCTATCGCAGAAATTTCTGAATCTCATGGTCTTACTGTAGCCGCTCGAAATAAAAGCATTGAAACTGTAGAGGAGATGCATGATAGGGGGCTATCAATTACGGTATTTAACGGAAAGGTGCGTGCATCTGCAGCTACATCCTTGCTAACGGAAGAATCAATTGAAAGCACAGTAGGGCATGCTTGGGATATAGCAAAATATACCGCAGAAGACCCTTTTGCTGGTCTGCCTAAACCCGAAGAATATGCAACTGAGATTCTAGATTTGGATCTGTATCATGATTGGAGTCTTGATGCGGAGAGTGCTGGGAACATTGCCATAGAGCTTGAAAGCTTTGCATTGGATTTTAGTGATCAAATTACTAATTCTGATGGGGCTTCAGTTCAAACTGGGTGTTCATCTTTTTTACTTGGCTCATCAAATGGATTTCTTGGAGGATATAAGCATACAAGCCATTCATTGGGATTATCTGTCATTGCCGGCAAGGGTAAAAAAATGCAACGTGGCTATTGGTATGAAAGCCACAGAAATCCACGCAAATTATCTAGCCCACAAGCAATAGGTGAATATGCTGCTAAACGTACGCTTTCAAGACTTGGAGCACGCCGCATTAAATCAGGTGAATATCCCGTTCTCTTTGAAGCTCCTATAGCTGTGACTCTTTTAGGAGCTTTATCTCAAGCTATTAGTGGAGGTGCACTATATCGAGATATGAGTTTCTTGAAAGGGGCCTTAAATGAAAAAGTTATGTCTGATCATATTAAGGTAGTTGACGATCCTTTTATAAAGCAAGCTTACGGTAGTGGCTCGTTTGATCAAGAGGGTGTGAGTACTCAAAAAAGAGATTTAGTGGTAGATGGAGTATTAAAAGGCTATCTTTTATCTACCTATTCAGCTAGAAAATTAAGTATGTCCACAACGGGTAATGCAGGTGGTTCCCATAATATGTCTATTCATTCGTCTACTGAGAGTCCAGATTTTGAAGGCATGTTACGTGAAATGGGTACAGGATTATTGGTGACAGAACTGATGGGCCATGGGATAAATTATGTAACTGGCCAATATTCCAGAGGTGCTTTTGGTTATTGGGTTGAAAATGGTGTAATCCAGTACCCAGTTACTGAGATAACAATAGCAGGTAACTTGAAAGATATATTTAAGTCTATTGTGTCTATTGGTTCAGACAGTTATACAAAAGGTTCCAAAACTTCTGGGTCGATTCTTATAGAAAAAATGTCTGTTGCTGGTGATTAAACTACATTTACTAATATTTTTTAAAAAATCATTATTGAAAATCAAATATTTAGCTTATAATATAAAATTTACTTCTAACCATAATTTCGTACTGCTGAAGAGAGAAATAAAGAATAACAGCATGGCGAAGCTAGTTTTTTCTAGTGTGTATAGAAGTTTTTATTAATAATTTTTAAGGATCCATCATGAAAACTTTCGTGGCTAAACCGCAGGAAGTGAGCCGTGAATGGTTTGTTATAGACGCAAAAGGTAAAGTCCTTGGTCGTGTAGCCAGCGAAGTTGCACGCCGCTTGCGTGGTAAGCATAAGCCAGAGTTCACACCTCACGTAGATACAGGTGATTACATCGTAATCATCAACGCACAGGACATAGTTGTTACGGGTAGTAAATTTGAAGATAAAAAATACTTCCGTCATACAGGATATCCTGGCGGAATTTATGAAACTAATTTCCGTAAATTACAAGAGCGTCACCCAGGCCGTGCTATTCAAAAAGCAGTTAAAGGTATGTTACCTAAAGGCCCACTTGGCTACGCTATGATCAAAAAACTTAAGATCTACGCAGGTAGTGAGCACCCTCATGCTGCTCAGCAACCTAAGCAATTGGATATCTAGGAGCTAGAGTATGATTGGTGAATGGAATTATGGCACTGGCCGTCGTAAAACTTCGGTGGCACGTGTTTTTATGAAAAAAGGTTCTGGAAATATAGTAATTAACGGTAAAGACGTTGATTCATTTTTTCAGCGTAAAACTGGTCAAATGGTTGTTCGTCAACCACTTGAGTTAGTTGAGATGATTGAGAATTTCGATATTCAAGTAAATGTTCATGGTGGCGGCGAGTCTGGTCAAGCAGGTGCTGTTCGGCATGGTATTACTAGAGCTCTTATCGATTATGATGAAACTTTGAAACCTTCGCTTTCTAAAGCTGGTTTCGTAACTCGTGATGCACGTGAAGTTGAACGTAAGAAAGTTGGTCTTCGCAAAGCACGTCGTCGTAAGCAATTTAGTAAGCGTTAATTTTTGATTATTGATACATCAAATCAAAGCCCACATTTCTACGATTATGAATGTGGGTTTTTTATTGACATAACGATTTATAATATTTCTTATGCTTATCAGAAGTTTACTTTTCGTTTTCGGTGTTATTGTTGGTGGTGCAGCTGTGCATTACTACGATAATCTCAATCTCAAGAAAGAGAAGATGGTTTTACGCGTGGAATTTGAAAAAATTCTACGAAATGCCCGTTTGAATATGAAATCTGATTATGAGGAACTTCAAAATTCTATTAAGAATCTAAAAGGAAAGCTTTTTGTTAGCAATTCAACGATTCAAAGATTTCGCATAGAAAACGACAGACTACTAGCTGAGGTTAGTGATTTATCAAGGGATATCGAATTCTATGAGCAATTATTGCCATCGGGTCCTATGGGTTTAGTAACCATACGAAGTTTAGATGTAAAGCGCTCTGGTGATTTAATTAGCTATAAAATTTTATTAAGCAGAAAGGTCAATGAAGAGACAAATTTTAAAGGTATGCTTAAATTTCAAGCAGTCGGTATGCTTAACGGTAAAACTATTATGGTTGATCTAATACCTGCTCGTGTTACTGAGGATAATAAACTGGCTATTCCAGCAAATCCAAAAGTTGCTTCTAAGATACTTAATAATGCAAGATCGCATTCAATTTTATCTGTAGATTTTGTTCGTTGGCAGCAAAGTACTGGTGATTTGGTATTGCCAGCTGGATTTGAGCCACATGAAATTTACGTAAAAGTGCTTGAAGGAAATCAAGTGCGTGCAAGCAAATCTGTTTTGCTTTAAAGGAGATATTATGTCTGGTGTACAAACTGTAGACTTACAGGAACCGTCTTTATTAGTTTTTACTGATGCAGCTGCCGCAAAGGTTAAAGAATTAATAGATGAAGAGGGTAATCCTGATCTAAAACTAAGAGTTTTCATTCAAGGTGGTGGGTGTTCAGGATTCCAATATGGATTTATTTTCGACGAGAATATGGCCGAAGACGATACCACAGTTACTAATAATGGTGTATCACTTTTAGTAGATCCAATGAGTTTTCAATATCTTGTGGGTGCAGAGATAGACTATAAAGAGGATATTGAAGGCTCTCAATTTGTGATTAGAAATCCTAATGCCACTACAACTTGTGGGTGTGGTTCATCATTCAGTATTTAGTAGGGATATAGAGAACCCAAGATTTTAGGTCTTTGGGCTCTAGTTATTTCTTTTAAATCTAAAGAGATTCTATTTACGTTTAAATAGGCAAGCCAAGCAAAAGCAAGGGCTTCAACAGTCATAGGATTTATACCCATTTCTTCAACACTAATAAATTGTCTATCGGCGTTTTGATTAAGCCCATCCATCAGGGTTTTGTTAAATACGCCCCCACCACAAACATATATGGATTTAATATTACTATCTAGTTTTGCGGTACATTCAAGAATCGAGTGAACAGTTAGCTCCCTAAGTGTGGCCATAATATCTACAGGCTCGATATCCTTAAAATTTGTTAAATTTTCATTCAACCAATTAATATTAAAATCATCTCTTCCTGTTGACTTTGGTGGTACCAAACTAAAAAATGGGTGTGCGTATAATTTATTTAGCAACCCATTGTGGCAATGCCCACTTCCACCCCATTTTCCTTCTTTATCAAAAGTCTGACCTTTATGCATTTGGATCCATAAATCCATCAATGCATTACATGGCCCTATATCAAAACCCACGACACTATTTTCCTCAATGACAGAGATATTTGCGAATCCTCCTAAATTAAGGATTGCTACGGGTATTTTCGATTTAAAAAAATATTTATGAAATGCTGGAACTAATGGTGCCCCTTCGCCACCAGCAGCAATATCAGCATTTCGAAAATCTGCTACTACATCAATTTGAGTTTTCTCAGCTAAAAGTGCAGGGTTATTAATTTGAAGGGTAAGTCCGATTTTCGGATTGTGTCTTACAGTTTGTCCATGAGCCCCAATTGCTCGAATTTGTTCTGCTTGTAAATTATGTTCAGTTAAAAGCTTTTGTACACATTGCTCATATGCCTTGATAAGCTCCATGCCGACTAAATGCATAGAATTTATTTCATCAAAGCTAGGTGTATTTAATTTTAGGATACGTTCTCTAAGTGAATCATTAAAAGGAATATAGGCGTGTCCAAGAAACTCTAAATCCTCTGGACTGCTTATTTTACAAACTACTCCATCAACTCCATCGGTGCTAGTGCCCGACATTAAACCGATAAAATACTGATGCATTGCCATAGAGAACCTAAAAATTTATTTATTGAATTATATAATTACAAATCATTGTATTATCACACGGTCTAAGTACCTCTCATGACAGAAGAAATAAAAATAAGTACTGAAGTTGCTCGTCAAATGGATATTGTGAGACGCGGAACGGAAGAAATATTAGTAGAATCCGAGTTTTTGCAAAAACTTCAAAAAAGTCACGACACTGGAACTCCTCTAAGAATAAAACTAGGGCTTGACCCAACAGCACCTGATTTGCACTTGGGGCATACGGTTGTATTAACCAAAATGCGACAACTGCAGGATATGGGCCATGAAGTTATATTTTTAATCGGCGATTTCACAGCAACCATCGGTGATCCGAGTGGGAGAAATGCGACTAGACCGCCATTAACACGTGAGCAGATTGAAGAGAATGCTCAAACTTATTATGAACAAGCATCTAAAGTCTTGGACCCCTCGAGAACTATTATTTCCTACAACTCAAAATGGTGTGATGCGCTAGGAACTCGCGGGCTAATTCAATTGGCATCTAAATATACCGTCGCTAGGATTATGGAACGTGATGACTTTACAAAGCGTTTTAAAGGTGGTGTGCCTATATCTATGCATGAGCTTTTGTATCCTCTTATGCAGGGATATGATTCTGTGGCTCTTGAGTCGGATATGGAACTTGGAGGTACAGATCAGAAGTTTAATTTACTTGTTGGTCGTGAACTTCAAAAAGAATATGGACAAGAGCAACAAACTGTTTTAACCATGCCTCTATTGGTTGGTTTGGACGGAGTTGAGAAGATGTCCAAATCTAAAAATAACTATATCGGAATCACTGAAACGCCTGATAGCATGTTTGGAAAAATCATGTCTATTTCCGATACTTTGATGTGGAATTATTATGAATTAATCTCATCAAAATCCTTAGAGGAGATTGCTCAACTAAAACGTGATGTTGAGCAGGGAGTAAACCCACGGAATATTAAAGTTGCACTGGCTCAAGAAATTATTACGCGTTTTCATAATGCTGAAGCTGCAGCTAAAGCATTGGCAGATTTTGAATCTCGATTTAGAGATGGTCAAATACCTGATGATATACCTGAGATAAGTTTGAATGGCCCAGAATTGGGCATTGTTGCGGTTCTTAGAGAATCGGGTTTGGCTAGTTCTGGTTCTGAAGCTTCGCGAAATATCGTTCAGGGCGGAGTAAAGGTGGACGGCTCGAAAGTAGAAGACAAAAGCTTAGTTTTAAAATCTGGTACCTATGTTGTACAGATTGGAAAAAGAAAATTTGCACGCATTACCATTAAATAATTTAGGAAAATCATGTTTGATATTAATCTTACTTTAGATAAAGTTGACTCAGAACTCTACGATGCCATTAAGAAAGAAGAGCAACGTCAGGAGGAGCATATCGAGCTCATTGCCTCCGAAAACTACACAAGCCCAGCTGTTATGCAAGCTCAAGGTTCTCAACTCACAAATAAATACGCAGAGGGGTATCCTGGAAAACGCTATTATGGCGGCTGTGAATACGTAGATATAGTTGAACAGTTGGCTATTGAACGATTAAAAAAATTATTCGGAGCTGAAGCGGCTAATGTGCAACCTAATTCTGGCTCTCAAGCTAATCAGGCTGTATATTTTGCCGTATTAAAACCAAGCGATACTGTTCTTGGTATGAATCTTAATGAAGGGGGGCACTTAACTCACGGTTCTCCAGTTAACCTTTCTGGTAAGCTTTACAACTTTATTCCATATGGTTTGGATGAAAATGAAGCGATTGATTATGAGAAACTTGAACAATTAGCGAAAGAAAATAATCCCAAACTAATTGTTGCTGGTGCGTCGGCATATTCTCTTCGCATTGATTTTGAAAGAATTGCAAAAATCGCTAAGGAAGTGGGTGCTTATTTCATGGTGGACATTGCCCACTATTCAGGGTTGGTTGTTGGGGGACAATACCCTAATCCTGTTCCACATGCCGATTTTGTAACTTCAACTACGCATAAATCTCTAAGAGGCCCTCGTGGTGGTGTCATTATGATGAAAGAGCAACATGCGAAGATGATTAACTCTGCAATTTTCCCTGGTATTCAAGGAGGTCCACTGATGCATGTTATTGCTGGAAAAGCGGTTGCATTTAAAGAGGCTTTAGAACCTGAATTTAAACAATACGCAGAGCAAATTATTAAAAATGCTGATATTCTTGCGAAGACATTGCAAAAACGTGGTTTACGCATTGTCTCTGGTCGCACTGAAAGCCATGTAATGCTTGTTGACCTTCGCTCAAAAGGCATCACTGGTAAACATGCAGAAAAAGTTTTGGGTGATGCATTTATCACTTGCAATAAAAACTCTATTCCAAACGATCCTGAGACACCGTTTGTCACTAGTGGAATAAGGCTTGGTACACCAGCTATGACTACAAGAGGCTTTAAAGAAGCGGAAATTGAGCAAACTGCGAATCTGATAGCTGATGTTTTGGATAATCCAGATGATGAAGCAAACATTTCAGCTGTTCGCGAAAAAGTTTTAGCTTTGACTAGCAAATTCCCAGTTTACAAATAATCGATGAAATGCCCGTTCTGCTCTCATGGAGAGAGTCAAGTTCTAGACTCGAGATCATCCGAGGATGGTCTCGCCATCAAACGCAGACGGCGTTGTTTGCAATGTGATAAGCGATACACAACATATGAGAGAATCGAGTTAGCATTGCCAACGGTAGTTAAAAAAAATGGCTTACGCATGGAGTTTGATATCGACAAAGTGCGATCCAGTATGAACATAGCTTTACGCAAGCGTCCTGTCTCAAGAGATCAAGTGGATTGTGCAGTATCCCGCATCCTCGAGTTTTTTTTAAACCATCCACATAAGGAAGTTTCCTCATATGAGGTCGGTCAGGTAGTTATGAAAGAACTACGCGAGTTAGACCAAGTAGCATATGTTCGATTCGCCTCTGTATATCAGAGTTTCGAGGATATTGCCCAATTTGTTACAACAATTCAAGAGCTCTCAAGTGATGAAAGATAGACATACGCATTTCATGCGGCTGGCCTACGAACTTTCTTTAAAAAATCGCCATTTGCCTGACCCAAATCCATGCGTTGGATGCGTTATTGTGCATGGAGATAAGATTATTGGCCAAGGTGCAACGCAAGTGGCTGGTTCAAATCATGCGGAGATTGAGGCTTTGCAAGATGTGGAGAAAAGAGGGCTTGGGGCACTACTAAAAGACTCTACGCTTTATGTTACGCTTGAACCTTGTAGCCACCACGGTCGCACGCCTCCATGCGTGGATGCTTTGATTCGAAGCGGGATACGAGAGGTTGCGGTCGCATTGCCAGACCCTAACCCCTTGGTCGGTGGCAATGGCATCTCATCCCTCCGCTCTCACGGAATCGATGTGCATGTGGGATATCTTATGGAGGAAGTTCTCGAGCTTAATGTCGGTTTTTTCTCTCGCATGCTTTTAGGTCGCCCGTGGATTCGCACTAAAATTGCAAGTTCGCTCGATTGTCGTATTTCTCTTGCTAACGGAAAATCCAAGTGGATTACCAATGAGCAGGCTAGACACGACGGTCACAAGTGGCGGTCTCGTGCAAGTATGATTTTCACAGGAGTAGGTACGGTTTTGGCCGACAATCCTAGAATGAATGTGCGTTACGTTGAGACGCCTAGAGAGCCGCTTGTAGCTATTATGGATAGCGATTTTAGGACCTTGGATAATCCGAATCTCAATATATTTTCAAATACCAAAATTATTATCTGTGGCAATGCCTCCGCTTTATCAAATTTTGCTTATGATAGGGGTGCGTTTCCTAATAATATTGATTTGATTGGAATTGATTCGGACTCAAATGGTTTGTTGAATTTGCGGGAATTGATAGAAAAGGTGGGCATTGCCAACGAAATTAATGAGATTCATGTAGAGGCAGGTAGTGGTTTAAATACCTCACTTTACGAGGCTGGGCTTATAGATGAGTATCTATGGTATTTTGCACCTATGATTTTAGGGGATTGTAATGCACCTTTTAATATTTCACCGTTAGAATCAATTCCAGAGCATGACTATTTGGAAATGTTCGATTTGACTAAAATTAGTAATAATGTTCGTCTAAGGATTAGGAACTCTGTCCGTTGGAAGGCATTACTAAATTCATTAAAGGAGATGGTTAGATGTTTACAGGCATAATTCAAGCAGTGGGCAATATTGAATCGGTTTCAAAACTTGAAAAAGGAGTACGCCTAAGCATTGCCAAAGGAGATTTGGATATTTCAAATATCAAGGAAGGCGATTCTATAGCCATTAACGGGGCATGCATGACCGTAGTTCAAAAAAGTGATTCAGGATTTGAGGTGGATGTTTCGGCTGAAAGTCTATCAAAAACTTCGGGACTTGATAAAGAGGGGTACGTAAATCTCGAGTGTGCCATGAAACTTGGGGACACGGTAGATGGCCATTTGTTGTCTGGGCATGTGGACGGTGTGGCTCGTGTAGTAGGAGTTACGCAAGAGGGCGAATCTCATAAAATTGAGATTTTAATTCCTGAAGATTTAGCAAGTTTTATGGCTTACAAGGGTTCGGTAGCTGTAGATGGTGTAAGCATGACCGTTAATGATGTTAATGACGTGTTTTCACCAGAGGATCCTCATTCGGAGGATATGATTCCTGAAGGAACAATCATAAGTTTGAATGTGATTCCTCATACCTTTAAGAACACAACTCTACAATATTTAAAAGCTGGCGATGAAGTGAACATTGAAATCGATACTATTGCAAGATATGTTCAAAGAATGATGCAAGCACCATTTTAATTTTTTAGTTAAAATAGTCAGCTTATTTTGGATCGGTGGCCGAGTGGCTTAAGGCACACGCTTGGAAAGCGTGCATACGGTCAAACGTATCGGGGGTTCGAATCCCCCCTGATCCGCCAAAAGATTATAAAAATAAAATTTGTGCACTTAAAATAAAAAAACCCGAGGCTTGCGTCTCGGGTTATTTGCATATAGTTGCTAAAGGCTTAAATTATTATTGTGCTGGTGCAGGCTCTGGAGCAGGAGCTGTTTCTGAAGGTTGTCCGCCCATTTGTTCTTTAATGTCTTGAATTACATCTTCTGTTTTGTGGGCCGCATTATCTACAGCTTCACCTACAGAAGTAGCGGCGTTTTTAATTTTTTCGCCAGCAACTACTGAAGCTCTTGAAACATCCTCTTTTGCTTCTTTAAATGTTTCTTTGGAAGCTTCTACAGCATCAATAACTTTTTCTTTAGCCTCTTCGTTAGTTTTCTTAATCATCTCGCCAATACCATCTTTATTTTCGTTAATGTCTTTAACATTAAATTCAATGCGACGGTTTGCACGACGACCTTCTGGTGTATTGTTATCGACGATTGGGTTAGCTTCTCCATAACCAACAGCCACAATATTAGCTTCTGGTACACCTTTTGCGATTAAATAATCACGAACGGCTTTAGCTCTTTCTGCAGAAAGTTTTTTATTGCTCTCATCATCACCTTTACTATCAGTGAAACCAGCAACTTCACCTGTACGATTGTTGTCGATTAGGAATTTCGCAAATGCATCTAAACGATTGTTATACACAGGCATGATTTCTGATGATGCAGTATTAAACTTAATATTAAGATCAAGCTTGTCTTTGGACATTTCGTTTATATCAAGTACTTCCACTGGCTCCTCAGGAATATCAGATGAAGTTGCATTAGAAGCTGGAGTAGGTTCTGTAGCAACAGGAGCTTCAGTTACAGGAGCCACAGGAGCTTCAGGTGTAGCTGGTTTCTCTTCAGTAGGAGCTGGAAATTTATCCTCTGCTGGTGCAGTTGGAGCAGGGAATGTATCAGAAACAGGTTGTTCAGATTTCACTACATCTGGTGCATCAATTTCAACGCTGTCAGCATCGATTTTAAAATTAACACCAAGAGCTTCTTGCAGTTTAGAAACTAATTCAGCTTTTCTTTCTTCAGATATAACATGACCATCAAGATCTAATTGGAATCCATCGAAATGGCCTTTAACGTTAGGAAAGTCTTCAACTACTTTTATAAATGCATCTAAAGAATCTAGGTTCATGTTAGAAATATTATTTTCAACATCAACTTCATCTTTAAGTGTAGCTGTACCTTTGATAGAGTTAAATGCTTTAAGAATTTTAACTTTATCCGATGCACTAGCAGTACCATCAACTTTCAGATATTCGCCATCATAAGCCCATTCTAAATCACCAAAACCATCTACAGCTTCTGGTGCATCTATATCGATATCATCAACTTTTACTTTAAAAGCGTCATCTAATACTGCTTGCAGTTCACTTGTAAGTTTAGTTTTGGATTCTTCTGAATTTAATGTGCCATCAAGAACTAGTTCACCTTCATCGAATTCACCGTCAATAGTTGGATAATTTTTAAGAATATCCGCTAGAGCAGCAAATCCGTCAAACTGAAACTGACCAACATCAGCATCTACTTCTAATTTATCCTCTAAAGGTCGGTTGCCTGCAATAACTTTAAATGCATCTAAAACCTTAGCTTTAGTTTCTTCATTAGGAACTTCACCTGAGACTACTACTTTTTCTGAATCAACGGCCCAATTAATATCTCCTAAATCTTTAGAAATTTTTGCTTCTACAGGTTCATCAGATTCTTTATTGTCCTTATCTTCGTTAAGTTCGTCAGCTTTGATATCTATATCATCTGCTTTAATTTCAAAATTATCGCCTAAAGCTTTTTTCAGTTTAGTCAATAATTCCGTTTTGGATTCTTCGGAATTTAGTGTTCCAGATAATTTAAGTTCTCTTCCGTCAAATTTACCATCAACACCAACAAAGCCTTTTAAGGCTGTTGCAAGAGCAGCAAAATCAGTAAATTCAAGTTTTCCAGCTTCTTTATCTATATCTAGATCGTCTTCCACTGGTACTGTACCAGCGATTCCTTTAAATGCATCTAAAAGATTTGCTTTAGATTCAGCTGTATCCAAATCACCATCTAGAATCAATTTTTTATCTTCAAAATCCCAAGAAAAATTACCTAGTCCTTCAACAACTTTAGGTTCTGAGTCAGTAGTTTGCTCATTTGTTACTGGAGTTGATTCAGTATTAGTAGGATCATTTTGAGTGATAGGAGCTTCTTCGTCTTTACCGCAGCTTCGGAATAAAAGTAAAGCAATTAGTATTAAAGCAAGGATAATTAGCCACTTCCAAATTCCGCTTTTCTTAGGTTCTTCCACTGGGCGTGATTCTGTGGTTTTTGTATATTGAGGCTGATGAACTCCAGCCATCCTAGCAGCATTAACCGTTTCTTCAGAAGGTGCAGGTTTAGGTGTAGGATTAGGTGTAACTTGAGAGGATTTAGGAGCCTCTTTAATTTCAGAACCCGTAACTTTATTTAAAACTTGGGAACCAGCTGCAGAAGCAACACCTGCCATGCCCGCAACACCAGCTAAAGAACCTAAGTTAGATAGACTAAAATTACTACCTAAATTGTTTTTTAAACTAGAGAATATTGCAGGGATAGTGGCAGAAAGTGAGTCTTTGGCTTGAATCTGAGTTACACCTTCCTCTCTGGAAACTTGGTCAACAACGCCATCTAAATCGCTACCAAAAAGACCATTTAAATAGGTAAGCCCTTTTTGTTTAATTGAGTCAAAACCTAGTTCTGCATTTGATGCGCCAGTCGAATAAAGTTGTTGTGTATTACTGTCAACTCCTTTAATCATTTCTAGGAGTTGATCAACACCTTCTTTTGAGTTTGATTTTTTTGAAATACCACCAATAACAACTGAAACTATACGATCTAATAGACCATTGGCCTTCCCTTCAGGTAGGCCAACAGATTTTATCAATTGATCCAGCACTAAATTGCGTACAGAACCCTTAAAAAGTTGGTTTATGTCGAAGTTCATAAAAAGTCCTTATTATTAAAAATGCGTCTGTTAAGATTTATCGCATTTGTTAATCTTAGCACCTTTTATGTTATGACATTGTTAAGAGTATCGATTTGCTAAGTTTATTTATTACATGAAATGTTTATAAGCAACGTCATTTAATTCTAATTTTTTGTCCAGACCTAAGCGAAGACCTGCCACCATTTAATTTTTTCAAATTAGAAACTGTAGTTCCATGCTTTTTGGCGATTGAATACATAGTCTCACCAGATTTAACTGTATAGTTAATTTGACGAACTTTAGCCTTTTTGTTTGAAGTCGTTTTAAATGTGGCTCTTTGGGCTTTAAGTTTAGAGGCCTTGTTAGTGCTAACAAGTTTAGTTTTGCCTTTAAATTTAGCCTGAACAGGTTTAGTGAACTTAGATTCGTTTTTCACTAAGATAGGCTGATCTGAAACAAACTGCCCCTTAATATTGATATCTTCTTTAAAGTTCTCAACATTAATATTTGTAGGGATTAGAAGTGTTCTAGCAATAGAATTTTGTTTAGAGCCTAAGCCATTTAATTTTTTAAGTTTAGCAAGTGAAATTTTTAATTTATGAGCAATAGATTGTAAAGTCTCACCTTGAAGAGGATCGTATCCACCCCAAGAAGCTAAATTTCCCTTATAAGAAGCAAGATTTTCTTCATAAGTTTGAATCCTCTCAACAGGCAACAGGATAAAATCACCTTTAGATGCTAGAAATACTGGTCGTTTAGTAGCTGGATTTAACTCCTTAAACTCTTCAAGAGACATGCCAGCCAACTTAGCAACTACTTCAATGTCCATATCCTCTGCGACTTCCACTTTTTGGAAATATGGAGTGTTAGGAATAAATGGTAGTCGGATATCGTATTTTTGAGGATTAGAAATTATCTCTTTAATTGCTAATAGTTTAGGAACATAATTTCTTGTTTCATCTGGCATATTAAGAGATAGATAATCACTACTTAAACCAGCGTTTTCGTTTTTAATGCGTGCACGAGCGACAGCACCTTCACCCCAGTTATAAGAAGCTAAAGCTAAATGCCAATCATTTGATTGGAAATCATATAAGTAGCCTAGATAATCCATAGCAGCTCGAGTGGAATGAATTGGATTTAGGCGGTGATCTGTCCAAAAGTCTTGAGACAAATTGTAATTTCTGCCAGTGCTTGGAATGAACTGCCATAGACCAGCTGCTTTAGCGGAAGATTTAGCTGTAGAGACAAATGCACTTTCAACAAAAGGTAAGAGAGCTAATTCAGTAGGGAATTTATGTGCTTCGACTTCTTCTACTATGTGGTAGAGATATTTAGAAGATCTTTCTGCCATCCTCTCGATATATTCAGGCCTATTTGCGTAGTAGTCAATCCATTTTTGAACTAGAGGATCTCCATCTAAGTTAGGCATTTTAAAGCCATCTGTAATTCTGTCCCACACAGATAGGTGAGAAACTCTAACATCGTAGTCGACTACAGATTTATTTTTGTAATTAGATGGACCTGTGCTACTAACGTTCGATCCGTTAGATGCACAAGCACTAAGTATAACGGTTGCACAAATGGCAATAAAACTCTTAACTCTCATAATAAACCTAAAAATTATTCTTCCACTGTCTAAGCACTTTTAAAACTTTTTCGGGTGAATCAAGAACTTCACCTGAATACGATTGAGCAGAGCTAATAATTACTGGATCGCTCAACCTTAAAAAAGGGTTATATTTAAATTGTGAATCTAACTTATCTGGCACAGTAGGTAAGCCGTGAGAGATCATAGACTCATATTTTGCAATAAGGTTCTGAAGTTCTGAATTTTTAGGATCAACCTCAGAAGCCCATGCAGCATTACTAAGCGTATATTCATGAGCACAGAATACAAGAGTATTCTTACTCATTTGTTTAAATATTTCAAGGCTTTGGAACATATTTTTAGAATCACCCTCAAATATTTTTCCGCAACCCAATAAGAATAACGTATCACCAGTGAAAACAAAAGGAGATATGTCAAAATTATCCGTAAGTATTTTTGATTCTGAATAATAAAGCAAATGGTCTAATGTGTGACCTGGACTCTCAAAAACACTTATATAAAGTGAATCCAATAATTTAATCGAATCACCGTTTTTAACTTTTATATTTACGAAATCAAGTTTTGGATTTTTAGGCCCAAAAACTTTTACAGAGGAATTTTGCGTATGGCTAAAATGTTCCACCAACTCTTTAATTCCACCGACATGGTCGTTATGATGATGAGTAACTAAAATGGCATCTAAAATAAGTCCATTTTGTTCTATGTAATCAATAACAGGCTTGCTATCACCTGGGTCAACAACACATATATGACCCTCGTGTACAATCATCCAGATATAGTTATCTTGGAATGCACGAACGAAGGTGATCTTAGGCATAGGAATTAGATTGCGTAAATCGTGAATTTTAATGTTTATATATTACGAAATAATTTCCTGTAATTTCAACTAATTATTTAGTGTATGGATAATTTAACCAATAGTTTTTCAAACTGGCTTTTTAATGAAGGTGCCCCACTTATCAAATGGGAATTAAGTGCTATAGAGGGACTCTTGACCAACACTTTCGGATATCAATCCATACAGATTGGATTGCCTAAACATAATTATTTAAAGAATGCTAGAACGCAAAACAAAGCCATTATTTCGTTTGAGGATCTAAACAAATTTTCTGAGGCAGATTTAATCATATTGCCACATACATTGGAATTGCTTGATTATCCCAAAGATACTCTTAAATTAATTTCTGCTCATCTTAACCCACATGGCTTGATCGTTATCTTAGGTCTAAAAACAAATCCATTGAGCAAAATAAGCAAAAAGATGCGTGCGTGTCCATTGCCAAAGAAAAGAAAGTTATCTGCACAGCAAATTAAGATATGGAGTGCAGAATTTGAATTTGAGTCCAAGGAAATAACAAATCAAACCAAAAAAGGTGTTATGTTTTCAAGAATTTTTATTCCTAGTTATGCTCTTGTATTAAAACGCTCATCATTGGCAGGAGCTGCGGTGGGGTTGGCATTTTCAAAAACTTCATCAATTAAAAATGGTGTACCTGTGTTGAGTAAGGAAAATAATAATGTCTAAAAATATAGAAATATGGACCGATGGAGCTTGCAAGGGAAATCCAGGTCCTGGCGGTTGGGGAGCACTAATTTTTTGCGATGGGCGTGAAATTGAACTATGTGGCGGCGAACAGGACACTACGAATAATCGCATGGAGTTGATGGCTGTCATTGAGAGCCTAAAATATGTAAAAGAGTGTCATAATGACTTTTCTAAGATAAAGATTACAGTTGATTCTCAATATGTCATGAACGCTTTCACACAAAAATGGCTGGAGAATTGGCAGAAAAATGGATGGAAAACTGCTTCAAAATCTCCTGTAAAAAACAAGGATTTATGGATGCAGCTTTTGGACTTAGTTGATTTGATTAAGCCAACATGGGCATGGATAAAGGGTCACAGCGGTGACCCTAATAATGATAGAGCTGATAAGCTTGCAAATCAGGGCTTAGAGAAAATTAAATAGCCTCACCTTTATAAATAGCCACTTCTCTCGATCCAGTTGCATATCCTAAACCCCTGTACATTCCAGCGGAGTTGAAAGGGAGGTAAGCATTGCCATCTTTATCGATAGAAATTAGTCCGCCAGATCCATCAATTAAAGGAAGTTTCTTATATACGACCTCATCGCAGGCATCTTTTAAAGATAGCCCCTTATAGTCCATCAAAGCAGAAATATCGTAAGCTACTACAGATCTTATGAAATGCTCTCCATGCCCTGTTGTAGAGACGGCACAGGTATTGTTGTTCGCATAACAGCCTGCACCAATAATAGGCGAATCGCCTACACGACCAGCCATCTTATTTGTCATGCCGCCTGTAGAAGTTGCGGCTGCTAGATTTCCGTGAGCATCGAGTGCGACAGCACCTACTGTGCCCATTTTATTTTTTTCATCTATTGGGGAGGCTTGATGGTCCGAATCATGATCGAGCAAGGCCTCTTGAGAATCGCTCTTTAAGGCAATCTCAAGCTGTTCGCGTCGTATATCTGTGCTGAAATAATCGTTTGGCACAGCCTCAAATCCCTGAGCACGCAAAAAATCTTCAGCCCCTTTTGAGATTAGCATTACATGCTTGCTTTTTTCCATTACACATTTGGCAGCATAAATTGGATTTTTTATGGTGGCAATGCCTGCGACGGCACCACATCTTAATGTTTCACCGCACATAATGGATGCATCCAGCTCGTGAGTGGCATTGTGCGTGAATACGGCCCCTTTGCCAGCGTTAAATATAGGATTATCTTCAAACATGCTTACAGCTAGTGCAACTGCATCTATAGCACTCGCACCATCTCTAAGGGCATCAGCTCCGGCATCAATAATCTCTTTTAGGGACGCTCTATATTTGTGTTCTATCTCATCTGTGATTTTGCTTTTAGATATAGCACCTGCCCCGCCATGAATGGCTATCACTGGACCTTTCATAATGATTACCTCAAAGCACTGGACATTAGTGAAAATGTATTTATAGTGCGTATTAAATCTAATATAGATTCTGTCTTAAATTTTAGAGTTAAGGAATCTAATCTTTCTGTTCCTGGCAATATCGTGAAGATATCCACCATTTCAGGCTTATGACATGCTAGTTCACATTCGTATGGGCTAGGAATTTTAAAGGGTTCATACAAATCACGATTAGTCATGAATTTTTCAACTGCACTTCGCATGCCCTTAAAAATTTCGTATTGTGCTCTTGTTGTGCTTTTAGATTTTGCGACAAATGTGCCTAAAGCCTCTTTTGTATGAACCCATACAGCTTCAGGGAAAAATTCTTTATTTTCCGCTTCTAGAATTTGATCACCACTGCCGAAAATCACTGGTACATCAACTTCTCCAGCCAAGAGACCGTACAAACCAGGTTCCCCATAGGCCCTGCCGTTAACACGAATTTGCGAGAAAGAAAATCCATTGATTGTATGGGCTAAAACACCACGGCCACGGGCTTGCGAATGATGCCCTATAAATGCCACTGCATCTACTCCAGTTTCAACGCCTGCTACCATGCTATAGATTCTAGGTTTACCAGTAATCAAGTAGATGCGTTCATCGATTAAATCTGGCAATATATTTCTAAAAGTCGCATGAGAGTCGGCAACTATTACTTCCTTCGCGCCAGCATCAAACGCTCCTCTTGCAGCGGCGTTTACTTCTTCTGTAAACCACACACGTGCCCGCTCCCATGCACTCGTTCCAGTCCTACACTGTTCGGGGTCCACAACTCCAGCTACCCCTTCAATATCCGCACTAATTAATACTTTCATAATAATCCCAATATAGAAGAATTTTCCATAATTACTTCATGAAGGTTACGACATTCATTGCCATCGCGGCCTTTAGTGGATTTTGCAAACCAAAGTGAATTGATAATGGCTTGCTCCGTGGCTTCCGCCGCCGCATCAAACAAATAATTAATCTGACCTTCGTTTACTGTGGCAATGCTCTCGTTCATATCCATTGAATCTGATTGCTTCAGTGAATAAGCATTAGAGAATGCTACGCAAATATCTCCACTTCCGTGACCAAAATTAGAACCAGTACGAGCTAGACCTGCTGCGGCTCTCAAACTTAATCTCTTAAGTTGACGGGAATCAAGTGGTGCGTCGGTAGCAATAATAATAATTATCGACCCTTTATCATAGGAATCATGGATAATGGCTTCTTCGGAACCTCTAACATTATGGGAAGCGAATTTTTTTCCGAGTTCTAGACCAGCAATTCTTAAATTAGGTAAGGCTCCAAAATTAGATAAAACTAAGGCCCCAACAGTATATTTATGTAAGCCAGCACTTATTCTTGAAGCTGAGCCTATACCCCCTTTGAAACCGAAGCATTTCATTCCATGGCCTGCACCCACAGCACCTTGTTCAAAATGTGTTTTGCAATTGGAGAGGGCCTTCAAATAGTGTTCTTCATTTATAGCAAGTGCTTGAATATCGTTCAAAAATCCATCGTTACACTCTAAGACCAAGGAATTAACTGTTGGAAGTGAACGTCCAATTTCAGAGTTAATTTCGATAGCTTTTTTGATTTGTGCTTGAGCTACTATGGGGACACTAAAAGTATTTGTTAAAGCTATAGGAGTTTCAATTGTGCCAAGTTCTTCTAATTGGATAAGACCATAACTTTTTCCAAAGCCATTTATCACACTTACAGCTGCAGGGATTTTATCGATAAATAAATTTTTATCTTTATTTGGATTTATTACTGTGACACCACTTCTGATGCAATGCGGTTTATCTTCATGTAAAGTGAAGTGACCGACAGTAATACCATCAATATCGCAGATATTATCCATTGCACCGCTCTCAAGAGACCCAACTCTTGGTGCTATATTAGGAATTAGAAGAGCCTCTGTGTTAATCATATTAAGTCTTAAGTTTAGGATCTAAAGCATCTCTTAAACCATCACCCAATATATTGAAAGCTAAAACTGTAAGGAAAATAGCTAGTGATGGAAAAAGAGCCACATGCGGTGCCAATACCATATCGGAGCGTGCTTCGTTAAGCATTGCCCCCCATTCTGGAGTAGGAGGTTGTGCACCCATACCAATAAATGAAAGCGATGCCGCAGTTATTATTGATGTACCTATACGCATAGTTGCGTAGATAACTATAGGAGAAATAGTGCCTGGCAATATATGCTTAAATAAAATTGTAAAATCCGAAGCACCAATACTTTTAGCGGCTTCCACATAAGTCATATTTTTAAGAGATAGGGTATTGCCTCTAACTAAACGTGCAAATGTTGGAACACTAAAAACAGCTACTGCAATAATCACATTAATCATGCTAGGACCTAAAACTGCGATCACACCAATTGCAAGCAATATACCAGGAAACGCTAACAAAACATCTGATAGACGCATAACGATTCTATCTATCCAACCCTCATAATACCCAGCAAGTAGTCCCAAAATAGTTCCAACAACCATACCTAAAGCCACAGATACAAAACCCGCAGCTAAGGAAATTCTAGTTCCCATAATTATTCTGCTAAGAATATCCCTACCTAAGGAATCTACACCCATCCAATGTTCCCATGATGGAGGTTGATTTAACTTATCGTAGTCAAAGAAATTTTCAGGGTCAAATGGAACAATCCATGGGGCAAAGATTGCGATAACAATAAGAAAAAGAATAAAGATTCCAGCAATTATGGCAAAGGTCTGTTTTTTAAATTTTCTTTTGAACTCGCTCATTGGAGTTCTAATATTTTTGTTTTTTAAATTATTTTCCATACTTACTACTTATAGCGAATTGTTGGGTTAATTACACCGTACATCAAATCAACTATTAAGTTGATTACTATGAATTCAAAGGAGAACAAAAGAACTAATCCTTGAATCATCGGGTAATCACGAGCATTTACAGAGTCGATAAGTAGGCTTCCCATACCTGGCCATCCAAATACAGTTTCTACCACAATTGAACCTCCTAAAAGAAATCCAAATTGCAAACCCATCATAGTTACTACGGGAATTAAGGCATTTCTTAAACTATGTTTAAGCATTACTACTTTTTCGCTTAAACCCTTAGCACGTGCGGTTCTAACAAAATCTTCATGAATAACTTCAACAAAAGAAGCTCTTGTAAATCTAGCCATAACAGCGGCAACAGAGACTCCTAAGGTTATAGATGGCAATATGTAGTGTCTCCAACTATCAGCCCCAACAGATGGCAACCATCCCAACCACACAGCAAATACTTGAATTAGGAGCATTCCGAATGCAAATGCAGGAAGGGAAATACCAGATACTGCTAGTGTCATAAATAATCTGTCTGGCCAAGTGTTGCGCCAAATTGCAGAGACCACACCAATCACTAGACCGAAAATTACAGACCACGCCATGCTTGTAATAGTTAATAACATGGTAGGCATAAATCTAATGGCAATTTCATCAAATACGGGACGTTTAGTTCTAAGTGACTGACCTAGGTCTCCTTGCAAAATATTGCCCATATAGTTGATGAACTGCTCCCAAAGTGGAAGATTAAGTCCAAGATTTTCTCGAATTATTTGAATTGTTTCTGCATCGGCTTCTGGGCCTGCTGCAAGTACTGCTGGATCGCCTGGAAGCATATGGACGAACAAAAATACACAAACGCATATCAATAAAAGCGTTGGTATCATTCCGATTGTTCTTTTTATAAAGTATGAAAGCATAAATTTATGAATTAATTGTGGGGTAAGATTCTTACCCCACAGGTACAGCTAATAAATTATTGTTTTAAATCTACTTGTTTAAAGTAATATGAACCGTCAGGCATAATATATACGCCGTCTAATTGTTTACTTTTAGCAGATACTAATTTACTTACGTTTAGGAAGACCCAAGGTGCCTCCTTCCAAATGATTTCTTGAGCTTCAGCATATAGTTTGCTTTTCTCATCTTTATCGGTAGTTTTTAGAGCTGCTTCTAGATTTTCATCAACTTTATCGTTTTTGTAGTAGGAAGTATTAGAGAATACTGGAGGCCAAGCATCTCCTTTAAGCAATGGAGCTAGTGCCCAGTTAGCTTCACCAGTAGAGGCCGACCAGCCAATGTAATATAGCCTAACGCCAGCATCCTCAGGTTTTTGTACTTTCTGTACTTTAGCTACACGTTGACCAGATTCAAGAGATTCAACTTTAGCTTTAATTCCAACTTGCCTTAATTGTTGTTGAAGGAATTGAATAGCTTTTACAGATGTACCATCGTTATACCCAGACCATAAAACAGTCTCAAAACCATTTGGATATCCCGCTTCCTTAAGTAGTTCGCGTGCTTTTTTAGGGTCATATTCGTATGCTTTGAATTGTTTTGAGAATTCAACAAGTGGTGGGACTACACCAGTTGCGACTTCAGCATATCCGTTATAAGCAACTTTGATTAAGGCTTCCTTATTGATAGCGTAGTTAAGAGCTTGACGAACTTTAATATTGTCAAAAGGTTTTTCAAGCACATTAATAGACATATATCTTGCGATAATTGATGGTGAAATTACAATATCAAGCTTATCGTTGCTTTTTAAAACATCAATTTGTTCGTATGGTACAGGGTTAGTAAAGTGAGCTTCGCCTGTTTTCATAACAGCCGCTCTAGTATTGTTATCTGTAATTACGCGGAAAGTAATAGTGTCTACTTTTGCTAAGTTTTCTTTGCTCCAGTAGCTATCATTACGTTTCATTTTTACAGTTTCCCCAGGTTTCCATTCTACGAATTGGAAAGGACCAGTACCTGTAGGGTGGAAATTAATATCTTTACCGTATTTCTCAATTGCTTTTGGAGAAATAATCATAGCTGAAGGGTGTGCTAAATTATTGATAAAAGCAGAGAACGGCTCCGATAAAGTAATTTTTACTTCATATGGACTAAGGGCTTCAACTGATTTAATTTTGTTAAATTGGTTATATCGTGCAAGAGCATTAGATTTATCTAGCACACGTTCAAAATTAACTTTTACTGCCTCTGCATTGAAATCAGTACCATCGTGGAACTTAACGCCCTCGCGAAGTTTAAATGTATACACCAAGCCGTCTTCACTAGCTTTATACTCTGTAGCTAGAAGAGGTTGGATATTTAAATCCTTGTCAAATTCAAAGAGTCCTTCGTACCAGCCTTTGCCTACTGCTTGAGCTAATGTAGAGTTGGTATTGTATGGGTCTAGAGCACTTAAACCATAAGGAATTGCAATTACAACATCCTTAGTTGCATTCGCAGTTGATGAAAGTGCAAGGCCGCTAAGAAGCAAGCTCATTGCCAAAGTTTTTTTTGCAAAAGTATTCATTTATTACTCCTTGGTTTTAACGAATTATTTATAGACACCAATCGGATGCCTTGCTACGAAATGATTTTCAGATAATTGAAAAAGAGGTTGCACTATAGGATCGTCGCCTAATTTTCGGATTGGGCTTGGAATTTCACCTGTTAGAAGCTCACGATCAAGATTGCGTCTTGTTGGGTCTGCAATAGGAACTGCATCGATTAATTTCTTTGTATATGGGTGATGTGGATTCTCAAATATAGCTTTTCTCGAACCTAATTCTACGATTTGGCCCAAGTACATAACAGCAATTCTGTGACTAATTCGCTCAACAACAGCCATATCGTGTGAAATAAATAGATAAGAAATACCAAATTCTTGTTGAAGGTCCATCAATAAATTGACTATCTGAGCTTGTATTGAAACATCGAGTGCTGAAACAGATTCATCAGCAATAACGATTTTTGGATTTAAAGCTAATGCTCTAGCAATGCATATCCTTTGTCTTTGACCTCCAGAGAATTCATGCGGATATCGCTGAGCCATATCTCCTGGCAATCCAACTTTTTCTAAAAGCCACTCAACTCGCTCATTAGCTTCTTTTCCTTGAGCTACTTTGTGAATTAGCAGGGGCTCCATAATGGAGTATCCAACGGTTTGTCGAGGATCCAAGGATGCGTAAGGGTCTTGAAAAATAAACTGAATGTCTCTGCGGATTTTTTGCATCTCCTGTTTGGAGAGTTTATTAATATCCTGTCCTTTAAAAAGGATTTCACCACTTTGAGCTTGTATTAATCTAAGCAATGAGCGACCAGTGGTTGATTTGCCGCATCCAGATTCACCAACTATGGCCAAAGTTTCTTGCTCATACAATGAAAAATTAATTTTTTCGACTGCATGAACACGTTTTTTTTCTAGACCTAAAAACCCACCGCTTATATCAAAATGTGTTTTTAAATTTTTAACTTCTAGTATAGGGGGCTTATCGTAGAGCGGCTCTAATGGCTTAGGTTGAAGCGTTTCAGTTACCTCATCTGTTAAATCATCTTCCATGGTCAGTAAGTCAAATCTTTCTGGAAGTTCTTTCCCAGACATAGACCCTAATTTTGGTACGGCTGAGAGAAGAGCTTTAGTGTACGCATGCTGGGGCGAATGAAATATTTCTGTGGCAATGTTTTCCTCTACTTTCTGACCTTTATACATAACCAGTACTCGGTCCGCTACTTCAGCCACCACACCCATATCGTGAGTAATGAAGATTACACCCATGTGCATCTCTTTTTGTAGTTCACGAATAAGTTGAAGGATTTGGGCTTGAATAGTTACGTCCAAGGCCGTTGTAGGTTCATCGGCTATTAGAAGCGATGGTTTACAAGCCAGCCCCATTGCAATCATAACTCTTTGACGCATTCCACCTGAGAGTTGATGTGGGTAACGTTTAATTATGCTTTTAGCCTCGGGTATCCTAACTTGGTCTAGCATACGAAGTGCTTCAGCCATAGCAGCTGAATGAGACAAACCTTGATGAAGCCTAATGGATTCCGAAATCTGTTCACCAACAGTAAACACTGGATTTAAAGATGTCATTGGTTCTTGGAAAATCATGGCTATATCAGCACCACGGATTTTTCTTAACTCTTTTGCTGATAATTTAGCTAAATCAACAGTCTTTTTACCGTTTGGGGTAAATAAAATCTGACCTGAAGATATTTCACCTCCGCCATTCTCTACCAATCGCATGATAGCTAGTGATGTCACGGATTTTCCTGAACCGGATTCACCAACAATTGCTAAAGTTTGACCTTTAAAGAGCGAAAAAGATAAATCTTTTACGGCATGTACCGTACGTTCACTACTTACAAAATCAACGCTAAGATTTTTAACTTCCAAAACTGGAACTGGAGATGATTTTGAATTTGTATTCATTGACTAAGTGTTGTTTTTAATTTTATTTAAACCTAAAACTTATTTTACAGAGTTATATAAAAATGGGGGAATATTCAGAATTTATATAGATAAAACCTTTTGCGTAAGTAAATTTCCCAATGGATAAATGTTTGCACAATATCTACTAATACTTTAGACCGATTCCTAGAATTAAAACTGATTTTTTTCAAGGAGTCATCATGAAATTTTTTAAACTTAAAACAACTTTATCAATAACTCTATTTGCTTTTACCCCAACCATTGGGCATGCAGGTCTATTCACAACTGTGCATGAAATAGATAAACCTCGAATAACATTTTATTACGATTGCACTGATTCAGATATTAGTGCAAAAAACCAGAAGCCTAATTTTTCATCTTGCAAATTGGCAAATTTTTATGAGGAAAGAGAAGGTGCAACTTCTGATGCACCCACAAAAACAATAATTGCATTAGGTAAAGTTAGGTCTACAGCAGCTGAATCTGGAGCTATATCTGGAGGTGAAATCTCAGCAACCACTAGTGAATTGAGTGTCACAGTGTCTGAACATGAGGATAAATTAGCTGATCTCATAAAAGATTTAGAAAAAACAAATGATACAGTAACTAAAGTTAATACTAAATTGGATACGGCTAGTGATTCGCTAAAAGAGTCTAAAACAGAATTATCAAAAATAAGCACAAAAGTGGGAAAAAATGAAGATGGAATTAAAAAGCTAAACTTCGAAATCGATAAAAGTAACGATAAGATAGCAGACTTAAAAACCAATCTTACTAAAAACACTTCAGCCGTAGAAAAAATGGGTGCTAAAGTCGAAAAAGCAGTGAGTGACGTTAAAGACTTGGGTATTAAAGTTAAAACTAATGCTGATGCGATAAAGGCGACGGATACAAAAGTAGCGAAAAATCTCGAGGGCATTGCCACAAATAAGGAAGCTATAGCAAAAAATACAAGTTCCATCAAAGCGACAAACGATAAAATAGGAAACCTTATTGAAAGCTTGAAGGCACCTACGTTTGAAGGAAAAGTTACGGCAAACGGCGGAATAGCTGTAAGCAAAGAATTTAAGGTTTCAAGTGCTACTGAAGTCAGTATGGGCGGAAATAGAGTCCAAAACGTTGCCGACGCAGTGGATAATACTGATGCCGTAAATCTAGGTCAATTAAAAGCTGAATCTTCTCGGATATTTTCTAATTTAGATAAGAAATTTTCTGCATCAACGAAAAAATTGAGCGAAGACTTAGAGGCTTTGAAAAAGGAATCAAGAGCTGGGTCGGCTTCAGCGATGGCCACAGCATCATTGCCACAGGCATGGACTCCCGATCAAATCGGTGTGGGTTTAGGTGTAGCAACATATCGAGGAGCATTTGGCTACTCTTTAGGAGTATCAGCTATGTCAGGCGATGAGGCATGGGTAGGAAAGGCATCTGTTTCAGGCGATTCTAAGGGAGGATTTGGAGGAAGTTTGGGGATGATGTTTAGCTTCTAATGTGAGCTTAAGTTATACATAAGATAAAAGCTAGTATGCGATTGATACTAGCTTTTATATGAATAAATGGCGGAGCGGACGGGGCTCGAACCCGCGACCCCCGGCGTGACAGGCCGGTATTCTAACCAACTGAACTACCGCTCCAGGTAGTGGCGTCCCCTAGGGGATTCGAACCCCTGTACCCACCGTGAAAGGGTGGTGTCCTAGGCCTCTAGACGAAGGGGACCAAGAACTAAAGAAAGCTATATTAGCATTAATTCAAATATCTTGTAAAGAATTTGACTCAATTAAACTTGTTTTGTAGTTTTTCTGTAAAAGAAGCCTAAGCACAATAATCCAATAACAACTATAAGAATTCCCCAGTCACCAATGCGTGAGTAAAAGGTGAATCCTGTTCGACCTTGTACTAAAACATCTAGAACACCTGTTGTTTCGTATGGAAGAGAAGCTAGAACTTTACCATTATGGTCGATATGTGCAGTAGCTCCTGTATTAGTCGCTCTTACGATAGGTCTAGCTGTTTCTCTAGCTCTAACTTTAGACATTTCAAGATGCTGGCCTAGGGCGGAACTATTTCCAAACCACATTAGATTACTTGCGTTATAGAGAATTGTGGCGCCTGGATTTCCGTTTTTATCAAAAAGTGAGGCTAATAACTCCTGGCCGAAAATATCTTCGTAGCAGATATTAGCGGCAATAGACTGACCATTAATCACAAAATTATTCTGACGGTAAGAACCTGGACTGAAATCAATAAACGGTAGTCCAATCATATTCACAAACCAACGAACATAGCTTGGAACAACCTCACCAAATGGCACTAAATGTTTTTTATCATATCTTGCTAAATTAGCAGGGTTATTTGTTTCGTATAAAGATAGTAGTTCGGTGTCTTTATTTACTAGCAACAAACTATTATGCAATTTAAATGGATAGGTAGAATCAGAATTTGCATTAGGGTTTTCTACTTCGTAATTTAATCCAACAATATATTGGGCTTCAGTTTGGTTGGCTATAGAAAGCAGCTTTATCCAAAATGCTGGAGGCAGATTTTTATGAGCAGTGGGGATTATGCTTTCTGAAAATAACACAATCTCAGGAGGTTGGTTTTGAGAGCCAGCAGGCAACATAGCTAACTCTAGATTATGATTAATAATAGTCTCAAGATTTAGTGGATTGTATTTAATATCTTGGACAATATTACTTTGCACAAGTCTTACAGAAACTAAGTTGCCGTATGGTTTAGACCATTGGATTGTATTGAGAATAATGCAAGACAAAAGAATCGAAATGATACCAAATTGAGCAAATCGCACCTCTTTTTTAATCTCTTTGCGTAAGACCCACTGAGCGGTAAAAGCAGAAAGTAGGGAGGCTATAAAGCTCATTCCATATGAGCCAAAAATAGGGGCCCATGCTCCTATCGGGCTTTGTGCATGAGCATAAGCTAAATTAAGCCACGGAAAACCAGTGAGCAAATATCCTCTTATTAATTCTGCTACGGTCCAGGATGAAGCGAAAATTATTGGAGCTAAAAATCCTGTGAAATTACGGTATCCAATTTTGCGATATATGAATACTGCAAGAACTGGAAATAAGGAGAGGAATGCTGCAAATAAAATAACTATTGCCCAGGCCACCGCAGGATAAATATATCCAAAACCGTGGACACTGTTATATATCCAATAAAGTCCGAAGGAAAAGTAGGCAAGCGAAAAAGCAAATGTTTTAAGATAATTTCTTTTCGGGCCATGAAAAATAAGTATTACAGCTAGGGTGAAAGTTATTAGCTGAATCGGCCCTTGTGCAAATTCAGGTAGTAGACCAGCAGAAAAGCTCTGTGCATGCAGAGCTCCCAAAAAAAATAGAATAATTAATTTCATTAGTTAGCTAATAATTCATTTTCTGAGTCATGAACAATTGGAACTCGACGTACATGAATCCACAAAGCTTGCTTCTCATCAGCTTTAAGAACTTTAAATTTCAAATCTTTATATTGATAAGTGTCATTTCTCTTTGGAATTTCATCAAGTTCAGAAGCGAGCAAACCACCTAAAGTTTCATAATTATCTTCAGGTAAATCGCAGCCCAAAACATCATTCAAATGACGAATTTCGCTTATGCCCTTCACGCGCCAGCTATGCTCCGTCTCTGAAAATATAGTTTGTTCAGCTTCCTCATCGTATTCGTCTTCGATATCGCCGACAATTTGTTCAAGCACATCTTCCATAGTTACAAGGCCAGTGATTGTACCGTATTCATCAACTACGATGGCAATGTGATTCCTTGTCGATTTAAATTCTTGAAGAAGCTTACTAAGAAGTATGGTTTCAGGAACAAATAGTGCAGGTCTAACAAGTCCTCGAATTACTTGATTTTTGGTATTGAAATAACGAAGAACATCTTTTGCTAGAAGTATGCCGATAATATTATCCCGCTCCCCATCAAAGACAGGAAATCTCGAGTGCGAAGTTTCATTTATATATCGCACTATATCTGGCAATGATCTGTTTATATCAATCACGTCCATCTTCGACCTAGAAACCATAATATCGTTAGCCATTTTTTCAGAAAATGAAAAAGAGCCAAGCATCATCTTAAGGGTGTGCTCGTCGATAATAGAATGTTTATGGGCCTGATTTAGGATTTCGTGAATGTCTTCTCTATCTTCTGGTTCGTGTTGAAGACTGAATAAGCCTTTGAGTTTTTGTACTAGGCGTTTACCGAAAGAACGGTGAATTTTTTTTTGTGGTCGTCTGTGCGACGGATATGGTTCAGTTGACATCTCTTTGACGTCGAGTTAAAGGAAGTTTAAGAATAACCTAAATTTAGTGACAATGGGGGAAAACTGGATATTTTTAGCAATCTAATTATATGGATGAGGGAATCCAAACGACATGACTAACTCAGATTCGAGGGTTTCCATTTGCATTGCCATCTGTTCATCTATATGGTCAAAGTCACATGCGTGTAAAACACCATGAATCACCAAATGGCATGCGTGCTGTGTTGTTGTTTTGCCTTGCTCTAAAGCTTCACGCAATAACACCTCCTTGCATATCACAATATCAGCTCTTAGAACATCTAGTGCATCGACTCCATAGTCAAAGGTAAGTATATTGGGTACGTAATCTTTAGAGCGATAGGTCTTATTTAATTCTTGAGCTTCTAATGCATCTACAAATCTTAAATTAATTTGGGCCGATTCAAATTCAAAATATTCGTGAGCTTTTTTAAGAGCTTTTAATACCCATGAACGAATGGTTTGACGTTTTAATTCCTCAAATGGCACGACATACTGTACAGATAGATTAAGCATGGCTATTTGTCAGATTTATATTTTTCGTGATATGCATATGCCTCCACGATTCTAGCAACTAAATGATGTCGCACAACATCACGGCTCGTAAAATGAGTAAAAGTAATGCCTTCCACTTTTTTAAGAACGCCCAATGCATGGGTTAGACCGCTTCTTTGACCTCGCTGCAAGTCGACTTGACTCGGATCGCCCGTAATTACTGCTTTACTTCCAAATCCAATGCGAGTCAAAAACATCTTCATCTGTTCTGGCAATGTATTCTGAGCCTCATCCAAAATTACGAAAGCTCGATTTAATGTTCTTCCTCGCATATATGCAAGAGGTGCAATTTCTATAATTTGCTTTTCGAAAAGTTTTTGAACTTTATCAAATCCCATTAAGTCATAAAGGGCGTCATACAAAGGTCTTAAGTAAGGGTCTACCTTGCTTGCTAAATCGCCCGGAAGAAATCCTAATCTTTCACCTGCTTCAACCGCTGGTCTTGTTAGAATAATTCTCTCGACTTGATCTCTTTCCAAAGCATCGACGGCACAAGCCACTGCAAGCCATGTTTTTCCTGTACCTGCAGGCCCAACACCAAAGCTGATATCATTATGCAAAATTTTATGGATATATTCTTTTTGTCTAGGTGTTCTAGGTTTAAGGTCTTTTTTTCTAGTTCTTAGAAAATAAAGTTCATTTTCATCGGTGATAGATAGTTCTGTGGAAGTATCATCTAATTCTTCTTCATAATAATTTGAAAAATGACTATCACTAACAGGTATGTTTGGGTTTGAGGTTATCTCTTCAACAAGACCCAATTGAACTTCTTCTAGATCTAATGGCTTATGACGTGCAAGACGGAAGAATTTTTCGACAACCTTTTTGCATTCATCAGCAAAG
This sequence comes from Taylorella asinigenitalis ATCC 700933, assembly GCF_000687755.1. GTDB lineage: Bacteria > Pseudomonadota > Gammaproteobacteria > Burkholderiales > Burkholderiaceae_B > Taylorella > Taylorella asinigenitalis. The sequence goes on from NZ_JHXN01000002.1 coordinate 33,430, forward strand.
TCTCCAGTTACGGTTACTCGATTACCTGAGCGTGCAACTTTTGCATTAAAAGCGGCACCTATTTGCATTAAATTCTCATCAAGAGGGCCAAGAAAATTGGCTAAATGGGTATTGTCCCCCTCAAGAGTAATATTAATGCTTTTACTCATAATTTAAACAAGCTCCCCTCTAAGAGAATTGGTGTATATATCAGTAATTTTAACTGTGACCATTTGGCCAACTAGTGAATCGGGACCTTTGAAGTTAACAATTCTATTATTTTCAGTACGTCCCATTAATTCTTCTGAGTCTCTTTTTGAGAATCCTTCAACCAATACTTTTTGATTAGTACCAAGCATTTTTTCGCTAAATGCTCTAGCTTGTTTATTTACAAGGGCTTGTAGTCTTTGAAGTCTCTCTAACATAACTTCATAAGGGGTATCATCAGGTAAATCTGCTGCGGGTGTGCCCGGTCTTCGTGAGTAAATAAATGAGAATGAAGTATCTATATTTAAATCTTTAATCAATTTGAGAGTAGCTTCAAAATCTTTTTCGGTTTCTCCAGGGAATCCAACAATAAAATCAGATGATAGAGTTAAATCAGGTCTGACTTTATAGAGATTTCTAACAACTGATTTATATTCAAGAGAAGTATATCCACGTTTCATGGCAGCCAAAACTCTATCACTACCAGCTTGAACTGGTAAATGAAGAAATGGAACAAGTTTTGGAAGTTTCCCGTGTGCTTCAATTAAGCGTTTAGTCATCTCTTTGGGATGAGATGTAATATAACGAATTCTTTCAACACCTGGAATTTCATGGATAAGTTCTAAAAGCATCGCAAAATCAGCGATTTCTCCTTGCTCTCCGACAGTTCCGCGATAAGCATTAACGTTTTGACCAAGAAGATTGATTTCTTTTACGCCTTGATCGGCTAAATCCGCTACTTCTACTAAAACATCCTCAAGTGGTCTTGAGATTTCTTCACCCCGAGTATATGGAACAACACAGTATGAACAATATTTACTGCAGCCCTCCATAATAGATACATAAGCAGTCGGACCATTTACACGGGCAGGGGGTAAATGATCAAATTTTTCTATTTCTGGAAATGACACGTCAACTTGTGCACGTCCAGTAGACTCTTTTTGCTCTATAAGTTCAGGTAATCTGTGTAGAGTTTGAGGTCCGAAAACTATATCCACATACGGGGCTCTTTGGAGAATAGTGGCACCTTCTTGGCTAGCAACACATCCTCCAACACCAATAAGTAAATCGGGTTTTTTCTTTTTAAGTAGATTTATGCGACCCAAATCAGAAAAAACCTTCTCCTGTGCCTTCTCTCTAATAGAACATGTATTAAGCAAGATAACATCAGCTTCTTCAGGATTGTCGGTTAGTTCCAGACCTTTTTCTGCATTTAAAACGTCGGCCATCTTTTCTGAATCGTACTCATTCATCTGGCAGCCGAAAGTCTTAATGTATAGTTTTTTAGCGTGTGCAGGAAAATGAATCGGCTTTTCTTCAATAAATTGATTAGCCGATTCTGCTTTAGTTGACCGTTTTAAATTAACTTCTTGCATCAGTTAGGGTACTAATTGTTCGTCAGTTTGTTTCTTAACAGGTTTAACCATGTCTTCTCTTTTGATACCTAGCCACATAGCGACAGCTGCTGCTACGAAAATAGAAGAATAAATACCAAACCAAATACCTATGGTTAAGGCCAGTGAAAAGTAGTGTAGGGACGGACCACCCAAGAAGTACATAGAAAGTACCATAATCTGAGTAGATCCGTGAGTAATTATAGTTCTTGAAATGGTTTGAGTAATAGAACTATTGATAATCTCAACTACTGAAGCTTTTCTTTGCTTGCGGAAATTCTCACGAATCCTATCCATAACAACTACAGATTCGTTCACTGAGTAACCCAACACTGCGAGAATTGCAGCTAAAACAGTAAGAGAAAACTCCCACTGAAAGAATGCAAAAAACCCAAGGATTATTATGACATCATGAACATTTGCCACAACACCAGAAATAGAGAATTTCCATTCGAATCGAAATGCCAAATATACGCATATACCAACAATTACAAAGAAAAATGCTAGTAACCCATTTGTATAAAGTTCATTACCGATTTGAGGACCTACAAACTCTACCCGAGTCAAAGAAACACTAGGATCTTGAGATTTAAGAGCAGATAATATTTCCTGACTTTGTTGAGCGGTATTTTTTCCTTCAACAATAGGTAAGCGAATTAATACATCTTCAGCAGAACCAAAGTTCTGAACTTGAAAGTCGGAATAAAATCCTCCGATTGATTTACGAATACCTTCCAGATCGGCAGGCTTATCGTATTTCGCTTCAACGAGAGTACCACCCGTAAATTCAATAGAAAGGTTAAAGCCCTTAGTAGCAATAAAGAAAACTGCCAGCAAAAATAAAACCAGACTGATTATATTTAGAATCAGTGCATGCTTCATAAAAGGGATGGTTTTATGTATTTTGAAAAATTCCATATTTGTCCCCTATGCCTTTAATTCTTTATTATTTTTAGGTTTCCATACAGTACCGATGGAAATGCTTTTGAGTTTTTTCTTGCGTCCATACCAAAGATTAACAAGTGCTCTAACTCCTACAACAGCAGAGAACATGGAAGTCAAAATACCTAATACGTGCACAACTGCAAATCCACGAATTGGGCCTGGGCCGCTAAATGCTAATAATGCTAGACCCACGATTAGAGACGTAATGTTAGAGTCAAATATCGTACCCCATGCTTTTTCAAAACCTATATTTATAGCCTGTTGAGGGTTTGCTCCTTCACGAAGTTCCTCACGAATCCTCTCATTAATTAGCACGTTGGCGTCAATAGCCATACCTAAGGTGAGGGCAATCGCTGCAATACCTGGCAATGTCAATGTCGCTTGTATCAATGAAAGTACTGCAATCAGTAAAAGTACGTTAAACGCTAGCCCTATCGTAGAAAACACACCGATTAAACGATAATACATAATCATAAAAACAGCGATAATCAAAAATCCAACCCAAGTTGAGCGGAAGCCTTTTCTAATATTTTCTTCACCTAAACTAGGGCCGATAGTCCTCTCTTCAATAATGCTCATGGGAGCTGCCAAAGAACCAGCTCTAAGTAGTAATGCAATATCAGCTGCTTCGGTCGGAGTCATATTCCCTGAAATCTGAACTTGACCATTAGGTATTTCGTCTCGAATAACAGGGGCGGTTACAACTTGACCCTTGCCTTTTTCGAATAATACAATGGCCATTCTTTTATTGATATTGTCTCGAGTTACATCTCTAAAAATACGAGAGCCCTTGCTATCTAAAGTAAGATTTACTGTTGGGATTTGTTTTTGAGGATCTCTACCCGATTGAGCATCTTCTAAGTTTTCTCCAGTAAGAATAACTTGACGACGCAGTAGAATATCCCTCCCGTCGCTGTCTTTGAATCTCTCTAAACCAAATGGCACTACTCCAGATGAGAGAGAGGCTAGCGCGTTAGGGCTATCATCTACTAAACGCAACTCCAAAGTTGCGGTCCTACCTAATATATCTTTTGCCTTTGCGATATCCTGCACACCAGGAAGTTGTACAACAATACGATCATTTCCTTGTTGTTGAATAATAGGCTCTGCTACGCCAAGCTCATTAATCCTATTATGTAGGGTAACGATATTTTGTTTTAAAGCCGTATCCTGTACTCTATCGATTTCAGTTGGGGATATTGAATTAACTAAAACAAATCTACCGCCTGTTTCTGATAGTTCAGAAGTTAACTCAGGTAGTCTTTTTCGAATAATACTTTGAGCCTTTGCGGCCTGTTCTTCAGAAGAAAATACCGCTTTAATCTCAGTTCCCTCTAATTGGATAGATTCAAATGAAACCTTGCCGTCTCTAAGAAAGGTGCGCAATTCCGTAGTCAATGAGTTGTATCTAGAATTCAATGCACCCTTCATGTCCACTTGTAGTAGGAAATGCACACCGCCACGCAAATCTAGACCTAATGCCATAGGATTAGCCCCTAATGAAGTGAGCCAAGTTGGAGTCGCTGACAATAAATTAAGGGCTACAACATAGTTAGGGTCTTCTGGGTTCGGATTTAAAGCCTTCTCTAAAACGCCCCTAGCTTGAATCTGCTCATTTGGACTGTTAAATCTTATCCTAATAGTATTGTTGTTAGGGCCATTAGCTTGAATAACAGAATTCTCAAACGGAATATTCGCTTGCTTTAGAGTTTGCTCAGCGAAGTTAAGTAAGTTTTGGTCAACTTTCTTAGTTACATTAGTACTTGAAATTTGTACAGCTACTGTTTGTCCAAATATATTTGGCAATGTATACGTGAGGCCAAACAATAATGCAAATAGGACAATTAAATATTTCCAAAGAGGGTAACGATTCATTCTTATAGATCTTTGATAGTGCCTTTAGGTAAAACTGCAGCTACAGCTACACGTTGAAGAAGAATTTCTGCAGGTTGCTCACCTTTGCTTATATCTAAAGTGATATAGTTGTCGGTAATGTGGGTTACTTTTCCTAAAATACCACCAGTAGTAATTACTTCATGTCCTACAGCTAGAGACTCAACCATTTTGCGGTGTTCTTTTTGACGTTTCATTTGAGGTCTAACAAGTAAAAACCACAACACACCAAACATCAAAATCATTGGAAGTAGGCCTGTAATAGTGCCTGCCAGTGATTGGTTTGCAGGTGCTGCCGCTTGATTAAAAGTAGCAATCAGTAAGTCGTTAAACATTAAATTCTCCGTTATTTTTTATATCGTTAACCGTATATTGTAGCCTTTTTGTAATTATTCAATGCCCCTAGCTCGGTCTTCGTGGAATTTAGCCACCCACTCTGTAAAAGAGCCTAATTCTATGGCTTCTCGCATCTCTTTCATAATATGTAAATAAAACATTAAATTATGAATTGTATTTAGACGAGATCCGCTTATTTCGTTTGTTTTTTGTAGATGATGAAGATATGCACGACTAAATTTACTACTTGTATTAGGTGGCAATGACGGGTCGACCGGTCGCATATCATCTTTGTAACGTGCGTTGCGAATTTTTAGATCCCCGTATCTAGTGAACAATGTTCCATTTCTTGCGTTTCTTGTAGGCATAACGCAATCAAACATATCTATCCCATGTTCAACACCATATACTAAATCCTCGGGAGTACCAACACCCATCAAATACCTAGGTGCATCTTCAGGTAGCTGATGTGCTAAAAATTCAATAATGCGGTTCATTTCTTCTTTGGGTTCCCCCACGGACAAGCCCCCTATGGCGTATCCATGAAATCCTATTTCTTTTAGACCGTGAAGGGATTCAATCCTTAAATCATCATACATTCCACCTTGCACAATACCAAATAAAGCATTTGGGTTTCGTAGCTCTTCAAAAGCAGTTTTAGATCTTTTAGCCCATCTTAGGGACATACGCATAGATTTAGCAGCCTCCTCGTGAGTAGCTGGTCTATCTTTAATTAAATAGGGGGTACACTCATCGAACACCATAACAATATCAGAATTCAATGACTTTTGAATTCTCATAGACTCTTCTGGAGTAAGGAATAATTTTGCTCCGTCAATTGGAGATGAAAATTTAACGCCTTCCTCATATATTTTGCTTCTTAAGTCTGAGAGACTAAATACTTGAAACCCACCTGAATCAGTCAAAATAGGCTGATCCCAATTCATAAATCCGTGCAAGCCGCCATGTTTTTCAATTACTTCAGTACCTGGTCTAAGCCATAGATGAAAAGTATTTCCCAATATAACTTGAGAGCCCACTTCCTTTAAATCACTTGGAAGCATAGCTTTAACACATCCATAAGTGCCAACAGGCATAAACATAGGTGTCTGAACAGCACCATGGTTTAAAGTCATGGTTGCTCTTCTAGCTTTGCCTTGTGTTTTTAAAACTTCAAATTTAAATTTTGATTCAAGCATGATTATTAGAATTTAGGTTCGATATACATGGCATCGCCATAACTGAAAAATCTGTATTCTGCTTCAACAGCATGCTTATAAACTTTGTGCATGGTTTCAAAACCCATCCAGCTTGCAACTAACATAAGCAATGTTGATTCTGGCAAATGAAAATTTGTAATCATCCCATCAATCACAAGAGGTTCATAACCAGGAGTAATAAATAATTTTGTATCACCTGTGAATGGCTTAGGAGCACCTTCTTCGGTCATTCCAGCCAATGCAGCTGCAGACTCAATCGCTCTCACACTTGTAGTACCTACTGCAATTACACGACCTCCTGATTTCCTGCATTCAGCAATAGCATCGCACGTCTCAGACGTAACTTCAAACCACTCAGAATGCATCACATGGTCATTTAGGTCACTAGTAATCACTGGCTTAAAAGTACCAGAACCAACATGCAATGTGACCATAGTCTCTTGAACACCAAGTGACTTAATTTCTTCTAAAAGCTTATCATCGAAGTGCAAACCGGCTGTTGGTGCAGCAATAGCTCCTTCTCTAGAAGCATATACAGTTTGATACCGCTCATAATCAAATTCATCTGGATTATGCTTTATATATGGTGGCAATGGTAACTGTCCTATCCTCTCTAACACTTCCATCACTGGTTCTGAAAATTCCAATGTAAATTCATCTGAATCTTGCTCAACTACTAGTGCTTGCACACCTTCTCCAAATAGCAAATTAGATCCATTTTGTGGTCTTTTGCTAAATCGCAAATGAACAACGGCTCGATTTGGGCTTACAACTCTTTCTATCAAACACTCAATTTTTCCGCCTGTTGACTTCTGACCAAATAATCTGGCCTTAATTACACGAGTATTATTAAAAATAAGAAGGTCGTTTTTTCTTAATAAGCTTTTTATTTGTGGAAATGCCAAGTCGGCCCACGTTCCATCTGGCTTAACGTAGAGCAATCTACTTTCAGTTCTATGTTTTGTAGGTCTTTGAGCAATTCTTTCTTGAGGAAGTTCGTAGAAAAAATCCTCCTTTTTATAAACATTTTTATACATATCTAACCCTAATGAATCCTAAATTATAAATTAGATGAATGGATTGCTCGTGATAAAATAACGCAAATTTTCTAGAGGAATTTTACATGGCAGTTCATGAAATTAAGCACCCCTTAGTTCAGCACAAAATTGGACTTATGCGTAATGTAGATTTAGATACTAAGAGTTTTCGTGAGCTTGCAGAAGAAATAGCCATTTTGCTAACTTATGAAGCTACAAGAGACTGCCTTTTAGAAGATTGTGAAGTCTCAGGGTGGTGTGGTCCTGTAAGTATTAAAAAATTAGCAGGTAAGAAAGTAACAGTTGTGCCTATTTTAAGAGCTGGTATTGGCATGCTTAATGGCGTATTAAGTCTTATACCAAGCGCTAAAGTTTCAGCCATTGGCATAGCAAGAAATGAAGAAACTCTAGAAGCTGCCACCTACCTTAAAAAATTAGTAGGTGATTTAGACCAGAGATTCGCTTTAATAATTGACCCTATGTTAGCTACGGGTGGCACATTAATAGCTGCTATTGATATGCTTAAGGCTATGGGTTGTAGAGAAATTCGTGTATTAACTCTTGTTAGTGCTCCTGAAGGTATTGAACGAGTTATTAGCAAACACCCTGATATTGATATCTTTACTGCATCTATTGATGAGAAGCTTAATGAGCACGGATATATTATTCCAGGATTAGGAGATGCTGGGGATAGAATATTTGGAACTCGTCAAAAAGAAGATTGAGTAATTTTTTGTCTATTACTAGTCATATTCTGTAACATTTAACTCCGCATTGTAATAATTTTTCAGTACTTGAAGGTTTATCATTAGACTTTACGGGCTAATTACAGCCAAAAACTATTGGGAGAATACTATGTCAACTAAAAATGACGCAAGCAAAACTGAAGAAGAAATGTTAGATGCTCTACGTAAAACTGTAGCTGATGCTGAAGGTTTACTTAAAGAAGCAACTAAAGAAACTGGAAAAAAAGCTGAGGAAATTCGTATGAAAGTTAAAGATCTTCTTTCTAATGCTCAATCTGCATTTGAAGAAGGCAAACAAAAAGTTGTTGATACTACTCGTGATGCAGTTAAGAAAACTGATGACTACGTTCAAGATAATCCTTGGCGTGCAGTAGGTACTGTTGGTGTTGCTGCTCTTCTTTTAGGTATTATCATCGGCCGCAAATAATTCGTTGGTACCTCACATTAATTTTCCCCTAAGCAGGTGGGGAAACCCATCTGCTTTTTACTCTATCAAAATCAAAATTATGCATTTACGTCAAACTATCGCTCAGCTAATTAATAGCTTCATAACTTACACCGAAACTAGGGGTAAGATTTTTGGTGTTGAACTTACTCAAGCAAGAGCACAGGTGACTCAAGCATTGGTTTGGGGAGTTGCATCTTTAATTTTTGCATTATTAGGTCTTACTCTCCTATCTTTTGCGATAATTCTCCTTACTTGGGAGACTGAATATCGTAATTGGGTAGTTTGCTTGTTACCTATTCTATATTTTGTGATAGCTTATATTGCAATTAATAGAGTTAGTGCTTTAATTAAAGCTCCAACTTTTGAGTACACGATTAAAACATTAAAAGAAGATGTGGAATATTTTAAGGATCATCCTGAATTTCCAACATCTATGGATATTCTGTCTTCAGACGGAGGAAAGATAAATGGATAATAAAGCCAAACTCGAAGCATTAGCAGTTCAGGCTAATATCGATCGTCGTCAAGTAGTTAATGGGTTTTATAAACTAAGAGATAATCTTGATCCTGAAGTTATTGCAGACTATGTAATGGCACGTGGTAGAAATTTAGTTTCCTCAGCTCTTCCAGATGCTTCAGGTGCGTTTTCTTGGTTAGGTAGAAATCCACGTATAAGTGTTGGAATAGCTAAAGGTCTACTAAATTTAGCTAAAACTAAAAATCGTCTTCTAAGAACAGTTGCACTTGGTGTTGCATCTTGGTTTATCTCTAAACGCTTTAAATAAACTACTATATATGGCTCCTATTAGGAGCCATATTTATTTTAGTCAAAGATTTCTGGCCACAATTTATCAATTTTCTTTTTCACTGATACATCCATAATAATCGGTCTTCCCCATTCTCTATCGGTTTCTCCTGGCCATTTATTAGTGGCGTCAATTCCTAGTTTGCCACCTAATCCAGAAACAGGGGAGGCAAAATCAAGATAGTCAATCGGAGTGTTTTCAACCATTACAGCATCTCTTACTGGGTCCATACGTGTACTAACGGCCCAGACTACTTCTTTCCAGTCCCTAGTATCTACATCCTCATCTACCACAATAATAAATTTCGTGTACATAAATTGCCTTAAAACACTCCATATCCCGAACATTACCCTTTTAGCATGGCCAGCATATTGTTTTCTAATCGATACGACAGCAACACGATAACTACATCCCTCTGGTGGGAGGTAGAAATCAATAATTTCTGGAAAAGTTTTCTGGAGCAATGGAATAAACACCTCATTTAGAGCTAATCCTAATACAGCGGGTTCATCAGGTGGTTTACCTGTGTAAGTGCTGTGATAGATTGGATTTTCTCGCATAGTGATTCTATCCACAGTAAAGACAGGAAACCATTCTTGCTCGTTATAGTAACCAGTGTGATCTCCATAAGGTCCTTCAAGTGCCATTTCATAGTCATGACCATCTAATACATACTCTTTACAAGCTTTAGGATGAGAAGTTGGCAATATATGACCTTCCAATACAATCTCAGCACTTGCAGGGACTTGCAGATTATTTCCAATTGATTTTGAAAGTTCAGTTCTTGAGCCTCTTAGAAGGCCTGCAAATTGGTATTCTGATAGACTATCAGGTATTGGCGTAACAGCAGCGAGTATAGTTGCTGGGTCCGCACCTAAGGCCACACTGATTGGAAATGGTTGTCCAGGATTGGCGATTCTAAAATCACGAAAATCTAAAGCACCGCCTCTGTGGTCCATCCATCTCATAATCAGTTTATTATGGCCCAAAAGTTGCTGCCTATAAATACCAATATTTTGCCGTTTTGCACGAGGACCTTTAGTAATGACTAATCCCCAGGTAATAAGGGGTGCAATATCACCTGGCCAACATGTTTGAATTGGAATATTCTCAAGATCTACTTCATCACCCTCTAAAACAATTTGCTGACATTCTGGCTTTGAAATTTTCTTAGCCTGCATATCCCATAATGCAGATTTCAACATAGACACTTTGCTAAAAGCATCTTTCAAACCACTAGGAGCCTGAGGCTCTCTTAATTCAGACAAAAGAATGCCAACTTCACGCAATGCAGAAAGATCCTCAGCACCCATACCCCAAGCTACTCTTTCAGGGGTGCCAAATAAATTTGTAAGAATAGGCATTTTTGCTGGTTTAGAATTATGTTCTGCATTATGAAAAATAAGTGCGGGACCACCATTGCGTAAACACCTATCACTGATTTCTGTTATTTCAAGATTTGTAGAAACTGTGGTGTTAATATTCTTTAACGCATTTCGTTTTTCAAGTTGACTTAAAAAATCGCGTAAATCTTTATATTTCATATTTATACTTAGTAACTTTTAGATTTCTCTATATTAATTGAAATCATGCGCAGAAGGGATTTTTTTAAATTCGGTAAGAAAGGAATTGTTCCCAAAACAAATTGGGAAATGTTTTTACATAGAGTTCAGAGACTTACATTTTCGGACATTAAATTAATAGACACTGAACTTCAAATTGCATGCATAGAAATCAAAAATCCTAATCTAGCTCAAACATTAATCTCTATTTGTGCTGATCACCAAGTGGCTTTTTTATACGACAAATTGGTAGATATTGATTCTGTGTCTGGTAGGCCTATTTTGTTGGTTAAAGTAAATAACAATTCCACTCCAGATTTTGTTTCAGAAGGTGTATGTGTAGCAGATTTCACTTGTCTTTGTGGTGATTTATTTGAAAAAGGCTTTAACCAGTTTGAGTTTGTTCCACCTGAACTTAATCTAAGCCAGTGGTTTAATGAACCTTCATTTCACGACTCTAGACCATATTATTCAATCACATCTGGACTAATGGAGATTGATACTATTTTTTCTAACGCAATGACAGCTCGCTTAGGCGGATTTGGTTTGAATTCTAATATTGCTTTAGGAAATGCATTACTTAATAAAAGCATCCCCGAATTATTTAAAATTTCACAAACTTTTGAAGTATCAGAATTATTAGGTAGTCCAGTTTGGCCTGATGAATTGCGATTTGATAGTCTATTTAAAAATATATCCGATATAAATCTTTGCAGAGTGTTTTTAGGTCAAAGGGGTTCATATATCTGGGGGCAGAGATTTTATATAAAGGCATTGCCACCTAAAAAGATTTCCCCTAAAAATATAGTAACCAGCGAGGATGAGGAGCAAGAATTCAAGATAAATCCCATAGATTTAATGGAGTTGAAGGAAATTATTGATCCTCAGGGAATATTTCAATATGAAGATGAATTTTGCGAAATTCGTAACAGAATGCTTTAAAGCTATTGACATAAGGCTTATCTTGCTATTTAATTTCGAAATTACAAATTTCAGCAGTTCTCGAGGCTATAAATGGTAAAAAAAGTTGATTTCTCTAAGGTTATGTCTAAATCGGCAGAGCTCCCAGCTAGCTATTTAGAATCTAAGGATGAAATCTTTGAGGCTGCTTCAAATGCGGGCTTGTCCTGTTATGAATGTGATTGTTCAAGGGCAAGAAATCTTTCGGCTATTTTAAGAGCGATATCTAAATCTGTAGATTATCCAGTTTTCTTCGGAAAAGATTTGGATGCACTGGCAGATTGCTTAACTGAAACTTTAGATGAGCAAGAAATAGGGTATGTATTATGGTTTACTCAACTTCATACTGGTGACCCAGAACTATCTTCAGATACTAAGCAGATTATTAAGATATTAAAAGAGACTTGCAGCTACGCAAAAAAAATTAATAAGACCTTTATTTTCTTTATTGACCATGCGGGCCAACATAGTGCCCCAGAACCTGGTGTTGAGCCTGAGAGATACGCAGGTAATTTTACTGAAGACGACTCTGAATAAGTGCTAGCCACGCACTTATAGCCATAAGGCCCGCTGTCTCTGTCCTTAAAATCCTTTCCCCTAGATTAATAAATTTCGAATTAGATTTAGAAAAAAGATCTATTTCTGTCCTATCCCAACCTCCCTCGGGGCCGATGCAAATTATGGAGCTTTGAATATCATTGGTTGAACTTTCCGAAATAAGTGTATTTTGAGAATCGGGTTCGGCTACAAAGCATTTGCATCCACTAGAGGATTTTAAAAAATTCTCTATAGACTGCGGTTCATTAATTTTCATTAGTATGTTTCTACCACATTGCTCTGAAGCTGAGATAATGATTTTTCTCCAGTGGTCCATTTTTTTATTTAATCTATCCGGACTGATTTTTAATACTGAGCGTTTGGCAATGATTGGGTAAAACTCACTTACACCCAATTCCACGGCTTTTTCAATAACAAAATCCATCTTATCAGCAGTCGATAAAGCTTGAGCTAAGCCTACTTTAATACTTAACTCCCTTGAAATTTCAAACTTATACTCTGGTGTGAAAAAGGCATCGCCATTTATGAAGGCAATGGGACCGTGGAATTCGAGATTATTGCCATCGAAAAGAGATATTTTTGTACCTTCCTTAAGTCTAAGGGAGCGACCTGCATGAGTTGAAATTTCTTTCGGAAGCTTAGACTGAGAGCCAATTTCAAGAGGCAATGGACAAAAAAAACGGGGTGTTAGCATTAAGAGTAGTTATATTTTTCCAAGTGTTAAAATTATACGCATTATTTTGGACTCATAAGACAAGTAAATACATGAATAACCCTCAAGTTCCTGATTCTAAACTTGCAAACGCAATACGATCACTAACTATGGACGCAGTCCAAAAAGCGAATTCTGGGCATCCTGGAGCCCCTATGGGTATGGCTGAAATGGCCGTTGCGCTTTGGCACAGAAATCTTAAACACAATCCACTAAATCCGAAGTGGTATGACAGAGATAGGTTTGTTTTATCCAATGGTCATGCCTCTATGCTCATCTATTCCCTGCTTTATTTAACAGGCTATGGTGTGACCATTGATGACATTAAAGATTTTAGGCAGCTACATTCTAAGACTCCTGGTCATCCTGAGTATGGCATAACTCCTGGGGTAGAGACCACAACGGGTCCATTGGGACAAGGTATCGGAAATGCAGTAGGATTTGCATTGTCAGAGGCACTGTTATCTCAGGAATTTAATAGGGAAGAGCATAAGATAGTCGATCACTTTACGTATGCATTTGCAGGTGATGGTTGTCTAATGGAAGGGGTGTCGCATGAGGTGTTTTCATTGGCAGGCACCCTTAAGCTGAATAAATTAATTGTGCTTTACGACAGCAATGGTATCTCGATTGATGGTCAAATTAATCCCTGGTTTAGCGATGATACATCAAAGCGATTTGAAGCTTATGGTTGGCAGGTATTAGAAGTTGATGGTCATGATATTGATGCTATCGATGAGGCCATCAATCAAGCTAAGGATTTTTCTCGTCAATTAGACACTGGACCTACACTTATCATTTGTAAAACAGTTATCGGTAAAGGGTCTCCAAAAGTTCAGGGTTTATCTAAAGCTCATGGAGCACCGCTTGGGACTGAAGAAGTTATTCAAGCACGCAAGGCTTTGGGAATTGAGTGGGGGGATTTTGAAGTTCCTAAGGATGTTCTTGATTCGTGGAATCATATTACTAAAGGTGCAGGGCAGCAAGCTGTTTGGGATTCAGTATGGGCAAGTTATAAAGTTCAATATCCAGATTTAGCTGCAGAATATGAACGAAGAATGTCAGGACAATTGCCATCAGATTTTGAAGAAAAATTTCAAACCTATTTAGAGCAAGTAATTCAAGATCAAAAAACACTAGCAACTCGTAAATCATCACAAGAAACAATAGCAAAATTAGCAGAAGTATTGCCAGAATTGTTAGGGGGTTCTGCAGATTTAACTTCATCAAATTTAACCATTTGGCCAGATGCAGTGCCCGTTCGTTCTGGTACTGGTAATATCTCTTTTGGTCGACATATTAATTATGGAGTTAGAGAATTTGGTATGGCTGCCATAATGAATGGTATTTCTCTACATGGTGGATATTTGCCGTTTGGCGGAACTTTTCTGACTTTTTCCGATTATTCGCGAAACGGCATTCGAATGTCGGCATTGATGAAACAAAAAGTAGTTCATGTGTTTACGCATGATTCTATTGGTTTAGGTGAGGATGGCCCTACACATCAATCTATCGAGCATGCATGGAGTCTGAGATTAATACCTAATTTGGAGGTCTGGAGACCCTGTGATACTACTGAGACGGCGGTTGCTTGGAGGGCAGCAGTCAAGAGAAATGGGCCTAGTGCATTGCTGTTGTCACGTCAAAATCTACCTTTTATTGCCAGAGATGAGATTTGTCTAAAGGACATTGAGAAAGGAGGCTATGTTCTAAGGGCCGTAGTTAATCCTAAGGCTATTCTCATAGCTACAGGGTCTGAGGTACAAATAGCAATGGACGCCCAAATGAAACTTAAGGATGAGGGCATCGCAGTTTCCATTGTGTCTATGCCATCAACCTCCGTGTTCGACCGTCAATCAAATGAATACAAATCAGAAGTGCTTCCAAGAAATGTGCCTAAATTTGCAATAGAAGCGGGTTCAACTGTTCCGTGGTACAAATACGTTGGTCAAGATGGAGCGGTAGTAGGCATTGATACATTTGGAGAATCCGCCCCTGCAAATGATTTGTTTAATTACTTTGGTATTACGTCAGATAAATTAGTTCAACTAGTTATTAATTCTATTAAGGAGTAAGAATGTCAATTCGTGTCGCCATAAATGGATATGGCCGTATTGGTCGTATGGCACTTAGAGCTCACTATGAGTACGCAAAAAAGCATGATATTGAGATTGTCGCTATTAATGCAATGGGAGATGCGGAAGTAAACCGTCATCTTACAAAATGGGACACTGCACATGGACGATTTGACTCTCAAGTTAGCCTTGATGGAGATCATCTTGTAGTAGACGGGGATCGCATTAAGTTATTTAGTACACGCGATATAAAAAATCTTCCCTGGGCTGATATGGATATTGATGTAGTTTTAGAATGTACTGGTGCATTTACATCAAAAGAAAAAGCCTGTGCTCATATAGAACAAGGAGCAAAAAAAGTTTTAATTTCTGCCCCTGGCGGTAAAGATGTGGATGCTACTGTCGTTTATGGAGTCAATCAAGATATCTTAAAAGCTGAGCATACTGTAGTTTCAAATGCGTCTTGTACAACTAATTGTTTAGCCCCTTTAGTAAAGCCTATTCAAGATGCAATTGGTATTGATTCAGGATTAATGACCACGATTCACGCATATACAAATGACCAAGTTTTAACTGACGTAAATCATAAAGATATAAGGCGTGCTCGTAGTGCATCTATGAATATGATTCCTACGAAAACAGGTGCAGCCTCGGCTCTAGGTCTAGTTATTCCTGAATTGCAGGGTAAATTAGATGGATATGCTATACGCGTCCCAACAATAAATGTTTCTATAGTTGATTTAGTCTTCGTACCAAGTAGAGAAACATCTGTAGAAGAAATCAATAAAGTGTTGAAAGACGCATCAGAAGGGTATCTAAAGGGTATATTAGCTTTTAACGATGAGTTACTTGTATCCTCTGACTTTAATCACACATCATGTTCAAGCATTTATGATTCAACACTCACAAAAATGTCGGGTTCCAAATTGGTCAAAGTTTCTGCCTGGTACGACAATGAGTGGGGATTCTCAAATCGTATGTTAGATACTACTGTAGCAATGATGCAAGCTAAATAATTTATGTCACTAAACGTACTAACTTTAAAAGAGCTTATTGAGCAAGGACTTCTAAAAGGAAAGAGGGTATTTTTTCGTTCTGACCTTAATGTTCCCTTAGATGATTCTAGAAATATCACGGAAGATACAAGAATAAGGGCTTCATTGCCAGGTATAAAAATGGCTTTAGATGCAGGTGCGGCTGTTATGGTTACATCACATCTTGGAAGACCCGTTGAGGGGGCATGGTCAGAAGATATCTCTCTTAATCCCATTGCAAAACATATATCGAATCTTCTAGGTCAGGAAGTAAGGCTAGTTAAAGATTGGCTAGAGGGTGTTGAAGTAGAACCAGGTCAGGTGGTCTTACTTGAAAATTGCCGTATTAATGTTGGCGAACAATCAAATGATGACAATCTAGCTAAAAAAATGGCTAAGCTTTGCGATATTTTCGTTAATGATGCATTCGGAACGGCACATAGGGCACAAGCTTCAACCCATGGTATTGCGAAATATGTTGATATTGCTTGTGCTGGTCCGCTTTTACAAGCTGAACTTGAGGCTTTGGATAAAGCTTTAGAAAATCCGAAACGGCCACTTTTGGCTGTTGTAGGGGGATCCAAAGTATCTACAAAATTGTCGGTTTTGGAATCATTGTCACATAAAGTGGATCAGCTAATAGTTGGTGGTGGCATAGCAAATACTTTTATGCTTGCATGCGGTTTAAATATAGGTAATTCTTTGTCTGAACCTGATCAAGTCGATAAAGCGAAATCGATTATGGAGAATCTTAAAGAGCGTTCAGCGTCTGTACCAATTCCTGTTGATGTTGTTGTGGGTCAGGATTTTGAAATCGATACCATTGCCACTAAAAAGGCTACAACTGATGTTTCCGACGGCGATATGATTATGGATATCGGGCAAAAAAGCATAGATAATCTTTGCGAAATCATAAGCAAGGCAGGCACTATTGTATGGAATGGACCAATTGGTGTTTTCGAGTTTCCGGCATTCTCAAATGGTACTAAGCAAGTTGCACAAGCTATAGCTAAGTCTGATGCGTTTTCAATTGCAGGGGGCGGGGATACTCTTGCTGCTATATCTCAATTTAATCTAAATGAAGGTATAGACTATATTTCAACTGGGGGTGGGGCGTTTCTTGAATTTTTAGAAGGAAAGGGTCTTCCTGCTGTAGACATTCTTATAGAACGAAATAATACTTTATGAGCACACTAAAAGTTGCAGTTGCACAATTTCCGGCGACAAATGATATCAAATTAAATTTAACTAAGATACGAACTTTGTTTGAGCAAGCTTCAGCTCAGGGTGCAGAACTTATTGTATTGCCAGAGGCATCTATGTGTTCATTTGCTTCAGAGCTTGATATCTTAAAGAAATTAGCCCGTGAAGAGACTCCTGGTTTTATTCATAATATGATGGAGTTTGCACGCGAATTTAATTTGTATGTCATTGTTGGCGTGCTTATGGATAGCAGTCCTGAAGTAGCTTCAAAAGACGATCCACGAATTGAAAACCATTTGTTGGCTATTAACTCGGCTGGAGATGTTCTTGTAGATTATTCAAAGATTCATGTCTATGATGCCTTTTCTTTTAAAGAATCAGATAAAGTAAAACCTGCTACTCTAAGAGATGATGGTTCACATTTTGGACTTTTTCAAATCAAAGATTTCAAAATTGGTCTTATTAATTGCTATGATTTAAGATTTCCAGAATTATCTAGGGCTCTTATAGATTTAGGGGCAAATGTACTTACGGTAAGTGCAAACTGGATTGCTGGAGCCTTTAAAGAAACTCATTGGGAGACATTGCTTAGAGCCAGGGCAATCGAGAATACATCTTATGTATTAGCTAGTGGCCAAACACGTCCTAAGGGTGTAGGTCTTAGCATGATTATTGACCCACTGGGTTTTATAATTGGAGGATGTGGAGAGGCTGAAGGCGTATATGTTAGTGAAATAAACTCTGATAGGATTAATAAGGTCAGAGAGTTAGTTCCTTGTCTCGCAAACCGCAGACTTAAATAATTTTAGGAGATTTTTATGGCATTAGTTTCATTAAGACAACTTCTTGATCATGCCGCCGAATTTGGATATGGCATTCCTGCCTTTAACGTAAATAATCTTGAGCAGGTCCAAGCTATTATGGAAGCTGCTAGGGAAACTGATAGTCCTGTGATTATGCAAGCTTCAGCTGGGGCTCGTAAATATGCAGGTGAGCCTTTTTTAAAGCATTTAATACAAGCCGCAGTTGAGGCATATCCTGATATTCCTATCGTTATGCACCAAGACCATGGACAATCCCCTGATGTTTGTAGAGGGGCTATTAACCTTGGATTTACAAGTGTGATGATGGACGGATCCTTGATGCCTGACGGCAAGACCATTGCCACCTATGAATATAATGTGCAAACTACGCGTGAAGTCGTTCAAATGGCTCATGCGATAGGCGTTTCAGTTGAGGGCGAGCTAGGTGTCCTAGGATCTCTTGAAACTATGAAAGGCGATAAAGAAGATGGCCATGGAGCTGAGGGTACATTAACTAGAGACCAGCTATTGACGGACCCTGAACAAGCTGCTGAATTCGTAAGAGAAACACAAGTAGATGCACTTGCTATTGCCATTGGTACTAGCCATGGGGCTTATAAATTTACACGCAAACCTACGGGCGACATTCTATCGATACAGCGAATCAAAGAGATTAATGCACGCCTTCCTAACACGCATATTGTGATGCATGGATCTTCAAGTGTTCCGCAGGAATATCTCGAGCAAATCCGTATGTATGGCGGCGATATGAGGGAGACTTATGGTGTGCCTGTTGAAGAAATACAAGAGGCGATTAAATACGGTGTCCGTAAAGTAAATATTGATACAGATATAAGGCTGGCTATGACAGCGGCTGTTCGTAAGTTTCTACACGAGAATCCTTCTAAATTTGACCCTCGTGAATTTAATAAGCCTGCTCGTGAAGCTGCGAAGCAATTATGTATCTCTCGCTACGAAGCTTTCGGTACAGCGGGAAATGCATCTAAAATCAAGCCTGTCGAACTATCAACAATGGCTCAAAAATATGCAAGTGGCGAACTTGTACAAAAGGTGAACTAATATGGCTATGTACGAATCTTCAATTAAATCATTACCTCTAGTTAGTAGGGGAAAAGTCAGAGATATGTATGCAGTGGATGACGATAAATTACTTATCGTTGCCACAGACCGCATATCTGCTTTTGATGTTGTGTTAGATGATCCTATTCCTAATAAGGGCATGGTGCTTACTTCATTGACAGAATTCTGGTTGGAGAAGCTTGGCGGTATTATGCCTAATCACGCGACAGGCATTCTTCCTGAAGAGGTTGTTGCGGCAGATGAAATTGATCAAGTCGCTGGTCGTGCAATGGTAGTGAAGAAACTGAAGCCTGTGTTAGTAGAAGCGGTTGTTAGAGGGTATATTATTGGATCAGGTTGGAAGGATTATCAAGAAAACGGTGCAATCTGCGGTATTCATTTACCTAAGGGTCTTGATCTAGCTTCTGAATTAAATGAACCTATATTTACTCCAGCTGCTAAAGCGGAACCAGGTAAACATGATGAAAATATCGGTTTTGACTATATGGCTAAATTGGTAGGTGATGATATTGCAGAAGATATTCGTGAAGCCTCAATTGATCTTTATAAAGCTGCTAGTCAAATTGCAAAATTAAAAGGTTTAATCATTGCAGATACTAAATTTGAGTTTGGGCTTGATGAACAAGGTACATTGCACTTGATGGACGAAGTATTGACACCAGACTCTTCCCGTTTCTGGCCTGCAGATCAATACAAAGAAGGTACTAACCCGCCATCATTCGATAAGCAATTTGTACGTGATTGGCTTGAATCTCAAGATTGGGATAAAAAACCTCCAGCTCCACGTTTGCCTAAAGATGTAATTGAGAAAACTTCTCAAAAATATAAAGAAGTTCTTGATCGATTTACAGGAAAAAATCCTTATCTTTAGGACTTATCTTTAGGAATTTATATGAAAACTGAAGCAAAAGTTGCCGTTGTCATGGGCAGCAACAGCGATTGGGATATTATGCAAAACGCCGTACAAATTTTGCGTGAATTTGAAGTCCCTTTCGAAGCTAAAGTGATCTCAGCACATCGTATGCCTTTAGATATGGCGGACTTTGGTGCGAGTGCTTACGAAAATGGTTTTCGGGCAATTATTGCAGGTGCAGGTGGTGCTGCCCACTTACCTGGTATGTTAGCTGCTTTGACGGATATTCCAGTGTTTGGCGTACCAGTTCCATCAAAATATTTGAGAGGCGAGGATTCACTTTTATCAATAGTTCAGATGCCTAAAGGCGTACCCGTTGCCACATTTGCAATAGGTGAATCAGGTGCTATAAATGCGGCTCTACATGCTATTGCTAATCTTGCGATGCATGACTTATCTCTTAGAGAAAAGCTTATCAAATACAGAAAAGAACAAACAGAGAAAGCAAGAGCAATGGAGCTTCCTTTATGAACGCTAAACGCCTTGGTATATTAGGTGGCGGTCAGTTAGGACGCATGTTTACTCAGGCTGCTCAACGATTGGGATTTGAGGTCGTAGTCTATAGTCCTGAGCTTGATAGTCCAGCAGGCTCTGTGGCGGAGTACGAGATATTTGCACCTTATGAAGAACATGAATCTTTAGATAATTTTGCATCTCTTACTCAATATATAAGCACTGAATTTGAAAATGTTCCATCGGACACCCTTAGATATTTATCAAATTTAGAGGGGGTAAAGCTAGTTTCCCCAAGTGCAAATGCAGTTGAAATCGTACAAGATCGCATTAAAGAAAAATCATTTGTTAAATCACTTGATATAGGCCTAGCCCCATACGCTTCTATTAAGAGCGATGAAGATTTAATCCAAGAGAATTTTACTGGTTTATATCCAGGTATTTTAAAAATAGCTTCACTTGGTTATGACGGTAAGGGCCAAATCCCTGCATCGAATTTCGATGAGTTGAAAAATGCTTTTGAAACATTAGGAAAAAAACCTTGTGTTTTCGAAAAAAAATTAAATCTTAAAATGGAAATCTCGGTAGTCCTTGCCAGAAATAAAAATGGCGAAATCAAGACATACCCAATCTCCGTAAACACGCATAAAAACGGAATACTGCATATGTCTGAAATAGGGTTGCACTCTTTTTCAGATTCTATAAAAGATGAAGTAAATAGCATTGCCACCGAAATTGCAAAAAAATTAAATTATGTCGGAGTCCTTTGCGTTGAGATGTTCTGGCTCGAGGACGGCACTATTTGCGTTAATGAAATTGCCCCTAGACCGCACAATAGCGGACATTTTTCTATCGAGGCCTGCAGTTGCAGTCAATTTGAGCAACAAGCAAGAATTCTTGGAGATCTGCCTTTAGGTGACACTAATCTTATCCAGCCTGTAATTATGTTAAATATATTGGGCGATGCATGGTTTGTTAATTCTGATGAAAATGGCGAACCTATTGAGCCTTCATGGGCTGAGATTCTTAAAATGCCTGGAGTCAATTTGCATCTTTATGGAAAAAAAGAGGCACGTCCTGGTAGAAAAATGGGGCATGTGACTGTTATGCTTAAAGACTCGCATAAAGTGCGTGAAACCGCTAAGAAAATCATTGAAATCCTAAAACTTTAATGTTTAGTCCAGAATCGAATATAAAAGCAGCTGCTAGACATCTTCTTGCTGGTGGTTTAGTGGCAATGCCCACCGAAACCGTCTACGGTCTCGGTGCTGATGCACTTAACGAGGAAGCTGTATCCAAGATTTATTCGACTAAAGGAAGACCTAAAAATCATCCCTTGATTGTTCATGTTTACAAAGATGCTGATTTAGATTTTTGGGCAAAAAAAATTCCTGATCACGCTAGAAAATTAATCGATGCTTTTTGGCCTGGCCCATTAACACTAGTTTTTAAAAAAACTGATATTGTTCCTGATTTTATTACTGGAGGGCAGGATACAGTAGCTATAAGATCTCCTAATCACCCTGTCGCTCAAGCTTTATTGAAGGAGTTTGCGACTCTTAAAACTAATTCTGGAATAGTGGCACCTTCAGCTAATATTTTCGGTCATGTTTCACCTACTAAAAATGAGCATGTACTTTCTGAATTTCCAAATCAAAAGGATATATTTTTTCTTGAAGGAGATAGTTCAGAAATTGGAATTGAATCTACAATTTTGGACCTTTCAAGAGAAGATATAGGGCCTGTTTTATTAAGACCAGGGCATATTTCTAAAAAAGATATTCAAAAAATTATTGGTATCTATCCTAAAGATAAAGATGAATATGCACCTGTTGTTTCTGGAAGTTTGAAATCGCACTATGCTCCTAAAGTGCCTATATATGCGGAAGATAAACTTAATGATCAGAGTTTCCTTAAAGAAATTAGAGATAAGAAAATAGCGTTTTTACAGTATTCAAATCAGAAAAAATCTGATCTAAAAGAATCTAAATTAAACATAATTACTATGCCTTCAGATGCAAAAAAATATGCTTCGATAATTTACGATGTTTTGAGAAACATTGAGTTACAAAATTATGATTTAATAATAATCGAGAAGTTACCGCAAGATATAGATTGGGACGGGGTTAGAGATAGATTAAGTCGTGCTTTAGCCGCATACTAAATATATACATTTACTTACAAAGACTTGACATAAATCAACAATAATTTAACAGAAAATTGCTAATATTACATATATTACTTATAAATGCTAAAGGAGGAATATATGAAATTAGCTTCTAAGTTGTTAATTACCTGTATGGCCGCAGCTTTTGCTTCAACTGCAATGGCTGCTGAGAGATACAAACCAGATAATGAATTAATTGAACCAATCAAACCAGCAAAAATCGAAAATCAAGCTGAAGTTGATCTTGGAGCTAAATTATATTTCGATCCTCGTTTATCTCGTTCTGGATTTATTTCTTGTAACTCTTGTCACAACCTATCTATGGGTGGTACTGATAATCTTCAAACATCTATCGGTGACAAATGGCAGCAAGGTCCTATAAACGCACCTACAGTATTAAACTCAACTCTTAACTTTGTTCAATTCTGGGACGGTCGTGCAAAAGACCTTAAAGAGCAAGCTGGTGGTCCTATTGCTAACCCAGGTGAAATGGCGTTTACTCACGACTTAGCTGTTGGACTTTTAAACTCAATCCCTCAATATGTTGAAGAGTTCAAAAAAGTATATGGTAAAGAAAAAATCGATATCGACCAAGTTACTCAAGCGATTGCAGCATTTGAGGATACTTTAGTTACTCCAAACTCTCGTTTTGACCAATGGTTGCAAGGTAAAGATGATGCTATCACTGATCAAGAACTTAAAGGTTATTTAACTTTCAGAGATGCTGGTTGTGTAGCTTGCCATAATGGTGCAGCAGTAGGTGGTTCTACTTATCAAAAAATGGGTGTAGTAGATATCTATGTTACAGATAATGAATCTGCTGGTCGTGCTGGTGTTACTGGTGAAGATATCGACCGTATGATGTTTAAAGTTCCTACACTTCGTAACGTTGAATTAACTTATCCGTACTTCCATGACGGTGCAGCTAATACTCTTAAAGAAGCTGTAGATATTATGGGTCGTTTGCAATTAGGTAAAAAATTCACTGATGAAGAAAACGCTAATATTGTGGCATTCTTAAAAACATTAACTGGTGATCAACCTGATATAAAACTTCCTATTATCCCTCCATCAAGCGATGCTACTCCACGTCCTAATCCATGGGCTGAAATGGCAAAAGCTGATGACATGAAAAAAGAAGAGCCTAAAGCTGAAGAGAAAAAAGAAGAGCCAAAAGCTGAAGATAAAAAAGAAGCTCCTAAAGCCTAATATCTATTAGTTAATCCCCCTTATGGCCCGCTCCAAGCGGGCTTTTTTTTACCCAATCATCAAGGGGCCAATCTGTGCATAATCCAACTACCATCCTGCTCTCGAATAAATGTTATGCGGTCGTGCAATCTTGATGGACGACCCTGCCAAAATTCGATTTGATGTGGTATGACGATATATCCACCCCAATGCGGAGGTTTGGGCACAGACTCTGGATATTTTTCTGCATATTGGGCAAATCGAGATTGCAAAATCTCTTTAGTAACCACCTGACTTTGCTCCGAAGCCCATGCCCCAATTTTGGATCCATGAGGCCTAGATTCAAAATATTCAGTCGATTCAGTTTCACTTATTTGCTCTACCATTCCGTTTATACGCACTTGTCTTTGCTGATGCATCCAAAAAAACAATAAGCAGCAATAGGGGTTGCGTGACAATTCATGCCCTTTACGAGAAAGATAATTCGTAAAAAATACAAACCCTTGTTCACTAAAACCTTTAAGCAAACATACACGAGCACTCGGTTCCCCTTGAGCACTAACGGTTGAAACAGTCATCGCATTAGGCTCTAATCCGCCCTCATTTTTTGCATCTTCAAACCACTTTGAAAACTGCTCAAATGGATTTCTAGAAATTTCACTTTCATCTAGAGAGTATTTATCGTAATTTTCTCTTAAATCAGCTATAGACATAATTGTCCCCTCCAATATATAAAATAATTTTAATCTATGGCAATGCTCACGTTGTAAAATTCTATATCAGTTATTCAAGGTTATATATGTTAAATAAACCAACTCCCAGAAGACTAACAAGCATTGAAAGAATATATGGTCATAAAGGATTAGAAGCCTTTAAAAATACTAGTGTTTTAATTGCTGGGGTAGGGGGAGTAGGTTCCTGGTGCGTAGAAGCGCTAGCTCGGTCGGGAATTGGGCGTATAGTTATGGTAGATATGGACCATGTAGCCGAATCAAATATTAATAGGCAAGTACATGCTTTAGATACCACATTAGGTATGTCTAAGATATCAGCCCTTAAAGATCGTATAACATTGATTCAACAAGATTGCGAAGTAGTTCTTGTTGATGATTTTGTAACATCAGAGAATGTTAAAGATATAACAACTACCTATAATCCAGATATTTTTATTGACTGTATAGATGATGCACGAGCAAAAGTGGCTATTGCTTTGACTTGTGCGGATCAAGACTTACATTTAATTATGGCTGGCGGAGCTGGCGGAAAAACGGATATTTTTTCGCTTCATACAAGTGACCTTGCACAAGTTCAAAATGATAATCTACTTAAACGAGTTAGAGATCTTTTAAGAAAAGAACATGGGTATCCATCAAGTAGTGAGTTTTATAGATCCCAACCCATGGGCATAACAACAGTATGGTTTAAGCAAAAGGCGATGATGCCTAGCTTGTGGGGCAACCCATCTGACGGACCAAACACTCCTCAAGGATTATCATGTGCTGGTTATGGTTCATTGGTTACGGTTACAGGTACGATGGGATTTGCATTAGCACAGTTAGCACTAAATCATATAATCACCAAGCACAATATCATAATCTAAGCTCTTTTGAGTTCATTTAAAACTCTTGCTGTATGCCCTTTAGTGCGTAGCATTTTTGAAGGTGTCCCACTATATACAAGCTTACCGCCGCGATCCCCGCCCTCAGGGCCCATATCAATAATCCAATCCGCCTCAGCCATTACATCCAAATTATGTTCAATCACAACTACAGTATTAGAACTATCCACAAGCCTATGTAGTACATCTATTAATTTTTCAACATCAGCCATTGATAGGCCAACTGTTGGTTCGTCCAAAATATAAAGAGTGTGAGCTCGTACAGATGCACGCCCAGTCTTAGTAACCCCTTCATCCATGCGAGCTTTTACAAGCTCAGACACTAACTTAATGCGTTGAGCTTCTCCCCCTGACAATGTAGGCGAGGGTTGCCCCAAAGTTAAGTAACCTAGCCCTACATCTTGAAGCAGTTTTAAAGGACGCAATACCTTAGGATGATTTTCGAAAAAAGGAACAGCCTCATCAATATCCATTTTTAGAATATCGCCAATGCTCTTGTCTCGTACTTTTACTTGCAACGTATCTGAATTAAAACGCATACCATTACAAGCTTCGCACTGCACCTTAACGTCAGGTAAAAAATTCATCTCAACCGTACGCATGCCTTGCCCTTCACATATCAGGCAACGCCCTTTGCCCGTATTAAATGAAAATCGCGATGCCGTCCAACCTCGCATTTTCGCTTCAGTCGTTTGTGCAAAAAGTTTACGTATATCGTCCCAAAAACCAACGTACGTTGCAGGACATGACCGCGGCGTTTTTCCAATTGGGGTCTGATCCACCTCAAGAACGCGTGTAATTTTTTCCCATCCATCGATATGATGCACATTTTCCCATTCGATATTTTTTGGATTCTTTTGGTTGGCAATGGCCTCCTTTACATTCGATAAAAGAATATCACGTGCAAGTGTAGATTTTCCCGAACCAGAAACCCCCGTCACTACTGTTAGACAACCCACAGGTACCTGTACATCAATATCTTGTATATTATGCAAATTTGCCGAATGCATAGTTATCATATCTGTTGCAGATTCAGATTTAATGCGGCTCTTAAATGAATGCTTTAAGGGCTCAGCCAAATATTTGCCCGTCACAGAATTTTTGTTTTTTACAATATCATCATATGTCCCTTGAGCGATAATCTGACCTCCACGAACGCCCGCACCAGGTCCCACATCGATAATATGTTCCGCTGATCGTATGGTGTCATCGTCATGTTCGACGACTACGAGAGTATTGCCATTGTTTTCAAGTTTTTTAAGTGATTGCAAAAGAATGCGATTATCGCGTGGGTGCAGTCCAATCGTTGGTTCATCTAGAACATAACATACTCCTTGTAGATTAGACCCTAGCTGAGCTGCTAGCCTTATGCGTTGGGCCTCTCCACCCGATAGTGTTGGTGCCGAACGATCCAGTGACAAATAATCTAATCCCACGGACTGCATAAAATTAAGTCGAGAATTAATCTCTCGAAGGATATCGCGGCCAATCGTCTGCTCTCGTTTATCAAGTTCTATTGCAGCAAAAAAGTCGCTGGCCTTGTCTACTGATAATTGGCTTATTTCAGTTATAGATTTCTCTTTCCATCTAAATGCTCTGGCAATGCTGTTGAGTCTTGTCCCATTACATGTTCGACATAATCCAAGATATCCATTATCCGCATTTTCGGCTATATCTATCTCTAAAGATTCATTATTCTCTATTTCATCAACTTCTTGATCATTTATCAAACCAGTGCCCATACAATCAGGACACCAACCTTGTGAGGAGTTATAGGAGAACATGCGTGGATCTGGTTCTGGAAACGCACTACTACACACAGGACAAGCACGTTTGGTTGAAAAATACTTTTGCTCCCCTTTGGAATTTAAAACACTAAACGCACCCTTACCATGTTCATAGGCAAGTTCTAAAGCATCATTCATAACTGACTTGCTACTTAATTTTCCACTAAATACTGGAAGCTCAATCCTGTGGTCAATATAACGATCAAGTCTTGGCCATGGACTAACAGGTGTAACAACTCCATCAACTCTCAGCGTTTCAAAGCCGGCTTTTTTAGCCCATTTTGCAAGGTCAGTGTAGTAGCCCTTACGTTTAGAAACTAAAGTTGCAAGAAAGCTGACGTTTTTGTTTTTAAATTCTCTCCAAACCATATCTTCGATTTGCTCTTTACTAAAGGCTTCTACAGGAACATCGCAGGTAGGACAATACTGCGTTCCTAATTTTTGATATAAAAGTCTCAAGAAGTGATGGATTTCGGTCATTGTTCCGACAGTGGATTTTCTGCCACCTCGGCTTGTTCTTTGTTCGATGGCTACAGTAGGAGGGATACCGTAAATAGCATCAACATCGGGCTTGCTTGCAGGTTGCACGAACGAGCGTGCATACGCGTTTAAAGACTCTAGATACCTGCGTTGACCCTCATTAAATAGAATATCGAAAGCAAGAGTTGATTTTCCTGAACCTGAAACCCCAGTGATAACAGTAAATTTATTGTGCGGAATTTTTACCGACACATTTTTCAAATTATGTTCATATGCGTTTTGAATCGAAATTTCTTTTGGTGCAGATTCAAATTTATATTTAAGGTTTTTTGATTTATCGAATAAAGCTTTTGGAGATTTTTGAGCAAGAGACTTTTCGTATTGTACGAGAGCATTGCCAGTTAAAGAGGATTTGTTTTTTTGTATATCTTCAGGCGAACCAGTTGCAACAATTTGACCACCATTGAGTCCGCCACCAGGCCCAAGATCTATTATCCAATCTGAGGCACGGATTACATCGAGATTATGTTCAATCAATATAATCGAGTGACCCGCTTCAAGTAGCTTGCGAAACGCAGACATTAATTTAGAGATATCATGAAAATGCAGCCCAGTTGTAGGCTCATCGAATAAAAACAATGTGCCTTTAGAACTGGTCTTGCTACGAGAAGCTTTTACTAGATGTCCAGCAAGTTTTAATCGTTGAGATTCACCTCCAGATAGCGTTGGTACAGGCTGACCAAGGGCCAAATAATCAAGCCCTACATCAATTAATGGCTGAAGGCGTGAGCTTATCTCTCTCATGCCCTTAAAGAACTCAAGAGCCTCATGCACAGTCATTTCAAGCACATCAGCGATATTTGCTCGCCGACCTAAATGTTCAACGTAATTTTCAAGAATCTCAGGTTTAAAACGCGAACCGTTGCAGTCGGGGCATTTTAAATAGACATCTGACAAAAACTGCATCTCAACATATTCATAACCCGTCCCTTGGCAAGTTGGGCATCTACCATCACCACTATTAAAACTAAATGTGCCTGTTGTATAGCCTCGCACTTTAGCGATTTCAGTATCAGCAAAAATTTTGCGTATAACATCGTAAGCACCAACATGACTGGCTGGATTAGATCGCGTTGTTTTGGCAATGGGTGACTGATCGACCATCACTACATCGGAAATCATCTCTGTACCTAGTAATGAATCATATTCTCCAGATTCAGAAGTGGGTTTATTGAAATACTCCATAATTGCAGGATAGAGAACATTTTGAATCAATGTGGATTTCCCCGAACCCGAAACACCTGTCACGCAAACAAGTCGATTTAGTGGGAATTCCACATCTAAATTATTTAAATTATTTGTTCTAGCACCGCTAAGGACCAGTCGTGGAGTGTTTTTCAGAACCTTCATCGGTTTTGGAGATTCTACACGCAGCAGATTACCTAAATATTTTCCTGTTAGAGAATCTGATAAACGAAGTTCCTCAGGAGAGCCATCAAATACAATTTCGCCACCACGTTCGCCTGGACCGGGGCCCATATCCAACACGCGATCAGCAGAGAACATGATTTGAGGGTCATGTTCGACGACTACGAGAGTATTGCCACTTTTTTTAAGGCCTTGCATTACATCTATAATTTGATTTGTATCGTGTGGATGGAGGCCAATGGAGGGCTCATCGAGCACAAAAAGCGTATTCGTAAGGGATGTCCCAAGAGCTGTTGTAAGGTTTATGCGTTGCACTTCGCCACCTGACAATGTGCGACTCTGCCGATCTAGTGAAAGATATGAAAGTCCCACTCGATTTAAATACCGCACGCGAACCTTAATCTCATCGACAACTATCTTAAGTTCAGGTGCGTCAAAAGTCTCGGCTTCAAAAAATTTCTCCAAATCCTCAATCGATATACGCATAAGGTCATGAATACAAAGTCCTGGCATATCATTCAATTGCTTTTGCGTCCACTTAGCTTCAATGGGCATAAATCGATCATAATGTTTTAGGGCGGAGGATTTCTGTTGGCCAATACGCCATAAAGTTGAATCAGGTTTAAGGCGTGAGCCCATGCAGGCGTGACATTTTGTGTAAGCTCTATATTTTGAAAGCAATACGCGAACATGCATTTTGTAAGAGCGCGATTCAAGATACTTAAAAAATGCGGCAATACCATACCATTTGTATTTCCAGTCTTTTGCCGTGAAAGCAAAGTCGGGGTCGCCATTTATAACCCATGCTCGTTCTGCAGAGCTTAAATCTCTCCATGGCACATCAGTGCGAACTTTAGCCTTAGACGCATATTTCATAAGGTCGCGCTGACACTCTTTTCCAGTTGCGGTTTGGAATGGCTTAACAGCACCTTTTGCAAGAGTTTTATTGGAATCAGGAATTACAAGGTTATAGTCAATGCCCATCGTGCGACCAAAGCCGCGACAAGTTTCGCATGCACCTGCAGGAGAATTAAACGAAAAGTGAGAAGGTGTCACTTCAGAGTAAGTGATATTGCAATGGTCGCAACGCAACTGATCGCTAAAGGGATGTATTAATTCGTAGTCTGTACCATCTTCACTCGAAAACATCTCGAATATAAAAATCTTTCCGTTTCCAAAACGTGATGCCGTCTCAATCGCCTCATAAACACGCGATTTAGCGACTCGCGAGAGTTTGAAACGATCCTGAATAACAAAAAGGGTCTTCTCCTTATCATCGCTTTTAGGTTCTTGCTCTCGTTGAATGCGACCATAGCCCTGTTGGGATAGAAATTGCTCTATTTCTTCTTGAGTAAAATTTTTGGGAATTTTTACGGCGAAAGTAACCACTAATTTCGAGTCTTCATTTCGAACATTATTTGTAAGCTCTTTAAGAATAGATTCTGCGTTAAATCGCTCTACTGCTCGCCCACAGCAGCGGCAATGCAATCTCCCAGCATGGTGATATAAAAGCTTGATTAAGTCATTTAGCTCTGTCATAGTCCCAACAGAGCTTCGCGAATTTCGCACTGGATTTGTCTGATTTATTGCAATCGCTGGCAATATCCCCTCAATCCGCTCCACCTGTGGCTTATCCATGCGATCTAAAAACTGCCTCGCATACGGTGAAAATGTCTCTACATACTTCCTCTGTCCTTCTGCGTATAATGTATCAAAGGCGAGGGAGCTTTTCCCCGATCCAGATACACCCGTAATAACGGTGATTTCTCCTGTATTTATCTGTACGTCGAGATTTTTTAAATGATTTTGTTTGGCACCGAAAATTGATATTTTTGAAGTCATAGAGTAGGAAAATGAGTAGTGAACGTATACCGCCGTTAGGCATTACGATGGGCGATCCTGCAGGTATCGGACCAGAGATAATTATAAAGCTTTTTAGACAGGCGCTCCCGCATAAAGCCGTCGTGTTCGGGGATATGAAATGTCTTGAAATGTCCGCTGCCCGACTTGGATATGATGTGAAATTCGTGGAAATAAAGGAGCTTGATGAAGTGCAGGAGCATTGCCACCCTGAGATTTGTGTTGTGCAATGTGACATAGAGATGCAAGGAGATTTTTCCTTTGGCAATGCCTCCGCATACGCCGGCCATGTTAGTTATCAATCGTTCCGTAAAGCCATCGAATATGCGATTCAAAATAAGATTGGGGCCGTTGTGACTACTCCTATCAATAAGCATGCATGGAAACTTGCAGGTATTCACTATCCTGGTCATACCGATGTTTTGGATGAATATGCTGTGAGGCGGGCTGTATGCGGTTCTTCGAATGCGAGCGATTGCGATGGTGACATTGATGGAAAGCATGTGAGTATGATGCTTTTGAATGATGAGCTACGCACGATACTAGTGACGGCACATGTGGCATTGGCTGATGTGCCTAAGCTGATTACTCGTGAGGCGGTCCGATGTGCGATTAAGAATGCGGCTGTGGTTGGGCCTCAGATGGGCATTGCCACACCACGCATAGCTGTGGCGGGGCTTAATCCTCATGCAGGGGAAGAGGGGCAATTTGGGACGGAAGAAATTCGAATAATTTCACCTGCGATAGAGGAGTGTCGGGGCGAGGGTATTGATGTAAATGGTCCGTACCCTGCTGACACTATATTTATGCGAGCACGTAAAGGGGAGTTTGATATTGTTGTAGCGATGTATCATGACCAAGCTTTGATTCCTGTGAAATATTTGGGGCTTGATAAAGGTGTGAATGTAACGGCTGGTCTGCCTTTTGTGCGTACAAGCGTAGATCATGGAACTGCGTATGATATTGCGGGTCAGGGTGTGGCTGATGAGAACTCTCTTCGTGTTGCATTTGACCTTGCACTTATGATGTCTAATCACGCAAACGCTTGATTAAAAAGCTAAATTTATCTTAAAATAATCGTTTTATCAGAAAATTTAAATAAGGGTTTTTGGAATCATGGCAGAAATTAAACGCAATCGCCGTAACACTCTAGAGCGTCGGTGCCTAGGTAAGGCTCTTAAAAGACTTTTTGTGGGATCTCCAAAAGGTACTTTTAAAATGCTTGAAAAAGTTAAGAAAGCTTAATTTTGTTTTAGGTTTTCGTGAAAGTGGCTCTCTTATTTGAGAGCCATTTTTTTAATCACATTTTTTTATTCACATTAAGGTGCGAAATTAAATTTGTGGGGTTCTCGACGGCATCCTTAATTTTAGAGATATCTACCCATTCTTCTATATCATCTTCCTCGTCTGAAGGCGGAGTCATTGCCACAATAAAATCATAGGGCAATAAGCCATCTAAATCGTTAGACCAATCTACTTCATCTCCCGAAGCATCAATACGCGTGTAACGTAAAGGGGGTTCGCCAATCTGAATTCCTGAGATAAAAGCTGCTGCGTACGGAGACTCAGTAAACTCCTTGTTGAACGAGGAGCTTCCAATTAGGCGTGCATCGGGACCGCCAATCTGCATAACAGCGTCGTATTCATCAGGATTATCCGTAGTTTCAAGCGGAATTGCAAAAGCAACCCATTCGTACCCTTCTTCGGTTTCATCAATCTCAGCAAGCACAACTTTTCCAAGCTCGCCGCTTAGGGCATCGCATGCTTTTTCGAGCAAACGCAAATCATTAGAAGAGAATTTTTTCATGGCTGCCTCGTAGAAATTAATTACCTTTATCGTAGATTTTCATTATATGTTATAGCTTAAAATAACGGTATTTTATTACAGGGGTTTAGCATGGTTCAGTACGTATTCACAATGAATAGAGTAGGGAAAATTGTCCCTCCGAAAAAGCAAATTTTGCGTGATATTTCGCTATCTTTCTTTCCAGGTGCGAAGATAGGAGTGCTTGGGCTGAATGGCTCTGGTAAATCGACGCTTCTGAAAATTATGGCAGGTGTTGATAAAGAGATCGAGGGTGAAGCAATACCTATGGTGGATCTTAATATTGGTTATCTTCCTCAAGAGCCGCAGCTTAACCCAGAGCATACGGTGAGAGAGGCTGTGGAGCAGGGCTTGGGTGCGGTCTTTGCGTCTAGAAAACGATTGGAGGAGGTGTACCAGGAATATGCGGCTCCTGATGCTGATTTCGATAAACTGGCGGCAGAACAGGCTGAGCTGGAGGCCATAATATCTGCGGCCGCAAGCTCAGGAGCCGATGATATCGAGCATCAGATGGAGATAGCGGCTGATGCATTACGTCTGCCGCCATGGGATGCGAAGATTGGGAATTTGTCTGGGGGCGAGAAGCGGCGCGTGGCTTTATGTGCTTTGCTTTTGTCTAAGCCCGATATGCTTTTATTGGACGAGCCAACCAACCACTTAGATGCGGAGAGTGTGGATTGGCTGGAGCAATATCTGCAAAAATTTCCTGGCACAGTTGTTGCCGTAACGCATGATCGCTATTTCTTGGATAATGCCGCTGAGTGGATACTTGAGCTCGATCGTGGACATGGTATTCCATGGAAAGGGAACTATAGTTCATGGCTAGAACAGAAAGAAAATCGCTTAAAACAAGAGGAAGCACAAGAGTCTGCACGTCAACGTACTATTCAAAAAGAGTTAGAGTGGGTACGTCAGAATCCTAAGGGTCGCCAAGCTAAGTCAAAAGCTCGGATTGCACGATTTGAAGAACTCTCATCATATGATTACCAAAAGCGAAATGAGACACAGGAAATCTTTATTCCTGTTGCAGAACGTCTGGGAAATGAAGTTATAGAATTTAATAATGTTTCAAAAGCATACGGTGATCGTTTACTTATTGATAACTTAAGCTTCAAAGTGCCTCCTGGTGCAATTGTTGGGATAATCGGACCCAATGGTGCAGGTAAATCAACGCTTTTCCGCATGATTGCTGGCGTTGAGCAGCCTGATTCAGGAGAGATAAAAATTGGTAAAACCGTGAACATGAGTTTTGTAGATCAATCACGTGATGGTCTTGCTGATTCGAAATCTGTTTTTGAGTATGTCTCTGACGGAGCTGATTTGCTAACAGTGGGTAAATTTGAGATGCCATCTCGTGCTTATCTAGGTCGCTTTAATTTCAAAGGATCCGATCAAAATAAGCAAGTGGGAACTTTGTCGGGAGGTGAGCGTGGACGCCTGCATATGGCTAAAACCCTCATAAAAGGAGGCAATGTTCTCTTACTCGACGAACCATCAAATGACCTCGATGTTGAGACTCTTCGTGCACTGGAGGATGCTTTGCTAGAGTTTGCGGGTTGCATTATGGTTATCAGTCATGATAGGTGGTTTCTCGACCGCATTGCCACCCATATACTTGCGTTTGAGGGCGATTCGCAAGTTGTATTTTTTGATGGAAATTATCAAGAATATGAGGCGGATAAAAAACGTCGACTAGGTGAAGCTGGTGTGCAACCTAAGAGAATACGATACAAGGCTTTGAAATAATTACGAGTTTTAAAGGCATATTCTGGTGATTGTGAATAGGTTGAAAATTATTAAGAGCTTTCCGATTTGACCTATTTGATTTTGTAGGCTACCATTGAATTAGATAGAGTTAAGTTTTGACTCAAAATCTAACGTTTTGTTACATCTAGCTTTTCTAAATCTAATTGTCTACCGCATAGGAGAGTATTACATGAACCAGAATAATGCTCCATCAGCAGCTATCCCTTCAACCGATTCTAAACTTAAAGCTTCAACTATCTTTGTTTTGATTTTAATGTCTAGCGTCACATTTATTGCCATATTGTCTGAGATGGTGCCGTCTGGCGTTTTAAATCATATAAGCAATGGGCTAGGAATTTCAATCTACAGTGCTGGACAAATGGTGGGAGTGTATGCTCTTGCTAGTGCGATTGTGGCCATTCCTCTTGTGACAGCAACTATGAGATTCAATCGTAAGTCTCTTTTGTTATGGCTTTTATTTGGTTTTGCATTATCAAATATTGCAGTCGGATTTTCAAATTCTTATTATTTAAGCTTAGCCATGCGTCTAATTGGGGGTGCAGCTGCAGGAATTTTGTGGGCTATGATTACTGCTTACGGTATGCGGATTGTTAACGAAAATCAGCATGGCATGGCCATAGCGATCATTATGGCGGGCAATACTTTGGGTGTTAGTCTAGGTATGCCATTTATGACTTGGATAGGTAATACCTGGGGTTGGCGTGTTGAATTTTATGCCTTAGGTTCAATCATAGTAGCTATAATGGTTTTGGCCTTTTTCTTCTTACCTTCAGTTCCTGGGGAAAAGGTTACTAAAGCCAACAACCCTATTGCATTATTAAAAAATAAGCATGTCCTAATTATTTTACTTTTAACTTTACTTGGGGTTATGGCACACTATGCTGCATATACCTATATCACTCAAATAGTTGATTTTATGAGCTTCCCAGGTGGTATTGAAATGGCTTTATTGCTCTTTGGGGTAGGCTCGTTCATCTCTGTAATGTTGGCTATGAGATATACCGACAGAGCTCTGAGGAATTTCACTGCTTTGATGTTTTTGTTAGGAGCTGTTGGATTAGGGGCTATTAAATTATTCCCTACGAGCACTGTTATTAGCTATTTAGCCTTCTTTTTGTGGGGTATATCTTTCGGTCCACTAGTTACTATGCTTCAAACGGCTGTAGCAAAACACAGTTCAAGTGCGAAAGCAATTGCCACCAGTGTCCAAAGTAGTATGTTTAATTTCTCAATCCTACTAGCTACTTCAGTTGGAGGTTACATATTGACTAAAGCTGGGATTATGGCGGTAGTTTTGTTGGCTGTAGGATTATTAATTCCTGCAACAATCATCTCTTACCTTTCTAAAGGTACCTTAGGCGAGAAGTAGGCTAGGTTTACCTCTAACCTATCTTCACTTACATAATTTTATTAACCGAGGAGATTAATATGAGTAAGAAGTTTATTAACGCAACAATTTATAAACAACCTAATGCATCAGAAATACTTATTGAGGACGGAAAGTTTAAAGCTATTGGGAGCAATTTGCCTGAGGCAGACGAAGTGATTGATCTTGAGGGCAAGTTGGTATTGCCACCATATGTAGATCCTCATCTACACTTAGACTACGTTTATACATTAGGTGAGATGGCAAGTGTGGGGGCTAAGTCGGGTACTTTGTATGAGGCTATTGAGAATTGGCCTAAATACAAAGCTACCATGACCACAGAGAGCGTTAAAGCACTTGCACGTCGTGGCATTGAAGACGAAGTATCTCAGGGGGTTCAATTTATTCGTGCTCAAACTGACGTCACAGACCCTAAGTTTGTTGGGTTTAAGGCTATTATGGAGCTTAAAGAAGAGTTGAAAGATATCGTTGATATTCAAGTGGTAGCTTTCCCTCAAAACGGTATGTACACATACAAAGGTGGACGTGACCTTGTTGAAGAAGCCCTTAAAATGGGTGCAGATGTAGTAGGTGGTATTCCTCACTATGAACCTGCTCGAGAATTTGGTGAAAAATCTGTGCATGATATCGTTGAGTTAGGCCTTAAATACGATCGATTAATCGACGTTCACTGCGACGAAAATGATGACCCAATGTCTCGCTTTGTAGAACTTCTAAATGCTTTAGTTTATTTGGAAGATTATGGAGCTAAGACTACGGCAAGTCATACCTGTTCATTTGGCTCTGCGGATAATGCATATGCATATCGCATGTTTGATTTATTTAAGAAAAGTAAAATGAACTTTATTTCTCCACCTACAGAGAATGCTTATTTGCAAGGACGTCAAGACTCCTATCCTAAACGTCGTGGATTAACTCGAGTTAAGGAATTTATGGAAATGGGTATTAATGTCGCATTTGCTCAGGACTCGATCAATGACCCATGGTATCCGATCGGTAATGGTAATATGATGAATCTACTAGATAATGGAGTCCATTTAACTCATTACGCAAGTCCTGAACAACTCGAGAATGCATTTGACTTAATCACTTATAACGGTGCTAAATGTATGTATCTTGATGAGTCTTATGGATTAGAGGAGGGTAAAGCGGCTAACTTTATCGTGCTAAATGAGACTACAGTATTTGATGCGATACGTTGTCGTGTTGATGTGATGATGTCAGTAAGAAACGGTGAATTTTTATTTAAGAAAAAACCTCAAGAGTTTGAAGTTGAATTTAAATTAAACTAAATTTTTTCACATATTAAAAGTGCAACCCAATTCGCAGGTTGCACTTTTTTATACACCAAATATATTATTTTTTAAGTGAATCTGGATTCATCTCAATCTTAACTTCTAATACATCAAGAGAATCCTGACTGTCTAAATTCACTTTGATATCCTCAGGGTTAACTTTAATATATTTAGAGATTACTTCTATTAGCTCTTTTTGAAGTTGAGGAAGGAAATCAACCTTAGAACCCTCTTCAGCAGTAGCGGCTCTGTCGCGAACTAGAATTAATTTCAGACGCTCTTTACCTACATCAGTACTTCTTTTCTTTTGACCGAAAAAATAATCAAATAATGCCATGTCCTACCCTCCGAATAATTTCTTAAAGAAGCCAGGTTTTTGATAGTCGGTAAATCGGAAAGGTAATTCTTTACCCAAGTAACGATCTACAAGGTCAGAGTAGGCCTGACCACTATCACTATTTTCGGAAAGAATAACAGGGACACCAGTATTTGATGCATCAAGAATATCTTTAGATTCAGGTATAACACCTTTGATAGGAATATTTAAAAATTCCTTAATATCATTTAAAGAGAACATATCTCCTTGAGTAACTCGTTCAGGATTGTATCGAGTAACTACAAGATATGTGTTAATTGGCTCAAGACCATTTTCCGCTCTCAAAGATTTTGATTGCAGAATCCCAATCATACGATCTGAGTCGCGAAGAGATGAAATTTCTGGATTACTTACAACTAAGGCATCATCAGCAAAATACATCGCTAGATTTGCACCTGTTTCGATACCTGCAGGTGAATCGCAAACAATATATTCAAATCCTTGTTCTTTTAATTCATTAATGACTTTTTCTACACCTTCTTTAGTCAATGCATCTTTATCTCGCGTTTGAGAAGCTGCAAGCACATAAAGGTTTTCAACTTTCTTATCTTTAATCAAGGCTTGAGATAAAGTTGCATCACCTTGAATGACATTAATGAAATCGTATACAACACGTCTTTCACAGCCCATAATTAAATCTAGATTGCGTAGACCGACATCGAAGTCAATTACAGCAGTTTTATGTCCACGCAAAGCTAGACCAGTGGAGAAGCTAGCACTGGTTGTTGTTTTACCAACACCACCTTTACCAGAAGTTACAACGATTACACGTGTCATTAAAGTATCCTCTTATTAATTTTTGATTACTTAATCTTAACCTAATTTACATGCGAAGGGGCGTGAACTGAAGAGTTTCGCCTAGTAAGCTCACTACAGCAGGTTTATCTAGTGCATCAGACTTAAAATCACCATCAAATAGCCTGTAGAATCCTGCAATTGCAACAAGACTTGGATTAAGTCTAGTTGTAAATATTTTTGCGTTTATATCGCCTTTTGCGCCTGCAACAGCACGTCCGTTAAGATGACCATATACGTGAATATTTCCGTCAGCGATAATTTCTGCACCAGCACTTACATCACCCATGATTATAAGGTCACCACCTTCAGCATAAATTCTTTCTCCTGAACGGAGTTGTCTCTCAATAACAAGGTTTTGAACTGGTGCTGTCGGGGCTTTTGAGACTTCTGTCTGAGGTTTTTTTTCTGTTGTGGATTGAGCAGAAGTAGAAGCTTGTGGTTGCTTTTGAATTTCTGCAGCCTTAGCTTTAGAAGCTCCTGATTCCTTAATATTTGGTAGTTCAATAAATTTAAAACCAGCTTCTTCAATACTACTAATCAGTGCTTTATTAGAATAAATACCTATGACACTGATTTTATATCTAGCTAGAAGATTAACAAGCTTAGACCATGAGATTGGTTGAAATAGAGCAAAGGCGTCTACAACTAAGTTTTCGCCATGAAGAAGCTGACCATTAGGCCCAGATAAAAAATCATTTAAATTCTGCTCAATACTTAAAAAATCGGTGCTTCTTAAAATTAAGCGTAGAGTAAGTAAATTTACGTTTTTAAATTCTAATATGCGAGTATCAACAGCCATATATCACCCTATCAGCCAACCCATGAATCCTTCAGAGTTACACTGCGATTAATTATACCTTTTTCAGGGGTTGAACTCGAGTCAGCTACAAAGTATCCTAATCGCTCAAACTGCCACCTATTTCCTGGCAATATTTCAACCCCCGGTTCCAACCATCCATTAACGACTTTAAGTGAGTTCGGATTAATGTAATCCATATAGTCCCTTGTACCACTATCTGGCGAGGCCTCGGTAAATAGCCTGTCGTATAGGTTTACCTGAGCTGGAATTGCATATTTCGTACTAACCCATGTGATATTGCCCTTGACTTTTACAGAATCTGAACCTGGAGTTCCACTTTTTGTGTTTGGAATTAATTCTACAAAAACTTCACACACACGCCCGTCCGCATCCTTCTTAAATCCTGTACATTCAACTATATAGCCATATTTCAAGCGTACTTTGTTTCCCACAAAAAGCCTAAAATACTTTTTCGGCGGCTCTTCCATAAAGTCGTCACGCTCTATCCATAGCTCTTTTGTAAGCATAAATTCTCGTTTACCTGCTTCAGGATTGTGCGGATTAGTTGGTGCGTGGCAATGCTCTTGAAAATCATCCTCCACATTTGTAATCACCAATTTAATTGGGTCTAATACGGCTACAGCTCTTGGAGCAATAGGATCGAGATCATCCCTTAGTGCTTGCTCTAAAAGCTTATAGTCTATAAATGAATCTGATTTTGAAACACCTAATCTTTTTATAAAAAGGTGGATGCTATTGGGCGTGTAACCCCGTCTTCGTAAACCCGCAATAGTAGGCATTCTTGGGTCATCCCATCCATCCACAATACCACTTTCAACCAGATTAAGTAGTTTACGTTTACTTGTTACTACGTGTTGTACGTTAAGGCGTGAGAATTCAGTTTGTTTAGGAAGAGGGTGAAGGAATTTTCCTAAGGAAGCTAGCTTTTCAAGCAGCCATTCGTAAAAAGGCCTTTGATCCTCAAATTCCAGGGTGCAGAAACTATGAGTAATACATTCAAGTGCATCCTCGATAGGATGAGCAAATGTATACATGGGATATATACACCATTTATCCCCAGTCCTATGATGATGTGCATGTTTTATGCGATATATAACAGGATCACGCATATTAATATTTGGAGAGGCCATATCAACTTTCGCACGTAAAGCATAGGTCCCATCTTCAAATTCTCCATTTTTCATGCGTTCAAATAAATCGAGAGACTCTTCAATAGGGCGGTTTCTCCAAGGAGAATCAAGGCCTGGCTCAGTTAAAGTTCCTCGAGTTCGCCTCATTTCATCAGGAGTTTGCTCATCGATATAAGCATCTCCATTTTTGATTAGTGCAACTGCAAACTCATAGAAATATTCAAAGTAGTCGCTAGCATAATAAAGATTACTACGACCGTCTTCTATCCAATCGTATCCTAGCCATTGAACGGCATCTTTAATGGCTTCAACATACTCAGTATCTTCTTTTTCTGGGTTGGTATCATCAAAACGTAAATGGCATTCACCATCATATTCTTCGGCTAGACCAAAGTTGATAATAATACTTTTAGCATGACCTAAATGTAGATAACCGTTAGGCTCTGGTGGGAATCGAGTTCTAATTTTAGCTTTGTCAAAAGGTGCGTCAGCCTGAACAGAGGCAGGACCAGGCTTTCCAGCCCATCTTTTATCTTTGTATAAATTGTCTTTTAGATTTGATTCGATGAGATTTTTAAGAAAGTTAGGGGCCAAAGCCTCTTCTTGAATAGACATACTAAATGCTTAATTAAAAAGTTAACTACATATTATATAAGGGGTAGATAAATTTTTACTAGCAAACCGCCTTGAGGAGCTTCAGCAAGTTCTAGTTCACCTTTATGTGCATTAACGATAGCATTTACTAGTGCTAATCCAAGACCAACACTACCAGTCTTTGTGCGTGCAGAATCAAGTCTTGAGAAAGCTTGTACAGCTTCCTCCCTTCTATCTTCAGGTATGCCCTGACCGTGGTCTAGAACATGAATAACTGCTTTTTTTCCTTCTCGTTTGAGAGATATTTCTACAGGTGGTGCGCCGTGTTTAAGAGAATTAGATATAAGGTTATCTATTAATCTAGCAAGAGCAAGAGTATCACCTTTAACCATTAAAGGTTCTTTTGGCATCTCTCCTAAAACAATATCATGAGAAGTCTCATGCCAAGCATTTACGCGTTCATCAATCCACTGATTAATGTTTAAATCAATAAAACTATATCGACTCGGATCGGCTCCTCGTACATAAGTTATAAATTGCTCGATAATGCTTTGCATTTCTTGAACATCATTTAGCATCCCTTTTCGTAAAGGTTCATTTTCAAGCATTTCGATACGCAATCTCATACGAGCTAGTGGACCTTTTAAATCATGCGGAAGCCCAGCTAGCATAGTGTGCTGAACTGTCTTAGCTTGATCAAGAGCTTGAACCATTTTGTTGAAATGTAGACCTAAAAGCTTAATTTCTAATGGACCTGTAGGTACAACTTTTGTTGATTCCCCTTTTCCTAAACGATCAGCTGCATGAGTAAGCTTAGTAAGAGGTGCTGTAATTCTCCATGCATACCACCCAGAGCCTAATAGCAGAATGCTGGTTAATCCAATCCATAACATATAAACAAGGCTTATGTTTGGTGGTTCAATATCCTCAATCGGAATAACCAACCATTCTTTAATAAGCGTATTGTTAAAGGGATTTATTTGTGGTTGAAGAGAAATATATAAAATTGGAACATTTCCGCTTTGAGAAAGACCAACTCGGGTGCCGTCATCAAGTGATGCGTTGATAGCCTTAATTAGTTTAACTAAATCTTGTCTAAAATTAAGAGGGATTTTATCTAAGGGTGTTAGAGTATTCGAATCTGAAGAATCCCTTGAGTGTGAGAGATAGTGATCTCTATTTTGATGTGAATCATCAAAGAAAAAATTAAACTCTCCTAGATTTGGAAAAACTTGCTCAAGCATATTAGGACGTGGAGACCTATTAGTACCAAATTGATCAGTTGGGTTTGGTATTATTCTGCACTCAAGTTTGCTATTACAAAGTATCTGTGTCTCTTGCGGAAGTTCTCTAGTCCAAAGAGACCATTTTCCATTAGATGCGTGTCTTACAAATTCAGCTCTTCTGCTAGGTGGTAGAAGCAATACAGAAGTTCTTATAACATTAATTGAGTTCGATACTTGAGTAGTGACTATTTGCTCAATAAAACCACCCTTTAAGTAATTTACTGCATAAAATATGGCCGTCTGCACCAATATAATTGTGGCAAAGGTCATAAATATAATTTGTGCACGAATACTTAAAGAGAATAGTTTTAGCTTCATTTAAAAAAGGGCTGAAAACTCAGCCCAAATTCACTTAATTAAAAAACTAGGCCTTAGGAGAAAATCTATAACCAACGCCCCAAACAGTTTGAATCCATCTAGGATCCTTAGGATCATCTTCAAGAGCTCGGCGAAGTCTTAAAATCGCAATATCGATAGCTCTATCATTTCTTTCGCCCTCATCGTCGTTTCTAGATAAAGCTAGAAGCTTTTCACGAGAGAGTGGTTTACTTGGGTTTTGAACAAAAGCCTCAAGAAGATTAATTTCTCCACCTGTAAGTTTAACAACTTCATCGCCTTTTAGTAGCTGACGCTTAATAGGATCAAAAGTAAACGGTCCAAAATGTATTGGAGTTTCTTTAATTAATGTAGAAGCACCTTTTTTACGACGAAGAACTGTCTCAATTCGAGCAAGTAGTTCACGAGGGTCAAAAGGTTTACCGATATAATCATCTGCCCCGGATTCAAGACCTAAAACTCGATCAGCAGTTTCATCCCTAGCCGTAAGAAGAATAATAGGGATATCCTCATGTTGATCACGAAGATTTCTACAAAAATCAACACCATCACCGCTAGGTAGCATACGGTCTAAAACAATTAAATCAGGGGCAAACCTTATAATACGATCAGCTAAGTCATTTCCGTCTGGAACTAAAAGAGTGTCATAACCATGACGGTTGAGATATTGAGCTAGTAATTGTCTTAAATCTGGATCGTCATCGACAATCATCACTTTAGTAAGTGGCTTATTCATAAGACCCCCTGTATTTCATCTTATCTATAAACTATAAACAAAATTAATGAACATTAACAAGATAAGAAATAATTCGTAATTGAAATCTAGTTATTATTTTCTGAATTAGAATTTGCTTCGGGGCTTTGTTGCACAACTTCATATTCTCTTTTAGTTATTAATTTGTTCGTAGACTTATCGTATAACTTAAGCTCTACTTTATGTGGAGTAAGAGTGCGTTTAGTTAGTTCAGCTGAATTTTGAATATTTGTATACTGACCCGATACAGCTTCGATTGACTTTATGTTCTCGAAACCATTGTTACCGTTCATATATTTGCCCCTAGTAAGAATTTCAATTCTTATAGGTCTTTCTGTTATTGATTTATCTTTCTCGGATAGAATCAACTTAAAGTTTAACCTTCCTTTAAAACCACTGAATTCAGCCAATCTAATACCAATAGGTGATGAACTAGTATCTTCTGGAAGAGTCTTCAATAGTGCTTCTATAGAGTCATTATTACCTTCTTCAGCCACAGGAATAATGGGATTTAAATTTTTGCTTGATTCCTCAGCTTGTAATCTTTTATTTTCGGCCTCTTCAATTTTTGCTTTTAGAACTAGGGCATCGGCTTGAGCTTGATGAACCTGGCTGACTAAAGCCTCTTTTTCATACCTAAGGACCTCAATCTGTTTGGTGAGTTCTTTTGTATCAATTTCAGCTGATTCATTAGGTAAATAATTAGTCTGTACAAACCAATAGCCACCAACACCAACCAAAAGACCAACAAAAA
Organism: Taylorella asinigenitalis ATCC 700933; assembly: GCF_000687755.1. Taxonomy (GTDB): domain Bacteria; phylum Pseudomonadota; class Gammaproteobacteria; order Burkholderiales; family Burkholderiaceae_B; genus Taylorella; species Taylorella asinigenitalis. The sequence continues at coordinate 77,465 of NZ_JHXN01000002.1, forward strand.
ATGGAAGAAAAGATTTTGATCTACGCGATTTACGCACACCATAAGTTGGTGTGAACAGAACTTGTTTATTCGATGGTTTTCTCATTCAAATTACCGATAATTTCTTCAATTTGTTCAAGTCTTTCAGGGGTGCCGATATCAAACCATCGACCTTTAAAATGAGTCCCAATTACTCTATCTTGAACCATATATTCTCTTAAAAGCGGGGCTAATTTAACAAAATCACCTTTAGTGATATTTTTAAAAATTGATGGATTATAAACACCAATTCCAGCAAAGGTTAACATTAATGTCCCACTAGCATTTACGTTGGAAATTTTAACATCATTGTCTATAGCAAAATCACCTTTTAAATTATGCTCAGGGTTATCGACTAATAAAAGAAAAGCATCTTTATTTCTATTCTCTAACTCTGATTTATATTTCTGGGCAAGCTTGGGGTCCCAATCGCACCAAATATCCCCATTGATAACTAGGATTGGTTCATCTCCAAGTAAATCCATTGCGTTGGCAATGCCCCCGGCTGTCTCCAGCCCGCCTTCGGGTTCAGGCGAGTAGTGAATTTTTAAACCCCATTTACTACCGTCGCCTAATGCCAATGGAAATTGCTCACCAAGCCAAGCATAATTTATAACGATATCCACGAACCCACTTTGCGAGAGTCTTTGTAGATGCCATTCGACCAAGCTTCTTGCACCTACCTTCAACAATGGTTTAGGTGTGTAATCTGTAAGAGGTCGCATTCTTTTGCCTCTTCCAGCACATAGAATCATTGCTTTCATAGGATTCCTAAAACGTATACCCGAAACCAGTTTGAATCTTATCGATTTCGTTTAATAAATTAGAGATTGGTCTTAGCTGAGAATACCTTGCAGCAACTTGATGCACATATTTTTTAACTCTAGGGATATGGTCCAAGTAATGATGCTTCCCATCACGAATAGATAGTCTTGCAAACACGCCTAGAATCCTTAGATTTCGCTGCAATCCCATCCATTCGTAGTTTTCATGAAAGATTGCAAAATCCTCTGGTACAGGCAGTCCTGCGTCTTTAGCAAATTCCCAATACCTAATAGCCCAATCGATTTGCTGAGGTTCATCCCATGTCGTTCTTGCATCCATAACAAGAGAGACCAAATCATAGCTAATAGGGCCAACCACAGCATCTTGAAAATCAATAATACCTGGAGCGTTTTGTTCGCTTGTGTACATAATATTTGGTGAGTGGAAATCGCGGTGTACAAATACCTTCGGCTCTTGAGAAGTTCGCTCACAAACAAGTTCAAATATATTTTTTAGAGTTTCTTTTTGGCTCTCATTCAATTCAAATTTTGAGTGTTTTTGAACATACCATTCAGGAAATAGATTAAGTTCCTCAATCATTTTTTCCTTACTATATTGTGGCAATGCTTCCGTATCCGCCTTTTGCATTTTTATAAGCTCTTTCAAAGCTTTCAAATACATGTTTTGTACTTCTTTATCGGAAATCCCAGTTTTTAAAATATGAAAGAAGTTACTCTCACCCAAATCACTAAGTAACATAAAACCTAGGTCACTGTCCCTTTCTAGAATATCTGGAACGTTTACATTAACTTTTTTTAATCTTGTAGCAATGTCTACAAATGGTTCACAATTTTCTTTTTCTGGAGGTGTATCCATAACTATATAGGAATTATTTAAACCATCAACCCTAAAGTATCTTCTAAAACTTGCGTCGCTTGAGGCTGGTCGCATTGATGATAGGTCAAGATGATATTTAGTTTGAAATTTATGTAACCATTCTCTTATTGTTTCAAGTCGTGAGTCTAGGGTTATTGCCATACAATCTAATTTATAATTTGAAGTTTTACTATTTTAGTATTTTTTAACTTTGTTATTGGTAGCCAGTGTTTAAGTATTTTTTACAAATGTCCAAGTTTGCTTTCCCTTTCTTTGTATTGGTATCAGGCAAATTGTTTGGCGTTGAACAAGGCATTTATGGGCTTCAGCTATCTGAGATGCTTAATGAAACAAAGTTAAAAAGTGAAGATAACTCCACCTTTACTATAAGTGACTCGGTTGTTTACTCTAAAAATTCAAATATCGTGCAATTAAAAGGTGATGCACAAGTCAGAAGAGTAGACTCAATAGTAAAAGCAGACTCCATAAAATATAACTTAAAATCTGGAGAAGTTCATGCTTTGGGGAATGTAAGGCTACTGAATGACGGCAATTTCATTGCCACCCCATCACTAAAATACAATGTAAACAAGAAGACAGGAGTATCCGAAGAAGTCGAATATCGTCTTAGCAACGGGGGGTCGGGTACTTCGGATAGGGCAGAACTTTTAGACGAAAATCATCTGCAATTAGGTAAAACTATTTTTTCTTTATGTAATTGCGATTCCAAATTTTGGTATATAAAAGCCTCGCAAATTGATGTTTATAAAGACGAAAATAAAATTGAAGCAAAAAATGGATCTCTTTATATTAAAGATTTTCCTGTATTGTGGTCACCATATCTGACATTTCCACTTCGTAAAGAGAGAAGGTCAGGTTTTCTTACTCCAACCCTGTCATCTACTTCCAGAAGCGGTTTGGGCTTTACTATTCCATACTTTTGGAATATTTCTCCAAATATGGATTTAACACTATATCCACAATATTTTTCTAAAAGAGGGTTTCAATTAGGGACGGAGTTTAGATATTTAAAACCAAATTACTCAGGTGTCTATAATCTTAGTTATCTACCTAGGGATTCAGAGCGAAAGGACAGTCGATGGGCTATTAGTTTATCCCATACTCATAAACTAGGTTCTTTTTTAGGGTTTGATTTTTCACTTAGCGGTAATATTAGAGCTGCTTCGGATTCGGATTATTTTAGGGATCTAAGTAATCTTCAAAATTACCAAGAAAGTAAAACATTTTTACCTAAAAATTTAAGTTTAAATTTTACTAATAACTCTACAATTAAGGGCTTTTTAGGGGTTACTAAATATCAGTCTTTGCATGATTTAACATCAGAAAACTCTGACAAACATATTTATTACTATACATACGAACGACTTCCAGAATTGAAGATTGAAGGGAATTGGTATGATATCGGTGGGTTTGATATCAGCACGAAACTATCTTATATTAATTTTAAATTTCAAAAAAATATTGTTTGGCCACATCATCCATTGGCACCAGACGGATCTAGATTAAGTTCTTACACTAAAGTTACGTATCCTATAGAGCGAGCTGGTTGGTATATCAAGCCATCGATAGGGCTTCATTTATCTCATTATCACACAAATTGGCATACAAATTATGATGGGAAAGGGGTGAACTATTATGCCCAATCAGGCAGGCAAATCGACAGCATTTCCAGAATCTTACCTATCTACTCGGTTGATGCGGGGATGATATTCGAGAGAAAGACTAGTCTGTTTGGTAAGCCAAAATATCAAACTCTAGAACCAAGACTTTACTATGTTCATATTCCTTACAAAGACCAATCTGATATACCAATTTTTGATACATCTATAACATATTTAAATTTTGCTACTGCATATTCAGAAAATATTTTTTCAGGTGGCTGGGATAGGATTAACAATGCAAATAACTTAACAGTTGGATTGACATCTCGATGGTTTGATGAAGGTTCGGGCAAGGAGAGGTTATCTGTTCAATTAGCTCAAAAGTTCTATTTTACGAAGCAGAAAGTTTCTATATCTAATAATCAGCGACTTCGAAAATTAAAAAAATCGGAGATACTCGCAAACATTGCCACCTCACTTACGGATACTCTAAAAATTCAAGCAGGATGGCAGTTAGACTCGGAAAAGAAATTAACATCATCGCAAACATATTTGTCCATAAACTGGTTTCCAAAGCGACTTGCAAACTTATCGCTTACGTATAGATATCAAAAAGACCCTTTCTACTACAATGAAAAAGGGAAGCGTCTAAGGGATATTTACCAGCTTAAGGGAAAGGAAAATATAAGTATTGCCGCTCAATGGCCTTTAAGTAAAAAAGTTTTTGCCGTTGGACGTTGGGACTATTCGATAAGGGAAAGTAGAACTACTCAATCAATTCTAGGCCTCGAATATAAGGATAATTGTTGTTTCTCTAGTAGATTAGTGTTACAACGTTATGCAGTTTCGGCAGCAAAATCTAATACAGCTATATATTTTCAGTTAGAATTAAATGGACTAGGATCGGTTGGTCCTAATCCACTTGGACTTCTTAGATCAAGTATTCCGGGGTATAGAAAAATAGTTACACCATCCCCAGAGATATCTCCGTTTGAAAGGTACGAATAATGTCTTTTACAAAAAAAATAATTACGATTTCATTGGCTATATCAAGTGCTTTAGCTATAGCTCAAAATACACAAATTAATAATAAGCCCACAAACAAAGTTCCATCGAGCCAAATAAAGCATGGCTTAAGCCCTAATGCTACAGAGCAGATTCTTGCAGTAGTTGATGATGAAGTAATTACTATGGCAGATTTTGCCTCTAGACTTAATTCTTTAAGAATTTCTGGTCAGAGCCTGCCTGATGAAGCAGTTTTACAGTCCTTAATAGACGAGAAATTATTAAACTCATATGCTGACAACTTGGGTATTAAGGTAAGTGATCAAAGGGTTGCTCAAGCTATACAAAACATTGCTGCTCAAAATGGTTTAACACCTGAGCAGATGAAACAGGCTTCATCTCAATACAATATTGTGTGGGATGACTATATTAAAAACATTCGTCAGCAAATAAAGATTGAGGATCTGAAGGTGGCTGTTGTTCGTGATCGAATCAACATTACCCCTCACGATATAGAAGCTTATTTAGCTCAAAATCCTACTGGATTACCAAAAGGATATAAAGCACCAGTTAAATTCGAACCACGTTTTGAAAAAAGACAGGTAGTGGAACAATATTTTGTGCCAAAAGCCATAGCCCTCCAACATATTTATATTCGTGTCCCAGAAGGTGCATCTCCTGATGAAGTTGCTGCGGCTAAGGCTAAGGCTGATGAAGCATTAAGCAAAATCAGACGTGGTCAAAAATTTGATGATATAGCAAGGCAATATTCTGATGGGCCTGCAGCAGCTAATGGAGGCAAGCTTGGTATTCGTATGAATGAAGACTGGCCTACTTTATTTGTAAATGCTACGAAAAACGTAAGAGATGGTCATACTACTGGTGTTTTCAAAGCCGCTAATGGTTTCCATATTCTTAAAGTCGTTGAACGACGTGGTTTAGTTGATCAGAGGGTTAAAACAGTTAATGTTAGATTACCAGATCCACCGCAACCACAATTGACTGAAAAAGAGAAAGCAGCTAAGCAAGAGGGTCCTGTTCAAGTAGAAGAATCTCATGTTAGACATATACTTGTGGCTTTCAATCCAGTCGTGGACGTTCAAAAAGCATATGAGAAAATTTTAGATATTCAAAAGCAATTGCAAGCAGGAGCAGATTTTAGTGAACTTGCTGAAAAATATTCTGATGACACCTCTGCACCTGTAGGAGGAGATATTAGCTGGATCATGAGAGGTACAGCCGATCCTGCATTTGAGCAAGCAGCATTTAATTTGCCACTTAATCAAGTTAGCGAACCTATTAGAACTAAATTTGGATGGCATCTGATTGAGGTTTTAGAAAGACGTAATCTTGATCGTAAGGCTGAAATTAGAAAAGACCTAGCATATGAAATGCTATACCAACAGCAATCAGCTAGTATTTTAGAAGATTGGTTAAACCAATTAAGATCCCAATCTTATATCGAAAATAGACTTACAGGTTACAAATCTGGCCTGTAATTCATGGTACATCAAGCACGCAAGCGCTTTGGTCAGCACTTTCTAACTGACCAAAGTGTGCCTGAGGAAATCGTACGCAAACTCTCTATACATCCAGATGATCATATTGTCGAAATTGGACCTGGATTATCAGCTCTAACAGATGTCTTGCTTAAAGAACTCAATCATTTATATGTGATAGAGATAGATAGGGATTTAGCTCAAAGACTTAGATCAAATTACGATGCAGATAATTTGACTGTAGTTGAGTCCGATGTCTTGGATGTAGATTTTTCTGTTTTTCCTACGCCATTAAGAATAGTAGGAAACCTTCCATATAACATTTCGAGTCCAATACTTTTTCATCTGATGCAGTTTGCATCTGGAGTAATTGACCAGCATTTTATGCTGCAAAAAGAAGTGGTGGATAGAATGGTCGCAATCCCAGGAACATCTGACTATGGCCGCTTATCGGTCATGCTTCAGGAGCGGTACAAAATGTACTCAATTATGGACGTTCCACCTGAAGCATTTTCACCTCCACCTAAGGTTGATTCCGCTGTGGTTAGAATGATTCCTTTGGATATCTCAAGAGATAAACCAAAATCTTATAAAACCTTTTCGGACCTGGTGTTGCAGGCCTTTTCACAAAGAAGAAAAATGTTAAGAGGAGTTCTAAAATCATATAAAATTGATTGGGATTTTCTTAACATAGACCCCACCAAAAGGGCTGAAGACTTATCAGTAGGTGAATTTATAAAATTATCTGACTTTATTTCAGAGAATTAATAGAATACCTTTTCATTTCCTTATCCAATTCCTCATAGTTAGGTAATGTCCTCTGAACCTCTGTCCAAAATTTTCTACTATGATCTAGGTGCTTTAAGTGTGCTAGTTCGTGGACAATGACGTAATCAATAAGTTTTATCGGAAAATGAATTAATCTCCAATTAAGTTGAATCTCTTTTTTGCTTGAACATCTTCCCCATGTGGCTGTTGATTTGCTCAATTTAATTTGCATAAATGAATTTTGAGTTTTTGAAACGTAAAACTGAGTTCGTTTATTTAGAATATCTAAAGCCATTAGATATAGCCATGAAACACAGTAATCTCTCACTTTTAAAGAGTCATTTGTGGACGGTATTTTTAGGACTTTCCCATTTAAAACAGGACTAAATACCCCCTCCGAACATTCAATAGAAACATACTCACCTAAATATAAAAATTTCCCTCCATGCGTCCATTCATTTTTTGGCCTTAAAAGAGGCATTAAATCTTTATATTTTCGAGAGAGCCAATCTTTATTTGATTCAATGAATTGCCTGATTATCTCATTGCTCGCATTAAGTGGAGCACTTACACAAACACCTTCAGGTGTCACCTTAAGAACAAGTCGCTTTCTTTGTTTTCGTTCTAAATTAATGCTTATTATTTGATCGTTTAAAGCAAATAAAATTTGATTTTCGGGAAGAAGGCTAAGTTGCTGAGGCATAGTGTTCAGGATTCAAAATACGCATTTCATTTTCAATCCACTTTTCAATTAATGCAAGATACTCATCCGAGGATAATCCCTCATTTGGAATCAGTGGCCCGATTGAAACAGTTATCGTTCCAGACTTAATATTCTTGGAGTCCTTAGGCCAAATATGACCTGAGTTGATGGCAATGGGTACGGCCCCTTTCCCCGTTACTGTTGCTAAAAGGGATCCACCTCTCTTATATGGTTTATTTGATCCTACAGGTGTTCGTGTACCTTCTGGAAAAATAATTACGTTTGCGTCTTGCTTAAGTCTATTTTTACCCTCAGAAATAATTGCTTTCATCGCTAGCCGAGGGACCTCTCTGTTTATAGGTATATGTCCAGCACTTCGCAACCCCCAACCCATAAAAGGAATTTTTAATAGCTCTTTTTTAAGCACATAACATGAGGGCCTATCAAAAAGGGTGGGAAGAAAAAACGTCTCCCATTCTGATTGATGTTTAGCCATATATATGGATGCGCTAGGAACTATGTTTTCTTTTCCCTTAATTTCGTATTTAATCCCTAAAATATGCTTAGCAAGCCATATGGTTAATTTGGGCCAATACCTAATAAAAGACCACTTAAATTTAAGTGGAAAGGCCATTATGATTAAGCTTATCGAACCGAAAAAGATAGTCGATATTGCTAGAAGGAATTTAAAGATAGCTTTTTTCATGCCTAGTTATCGGCTAGCAAATAGCTTTCAACAAAAGAGAGAAGATTATCAAATACTGGAATTTCATATCCAATTTCATCCTGAAATTCCATAAATTCATTTGAATTGAGAGTTTGGACACCATTGCCAGTTTTTACTAATATGGGCTCAAATCCTGCATTAGAAGCGGCTTTCAAATCCCTTAATGAATCTCCGACAGCAAAATACGGTTGCTCTGTTATGTCGAATTTAAAGCGATCAATTATCTCAGAAAACAATCCTGGCTGAGGCTTTCTGCACATGCATTCATCTTCGGGGGTATGAGGGCAAAAGAAAAATGCGTCCACATAACCGCCAAGGGGCTTTAACTGATTTAGTAATTTTTCATGCATAGCATGTAAATCATGAATATCAAAATATCCACGACCCAATCCTGATTGGTTTGTCGCAACTACAACCTTATAACCATTATGATTTAATTTTGCGATGGCTTGGTCGGAGCCTTCTATAACAGTAAATTCGTCTACAGATCTGATGTAATTGTCGCTCTCAACGTTAATTACACCATCTCTGTCTAGAACGATTAATTTCATGATTAACTAGCCAATAATGAGATATCAGCCACAAGATTCATATGCTCGTGAAGCTCTGTAAGCAAGGCTAGCCTATTATTTCTGGTGGCAATATTCTCGTCCATAACCATCACATCTTCAAAAAATTTATCTACCGGTGTCTTAAGTTTAGATAACATCAAAAACACTTCTTTATACCTTCGTGCTTCAAACGCTTCTCTTAAATTATCCTTAATTTCATGAAAATCTTTGTATAAATCAATTTCTGCAGGTGCTGCAAAAATATTGGTATCTATTTGAGGGATAGCGTAATCGATTTTCTTAAGAATATTCCCTATGCGTTTATTTGCAGCGGATAAGCTTTCGGCTTCTGGAGCTGCAGAAAACTCTTTGACGGCTTCGATTTTTGGAATAACTTCAGTTATAGGTCCGCGATTAGCTAAAACTGAATCGACTAATGGCTTACTGTAACTGTTATATAACTGATTCTTTAATCTATCGTAAATAAAATCTTCAACCTCGTAGGCTGTTGTCTGAGGGATATCATCAAATAAAGATTGGGTAAATAAGAGTATTTCTCTTAATGAAAGAGATGAGGATTTATCTGTGTTAGTTAAAGCCTCAAATGCACTAATAATCCCCAATGCAGCTCTTCTTAAACCATATGGGTCACGCTCACCATTAGGTGCTAATCCAATACCCCATATACCCATCAAAGTCTCTACTCTATCGGCTATATATAGGGATATAGAGATAGATGATTCTTCCGTAAATTCCTTATCGAATCTAATTTTATATTGGTCTGCTATAGCCTCAGATACACTTTCAGGTTCACCTTGAAGTTTTGCATAGTGAGAACCCATAATACCTTGTAATTCAGGAAACTCTCCTACCATATTTGAACTTAAATCTGCTTTCGCAAGCAAAGCTGCACGTATAGCAAGTTCAGGATTAGAACTTAATTGGGAGGCAATGTAATCGGCTATCTTTTGAAGTCTAGCTACTCTTTCAAATTGTGTACCAATCTTATTGTGATAAACAACGTTTTTAAGAGGCTCAAGCATCTGCTCTAAAGAAGTTTTCTTATCTGTCTCAAAGAAAAATTCCGCATCAGCTAGTCTTGGTCGTACCACTCTTTGATTGCCTTCAATAATATTGCTAGGGTCAGCTACTTTCATATTTGAGACAATCAAAAATTTGTTGCTTAAGTTCCCATTAGATTTAAAAAGAGGGAAGTACTTCTGATTCAAACGCATGGTTAGAATCAAACATTCGGATGGAACTTCTAGATATTTTTCTTCAAATTCACCAACGTAGATTTCAGGATATTCCACTAATGAAGTTACTTCTTCGATTAGATTCTCAACCTCCTCACCATACCCTATATTGAGGCCAAGTTCAGAAGACATACTCTCTAATTTGGAGCTAATGTAACTCTTGCGTTCTTTATAGTTTGCAACTACCATGCCTTCTTCGAGAAGTTGCTTTTCGTAAGTATCAGCAGAATTAATCTCAAAACTGTATCTACCCATGAATCGGTGACCATGAGAGACATTGGTTGAATTTATACCAAATGCAGTAGTATCAATCACGGCCGAGCCATGCATAGCTACAAGCCCGTGAACTGGCCTTACAAATCTGACAGATGTCTTTCCGTCAGATAATTGGTATCGCATCATTTTAGGAATAGGTAAGCTATCGATTGCATGATCTAAAATAGCCTGAAGGTCAGCTTTTAGAGAGCGACCAGCATTGATGCCTGATACAAACAGGTAGTCTTGTTTGCCGTCAGATTCAATTTTTAATTCACTAACAGGAATGCCTGATAATCCCTTGGATTCTAGCTTTTTAACTAATGCGGGTGTGGCGTTTCCTTCAGAGTCTAAACCAATCTTAACTGGAATAAGTTTTTCAGTGAATGCTTGCTCGGGACCTACATCAAGAACATCTTTGACAATAACGGCTAATCGCCTTGGAGTTGCATACGGGGTGTATTTACTTTGTGCCTCTAAATCACTGCTGACACCCTCAAGAAGATTAGTTTTAATCAGGCCTCGTACTATCTCTTTAGCAAAAACTTCGCTTAGATTCCTAAGTGCTTTTGGAGGGAGTTCCTCAGTAAAAATTTCTACCAATAATGATTCTTTAGACATTCAACGCTTCCTTTTTAAGCATAGGAAATCCAAGTCTTTCACGAGATTCGTAATAGCACTGAGCAACAAGCTTAGTTAAGTTTCTTATACGTCCAATGTATGCGGCCCTTTCAGTAACACTAATTGCACCGCGTGCATCTAGTAAATTAAATGTGTGAGCCGCTTTTAAAACTTGTTCATATGCTGGCAATGCCAACGGATTCTCTAAATCCACTAGTACTTTCGCCTGTTGCTCGTAGTCTCTAAAATGTTGAAATAAAGTTGGAATATCGGAATATTCAAAATTGTATGTCGATTGCTCAACTTCGTTTTGGTGAAAAATATCTCTGTAATACACAGGTTCACCATCCCTGTTTAAAGTCCACACTAAATCATAGACACTTTGCACATTTTGCAAATACATGGCAATGCGCTCTAACCCATATGTAATTTCACCAGTTGTCGCCTCACAATCTAGGCCACCAACTTGTTGAAAATAGGTGAATTGAGTGACTTCCATGCCATTGAGCCAAACTTCCCAGCCTAATCCCCACGCTCCAAGTGTAGGATTTTCCCAGTCATCTTCAACAAACCTAATATCGTGTTCTAAAGGCTCAATACCTAATGCTTTTAAAGAGCCTATATAAAGCTCAAGAATTTCAGGTGGAGCAGGTTTTAGAACAACCTGATACTGATAGTAATGCTGCAGGCGATTAGGATTTTCTCCATATCTCCCATCCTTAGGTCTACGAGAAGGCTGAACATAGGCTGCATTCCATGGTTCTGGCCCTATAGCCCTTAAGAGAGTAGCAGTATGAGAGGTCCCAGCCCCAACCTCAAGATCAATCGGTTGGAGTAGGGTGCATCCGTGTTCGCTCCAATATGCTTGAAGCGTAAGAATTATTTGCTGAAAAGTTAGCATAAATAAGTATCTAAATTAAACGTTACGTTTCTTTTCGTGCATAGATGCTTTTTTAATAGCTTCACGCACACCTTTAGCATAGTCTGGATGGCAACGCTCACAATTAGCAATATGCCTTTCTTTAATAAAGTCAGGGGCATCTCCAAGATTACCTGCAGTATTATCGAATAGGGCTTGCTTTTGTTCATCGTTCATCAATTCAAACAAGGCACGTGGTTGACTGAAATAGTCATCATCATCTTCACGGAAGTTCCAATGAGCCGCATCACCATTGATTTTCAAAGGTGGTTCTTCATACTCAATTTGTTCCTGCCATTGATTAAAGCTATTTGGCTCATAGTGTGGCAATGATCCGAAATTATCATCCACACGTAAAGCCCCGTCCCTATGATTGCTCATTATTGGGCAAATAGGTTTATTAACTGGAATTTGATGATAGTTCACGCCAAGTCTATATCTTTGAGCATCAGAGTAGTTAAATAGACGAGATTGAAGCATGCGGTCAGGAGATACGCTAATACCAGGAACTAAGTTACTAGGTGCAAATGCAGCTTGCTCAACATCTAAGAAATAGTTATCTGGATTGCGATTTAGTTCGAATTCACCAACCTCAATTAATGGATAATCGCCTTTTGGCCAAACTTTAGTAAGGTCAAATGGGTGATAAGGAACTTCCTCTGCCTCTTTTTCTGGCATGATCTGAACATACATAGTCCATTTAGGGAAATCGCCTTTATCGATAGCATTCCATAAATCACGTTGATGACTTTCGCGATCTTTTCCGATAAGTTTTTCTGCTTCATCGTCAGTAAGGTTTTCGATGCCTTGTTGAGTTCTCATATGGAACTTAACCCAGAATCTTTCTTTTTTATCGTTAATAAAACTATATGTATGAGATCCAAATCCATGCATATGGCGATATGATTTAGGGATACCTCTGTCAGACATAAGAATAGTCACTTGATGGAATGCCTCTGGCAATAATGTCCAGAAATCCCAGTTATAAGCAGGACTACGAAGATTAGTGTGAGGATCGCGTTTTACAGCTTTATTTAAGTCTGGGAATTTACGAGGATCTCTGAAAAAGAAAACTGGTGTATTGTTTCCTACTAAATCCCAATTTCCCTCTTCTGTATAGAATTTCATAGCAAAACCGCGAATATCACGCTCTGCATCAGCTGCACCGCGTTCACCTGCTACTGTAGAGAAGCGAACAAAAATATCAGTTTTTTTACCTACTTCACTAAAGAGCTTAGCACAGGTATATTTGGTAATATCGTTAGTTACAGTAAAGACACCATGTGCACCAGAACCTTTTGCATGCATACGTCTTTCAGGGATAACTTCACGTACGAAATTTCCTAATTTCTCGTGTAACCATACGTCTTCAGATAACAAAGGTCCACGTGCCCCAGCAGTTTTACTGTCTTGATTGTTTGCGACTGGTTTACCAAACTGTGTAGTAAGTTTAGTTACTGGACACTCTTTAAGATATGGGTGTTTTTCAGAAGGGAATTTTTCGGGAAATTCTTGTTTATTAGCATTTTTTTTATTAGCCATACTGTCTCCTATGTAAGTAAGAATTTAGTAAATTTTATCACTTTCAGTTTTTTGTTAATTGTTAGTTACCGTATTGCTAAAATTGCATATGAAGCAGGTTGGACAATCGCGATTAAATTCGAGGAAAGTCCGGACTCCATAGGGTAGGATAGCGGCTAACAGCCGTCCACTGCAAAGTGAGGAATAGGGCCACAGAGACGAGGCTATGTTGTGGGCAGCAATGCTGCACTGATACGGCTACTTCCGTATGGCGCCTACGGGCAGCAATATAGAGTGAAACGCGGTAACCTCTATCCGGAGCAACTTCAAGAAGCATGCGATAAGGGCGACCCGTCCGAGTATGCGGGTAGAAGGCTTGAGCTGATTAGCAATAATCAGTCTAGATGAATGATTGTCGACACACGTTTACAGAATCCGGCTTATAGACCTGCTTCATTTTTACTACAGATAATTCTCTCAAACATCAATACCCCTTCCAAACAACTTTATAAATAACTTTTAGAATTAGTTATAAGTACTTGATTTTTATGCTTGTACGAAATCTTCCTTAAAGTATTTTCCATAAGCCTTTATTTTTTAATGAAATTTTATGTTTTTCTTGTTGAAAAGATAAAGAAAATATATTAAAGTGGGAATAAGTAGGAAATAGTGTCAAAAAGTGGGACAAAAGTGATTTTTCAAGGTAACAGTGCTTTATCGTTAGATAACAAGGGGAGGATGACAGTTCCAGCCCGTTATCGTGACGTATTGAGTACGGATTTCCGAGGCGAACTCACCATTACTCGAAACCTTGATGGTGGTTTACTGATTTACCCCAGGTCAGAATGGGAATCCAAAAGAAAGATCATTATGAACCTCCCATCTTCGCATCGAAATTTACAACGCCTTTTACTAGGTAATGCTCAGGACGTTGCGATTGATGGATCAGGACGAGTTTTAATTGCGCCGGAACTGCGTGACGTTGCGGATATCGTGAAAGAAGTCGTACTGGTAGGCATGGGTAGCCACTTCGAGTTGTGGGATGCGGAGAAATTTGCAAAACAACAAGAAGCTGACATAGAAGCTATTGACTTAAGCACCCTTGATAACTTTATTCTGTGATGGAGTTTGGGCACGTAACAGTTCTTTTATATGAAACGATTAATGCTTTATTGCATCCTGAATTTCATAATAAGAACTCCCTCTTTAGAGGGTCGTTAGAAGGCAAATTTAAAACAAGCGGTGTTTTTGTGGATGGAACTTTTGGTCGTGGCGGCCATAGTCGATATCTTCTAAGTTTGTTGGATAGAGATTCAAAGCTTTTTGTATTTGATAAGGACCCACAGGCTATTGAAGCGGCTAAAAAATTAAAAGAAGAGGATGAGCGTGTTGAAGTTGTACACGGAGCCTTTTCAAGTATGCAGAAATCTTTGAGTGATTTTGGAATTCAAAAGGTTGACGGCATAACAATGGATTTAGGGATTTCATCTCCCCAAATCGATGATGGTACTCGTGGATTTTCTTTTATGCGAGACGGCCCATTAGATATGCGTATGGATAATTCTAAGGGTCAGACAGCTGCGGAGTGGATCAACAGTGTAGATGTAGAACTTTTAGCAAAGGTGATTAAAGAATATGGCGAAGAACGGTTTGCTCTCAAGATTGCAAAGGCGATTGCAAGTCGCCGCGAATCCAACCCAATACGGACAACGCACGAATTGGCCGAGCTCGTCTCAGCCAACGTCAGGACTCGTGAGAAGGGGCAGCATCCGGCCACAAGGACCTTTCAAGCTATACGGATTTACATCAATGAGGAACTTGAGGAGCTGTCACGCAGCCTCGCGACAGCTATAGATTTATTAAAAGTGGGTGGACGCTTATCGGTGATTAGCTTTCATTCACTTGAGGATAGGATAGTAAAACAGTTTATTTCTAAAGAATCTAATCCTGCCTCGGAATTTGCAAGATTGCCTATTAGGGAGATTGATATGCCTAAGGGGAGTCTAAAAAGTTTAGGAAAACTTACTGCTACTGAAGCAGAAATTGCAAGTAACCCAAGATCGAGGTCTGCAATTCTTAGGGTGGCTGAGAGAACGGACAACTAGAAATGAGAGTCATTATTTTTGTTCTGATGCTAGTGAGTTTTTTTATTTACAGTGCTATGCAACTTGTAATTGTTCGGTATGAGCAAAGGCTTGTTTATAACGATATCGTGCGCGTACAAAATGCACAGCAAAAATTGAATGAAGTTTGGAGCTATTTACAGTTAGAGAGAGCTAATTTGTCTTCAACCATGAATGTTGATAAGCAGATTAAAGAGAAACTAAAGCTCAAAACTCCGGAACTGGATGAAATTATTTATATAAATTTGCCAGGAAATGAAACTCAAGAAAATCCTGAACAATAGGGGCTGAAATGAAGTATTTTTCTAGAAACAACAGACGGAGTAATAGAACGTACAGTAATGTTGTACGCTCATACGACGTTTGTCGCGGTAAGAAAAACCTATTTAACAGAACTAATTTGATTTTCATTGTTATGGTAATTGCCTTTGCCATTGTGGGTGGGCGAGCTCTATATCAACAAACATGGAATAACGATTTCTTACGTCAAGAAGGTGATAACCGCTATGAAGCTCGTTTTCCATTAAAGGCAAAACGTGGTCGTATTATCGATAGAAATGGTGAATTCTTAGCTACAAGCGTTCCAGCAAGTAGTGTATGGGTGGTTCCTGAAGAGGTGCTAAAAGCTCCCTCACAAAAAATTAAGGCTTTAGCAAAAATTCTGGGATATGATGAAAAGAGTCTTATTGCCAAATTAAAAAATAATTCAAAACGAAATTTTCTTTTCCTTAAAAGACAAGTAGATTTGGCGGTCTCCGATGAAGTTCGCACACTCAAAATTAAAGGCGTTAATATTGACTCTGTGAGTAAACGCTATTACCCGCAAGGCTCATTGATGGCCCATGTTGTTGGGTTTACAAATATCGAAGATAATGGGATTGAGGGATTAGAGCGTCAATTCAATAAAGTACTTGAAGGACAGGATGGATCACGTGTAGTGATTAGAAATCGTTTGGGTGAAGTTATTGAAGACGTAAATTCAACAGATAGTTTGCCAGCAAAACACGGTCAAAATATTAATTTAACAATTGATACGCGTGTCCAATATATAGCTGCTACAGCTCTTCAGAAAGCCATAAAAAAACATAATGCAGAATCAGGTGCTGCCATTGTTGCTGATGTTGATACAGGCGAAATATTGGCTATGATTAGCATCCCAACTTACGACCCTAACGATAAGAAATCTCGTAAGGGTTCGGCATTACGCAATCGAGTAGTAACGGATATTTTCGAGCCAGGTTCAATTATTAAACCATTCGTAGTTGGTTTAGCTTTAGATGCAAAAGTTGCTACTAAAAAAACAATATTCAACACAGGAAATGGTTCATGGAAATATCATGGAGCTACCATTACAGACGTTTCTAAGAGAAATGGGAATCTTGATCTAACAGGCCTTTTGCGTAGATCTAGTAATATCGGGATGGCAATGTTATCCGACAAGCTCCAATCAGAACAAATGTGGACAGTGTTTACTGCTTTAGGGTTTGGGCAAACGCCATCATTAGCATTTCCAGGGGTATCTTCTGGACGTGTAAGACCATGGAAAACCTGGAAACCAATCGAAAAAGCAACTATGTCTTATGGCTACGGTCTGTCAGTATCATTGGTGCAAGTTGCACAAGCGTATACAGCGTTTGCGAGAGATGGAGATATGGTTCCATTGTCATTAATTAAAAATTCTAATATGAAACACTCCGTCCAAGTTTATTCTCCACAAGTTGCACGTGATGTAAGAAATATGCTTGAGGAGGCTGCAGGCCCACAAGGTACGAAAATACAAGCTCAAGTAAATGGATATAGAATTGGAGGTAAATCTGGTACTGCAAGGCAAATAGTAAAAGGCAGGTATTCATCTGATTTGCACAGGGGCTCATTTGTAAGCATTGCCCCGATATCAAATCCAAAGATAGTAGTTGCTGTAACTATAGATAAACCTAAAAAAGATGGATATTACGGAACGGTAACTGCTGGTCCAGTCAATGCAGAAATTACTGAAAATACTCTGCGTTATTTAGGTATACCTCCAGATGCAATATTAAATACTCTGGAAGCCAAGCAAACTAAATCTCCAAACCAAGGATAATAGATGAATGAAATTTTAAATTGGCTGAAGGAGCACGTAGAACCTGATGCAGATCTACGACTTGATAGCAGAGACATCCAAAAAGGGGATGTCTTTGTCGCTTGTAAAGGGTATAAAGGCGACGGGTATGCCTTTGTTAATGATGCGATAAACAATGGAGCTTCAGCAATTTTGCTTGAGGGTAATGAAGGGAGCGAAACGTTAGCATTGCCACATTTAGTTGTTCCGAATCTTCGTCAGAAATTGGGACTAATTGCAGATGCGTGGTACGGTAGCCCTTCTTCGAAAATCGCAGTAATTGCAATTACGGGCACAAATGGTAAAACATCATGTGCTCATTGGATTGCTCAAGCCTTAAATGCTAGTAATATCCCATGTGCAACTATCGGAACATTAGGTACTATTTTGCCATCTGGAGAAAATTTGGGTGGTCAGTTGACTACTCCTGATGTATTAAGTGTACATAGAATTCTTGCTCAACTTGTAAAGCGAGATATTGAAGTAGTCTCCATAGAGGCATCATCTATAGGTATTGAACAGGGCCGATTAGACAATGTTCAAATTAAAATTGCTTGCTTTACTAACTTAACTTTAGATCATTTGGACTATCATAAGTCCATGAAAGAGTATGAGGAAGCTAAGACACAGCTTTTTAGAAATGAATTATTAGAGCATGCGATTATAAATTTAGATGATGAAGCAGGACGGAGAATCTTCGATTCTAGCCTTGCGAAATCTAATATCGGATTTAGTGTAAAACTTAATCCAAAAGCTCAGATACAGGCTTCAGATCAAGAATTTCATGATTATGGCTTATCATTTCATATCAAAATGCCTGAGGGGTCTTCTCAGGTTATAACTCGCTTAGTCGGAGCTCACAATATATCGAATTTATTATTGCTAGCTGGGGTGCTGAATTGTTTAGATTTTAGTGTCGAAAAAATTGTAGAAATTATTGCGACAATTAAGCCTGTTTCTGGTCGTCTTGAAGTGGTGAAAATTCATCAAGCTAGCAAAGCAGATCGTTCAAATTTACCTTTGGTTGTTGTTGATTATTCTCATACACCAGATGCACTATTAAATGCATTGACAGCTCTAAGACCTACGACTGATGCACGTAAAGGTAATCTTATATGTGTGTTTGGATGTGGTGGTGATAGAGATAAAACAAAACGCCCAATTATGGCCGAAGTTGCCTCAAAGAATTCTGAAATTGTTTATATAACTAGCGATAATCCTAGAACTGAGGGTCCATGCTCCATTATTAATGAGATTTTACTTGGTATGGATAGGTATGCTTTCTCGCATACTGATAGGGCATACAGCATACTTCATGCAATTCTTAACGCAAAAAACGAAGATGTAATTTTGATTGCTGGAAAAGGTCACGAGAATTATCAAGAAATACAAGGCGTCAAGCATAAGTTTAATGATGCACATTGGGCGAGTATAGCTTTACTTTTAAAAGCAGGATTTAAAATCAATACCGATTCAAGAACCTTACAGCAAAATGAAATCTTTCTAGCTTTGAAGGGCGATGTATTCGATGGGCATGATTTTGTTAATTCTCTAAATTGCATGGGAGCTATTGTCGATCACAAAGTTACGGATGCCTCAGTGAAACAATATATTGTCGATGACACTACCGAGGCTCTTGGAATTATTTCTAAAGCTTGGAGATCGCAATTTAATATTCCAATTATTGCTGTTTGTGGTAGTAATGGGAAAACCACATGTAAGGAGATGATAGCTTCAATTCTTAAAGAGCAATTTGGAGAACAATCTTTCTTTGCAACTCAGGGAAATTTAAACAATCATATTGGTGTCCCTAAAAGCTTATTGAGTCTGCAGTCCACTCATAAAATCGCTGTCTTAGAATTGGGTATGAATCATCCTGGAGAGATTTCATATCTAGCTAATTTAGTTAAGCCTACTATCGCACTCGTTACCAACGCTCAAAGAGAACACCAAGAATTTATGAAAACTGTTGAAGCTGTTGCTAGAGAAAATGGTAGTGTTTTTGAGGAACTTGATTCTAATGGAGTTGCAATATATCCAAACGATACGGCTTATAAAAATATTTGGACTTCTCAATCAAAACATTGCAAGTCTATAACATTTGGAGATGCAGGAGTAATCAAAGCTAAGGATATTAATATCGATGAGAACGGAACATCTTTTAAAGTCGATTTAGATAGAGGTCATCTCGATATTAATTTATCTATTTTGGGTGAACATAATATTCAGAATGCACTTGCTGCCATAGCCGCCGCAGTAGCAGCTCAAGTAGATTTAAAAGCTATTGAAAATGGTTTAAAAAATTTCCAGCCTGTAAAAGGTAGACTTCAAAAACATATTCTTAAAGATGGTGTAATTGTTGTGGACGATACTTATAACGCCAATCCTGATTCCGTTATAGCGGCTATAAATATCTTAAAAACATTGCCAGCTCCTAGAACTTTGGTTTTGGGTGATATGGGTGAGGTTGGAGAAGATGGACCTCAAATGCATAGCGAAATCGGTCGATACGCTAAGGCTTCTGGCATTGAGCATTTGCTTTCTATTGGGGAATCCTCTGCACATGCACAGAATTCCTTTGGCAATGTTCACGCTCATTTCTCAAATATTGAGGATTTAATTGAAAAATTAAAATCTCTTAACTCTAAGTCAATTATTATCAAGGGTTCCAGATTCATGAAGATGGAGAGGGTTCTCGAGGCTCTAACGAAGGATTAACAAACAATCATGTTGTACGCATTTTTCATCTCCTTTGCAGACAAATATACTTTTCTAAAGATATTTGACTATATTACTTTTAGGGCCGTATTTGCTTGTTTAACAGCAATTTTTCTGGGGCTTATTTTTGGACCTTGGGTTATTAGAAAACTTACTGAATTAAAAGTCGGACAGGCAGTTAGAGCATATGGTCCAAAAGAACATTTAGCAAAAAATGGGACTCCAACTATGGGTGGAGTATTGATACTAATATCCATTGCCATCAGTACTTTATTATGGGCTGATTTGACTAATCGTTTTGTTTGGGTTGTGCTTCTGGTCACTTTAGGTTTCGGAGCAATTGGTTGGGCGGACGATTATAAGAAAATCGTCTATCGTGATCCAGAGGGCATGAAATCAAGAGAAAAATTTATGTGGCAATCTATAGTTGGATTAATTGCTGCAATTTATTTAAGTTTTGCGGTCTCAGTGCCTGCAAACACTGATCTATGGCCATTGTTCAAAGATTGGGTTATGAGCGGTTTTACAATGGGATTGCCAACTAGGGCCGATCTTATAGTCCCATTTTTCAAGAATGTAAGCTATCCTTTGGGTGTTTTTGGGTTTGCTACCTTAACATGGATAGTAATCGTAGGTGCGAGTAATGCTGTAAATTTAACCGATGGCCTTGATGGCTTAGCGATTATGCCAACTGTTATGGTGGGTGGTGCTCTTGGTTTATTTGCATATGTAGTGGGTCGAGTTGACTACTCAAGCTATTTTCTTTTCCCATATATTCCAGGTGCTTCAGAAATGTTGGTACTCTGTTCCGCTTTAGGTGGTGCAGGTTTGGCTTTTTTATGGTTTAACACCTATCCAGCTCAAGTATTTATGGGAGATGTTGGAGCCCTAGCTTTAGGGGGTATGTTAGGAACCATCGCCGTAATTTCAAGACAGGAAATTGTGTTTTTTGTAATGGGTGGAGTATTTGTTGCAGAAACTCTATCTGTAATCATGCAAGTTTCATGGTTTAGATACACTAAGAAAAGATATGGGGAAGGTCGAAGATTTTTAAAAATGGCGCCTCTTCATCATCACTTTGAATTAGGTGGTTGGAAAGAAACTCAAGTTGTAGTTCGCTTTTGGATAATCACAATAGTCCTTGTATTAATAGGCCTTTCTACATTGAAACTTAGGTAAGATTCATGGTTAACGGTAAGCAAAAGTTTTTGGTTTTAGGCATGGGTGAAACTGGTTTTGCCTGTGCCAAATGGTTAAACACACATGGACATGAAGTCTATTGTTTCGATACTAGAGAGCAGCACCCTAATCATGAAAATTTAATTAATCTGGGTTTGCCACAACAAAATATCAAATTCAATTTGAGCCCTGAAAATTTCAAAGATTTTATTCAGTCAGATTTTGACTTTATTGTTGTTAGCCCAGGTTTATCACCCGAATCTCAACTTATGAAATCTATAAGTGATTTCGCAAGTACAAACAATATAAAAATAATTAGTGAAATTGATCTTTTTATGCATGCCATTCTTGAGCATAATAAAGCTAATTCAACCCCTATAAAAATTATTGGAATTACAGGTACAAACGGCAAAACGACCGTTACATCAATGGTTCGTTTGATGTGTGAATACTCAGGTCTAAAAGCAGTAGCTGCGGGAAATATTAGCCCATCAGCACTTACAGTCATATCTGAATTTGAGCAGCAAAATAAATGGCCAGATGCAATTGCCCTTGAATTATCAAGTGCTCAACTTTTTTATACATCTCAGCTAAAACTAGATGCTTCCACAATTTTAAATATCACACAGGACCATATCGATTGGCACGGTAGCATGCAGGCTTATACAGAGAGCAAATTAAAAATTTTTGATTTCTCTGAACAGATAATTGCAAGCGATGAACAAGCAAAAGAATATGGGTTAAATAAAGCGTGGATATATACGGAGGCATTGCCACAAAAAGAAAATGAAATAGGCGTAAATGAAGTAAACGGCATGAAGTGGTTTTGCACGACCCAAAAAAATCTTATGCCTGTAGATGCCATGAAAATTCGTGGTCATCACAATGTGCTAAATGCTATGGCAGCCATTCAGCTTTGTCAGTCGATAGGATTGCCGCTGGAACCGCTACTAGCGGCACTAAGAGACTACGAGGCTCAGCCACATAGATGCACATATGTACGTGATATAAATGGTGTAATTTTTATCGACGACAGCAAAGGAACAAATGTTGGTGCTACTGTAGCTGCAATTGATGGCATGTATCGAAATTTAGTTGTTATTCTTGGGGGCGAGGGTAAAGGCCAGGACTTTACGCCTTTGTATGAGTCTTTGCAAAAACGTGTTCCAGATGGTTTGAGAGGCCTAGTTTTGCTCGGGAAGGACAAGGATTTACTTAAATCTTCGTTTCATGTTAAGGATGGTCTATTTGCGAATTCTGTGCCAGTTAAGGAGGTTCAATCAATTGAGCAGGCCGTGCATGATGCCTTTGCATTGGCACAGGCAGGGGATTTGGTGTTATTGTCACCAGCTTGTGCGAGCACTGATATGTTTAAAAATTATCATGAAAGGGGCGTTAAATTTGCGGATGCCGTTGATGAGTTGGCTCGCACAAAAGGTGAAATGGCATGAACGCCTATGTAGATACTCTTGGGGGTCGTAACCCTAGAACATCGATGCGTGAGATCGATCTCTCATTGATATGCATTTTAGGTGCATTATTAATGATCGGTTTAATTATGGTGTTCTCATCTTCGATAGCCCTTGGAGATGGCCCAAAATACGTAAATGCGGGCCGATATTATTTTTTCACTAGACAGCTTATCTTTATATTGATTGGCCTTTTTGCAATGTCATTTACCTTTTTGATTCCTATGAAATTTTGGGACTCGAAGGCGTTTTGGATTTATTTGCTTTGCGTATTGCTTCTTGTCGCAGTGTTAATTCCGGGTATTGGACGAGAAGTTAATTATGCGTTTCGTTGGATACCAATAGGCCCGTTTAATTTTCAGCCGTCTGAATTCTCTAAGTTGGCAATGATCGTGTTCACATCCGCTTACACTGTTCGTAAACAAAAGAGTATTCATGGGATAAAGGGTTTCTTGCCCATAATCGTATATCTAGGAGTTATCT
The DNA here is from genome assembly GCF_000687755.1 of Taylorella asinigenitalis ATCC 700933. GTDB lineage: Bacteria > Pseudomonadota > Gammaproteobacteria > Burkholderiales > Burkholderiaceae_B > Taylorella > Taylorella asinigenitalis. Next base: position 100,644 of record NZ_JHXN01000002.1, read on the forward strand.
GCTTTTTATTAATTAGAGAGCCTGATCTCGGTGCGACTATGGTAGTTGTCGCTATTGTAATGTCGATACTGCTTCTTGGTGGTCTAGGTTTTATGCTCTTTTTAGTTTTATTTATATCGGCAGTATTTTTAGTTGCTCTTGCCATTGTGACAGCTCCATGGCGTTTGCAAAGATTCTTTGCTTATCTAGATCCATTTAGTCAAGAGCATGCACAGAACACTGGGTATCAATTAACACACTCACTTATTGCTGTTGGTAGAGGTGGATTCTTTGGTGAGGGTCTTGGTTTAAGCATAGAGAAGCTTCACTATTTACCTGAGGCTCATACTGATTTTATTATGGCAGTTGTGGGCGAAGAGCTTGGATTTATCGGAATCTTCTTGGTAATCATGCTATTTGTTATTTTGCTTCGCAAAGGTCTTAATATCGGAAGGCAAGCGATTGCTATGGATCGCTTATTCAATGGACTAGTGGCTCAAGGTGTAGTGGTTTGGTTTGGTGTTCAAGCAATAGTTAATCTAGGAGTTTGTTTTGGAGTGTTTCCGACAAAAGGTTTGACATTGCCATTTATAAGCTATGGGGGATCTTCTATTCTTATAAGCCTTATAGCTTTCGGGTTGTTATTACGCGTAGATTATGAAAATCGTTGCTTAATGAGGGGACAAAAACCTTTAGGCTTTGGAGCTAGTCATGCGTAAAGCAATTATGATTATGGCAGGAGGCACAGGTGGCCATATCACGCCAGGATTGGCTATTGCAGCTGAGCTTGCTAAGAGAGGTTGGGAAATCCATTGGCTTGGCAATAAAAACAAAATGGAAGGAAAAATGGTTCCTCCAACTGGCTATGAATTCCATCATATGGAATTTACTTCTCTTCGAGGCAAGGGGATAGGCGGTTTGCTTTCTATGCCATTTAAGCTTCTTAGAGCTTGTTTAAAGGCTAAAGAGGCTTTGAAAAAAAGTAAAGTATCTGTAGTCATGGGTATGGGTGGGTATGTATCATTCCCTGGTGCTTTAATGGCTAAATTTATGGGAATTCCTGTTGTTATCCATGAGGCAAATGCAGTTGCTGGCACCGCAAATAAACAAATTGCTAAATTTGCGGCCCGAATCTTATCTGGATTTCCTAATGTATTTAGCGATGGAGAGTATGTTGGTAATCCAGTTAGAGAAACACTTAAACATACCGTGCCTAGTAGTCTTAGATATAGTGATAGATCTGGAAAATTAAATCTATTAATTGTTGGTGGAAGTCAAGGAGCGGGGCCACTAAATGAAATTATCCCCGAGGCCATATCTTTAATTCCAAAAGAGAAAAGACCCAATATTGTGCATCAAGCGGGTGAAAAAAATATTGATTCTCTTATACAAAAATATTCAGCTCTTGGAGTTGAGGCCGAGTGCTTATCGTTTATAAATGATATGGGTACCAAACTTGGCAATGCGGATTTATTGATTTGTAGATCAGGTGCTATGACAGTGGCTGAGGTTTGTGTAGTAGGAGTGGCGGCCGCTTTCGTCCCATTGCCACATGCAATTGATGACCATCAAACAGCAAATGCAAAATTTTTATCCGATCAGCAAGCTGGATATCTTTTAGTTCAAAAAGAATTAACTGCTGAAAATTTAAGTGATTTTATATTATCTAAAAATAGAGAAGAGCTTAAAACTATAGCTATTAGAGCTGAAGAAATTGGCAAAACTAATAATGCAGCTTCTAGATGTGCAGATATTTGTGAAGAATTGGTAAATAGTAATGAAACATAAAATTAAACACCTTCATTTTGTTGGAATCGGCGGCTCTGGAATGAGTGGCATTGCTGAGGTGTTGCTAAATTTAGGCTACAAAATTTCAGGTTCTGATCTAAGTCTAAGTTCAACTACAGATAGGCTTGAGAAGCTCGGTGCCACTATTTATGAGGGACATAGTGCAGATAATCTCAACGGAGCTGATGCAATCGTTGTATCTACTGCTGTTTCACAAGGCAATCCAGAAGTTTTGAAAGCAAGAGCATTGCGAATACCTGTTGTGCCACGTGCCATAATGCTTGCAGAGTTGATGCGACTAAAAAGTGGAATTGCTGTTGCTGGAACTCACGGTAAAACTACGACTACTTCCTTAGTCGCAAGTGTATTGGCTACGGGTGGTTTTGATCCTACCTTTGTTATCGGAGGACGTTTAAATTCCGCAGGTGCAAATGCAAAATTAGGCACGGGAGATTATATAGTTGTGGAGGCTGATGAGTCGGATGCATCATTCTTATATTTACTACCTATCATTGCCATCATTACAAATATCGATGCTGATCATATGGATACTTATGCTCATGATGTCGCAAAGCTAAGAGGTGCGTTTGTAGAATTTTCTCAAAGACTGCCATTTTATGGATCGGCTATCGTTTGCACAGACGATGAAAATGTTCGAAGCATACTGCCTTTTATCTCTTGCTCTATAACTACCTACGGGTTTAACGAAGAAGCTAATTTTCGTGCAATCAATGTGAAGAACAACGGCACTCGTATGGAGTTTGAAGTACTGCGGAAATATCAAGGAAAAACATTGCCACAATTGCATGTTTCTCTCAATATTCCTGGAAAACACAATGTTTTGAATGCTTTGGCTGCCATTGCGGTAGGCACAGAGGTAGGTGTTGCTGATTCAGATATCGAAAAAGCACTTTCTGAATTTAATGGTGTATCAAGAAGGTTTACTCAGATAGGCGATTTTGAGGTGCCTAAAAAAAATGGTGGTGGTAAATTCACTGTCATCGATGATTATGGACATCATCCTGTTGAGATGGAAGCGACCATTGCGGCAGCTCGTGGGGCCTGGCCTGATAGAAGACTAGTGTTTGCGTTTCAGCCGCATCGATACACTAGAACACGAGATTGCTTTGAGGATTTTGTAAAAGTTTTAAGTAAAACAGATGTACTTGTCCTTGCGGAAGTTTATCCAGCAGGAGAGGCACTTATTGTCGGAGCAGATGGTCGTGCCTTAGCAAAGGCTATTAGTGCTTCTGGTCAGGTTGAGCCTGTGTTTGTTGAGGATTTAAATGATATGCCTGAAGCTATTTTAAATATAGTTAAGGACGGAGATATCGTTATATGCTCGGGTGCAGGGTCTATTAGTAAGGTTCCACACAAATTAGGAAATGCTTATGAACAAAAAGCCTAGAGTTGTTGTTTTGTATGGGGGTACCTCAGCAGAAAGAGAAGTCTCTCTAATGTCTGGCAATGGCGTATTCAATGCACTCGTATCGCGTGGCTATGATGTGGAACTATTTGATATTGCCACCCAAGCTATTGAAAATCTAAAAACCTATGATGTGGCGTTTATCGCTTTGCATGGTAGATATGGTGAAGACGGTTGTATACAGGGACTTTTAGAATTACTTAAAGTTCCATACACTGGCCCTGGTGTAATGAGTTCAGCTATTGGTATGAATAAAATCATAAGCAAGAAAATTTTTATAGATGAAGGCTTGCCCACTCCAGACTATAGGGTCGTAAAAAGTTACGAGGATCTTAAAAAAGCTGCCGTAAGCTTAGGATATCCCATTATCGTTAAGCCACCACAAGAAGGTTCAACAATTGGCTTGATGAAGGTAGAATCAGACGAAATGTTGGAATCTGCCTTCAATGAGTCAGGGCAATATGATGGTGAGCTATTGGTTGAAAAATGTATTGAAGGAAGAGAGTTAACTGTTGCAATACTAGGAAAGCAGCCGAATACGAAGGCATTGCCACTAGTTGAGATAATTACTCCAGACGGAAATTATGACTACGACCAAAAATACAATCGAGACGACACAAAGTATATAAGTCCAGCAGAAATAGACCCAAAACTTACAGAAGAGATTCAAGACATTTGTATTAAGGCTTATGATGCTCTTGAATGTGAGGGATGGTCTAGAGTTGATGTTATGTTAGATGGGCAAAATAAGCCATGGATTTTAGAAATAAATACTTCACCAGGTATGACCTCTCATTCATTAGTGCCATTAGCGGCAAAGGCTCAGGGCATGGAATATGCGGATATTTGTGAGGAAATTTTGAAATCAGCTAGTCTAAAAATTAAGTCTGTATGTAAGGGGTAAGATGTTAGGTTTTACGCGACTACTTAATTTTCTTGCTAACTTGATTATGACCATAAGTGTGTTTGCACTTATTGTGGGAGGTGGGTATTATTTGATTAATAGGCCTTATTTCAATATTTCACAAGTAAGTTTGTTGCCAAGTAAGGGCAATGCCCTAAATCACATCTCTCCAGCATCTATTCAAAGTACGATAAATGCTGGTATTGACGGCAATTTTTTAACCGCTGACCTTAATTTCTTAAAAGAAAAAGTTGAGAATCTGCCTTGGGTAAGAAATGTTGAAATTAATCGCGTATGGCCTAATAAGCTAGTTCTCACGATTGAAGAGCACGAAGCTTATGCTAAGTGGAATGAAGACATGCTTATAAATACATGGGGTGAGCTTTTTAGCGGAAATAGGGACGAACTACCCGAAGACATTGCCTACCCACAGTATTATGGACCCGACGGATCCGAGAAACTTGTTGTTCAACGCTCAGGCGAATTAGCAACATTAATTTCGCCTCTAAATATGTCGATTAAAGAGATGTATTTAAGCGATCGCTATGCTTGGCGTGTTGTATTAGATAATGGAATTGAATTAGTATTGGGACGAGATGGTGGAGCTGAGCTAGTCGACCCCTATGGTGGACAACAGCAGGCCATTAACTTTGCTCAAAATCTTAAAAGATTTGTTAGCACTTGGCCCTTGTTATTAGATAGAATTGAGGATAGAAAAATTAGCAAAATAGATTTTAGATATACTAAGGGTTTTGCAATTACGTTTACACCTGAAATTATTCCTGAAGAGACAGATAAAAAATGAGTCGTGAATCTAAAAAAGAGTTATTAGTTGCAATCGATATCGGGACGACTAAGGTAGTTGCTGTTGTGGCTGAAGCCCTGGATGAGCCAGGCAAATTCGATGTTATAGGAACAGGTCAAGCTCCTACGGGTGGTGGTATTAGAAACGGTATCGTAGTAAATATTGATACCACAGTTAAAGCAATACAAAAAGCTCTGGAAGAGGCTGAATTAATGGCTGATTGCAGAATTCGTGAGGCTATTGTAGGTATCAGTGGAGCTCACATTCAAAGCATTAATTCAACTGGCATGGTCGCAATACGCGATAAGGAAGTCTCTGCTTACGATGTAGAAAGAGTTATCGATACTGCTAGATCAATCCAGTATTCAAATGATTTACGAATTCTTCATGTTCTTAGACAGCAATATATTATTGATCGCCAACAAGGTATTGAAGAGCCGATTGGTATGTCTGGAGTACGATTAGACGTTAAGGTTCATATTATTTTGTCCGAAGAAACTGCGTGCCAGAATATTCTTAAATGTGTTCGTCGTTGTGGGCTTGAGCCTAGAGATTTAACATTAAATGCCCTTGCAGGAAGTTCGATATGTTTGACATCTGATGAGAAACGTCAAGGTGTTTTGTATATAGATATGGGTTCTGGTACTACTGATATTGCTTTTTATAAGGATGGTTATATCAAGTACTCAAAAGTGTACGAAGAGGGTGGTCACAGAATTACAAACGACCTTTCTCAAGTTTTATATATTCCAGTTCCTGAAGCAGAGGATTTAAAAATCGAAAAAGGGATTGCTAAAAGGGATTTAGTAGGACCTCAAGATCAAGTAGAGCTATCACCATTTGGAGAGGAAGATCGTCAACCTCGAATTATTGAACATGGCATTATTGGGGATATTATTTATTCGAGATTGGAAGTAATCTTTGTAGAGATTCTTCAAGATTTAGAGCAAGACGGATTGTCTCCTAACTCAGTAGTTATTACAGGAGGTTCCGCAAATCTAACTGGAATTAACTTAGTAGCGGAAGATATTTTCGGTAAACCAGTGCGTACGGGAAGGCCACTTTATCATGGCAGTTTATCTGATATTGTGTGTAGACCTGAGTATACGACGGTTATGGGTTTGTTGCTTCAATCAAGAAATAATCGTGACGTTGTAAATGGTTCAAGAGGACAAAATCTTTTATCAAAAATTAGAGATTTCTTTTGGCGTACAACACCTTAATTTTATATAATAAACCCTAAGGGTTAAGGTAATTTTTTAATTACCGCGGAGTCGGTTCAAAGATAATATCGAGGAGTCACGCACTGGATTTCTCTTTGAGACGATTTCCTAAATATGACTGGGGTTTTAGGTTTCATAATTAGGGGCTGATTATGTCAGAATTGGGATTTAGCGTTTCCGAGGGTGCGTCTACGTCTGTTGCATCTTCAAATAATACTTTGGGTTTTGGTATTTCCGAGAATAGCCAACCAGGTAATCAATTAATTAAAGTTTTAGGTATCGGTGGAGCTGGGTGTAATGCCGTGAATCATATGATTCAATCAGGCATTGCGGGAGTTGATTTTATCGTAGCAAATACCGATCGTCAGGCATTAGAGCAATCTCTTGCGCCTACTAAAATTGCTCTAGGCACTACAGGTCTAGGTGCTGGTGCTCGTCCAGATGCAGGGAAAGAAGCAACCGAGAAATCAAAAGAAGAAATCAAGAAAGCTATTGAGGGAGCAAAAATTCTATTTATCACAGCTGGTATGGGCGGTGGTACTGGAACTGGAGGTGCTCCATGTATTGCTGAAATAGCAAATGAATTAGGGATCTTGACCATTGCCATCGTAACTAAGCCTTTTAAATTTGAAGGTAAAAAACGTATGCAAGTTGCAGTTGAGGGAGTTAAGGAGCTTTCTGAGCATGCACGTTCAATTATCGTAGTTCTTAACGAAAAATTAGAAGAAACTCTCGATGGTAATCTTCCATTTGAAGATTGTCTAAAAGAAGCGGATAAAGTGCTTTATAACGCTTGTGCAGGTATCGCCGAAATTATTAATAGCGGCGGTTATATCAATGTTGACTTCCAAGACGTTCTTACTATTATGAGTGAGTTCGGAAAGGCTATGTTGGGTACGGCTGAGGCTCGCGGAGAAAATCGTGCAGAGGACGCTATTAATCAAGCTATCTCTAGCAACTTACTTGAAGACGTTGATATTCGCGGTGCGTTTGGTGTAATCGTTAATATCACTGCGGCTAATCCAACTCGTGCTGAAGTTTCAAAAATCAATAATTTAGTTAGCGAGATGGTTTCTGAAGATGCCACTATCATTAACGGTGTAAATTATGATGCAAGTATGGGCGATCGTTTACGTGTGACTGTTATCGCTACTGGCTTAGGTTCAAAACCTAATCTTCAAGTTGTTAAAGACGAGGATGATGAGAGTGCTCTTAATCATGTTAACCAAGTTAATCAAGTCTCAGGAACAGGTACAGATGGTATTGCATTGTTTAGACCAGAGAATCCAAATTCAACCGCTTCTATTTCAATTAGAAGAGGCTCAAGAATTGCAAATCCTCTAAGCTCTACTAGCGATAATCGCGATGTTCCAGCTTATTTGCGTCGCCAAAACAATTAATTGATTCTAGAAATTGTTAGAAATTTTAAATGCTACACTTAAAGCGTGTAGCATTTTTATTTTCTCTTTAATCAGTTATCATTAAGAAAAGTTCTCAAATACACCTATGATTAAACAAAGAACAATTTCAAAAGTTGTAACAGCCACAGGGGTTGGAGTACATTCAGGCAGCAGGGTAAATCTTACCCTCCGACCAGCTCAACCTGATACAGGAATTGTGTTTCATAGGGTGGATACACCCGAAGTTTTGGATTTTCCTGCTCAGGCTAATTTAGTGGGTGACACACGTATGGCTTCTGTACTCCAAAATGGTAAGTATAGAATTTCAACAGTAGAGCATCTAATGAGTGCTCTTGCAGGCTTAGGTATAGATAATCTTCATGTAGACGTAGATGCTGAAGAAATTCCAATTATGGATGGAAGTTCTGTGACCTTTGTTTACTTGATTAGGGATGCGGGTATTGTTGAACAAGATGCACCTAAAAAATTTATTCGCATTTTAAAAACAGTTGAAGTTTCTGAAGGTGAGGGTGAGTCTCGTAAGTGGGCTAGAATTGAACCATATGATGGGTTTTCCGTTGCCTTTTCAATAGATTTTGAGCATCCAGCTATAAATTCGACTACCAACTTTTCTGAGATAGACTTTTCTAAAGATTCATATATCGATCAAATAGCTAGGGCTAGAACCTTTGGATTCGCTAACGAAGTAGAAATGCTTAGAAGCATTGGTTTAGCCCGAGGTGGTAGTCTGGATAATGCCATTGTTATGGATGAGTATCGTATTCTAAATTCCGAAGGTCTTCGATACGAAGATGAATTTGTAAAACATAAAATTTTAGATGCTATAGGTGATTTATATTTGTTTGGGCACGCACTTTTAGCAAAATATACCGCTCATAAATCTGGACATGGATTAAATAATAAATTGGTTCGTTCAGTATTAGATAATCCTGAAAATTTTGAATTGGTTACTTTTGAAGAACCATTGTCCAAAGATAGTGATATTGTGCATACTATAAAAGGTTCGTTTGTAACAATTTAAAACTTATCTTTTAGTAATTTTTAGAGTTACGGTACTTATCTTATAACCCTTATTTCTAAGCTCTTTCACAAGAGTTGGGGTCACTTGTTTTAGTTTGCTTTGGATTGCACTATTGGGAGTAATTATTACTAAATCCCCATCAACTAGTTGAACTACTCTGCACTTTTCAATAAAATCCTCACAAACGATTTGATAAATATCTGTTTCGATTTTTCCGTTATTCAGTGCTCGAGTAAGTAATTGATTTTCAAGACTTAGAGTTTCATCACACGTTTGTCTAAGCCCTTTTACTCGAAGACTTCTTCTTTTTCTAAATTGGTGCATTGTAATGTCAGAGGTTAAAAAGAGATTCAAATCTCCTAGACGAAAAAAACGTCAAGTTAAGCAAATTATACAGCTTAGCATGGTTTTTGCATCTCTCATTATTGCTGTATTTTCAGGTATTATTCTAGAAAGAAAGTTTGGCATTGATGAGATGGTAGAGACAAGAACAATTGTAGAGAAAGAAAAACAAACTAACGATCTTGATTTAGTTGCCTTCACTTTAAATGAACTTACAAATCAGCTTGCTGATATGAAAGTTAGGATGGCCAAAATTGAATTTCTCAGCCAGAGGATTGCTCGACAAGAGGGTTTAGAGAATATTAATTTAGATGCTGCTGGTAGGAAAAACGATAATTCATTCGATACTAATGGTGCTCTTAAGGAACCAAGAGAATCTGCAGAACAAATAGGAAGACAGCTCGATAAGCTTCTAAAAAAAATAAGTCTGCAAGAAGATAAGTTGAAGGTTATGGAATTTTTTACCCAGGTTGATTTAGCTAATATACAAAGAATTCCTTCAATAATCCCAGTTTCACTATCCACCACGCGAGTCACCTCAGGCTTCGGTATGCGTATGCATCCTATAACTGGTGAGTTAAAGTTACATTCAGGAATTGACCTAGCTGGACCTGTAGGTACACCTATAATCGCACCTAGTGCAGGATATGTTAGTCATGTAGGTACTAAAGCTGGCTATGGAATTACTATTGATATAGACCACGGAAATAACATAACAACAAGATATGCTCATTTATCAACGGCTTATGTTGAGGTAGGTGAAATCGTAACACCTAAACAAGTTATTGCCGCAATAGGGAATACTGGAGGATCTACAGGGCCTCATTTGCATTTTGAAGTTAGAGTTAACAATGTTCCTCTAGACCCTATTGAGTTTATAGGTCATGACCTGACAATCAATAACGAAATTACTAAAAACGTTTATAACACTGTAGGTATAAAAAAAGTTTCTGCTCAAGGCAGGATGAAAAATTCCTCTATAGGCTCTAAAAGAAATTAGCCTCAGTTTCTACCACTATACCAATTTCGGGTAAAATCTCTCTTTATAAATGAATTATTGACCCCATATACACAAAAAGTGTATTAACTAATTTCGCATAATGATATCTATTCTTAAAAAGCTAGTAGGCTCCAGAAACGATCGCCTTCTTAAACAATACAAAAAAATCGTAAGCAAAATTAATGGTTTAGAGCCTTCTATGCAAGCTCTATCTGATGAAGAACTTAAATCCAAAACTTCTGAATTTAAAAAGAGAATTGAGGAAGGGGCTAGTCTAGATTCGTTATTACCAGAGGCTTTTGCTGTTGTTCGTGAAGCATCTGTGCGTACATTAGGTATGCGACATTTTGATGTGCAGCTTATTGGTGGGATTGTTTTACATAACGGTAAAATCGCTGAGATGCGTACGGGCGAAGGTAAGACATTGATGTCTACATTGCCAGTTTATTTGAATGCATTAACTGGTGAGGGTGTTCATGTCGTTACGGTGAACGATTACTTAGCTAGACGTGATGCAGAAACTAATAAACCTTTATTTGACTTTTTGGGTATGAGTGTTGGTGTTGTAGTTCCAGATCAAGACCCTAAAGAAAAATACGAAGCTTATAGGGCAGATATCACATACGGTACAAATAATGAATATGGATTCGATTATCTACGCGATAATATGGAGTACCACTTATCTGATAAAAGACAGCGAAAACTTAATTATGCAATCGTCGACGAAGTTGACTCCATCTTGATAGACGAGGCTCGAACCCCTTTAATTATTTCTGGTCAAGCTGAGGATAATACTAGTTTATATATTCAAATGAATGAGGTTCCTCCTAAACTTACACGTATGTTAGAGGAGCCTAAGCCGCAAGAGCCCGAACCAGAGGGCGACTACTGGGTGGATGAAAAATCTCAGCAAATCTATTTGTCTGAAATCGGACATGAACATGCGGAAGATATATTAACGCAACTTGGTATTCTTCCTGAGGGTGAATCATTATATGACCCTCGTTATATCACGTTGATGCATCATTTGATGGCAGCACTACGTGCACATAATCTTTTCCATAAAGATCAACACTATGTCGTAAAAGATGGTGAGGTCGTTATCGTCGACGAATTTACTGGCAGGTTTATGACTGGTCGTCGATGGTCGGATGGTTTGCATCAAGCCGTAGAAGCAAAAGAGGGTGTTGAGATTCAAAATGAAAATCAAACTATGGCATCGATTACATTCCAGAACTATTTCCGTATGTACAGTAAGCTTGCTGGTATGACTGGTACAGCAGATACTGAGGCATATGAATTTCAAGAAATATATGGTTTAGAAACTGTTATTATCCCTACGAATCTGCCTATGATTAGGGATGATCAAAATGATCAAATTTTCTTATCCGCACAAGAAAAATACGATGCAATTATTAGAGATATAAAAGACTGCTATGAAAGAAAACAACCAGTTTTGGTTGGTACTACAAGCATTGAAAGCTCAGAATATTTATCCTCCTTATTACAAAAAGCTGGTCTTTCACATGATGTATTAAATGCTAAACAGCATGCAAGAGAAGCTGATATTATTGCTGAAGCAGGAAAACCAGGAAAAATTACGATTGCAACTAATATGGCGGGACGTGGAACCGATATCGTATTAGGCGGGAACATTGCCAAAAAAATATCTGCAATCCAAAATAATGAAAGTCTCTCTGAAGAGCAAAAACAAGCCCAAATCGAAAAAGAAAGAGACGCATGGAAGCAGGAAAACGAGCAAGTTAAAGCAGCTGGCGGCTTAAGAATTATTGGTACTGAACGACATGAATCGCGTCGTATCGATAATCAATTGCGTGGTCGTGCGGGTCGTCAAGGGGATAAGGGATCATCTCGATTCTATTTATCATTGGACGATAATTTGCTGCGCATCTTTGCAGGCGGTCGCGTTCGTAATCTTATGGAACGATTAGGAACTCCAGGTGAGCCTATCGAAGCGAAGATGGTAACTAGATCTATTGAGTCGGCTCAAAGAAAAGTTGAGGGCCGTAACTTCGATATCCGTAAGCATTTACTTGAATTCGATAACGTTGCAAATGACCAAAGACGAGTTCTATATGGTCAAAGAAACGAAGTTCTTGAGGAAGAATCAATTAGGGATATGGTTGACGAACTTAGGACAAATGCATTGGCAGAATTTGTTCGTATTTATGTTCCAGAGGATTCCGTAGAAGAGCAATGGGATATCGATTCTCTTCAAGCAAGTCTTGATTCTCAATGGGGGATTGAACTTGATATTAAATCGGAGATGGAGAAAAACGACGATTTAGACGATGATGATATTCTTCAGCTTGTGCTTGATAAGGCAAATCAAATTTACGAAGAAAAAATTGCTTTAGTGGGTGATGAATCGTGGAATCAATTTGAGCGTTCTATTATCTTAAACCGCTTAGATACATGCTGGAGAGAGCATCTAGCGGCACTTGACCATCTACGTCAAGGTATTCATTTAAGAGGGTATGCTCAGAAAGATCCTAAGCAAGAATATAAACGTGAGGCATTCCAATTATTTAAATATATGCTTGAGCGTGTACGTAATGAAGTAACTAGAATCTTGCTTACAGTACAAATCCAATCACCTGAGGAAGTGGATGAGGCTGAAGCTCAGCAGATAGAAGCTGCGAGAAGTCAAGCTGAACATATGAATTATCATCACGCGGATCAGGATGAAGCATTGGCAGAGGATAATGCTCAGTCAGAAGCAGAGAAAAAGAAAAAATTCGCCAATGTAGGAAGAAATGATCCGTGTCCATGTGGAAGCGGAAAGAAATATAAGCACTGCCACGGAAAATTATCTTAAGTTAAGCAAGGCCCTAGTTATGATTCATAAGCTAGGGTTTTTTTATAACAAGAAGATGCTTGCTAATCCTAAGAAGATAAAGAATCCCAATGCATCGGTAAAGAAAGTCAAAAGCACAGAGGAACCCATCGCAGGATCCTTGTTTAACTTATCGCGTACCATAGGTATAATCACGCCAAGACAGGCACCAATCAACATATTCAAAACCATAGCAACGACCATAACTAGTGCTATTTGATAGGAGCCAGATATAAACCACGCAAAACCAGAGGCGATAATGCTGCCCAAAAGTCCGACCAAAAGTGTCACCAAAGCTTCGCGTCGAATAAGCCTAAACATATGCTTAGATTGAATACGACCCATCGATAGAGCTCGAATAACAATGGTCAATGTTTGATTTCCAGAATTCCCTCCGATCCCAGCCACAATTGACATAAGAAATGCTAGTATCACAATCTTGCTTACTGTGTCTTCAAACATAGATGCAATAAATGTGGCAATGGATGCGGTGCATAGATTTAGCAATAGCCAAGGAGTTCTGTTTCCGACAGCCTGACCAACAGATGAGAAAGTATCCTCTTCCGATAGACCAGCCGAAGCAAGTTGCATCTCTTGCGAATCTTCCTGAATTACATCGAGGACATCGTTAATTGTGACACGTGCAATCAGACGATTTTCGCTATCGAGAACAGGTGCAGAAACTAAGTCATAGCGCTCAAATGCAGACGTAGCCACAGTATCATCTTCTTCAGGATTTAAAGAAAATACATTTGTGCGCATAACGTTTTTCACAATCTCAGTCGGCTGATTAAGAAGCAAATCCGATATCGATAGTACGCCAAGCAAATGCTCTTCGTTATCAATTACGAAAAGCTTATCTGTATGGTCTGGCAATGATTTTAATTGTCGCAGGTATCTCAAAACTACTTCAAGCGTTACGTCCTCACGGACACGTAACATCTCGAAGTCCATAATCGCACCTACAGTGCCTTCCTGATAGCCTAGGGCGGCAACCAATTGACTGCGCTCTTTATCGGAAAGCCCTTTCTGAACCTCAGCGACTACTGAAGGCGGTAGATCTGGGGCTAAATCGGCAAGTTCGTCGGTATCGAGATTTTCTGCGGCCGCCAGCAAATCCTCATGATTCATGCTGGCAATGAGATCCTCTCTGACCCTATCGCTTACTTCAAGGAGCACCTCGCCATCATGCATCGCATGTACAAGATTCCAGACATGCAACCTATCGTTATGTGGCAATGAGTCAAGAATATAAGCAATATCTACAGGATGAAGAGGATTTAGAAAATTCTGTAGTTCAACGTCATGCTGCTTTTTTACTAAGTTCTCTACAAGTTCTTTTCGATCCTCTGGATCGCTTTCCTGATTATGAACGAGATTTTCTACAAGATAATGCTTGCGTATAAGCAATTTGACGTGCTCGAGAGCGAGCTGTGCCTCCTCCGTATCCAGCCTTTTGGATTTGGATGGGTCTAAAGCCTCAGCGTTTTGTGGATTTGGATTTGAAAAGTCCATAGTAAAATATTGCTAATGCTCTCAAAACAGCTTGAATTATAGCACCTCTCGGAATAGCCGCATGTTTGAATGTGCCTCAAAATTCGTCGACGAAATTATAAATTTTTTGCTCAATAAAAGTGGTCCAACTGTCATTGCTATTGAATCCACAAATTGGCAGGAAATTTCGATTGCCCTTATAGAGAAAGTTAAAAAAGTCACAAATTTTAACTTTAGTTTTGGAAAATCGCTTCATTTTATTGTGTTTCCACCAACAAAAAGTAGTTTTTTTGAACCTATATATGAATGCAATCCCGAATCCGAGATTAAGAAATTGCCTTTTAAGTGGCCTTTATTGATGGAGGGCATCCATCGCATAGATATTATTGACTATAAGTTAGTATTTCATATCGTCTTTGGTATTGATTCTTGGTCGAAAATTTCCGCTCAAATCGATATTATTGTGGCTGACTCTTTGCAAAGCCAAGCTCTTAGAGTGGCATCTCCTGAGGCACTTCTTGCTACTTACGATGGTCTCGAAGAAGTCCAAGATTTAGTTCATGCAAAACAGTACAAAATCATATCAAGCGAAGAGATCCCCAACTCACATAAGCTTTACAAAATATCCAATCCACATCGCCCGCAAATTATACCTGTTGCGAATCCTAGTTCTGTTGCCATTATCGGAGCAGGGATAGCAGGCACTAGCATTGCCAACGAACTAGCTTCTCGTGGTCATAAAGTCGATATATATGACCCCAAATTCGCACATATGCCTGTAGGTGAAGCCCTAGAGACATCCGCAGGTGCAATAACTCCTGTAATTACGGCCGATGATAGCCCTAAATCTCGCATATCTCGTGCTGGTGTTTTAAGGGCATACGCTAGGTGGCAATGCTTTTTTGACCATCAAATTTTCCCATGTGGCACGCTTGAGGTTGATCGGGACAAAGGGTATGCAAAATCGCTTGCTGAGGCTGTTGAAATATTGAATTTCCCTAAGGACTGGATTCGCAGAGTTACAGCTCAGGAGGCGTCTGAAATTTCTGGATTTCATATAAAAAAGGATGCTGTATTTCTACCCTATGGAATGCAAATCTCACCGCTTAAGATGATTAATGCATTACTGGAGCGGGAAAATATATCAACGCATGCACAATACATAACTGCAGTGAAGCCTTCATCGGAGGGAAAGTATATATTATGTGGCAATGATAACTTTAACTCACCAGAGTATGAATACGTGGTCATTGCCACCGCAATAGATACGCCTAAACTTCTAGCATCAAGTGGACTTGATTTCACAATCTTGAAATCTGGTCATCGCACGCCATCGGTACCAAAATTTGAAACTTTGCATGCACTTAGCGGCGAGACGCTTCGTGTACC
Organism: Taylorella asinigenitalis ATCC 700933; assembly: GCF_000687755.1. Classification (GTDB taxonomy): domain Bacteria; phylum Pseudomonadota; class Gammaproteobacteria; order Burkholderiales; family Burkholderiaceae_B; genus Taylorella; species Taylorella asinigenitalis. The sequence continues at coordinate 116,293 of NZ_JHXN01000002.1, forward strand.
GAGTCAGATGGTCAATGGTGGCCCCAAATGCATAATTGGGGGCTTGGGATATTTTTTACCTCAAATGGGCGGATATTGTGTTATGGGATCTACATATAAACACGGTGAGATGAATCCGCAATTAACGGCTGAAGGGGAGAAGGCTATACTCTCAAAAATTCCCGTGGATTTTGAATTTACTGCGGATGAACTTATCGAGAATCAGGGATTAAGAGGACATGCTTGTATAAGGGCTGTAATCAATGGAAGAACGCCTATTATTGGGCGTCTTAAGGGAACAAATGTTTTTTTAGCTTGTGCTTATGCCTCTCATGGTATGACTTGGGCTAGCTTAGGGGCGGAAATTATTGCCACAGAAATTGCGGGTGAACCTGCTCCTCTTACTAGGGATTTATTGAAAATAATGGCCCCTGAGAGTACGTGATAGGGTCGTTTGGTTTAAAATATAGGACTACCATTTTAAGAATTCAAGCCTGTGACTACAATTAAGCATTTAGAATTAAGTTCATCATCTATTAGCGGCCCCGTAGAATTCTGTGAGTTCAAAGTCTCCAAAACATTCAATTTTAGAATTGAAGTTTCTGCGTTCGGGGCTTTTAGGTTAAGAATCACGCCCATTAAATCCAAGGAATCAGAAATTAAATCTGTAGGTCCTGAGTTGCTTATCTCTGATTTATATACGACTGCAGAGATTGAATTTAAAACGATTAAATTAGGAAAAAGTTGGAGTTTGACTTATCAGAACTACTGCTTAGAAATTAGTTCTAGTCCTTTGTGTTTTAAATTTTTTAAAGATGGAAAATTGGTATTGTCATCTGGGGCAGAAGCCCTTTCCTATGATGATGGTAGATGGGGTCTTAGTCTTGATACTAAAGAGGACGATATTTATGGTCTCGGCTATCTAAGACCTGATATAGAATGCACCGAGATTTCTGAAGGTAGCTTACCATACGCATGGAGTACTAGTGGTTGGGGAATTTATGCTGCCTCAGCTCATAATGTGAGCTATAGTTTTAAAGATGAATTCAAAATTTTATTTTCTGAAGATCAGCTGGATTTGTTTGTATTTTTAGGGAATATAGAGGAATTATTTAATCAATTCAATTCCCTGATTGGTAGGGCTTATGGGTCACCGCTTCTGAGTTCTGGGCATTGGTTGGTCCAAACTAAATCTTCTCCTTTGAATGAATTTATTAACTATAGTCGAAAATTAATAGAAGAAGGTTATGGTATAGATACCTTAAAACTTTCTTGTCCTTCTGTATTTGTTTTTGAAGAAGATAAACCAAATTTTGATTTAGATGAAGAGAGAGTGGGTAGGTCTAATCAGCTTAAATCTGTGTTAGATAGAAACAAAAAGCACCTATCATTGCCAGCTTTTCCAGCTTTTTTAAAAGGCTCTGATTTATTTAAACATTTGAATTCTAAATCATGGCTTTTGAAATCTGAAGATGGTGAGATAGTTAGTTTTAATTTTGAATCCAATGAGTATGTTGTACTTAATTTGCATAATAAAGATGCATATAAATTTTGGCAGGATAGAGTTCAACAGATATTAAATGGGCTTGATGCTTCATTATCTTATTCTTGTGATGATTATGCATTGCCAGATTTGCCTTCTTCTTACTTTGTTCTCCTAGAACATTCTCTTGCTCAGGCTCAAGCTAAAAACAAATCTCCTAGTGAAGTTTTTATTGATAGACAAAATCTAATTGCAAATAGCTCTAGATCATTGGGTCTAAGTATAGATAGAGAGATTTCTAGTTTTAAAGATCTTTTGGACGTGCATAGAGAGCACATTGCCACCCAAGTAAGTGGTGTCGTTACTGAAGCTCATAAGTTTAGAATTAAATGCACAACCCAAAACGAGAATTTATTTTTAAGAGCGGTTGCCTACTCATTATTTAGTGGTGGATTTGCATTTATTGCAGAGGATGAATATCTTCCTATTAATTTTTCTAAGGAAATTCAGGATAAGGCCAAAACTCTTATTAGTTGGTACTACAGGCTTCTTCCAACATATCTTGGAATTATTGAAGATTCCTCTAGAACAGGTCTTCCTGTACAACGCATTATGCAGATAGCATTTCCAGATGACGAATATTCTCATGATTTTAAAAATCAATTTATGTTTGGATCATCTTTGTTGGTAGCTCCAATTTTTGATGATTCTGAAAAAGTTGAGATTTATTTGCCTGAGGGTGAATCTTGGTGGGACTTAAATACTGGTATTAAATATGAAGGTGGTCAACTGCTCTCATATCATTGTCCTAATGACTCGATTCCTCTTTTTGGGCGCGATGGTCATATGCTATGCCTTGGGCCTGAGCTTAAGCGTTTGGCTGATTTTAATTCAGCTAAGGTTCTTGATGAAGTTTGGTTATTTGGTATGCCTGTTCATAGTCCTCAAGTAATCCGCAACAAGATTCGAATTATGCAGATGCAGGGTTCGAGTTATATAAAAGGGTTTGAAGGTCTTAAGATACTTCCATCGCAAGGACTAGTTATAAAAAGACGCGGTGCTGAAGTCCGCATTTCTCCAGCTCGTTAAACTCTTCTTATGAGAAAGGCTAAAGTTATACCTGTTCTTAGGTATACCCATGTCACACCAAATGGTGGGGAAGAGAATTGCCCACCGAGCGTGTTTGCAAAACAAATGAGATATCTTAAAAGAAGAGGTTTCAATACAATTTCTTCTTCTGAATTTGCCGAATTTTTGCAAGGAAAAGCTCTACCCAAAAAATCCATTATGATTACATTCGATCATGGGTTTTTGGACAATTTTGTTTATGCATTTCCTATACTCGACAAATTTAAAACTAAGGCAAATTTTTTTGTATATACGAGCTTTATTCGAGATGGTGAAGCAAGAACAACTTATCAGTCTGATGAGATACTTCCGTATTGCCCACCCAATGAAAAATGTAAGGCCATAATTAACTCAGGGCATCCTGAAATTGTAATGATGAACTGGGATGAACTTGGTTACTTGAGAGACACGGGACTTATATCTGTTGAGAGTAATGGGCATTCCCCTACAAGATGGGACCAGCAGCTTAATTCTGAGGGCCGTTTGGCTATGTTAGAAAAAGAGCTTGAACTAAGTAATAGCATTATCGATAATAAATTAGGAATTAATTGTGAGCATTTAGCTTGGCCCCACGGTTACTTTGAACCATCCTATCTAGAGGTTGCCAAAGAAAAGAGATTTAAATATTTTTATACCGAAAACGCTGATGGCGTAAACACAACAAATTTAGACTGCGAGACAATTTATCGCATCACACCAAACTATCAAACTTTGAGTGGTTTTATTCTTCATATCTGGCTTGTAAGACATCCTAAATTATTGAATTTGCTTAAAAAGCTTCGTCTCTACAATTTGTTCTTTCCTCGAAACGTACATTTTGAGCCACAAGAGACTATTGACATGATAGATTGATATATTTATAATAATTTTCTTTTATTTGCAAATTTAAGTGGATATTTAATTCTGCAAGGGTTGGTAGCTCAGTCGGTAGAGCAGCGGACTTTTAATCCGTTGGTCCCGGGTTCGAATCCCGGCCAACCCACCACTTATCCCTCTTTGAATTCAATCTCCCCCTTTATTTCTACGTTCAAAAGAATTTTCGGTAATGAATAGATCATTAACGTGAAACTTTTAATTCTAAAACCATGCCATAATAGCCTCAACTATGGCTAATACGGTGAGTACTTAAGCTATGAAACCCATTGATTTTATGACGTTTTTTGATGTTAAAACGAGGATATCGTTTTTTTGACGAAGGGCTAGTTATTGTGTAGTATTTACGTTTAGGGTTAAGGGGATATGGTATGGACAATTTTTTAATATTTAAAACAGCTCCAAATGTAGATTATTTTTACGATATAGATGCAGAAGGGACTGGGGAGTTGATATTCAGATTGAAAGATGACGATTTAAACTATCATCCGAGAATTATTCTAAAAGGAAAATTCCGAAGTTCTGAAAATGAAATTGAATTAAATGAGGTTGAAAATATGTATATAGTTGAAAAAGCAACCTATAAAAAATCTACCTTCGGTAAATCTTTATTGGGCTATATAACCATGGGGCCTATTGGATATTTGTTAGGTGGTCTAGATGATTATGAAGAAGGTGATGAAGTTTTTTTTAAAATAAGTTTTAAAGATGGTAGTAGTTTAATTGCGTTTGGATCAATCTGGGATTATAAGTTAGCTGAAAGTTTTTTTTAATAGCTTCAAAAGTACAAATTTTTTTTTTGGCACCGAAAGGTGCCTTTTTTTATGAGTAAATTATGAAACAAATAGGTGGATTATCGATTGGTCTTAGTTTGAATAGTGCATCATTTATAAATCAGATCAAATAGACAAATAAATTTATAAATGGGTTTAACGACAAAGTTAATCAAGCAGGAGAATCAGCTACCAAATCATTAAAAAAGGCGACAAGTTGTGTTGAAAATTTAAATAATAAATTTTCCGTTATTAGTTAAGCTAGGAGGATTGGGATATTTAAAAAATATAGTTATGTCAGGTATATCAATTTCTGATACCTACGGACAATATACTTCACGTTTGCAGAAAGCTATATCAGAAACAGACACTCAATATCCTCAATACATCAAATCCCTAAATCAATTCACTCTATGCTTCCGTCACGACACATCTCTTTGCTTGATCCTACAAACTAAATGGCCTACCACTAACCTGAGTGCTTGGAATAGCCATATCCTGTTGAGACATAACACCAGCCTCATAACCCAACCTACCAGCCTCTATCGCTAATTTGAAGGCTTTGGCCATCCTAACTGGATCATGCGATTGCGATACGGCTGAATTTAAAAGCACCGCATCAAACCCAAGTTCCATAGCATGAGCGGCATCTTTTGGAGATCCAATTCCTGCATCAATCACTAAAAAAGCATCAGGTAATCTAGCTCGCAATATACGTAGAGCAAAAGTGTTTATTAAGCCTTGACCTGAGCCAATTGGAGCACCCCATGGCATTAAGACTTTGCATCCAGCATCAAGTAATCTCTGGCAAGTAACCAGATCATCAGTGCAATATGGAAATACTTCAAATCCTTCTTGAATAAGCTTCTCAGCTGCTTTTACTAATTCGAACATATCGGGTTGCAGCGTATAATCATCCCCAATTACCTCTAGCTTAATCCAATTAGTTTCGAAAACTTCGCGAGCCATTAAAGCCACATTTATTGCATCATGGGCTGTTTTGCATCCTGCAGTGTTTGGCAGTAAGGCCGCCCCACTCTGTTTTAAGCCGTCAAAATATAGAGATTGTTCATTTTTCATAGATGTACCGTCGCCCATTTGTCTTTTAAGAGAGACGGTAATTACTTCAGCTTCCGAAGCAGCCAAAGAATCAAGCAATATTTTTGGAGAAGGATATTGTGCAGTGCCTAGAAAAAAACGGCTCTTTAAAGTTTTTCCGCCAATCGTATATTCGCCCATTTCAACCCCCTGTAATTGGAGTAAAGGTACTCACTTGATCAAGCTCTTGCAATATGTAGGTGCTTCGTTGAGATTTCGGTATGAAATTCGAATTCACTGCACTTGCGAGTGAAATTTCTTCTTCAGATTTTGAGAAAATCTCTTGTTCTAAAAACGCTTCTAAAGAAGTGCCTTCATCAATATTTCGAATCTCATTGTTTAAGAATATTTTTATAGTCATATTATTTTGCAAGCGTATTCATAACACTATAATTATCGCCCAGTAATGGTCTTAGAGAATCTTCAACCACAGCTGGAGCTATAAGCCATCCATGTCTGAAAAGTCCATTAACCCTAGTTAGACCAGGCTCATGTTCAATTCTAGGTAAATTATCTAAAGTCGCAGGACGTAAATTCGTTTCAGTATGAATAATTCGTGCCTCAGATATATCTGGCAATACACTGTGGGCCGCCGTCAATAACTCCACCATACTGCGTACCGAGATAGGGCTTCGGTCTTCAGACTCAATCTCACTTGCTCCAACAAAAAGTATGTCGGGCTTCCTATGCACAATATATACACGATAACGCGGATGAATCAATCGAATCGGCCGAGACAGCCTTAATCCGGGCATCTGCAACCACATCACTTCGCCTCGAACGCCACGCACATTATTACATGAAATGGTATGAGCATTAGGATGTTTTACCTCTCTAGCACCAACGCCCCTCGCATCAAACACCCAATCAAATTCGTACGAGTCACCACGAACGGTATGAATAACGTGCGGTGACAATGATTTCACAGGCGTCTGCCACCGCCAATAAATATTCATACACGAAGCATAAAGAGCTTGCATCGCCTGCCGCGTATGAATATGTCCCTCGTTTTGTAGCATCCAAGCATGTGAGACCCCGTGAACATCAGGTTCAAGCTTTCTCAATTCTTCCATAGTAAGTGGCAATGGAGCCTGGGCCGCCGGAGCCTTTCTCTGCAACAATGATACAAGCCTATTCGCTACACCATAATCCCCATGATGAGCCAGTATCAGACCTCCCTCATAGTGCAATTCTACGGGCAAACTCAAAGCAGGCACTATAGCTTTCCATAATTCTAAGGAACGCAATCCAAGATCCAAAATAATCGTATCTCCGCTCTCGATTTCGGCAATATGGCTAAGCATACCCGCTGCCGTAAATCCAGCCGCACGTGGATCAGTCTCACTATCAGCCACATCGAAGATAGTGATATCATGCCCTTCGCGAGTCAATAAAAATGCGAGCAATCGTCCAACTAACCCTGCTCCAGCAATGCCTATATGCATGTCAAAACCTATCTTATGTACAATAGTTAGCAAATATTTTAATCCTTATTTTTGTATGGCTGTAGCCCACGATTTACTTACGAGTGTTTTCGGATTCTCCGAGTTCAAAAACAAACAAGAGCAAATAATCAAGCACACAATTGAAGGGCATGACAGTCTGGTTGTAATGCCTACTTCTGGCGGAAAATCACTTTGCTATCAAATTCCAGCTATTGCCCTCGGTGGCAATGCTGTAGTGATCTCTCCACTTATTGCATTAATGAATAACCAAGTCGAATTTTTAAAATGTCGTGGTGTTCGAGCAGTAACCGTTAATGCTAACTCAAATAAGCAGGAATTAGATAATCTAGAAAATCAGTGGATAAATGGTGATATAGATATAGTTTATCTCTCTCCAGAAAAAGTACTGACCTTAAAATTTCTTTCGATTCTTTCAAAGAAAAATGCTTCACTTTTCGCAATTGATGAGGCTCATTGTGTATCCCAATGGGGTCATGATTTTAGGCCAGAGTATTTAGGATTGCATGAGCTTAAATCAAGATGGCCAAATATACCTATGATTGCATTAACTGCAACAGCTACACCAGCAACACGCAAAGAAATTGTTCAAAAGCTTGGTCTGCGTAGTTCACAAATATTTTTATCGAGCATTAAAAGAGAAAATATAAAATACCAAATTGTGGAAAGATCAGTTCCAAATAAGCAGCTACTCGATTTTATAAATAATAATCACAAGAATGAACCTGGGATCGTTTATTGCTTAACTAGGATGAAATGCGAGAGAATTGCCACCTATTTAAAAAATAATGGAATTAATGCGCAAGCTTATCATGCAGGATTGGAAGCAGAGGAACGCAAGTCAATAGAAGAAGAGTTTATGCATTCAAATTCGCTAGTGGTAGTTGCGACCGTTGCTTTTGGAATGGGGATTGATAAGCCTGATGTGCGTTTTGTTGCACATATAGAAATGCCACGTTCTGTTGAGCATTATCTTCAGGAAACTGGCAGAGCAGGGCGTGACGGCAAACCAGCAACGGCTTGGCTTGCATATGGTCTTAGCGATGTGATTCAGCACTATAAGTTTATTTATGCATCCTTTGCACCGATAGAGCAAAAAGAAAGAATGATGCAAAAACTTTTTTCTATGCTTGGAGTGTGCGAAACAAAGTTAGATATCAGTGAGCAACTAATGAGTTACTTTGGAGAGACAAAAGGTCAAATGCCAACCCCATCCAAAAAAGAATCATCTCATTTGGTAGATTGCACTAGATATGCTCAAATGCTTATGTCTACAATTTTTTGGCTTGAACATATTCATAAACAGAGGTTTGGTTGTGGATATATCATTTCTATATTGTTGGGCAAATTAAATGATGGACGTATTTTGCAAAATGGACATGAAAAACTGAGTACGTTCGGAATCGGCAAGGATCTTAGTGAAATACAATGGTCTCGTATTATGCGTAATTTGCTTATTTACGAATACGTTACCTTTGATATTGAAGGATATTGCACGCTTGCACTAACAAAAAAAAGTAAGCCACTTCTTAAGGGTGAAGTGGGTCTACATATTCCTAATCTATATTCAAAATAGACAGCTGTTCATCTTGGCGATTTGCTGGAGGTGTCAAATTAAAATGATTCCATGCATGAATAGTCGCTACTCTTCCACGAGGAGTTCTTTGAATAAATCCATGTTGTATTAAATATGGTTCGATTATTTCTTCAATGGTGTGGCTTTCCTCTCCGATAGCAGCAGCTAGATTATCTACTCCAACTGGTCCACCTTGAAACTTAAGCAAAATAGCTTCTAATAAACGTCTATCCATATTATCTAAACCAATAGGGTCAACCTCAAGCATACCCAATGCATCAGATGCAATTTGGTCAGATATAAGACCATTGTTTCGAACATCTGCAAAATCACGAACGCGTCTAAGTAATCTATTGGCAATACGAGGCGTTCCACGCGATCTTCTTGCGATTTCATATGCACCCTTTTGTTCGATATTTGCTCCAAGCAAACCGGCACTTCTTTTGACTATATGAGTTAAATGATCTGTTGAATAAAACTCAAGTCTTGAGATAATGCCAAATCTATTTCTTAATGGATTTGTAAGCATACCAGCTCTAGTAGTTGCTCCCACTAAAGTGAAAGGTTGTAAATCTATTTTTATACTACGAGCCGCAGGGCCATCTCCTATCATAATATCAATCTGAAAATCTTCTAGTGCAGGATATAAAATTTCTTCGACTACTGGAGATAGTCTGTGAATTTCGTCAATAAACAATACATCGTTTTTGTTTAAGTTTGTAAGAATAGCAGCTAGATCTCCTGGTTTCTCTAACACAGGGCCAGAAGTTTGTCGCATCTTGGTGCCCATTTCGTTGGCAATGATATGGGCTAGCGTCGTTTTTCCGAGTCCTGGCGGTCCGAAGAGTAATACATGATCAAGAGCTTCATTTCTATTTTTTGCGGCTTTAATAAAAATCTCAAGCTGCTCACAGACCTTATCCTGTCCCTTGTAATCAGCTAATGTTTTAGGACGCAAAGCCTTTTCGAAAGACTCTTCTTTCGAATCCACCATCTCATTTTGAACAATACCTCGATTAGCAGGTGATTGAATATTATCTGGGATTATAGGCATAGAACTCTCTATTTAAATAGGTACGTATGTAATAAATAGTACAACTATAAATGATAGCAAAACAAAAGGTATAAGTGATTTTATAACTCTCTCTATCGGTAGGTTTGATACTGTACATGCCGCAAATAAATTAACCCCAAATGGAGGAGTAATCATACCTAAAGCAAGATTGACCACAATAATTAAACCAAAATGAACTGGGTCGATTCCGAATTTTATAGCTAAAGGAAGAAGAAGAGGTCCTAACACCACGATGGATGCTGAAGTTTCGACGAACATTCCAATAACAAACAAAAGCACGTTTAAAGCTAGTAAAAACTGTATTTTGTCCTGAAAATTATCTGCAATCCATGTCCCTAAAAATTGAGGAACTCCTGAGAAATTCAAAATAAAACTTAGGACAGATGCATTTGCGATTAAAAATAAAATTACAGAGGTTGATATAGTACTATTTATAAAGGATTTAGAAATCAGCTCTTTGTTAAGTGTGCCGTAAATGCCTGCGATTAGGATTGAATAAATTACTGAAATTATAGATGCTTCAGTAGGTGTAAAAATGCCTCCGTATATGCCGCCTAGTACAATCACTGGCAATAAAAGAGCTAAAAATGCACGTTTAAAGGATGCGAGCAAATCTCTTTTATCTTCTGATTTTCCAATATCGATTTTGTTTTTAGAGGCATAAAAAATTGCATATACGCATAAAACAAATGCAATAAAAATTCCTGGAATAAATCCAGCACTGAATAAATCCACTACATTAGTTTTAGTAGATACAGCATAAAGAATCATAGGCACAGAAGGTGGAATTATTACACCTAATTCTGAAGCCGTAGCTTGAAGCGATGTAGCAAATTCATTGGAATATCCACGCTTGACAAGTGCAGGAATCAAAATTGAACCTACTGCAAAAGTCGTAGCCACACCTGAACCTGCAATCGCTGCAAATATCATGCTTGTAAATATGCAAGTGCATGCGAGCCCGCCTCTTAAACTACCAAATAGGCATTTTGAAAAATCTATAAGTCTTTCTGAAACCCCCGATCTAAGCATGATTTGACCAGTTAGAATAAAAAAGGGGATCGTTGCGAGCGGAAAGCTATCCAAAGAAGCGTAATAATTTTGAACTAAAACTAGAGGACTTAAATCAGCAATTTTTAAGCCGAAAAGCGTAGCAAATCCAATGCTTACCGCAATAGGAACAGTAAACACAAAGAAAATAATCATGGTGATAAACATCAAATGCATTACATCACCTTGATTCTTTTTGATAGAAGATTGATTAATATGGTCAAAGCTGACATAGCAGATCCGACAGGAATTGCTAGATAGGCCCAAGATATAGAAATATCTAGGCCGGCAAGCATTTGCTTTCTGCTTCTTAAAAACATCTCGTAGCCTAAAACACTTAATGCCACAAGAAAAACAAGACTAATGGTCATAGCCACAGTAGATACATGTTTATGTAATGCCTGTGGCAATGTCAACTTAAGCACATCCAGCCTGAGCATTTTTCCATCTTCAAAAGCCAGTGGCAATGCAGTAAACACAAGCCAAATTATTGAAAATCTAATCCAACTCTCTGTCCATACCGATGGTTTAATTAAGATAAAGCGACTAATAATTTGAAAAAATCCAGCTAACAGAGCCGATGCTAGTAGTAATACGCATAAGAATCGCAGAAAGTCAAAAAACTTTTTCATTAATTACTTATCCATAGAACGCAATGCTATACGCACACCTTCAGTAGCATCTATATCCTTAGGCAATGCACTTATAGCCTGTTTAGCTTGTTTATCTGAATAGCCGAGATTTAGTAAAGCTGCAAGTATATCGTTATGATTTTTTGAGTTTGAAGATTTATCTGAGCTGCTACCTAACTCAGGCATTTTTCCTTTTAGCTCAAGCAATATTCGTGCTGCTGTTTTCTTTCCGATACCTGGAACTCTTTCAAGTTGAGATGAATCTTCAGACTCAATAGCACTATAGAGTGCATCTGGGGTCATCCCTGAGAGTATGCCCAAAGCACTTTTAAACCCAATACCATTTACTTTGACTAAGGCCCTAAAAGTCGCTCTTTCCTCTTCAGAAATAAAACCATATAAAGTATGAGCATCCTCTCTCACTGCAAGATGCGTATAAAGAGTCACCTCCTGACCAATATCAGGAAGTTCATAGAATGTAGTCATCGAAACGTCTACATCATAGGCAATACCGCCTAAATCAATGCAAACAGTTGGCGGAAATTTCGAAATTAATTTTCCTTTCAAACGACTAATCATAAAACCTACTTATATTTGATCCTACCACCCCTCATCCTTGCAGTATGACTTGAGTCCAAATTCATTTCTTTAAGTATATCGAGAGTAGGTAACATATGTGCATGAGTTATAGCACATGCCAATGCATCCGCAGCGTCCGATGGCGGCATCGCACCTAAATTCAATATGTATTTGACCATCTGTCGGACCTGTTCTTTAGGTGCTCTCCCATTTCCGCTAACGGATTTTTTTATCTGTAGTGCAGGGTACTCATACACTTCCAATCCCAAACTAGCTAGAGATAAAAGAGCCGCCCCACGTGCTTGACCAAGCAATAGGGTAGTCTTGCCGTTTTTATTCACGACAACCTCCTCAATACAAGAAGATTTTGGGTTGTAGTGATTGATTACTTCCTTCACTCCCTCCATAATATGTAGAAGGCGCTTATACAACGGCAAATTTGTTGGGATGGCAATGGTCCCGCTTGCGACATACTGAAGCTGCCCATTTTGAGCAGTTTCGATTACACCGTATCCAGTTAACCGTAGCCCTGGGTCCACACCTAATATACGCACTAGGTCCTCTTTTTAGTGTCTAAAGTGACGCATTCCAGTGAATACCATGGCAATGCCATGTTCATCAGCCGCAGCAATCACTTCCTCGTCTCTAATGCTTCCGCCTGGTTGGATAATGCAATCCGCACCTTGAGATACGATAACATCAAGTGCATCTCTAAATGGGAAAAACGCATCCGATGCAGCCGCTGTTCCTTTGAGATCAAGACCATTTGCCTCAGCCTTGATAGAAGCGATTCTTGCAGAATCTAGGCGACTCATTTGACCAGCTCCAACACCCATAGTCATGCCGTCAGCACAAAAAACGATGGCATTAGATTTAACGAATTTTGCAATCTTCCATGCAAATAATAGGTCTTTCATTTGCTGCTCAGAAGGCTGTTTTTTCGTTACAACTCTAAACTCAGATTCAGATTCTTTAGAGGTATCTGGAGTTTGAACTAACCATCCTCCCCCAACACGCAGTACATTGAATGGGTTTTGTGCATGACCTAAAGGCAAACGCAACACGCGAACATTTTTCTTAGCTTTAAGAAATTCCAAGGCTTCTGGATGATAATCTGGAGCCAATAAAACTTCCATAAATTGTTTACTTACCTCTTGAGCAACGGAAAGGTCTACTGGACGATTAAAAGCGATAATCCCACCAAATGCCGATGTCGAATCAGTTTTAAAAGCCTTTTGATAAGCTTCCAATGCACTTGCACCTATTGCAACTCCGCATGGATTTGCGTGTTTAACAATAACGCAAGCAGGTGCATCAAATTGTCTAACACACTCCCAAGCTGCATCAGAATCTGCAATATTGTTATATGAAAGTTCCTTACCCTGCAATTGTTTAAATGCTGACAGTAAGCCGCTTAGCGTAGCATTTGTATCTTTATAAAATGCTGCCTTTTGGTGTGGATTTTCTCCGTAACGTAAGATTTGGCCAATTTGAGCTTGAATTGATAATGTTGAAGGCCACTCCATTTTTTGTGGAGCTGTATCTGCTGCAGGCTCTTCATCCTCTAAACTAGTTAAATACTGGGCAATCATCCCATCATAAGCCGATGTGTGTGCATATACTTTAGAAGCTAGTTTAAGTCTTAAACCATAGCTTGTATCACCTCTTTTATCAATTTGTTTTAAAACTTCGTCGTAATCTCGTGGGTCGATTATTACAGTAACGCCCCCAGCTTGATTGCCGTGATTTTTTGCGGCAGCCCTCAACATCGCAGGACCGCCTATATCAATATTCTCGATAGCATTTTCGAAAGTACAATTCGGATCTGAAGTAGCATCTTTAAATGGATACAGATTCACTACTAAAAGATCTATTGGATCAATACCATTTGCCTTCATGGTGGCAATGTGCTCGTCTTTATCCCTTCTTCCTAAAAGTCCACCATGAATTTTAGGATGCAAGGTTTTTACACGACCTTCTAATATTTCAGGAGACCCTGTGTGCTCTGAAACTTCAGTCACTGGTATACCAGACTGAGCCAATAATTTAGCTGTCCCACCAGTTGATAAAATTTTTATGCCGCGAGAGTGGAGTGATTGAGCAAACTCAACGATACCAGACTTATCTGATACAGAAATTAGAGCAGTTTTAATAGCCATAAATTAATTTTGAATTAAGTTATAAGAGAGTAATTTTTTTCTTAATGTGCTTCTATTAATACCAAGAATTTGGGAGGCTTTGGATTGATTTCCATTTGTCTTTTCCATAATCTTTTCTAATAAAGATTTTTCAACGCAGCTCATGACCATCTGCCATACATTGTTTGGATCATTGCCTTCAAGGGCTGCAAAATATCTGTCCAAATTTTGGTTTAGAGATTTCTGAATAGAGTTAATACTTTCAGTCATTTTATTTAGTTAATTAATTATTTATTTATTTGTTTATTGAACCATTGATCTACAGCTTTAAACTGAGATTTAGTATCTTCTATAAGAAGTAGAGACTTAACGAATTCTCGTGCTTGAGTAAATGGAGCTAAATACCATGATAGATGTTTTCTAGCTGTTCTAACTCCAGTGGTTTCACCGTAAAATTCATAGTGCTCTTCAAGATGTTCAAGTATAACCTCTTGCATTTGACTAAATGTGGGTTGAGGAATAATTTTATGATAATTTACGAAATGATAAATTTCGTTAAAAATCCAAGGGTTACCTTGAGCAGCTCTACCTATCATAATACCATCGGCACCAGTATAGTCTAGAACGTATTTAGCTTTTATTGGCGAATCTATATCTCCATTAGCGATTACAGGAATTGAAATATTCTCTTTTATTTTTTTGACTGTCTCATATTCAGCTTCTCCAGTATAAAGCTGAGCCCGTGTTCTTCCATGTATTGTTATAGCACTTACACCTAATGATTCAGAGAGCATAGCAATCTCAAGTGCATTCAAATTATCCGCATCCCATCCTGTTCTAGTTTTAACAGTAACAGGTATATCAAGTGGCTTACATACATTAATAACAGATTTTAATATTTCTTCAATCCTCATAACATCTCGCATTAATGCGGATCCACAAGCAACATTACAAACTTTTTTTGCGGGACAACCTAAATTTATATCAATAATTTGAGCACCTTTTGATATATTAAAAATCGCAGCTTGTGCCATCATTTTTGGATCTGCACCGATAAGCTGAACGCATATTGGTTCAACTTCACCTTTGTGGTCAAGTCTGCGAGAAGTTTTAATGCTGTCCCACAGTTTAGGGTTACTAGCTGCCATCTCAGAGACTGCATAACCAGCTCCAAGCTTTTTGCAAAGTCTCCTAAAAGGCCTATCTGTAACGCCTGCCATTGGGGCAACAAAAATATTATTACTTAATTCCCAGTGACCGATTTTCATATAAAATAAGGAAGTTTTTTTTGGTAGAAATATGAATTTAAGTATATTGCATTGGTTAACGCCTTGGGAGTTTTCTCCTACGTTACTAGTGCTTTTCTTTTTAGCAGCACTTCTATTTCTTAGAGGCCAATCAAAAGTAAAAGTAAATTTAATAAGAAAAGCACTATTTTGGTTTGGTTTTGTCTTGTTGTATCTAGCAATTCATACGCACCTTGATTACTACGCAGAAAGAGTGTTTTTTGTACATAGAGCTCAACACGTAGTATTACACCATTTAGCACCAATTATTATTATGGGATCTTACCCGCTTTCAGTGTTTAAAGCTGGTTTGCCATCATCAATAAGAAAGAAAATATCAAAATTTTGGGACTCCAAATTAGGTGGTGTCTTATATAAACTCGGAACTAATAAATACTTTATACCATTCATGTTTGTATTTTTAGTTCTTATCTGGTTAGTACCTTCAATACAGTTTTATTCAATGCTTGATCAGATGTGGTATCGAATCATGAACTGGTCAGTTGTCGTGAGTGGTTTTTTATACTGGCATATGATTCTGGATAGAAGATCAAAGCCTCTTGCATCAATGAGTCATTTATCTAGAGTAATTTCACCAATAATTTCTATGGTGCCACAGATTATTGCAGGTGTATGGATAAGTAGTTCAGAGAGAGATTTATTTCCATTATTTGATTTGTGTGGCAGGGCATTGCCAGTGACACCACTTGAAGACCAAGCACTAGGAGGCTTAATTATGTGGTTGCCTGCTGCTATTATTGAATCATTTGGCTTTGTGGCCGCATTAGCCATTTGGCTTAATAGATCGTCCAAAGGACGTTAGAAATGGATAAAAAAGAATTTAAAGAATTTGGATTTCACTCAAAAATCCTAGAAAACATTTCAAATACAGGCTATCTGCATGCCACCCCGATACAGGCCTTATCATTTCCACCAATATTAGAAGGGCGTGATGTGATGGGTGCTGCACAGACAGGGACAGGGAAGACAGCGGCATTTACATTGCCACTTTTAAATAGAATGATCCCAAAGGCAAGCTTCAGCACATCTCCCGCAAAGCATCCAGTACGCATGCTTGTACTGACACCGACGCGAGAGTTAGCGGAGCAAATTTCTAAAAATGTCATTGCATATGCAGATGGTTTGCCGCTAAGAACTTCTCTTATTTACGGAGGCGTGGATTTTAATGCTCAAAAGCATGAGCTTATGCGAGGTGCTGATATTGTTATAGCCACTCCTGGCAGGCTACTTGATCATGTTGAGCAGAGAACTATTAATTTGAATCAAGTTGAATTTCTGATTTTGGATGAGGCTGATAGGATGTTGGATATGGGTTTTATGCCCGACCTATTAAAGATTCTTGCTCAACTTCCAAGCAGAAGGCAAAGTCTATTATATTCAGCGACATTTAGCGATAACATTCGCTCGCTTGCTCAAAAGTTTTTGCATGATCCAGTTGAGATAACAGTTGCATCAAATAATTCGACAGCTTCTACGATTACGCAAGAGATTTTTAGTGTGAGTGAAGCGGAAAAAAATGCAGCTCTGCTCTATCTTCTTGCCTCACGTAATTTTAATAATGTAATTATTTTCTCAAACAGAAAAATAACCTGTAAAAATCTTGAGCGATATTTAAATAATTTAGACTTATCGGCTCAATCTCTTCATGGAGATAAAACGCAAAGCGAGAGAACAAAAGCTTTGAATTTATTTAAAAGTGCGAAATGCAATATTCTAGTTGCTACTGATGTTGCTGCACGTGGACTTGATATTAGTGATGTGGATGCCGTGATTAATTATGAGCTCCCACCGACATCTGAAGATTATGTACACCGCATAGGAAGGACAGGAAGGGCTGGAAGAAAGGGCATTGCCATCTCAATGTATTCAAGCGATGAGAAAGAAAGTTTGCATGAAATTGAAACCTTGATTGGAACGAAATTTAGAAGTACAAAACTTAGCATTCCTGATATGTTTAAGATAAATTTTTCAAGTAACAACAGGGGAAACTTGCAATCAATTAAAGAGGAATTTAATAAAAATAAATTCTTCTATAAGCCCTATGAAGAAGAGGAAGCTCCGTTATCAACGCAAGAATTTAATTCCAAAAAACCTAAACTTTATAACAAAAATGTGCCAGCTTTACTAAGAAGAAAGTAACTCTTGCACAAGCATTTTTATATCTGACGGGCCTGAATTCGTATGTCCTTGGTCGTTTTCGAGCATCCTCTTAAGATGTAGAATGTGGGGAAGCATCGTTCCATAAAAGATATTTGAGCCATTTTTTTGGATCAGTATCGTGGGAAAATCCTCTACATCCAAGTCGTCCAAAAGCTCTGGATCCTCTTCAATGTCAACCCATAAAAATAGCTCTTTGCGTTCTTGGCTTAGTTTTTTAAAGGCATCATAGAATTCAACGCAAGTTCTACACCATTGAGCACAATAACAAACAACAATAGCATCAAATGATTTTATGGTTTCGGCTAATTCATTTGCTTTTGGCTTAAGTGGTGAAGTAAATATCATTTTCTTAAAGCGTTCAAACACTCTTCCACTAATTGTGGTCCGTGATAAATTAAGCCAGTGTATATTTGAATTGCATTTGCCCCAGCAGCAATTGTCTCCTTAGCGGCATCGCCAGATTGAATTCCACCCACTCCAATAATCGCTTTATCGCTTGATAGTTTTTCTCTTAGTCTTCTGATTACACGCAATGACATTTGATGAAGCATAGGTCCAGATAAGCCTCCAGTCTGCGATGCAAGTTCGTGATTAGCTATTGACTGGCGCGAAATTGTAGTATTTGTGGCAATGACTCCCTCAATATGATGCTCTGTTATTAGAGCGGCAATCTCATCAATTTGCTCATCCTCTAGGTCTGGAGCTATTTTTAGAGCAATTGGTACATAACGGTGATAGTTTTTTTGCAATTCAAGGCGTTTTTCGTGAAGAGTTTTAAGTAAATCTTCTAAGGAACTTGAGTTTTGTAAGTCCCGTAAATTTTTTGTATTAGGGGAGGAAATGTTTATGCTTACATAATCTGCATAAGGATATACTCCTTCTAATCCAATTAAATAATCTTGCGTTGCTTCTTCAATAGGTGTGTCAGCATTTTTACCGATATTTAAACCTAAAATTCCACCGTTTTTTTGAAATGAGCTTTGTTTAACGTTTTGAATAAATGCATCCAAACCATTATTATTAAAACCCATCCTGTTAATTAAAGCACTATGCTCTGGAATGCGATATAACCTAGGTCTTGGATTGCCTGGTTGTGCTCTTGGTGTCACCGTGCCGATTTCAAGAAAACCGAAACCAAGCCCTGCTAAAACATCAATATAATCCCCATTTTTATCAAGACCAGCAGCTAAGCCTACAGGATTTTTAACCTTCAAACCCATAAACTCAGTTTCAAGCGGTGGAAATGATTTTTGCAGAAATCGTCTAAGTATTGGATTGTTTGAATATTTCTTAAGCTGATTCAAAGTCCATACATGAGCATCTTCTGCGTTCATATTGAATAAGAATCTACGGACGTAGTGGTATGGATTAAAGCTCATAGTTAAGAAATAATATTATTGGATTCAATCGAGAACTTAGCCGTAGGTATTTGTCCGCTTGCTAAGGCATTTTGAGTTTCAGGTAAGAAATAGTGTTTTAAAGTTGTATAAATGGTGCCAAAAGCAAGTTCATCCCATGGAATTTCATCTTGATCAAAAAAACCAATTTCAAGGGTTTCTTCGCAAGGATTAAAATCAATATCAAGCAAGTCCGCTAAATACATAATATGTACTTGACTTACATATGGGACATCTATAATCGTAAACAGTCCCTTGATATTAACTTTAGCTGAAGCTTCTTCCATGGTTTCTCGAATTGCTCCTTCTGTGGATCCCTCTTTAAGTTCAAGAAATCCTGCTGGCAATGTCCACTTTCCATATCTAGGCTCGATACCTCTTTTACATAGAAGAACTTTCCCCTCATATATTGTTAAAGTACCAGCCACTACAAGAGGATTTCTATAGTGAACGGCTCCACAATTTAAGCAGACATCACGTTCACGATTATCTCCAGGAGGAATCATATGTGTTAACTCACTACCACATTGTGTACAAAATTTCTGCTTAATAGGAGCGGGATGTAATTCGGGCATAATCAAACCTGTTTTGAATCTTCTATATTGTAGACTAGAAAACAATTAGTGGTATTAAGGTTACACTTCTAGCTTAAATATATAAACATTAATTATTTTCGTTAAACAAAAATAAACCCTATGCTATACTTATTAACTTCACTATTTCCTAGGCACTCGTGGTGAAATAGGTAGACACAAGAGACTTAAAATCTCTCGGACATTTACGTCCGTGCCGGTTCGATTCCGGCCGAGTGCACCAAAGAGATGGTATATTGAGTTTCTTGATTTGATACCTTATACTTTTTTTCTTTATTTTGGAAGCTTGGCAGAGCGGTTGAATGCACCGGTCTTGAAAACCGGCGAGGGTTTGTAGCCCTCCGTGAGTTCGAATCTCACAGCTTCCGCCACTTTAAATAGTGAGTCTTGTCGGGGCATAGCGCAGTCTGGTAGCGCATCTGGTTTGGGACCAGAGGGTCGTAGGTTCGAATCCTACTGTCCCGACCATTTCACTCTCTTTAGTATATCCCCTAAATAAATTTTCATAGTTTTTCTCTAAAATGTTCTCTATAGATATGAATCTAGGGGGTATTTTTATGAAAAAAAATATTATGAAAGCACTAACATTAAGTATGTTTATGTTGGTCGCATCTAATTCCATCAATGCTCAAACTAAGACTGATGCGGATCTTGAAGCCTCTATACAAAGAGGAAAACAAGTTGCTCAAGTTTGTGTGGCCTGTCATGGCGAAAACTTTCAGGGCATTGTTGTATCTGAAGACGAGGTCAGACCTCGTTTGACTGGTTTAAATAAAGATTATTTAAAACATCAAATCGAATCATTCAAAAACAATTCTCGTGAAAGCATAATTATGTCCCCGATGGCAGGCATATTGGACGACGCAAAAGCAGAGGATGTTTTTAATTACATAGCATCATTGCCAGTTATTAAAGATACTAAAAATATTGATGAATCATTGTTAGCTAAAGGAAAAAAATTAGTCTACGAAGGGGATTGGGACAGAAATATTCCACCCTGTATGGGCTGTCATGGGCTTGATGCCTATGGAGTCGGTTCAACTTTCCCTAATATAAACGGTCAATCATCTGAATACATAAAAGCCCAGATTAAATCTTGGAAGGACGGTAAAAGAAATAACGATACTCTACATCTAATGAAAACTATAGCTAGTTATTTAGAAGAGGATGATATCAATGCAGTTGCAGCTTGGCTTGCTTCACAACCAGCTAAAAGAGGGGAGAAATAAGATGATTAAAAAGATTCTGACAGTTACTCTTAGTATTTTTATGAGTGTATCTTTCACAAATGTCTTGGCACAAAAGATTTCTAAAATGGGTGCTGATCTCACTCAAGAAGAAAGAGAATATCTTAAAAAAATGCTTCCTGGTTTTCCAGAACCAAAAGATGATGAATTTGTACATATTCCTCCAACCATGGAAGATTTAGAGGCTAGTGATTTAAATCCAAAACTTAAAGAAGTTATTAAAAGAGGTAGAGATCTTTTTGTAAACACACAGCAGCTTCGCGGTAAAAACGTTTTTAATAATTTAAATTGTTCGAACTGTCACATGGCTGAGGGACGTAGGCCGTTCGCAGGTCCAGTTTGGCCAGCTATAGTTACATTGCCAGATTTTAGAGGAAAAAATGGTCACGTTAATAATTTTGAAGAGCGTATAGTTGGCTGTTTCTCTTATTCTATGAATGGAAAATCACCCGAGTATGGTAGCGATGATATGGTTGCTATAGCCGCATATCATCAGTGGTTAGCTAAGGGTGTTCCTATGTATCCTGGAGTTAAGATATATGGTCGTGGATTTCCTAAAATGCAGGACCCTCAAGAGAAGCCTACAATTGCTAGAGGTAAGGATAAGTACATAAAAAATTGCTCTGTTTGCCATGGAGAAGATGGACAGGGGGTTGTTCAAGGAGACCACGTTGTTTTTCCTCCATTGTGGGGTGATAATTCATATAACTGGGGTGCGGGAACTGTTCGTAATTTCACATTAGCTACGTTTATTAGATATAACATGCCGTTTGGTCATGGTGGATCAGTAAGCGAACAAGATGCGTGGGATATTGCACAATTCGTTAATTCGCAAGAGAGACCACAAGACCCCCGTTACACAGGTGATGTGAAAGAGACTCAAGAAAAATTCTTTAAAACATTCCATAAACACACGCAATATGCAAATGAATTGGATGGAAAAGTATTGGGTAACCATTCTAATACTGGATCTAAGCCCTTCTTAAAGCCCGAACTTCTAAGGCCTAGGACTTTCACACCATCAAAAGAGTAAAAATAAGGGGCTATCTAAGCCCCTTTATTTGATTGTTTCCCCCAATCCACACCCCATTGGTCATATGGATTTATATCCCATATAACTGATTTTATGAATGTCTCATGTTCATACAAAGCTATGATTGAACCTAAGACTCTTGGTGTAAGCTCTTTGTATTTAATTGAATTTGAAGGGGTTGTTCCTTTTAATTTTTGAGAGGGTGGAAGGTTTGCACAAGCATTGCCAAAATATAAAAGTTCTCTTTGATGTTTATATTCTTCGAACAAATCAGTCAAACTCTCATTTACAATAAAATCTACGCTAGTTGGGTGCATTCCCTGATGCAGCCATTGAAAATAAGTATGATGTGCTTGTGTACAGTTCAAGCCCCACACAACGCCTTCGGTAGACAGCTCCACAGCATCACCTGAGATCGTTACAGATTTTCCGAGCGATTCCATTTTAAGTTGCTGTAGATATGGATTTAAGTACTTTAACTTAGGGTCATAGATGGCAATGTTTGTGCTTTTATGCTCAAAAATATTTTGATTTATTATGGAGTGCATGGCCATAAGTATTGGTATATTTGAGGGCGTCTCTTGCTCCCTGAAATGCTTATCTATTATTTGTGCGCCCTTAATAAATTCGCTGTAGGCATCAGCTCCGCATGCTATTGCAGCCGTCAAACTATACATAGTCCAAAGAGAAAATCTACCTAATATACCATCTGGTACAAATTTATTTTCGATAGGAATTTCAAGTTCATCTAGTAATTCATTATTTTCAGAAATTCCAATTATGTTTTTGAACGTATCTTTGGGTTTTTCCTTTTTAAGCCATTCTTTTACCTGATTAAGATTTGATATAACTTCCTTTGTTTTTAAGGTTCTTGAGACTACGACAACTAATGTTGACTCTGCGTCAAGCCTTTGGGGTAGATGACCATTTAAGTTAGGGTCAAAGGAAGATAGAAATATTATTTCTGGGCTTTGTGGATTTTTGAAAGCATCAACAAGAAGCTTAGTTCCCCATTCATTGCCACCGATACCTATATGTATAACGGTCTTAATTCTATCTATATGTGAAAATTCTTTTTGGTATCTTTCAAAGAAGCCATCGTAGTTATTTCTTTCAAAAAGATGATTAGATGGATTCCCTATAACTGGTTCAAAAATTTTCTTTCGTTTATTGTGAAAATCTCTTAGGTTAAGAAGATTCTCAAATAGCTCAACAGTTTTTGAAGATTTCTTTTGAAAAGTAAAATCGAGAGTTAAATTTCCAATTTCATGTTCATCAGGCTCTGGTGTGAATTTTATAGAATGCACTTGATTAGCAAATTCATCCCAAACTGTGCGAAATTTTGTTGTGGTAATATTTTTTGAATTATCCATAATCATTGCTGAACATGAGTTGTCCAATTATAAAACCTTAACAATATGAGCAAGCCGACTACACAGATAAAAAAAGCAGTTTTTCCCGTGTTTGGGTATGGGACACGGTTTTTGCCTATAACGAAAGCATTGCCAAAGGAGATGCTACCAATAATCGACAAGCCACTTTTGCATTACGCTGTAAAAGAGGCCGTGGATGCGGGTATCGAGGATTTGATTTTTATTGTGGGCGGTAATCGACAAAGTATCGAAGATTATTTTGATAGAAATCTATTGCTCGAATCAAAGCTTAGGGAAGAGGGAAAAGAGGATTTGCTTCGCATGGTAGAGGAAATTGTTCCTTCAAATGTGAATTGTATTTTTATTCGCCAACATGCACCGATAGGCCTAGGGCATGCGGTTCTTCAAGCTAGACCTGCAATTGGGGATGAGCCGTTTGCGGTTTTGTTAGTGGATGATTTGTTTTATTGTGAAGAACAGGAGCCTTCTGCGTTAAAAAAATTGATTAATACCTATTTTGAGACGAGAAGCACAGTCATTGCCACCCATGAGGTGGGGCGGGACATAATTCAAAATTACGGTGTTATCGAGGGCATTTTAGATAGCGAGACAGGAAGCTATGTTTTAAGTGATATTATTGAGAAGCCCAATCCAAGCCTTGCTCCATCAAATATGGCTATTTTGGGACGTTATGTGCTAGAGCCTGATATTTTCGAGAGTTTGCGTCAGACGCAGCCAGGAAAAAACGGGGAAATCCAACTTACAGACGGTATTGGGAGGCTACTGAAAAGTAAGCAAGTCAGGGCTTTACCCATCACTAATCTTCACTTTGATTGCGGCTCTAGAGAGGGATGGTATAGGGCCAATATGTTCTATGGTCGTAAAGTTTATGGATTTAAAGAGTAAGTTGTCTTCTCGATTTTTTGATTACATGGCAGATTTGCAATCCAAGTCTCAAGCGATTGTCCTCCAATTTCTAAATCTGGATTGAGTTCTCTTAGAGGCACTAAAACAAAAGCTCTTTGTGTGATACGAGGATGCGGTATTGTGAGTCTATCGCCCTTTATTTGCATATCATCAAACAACAATATATCTAAATCGATTGTACGGGGTGCGTTTTTATAGGGTCTTTGACGGCCTAGGTCCAACTCTATTTTTTGCATAATCGAAAGCAATTCAAATGGATCTAGTGAGGTATTTATTTGAATAACGGCATTAAGATAGTCTTCACCGTCGCTTTCTACAGGACTTGTTTTATAAACACTTGAAGTTGCTAAAAGCTCGATATCATCGCATTCTACAAGCTTTGATATCGCCTTATTGATATACGATAGCTCATCGCCTAGATTCGCTCCCAGACCTATAAAAACCTTATGCACTCTGTAGATTCTCAGTCACTATTATGACATTGGATTTTTTCTTGCGTCGACGAGGTTTACGTCCTGAGCCAGGCTGATTTCGTGTGCTTTGTATAAATTTGTCAATCATGGACTTCTGCTCTTCCTGTGAAGCATTTGCAAGGTCCATCCACCATTGAGCTTTAATGCTGTCAGTCTGATTTGATGCGGCTCTAAGCTGCATAAATTCACATGCGGCCCTAAAATATGGGCTCGACATTACGCCTTTAAAGGACTTGGGTTTTTGATTATCGAGACGATATTGCATAATCCAAATCTCTCGAATCAAACCTAGGTGCCTTTTTTGAATTTGCAGCTTGCTTAATTGTTCCTCTAATACTTCAGAAATCGATTCTTGAAGTGCAAAGAACATATTCTGCTTATTCTCTTTTATAAGAGTATCAAAATGAGATTTAACTAGAGGCCATAATATCGCTGCATATAAATAGCTCGGATTAATGCTTTTGTTAAGACGTACTCTCTGGTCCGTGCGCTCAAAGGCAATTTGCAGAAATTTTTCACTACTCTCTAAGGCTAAAACCTTATCTAATAGTGGCAATGTCCCCTTATCCAATTTCAATTTTCGCAGCTCTCGAATGCAATATAGTGAGTCACCGCAAGTTAGTAATTTGAATGTCTCATCAAATATACGCGAATCAGGTACATTGCTTATAAGGTGAGAGAGTCGACTTATCGGTTCATAAGTCGATGTGGCAATGTTTGCGCCTAATTTCCCCGCAAATCTGATAGCCCTCAACATACGAACTGGATCCTCACGGTAACGCTTCTCTGGCTCACCTATCATGCGTATCTGAAGATTTTTAATATCTCTAAACCCGTTATGATAGTCATACACTATTTCATCAATCGGGTCGTAGTACATCGCATTAATTGTGAAATCGCGGCGCTCTGCATCCGTCTCAATCGTTCCATAATTATTATCCGATAGAATTCGGCCATCAGAGTCTTCAGGCAATTCACCAGATGCACGGAAAGTAGAGGTCTCAATAATCTCAGGACCAAACATCACATGAACCAATTTAAATCTTTTGCCAATGATTAACGCCCTTCGAAACAGTGGTTTTATTTCTAAGGGCGTTGCATCTGTGGTTACATCAAAGTCTTTTGGAACCTGTCCTAGCATTAAGTCACGTACGGCTCCCCCGACAATAAAGGCGGTGTGCCCGTGACTTCTAAGAACTTCACACACTTTGATGGCGTTTCTAGAGACTAATCGACGGTCAATTCCATGCACGGATTTAGGCACTTTTTTAAGCTTCGATTGATTAAAACCGAAGAAATTAGCGACCTTTGCTGAAATTGACGACATAGATAACAATTAGAATAAAAAGAAAATTATAGCCTAGATGATTCTAATCGGCTAATTACATCTTTAACAAATGGAATCGTTATAGTTCTTCTCTCAGAAAGAGACAACATATCTAAACTATCAATCAGATTGAATAGAAATTTCAAATCACGCGAACAATAAGAGTAAAGCCATTTGATAACATCATTTGGCAAGTCCCATCCCATTTCACGAGCTCTTTGAATCATTGCCACCCTAAGGGATTCATCTGATAATGTTTGCAGTTCATAAACAAGCCCCCATCCGAATCTATTTCTAAGGTCTTCTCTAATTTCAAGCTGCTTTGGGGGCTTATTACTACAGATGGCAATGCTTACGTCGCTACTCTCCGTCCCCGAAATTTGCAGCTTAGTAAAAAGATAAAAAAGTGCATCATATTGCTCAGCAGAAAATTCATGAATATCATCTAAGAAATAATTTTTCTCTTCAGTATTCAGATCCATAGAATTTTTTGGAAATGACTTAGAATCAAAATAAATTCCGCCATATTTATTTTGAAGAGCTTTTAGTAAATGTGTTTTTCCGCTTGATTCAAAACCCCAAATATAAATAACTGGAGGAAATCGTTTATTTAATATATTTATAAGTTCTTCGTTTGATATTGGATTGAAATTATCAAATGTTAGTTGCGGTTTTGTTAAAACCTGATTTATAAGCATTTGATTAGACATAGAATTTCTGTAGATGACTTTTTAATATAAAATATTGCCATTCATATTTTACTCTATCGGGACTTTTCCATGTCAAACCCTAAAACCCCCTTAACATATCGTGAAGCAGGCGTTGATATAGACGCTGGAGAGTCTTTAGTGCAACGTATCAAGCCTATTGCAGCTAAAACAAATAGAGATGGAGTCTTATCAGGAATAGGTGGGTTCGGTGGGCTTTTTCAAATTCCTTCAGGATATAAAGAACCAGTTCTAGTGTCAGGAACAGACGGTGTTGGTACAAAACTAAGATTAGCTTTCGAATGGCACAGACATGATACTGTTGGAATTGACCTTGTTGCTATGAGCGTTAATGACATACTTGTGCAAGGGGCCGAGCCTTTATATTTTCTTGATTATTTTGCTTGCGGAAAATTAAGCGTTGACATTGCCGCATCTGTAGTAGGTGGTGTGGGTACTGGATGTAAGATTTCAGGTTGTGCCTTGATAGGCGGTGAGACAGCCGAAATGCCTGGGATGTATCCTGAAGGTGAGTATGACCTAGCAGGATTCGCAGTTGGTATCGTTGAGAAAAGCAAGATTATCACAGGTGAATCAATTAAAGAGGGTGATATTATCCTAGGTCTTGGCTCAAGTGGGCCTCACTCAAATGGCTATTCATTGATTCGTAAAATTATTGATCTCACAGGTGCTAAACCAGATATGCCATTTGGAGAAAATCCATTTAAAAAATTCGCTGATTATGTTATGGCTCCAACCAGAATATACGTTAAGCCAGTGCTTGAAGCCATCAAAAAATTTGGCGATTCAATCAAGGGTATGGCTCATATAACAGGTGGTGGACTTACTGAAAATATTCCGCGTATTTTGAAAAATAATATTGCAGCTCAAATTAATAAAAATTCTTGGACTAAACCAGAGATTTTCAACTGGCTTCAATCACAGGGAAATGTCGAAGAAAGCGAGATGCTCCGCGTCTTTAACTGTGGCATAGGTTTTGTTATTGTTGTCGACCCTAAAGATGCACAGGCTTTAAAAACAATGCTCTCAGATAGTGGTGAAGTTGTGCATGAAATTGGTCAGATAGTCGCAAATACTGGCTTAGCCCCTCGAGTTATTTACGCTTAAGCAGTTTTCAAAAGCCTCCAAAACAAGCTTGTTTTTTTGGGGGCTAAAACAATCGATTCTAGTCCTATCTTCTATACTTCTTAACCATGTAAATTGGCGTTTTGCTAGTTGTCGCGTAGCTGCAATTCCTTTTTCAATCGCTTCTTCAAGACTAATTTGACCCTGAATGTATGCCCATAATTGACTATATCCAACACATCTTATCGATGGCAATGCCTCCGTTAAATCTCCTCTGTTGAATAGTCCCTGAACTTCTTCTAAAAATCCCATCTCCATCATTTTTAAAAATCGCTCGCGTATCTTTTGATGAAGAAGTTCTCTATTATCGGTTTCTAAACTTATTGTGCAAAATTCGTGTTCGCAGTCATTGTTTTTTTCGCTTGCTAAAAACTCAGACATCGGTTTTCCAGAAATTAAAAAAATTTCATATGCACGCGAAATTCTTTGACTGTCGTTAGGAGCTAATCTTGCGGCAGTAACAGGGTCAACCGCTTTTAAGGCTTTATGAATTTCTGGCCATCCGTACTCTTGAGCTTGTGCATCAATTCTTGCCCTAACTTCAGGGTCAGAGTGGGGAAGTTCATGTAGTCCCTCTCTTAATATTTTGTAATACATCATAGTTCCACCTACGATTAGGGGAATATGATTTCTAGAAGTTATTTCATCGATAAGTCTTAAAGCATCATTTCTAAAATCAGAAGCGTTATAAACTTCAGATGGATCACGAATATCAATCAAATGATGGGGACAATGCATCTCCTCTTTAGTTGGTTTAGCCGTTCCAATATTCATGCCTCGATATATAGTCGCTGAATCCATAACGATAATTTCAATTGGATATTTTTTTGCTATATAAAGAGCGGATTCAGACTTTCCAGACGCAGTGGGCCCAACGATACAAGCCACACGCATTATTTGCCTCGCATAAAAAGTTTATCCAAATCTTGCATCGACCATGCGTACCATGTAGGTCTACCATGGTTGCATAAATCGGCTCTATCGGTTGATTCCATTTGCCTTAAAATAGAATTCATCTCTGTGATGGAAATGCTATCGTTTGCCCTAAATGCATTATGACAAGCCATTGTTCCAAGAATCTCATTTCTTTGTTCTTCAAGAATAGAGGAACTTCCGTATTTCTCAAGGTCTTCGAACACATCTTGAATTAATGCGGAAATATTTGCACGGCTAAGGATACTTGGAACTCCCGTAACAGCCACTGAATTGGGACTTGTTTGACGCAAATGCAATCCCAATTCATTTAAAAAATCAGAATACTCCTCCAATAATATAAGCTGTTTTTCTGGAATATTTACTGATATTGGAATCAATAACTCCTGCACGGTTACACCCCCCTGTGAGGCCGAATCTTTAAGTTTTTCGTACACAATTCTTTCATGTGCAGCGTGCATATCAACGATAATTAATCCGTTTTTATTTTGTGCAAGAATATAAACACCATGAAGTTGACCTATCGCAAAACCCATAGGCAAGTCATCTTCCTCTTTTGGTGAGCTTTTTGGCGGCTCTTTAGGCTCACTTACAAACAAGGGCGCATATGATTCTAAGCTTCTTAAGTCGAACCCTTTTTGCGTTGGCAATGATTGTGCTTTATAAGCCGTGCGGTGCGGCTGTTCATTTTTAATTATTTCCTCTTGAGTACCATAGGATTTAGCCAATGTGTTTTTAAGAGTATTTTGAACAAACGAATATATGGCTGACTGATCTCTAAAACGAACTTCATATTTTGCTGGATGCACATTAACGTCTACCATTCCAGGATCAATATCTAAAAATAAGATATATGAGGGCTGTCTATCTCCATGTAATACATCGCTATATGCACTTTTTACGGCATGTGCCAATGACCTATCTCTCACAAATCTGCCATTTACAAAAAGATATTGTTTATCTGTTCTTGACTTAGCTTCAGAAGGTTTAATAATTAACCCTCTTAGAGTGCACAAAGAAGTGCTTTCATCAACTTTAAAAACGCTAGTTAGATAATCGGCTCCCACAACATCTTTAATGCGATGAATAAATTGGGATGCATTCCATTGTGAATATATTTTGTCGTTGTGAAAAACTCTAAAAGTGATTTCTGGATTAGCTATCGCTATTTTTTTTATGATATCAATGCAGTGAGAAAATTCTGTCGCCTCAGTTTTTAAAAACTTTCTGCGAGCAGGTATTTCATCAAATATTTGATTGACTTCAACAGTGGTACCTTGTGAGCCGCTTGCAGCCGAGATTTCCAGTGAAGCACCATCAATTTGCCAAGCGTTTTTAGATTCTGGTATTCGTGATATTACTTTCAGTCTTGCGACTGATGCAATTGAGGCTAAAGCTTCACCCCTAAACCCCATGGACTTTACTTGCTCAAGTTCACTAAGCTCGCGAATTTTGCTAGTGGCATGACGAGTAACAGCTAAAGGTAATTCATCTTTCGGTATGCCAGATCCATTATCTCTAATATAAACTCTTCTGATACCACCCCCGTCAAGTCGTATTTCAATCTCTGTTGAGCCTGCATCGACAGAATTTTCTATCAGTTCCTTAACAACCGAGGAAGGTCTTTCAATCACTTCCCCAGCTGCAATCTGACTGATTAATCTATCAGGAAGAAGATGTATTTGTCTACGAATCGACATAAATTAGGATTTATAAGCAAGTGGAGGATTTGTGTCAAAATAATCATCCAACCCTCTAACAATAGCTTTTGCTACAGTTGGATGATTTTTTGAATTCATTAAAAAACTTTCCTCTTGAAGATTTGATATAAATGCTACTTCAATAAGAATAGAAGGAATATCTGGTGCCTTTAGAACAGCAAAACCAGCTTGTTCAACACGTCTGCTTTTTAAACCTTTTACTTTAGAAAGTGAGTTTAAGACACGATGTCCAATTTTAAGAGAATCATTAATTTGGGCTGTTGTTGATAGGTCAAGCAATACACTAGCAGTAGTCCTGTCATGAGAACTAATGTCAAGACCACCAATCAAATCTGCGGAATTCTCTTTTTTGGCTAACCATCTAGCAGCCGCACTAGATGCCCCTTTACGTGAGAGGGCGAATACTGAAGTTCCACGAGCTGTCCTATTAGTGAATGCATCTGCGTGTATAGAAACAAATACATCCGCTTTGACGCGTCTAGCTTTTTGAACGCGCACATGCAATGGAACAAAGAAATCAGCATCGCGAGTCATATAGGCTCTAGTATCTGACCTAGAATTTAATATATCTCGCAATCTTCTACCGATAGATAGAACTACATCTTTTTCCCGAGTACCACGTGCTCCAATTGCTCCAGGGTCTTCACCGCCATGTCCAGGGTCTATAGCAATTAGAATAGGACGTTTTTGCGAATTCTTTTTAATGGTTACTTGAGGTTGATGGTCTAAAGTAGAGCCTTTAGTGGGTAAATTTTCAATGCGTGGATTTTTCTGTGCAACTTGACCCGCAACTTTAGGTACTTCAACATCAGGCTTCGTATTTTGAAGTTGACTAATAATATTTGATAATGGATCGCTAGAGTCAGACTTCTGTGCCAAAGCCATTAGCGGATCTTTAGCTACTTTTGGATAAAGGTCTAATACAAGTCGATATTTGTAATTTCCTACAGGCTTTAAGGTAAAAACTTGTGGAACTATAGGCTCTTTTAAGTCAATAACTATTCTTACAACATTTGATCTATTTTGAGCTACACGTACCTGAGAAATATAAGGGTCGTTTGGCTTAATTTTTGAAATTAAAGAATTCAATGCAGCATTCATTTGAAGACCATCAAGGTCTACAACCAATCTATCTGGGCCATTTAATGTAAAGTGCTCATGCTTAATTGGAGAATTTAGCTCTAGAGTTACCCTAGTATACTCATCAGCTGGCCAAGTTCTAACCGCTAAGATTTGAGAAGTAGTTCCAGAATTTGTTGTAGCAGCTTGACTAGCGGGCTTTTGGAGTTGTAAATCCTTTGGATCTTTATTAACGGCAGGGGATGTCGTAGGCTTCGTGCTAGGTGGAGCCTTTGGAATCGGTATAGAATCCCCGCTTAAGGGACGTCCTAAAGGAGTGAATTTAAGCTGCTCATTAGAATTATTTAAATCGACTATAGGTGCATTAGCCGCTTTAGAAATTTTTGAAATAACGGGCAAAAACAAAGCGGCAGCACCTGCTGTAACAATGCGGCGCCTATTGTTCACTTTTTGTATATTTTGCTCATCATTGATAGACATGCAACTCCTCTATCTGAAAATGCATTGATTTTTGCAATTCGACCCTCTCCCTCATAGTATAAAGTAATATTCAAATCAGGTTGTGGCAATGTTTCCTTTGCCATCTCAGGCCACTCAATTATAGAAATTCCTGGTGAGCTTAAGGTGTCATTAAAACCAGCCTCAAACCATTCCAATGGATCATTAAATCTATAAAAATCAAAGTGATATAAGTATAATCTAGAAACTTTATAAGTTTCAAGCAGGGTATATGTTGGACTCTTTATTCGACCAATGACGCCAAATGTCCTAAGAAATTCCCTTGCTAATGAAGTTTTGCCCGAACCTAATTCCCCACTTAAATAAATTTTAAAATTAGGTTCAATACTTACGGGTTCATCATTCTTCTTGTATATAAGAGAATCGACGGCCTTCGCTAAGTTTTGACCTAATAGAAGAGTGTCCTTTTCTTGATGTAATTGAATTTCAAAAGTATCGGAAGTGTTCATCTAATAAGTAAAATAAATTAAGAAATTTGAAATCATAAGTAATTTTATTATTTGCTTAAAATTATGTCAGAAGAAAATAAGTTATGGATTGATAGATTTGTAGACTCATTATGGTTAGAAGAAGGTCTTTCTAAAAATACCTTAAATTCCTATCGTCTAGATTTAAATTCCCTAGACAAATTTTCTGCTGAAATTAGTAAAAATTCAAATTTACTTGAATTAAGTGCAAACAATCTGAACGACTGGTTGCAAAAACTGAGTGTTGAATCTAAACCTACAACTATCAATAGAAAATTAGCCACTGTAAGAAAATTCTACGCATGGGCAATTCGGCAAAATCTAATTAATAAAGATCCGTGTTTAGGACTTGTGACTAGAAAAGTCCCGCAGAGATTGCCTAAATCAATTAGCGAAGCTCAGGTAGAGGAGCTTTTGAACGCCCCCGACACTAAAACTGCCTCAGGTCTTAGAGATAAAGCGATGCTTGAAGTTTTGTATGCAACTGGGATGAGAGTAAGCGAACTCATTGCCATCAAAACAAATGAATTAAGTTTAGATGCGGGTGTTGTTAGAGTGACTATGGGAAAAGGGGCTAAAGATAGGCTGGTTCCAATAGGGGAGGAGGCAGAAATTCATGTAAAGAAATACTTAGAGGAAGGAAGGCCGCAGCTTGAACATCAAAAGAAAAATAATTTTGTTTTTCTAAATAAATATGGTCAGGCTATGACTAGGCAAGCTTTCTGGCAGATTATTAAGAAATATGCCAAATTTACAAGCATAAAAATTCCACTCTCACCACATGTACTAAGACATGCTTTTGCTACTCATCTTCTAAACCATGGGGCTGATTTGAGGGTTGTGCAGATGCTATTAGGACACGTAGATATTTCTACTACTCAGATTTATATTCATGTCGCTCGTGA
Organism: Taylorella asinigenitalis ATCC 700933; assembly: GCF_000687755.1. GTDB lineage: Bacteria > Pseudomonadota > Gammaproteobacteria > Burkholderiales > Burkholderiaceae_B > Taylorella > Taylorella asinigenitalis. The sequence continues at coordinate 149,455 of NZ_JHXN01000002.1, forward strand.
GAGACTTAAATCAATACATCAAAAACATCACCCAAGGGCATAGAAAAATAGCCTCTTTGTTATAATTTAGAGTTTACACCCCGTAGTTCAATGGATAGAACAAATCCCTCCTAAGGATTAGATGCTGGTTCGATTCTGGCCGGGGTGGCCATGCGCTCTATCCTCCAATAGTGTCTTAAATATGCAACGTTATTTAAATAAAGAGTGATAGTTTAATTCTCTCACAAAATTTAAATTAGATGACGAAATAAAAATTTCTGTTTATTTCCAAATATATAAGAAAATTACAACTACGATAAGCTCCAATTAATGTTGTAAAAATATCGTTTTATAATGTGTGTAATTTATAACAAAATGTAATTTCGTAATTAGTTATGCAACCAGTATTTTTCATATCCCATGGTGGTGGCCCTTGGCCGTGGATTCAACAATGGGAGCAGTCTTACTCAAAGTTAAGAAATTCTCTACATAATATTCCAAGTTTGCTTGAATTTCAGCCTAAGGTTATTTTGATGATTTCAGCCCACTGGATTACAAGAGGTGGGTTGGGCATTATGAATAATCCTCGTCCTCCTATGCTTTATGACTATTACGGATTTCCTCCATACACATATTCCATTCATTACAATGCACCTGGTCATCCTCAATTTGCTAAAACCTTAAATTCTCATCTTAAATCATATGGTTTTGAAACTTCTTTTGATTCGGAACGAGGTTTAGATCATGGGGCTTTTGTTCCTTTGGCGGTTGCATTTCCAGAGGCTCAGATTCCTGTGGTTCAATTGTCAATTGAGGCATCTTTCGATCCTAATTATCATTTGGCTCTTGGTGAGGCTCTCAAGCCACTAAGAGGAGAGGGTGTATTAATTATAGGCAGTGGACTGACATTTCATAATATGCATTTATTTAATCCAGAGGGTTCCCAACCCTCCGAAGATTTTGATGCATGGCTTCAGGACTCGATTATCGGTAAGACTTATGAACAACGCAAACAGTCTTTAATAAATTGGGAGATGGCACCTAGTGCGAGAGTCTGTCATCCTCTAGAGGATCATTTGACACCTTTAATGGTTGCAGTAGGTGCTGCTGGTTCCGATGAAGCTCAATTAAATTATTATGAGCAGTCTGCTATGGGCGGAGTTACAGTAAGCGGATACAAATTTGGTTAATCAATAACTGGAATTTGTCCTCGTATGGGAATTTTCTGCGTTTCTAGTAAGAGCCCATAAAATTCCCAAACCCAATATCCAATACATAGTTCCTTCATTGTGGCTAAATACCGCTTGAGTTAACCCAAATACCATATATCCCGAAACAAAAATTACACCTATTGATGCGGGTAATGTAATTGAAGGATTTTGTTTTCCTATAGTTCTTTTTAAGAAATAAGTAAAACTTACAAAATAAACAGCAATTAGTGCTAGTAAGCCAAAAATGCCTCGTTTTACAAACTCATTTATATATTCATTATGTGGATGTCTATGAAGATATACATTAGATGAAACAAGCCCTTTAGAGTAATCAGATTTCATCTTTTCCAAGTATCCAACTTCCCCCCAACCAGTTAAGGGCTTTTGCTCAATCATATCAGCCGATAAGCGCCACATTTCTAATCTAGACAAAATTGAAGTATCCAAAGTTGAAGGGTTGGTGGCTTGGTTAAATACTGTATTGACCATTAAATCAACTCTTGTTTGGAAATTTGTATTTAATTGATAAAAAGTAAAAAGTGCAATTATTAATATGCTTGAGGTTGTAAATAGAAAGAATATTGACCTTTTAAAAGGTCTAATACAAATTAATGAAACTAATAAAAGTCCGATGGGTAAATAAATCCATCCACCTCTTGATCCTGAGAGAATTGAAGCAATCAATCCCAGTAGAAAGCCAAAAACCCCTAATAGAATGTATAGGCTCTTTGGCTTAAGTTCATTAAGATAAAAAAGTGTTATTAGAGACGCAAGCCCCCAAACTAAAGCGAAATTACCGAAATGAATTTCAAGCATATCCCCGTTTGCGCGTACAAAATGAAACATAAAAATATCTTGAAGTGCAAATGCTCCAAATACTATTGCACCCAATTGAACGCAGAGAACAAATATCCATTTTTCAAAATGGATAAATCTTAGACAATAAACAAATAATAATCCTAAAAGAATTTTGCTTGGGCGATCATAAAAACGTCCCGACTCTCCATAATAAATGCTCACAGCATATGATATGAACACCATAATTGCTAAGGATAAAAATAACGCCCAGTCCCAACGAGAAATTGAATAAAAGCTATCTAGTTTACGAAGCTTAAATATTAAAAAAAGGCTAGCTAAAACTAGTAGTACATATGAAACTGAGTAGCCATTTGCTAATGCACAACCGAACACAAAAAATACGATTATGCCTAAATAAAATGTTTTGTTTATCAGAGGATGAATTCTAGAATTCATATTTAGAAAATGCTCATTTGAGAAGCTTCAGTTGAACGTGTATAACGAAAGGTAATTGTACTTTGATAATCCTCTCTAGTTCCTACTTTAACGCTCAAATCCCATGTAGGAATCGCTGCTTGTTCCTCCATTTTCTTTATAAATTTACCTACTTCTAATTCCCCAGCTTGCCTAAGTTTGTACACAAACTGTTCTTGGGCAGACCAAATTAGTCCGTCTTTAGGACCTGGTAAGTCTGGGTTGTATGTAAATCCAGGATAACGGATTGCATAACCATCAGTAATTTTGTCGTTAGTTGGAAAATCCACTTCACAACCAATAGCCGCTTCAAGTGCAGCTTTAGATGGAACATAGCTAGGTGATTTTAAATTTCCAGCCCTCAAAGCCAAAAGTTCATCGCATAAATTTACGATTTCATTTGGACTGACATTTGATAAAAACTTAATAATAGTGGTCCAATTTTTGTTTTTTTGGACTTGACTAGCACAAGCTCTTAAGTGTTTTAGCTGCTCGTTATTCATAAAAAATTAACATAGATTTCGTTAAATTTTAGCAGACTATAATTAGTGAAATAATTTGACAATGGTGTCCTATGCCTCTTTCAGACTTTGACTCATGCACTTTAGATGATCTTAATAATATTCCAACCCAAGACATATTGATATTGACAGCAAGCAATCGACTAACTTTTGATGTAAGAAGGCAGTTAATTTCACATCTAAAAAAAACAGATTCAGAGAGAAAAGTATTTGAACTGCCTAGTGCGTTTTCATTCAAAAGATGGATTAGGAATTTTGTACCTGATCTGCAGTTCCAATTTCCCAATATGCCTGTAGTCTTGAACGATATTGCAGAGAATTATTATTGGAATATGGCTTTGGATATACCGAGCAAGAAAAATCAAGATGAGCACACACCAAAAAAAAATAAAAATTTAAATGACACTGAGTCATTTATTAAAAATTGGTACGAAAGTAGTAATTTTGGAGAGAATAGAAAAATTGAAAGTGATGAAGATCGCTTCGTTCTACCAATGCTATCTCAAACTAAAGCCACAAGATTGGCTGCAAATGCTCATAAATTATTGTGCGATTGGTCTATAAAAGTAGATGGTTTTGAACGTACACCTGAGTATGAACTATTCTCTAAGTGGAGAGAAAAGTATCTTAAAAATTTAAAGAAAAATGAGTTCTGGGATTCAGTAAAACTTAAGGAAAAAGTCCTAGAAAACATTCAAAACGGCATCTTAAAAGTACCTAAACATATAGTCTTGCATGGTTTTTATAAAATCACTCCCTACATGCAAAGTATTTTGAAAGTATGTAAGCTAAAAGGTTCGACGGTACGAGTTTTATATACACAAAGACCTCGTGCTTCTGACGTATCATTGTTTAAGGCTAAGGATATAGAGACTGAAATAAAGTATGCTGTCGATTGGGCTTCTAAATTGCTCGATGCTGACCCAAATAAGAAAGTGGCCATAGTTGTGCCTGAGTTGCAGTCAAATCTTCTACTTTTGCAAAGAGAACTTAAAGGCTTGAAGAATTGGCATATCTCCTTAGGTCGTCCTTTAATTGAATGGAGTTTAATTAAATCGATTATCTATTGGTTTGAACTTATTCTTAATTTACATAAACCCAAAATCCCCCTCCTTTTAGTTGGCAATGCTCTCCTTAAAGCTGAATTTGGTTTTACAGAGAAAGAAAGGGAGAAATTAGCTCATATAGATTTTGAATTAAGAAAACGAACTGGTAGATATATTTCAAACAAAGATTTGTCAGAGATTTTTTATAAAAATTTCCATTTAAAAACAGAAATTCTTTTGCGTGAAAATGATGACTGGATTAATGCTGGAAATAAAGATATAAGCCATTGGGCAGATGCTTTCAGGATTACATTAACTGAATTTGAATTTCCATCAGATGCACCAATCAATAGCCATAACTACCAATTATGCAAGGCCCTTGAGACAGTACTTAATTCCTTAAGTGCCATGCATCATATGCTACCTGAAATTGATGCACATGAGGCAGTTAGTTTATTAAAACAAAGTCTTACTGAAACTGTTTTTCAATTTCAAAGAGATGCTAATTCTAAGCTTGATGTTATAGGCCCATATGAAGTTGAAGGTGGAAGATGGGACCATGTGTGGGTGTGTGGATTGCAAAGCAAAACATTGCCACAAAGTCCAAGTCACAATCCTTTAATTCCACTATATGCACAAATTAGGGCAGGAGTCGATTTAACCACATGGGACAGCACTTGGGAGCTATCGGAGCAAATTTTTAACGGTATTCTCCATACTTCGAGTGATATTGTTTTAAGCTTTTCGGAACAAAATGATAAACAGAAACTATTTCCGAGCCCTTTATTGCAACCATTTTTAGAAGACGAAAAAGAGCTTGCACCAATTGAAATACAAGCTCGTGAAAAAGCTATGATGCAATTATTAGACGATAGGCAAGGTCTTCCATTTGACGATGATATAAGGCGTGGTGGGTCTAATATGGTGGAATTACAGTCATTAAATCCTCTTTGGTACTATGCAAAATATAGATTGCATGTTGAGGATTTAAAACCCTATCCAAAAGATGATTACGACTCATTAGTTAGAGGTAATTATCTACACAAAATTCTGGAAATTTTTTATAAAGAACATAGGTCCTCAAATTCATTGGCACAGATTGAAAATTTAGAAGAAGATATCGATAAATTTATAAGACGTGCTTCAAATGAAATTCTTGCTCATATTGATTCTTCTGTTATACGTGAAACTATCGAGCAGTCTGCAAAAAAAGTGATTTTATATTTTCTAAAGTCTGAGTTGATGTGTAGAGTGCCGTTTGAAATTGTTCATTTAGAAAAAAATGAGCAATATTCTAAAGGGTATATGGATGTAAATTTTAAAGTAGATAGAGTAGATAAGGTTGGCGATAAATATTTAATAATCGATTACAAAACATCAAATCCAACAACGTCAAGCAATCTAAAAAAATATTGGATTGATAGAGAGCGTATGAAAAAGAGCCAACTGCCTTTTTATGCATCTTTAATTGAAGATGAGATATCAAATAATGTAATTGGTGTTTTGAATGTTTTTCTACATCAAGGGCGCATAAGTAACAAAAAAATAAGTAAAACTTATGCTGGTGTTTTAGGTGATGAAACTCTTTTTGAAAATTCTTCTGATGCAGTTGATATGCAGCCTTTAAATTCAGAAGATTGGATTAATACACTACAAACTTGGCGGACAAAGATAGATTCATTGCTCGAAGAAATTGAAGAAGGTCATGCGCCTAACTCATATTTAGACTTAAAAGATATGGAGTATTGTGAGATAAAACCTTTCCTTCGACTCTTTGACCAAAATGAAAACGAGGTTCAAAATGACGAATAAAATTTCACCAGATCAAAAGCAAAGAGACCTTGCATTAGATCCACAAAAATCATTTATTGTTCAGGCACCTGCAGGTTCTGGAAAAACTGAAATTTTATCTTTAAGAATCTTGTCACTTCTATCAATTGTAGAAAAACCTGAGCAAATATTAGCAATTACATTTACAAAAAAAGCAGCATCCGAAATGCTTGAGAGGGTGAGGCACAAACTCATTGCCTACAGCAATCCTGAGCCAGAATCTGAATTTCAGAAATTGTCGTGGAAACTAGCTAATGATGTTGTAAAAAGAGATAAAGAAAAAAATTGGAAGCTCTTAGAAAATATTGATCGTCTAAGGATTCGCACAATTGATTCTTTTACAAATAGTCTAGTAAGAAATACACCTCTTATTTCGGGCGTTGGGTCTGGAATCGATGTTACGGAAGATTCAGTAGACCTTTTTATGGAAGCTGTTGATTTAATGCTTGAAGAATACGACTCGTATCCCTTCTTACAAGAAGTTCTTAAGCATTTGGATATGCGATTTGATATCTTTAGAAACCTTATTGTTGAGATGCTTAATAAGCGCCAGAATTGGCAGGATGTTATTAAACGTAAAGTGCCATCGCAACAGGTTTTTCAAGAGTCCTACGAGAATATCGCAAATGGCTATCTGAAAGATTTATCAAGACAAATTAATCATGAAGACTTGAAATTAATTATATGGCCATTGATTCGAGCAAATTATTTAGAAGTATTATCAATTCATAAAGGTTTTTTGAAAGCTAACGATCCAGACTTTGTTCCAGGTTTCTCATTAGAACATATTCCATTTTGGAAAAAAGTGAGGGAATATTTTTTAACGAATGAGGGCAAAGTAAGAAGTCAAGCCGCTAGGGCTCCTAATATTGATACCAAAAGTAAGTACTTCGAACCCTTTAAAGAGTTGCTTTCTCAAAATAAAAATAATACAAATCTTGTTAGGGCACTTTTAAATGTATGTTACCTACCAGATAGGTTTACAAGTCTGATTCATAATTACGAAATTTTCTTTGCGACTTTGGAATTTGCATTAGAAAAACTCGAAGTGGTTTTTGCAAAACACTCAAAAATAGACTTTACTGAATCTGCTTTTAGAGCTTTAAAAGCTCTTGGTGAGGCAGATGACCCTACAGACCTGCTTCTCAAAATCGATAATGACATACAGCATGTGCTTATTGATGAGTTTCAGGATACCAATTTAATGCAAAAGCAATTATTAGAAAAAATCTGTTATGGGTGGCAACGTGGCGACGGTCGGACAATTTTTTTAGTCGGCGACCCAATGCAATCTATTTATAGATTCCGTCAAGCTGAAGTTGGTATCTTTATTGAATACGCAAGAAAAGCTAAGATTAACAATGGAAAATCATTGCAGGAACAAAACGGTGTAGTAGGTGAAGTGCCTCTTGAGTTTTTAAGTTTGAGCGTAAATTTCAGATCAAATAAAAATATTATCGATTGGGTAAACAAAACTTTCTCAGATAAATTTCCAATTCTGGATAATTCGGACATGGGAGCTATATCATTTACACCGTCCGAAGCTTTTAAAGATGAGTCACCAGATCAAAGTGTTCTTTCGTACGTATACCAAAGAGATATGGATAGTTGCTATAAGCAAATGGTTGATCAGGTAAAAAGGGCTCTGAGTGAAAATTCTGATTCATCTAAGCCAGTGGGAATCTTGGTTAGATCTAGAAGCCATCTAGAAGATTTGGTTAAGCAATTAAATGATGCTGGAATACCCGTGAAAGCTATTGAAATGGTTCCTCTAGGAAATACTGAAGAGATTATGGACCTTGTTCAATGTATAAGAGCACTTAGTCACAAGGGAGACAGATTAGCTTGGATGTCAACTTTAAGGTCTCCTCTATGCGGTCTTTCTCTTAATACATTAACGAAAATTTTCGAAAGTAGAAAAAAATTGTCTCCTCCTGAAGCATTAAGAGAAGTTCTGTTAGATAAAAATTTTAAAGCTTCAGTCGATGAGGATGAATTTGCTCGCTTATTTTATGTCAGTGATATCTTACTTCGGAACCATTTAAATTATTCAAATCTAGCATTCCCGCATTTTGTTGCATCAGTTTGGGAGGACCTTGGAGGAAACAAAATCTATTCAGATGCCGCTCAACAATCAAACTTAAAAAGGGTTTTTGAGTTGCTCGAGGAAAGTGCTCCTTATGGTGATTTCAATCTTGAAGATTTCGAAAGAAAGTTAGCCAAACTCTATGCTCAAGACATAGTTCGAGGGCCTGTAGTTGAAGTCATGACCATGCATGCAGCCAAAGGGCTTGAATTTGAAGAAGTGTTTTTATTTGGCCTTAATAAAAAAGCACAAAACTCTAAATCCAGTCTTATAGAGTTTGAAAACGAAGGATCTAATTTCTTAGTAAGCTACATTACTGAAAAAGCTACTGGAATAAAAGATGATTTATATGAGTTAATCTCAAAAAGAAATAAAGAAAGAGAAGCTTATGAAACTATGCGACTTATCTATGTTGCATGTACAAGGGCTAAGAAAAAATTGCATTTATTTTTAAACATTACGAATGATAAGCATGAGGCAGTTAAAAATTCAGTTGCAGGTATGCTTGATCTTATAACTGATATAGAAATTAGAGCTGAAATTTATAAAATTGAAAGTGAAGAGGAATCAGAGGACCAAAAAGAAGAGGGCAAAATTGAATATATTGATAATTCCCAAATCCGAAGGCTTAGTTTTGAGGAATTAAAGGCACCTACTGCAGAAAGCTCGTCCATTGCCAACTTAGCGGTAAGAGAAACTAAAGCATGGCAGTTTGATGATCAATTTATGGCTAGTGTCGGCCATGTTGTGCATATGTGGCTTGAAAGGATGGGTAAAGACAGGCTTGAAGGCTGGACTTTAGAAAAAATAAAAAATTCTCGAGGTCTAGTGCAAAATCATTTATTTGCATTGGGATTACCTAATGTCGCTCTCACTCGTGCAACTACACGTGTTATTAAACTTTTATGCAAAGCTTATGAAGATGAAAATGCACATTGGCTTCTCACCCATGCAAATGCTATTCAGGAGTGGTCTTTGTACGATGAAATCGCCACTGAAAAACGTTTTGATGTAGTCGTGGATAATGGAGATCATTGGCTATTGGTGGACTTTAAAACTAATTTGCCGCATGAGGAAGAGGAGATTGAGGATTTTATAAAACGCATGATTAGAATCTATACGTCTCAATTAAATCAATACGCAGAATATCTAAAATCCTTTGATAATAGACCAGTAGTTAAGAAACTTTTCATTTTGCATACGTGTGATTTTATAGATATTTGATTATTACCGTTGTGTTAAAATTCGTAGCGGTGGGCCCCTTCGCATGGGTCGGCAGTGAATCTGGTCAGGTCGGGAACGAAGCAGCCACAGCTGTGCAGATCTAGTGCCGAAGTCAGGCTCACTCTTCTTTTTAGGATCATCGATGAGCTATTTAGTTCTTGCTCGCAAATGGCGCCCTAAAGACTTTTCAAGTCTTGTAGGTCAAGACCATGTAGTTAAAGCCTTATCGCACGCTTTGGATACTGAGCGTCTTCATCACGCATGGTTGTTTACTGGAACCCGAGGGGTAGGGAAAACTACATTAGCACGCATCTTAGCTAAATCCTTAAATTGTGAAACAGGTATAACTTCTAAACCTTGCGGTGTTTGTCAGGCATGTAGACAAATTGATGAGGGTAGATTTGTAGATTATATGGAATTTGATGCCGCTTCAAACCGCGGAGTTGAAGATATGACGGCACTTATTGAGCAAGCAGTATACGCCCCATCAGTAGGTAGATTTAAGGTTTATACCATAGACGAGGTGCATATGCTTTCGGGCACGGCTTTTAATGCCATGCTTAAAACTTTAGAAGAGCCTCCTCCACATGTAAAGTTTATTTTAGCGACAACTGATCCACAAAAAATACCTATCACTGTAGTGTCCCGTTGTTTGCAGTTTAATTTGAAAAATATGGCTCCTGAGCAGATTGTTTCTCATCTTGAATATGTGCTTGGTGAGGAATCAGTCTCGTATGAAAGACCTGCATTAAGATTATTGGCTCAGGCTGCAGCTGGCTCTATGAGGGATGCATTATCGATAACAGACCAAGCGATAGCATTTTCATCAAATAACATAACACTAAGTTCTGTTAGAAGCATGCTTGGCTCTATTGATCACACCTTCTTAGCTAGGTTATTAAAAAATTTACTATCAGCAGATGCTTCTGGTTTAAAAGAAGTAACTGATGAACTTGCAGCTAAAGGGTTTTCATTTTCACAAGCACTAGAAGATTTAGCTGTACTTATATCTAAAATCGCAATCGAGCAAAAAATCCCTAATACTGTTAGTGAAGAGGATTTGTTATTTGAAGAGATAAAAGAAATAGCTAAGAGTGCAGACCCAGATTTATTGCAGCTTTTCTATAGCATTGCCATCCATAGTAGGAAGGAACTAGGATTTTCTCCAGATGAATATTCGGGTTTTATGATGGCATGCTTGCGTATGATTTCGCTAGCAGATGGCGAATCAATACTTCCAAAACAAGAATTTACTGAATCTAATCCTCAGCTTGAGCCAGAGGGTAAAAAAAAAGTCCACAGCTAGCCGTAGCTTTTGAAGATTTGAACGAGAACACCTGGACGGAATTAGTTAAAACATATAGCGAGACAGGTTTTAGTCACCAAATAGCAATCAACTCTGAATTTTTAAAAACTGATGGTGATGTAATCTACCTGAAATCGGATATTCAAGAAGTTATATTAGATAAACATAAAACTAAATTAGAAAAATTTCTAGGTGATTATTTCGGACGAAAAATACAAATATATTTTGAGGCTGGGGATGTCAAAATCACTTTGCATAATAAGCAAAATGAAGAACATAACGCTAGGATGGCTGAAGTTATGAAAAAAATAGAAAGCAATGATTTTATTAATGATTTAAAAGAGCATTGCCAAGCTAAACTTATACCTAATTCAGTTACAATAGCCGATAAAAATTTAAAGGACTAACATTATGATGAAAGGTAAGATTGCTGGCTTGATGAAGCAAGCTCAGCAGATGCAAGATAAGATGAAACAAACACAAGAGGAGCTTAGCAACACAGTAGTTGAAGGAGTTGCTGGCGGAAATCTAGTTACAGTTTCTATGACTTGCAATCATGAAGTAAAACGTGTCTCCATCGATGATTCTGTCCTTGAAGAAGATAAAGAATTTTTGGAGGATTTGATTGCTGCAGCTCTTAACGATGCACATCGTAAAGCAGAGGAGACTTCAAAAGAGAAGATGGAAGCTGTGACAGGCGGATTAACTCTTCCTGGTGGAATGAAACTTCCATTCTAATTTATGACTCGAGAACCTGAGCCACTCCAAGCACTTGTAGATTCAATTGCAAATTTACCAGGTATTGGTGTTAGAACCGCTAGGAGACTGGCTTATCACCTATTACAGCACGATAGGAGCGGGGCAGAGTATCTAGCTATAAATCTTCAAAGGGCTTTGCAGACACTTAAACATTGCCACAAATGCAATAATTTCTCTAGCACGGATATATGTGATATTTGTGCATCAAGCAAAAGAGATGCGTCCCTTTTATGCGTGGTTGAGACTCCTGCGGATTTGGTTCGCATTGAAGAGAGCCATGGATTTAATGGGCTATATTTTGTTTTGATGGGCAGGATATCTCCTATGTCATCTAAAGGTGCACAAGGGCTTAACTTTGAACATTTAATTGAAAGAGTTAAGGACTTGGATGTAAGAGAGGTAATCATTGCCACCAACTTTACGGCTGAAGGTGAGACTACAGCTCATTTTATTAAGACATTTCTGACTGAGATGGGTATTAATACATCACGAATTGCTAGGGGTGTACCAAGTGGCAGTGAGCTTGAATATGTAGATGCTGCCACTATTGCATGGGCTTTAAACGATAGAAAGAAATAGTCTCAAACGTTATAATTAAAAGTATTTTTTTTCGGAATTGCACAATGCTTCACGCACTTTTAACTAAGGGAGAAAAAGAATTCCCTAGTGCTATTCTTGCACTGGCTGATGGTACTGTTTTTAAGGGCATTTCAATTGGAGCTGATGGTCATACCACAGGTGAAATTGTTTTTAATACCAGTATGACGGGATATCAAGAAATCCTTACTGATCCAAGCTATTCACAGCAAATTATCACTCTCACTTATCCCCATATCGGAAATACAGGCATTAACAGCGAAGACATAGAGTCTGACATGATTAGGGCGGCTGGGCTTGTTATTAGAAATTGTCCAAAAGTAGTGTCATCTTTTAGGGCTGAGAAATCATTGCCAGAGTATTTAAAGGAAAACGGCATTGTTGCTATCTCTGAGATCGATACTAGAAAACTCACTCGCATACTTAGAGAAAAGGGTGCTCAAGGAGCCTGCATTTTCGTGGGCGAGGATGAAGAAAAGGCTGTTGAGTTAGCTAAAAACTATCCTGGAATGGTTGGCCAAGATCTAGCGTCTGAAGCATCGGTCAAAGAAAACATTGACTGGACTCAAGGGGCTTGGTCTTTGAAGAATGGCTATTCAAGCGATGTTCCAAGCAAATTTCATGTTGTGGCTTATGACTTTGGAATTAAATATAACATCTTGCGTCTTTTGCATGAAAGGGGTTGTAAGGTTACGTTAGTGCCTTCTACTACAAAAGCAGAAGATGTATTGGCCTTAAATCCAGATGGGGTGTTTCTGGCTAATGGTCCTGGTGATCCTCAAGCTGTTGAATATGCTATTGAGACGGCAAGGGTAATTCTAGATAAGAAAGTTCCATTATTTGGGATATGTTTGGGCCATCAGATTATGGGTTTGGCATTGGGAGCTAAAACTCTGAAGATGAAAGCTGGACATCATGGAGCTAACCATCCAGTAAAAGATCTGCAGACTGATTGTGTATTTATTACTTCGCAAAATCACGGATTTGCGGTGGATGCGGAGACATTGCCACCAAATACTAAGGTTACTCATATATCTTTATTTGACGGCAGTTTACAAGGATTTGAACTTACCGATAGACCTGCATTTTGCTTTCAAGGGCACCCAGAAGCAAGTCCTGGACCTCACGATACTCTCCCACTTTTCGATAAATTTATCGGCCTCATGGAGGCTAAGTAAAAATTATGCCTAAACGTACAGATCTCAAAAGTATTTTGATTATTGGGGCAGGTCCAATCGTTATTGGACAAGCATGTGAATTCGATTATTCTGGAGCTCAGGCCTGCAAAGCATTGAAGGCGGATGGTTATAGAACTATTCTTGTAAATAGTAATCCTGCGACTATTATGACGGACCCAGATACGGCCGATGTAATTTATATTGAGCCGATTACATGGAAGTCTTTAGAAAAAGTAATCGAGATAGAAAAGCCTGATGCGATTCTGCCAACTATGGGTGGCCAAACTGCACTCAATTGTGCTTTGGAGCTGTCCAAAAAAGGTGTATTAGAGAAACATGGAGTTGAGCTAATAGGGGCAAATGCACAAGCTATTGAGAAAGCTGAAGATAGGATGAAGTTTAAAGAAGCTATGTCTTCTATTGGACTAGAGTCGGCTAAATCAGGCATTGCCCACAGTATGGAAGAAGCGTGGGAAGTTCAGCGACGCATAGCAGAAGAGATTGGGACAGCGGGATTCCCTGTAGTAATCCGCCCAAGTTTTACTCTTGGGGGCACGGGCGGGGGCATTGCTTACAATCCAGAAGAGTTTGAAGAAATTTGTACACGTGGATTGGAAGCCTCTCCTACGAATGAATTGCTAATTGAAGAGTCTCTCTTAGGGTGGAAAGAATTCGAGATGGAGGTTATTCGCGATAAGGCTGATAACTGCATCATTATTTGTTCAATAGAAAATTTGGACCCTATGGGTGTGCATACTGGGGATTCGATTACGGTAGCACCAGCTCAGACATTGACAGATAAAGAATATCAAATCATGCGCGATGCATCGATAGCTGTTTTACGCGAGATTGGCGTGGATACTGGTGGATCGAATGTGCAATTTGCCGTAAATCCAGAGAATGGTCGCATAATCGTTATTGAGATGAATCCTCGAGTATCACGATCATCTGCATTGGCATCGAAAGCTACAGGATTCCCTATTGCAAAAGTGGCTTCACGTCTTGCTGTTGGATATACTCTTGATGAATTATCAAATGAAATAACGGGGGGTGCAACTCCTGCTTCATTTGAACCGACACTGGATTATGTAGTTACCAAAATTCCTCGATTTGCATTTGAAAAATTCCCACAAGCTGATTCACGTTTAACTACTCAAATGAAATCAGTTGGTGAAGTTATGGCCATTGGTCGCACTTTCAAAGAATCATTCCAAAAAGCATTGCGTGGTCTTGAAGTTGGTGTTGATGGGCTAAATTTAAAAACTGTGGATCTTGAAAAACTTCAAGTTGAACTCGCTGAGCCTGGACCAGAACGTATTTGGTTTGTGGCGGATGCTTTTGATCGTGGCTTCTCTATTGAAGATGTGCATAGACTTACGAAAATAGATTTATGGTTCTTAGAGCAAATCAAAGAAATCGTTGATATCGAACTTGCATTAGAGCAAAAAACTTTAGGTGATATCGATGCGGAAATTATGCGATTACTTAAACGTGAGGGGTTCTCGGATAGACGATTAGCCTATCTATTAGATACTTCAGAATCTGAGATTCGTAAGATAAGAATTCAACAAGGAGTGCGACCAGTTTATAAACGTGTTGATACATGTGCAGCTGAGTTTGATACTAAGACAGCTTATATGTATTCCACATATGAAGAGGAATCGGAAGCATTGCCAACTAACAAAAAGAAAATTATGGTGTTAGGGGGCGGACCAAATCGCATTGGACAAGGGATAGAATTTGACTATTGTTGTGTACATGCGGCTTTATCGCTCAAAAGCGATGGATATGAAACCATTATGGTCAACTGTAATCCTGAGACGGTGTCCACAGACTACGATACGGCAGATAGGCTTTATTTTGAGCCATTGACTTTGGAAGATGTGCTTGAGATTGTGGAAGTTGAAAAACCAGTGGGTGTTATTGTGCAATATGGAGGTCAAACGCCACTTAAACTTGCACGCGATTTAGAGCTAAATGGGGTACCGATTCTTGGAACCAGCCCAGAATCGATTGATATTGCAGAAGACCGCGAGCGATTTCAAAAACTTTTACAGAAACTTAATTTGAAACAGCCTCCGAATCGAACTGCGAGAACTGAAGAGGAAGCATTGACACTGGCAAATGAGATTGGGTATCCGCTTGTAGTGCGTCCCTCGTATGTTTTAGGCGGTCGTGCGATGGAAATTGTGCATGACCAGATGGACCTTGAGCGGTATATGACGGCGGCTGTTAAGGTATCCAATGACTCTCCTGTGTTGCTAGATCGTTATTTGAATGATGCAATTGAGATTGATGTTGATTGTATTTGTGATGGTACGGATGTTTATGTAGCTGGAGTTATGGAGCATATTGAGCAAGCTGGCGTTCATTCGGGAGATTCGGCTTGCAGTCTTCCTCCGCACTCTTTAACTAAAGAGATGATCGAAGAAATTAAACGTCAAACGCGACTTATGGCCAAAGCATTAAATGTTCGCGGTCTTATGAATGTTCAATTTGCAATTCAAGCTAATGAAGTATATGTTCTTGAAGTTAATCCAAGGGCCTCTAGAACAGTTCCATTTGTCTCAAAAGCTACAGGATTGCCAGTAGCGAAGATTGCAGCACGTGTAATGGCCGGAAAATCTCTGAAAGATCTCGGTGTAACAGAAGAGAAATCGCCTAAGCTTTATTGTGTAAAAGAGGCAGTATTTCCTTTTGCAAAATTCCCAGGAGTCGATACCATTTTAGGACCTGAGATGAAATCTACTGGCGAGGTTATGGGAGTCGGTGAGACATTCGGCGAAGCATTTGTGAAATCACAAATCGCCGCAGGAATCGATTTACCTAAAGCGGGGCTTGTATTCTTGAGCGTTAAAGATTCCGATAAGCCGAAAATCATACCTATTGCCAAAGGATTGCTAGATCTTGGTTTCAAAATATGTGCAACCCGCGGAACTGCAAGTGCAATTTATGAAGCAGGCATTCCAGTTCAGGTTGTAAATAAGGTTACGGAAGGGCGTCCTCATATCGTGGATATGCTTAAAAATGGAGAGTTGAATCTGGTTATCAATACGGTTGAAGAAAAGCGAAATGCTATCAACGATTCTCGCTCCATTAGGACAAATGCACTTTCTGCTAGAGTTACGGCTTATACGACAATCGCAGAAGCCTCGGCTGCTGTAGAGGGTTTGAAATACTTGAGATTAGAAAAGGGCATTCGTGTTTATCCCTTACAAGCTATTCATGAATCGAATCAGGCTGTTAACTAGAATGCAATTGAGAGTAATTCAGATTTACCAAATGAGCTGAAAAAGGGCTTAACCATTGATTCTTCGTGGTTTAGCCCTACAATAAACTATCATTATTAATAGAAACTAAGGAGCAATCCATGAAGGGAAGCCATAAAGTTATCGAATACTTTAACCAATTAATATCTGGCGAACTTGGTGCCCGCGATCAATATTTCATACATTCTCGTATGTATGATGAATGGGGATATTCAAAATTGTATGAGCGTCTTAATCATGAAATGGAAGAAGAGACGCAACACGCAGACGCATTGATTCGTCGTGTGCTTCTTCTTGAAGGCGTTCCAAACATGCAGGTTGAGCAAATCAACGTCGGCTCTGATGTTGTAAGCATGCTTAAGAACGACCTAGCCCTAGAGCTAAAAGTTCGTGAGGACCTAAAGAAAGGAATCGTAATATGCGAGGAAGAACGTGACTTTGTATCTCGTGATATTTTGGTAGATCAGTTGCAAGATACTGAGGAAGACCATGCTCACTGGCTAGAGCAGCAATTACGGCTTATCGACGAGATGGGTCTTCAAAACTACTTGCAGTCTAAGCAGTAATACTTCAAAATGGGAGGGTTTACCTCCCTTTTTTATTTTTTAAAATGTCTTATTTCCCACAGTTTAAAAAAGTTACTTCAATCCAAGCGGGGCAGGTAGTAGCTCCGCACGAATATTTACCTCCCCTTCAATCTCTTCTAATGGGTGCACAACACGTAGTTGCAATGTTCGGTGCCACGGTTTTAGCCCCTTTGCTTATGGGATTTGATGTAAATCTGGCTGTTTTAATGTCTGGATTAGGTACTTTTATCTTCTTTATTTTTGTAGGTGGTCGTGTTCCTAGCTATTTAGGCTCTAGTTTTGCCTTTATTGGAGGCGTTGTCTCTGTAACGGGCTACGTAGCAGGATCAGGCCCTAATCCAAATATTGGCGTTGCATTGGGTGGCATAATAATGTGCGGCTTAGTCTATGCATTATTTGGTCTTTTAGTCTCATATGCCTCTAAAAATGGCAGTGCTACTCGTTGGATTGATAAACTTATGCCTCCTGTTGTTACAGGTGCTATCGTTGCGGTTATAGGCTTAAATTTAGCCCCTATCGCGGCTAAGAGTGCCATGGCTTCTGGAAGCTCTTTTGATGCCATGATGGCAATGCTTACGGTACTAAGCGTTGGTATTGTTGCAGTATTTACACGTGGTACCGCTCAAAGATTATTAATTCTACTAGGTCTTATATGTTCATATCTAGTCTATTTTTTATTAACTAATGTATTTGGATTTGGGACTCCTATAGACTTTACAGCTTTGAATAATGCCCCTTGGTTTGGATTGCCAACTTTAACAGCACCTGAATTTAAGTTTTCTGCGATAACAGTAATATTGCCAGTTGCTGTGATTTTAGTAGTTGAGAATTTGGGCCATATTAGGGCTGTTAGTGCCATGACTGGTCAGGATCTTGATAAATATTTAGGTCGTGCGTTTATGGGGGACGGTGTGGCTACCATGATTTCTGGCTCAATGGGTGGCACTGGTGTCACAACTTATGCTGAAAATATTGGTGTTATGGCGGTCACAAAAATTTACTCCACTCTTTTATTTTTGGTGGCTGCTGCATTTGCTGTATTACTTGGATTTTCACCAAAATTTGGTGCTTTGATAAATAGTATCCCTGGTCCTGTATTGGGAGGAGTTTCGATGGTCGTATTCGGGCTCATTGCCATCTCAGGGGCTAGGATATGGGTTATCAATCGAGTAGATTTCTCCGATAATAAAAATCTTATAGTCGCTGCTGTAACGCTAATTATGGGTGCAGGAAATTTTGCAATTGAATTTGGAGGCTTTAAATTAGAGGGTATTGGTACGGCCACTTTTACGGCTATTATTCTTTATGCCCTATTAAATTTAAAATCAAAGGAAATACCGAAAATCTAATCTAACTTGTAATTTTATTTTTCTTAATTATAATTACTAAATGTTTGGACGCTCTACGAGTCAGTAGGGCGTCTTTAATTTTTCTTAGAGGGATTATGGCTACACTACCATTGACTAAAGCAGGATCGATTAGACTTACTGAAGAATTACAAAAATTAAAAACGGTTGAGCGACCAGCTGTTATTCAAGCCATAGCTGAGGCTAGAGCACAAGGCGATCTTAGCGAAAATGCTGAGTATGATGCTGCTCGTGAAAGACAGGGCTTTATCGAAGCAAGAATTAAGGAATTAGAGGGCGTTTTATCTAACTCTCAAATTATCGAGCCGTCAACATTAGAGGCAGGAGAAAAGATTGTCTTTGGTGCAACTGTAGAGCTTGAGGATCTTGATAGCGGCGAGCATGTAAGATACCAATTAGTGGGTGATGCTGAAGCAGATATAAAACTGAATACTATTTCAATATCTAGTCCTGTAGCACGCGGTCTAATAGGTAAACATGAAGGTGACACGATCAAAATCAATGTACCTTCAGGCGAAAAAGAATATGAAATACTAAGCGTAGAGTATATTTAATCTTTATTTCTACGTCCCGCCCTAAGTGTGAGAGAACTTCCTTTTCTTCTTGGGATTGATGGCTTACGAACAGGTACTTTAGGTTTACTAGTTTTAGAATCAGCTGTCTTAGGTGCGGGTTTACCTGCTTTTGAAATAGGTTTTGCTTTAGCTTTTCCGCCCTTGTTTAATATAGTTGAACTAGTTGAGCCTGCCCATTTACCAGCGGCGGCTTGTTTTTTAGTTATATAAGCTTCATTAGGAAGTCTTTCGCTAGCTTGACGAGGTTTACTTTGTTTTATAAGTGTTCTGTAGATATCGTTTTCTCTATAAATAGTTAAAATCTTACCTACATGGGAGATGATTTCACAGTTGAGGTTTTTAATTATCTGATCTGCAAGTTCGATTCTGTAAGATCTATCGTCACCTGCAACTTTAATCTTAATTAGTCCGTGTGCGTTTAAATTGTGATCGATTTCCTGTAAAACAGATTCTGTTAAACCGTTATCCCCAATCATAACCACTGGCTTTAAACTATGGGCACTTGATCTTAATAAACTTTTTTCTTTTGAAGAAAGTTTTTGATTTTTTGATTCAATATTCATGGCTAAAAATAAATTTTCTAAAAATTGGATTCATCAACATATAAATGATCCCTACGTTAAATTGGCTCAACAAAAGGGATACAGGGCTCGTGCCGCATTCAAACTTATTGAAATTTTAGACACTGAGAAGCTTATGCGAAGAGGAGACATTATAGTCGACTTAGGTTCTTCTCCAGGTAGTTGGTCTCAAGTGGCTAGAGAAAGACTGTTGCATAAAGGCGAGATTGACGGAAGAGTTATCGCACTTGATTTACTACCAATGGAACATATCGAAGGGGTTGAGTTTATTCAAGGCGATTTTAGAGATGATGAGGTTTTAGAACAACTAGAAGAAAAAGTAGGTCATCAACAGGTTGATCTCGTTATTTCGGATATGGCTCCTAACTTATCTGGAATAAGCTCTGCTGACTCTGCACGAATTGAGCATGTGGTTGAGTTGGCAGTTGATTTTGCTACAAATCATCTAAAACCCGAAGGGGCACTTATAGTTAAGGCCTTTCACGGTAGTGGGTTCTCTCAACTTGTTGAATTATTTAAGAAAAATTTTGTAAGAGTAGTTGAAATAAAGCCTAAGGCTTCACGCGATAAATCATCAGAAACTTTTATAGTCGCTAAAAGACTAAAAGCAAAATAAAATTCCTTAATATTGTGCTAATCTTGAATAAATATACTTTCACCCTCATATCCAAGTGGTATGGTGTAGAATAATTAGTTCTTTCTATAAGAATTACAATCTATAGAGGAAAAATTTTGAATAATTCATTTTCTAAATTCGCTTTATGGGCGATATTCATAATTGTTTTATTTACCGTATTTCGTCAGTACGATGATCGCGGTCCTTATGCTTCTGCTGTTTCTTACAGCCAGTTTATGGAGGATGCTAAGAACGGTAAAATTCAATCTGTTGTCATTCAAGGTAACACCCTAAATGTTACTCAATCTGATGGTCGTCAATACGAACTAACAAGTCCTAGTGATATTTGGATGGTTAGTGATCTTATGGAAAACGGTGTTCGAGTTTCTGCTCGACCTCCTGAAAAACCGTCATTTTTATTAAGTGCATTAATTTCATGGTTCCCTATGATTTTGCTTATTGGTGTATGGATATTTTTCATGCGCCAGATGCAAGGTGGCGGAAAAGGTGGTGCATTTAGCTTCGGTAAATCCCGTGCACGTATGCTGGACGAAAAAAATAACAATATTACTTTTGCGGATGTTGCGGGAGTGGATGAGGCAAAAGAAGATGTTCAGGAAATTGTTGAATTCTTAAAAGATCCTTCTAGATTCCAAAGACTTGGAGGACGTATCCCTAGAGGTGTGCTTATGGTTGGCCCTCCAGGAACAGGTAAAACACTGTTGGCTAAAGCAATCGCAGGTGAAGCTAAGGTCCCATTTTTTACTATCTCAGGTTCTGATTTTGTAGAGATGTTTGTGGGTGTAGGTGCATCTCGTGTGCGTGATATGTTTGAAAACGCAAAAAAACACTCTCCTTGCATTATTTTTATTGATGAAATTGATGCTGTTGGTCGTCAGCGCGGTGCAGGTCTTGGTGGCGGAAATGATGAGCGCGAACAAACTCTAAACCAAATGTTAGTTGAAATGGACGGCTTCGAATCTGGTCAGTCTGTTATCGTTATTGCAGCTACTAACCGTCCAGATGTACTAGACCCTGCATTACTTAGACCAGGACGTTTTGATAGACAGGTAGTTGTTAATCTTCCTGATGTCCGTGGACGTACTCAAATATTAAAAGTTCACATGCGTAAAGTACCGCTTGCACCAAATGTGGATGCTTCCATTCTTGCGCGTGGTACACCTGGGTTTTCGGGTGCGGATTTAGCTAATCTAGTAAACGAAGCGGCTCTTTTTGCTGCTCGTAGAAATGGTCGCACAGTTGATATGCTCGATTTTGAAAGAGCTAAAGATAAAATCATTATGGGTGCGGAACGTAAATCTATGGTTATGCCAGAAGAGGAGCGTAAAAATACAGCTTATCATGAATCTGGTCATGCAGTAGTAGCTTATGTACTACCGAAAACAGACCCAGTTCATAAAGTTACCATTATTCCTCGTGGTCGTGCTTTAGGTGTAACCATGCAACTTCCAGAGGAAGATAGATATAGTATGGATAAAGAGCGTCTACTAAATATGATTGCCGTGCTATTTGGTGGCCGTATCGCAGAAGAAGTCTTTATGAATCAGATGACTACTGGTGCTTCAAATGACTTTGAGAGAGCCACAAGCATTGCCAGAGATATTGTTACTCGTTATGGTATGACTGATTCTCTAGGTCCTATGGTTTACGCAGAAAACGAAAACGAAGTGTTCCTAGGTCGAAGCGTAACTAAAACGACTCATGTGTCGGAAGCTACCATGCAACAAGTCGATAAAGAGATTCGCAAAATTATCGATGAGCAATATAAAGTTGCCCGCGATATTATTGAATCTAATCGCGAGAAAATCGAAGTTATGGCTAAGGCTCTGCTTGAATGGGAATCAATTGATGCAGACCAAATCAAAGAAATTATGGACGGAAAAGAGCCTTCTCCTCCTAAAGACCCTGCAGCCCCTTATGATGTGACAGGTGATGCTTCGCCTCCTCCATCTGCTGGTGGTGTAGTTCCTCCAAAAGAATCAGCTAAACCAGTTTAGAATGGTATCTCCTTTTTTATGCGGTCGATATGAAATCGACCTTAATGAATCTCCGCGAATCATGGGTATCGTCAATGTTACCCCTGATTCGTTTTCAGATGGTGGCCTTCATGCTACTACAGATACTGCAATTGAACACGGACTTAAATTAATTCGAGACGGGGCCGATATTATTGATATCGGTGGGGAATCTACCCGTCCAGGTTCCGATCCTGTAAGTGCGGAAGATGAAGTGTCTCGTATATTGCCTGTAATCGAGGGTTTGAAAAATGCGGGTGTACCTATATCTGTGGACACTTTCAAACCCGAAGTTATGAAGATTGTTCTAGATGCTGGTGTAGACATGATCAATGACATAAATGGTCTAGAAAAGCCTGGGGCAATTGATGTAGTCTCTAAATTTCCTAAAGCAGGTGTTTGTATTATGCACATGCATGGGGAACCTAAAACTATGCAGCTAAATCCACCAGACTATCAAGGTGATGTGGTTGCATTTTTGAAGGAATATCTCTTAAGAAGAGCCACGGAAGCAGAAAGCAGGGGCATTGCCACCAATAGAATTTGCATCGATCCTGGATGTGGATTCGGTAAAACAATTGATCAAAATTACGATATTCTCTCTAATCTAGATGAATTTAAAGATTTGGGATATGCATTGCTACTCGGCATTTCTCGCAAAATGATGATTGGCTCTCTTCTTGATATCCCTCCACGAGATAGGGTGGTTGTCAGTGTCTATGGTACTATGGTTGGGCTTGATTTAGGTGCAAATATTATTCGTGTACACGATGTACTTGAAACTAAGCAGGCCATGATGATTAGAGACAAGATTAATCAGCATAGAAGAAAATGAGTAGAAGATATTTTGGTACTGATGGTGTTAGGGGTGAAGTAGGCGGTGATGTTATCAACGCCGAATTTGCTTTAAGGCTTGGTTATGCAGCAGGAAAGGTTCTAACTAAAGAGCATAAGAACAGAAAGCGCCCGAGTGTGCTTATCGGAAAAGACACGCGCGTTTCAGGCTATATGTTGGAATCAGCCCTAGAGGCTGGATTGTCAGCGGCTGGAATCGATGTATTGCTTGCTGGCCCATTACCCACTCCTGCGGTTGCTTATTTGACTAAAGCTTTTCGTTTGGATGCAGGTATAGTTATTAGTGCTTCTCACAATCCTTTCTACGATAATGGTATTAAATTCTTTTCTGGAGAGGGTACAAAACTTCCGGATGATGTTGAGCTGCAGATTGAAAATTTAATCGATGAGCCGCTTGGGTGTGTAGGATCTGATCAAATTGGCAAGGCTCGCAGGATAAATGACGCTTCTGGTCGATATATCGAGTTTTGCAAAAGTACGTTTGCGGGTGATTTGGATTTGCGCGGGCTTAAAATTGTTGTAGATGCAGCACATGGAGCCGCCTATCGCATTGCCGCACCAGTTTTTCAAGAACTTGGGGCTGATGTCATATCCATAGGAGATAAGCCTGATGGGCTAAATATCAACGATGCAATGGGGGCACTTCACCCAGAATCAATAGCACAAGAAGTAATTAAGCACGAGGCAGATCTCGGCATTGCCCTCGATGGTGACGCAGATCGAATAGTAATGTGTGATAATGAAGGCACAATATATAATGGTGATCATTTATTGTATGCCATAGTTAAGGACAGACTATCTCGTTATGAACGTATGGGACGTAATGAAATTTATGCCCTTGACGGATTAGTTGGTACACTTATGACCAATTATGGTTTAGAGAAGCGACTAAATGAATTAGGAATCCCTCTAATTAGAGCAAAAGTGGGCGACCGATATGTTATGCAAGAGCTTCTCGATAAAGGCTGGAAGATAGGTGGAGAGAGCTCAGGGCATATTTTATGTCTTGATCAACATTCCACAGGAGATGGGATTATATCGGCACTTCAGGTTTTGAGAGGTACTGTTAGGCATAATTCTACACTCAAGGACTGGATTGCAGATTTAAATATGTATCCTCAAGTCATGGTGAGCGTTCCATGCGAAAAGGGCTTTGATTGGCAATCTAATAAATCGCTTCTTTCTAAAGTGGAAGAAATTAAAGCTCAGTTAGGTAATAAGGGAAGAGTGCTCATAAGACCATCGGGCACAGAGCCTAAACTTAGAATTATGGTTGAGGCTGAAGATAAAAAAGTAGCTCAATCTGCAGTTGATGAATTAGCTGCTGTAGAATTGAGTAATTAGATTTTAAGGAAATAATAATATGCGTGAACTACTAACAACGCAAGCAACATCCAGAGAACCTAGCTTCACGTTAAGCATTGCCACTGAACCTGAAGAGGTGAAAGCCCTGCAAAAATTAAGGCATGAAATTTACTCTTCAGAATTGGGCGTTAAATTTGAACGAGACGATATTGATATCGATTATTTTGATGATTTTTGCGACCATCTAATGGTTATCGATAACGATAAGAAAAAAGTAGTGGGCACTTATAGGACATTGAGTCCTAAAAATGCAGTCAAAGCGGGAAGATATTATTCCGAGGGAGAATTTAATATCGATAGTCTTAATAATATTCGACCTCTTCTAGCTGAGTGTGGCCGTTCTTGCACACACACTGATTATCGATCAGGTTCTGTAATCATGCTGCTTTGGGCTGGTCTTGCAAAATATATGGAGTTTTATCAAGCACGTTATATGTTAGGTTGTGCAAGTGTTAGCTTAGCTGATGGCGGTTTCCAAGCTGCTGAAGTTTGGAGATATGCAAAATCAGAGATGGAAAAGCATCCTGAGAGGGCCGAAGTAATTCCGCTAAATCCATATCCGATAGAGAAATTGGAATCATTGCCAGAGAACCAAGATAATCAAACAAAATTTCATTCACTTATTAAAGGTTATATCAAAGTGGGTGCCTATATTTGCGGAAAACCTACATTCGATGAGAGCTTTAATTCATGCGACTTTCCGATTATCATCGATAAGGAAGCTATGGACAAAAGGTACTATAAACAGTTTGATCAGTTCTCAAAAGAGGTGTCTGCTTAATCCATCTTTTAAAAAATAGATTAATAACCCTTGATTTTCAAATTGTATCCTGCATTCATCCACTGATCTGCCTCAAGATTAAGGCTGTATTTAGTTAGAGGGTGATTGCTAATCCAATCCTTCGGAACCTCCAATACGAAGGATTTTTCTTTCTTATGAGTCAGCTGTATCTCACGAAGACCTAGATCCTGACGACTTCTTGAGAATAGCACGGCCAATCGTAGACTTAGAATTGCACGAATCTTACTTGCATCTAAAGTATCTAGATCGACTTTATTCAAAGACCCATGATGCATTAGAGAAATCAGAGCAAGATTTTTTTGCTCGTCCTTTGAAAACCCTGGCAAATCAGCATTTTCCAAGACATATGCCGTGTGTTTATGATATGAAGATTGAGAAATACTTAGGCCAATTTCATGAAGTTTCGCAGCCCAAGTCAGGTATTTTCGGTCCTCTTCAGATCCTTCTCCCATATCATCGAAGAGATTGAGTGCGAGAGACTCAACTCTATACGCTTGCCTTTTATCTATATGATAACGATGCATAAACAAGTCTACCGTTTCATCGCGCTTATCAGTATCAGCTTGACGGCCGAGCATATCGTATAACACACCGACTCGCAGTGCCCCTTCGCCTTGGTGCATTTGTTTGATACCCAATGACTTAAAAATAGCAATCATGATAGAAAGCCCTGCTGGCAATACTTCCGTCCTATCGGTTTTTAGTCCAAGCACATGAGAGGAATAATTCATACCGTACTTAATCATTGTTTTACGCAGCTTTAACATGCCCTCAAGAGTGATAC
This sequence comes from Taylorella asinigenitalis ATCC 700933, assembly GCF_000687755.1. Classification (GTDB taxonomy): domain Bacteria; phylum Pseudomonadota; class Gammaproteobacteria; order Burkholderiales; family Burkholderiaceae_B; genus Taylorella; species Taylorella asinigenitalis. The sequence continues at coordinate 175,301 of NZ_JHXN01000002.1, forward strand.
CTTTTTCAGAATACCCAGTATCCTCAAGAACAGCCACTAAAGCCTTTGCCGTGCCAGATGATCCAAATGCTTGCTTCCACCCAATGCTTGTATAGGATTTGCGAATCACCTCAATTTCTTTTGATGCCGCAAGTTCCGCTTGTGCAAATGCCTTTTCGCTTAGTTCTCGTTTAGGGAAAAAAGCTTTCGAAAAGCTCACACACCCCATATGGAGTGAGGTCATAATTTGTGGCTCTAAGCCTTTACCGATAATGAACTCTGTAGATCCGCCACCTATATCTATTACAAGCCTATTTTCTTTAGATGGTGGCAATTCATGTGCTACTCCTGAAAATATAAGCCTTGCTTCTTCTTGGCCTGATATCACTTCTATGGGAAAGCCTAGTGCCGCCTCTGATACTTGTAACAATTTGTTAGCGTTTTTTGCTACCCGGAATGTGTTCGTAGCCACAGCCCTAACATTTTGGGGTGGAAAATCTTTTATCCTTTCTCCAAACATCTTAAGAACGGCTTCAGCTCTAGAGATGGCAATGTCATCGAGTACGAGATTTTCATTCAAACCAGCAGCTAGTCTAACAGTTTCCTTAAGGCGATCTATAGAGTAGATTTGTCTTATACCATTGCTAAGTTCAACTACTCTGCCAACTGAAAGTCTAAAACTATTAGAGCCTAAATCAACAGCAGCCAGAAGGGAAGCAGAGTTCATAAAAGAGAGTCCAAAAAAAGTTGCAACATTTTACCTTAAACACAATTACTTGTAATTTAAGAATTTACACAAATGTCATATTCACGTCATATTTGAAACTTAACATTAAGCACAAGTCAGGGACTGCCCTGATACTTTCTTTCTATTATATGGATTTATCCTAGTTTGAGGACATACTATGTTAAAACACGCTTTAAAAGGTATTACTGTTGCAGTTGCTCTTAGCACTGCATCATTCGCTGTTCAAGCAGTTGAAGTAACTGGTGCAGGGGCATCATTCCCTTACCCAGTTTATTCTAAATGGGCTTCTGATTTCGAAAAAGAAACTGGCCACAAAATCAATTATCAATCAATCGGTTCTGGTGGTGGTCAAAAAGCTATCATCGGTAAAACTGTTAATTTCGCTGGTACAGACGACCCATTAAGTGCAGAAAAACTTAACGAAAACGGTCTTTTCCAATTCCCTTCAGTAGTTGGTGGTACTGTTGCTGTAGTTAATATTACTGGTCTAAAACCAGGTCAACTAGTTTTAACTGGTGAAGTTCTAGCTGATATCTACATGGGTAAAATTAAAAAATGGAATGACCCTAAGATCAAAGAACTTAACGGTAACACTTCTCTTCCAGACGCTGATATCATCGTAGTTCACCGTTCTGACTCTTCTGGTACTTCTTTCGGTTTCACTAACTACCTTTCTAAAGTTTCTGCTGATTGGAAAAACTCAGTAGGCGAAGGTAAATCTGTTAAATGGCCTACTGGTCAAGGCGGTAAAGGTAACGGTGGTGTTGCTGGTTTAGTATCTAAAATCCCTTTCTCTATTGGTTATGTTGAATACGCTTATGCTAAACAAAATGGTTTAGCTTGGGCTGCTATGAAAAACGCTGAAGGTAAAGTAGTTCAACCAGAACAATCTACTTTCGCAGCAGCTGCAGCTAATGCTGACTGGAAAGGTACTCCTGGTATGGGCGTTGTTCTTACAAACGAACCAGGTGCTGATAGCTGGCCTATGACTTCAGCTACTTTCATCTTAGTTCACAAAAATGTAGAAAAACCTGAAGAAGTTAAAACAGCTCTTCAATTCTTCGATTATGCTTGGACTAAAGGTGCTAAAACTGCATCTGATTTAGACTATGTTCCACTTCCAGATTCAGTTACTAATGCAATCCGTGAAGAATGGAAAGCTCAGCTTAAAACTGCTGACGGTAAATCTATTTGGTAATTAGACATAGTCTTATGACCTTAGATTAGTAACATGGCGGTCTATTAGACTGCCATGTTTTTCTTTACTCAACTATTAAAGTTATCATGCAATCAAAAGACGCTAACAATACTCAAAGTCGCGGTGTATTCCTAGATGCATTATTTGCCAACGCTACGCGTTTTATGGCTTTTTTTGTGTTTATTCTGTTGGCCGCTATTCTTTTATCTCTGATTTGGGAAAGCCGTGAAACCATTATGAAATGGGGCTTTTCTTTTTTATGGACTAATGATTGGGATCCGATTAATGACGTTTACGGTGCTGTAGCTCCTATCGTTGGTACATTAGTTACATCTTTTATTGCTTTAATTATCGCTATACCTGTTTCTTTTGGTATCGCAATGTTCCTAACTGAACTAGCACCTCTTTGGTTACGTAGACCATTGGGTACTGCCGTTGAGATGTTAGCTGCGATTCCATCAATTATTTATGGTATGTGGGGTTTATTTATTTTTGCCCCATGGTATGCCAGAAATATTCAACCCTTAATTATCGACACTTTTGGAGAATTGCCACTTATTGGTTTCCTATTCCAAGGTGCCCCGATGGGTATCGGTTTATTTACAGCCAGTCTGATTCTTGCAATTATGGTTATTCCATATATTGCTTCTATTATGCGTGACGTATTTGAAGTTGTTCCACCAATGCACAAAGAATCTGCTTATGGATTAGGATCTACAACATGGGAAGTTATGTGGAAAGTAGTTCTTCCTTACACTAAAAATGGTGTAGTGGGTGGTATCATGTTAGGTCTTGGTCGAGCACTTGGTGAAACAATGGCCGTTACTCTTGTTATCGGTAACTCCTTTAATCTGCCAGAGAGCGTTTATGACTCTGCGACATCAATCGCCTCAGCGATTGCAAACGGATTTAATGAAGCCTATGGTATTCAAAAATCTGCACTCATTGAACTTGGTTTAATTCTTTTCTTGATTACTACAGTAGTACTAGCTTTATCTCGTTGGATGGTTTCAAGAATGGAACGTAAAGAAGGTAAAAAATCTTAATTAGGTGGCATAAAAATGAATACAGTTACACAAACTCCAAACAATATGGCACCAAAATTAGCAAATAGTGCCATTAGCGTAAAAAACCCTCTTTTCAAAAAACGTAGACTTACAAATATGGTTATGCTTACGCTTTCTTTTATTGCGTTGGCATTCGGTTTATTTTGGTTGTTCTGGATTATCTGGGTTTTAATTGTTGAAGGTGCTGCAGCTATTAATCTAGAATTATTCACTGAGCCAACTTCTGGTCCTGGCGGCGGTGGCGGCTTACGAAATGCCATTCTTGGATCATTCTTAATGACTTCCGTAGCTACTATTGTAGGCACACCCATTGGGGTTCTTGCAGGAACATATCTTGCTGAATATGGTCAAAGAGGGTGGCTAGCTCCAACTACACGTTTCCTAAACGACGTACTTTTATCAGCACCATCTATCGTAATTGGTCTATTTATTTATGCCCTTATCGTTGCTCAACAAGGTCACTATTCTGGATGGGCGGGTGCAGTAGCATTGGCTATTATTTTGATTCCAGTTGTAGTAAGAACTACGGATAATATGCTTTTACTTATTCCAAATAGTTTACGTGAAGCGGCTGTAGCTCTTGGATGCCCTAAATGGAAAATGATTACTAAGATTTGTTATCGTGCAGCTATCGCAGGTATTATTACTGGCGTTCTCCTTGCTATTGCACGTATTCTAGGTGAAACAGCACCATTACTATTTACGGCTCTAAACAACCAATTCGGTTCTTTAGATATGAATCAACCTATGGCTAACCTTCCAGTTACAATTTATCAATACGCAGATAGCCCTTATGAAGATTGGAACGCCTTAGCTTGGGCTGGTGCTACCGTAATTACGTTGTTCGTTCTTGGTATAAATATCTTAGCTCGTAGCATCTTTAAAAAATAATACGCAGATTTAATTTTTAGGAAATTTAAATGAACTCTACTTATGAACTAATTTCTCCAGCTGATACAAAAATAGAAGTTAATAACTTAGACTTTTATTATGGTTCGTTTCACGCAATTAAAAATGTGAATATGCGTATACCCCGCAACTGCGTTACAGCATTTATTGGTCCATCAGGATGCGGTAAATCAACTCTTTTGCGCACCTTTAACCGCATGTTTGAACTTTATCCTGGTCAACGTGCAACAGGTGAAATCATTATGGACGGTGAAAACCTTCTAAATACTAAAACTGATATTTCAATTATTCGCGCAAAAGTTGGTATGGTTTTCCAAAAACCAACTCCATTCCCAATGAGTATCTACGATAATGTGGCTTTCGGTGTTAGATTGTTCGAAAAATTATCTAAACGTGAAATGGACGAGCGCGTAGAGTGGGCTTTAGTTAAAGCTGCTCTTTGGAACGAAGTTAAAGATAAACTTGATCAGAGCGGTGCGGGTTTATCTGGTGGTCAACAACAACGTCTTTGTATTGCACGCGGTGTTGCTGTTAAACCTGAAGTTATTCTTCTTGACGAACCATGTTCTGCTCTTGACCCAATCTCTACAGTTAAGATTGAGGAACTGATTACTGAACTTAAGAAAGACTATACAGTTGCAATCGTAACTCACAACATGCAACAAGCTGCACGTTGCTCTGATTACACTGCTTATATGTACTTAGGTGAATTGATTGAATTTGGTGAAACAGAACAAATCTTCCACACACCTAAAGAGCAAGCGACTCAAGACTATATTACTGGACGATTCGGCTAAGCATTGCCACCTAATAGAAACAAAAAAACGAGTCTTTATGGCTCGTTTTTTATTTGAATAAACTAATATATTCGTTATAATAATAGGCTTTAACTTGTGGCGCGATAGCAAAGCGGTTATGCAGCGGATTGCAAATCCGTTTAGAGCGGTTCGACTCCGCTTCGCGCCTCCATTAATTTTGTACACGCAAGGTGTGCAGCCTTTCTTGATTCGGTACGAAGTAAAACGATCCTGTCACTGGCTTTGAGAAATGGTGAACTAAAAGATCAATTTTGCCGTCCAAATTCCCAAACATGCTTTTTAATTGCTGGTCTAGATTATGCAAGGTAGCACAGTATCCGCAGAAAATTAGCCCACGATCACCAGTGATATCTCCATAAGGAAGGCTACGTCTTAGGATCTTAAGATCTACACCATTTTCCGCAATATCAGTGCGACCTAAATGCGAATCAGGAAGCCTCACAGATTTATCGAGTTCCTCATCAGAATCCTTTTTGCGACCCACAGAAGCCTCTTGTGTTTGAACACTAAGTGCGTTCCATTTGTCCATATCATGGATATATTTTTGGATCAAAACATAGCTACCACCCGCATCACAGAATTCTTGAGCAATAACAGCCGCCTTTACAGCATCCTCATCTTTCGGATTTTCTGTGCCATCCACAAATCCATCGTGCCCACGATCTTCAAGCATGCGGTACCCATGGGTCTCATCTTTAGGCTCAAAATAAGGCCTTAGTAAAGCCCAAACCTTAATCGCTAAATCAAGATTGATATCATTTCGCATAGATTGGATATGAATTAATAAATCATGCTGAGTTGCAGGTGCCATGCCGTGGCCATATCCCTCGAATGGCTTGATTTCATGCCCCTCACGGCGACCGTCTATGGTTTGAGCGTACTTGTTCCATAGCTTCGCACCAAACCCAACTGACATGCCTAGCATATCATTTGGAAATTTATTTTTAAGATCATCTTCAATTGATTGAAGTTTAGAACATGCGTTGGCAATGCCTTCGTAATCCTCCTTTTTTAGGTCTGCTTCAATAAATATTCCAAATTTTGCACCATCAGGGAGTATAGAGGTTTGACAATGACAGGACATAACATCTCCTATTTAGTTAGAGTGGACGGATTTATCCATGCTCTTTAGATATCTTATTTTATTATTAAAATATAACTAATGGGACTTAAGGAAATTTTGTGTATTCTTCTATTGATTTATTCGCTGGAATTGGTGGTATTAGACTGGGATTTGAACAGGCTTTTGGTGAAAAACTCAAAACTGTTTACGCAAGTGAAATTGATTCCAATGCAGTAAAAACTTATGTTTCAAATTTTTCTAGTAAAAAGATTATTCACGGTGACGTAACCAAAGAAGTAGAAGCTGATATTCCTGCTCACGACTTTTTACTTGCAGGTTTTCCATGCCAAGCTTTTTCAGCTGCTGGCAGAAAAATGGGTTTTGATGATGCTAGAGGGACGTTGTTTTTTGATGTTGCCAGAATAATTAAGTTTCATAAACCGAAAGTTGTATTCGCTGAAAATGTTAAAAATTTAGTGAATCATGATAAAGGGACGACCTTTAAAATAATTCTTAATGTGCTTAAAGAATTAGGTTATGTAGTATTTTTTCAAGTCTTAAATAGTAAAAATTTCGGAGTTCCTCAAAACAGGGAACGAATATATATAGTTGCTTTCAGGGAAAATCTAGGGATTCGCAGATTTGATTTTCCTGAAGGAATTAATGATTCTGTTAAATTGAAAGATATTCTTGAAAAAACAGAAGTTTCAAATAAATATTATCTTTCTGAAACCTATCTAAGCACTCTAAAAAAACATAAAGAGAGACATGCATTAAAAGGTAATGGATTTGGGTATGAAATTCGAGATCCTGAATCTATTGCGGGAGCAATTGTATGCGGTGGTATGGGAAGGGAACGCAATTTAATAGTAGATAACAGACTTAAAGATTTCACACCTAAAACAAATATCAAGGGAGAAATAAATAAAGAGTTTGTTAGAAGAATGACACCGAGAGAATGGGCTAGACTACAGGGCTTTCCAGAAACATTCAAATTACCTATTGCTGATACGCATTTATATAAACAACTTGGAAATTCCGTTACTGTCCCTGTAGTTAAAGCAATTGCCCTAAGAATTAAAGATGCTTTGAAGGATAGTAAGAATGGCACTAGTAGGTAATAAAGGTGAATGGTCTGAGGTGTTAGCTTTATTCTATATTCTATCGAGCAATGTTTTACATGCAACAGACTTTAAATTTGAAAAGCAAAGTATAGAGTCATCACCAGTTGTAGGTTTAGAAAGAAAAGATAAGTTGGGTAATTTTCTATTTAAGATAAATGATCAAATAGATATATATTTAAATGGGAAATTTAAGTTAAAGATTTCGAAAGCAGAATTTTCCGAAGAATACTATTATCTATTAAATGAACTATTGAAAGCACAAAAAACTAGTTTTTTAATACTAAAAACTGAGTCATTTCTTTCTAGGATTGGTATCACCTCCCTCAAAGCTCCATCAAGAGATAAATCCGATATTATTCTTCACTTGAAGGATATTTTCACTTCAAATATTTATAAAGTAGCCTTTTCAATCAAATCTCAGCTAGGACATTCCTCATCACTTTTGAATGCTAGCAAGTCAACAAATTTTATATTTAGGGTCAGAGGAAATTACTTAGTAAAAAAGTTTCATACTTTGCATGAATCTCTTGATTGTGTTTCCAACAATCTAGAGTACATATCAACTGAAAATCCTACTTTTCTAGCGAATCTACAATTTATAGACAATCAATTTGATGAATTATTAGCCACAGCTCTCATCCAATATTACTGTCATAGAACTAGATCATGCAAAAGTGTTGTTGAAAAATTAACTCAACTAAATCCCCTTAATCTATTAAATATTAAATCCTACGAATTTAAATTCAAAAGTTTTTTAAGATCAATCGCTCTTGGTATGAAACCTTCCACACCTTGGGATGGAAAAGATGAAGCAAGCGGAGGATTTTTGATTATTAAATCAAATGGTGATATGTTACTTTACCACCAAAGAAATAGGAACGAATTTGAGGATTATCTTCTTAATAATACAAAATTTGAAACTCCTTCAACTACCAGACATAAATTTGGTTTTGTATATGAAGAATCAGGAGAGAATAGGATAAAACTAAATTTACAAATCAGATTCATTTAACTTGTTTAAAACTGCGTAAAATTAGTTTTAATATTCTATCCCTAACTCAATCCCGCCTCTGATTTTTATATCCTTTTTCAAGCAGCGGTTGTATTAACCTACGTGGAACCATTATTGTTTGACTGCCCTTTGCAATAGAATTGATTGAACCAGGGTCGTAAACAAATCTTAGTTCATCAGCAGTAAGCATAAAATTGTTAGATAGGTAGAAGTGTTGCTTATCTAAAAAGGGTTCTTGAATTCCTTTCTCTTTATTCATTCGAACATATTCTCTATAAGCTAAATCCTTAACTTTTTGAACATTTTTCTGTCCAACCAAATCGGCTAAGATAATAAATCCTTTCTTTATATCATATGTATACATAAAGATACCTGTGCTTGGTTGAGGCGAACCAAGCAGAAAGTAACTATATTCAGTGTAAAAATCTAAGAGTCTATTATTTTCGTCTTCATCCCAATAATGCTCATATTTAGGCTCAATTTTTATCTCACTAGCACCAGCAAAATTCATCGAATTGCTTTTATCATGGGCTACTAATTTTTTAAACACACCTCTAATAATTGCATCTGCGGTCTCTGGAGTGTATTTCTCAGGAGGTAGGGCATTATCTGAATCAAAGGAAATTAGAAGTTCCAGAATATCAAGATTAATTTTTGCATCAATCTCAGGCAAGTTAGTTTCTATAAAATAAACTTCAACTACAGGGCATTCAGGTGAGCATGTTGAGTTATCGGATAATTTTTTTGAAGTTTCGCTTTGTGTTATGTGAATGCGTTGTATAGCAGATTTAACATTTGAATCTGCATAAGATGGTGCAACAAAACAAATTAAAGTGGCCAATAATCCTAGGAGTTGTCTCATTCTAAATCACCTTAATTAAACTTGTTAATAATTAAATAATCTCGTGCTTGCAATGTTGAACTTCAATCACTGGATGATGCAGGTTTTTCATGCCTTTAAGTAGAGATTTATAGTCTTGAGGAGTCATAGACCCGTGGTGGATTACAGATGCAATCATGGTCCAGCATCCTTGTCCAATTGACCAGACATGCAAATCGATGACCTCTGTATCGCTTGCACTTTCAAGTTTTTTACGTATAGTATCTTCAACTGACCCAGGCGCAGTGGCATCAAGTAATACTTTGCTTGTTTGCTTCATGAGACCAATGGTCCATTTGCCTATCAAAACACTAGCTATCAATGCGATAAGCGGATCAAGCCACGTCCAACCCCATCCCCATGCGGCAAGAATGCCTATAATGGCCGCTACTGATGTTGCTGCGTCTGTGAGTATATGTAAAACAGCTGCCTGAAGATTGTTATCTTTTCTCTCTGGCAATGCCATCGCTGCTTCGCTTTTTGTTTCGTATTCAATATCATGTTCATGAATATGACCATGACCATGGCTGTGGTTGTGCCCATGTTCGATTTCTTCAAAATCGTTGCTACCCTTAAGAATCACAAAAGAGACTAAATTAATGATAAGACCTAATACAGCAACAATTAATGCTTCCTGAGCCTTAATCTCATTTTGATTAAATAGCCTATATAAAGATTCATAAGTAATTAAAGCGGCCGTAATCAATAATAAAAGAGAGGTGGAATAAGCAACTAGTTCATTAATTTTTCCACTTCCGAAACTTAGTCGTCTGTCTCTTGCATAACGTCTTGATAAATAATAGCCTGCAAATGCTAGACCTAGAGCTAGAGCATGACCACCCATATGTATTCCGTCTGCTATCAGGGCCATAGACCCCGTCCATATACCAGCAAAAATTTCTCCGAACATGGTCACAAATGTTATAACCATGACCCAAAATGTTCTTACTTCTGCCTTGGATTTATTAACTTGACCAAATTCATGTTCTATTTTTGATCTGTAGATCTGATGTTCAATGTGTTCGGTAGTCATGTTGAATAACTCCCACTCATATTAGGCTAAGCCAGTTTTATTAGCTTGGTATTCAAGCTAAGTTACACTGACAATATACTTATTTTTACGTTATACCATGAGACCCTCAGAACTTTTAAAAAAACATAGGAATGAAATTTTATTTCGTTTTTCCAAACGAAATAAATTAAGTAATTTAAGAGTATTCGGTTCAGTTGCTCGCGGGGAGGATACTGAGGACAGTGATATTGATTTTTTAGTAAGCACTTCTCCAAGAACTACGTTATTGGATTTAGGTGGGTTATGTGCTGACCTCGAAGAATTTATCGGACAAAATTTTGATGTAATAGAGGAGAATTGACTACCGACAAAATTCAAGGAAACTGCTTTAAAAGAGGCTATTCCTTTATGAACTCTAATTTAAGAATTAACGATTATATTAAGCATATGGAAAAGTTTAAATGGAGCGGGAAACG
>NZ_JHXN01000003.1 GCF_000687755.1 Taylorella asinigenitalis ATCC 700933
CGATAGCAACGCACTCCAGCCGCTTTGATCAACCTTAATACCATTGCGTGCATTGTATTTGTTTTTAAGCTTACTCACTTGTCCTACTAAATCAAAGTACGAACCATTAGGGTTATAGTTAGTGTGATAGACTCCTAGGCTTAGGGCATCTGTTGTGATACCACCTGCTAACTTATCATCCACTACTATGCCGTTTACTTTTCTCTCTTTATCAAACGTATCCACATCTGTGTTTGTGTAGCCAAACATCACCCCAGTCTCACTTCTTGCATTTAGACCCTTGTACTTAGTCGCAAGGTCAAAGCCAAACTGCCATGAGGTAGATGTAGACTTAGAGGAGAACTGCTTAGAGCCTGTTAATTCTAGATCTGTGCCTCTGATTCGACCCCAAACCTTACCACCAGCATTTGTAGATTGAGACTGAGCTCCAATCCTCTCATTTAAGGTCCCAAGGTCTGCAAACCCTGTACTCAAATTAATCGTAGGCCCTTGCAAATATCCAGGAACTGATTGTGAGAACGTACCTTTAAGTTTCCACTTATAGTTATTACCCACTTTAACAAGCTGTATCTGTTCTGCTCCCTCAGTCTCTGCTGAACCAGTAAACACATTACCCTCATGATCTTGGTCTACGGTTACTACGTCTTCAGAGTATTTATCGTCCTCATAAGGAATAACATCACCGCGTACTACGCCGTTATTACCTACTTCTACTTTAGTAGAACCAGAGGCTTTACCTTTAACATGAAGAGCATCAGTTACCGATTCATTTGGATTATTCCAGATAGTGTTTACTTTAAGCTTAGAGCCCTCTTCTCCAACATAGTCTCCTTCAACTCTTAGAGTTGAACCTACATTATCTAGATCGTCTTTTTCACCACCAAGGAATATCGTTCCATCTGCTTTATTAGTGAAATTACCTCCCACAATATAATCAGATTTAGAGCCAGGTCCTTGTGCTTGATCAGCTGCAAGTCCTTTGTCTTCATCTCCTACGATAAATGAGCCATTGTTTTCGATATCACCTGCTATAGAGCCGACACCCGCAAATGTAGAACCTGTGCTTATCGCAAGTTTCTTAACCTTAAGGTCAATAGGTGTGTCATTTGAGCCTGCAATAAGCGTACTGCCATCGGCTCCAACCAAATCTCCACCAAAGTTCGGTAATGTCTCTGGTGTTAACTCTAAGCGACCATCAAAATTAAGAGTACCATTACCTTTAACTTTTGCATCGATTGTGCCATTGGCTGTTAAATTGATAGTACCTGAGTTATTGGTATCAACTGTAGTTGAACCAAGGTTTTTCTTCTCTTTAGCAGTAACGTCTGCACCATCTTCAATATCAAGCTCTGAAGCGGCTGTTAGGCCAGTGTTATCGCCTGTGAGTTCTACAGTTTTATCGGCTTTAACTAATACCAAACCATCTCCAGAAAGATCGTTATCGATATTACCGTCTGTATTGATTACAAAATTACCGTTTTGAGCAACTGCCACTGGACCATGGCCTGCTCCATCTTCATGACCTATCTCATAGATGCCATGCTGACTTACAGTGATTTTGCTATTTAATTCATCTTGTGCACCTTCAGATTTTAGATGAGATTTCTTAGCCTCCGTGCCTACGACTTCAAGTTCACTACCATCGGCCCCTTTAAGAGTGCCTTCTTTGGCATTGCTTAGACCATCTGCACAATCACCATGAACCACAAGTTTGCCTGTTTTAAGGTCTACAGTAGAGTCTTTCTGAGCGTTTAAGCACCCAATATGAACTGGTTTAGTTGCATCTAATCCTTCTTTGATTTCAAACACTGCATTAGGATCAACATTTAAATTAGCTGTGTGTTTATCAGCAGAACCTAGAGCATTTTCTGAGCCTGCGATAAGTGTGCCACCTAAAACATTAGTATCGCCTGTAAACTCATTAGCAGAGTTTGCTATTTCAACTTTGTGAGTGTTAGGGTCATCATTGCCAGTGCCGATATCTAAACCGCCTTCTCCTGTAAGCTTAGCTGTAAGTGTATTTGCACCTTCAGCTGTATTTGCAGGGTCTGCTACCAAAGAGAGTTGCTTATCTTTTAGAAGTTCAAGTGATTTAAGAATATAGGAAGCATAAAGACCTTTCTTAGTTTCACCATCTTGCTCTTTTTGCAGATGCGATGCAAGGTCGTATTCACCTTTAGCTACAGCTTCATTGTGTTGAACAATATCAAGATTAGCTGGATTAGAGATGTTATTGCCATCTTTATCGGTAAATACAACCTCTACATTGCCCTCATCACCTTCTACTTTACCTGTTGCTTCGATTAGAAGTACTTTATTCTCTGCATCATCCTGAGTAAGAAGTGCTTTCTCATTTTCTGCTAGAGGATCAGATACAAACTCATCAGCGATTACTGATACCTTAGATTTATCACCTGCAGCTCTAAGAACTGGATCAACAACCGCTTGAACATTTAAGTTCTCAACTTTAAGCGAAGCAGGAACATTCTCTTTATATGCGATGATTGCGTTATTTAATTTAACTTCGCCACCATTAAGCGTTAATGAGCCAATCTCAACAGGTGCAGCTGGATTACCGAATTTAGGTACATCTGCTACCGCCCCTTTATTTAGAACTAAAGTAGTTCCAGAGTGAGTAGCCTTAACGTTTTGAGGATTAAGTTCAACTTTCGCGTTATTTATCTCATAAGAGCCATTAAACTCATCATACTTGCCGTTAAATGCAACTGACTGATTGTTTGCATCTACTGCGTATGTACCGTCTCCTTTAACCTTATCGGTTAATGAGACCTCAGCTGATGCTTCTGAGTTATCTCTTAGAAGCTTAGTACCTTCAGCTAAATTCCAGTTTCCTGTAAACTCATCTACTTTAGAGTCTTTAGTTAAAGAGATGTAAGAGGCATTTGTTAAGGCAACTTCACCTGCTCCAGAGATTGTAGGTGTAGAGAGTATTTCAGGTTTACCTGATTCACCCTTAATGCCTTTAAGTTCAACTGTACCTTCAGCTACAGCCTCTCCTGTACCAAATTGAGATAGTTTTGTGGCAATTAATTTAGTACCCTCAAGCACATTCCAAATTCCATCAAACTCAGTACTATCTTTAGTGAGTTCAACTTGTGCACCTTCTGAAGTCTCCACACTACCAGAGCCTTTAATAGCAACCTTAAGCTTGCCAGCTTCACCAGTCATGGTGCCTAGTTCAAGCTTACCAGTGTCGTTTGTATTTACTACTCCAGTACCAAGAGCATTTTGATTCTTAGCTTTTGCAATCGAATTATCTTTGATATCGACAGTGCCAGTGAGAGCAGAATTATCAGCCGCTAATTCAACATCTCCACCATCTACTACAAGAGATCCATCTCCGCTTACAACATTATCAAATACACCGCTTAATGCTTTAAGCGTCGCATTTCCTGTGCCTGAAACAGTCACTTTACCATTGCCAATTGAATCAAGATTTTCAAGTACAAGCGATGTGTTATCTTGAGCTTCAACAGTGCCTGAGAATGCACTATTTGCTTTCTTGATAACTAGGCTAGAAGCGTGTTCTGCAGTATTAAGAACAATTTTCGATTTTGCAGAGCCGCTCAAAGCCCCTTCGCCTGCTATGCTACTAGAGGCTTCAGAAGCATTCGAGTGGTGTAGATTCAAAGTGCCATCGTTAAGCGTAACTTTAGAGCCATCCTTCGCATCAAGTGCATCTGAGTGAGCAACCTTATTCGAATCGGTCGCAACTTCAGTACCATTCTCTAAAATGATTTTGCTTGTGTGCGATTCTGCAGTACCAGTCGCATTATCTGAAGCGAGAGTAAGTTTGCCAGACTCTACATGCGTTGCACCTTTATAAGCATTTGCTTCGTTTTTGAGCGAAATTTCATCCTGAGCATTAACTTTGATACCGCCTTCGCCTGTCACTTTTGCAGAAAGCACTGCCGCATCACCCTCGCCTGCTTTGCGAAGATCTAGCATCTTGCCCGCTAAAATATTTAGCTCTTTAAGTGCATAAATGGCATTAATACCCTTGTTATCGCCGCTATCCTCTACCTGAGCTGCGATTCCATACTTAGCATCGGCAACTTTTTCTCCCTCTTGTTTGATGGCAATGCTTTTGTCGCTTTGCTGCGCCGCTTGGTTATCGATTGTAAGTTCTAAATTGCCTTCTGTTACTGTTCCTGTTGCCTTAACGATATTGGCGATAATTTCACCATCATCTTGAGCAAGAAGTCCAAGTTGAGATATATCAGATAGCACCCCATTTTGGTCAAAGTCATTTAGGAATTCACCTGAAGTCAGTTTTACAGTCCCGCTATCAGCATTTAAATCTTTTACTTTAAGAGCAGCAGTTTCAGAACCTGGCTTAAGGGCTAATATTGGTTTATCAATAATTAGAGAGCCACCAGTGAGACTTAAGCTACCGATTTCTTCAGTTACGTCTGGTTTTTGAACGACAACAGAAGCTTCTGACCCTGTTGAGAGTTCTAACGTACCTGCTTTAACAGCCTTAATATTTGCTTCATTAAGTTCAAGTTTAGCGTTAGTTAACTTAGTAGTTCCTAAATGTTGAGTGTAATCTGAACCTGTGAAGTTAAGATTTTGATTATTTGTATTTACCTCAAGAACACCTGTAGCAGCAGAACTTACACTATAAGCTAGAGCAACATCTGAGCTTGCATCTGACTGATTATGATACCAACGTGATGAGTCATTTATAGTAAGTGTGGTATTTGATGCACCAGCACCTAATGTTTTAATCTCTATATCAGAGTTTTGATTTAAAACAATGCTCTCAAAATTATTTATCTTTTGTGCATCGGTTGAGAAGACAGCTTTAGAACTATTGAATGATAATGTATCCGTACCATCACCACCATCAAGAATGCCTAAAGCCGCTTTATTAGCCTCCTCAAGATTAGATACTGTTACTGTGTCATCGCCCTCTTGAGTTTCAATAGACTTAGCTGATTTAACATTATCTATATTAACTGTGTCCGCACCTTCACCTGTTTTGATACTACCGTCATTGGTGCTACCTTCTTGCAAATCGTAAGTATCAGATCCAGAGCCAGATTTAATAGCGGCTGTTGAGGTTCCACTATTTGTGTAAGAGTTTTCTCCTTCACCGAGATTAACATCTCCTTTTAGTGTGCCTGAGTTAATTAAAGAGTCTTCGCCAGATCCAGTTAATAAAACAGTTGAGTTAAGTGTTCCACCGTTAGTGATGGAATTAGTTCCTTCTCCTAGGTTGATATTGGCTTCTAAATTACCTGTAGCATCAACTAAAAGTTCATCCTCGCCAGCTCCAGTTATAAGATTGTCTATGGATGCTGTAGAATTCAAAACTTTTATAACATTATCACCATCACGTAAATTTACAAGTGATGAATCAACACTTGATGATCCCTGAATGTTTAATGTATCGATGCCCGAACCAGTATTAATTTCACCTGTAAATGTGGTATCTTCATCTTTTATTGTGATTGTATTTGTTCCATCACCTAGAGATAGATTTCCAGACATACTGGAGCCATTACTCATACTGAATGTATCATCGCCTGCACCTGCAGTTATATGACCAGTTTGTTTGGCTGATGAATTATTGTTAGGAGTATCAGACTGTATGAAAATTGTATTATTTCCCTCTCCAGCATCAATACCACCTTTTACATCAGCATTTGCTCCAAAAATATGGAATTCATCATCTTTAGCCTTAGTAACAACCTTATTTTCTAATACTCCGCTATTTTCAAGATTAACTTGAGCATCACCAAATTTAATTTCTCCAGTAATTGTTGGTCCAGCTTCAGTTGAAGACGGATCAGCTTTAAGGTTTTTAAAACTAATAATGGAATCAGCTGTTGCAGAGTAGTCGATAGCTATTCCACCGTCTGGAGACGTGATATTTCCATTGTTTGTGAATACGTTATCTTGCGGATGTTTCTTAACCCACTCTTTTAAGTCAATAATTGCGTTAGTGGAATTTGATGTCAGATTTCCACTATTGGTAAGGCTTGGTCCCGCATTATCAATATCCCAAGCAGCTCCAGCATCAGTAGATTCAAGATTAATATTTGCTGCACTGCTAAATGAACCTGAAGTATTGATATACAGTGCTCTACCAGTAGCTCCGTCCTTAACATTAATATCGATTCCGCCAACAGTTAGATTTTCATCTGTTTCTGCCCAACGGTCATCGCCACTTAGACTTGCATCTGCTTTCCTGTTCGCAAAAACAATACCCGTACCTGATCCAGTAATATTAATAGTACCGCTAGATTCATTTGCTAATGCAGTCCCAGAGCGAATCGCAATGCCATCTGTCACTTCAAAAGTAGTCTCTTTTGTGGCAATGCCCTCTATTTCAGCCTTATTCTCTACAATAGCACCAGTACCACCTGCTAATAAGGATAGTGTATTTGCTCCAAGAGTAAGCCCTGTTGCACCAGTATCTACAAGAACTACACTCGCAGCACCACCAGCTTTGATTGTCGCCTCAGTAGAACCTTCACCCGACATATCAAGTGATGCACCTTCACCTAAACGAATAGCTGCATCAGTGGCTTTACCATTAGTTAGTTGAATATTTCCTGCTTTATGTTCAAATTTTGATTGAACGCCTGAGTCAGAGGCACCTGAAACATCTACGGCTGCAACAGCTTGAGTAGATCCATCTTTATGAGCACCTGCGACTACTATATTTCCGTGATTAACTAATTTACCGCCTTTTGTTAATTCAACAGCAATTTCATCCTTACCTTGAAGATTAACGTCTCCATGGTTAATTAATTCACCTTCATTAGTTACCGCATAAGCACGTGATTCCTCGGCGGTTGCTTCAGAAGTAATGTTAGAGTAAGAATCAAGTTTAGTTCCTTGTTTTACTCCTTCATCTTCACCAATAATGGAAATACTTCTTCCATCTACAATAGCAGCTTTAGCTAGCTTTCCACTTAAAATAAGCTCAGTCTCTTCACTTAGTGTTCCAGTTGCACCACCAACAACACGCAATGCAACGGATTTATCTCCAGATGCTGTAACAGAAGCGCCACCAGTTGTAACAGTTGTGTTTTTATCTGTAATCCACAATGCAGTTGATTCTACTCCACTAGCAATTAAAGTGGTTTTATTGTTAGGATCAGTAGATGTTCCATCATAACTAGCACCACCAGCAATTCTAAAAAGTTGTGACTGTTCAGAATGAACATTTTGCTCACTAGTACTATTATTAATAATCTCTGAGCCAGCACCATGGATAAAGTAAGCTATATGCTCTCTTCCTGATTTAATATCTATTTTAGAATTTGCTCCTAAGATTACTTTACCTTTATTTCTGGCGTGAATGGCAATACCTTTATTACCCTCTAAATTGACAGTGCCATCAACTTCAATTGTGCTTTTTTCTGACCATACACCGTAGTTTCTAAACCCTGGCAATAAGCTACCAGAGACATTTATGATAGAATCCTCGGTGTTAACCAATCTACCACCAGATGAGGTTCCAGATATTTTTACCCCAATATTATTTGACCCGTTAACGTTTACTATACCACTGTTAGTTACTAGTGTTTCTGCATCACCTTCCCCTGAACCTCCATTTGAAATATCAATACCAACATTACTACGACCATTGTCTTTCGAACCATTTAGGGAAATTGAGCCTGAATTATTAACTTTTATTGCAGATCCATTAACATGAATACCTGTAGCACCATCAATATTTTCATGAATTATTATTTCACCAGAATTAGAGAATGTTGCACCGTTGACATCACCGCTATCACCTAGAACAACACCTCGGAATATACCCTGTTTGTTATGTACTTTTACACCTTCAGGTGACAGCCCAATATGAATTTTTCCTTTGTTTTCGCCAATTGAAGCACCTGTAACTCTAATTCCTTCAAAAGGATTACCTGAACTATATATTTGACTCTCATTTAAAAAATCTCTATAGGAGATAAAAATTTCACCATTTTGTGTAGTTCCAGCAGAGTCGTTTATAACTTTTCCACCGTTATATGCCCACATAGCAAACGATCCTGAACCAAATAAGGATAATTTACCTCTATTTATTGCTAAAGAATTTTCGCCTCTAGCAAGCATTAATCGGGTTCTATCCAACGAGGCCGCATATCTTTCATCTTTATAATATTTGGGACTGATAATATGGCCAGTAGTTTCATTTATTATGTGACCACCTTCGTCAGCTTGCATACCTATTGCATCAGCCTGACCCCGCATAAATTCAAATGTACCTCTGTTTATAGCCTTACTACCAATCCCCTGAGATCTAATAGCAGCTTCTGATGTTACACCTGACAAAGGAGATAAAGACTTACTTGCAAACAGAGCACCTTCTGCAATTTCAACTGTGCCACCATTTTGGGCCTGAATGATAGACCTAGTACCCATTGGAATACTAGTTTCTCCTAAGTTCTGAAATAATTCTTCCTTTAATGAATATCTAATTTTTTCTGTTTTATATGACTTATTAAAATAAGCTAGGTACTCATCTTCGGATTTTATGTCCCCACTTTTTACTTCATTAATAAGCTGATCGTTATAAGCTTTAAAAGAATCTAAATCTACGATATTGAACTCTACCCCAGTTTTAGTAGTTTGTCTTCCACCAGGTTTATAAAATACACGAGTGTGATTTCTCGATAATAAGCTGCTACTACTTTTAATTTCGTTGCCATGAGCATCACCTAAAATTACAAAATGAGAAGATCCGTTCTCACCCCATGTGACTTTAGAACCTTCACCGTCTGCTACCACTAATTGTGAATTTTTGGCATATAGTCTAATTACATTGTTAGAATCTATAAGAAGACCCTTATCCCTTACATCTGTACCATCAAAGTTTCCTTTAGTAGGATTGAAGTTTACCTGTCCACCCTCTTTTGCAGTGACAATTCTAAAATCGTTATAAAAATTCACTTGACCTCCAGGGACGTTGGATCCCATGGACCAAACATAACCGTGAGCTTTTCTAACTTTGAAAAAACTAGAATCGTATACTTGAATTGTGGTTTTACTTTTAGTCACACTATCTTCATATACAACTGATTTTTTTGGATTAAAAACATAATTATCTGCTTTAGGACCGAAATCATTTAAATCCGGATTCCACACATAATCTTTAATATTTTCCCAATCCTGAGGTAATACTGCATTTTTAAAATCATCTGTCCGTGCATGGGGATAGTAAGTTATTATGGCGTATTTGTTTTTATAATTATCAACAGCATTTTCAAGAGACCCAGTTACATTAATTGTTTCCCCTGCCCCCGCAACAATCGGTCCTTCGCCCGCATTATCACCCCAAGGTCCATTAGAATCTGTAGGTACTCCGTCAGCAGTAGGGTCGAATCTCAAAGTTGTCAAATCCACAGTAGTTGTCTGTGCAAGCACACCCATTGCCATCCCACTGAGGGCTAAAGAAGCGATTAATTTTTTAGTGCTTACATTCTTACAGTAACCTCGGGCAAATTCATTTACAGCAACCCATGAACCAAGTGTTTTGTTATATACAACCTTGAAAATTTTGTTCATAAAACCCTCAATTAGAAATTATTATTAAAAAATCAAACCCCGTAATTTTAGGAAATCAAAATTACAAATATTGAAACATTGTAAGATTTTTTAATGAGTTGTATATAGAACTTATCTATATGGAACAAAAAAACCCACCGTTTCGGTGGGTTTTGATATAAAACTTAAATTTATAAATTACTAAAAAAATCTTTTACTTTGTCCGTCCAATGCTTATTTTGAGGTGAATTTTTTCCCAAATCCTTCTCAATAGTTGCATCAAACTGACGTAGCAAATCTTTCTGCTCATCGCTTAAATTAACAGGCGTTTCGATATGAACATGACAGTAAAGATCACCAGGCACAGAAGAGCGTACACCCTGAATACCCTTACCTTTTAAGCGGAATACCTTACCTGATTGCGTACCTTCAGCAACAGTGATATTAGCTTTCCCCTGAAGAGTAGGCACTTCCTGAACTTATGAGCGAAGCAGATTGCCTATCCAGACCCATAGCTCGCGAAGCGAAGAAGCCAACAAAAAAAGTATTTAATACTATAATAAATGCGTAGGCAATGCCCTCGTATCCCACAAGCATAATTTGATCAAGCGTTATCCTAAAACCATACAATATGATTCCTAGACGAAGAGCCTCTCTAGTACACTTTGCGTAAACGCCGCTTAAAACTACAAGCTTGAGAATGCGGGGAACAATATTACCGACTAAGGCTCCAAGCAAAAGTGTCTCGTCAGTTACAGCTCAAGAAAACACCACAAATTTGCAGTCCGATTTTCTTGCAAAATTGTATGTCGCTGTTCTTGAAAGCGACGGCAAAGCTAAATCTACGGATGTTGTTTATGGAGCGGCCTCAAGTCGATTAAAAGATTCTTTGTTCAAAATTCAGAAATCAACACGCAACGGTAATTCTTGCGGTGTAAAAGAAAATATTATGTGGAATGCGGATAAGCCCGATTTCAATCAATCCATCACATTTAGTGAAATCACAAAAATATTTTGCTCGCTAAATTCGGAGAGTCTGAGGTTGTGATCTGGGATGTGAATTGCTTAAGTTCTGGAGCTTGCGAAATTAACGATGTGTATTTAGATGGTGACTCTGTGAATAAAAGCGTAAGCAAGAACTGCAAATAATTTTTTTGCATATGATTAAGCCCACCTGAGACGGTGGGTTCATCATTTTCAAAAAACATAAAAAATTAATCTTTTTTATTTTTACCTCTAAAAAAATTAATAATATCAGTTAGAGTAAATGTCTTCGAAAAACCCATAGATTTACTCTTAGATATCTCCCTAGTTTTACCTATTGATATACCATCAGAGCTTAAAGCGATATCCATATCTTTGAGCCTATTAGAGATAGTATTCACAATTCCATCAACTTTAGACCCCAAGTTATTTATTGTTCTATGTAACATCTCTAGAAAATCCTTGGGACTTTCTATGTAGATTTCTGGATTAAATAATTCCAAAAATTTAGCATCTTCAATACCATTATATTTTTTCTGGAATTCTTCAATTTCGTGATCAAGCTTTTGTTTTTCACTTTCGGAAAAATTATCTATATACTTCCCTACTAAATCCTCTAATTCATCCGAATTAGTAAGTTGTTTGTAGTTTTTATTTAAATAGCTTTTAAGCAAATTATATAGATATGGAAAATCTTGACTATAAATATCCTCTAATCCATCCACTTGTTCATTTAAAGACTTTTTAAAGAATGACCCAGAAGAAAAAAGTTCAAACTCATTACCCATAATAGGATAAGAATTTATAACCCTATATCCCTTGGACTCATTTGAATCCTTCTTCAATATAAAACATGCTAAATTTGTGAGAAGACTTTGATTCTCAGGTTTCCTTTGAACAGTTCCAACATTTTTGAAATCCCTATACTCTATATATAACAACTGATTTTCATTGAGCTTTAACCACTTCTGAATTTTTTCATCGTTAGCTGCCAATGCTGCTATTTGTAATTTTTCCTGTTCATCGTAACTATTGAATGAAGATTCATAAAGTGAATAAGTTTTCATTGCTGTCAGTTTCCTTTGCTCAAAATACCTGCGATTTTCTTAGCTTGCGAAATTAAATACTGATTGTTTTTATGAAAACGCTTCTGCTCCGATGTGCTCATACCCCCACCTTCCTCTCCAACTTTCGAGGTAAGAAGGTCCATCCTACGAAAGCGAGAGTTTATGGCCGAAAGAGCCTTAGATATTTTCCGTCTCTCAGATTTAGAAAGCAAATCATATATGCCGTGCCCCGTTTTGCGGCCAAATCTTTGTCCAAACAATATATCTAAAAAACTGTTGTATGCAGAGCGATCCATATCATCAATCTTTACTATATTTTTATTGATATAGTTTGCAAGGCCGTTACGTATAGCCAATAAATTATTTTTCGTATTTAAATTTCTTGCATCGTTATGTAGTTTTCCCAAAAAAGCCGCTCTGTAGAGCCCCTTATCTCCAATAATACTTGCGCTCCATGCATCTGAGATTAAAGTAAGCTTCCCCTTTAGCTCGGTGGCAATGCTTAAGGCCCTATCCCGCTTTTCAAAAAAGTCATCAGACTTAATAACGTCTTCCAACTTTTCGAAATCCTCATAAATCCGCTTCTTTGGATTACCATACTTCTCATAAACCCAACCCGAAGATGCATCTATCGGACCACCCATGTTTTCAAATATAGCCGTCAGTCCAAAAGCATCAAAAGCAGTATCAAAAGACGATCTAACTGCCTCGATATCATTGATTTGAGCACTGGTTATGGCATACTCAAGATCATTTAGAGCATTTAAACTATTTTCATAATATCTAAAAGCCGTGTTCGCATAATTGGTGAGCACTTTAACTGGAGTCACCTCTCCAAAGCTATTTATAAGCTGCTTTAGATGATTGTGTCCTGGGCCTACATGCACCTGTGCTGCGTTTTGTGCTTCAATAGTATTTAAATTACCTGACACCATGGGCTGAGCATAAACCCCACCCACAGCCGTACCGAAAAAAATGAAAAGATTAAAAAATTTAAGCATAAACTATATAGCTTTAGTTTTTCTTTTGAGCCAATCTAGTGCCTGCCCCGAAAGATGCCTAGAGAGTCGTTCTCGAACTTGCTCATGATATTTATTAAGCCACTCTCTTTCAGCACAATCAAGAAGACCAATATCAACGCATGAAGTCTCTATCGGACACAATGTTAGCGTCTCAAATTTTAAAGTCTCAACAAATTCAGTCTTTTGTGCAGGAACGTTTGCAACTAAATTTTCTATGCGCACCCCCCATTTTCCTGGCCTATATACACCTGGCTCATTTGATGTAATCATGCCACCGTACATTTCCGTATGGTTCATTTTGTATGCCTTGTAGGCAATGACCTGCGGCCCCTCATGCACATTTAAAAAATATCCAACACCATGACCAGTGCCGTGCCCGTATTCAAGCCCAGCTTTCCATAGTGGCAATCTGGCAATGCTATCGAGTAGCGGCGATGGATATCCTACTGGAAATTCGGCCATCGCTAATTGAATATGTGCCTTAAGAACGTAAGTATAGTCTTTAACCTGCTCTTCAGAGACAACACCCACAGGTACTACACGAGTGATATCCGTAGTACCGCCAAGATACTGAGCCCCAGAATCAATAAGCAAAAAGCCATCGCCATTAATAAGTGAGAATGATTCTTCTGTAGCCCTATAGTGTGGCATCGCACCATTTGCATTAAATCCCGCAATTGTCGCAAAGCTAGGACTTACATATCCTTTGCGTTTTGAACGATACTCTAAAAGTTTTTCGTTAATTGTAAGTTCTGAAATTTCTTCACCTTTGCTGAAGGCCGCTTCAAACCATGCAAAAAATTCACACAATGCAGCTCCATCCTCTTCCATGGCCAATCGAACATGGCTTAATTCATGGTCTGTTTTGCGTGATTTTAATAGCTGCGATGGATTAATTATCTCAACTATCCCACCTTTATAAGCACTAACAGAACCAAGAGCAACACGATCAGGATCCACCATAAGCTTAGAGATATCCATAGAGCTTATAAATTCCTTAAGATCATCATAATTAGCAGTTTGAACTCCATGCCCTTCCAAATAGGTGGCAATGTTCTCGTCCACTTTCTCCAAATCTATAAATAACACCACCTTATCTTTGAATATAGCTAGATGAGCAAGAAACACTGGATTGTATGCGACATCATTGCCACGTAAATTAAGAATCCAAGCAATATCATCCAAGGACGAAACTAAATGCCAACCACCATCATCAAGTTTTAGTTCATCTCGAACAAATTTAATTTTTTGTGAAGCATCGAGGTCATAATAATTTTTATCGTGCTTAAATATTTTTTGAGACGGCAATTTAGATCGATCTGTCCATAGAGGCTGTAATAGGTCCTCTTCAGTATTTATATTAATGCCCTTACTCTCCAATTCATCACGGTATATATTGGCTGTTTTGAGGGAAACCATATCGGGATTAAATCCTAAAACAGCAGATGGTTTAAGGGATAAAGAAAGATATTCAGTCAAAGTAGGAACACCAGCCTCACCAGCTCTCATCAATTCAATGCCTGAGCCGTTCAATTGTTTAGATGCTTGCTCCCAGTAGCGACTATCCACCCACAAGCCTGCAAAATCATCTGTTACTAGAACTGTGCCTACCGAGCCCGTAAAACCACTTAACCATACTCTTTGCTGCCAGTAAGCAGGTAGATATTCGGATAGATGAGGATCTGCAGAGTGCACAATCCAAGCATCTATACCTTTAGCTTTCATAGAATTGCGTAATGCTTTAATGCGATCTGTAGGTAAATTCATGGATATTTCCGTTATTTAGGGTAATCTACTATTATAGTTAGAAGTAATTTTTGTAAAATCAAAAGTTTAATAATTTACACAAATTACAAGAGGTAATAGATGTCTTCACGCGAGTCTATGGAATATGATGTGGTCGTTGTTGGTGCTGGGCCTGCAGGTTTAGCTACTGCTATTCGATTAAAACAAATAAACCCAGATATTTCTGTTTGCGTTTTAGAGAAAGGAAGTGAGGTTGGGGCTCATATCATGTCTGGAGCGATAATGGATCCCATTGCCATCAATGAATTATTTCCAAATTGGAAGGAATTATCTGCTCCTCTAAAGGTTGAAGTTAAAGAAGATGAATTCTTTTTTTTAACAGAGACTAAGTCTTATAAAGTTCCTGCATTTTTGCTTCCGCCCTGTTTTAAAAACGAGGGTAACTATATTGTTCGATTAGGAGATGTAGTTAAATGGCTTGGCCAACAAGCAGAGTCTTTAGGAGTAGAGATATTTCCTGGATTCGCCGCTGCTGAAGTTTTATATCATGAAGATGGTTCGGTTAAGGGTGTGGCTACAGGTGATATGGGCCTTAACGAGGATGGCACTCCGTCAGCTAACTATCAACAAGGCATGGAACTACATGCGAAATTCACTATATTTGCTGAAGGTTCGCGAGGGCAGCTAGGACGCGAGCTTATCGGCAAATTTGCGTTGGATGCGAATTCTGACCCACAAACTTACAACATTGGCTTTAAGGAATTATGGGAAGTTAAGCCCGAGAACTTTAGGCCAGGACTTGTTGTACACACTGGTGGTTGGCCTATGCCTACTGACACATACGGTGGCTCTTTTATATATCATTTAGATAAAAATTTGGTTGCTGTTGGTTATGCGATTGGACTTAATTATTCAAATCCATATATGTCACCATTCGAGGAATTTCAGAGATTTAAAACACATCCTGTAATTAGAAAAACGTTTGAGGGCGGAAAACGATTATCTTATGGGGCTCGGGCTATTACTGCAGGTGGATTATTAAGCTTGCCTAAATTTGTATTCCCAGGCGGTGCATTGGTAGGTTGTGAAGCTGGCTTCTTAAACGCTTCACGGATAAAAGGTAGCCATGCGGCGATAAAGACTGGGATGATGGCGGCGGAGGCCATTGCCACAAACTTAAGTTCTGGATCGGAATCGAATGTTCTTACGGATTATGAAGTAAAGTTTAAAGATTCGTGGCTTTATAAGGAACTTAAGCAATCACGTAACTTTAAGCAGTGGTTTAAGAAAGGCTTGTTTGTTGGTACATTAATGACAGGCTTAGAGCAAAAATTTTTGCAGAATGCGATTCCTTGGACTATACATAATAAAAAAACGGATCATGAGTCGCTTAAGCCAGCAAGGGAATGTAAAAAAATCGACTACCCTAAGCCTGACGGTGTCTTAAGCTTTGATAGACTTAGCTCAGTATTTCTCACAAATACAAATCATGAGGAAAACCAACCTTGTCACCTTAAACTTAAAAACGAGGAAATTCCTGTTTCAGTTAATTTAAATAAGTATGCGGGACCAGAACAAAGGTATTGTCCTGCGGCTGTTTATGAATTTTTAGATGTGGGTGGAGAACAAAAATTAAGGATAAATTCTCAGAATTGTATTCACTGTAAAACCTGTGATATCAAGGATCCTAAACAGAATATCGTGTGGACTGCCCCACAAGGCGGCGAGGGCCCAGTATATAACGGGATGTAATTTTTTAAATTTCATGTAAAGTGCTTGTAAACTTAATGAAATTTTCATAAAATCCTACAACATGTACGTGTATTTCTGCTAGCTATAATTTAAATTTATGAATCCGCCTAAGTCTTTGAAATCTTTTGTTTTTTTAAATTTAAAAGATGCTAAGCCTAAATTTCAACTTAAAAATATTTGTTGTATTTTAGGGATGGCATCTTCTTTTGGTCTTATTCCTCTATCTGTTCAAGCACAAACTATTGGCCAACTTGACCAATCTATAGGCTTAACGACACCTCAATCAGAAGATCAAATTTCAAACATAATTTCAAACGTATCATTGCCACTTTCGGATTCGACTCCTAGTAGTCTCTCTTCTGTTCCTGGTCAAACTTCGTCAACTGAAGAAGAATTAACTGAGACTAAAGAAATAGTGGATGCTTTAAACCCTGACCCTATTCAAAGCTTGATAGAACACGAAAATTTGTCGGATATACACGTAGATTTGGAATCGGAAGCATTGCCATCTGAATCAAAAGAGCAACCTAGCAAGCTAGTACAGGGAGCTTTAAACTATATCGGAGTTAAATATCGCTATGGCGGCACTACTCCTAGTGGATTCGATTGCTCTGGACTAATTTACTACACAGCAGATAAATACATGGGCATTAAGCTTCCACGTGTCGCATCTAATATGGCTAAGGTAGGCACGGAAGTTTCACGCGATAATATGAGACCAGGCGATTTAGTATTCTTTAATACGCGTGGACGCAGAAACTCTCATGTGGGCATCTACGTGGGGGATAATAAATTTTTACACGCACCAAGAACAGGGGCTAAGGTTAGAATCGAAAATATTTCTACTTACTGGTCAAAAAGATTCAACGGTGCTAGAAGAATAAATTAATTTAAATTTTCTTTAGGATGCTTTGTCCATAAAGCAAATAAATTAAGGGGAGGTACTGAACCTCCCTTATTATTTGAAGTAGAGCATTTTTAGGGTGGGCTCTTCTTTAATAAAAACGCTTAGACTATGTCCCTGCTCCCCTATTTTTATTCCAAATAAGGAGCAAAAAACTACTAGTACCACAAGAAGCATAAGAAAATTATTTAGTGCTTTCATATCTTTCTCCTATTTGGACAGCGCTCACATAAATGTGGACATTGCTCAAGAGCCGTCTGTAAACTACAAACCGATCTCTTACATGCAACAATTGGTATATTTTGTTTTTCTGCAACGCTTCTAAAAGATTTCATGACATTGTGTCCTAAAAAATCTGTTAATAAAACCACAATATCCGTTCCTGATGGCAATGACAGAACTTTCTTCTGATGTGCTGGATCTCGACCAGTTATGTGTTTATTAATTTTTATATTATGTGCTTTGAGGATATCGGGAAGCTTGCCTAATTTGTCCGCTCCGACTATCACAGCATTCATTTGAGTTAATTCCATATAAGCTCTTTAATTGATAATGATTCTCATTAACCTTGATTCTAAATTAGAATGATTCTCATTTCAACATTTTTTTATATTTGAAGTTATTTGTATTTTTTGTATAATTTATTTTTTAAACAATCGTTTGTTTTATACAAGTATTTTAATGAGCGAAGATAAACTCTCTAAAGCCGTTATAACTAGAAGGCAAATTCTTAATGCTGCAGAAAAACTTATTGTAGAGAAAGGCTACGAGAGTGCTTCTATGCGTGATATTACGCAATTAGCCGGAGTCAATTTAGCTGCGGTTAACTATCATTTTGGTAGCAAAGATGCCCTTATTGCTGCAGTTTTAAAAAGAAGACTTGGAGCAATTAATAAAGAGCGTCTTGAAAAATTAGATGCCCTAGAAGCTAGAGCTGCTGGTAAGCCTGTGCGCCCTTCTCAACTGATATACGCCTTTTTTGGAAGTCTGGTGGCACATGCTGGAGAAGATGACCACGACGGAAATATATATTTGAAGATACTAGAACAAACCATGCTTAGCCCAAGTGACTTTGTTACATCCGTTGTTGCTCAGGAAAACGCATTGGTTTTTGAGAGATACAGAAAAGCTTTTTTTAAAGCTATGCCTGATGTGCCCGAGGAGGAAATTCTATGGCGCTTTCAATTTATGTTAGGTGCTACATCTTATGCAATTTCAGGTATCCAAGCACTTCTTGAACATACGGAAAATATAGATACGTCTAAAATTAATCTTAGCGACAAACGTCTTAGAAAGCGCCTTTTAAGTTTTTTGCTTGGCGGTCTCTATGCACCTTTACCGAAATTTAGAGAAACTAATCAAGACTAAAATAAATTCTCGTGCAATTTTTCTAGAATTGATTTCTTATTTTCGCCTGGTGCACACATCTGAATAAATTCAAATACATAGTCTCTTGCAAAAACACCTTTTCTAAGACCAATTTTTGAAGTGTGATACCCGAATAAATGACCCACAGGTAAACCTATAAGCCCCCTATCACGACGTGGATCATAAGCCATACTTGCAATTATTCCTAATCCAAGACCAACATCCACATAAGTCTTTATTACATCCGCATCAATAGCTTCAAGAACTATATTATGCTTAACGTCCGCCGCTTCAAAAGAAGCATCAATAGCTGGTCTTCCTGTGAACTGTCTTGAATATGTGATTAATGGATAGCGGGCAATATCTTGTAGAGATAAATTCTTAGCTTGTGTTGAGGTTATATTAGAGAGTTCATCATCCTCCCTCATAACCAAATAATGCTCCCAATCATAGCAAGGAAAAATAACCACCCCAGGAACTTGAGCAAGTGTCTCAGTTGCAAACGCAACATCCAACTCATCATTTAATAACATATTAGCTAGTTGAGGAGGACTACTCTCAATTAAAGATACCTGTACACCAGGATATCTTTGCTTAAAATCCAAAATTATCTGTGGCAAAAAATATCTAGCTTGTGTATGAGTGCATCCAATGACTAAAACTCCCTCATCGTGATTGAGATACTCATCACTTATTCTTTTTAAATTTTCAACCTCTAAGAGCAATCTTCTAATAACCGCAACAACAGCTTTTCCTGGTTTGGTAAGACCCCTGAGTCGTTTGCCGTTTCTCTCAAAAATTTGAAATCCCAGTTCCTCCTCAAATTCGATTATTGCTTTGGAGATACCAGGTTGCGATGTGTGCAACTTCTTTGCTGCATCAGAAAGATTAAAGTTATTACTAACCGTCTCAAGAATATATTTAAACTGTTGAATGTTCATGTGATTTTTTAGGTTTTCTTATTCTAACTTTATACCAAAAAAGGAAAACAGCTAATGCTGTGAACAAACCATTTACTGAAATAATACCAAGCCATAAATTAATCTGCTCAGATGCGACCCAACCGCGCATAACGTTAAGCAAATTCATATAAAGCATGCCCACAAGAGCAGCCATAAAAACATCTGCAGATTTTCCCATGCGAGGATTTACTGAACCTAATGGAATAGCAAGCAAAGCAAGATTTAGTGCCGCTATTGGAAGTGATAGTCTCCATAAAATTTGCGAATCGCTTCTAGAATTATTATCCTCGATAAGCTTAGTAAATGGTCTAGCCTTAATCTTATCGAGTGCTTGATTTCTTATTTGTTCATCAGTATAAGCACTCTTTCTATTTATATTCATAGTTACAGAATTAAACTTAGAAGCCCTAAATTCAGGCGTTCCAATTCTAATATCATATCTAGTTCCAGGCCCAAACTCTATAAATCGTTCACCTGTTTCATAATTCGTGACAAAATTCCCATAGTCTGCATTTAAAATGCCAATCCATTCCTCTTTTACTTCTCTAGCAAATATCCTTCCAAATTGATGTTTATTATTAGTGGAGGGCTCAATAAAAAACACACGATTTCCCCCATCTGTTTCTAAAAATTGTCCCTCGACCACCTTGGAAAAATCCGACCTTTGAGCATATCGCTGTTTGTATTCTTCTATTTGCAAATAAGCCCATGGTGAGGTAACAACAGTTAAGATGGCAATGAGCACGCTTACTGGCACCGCAATCCGTAACACTGGTTTAATCCAATCTACCAACGAAACTCCTGAAGTAAACCATACGAACATCTCCTGTTCACGATAATTTCGAGACACCGTTGTAATAACAGAAATAAATAGTGACACAATAAGAATTATCGGTAGAGCCGTGATGCTTGAAAAAGCTGATATCCCCAAAACCAAATCAGCCCCAATCGCACCTGAGGCCGCTTGTGCCAGAAGTCTAGCTAAAAGAACGCTAAGCCAAACAATAAGAAGAGTTGAAAATACCACCCCGGCATTACTTAATATTTCGGATACAACTGAACGTTTAAATAGAAACATGAAACGAATTGAGTAATAATAGAGGATATGTTTTTTTAAAGGGGAGTGAAATGCAATTCACCGTTCATGATACAGCAGATATTTTAAAAATCAAAACACCAGCATTGTTTGTTGGTGTTTTTAAAGATGGAAAACATGGTGTTATTTCTAAGGATCTTCCTAATAATGCCGAAATTAAAAACATAATTAGAAAAGAGTTTCGTTGCGGAATCGGCGATGCGTATATGATGCGTGATGTACCAGGGTTTGCCGCTGAGAAGCTAGTGCTTATAGGTATGGGCGAAGAAGACAAATTCGATATAAAAGCACTAGAGGATGCACACTGTGCTGTAACTTGCTTTATGGAAGAGTACAGCATTAAAGAAGGAGTTAGTACTTTACTTGAAGAAGAGGCTTTATTTAAAAACCACGAAGAAGTTACTCTTAAAGATGCAACCATATTAGCTGCACGTAAAGTTCATTATTCAAATTACAAATATACAACTACATTTGAAGAGACACCAGACCATAATGTCCTTAAAAAATTCGGATTTACGATTTCTAAAAAATATACAAAAGATGTAAGGGAGGCCATTGCCACAGGAAAAGCAATTGCTGATGGGATGCACCTTACTATGCAATTAGGTGATTTGCCTAGCAATATCTGCACACCTACTTATTTAGGAAATTGTGCTAAAGATTTAGCTAAAGAATATAAAGAGCTTAAAGTTGAAGTTTTGGGACGCAAACAAATTGAAACTCTTAAAATGGGTGCTTTCCTATCAGTAGCTGCTGGTGCTAGTGAGGAGCCTGCCCTTATTGTTCTCAAATATTCGCCTACTAAAAAATCAAATAAAAAACCTATCGTCTTTGTAGGTAAAGGTGTGACATTTGACACTGGTGGTATTTCTCTAAAAAATAAAGCAAATATGGACGAGATGAAGTTCGATATGTGCGGTGCCGCTTCAGTATTAGGTGTTATGAAGGCTGTATCCGAAATCGGATTTGACCGAGAAATTGTAGGCGTGATTGCAGCTACTGAAAATATGCCTAGTAGTTATGCTACAAAACCAGGCGATGTAGTAACTAGCATGTCTGGAAAAACTATTGAAATTCTGAATACCGATGCTGAGGGACGTTTATTGTTAGCAGATGCATTGACATATGCAGATAAATTTAAACCTGAAGTAGTCATAGACATTGCCACCCTAACAAGTGCAATCATTCAAGCTTTAGGTCATGTTCATGCAGGCGTGTTCTCAAATGATGAAGATCTTGCAGATGCGTTGATTGATGCGGGTGATATCGCAAACGATAGTGCATGGAAAATGCCTTTGGATTGTCAATTTGCAGAAAATTTAAAAAGCAATTTTGCTGATTGTGCAAATATCGGAGATGGCACTGCTGGATCTGCTGTGGCTGCAGCATTTTTAGAGAAATTTATCGGCGATTATAAATGGGCACATATTGATATTGCTGGAGTTGCATGGAATCGCGGCAAAAACAAAGGTGCCACTGGACGTCCAGTTTCTCTTTTGATGGCATATTTATTAGGCCAAAACTAGTGGCTGAAATTTTTGTTGCTCACGGGGCAAGGAGCATAGAAGACACTCTTATTATGTCTGTAAACTCCGTGAGTAAACAACACCAAAAGGGTCAAAGCATATTGGTATTTTGCAGAGACGTAAATATTGCCACAAAATTTAGTGAGGGATTGTGGGGTATTGATAAGACCTCATTTATCCCCCACTATTTCGCAGGGGATGAGATGATTATCCCCGCACGCATCATAATATGCGACGAGGATATCGCTAAATGGGCCTCTAAGCTTAATCCGAAGCCAAACTTGCTCATAAATCTAAGCGAGGATTTTATTGAGGATATATCTCTATTTCCCATGGTTCTTGAATTTGTTCTAAATGACTCCAAATCTAAGGAAATGGGTAGAGCACGTTTACAAAAATATAAATCTGCGGGCCATGAAATTAAATTTCACGAGTTCAAATATAAGAAAAATTAACGTTCGATTACCATAATAAAAATTATCAAAATTTTATAGTAAACTTAATCAAATCAATAATTTGGAGATCACATGAAAAATTTTGGTAGACCTTCTTTTGAAAGGCCTTCTGATACACTTTCTCAGGATACCTTCCGCGGAAATGGTGGTACTGTTTCTGCTTCGGTTAAGAACAAAGTTCTAAGCCAAACTTATGTTTTGCTTGCAATTTCTATTGGTGTTGCTGCTCTTGGTACACTTTTAGGGATGCAACTTAACCTATTCCAAGGAATGGGTGCCTTTATGCAATTTGCCATCTTTATGATTGGTGCATATGGTCTTATGTTTTTGGTCGTTAAAAACCGTAATTCCGCTGTAGGTGTAGCTTTCTTATTGGGTTTCACATTCTTTATGGGATTGACTTTAAGCAATCTAGTAAGCAGCATATTGCAACTATCTAATGGCCCTACACTTATGCTATATGCATTTGCTTCCACTGCAGGCATATTCTTTGTTATGGCAGCTCTTGCATCAGTGATTAAAAAAGACTTGACCTTTATGGCTAAGTTTTTGTTTATAGGATTGATTGCATGTATTATCGCAGCTATCGCAAACATTTTCTTTATGATTCCAGCTTTGGCTTTGGCTTTATCTACATTAGTAGTTGTGATTTGTTCTTTATATCTACTAATTGATGTTCAAAGAATAATTAACGGCGGAGAGACTAACTATATTATGGCTACTCTAAGTATATTTATTAGCCTATATAATATCTTCGCAAACTTATTGAGTATCTTCGGTTTTACTTCTAGTAGTGATTAATCGGGATAGATGGTTATGATTCTCTCGCACATTTAGTGAGGTTCGATTCAAAACATTAGCAATTTTGAGCCTGAGTTGTTTACGCAATTCAGGCTCTTTTTCTAAGTCAGAAAAATCTGGTTCAGGCGTATCAAAGCCGTAACCTGTTTCGCATAGCCATTGCCACTCAAAACGCCTTAAAACAGTACGTGCATCTACATGTGCCGCTAAATCATTAAGAGCATGCACATAATAATCATAAAGCCTCTCATGCGGATCCTCTTTGGCAATGCCCCTTAATATCAGCTCATTCAAATACCAAGCCGACATCAAATTCTCAGATGACAAATTAATAAAACCGTCTGTCTCAACGCGAGTAATAGTTTTAATTTCACCCGTTCCACTCCATGAAACGCGGAGAGGCTGAAAATGAGCACTTATGGGCCTAAGCACAGAATAAGGGCGCTTAGCACTTTTGGCAACGCCTGCGATAAGTCCATATTCTCGCGAAAACAAGGTTACGATAAGAGAATGCTCGCTCCATGAAATGCATTGGAGTGAAAAGGCCTGCGCATCGGAAACGCGTTTTTTATGAGCATGTGTGTGGGGAGCGGTGGATGCAAGAGATGAGGAAGGCGTGAGGGGCGTGTGTGATGCGAAGGACGAAGCATAAGCCTCGGGTTTGGCGATTTCCTCAGGCTTACCGTCAGCCTCGGGTTTGGCGATTTCCTCAGGCATAAACATTACTCATACCCAAGGTTCCGAAGTTGAGCCTCTTTATTAGACCAACCTTTTCGCACCTTAATAAAAATTTCAAGAAATACGGGCTTTTCAATAAGCTTTGAAATATCCTGCCTAGATTCTGTGGCAATGCGTTTCATATGCATCCCTTTAGACCCTAATAAGATAGGCTTGTGATTTTCTCGCTCAACAAGTATACAAGCGTTTATCGTTACACCACTTGGGCTCTCATCCCATTTTTCTATAACCACTGTACACTCGTACGGCAGCTCATCCCCTACAAGTCGAAAAATTTTCTCTCGTATGATTTCAGAAGCTATAAATTTTATGCTTCTATCGGTTATCGCCTCTTCATCAAAAAGATGTTCTCCATGAGGAAGTCGCTCTTTTATCTCATCAAGCAAAGCATCAAGCTGAATACCTTTTTCTGAGCTCACAGGTACCACCGCATCATAAGCGTGATTTTTTAAAATATCTGAGGTGAAGGTAAAAAGCGAATTTTTATCCTTTACTAAATCCACTTTGCTTAGAACTAGAATCGTAGGTTTACCCTTAGGTAACAGTGGCAATATTTGTGCATCTCCATCATTCCATTTACCCGCCTCAACCACATGCAATACTACATCCACATCATTAAGAGTAGTCGTAACCACACGATTCATCATATTGTTCATAGTTCCGCCATGACGGGTCTGAAAACCAGGTGTATCAACAAAAATATATTGAATCTCATCCTTTGTAAGAACCCCATGAATACGATGTCTAGTGGTTTGAGCTTTTCTTGAAACAATAGAAATTTTACTGTCGATCAGTGCATTCATTAATGTAGATTTACCTACATTTGGACGACCAACAACTGCAATAAATCCCGTTTTTTTGCTGCTATTTTGCATCTTGTTCAACTGCCACTGGCAATGTAAGTTGAGTGACTTTTCTAAGTTTACTGGAGGATTTTTTTGAAAATGATTTTATTTTTTTTAGTTTCTCTAAAACAATAGTCGCAGCCGCTTGCTCGGCTGACCTTCTGCTTGATCCAACAGCTTGAGCAGAAATATCGTAAAGTTCAACCGAACACTCAACTTCAAATTCTTGATCATGTGCAGCACCAGAAATGTTCAAAACTTTATATGTTGGCAATGGTACCTTTTTCGCCTGCACAAACTCTTGCAAAAGTGTCTTAGAATCTCTACCTAAAGTTGAAAAATCAACATCCTTCATAAGTGGCTCATAAATACTCTCTACCACCTTTTGAGCCTCAAGTATTCCGCTGTCTATATAAATAGCTCCAAATATAGCCTCAACTGCATCAGCAAGAATAGATGGCCTTCTAAAACCACCACTTTTTAGCTCACCCTCTCCTAGATGAATTAGGTCTGGTAATTCCAAGTTTTGAGCGATTTTAGCTAAAGTATCTTGATTAACGTAACTTGCTCTAATACGTGTGAGATCACCCTCAGCCTGATCCTTGAGTTTTTTAAATAATATAGAAGCTACAGAAAAGTTAAGAATTGAGTCTCCCAAAAATTCCAGTCGCTCATTATGAGTAGAACTGTAGCTTCTATGAGTCAAAGCTCTATTTAGAAGTTGCACATCCTTAAATGAGTAATTTAACTTTTTCTGAAGTTTAGTTAATTTCATGCTATTTTATTGAGCCAATGCGGTCAAAATCCCCTAAATTCAACCAAATATAAAATGCTTCACCAGCAAGATATTTATCAGGAACAAACCCCCAGAATCTACTATCTAAGCTATTATCGCGATTATCGCCCATAACATAATAGTAACCTTTTGGTACCTCACATTCTACAGCTGCTTGTCCAAAATATTTGCAGGAACTAAAATTTTCGAATTGCTCTATAGGCTGTATCGAATATAAACCAGGCATCTGCAAAATATCATGTTCTACACCAAATAGCTTCTCCTTATGTCTCTCAGGATTTCCAGATTGCTGCTCAGGATTTATATAAGGACCAATTGCTTCTGTGGCAATAGCCTCTCCGTTAACATAAAGTTGCTTGTTTTCGTATCTAACTGTATCCCCAGGCAAGCCTATAATTCTTTTGATATAGTCTTGTTTTGTATTTAATGGATATCTAAAAACTACAATATCCCCTCTTTCTGGACTACCTATAGGAATAATTTTTTGGTGAATTATAGGCAGTCTCAAGCCATACTTAAATTTATTAACGAGAATAAAATCTCCACTTTGTAAAGTTGGAAGCATAGACCCCGAAGGAATTCTAAACGGTTCAACTACAAATGCCCGCAATATAAATATGAAAAATACCAATCCAAATAAACTACCCACATAGTTGAGCAACCCATTTGAATATTTATCTGCTTCGGCTCCATACAATTTCACACGTCTAGGCCTTAAAACATATTTTTCTAATGCCCTAGCAGTAAAAGTTACAATAACTAAAATTAAAAAAATCAAATCCATTATTTATCCTCAACTTGAAGAATGGCCAAAAACGCCTCCTGAGGAATCTCAACACTGCCCACTTGTTTCATGCGTTTTTTTCCTGCCTTTTGTTTCTCAAGTAACTTTTTCTTCCTTGTTATGTCCCCGCCATAACATTTAGCAAGCACATTTTTTCTTAATGCTTTTACATTTTCTCTGGCAATGATCTCCGCCCCAATCGCCGCTTGTACTGCTACATCATACATCTGACGGGGAATCAATCCTCGCATTTTAGAGACCACTTCACGCCCTTTAAAACGAGCTGAAGCTCTATGAACAATCATAGATAGTGCATCAACTTTATCGCCATTTATAAGCAAATCCACACGAACCACATCTGCTGAGCGATACTCTAAAAATTCATAATCCATAGAAGCATAGCCTCTAGAGATGGATTTTAATTTATCGAAGAAATCTAACACAATCTCTGCTAATGGAATTTCATAATGCAAATGCACTTGTCGTCCGTGATAATTCATATCTCTTTGAATACCGCGTTTATTATTGCAAAGAGTCATAACTGGACCAACATAGTCTTGTGGCATAAACAAAGTTACATTAACTATAGGTTCGCGAATCTCCTGTATAGTCCCCTGATCGGGCATACGAGAAGGGCTATCAATATAGAGAACTTCACCGTTATTTTTAACGACCTCATAAACTACAGACGGTGCTGTAGTAATAAGATCCATATCAAATTCACGCTCAAGCCTCTCTTGGACAATTTCCATATGCAAAAGCCCAAGAAAGCCGCATCTAAAACCAAAACCTAGAGCTTGTGAGACCTCTGGTTCAAATTGTAGAGATGCATCGTTAAGTTTTAATTTCTCTAAAGAGTCTCTAAGCTGATCATATTCACTACTCTCTACAGGGTAAAGACCTGCAAAAACCTGTGGCTTAACTTCTTTAAACCCTGGCAATGATTCCGCTGCTGGATTTTGTGTATGAGTGATAGTATCACCCACTTTTGCGTGAGCTAAATCCTTAATTCCCGTAATTAAGAATCCAACCTCACCAGCAGAAAGAGAATTTCTTGGTTGTGATTTAGGTGTAAAAACGCCTAATTGCTCTACTAGATGATTGGCTTGTGTAGCCATAAAAGTAATCTTATCTTTTGGTTTGATAGTGCCATTAACTATGCGTATAAGCATAACTACTCCCACATAGTTATCAAACCATGAGTCTATTATTAATGCTTGAAGAGGTGCTCCTGTATTGCCTTTCGGGGGTGGTACTTTATTTACGATAACTTCAAGTATTTCATCTATACCCTGTCCTGTTTTAGCACTAGCTAACACTGCGTCAGAAGCATCTATACCAATAACATCTTCGATTTCAGCTCTAGCTTCTTCGGGTTGAGCTGAAGGAAGGTCCATTTTATTTAAGACTGGTATAACTTCAACACCTAAATCAATAGCCGTATAACAATTAGCAACCGTTTGAGCCTCAACACCTTGGGTAGCATCAACAACTAGCAAAGCCCCTTCACAGGCTGATAATGAACGACTTACTTCATAAGAGAAATCCACGTGACCAGGAGTATCAATAATATTTAGGATATAGTCTTTGCCGTCTTTGGCCTTATAGTTTAATGTGGCCGTTTGAGCTTTAATAGTAATACCTCTCTCCCTCTCGATATCCATAGAATCTAGAACTTGAGCAGACATTTCACGATCAGCAAGGCCCCCAGTTTTTTGAATAAGCCTATCTGCAAGTGTTGATTTTCCGTGGTCAATATGGGCAATAATTGAGAAGTTTCGTATATTTTGCATGCAATTTGTGCGGATAAATAAAAATTTAAAACCTCGACTAAGTGAACTTAATCGAGGTCAAACAGTTTAAGTTAGGGAAAGACTACTTGTTTGGTTTAGTAGTTATCCACTGTGTCATTTTATCACGAAGCACCAATACAGCAACAACTTTATCTTTAGGTAGGTCTTTAGCTACTTCGTTAAAACCTTCTACAGTAGAAATATCAACATTATTAACTGTCAAAATAATATCGTTTTTCATAAAGCCGGCTTCTTTAGCTTCATCTGTAAGGTCATAAACTAAGACACCACCATTAATATTTAAATTTTCACGTTGTTTTTTATCTAAAGCTTCAACTGATAACCCCAGTTTATTTTCTTGTTTAACTTCAGGTTT
The DNA here is from genome assembly GCF_000687755.1 of Taylorella asinigenitalis ATCC 700933. Taxonomy (GTDB): domain Bacteria; phylum Pseudomonadota; class Gammaproteobacteria; order Burkholderiales; family Burkholderiaceae_B; genus Taylorella; species Taylorella asinigenitalis. Next base: position 28,547 of record NZ_JHXN01000003.1, read on the forward strand.
TTTTGTTTTTTTAGATTTGATGCCTTTAGATTCAATGGCTTCTACGGTCACAGACAAGGTCTCATATTTACCTCGACGGAAAATTTCAATGTCTGTTTTTTTTCCTGGTTTAGTTTGTCCAACCATACGAGGCAAATCAGTCCATTTATTTATAGTTTTACCATCAAATTTTAAAATAACATCACCCGCACGAATACCAGCTTTATCCGCTGGACCATCACGCTCAACACTACTTACTAATGCACCTTTATCATTAGGTAGACCTAAAGCTTTATAAACATCTTCTTGAAGAGGTCCTATTGCAACACCAATTCGGCTTCTTTCAACAGTACCTGTATCCTTCAATTGGTTGATTACATTAATAGCTTCATTAATAGGTATAGAAAACGAAATACCCATTGAACCACCACTTCTGGTGTAGATTTGACTATTGACCCCTACAACTTTTCCTTCTAAATCAATTAAAGGGCCGCCTGAATTACCTGGGTTAATCGCAACGTCAGTTTGGATAAATGGTAGGTAATCGCCCGTATCACGATTTATGGCACTAACTATGCCTGAAGTAACAGTGGACTCCAAATCATATGGAGATCCAATAGCCAAAACCCATTGACCTTTTTTGAGTGCATCTGAATTACCTATCTCAATAGGCTCTAGATCTTTTGCGTCAATTTTAATAAGAGCAAGGTCAGTACGTTTATCAGTACCAACTACTTCTGCATCGTATTCTTTACCGTTATTTAATGTAACTATAACTTTATCTGCTCTATCAACTACATGGTCATTTGTAATGATATAGCCGTCTTTAGAAATAATAAATCCAGAACCTACTCCGCTCGGAACCTGACGATCACCTTTTTTAGGTCTTGATTTATCAGAATCTCTGTCATTTGGTCCTGGACCAAATCGTTTTGAAAATGGTTCAGGAAAGAAATCAGGCCCAAAGAAAAATTCGAAAAACTCTTCTGCGTCTGGATCACCTTGGAAAGACCAACCTGGACCCGAACGGCCTCTACCTCGTGAGCTAATAGTTTCCATGGTACGTATGTTAACTACACTATTTTCGGTTTTTTCTACAACTTTAGTAAAGTCGGGAAGTCCTAAATTAGTTGATTGTGCAGGGAATTTCGTAAGAGCATCTGTTTCAGTTTGTGCAGGTGTACCCCATGAACTAGTAGAGGATGAAGAATTCTGTGAAATAGCAGGTGCTGAAACCAAAGCACCAAGTAATAATGCATATATTGGTAATTTTTGGAATTTCATAATTATCCTTGTTTTTAAAAATTGTCTGTTGCTAATAGTCTAATGTTGGAAAGTTAAAAAATTTTTAATTTGAAATCAAAGGTAATTATTTTTATTTATTAAAAGTACTCTAAGCCTTCTCCATGAATTCCTATCAATATCCCAATGAAATAGATAAAAACTTTGCATCCTATTTCTAAACTTATATTGGATATGAAAGCATATTTGATAAAAATCCACTTTTGCAATATCTACCACACCATTAGGTGGGCAAATTTGAGAAATATGAGAGGGACGAATTTGAAATTTTAGTGGTCTTAGTCTGAATGAATTATGGATACTTTTTACATAAAGCAGTGCTATACATAGTGAGTAGACTAACCCCACAAATCCTAATAGAGTAAGAAAAATTAGAGAGGCTAAAAAATAATGGTGAATTGGCTTTAATCCGACTGAGCAATTAACTTCCCAGTTATCTTGCAAAACACCGTAATTTATAGCTTCCCCATTCATTAGAATTTTTTAATAACAACAGAACAATTAGTACCACCAAAACCAAACGAATTTGATAATGCATAATTAATACTAAGATCACGTGCTTCATTTGGACAGTAATCAAGATCACATGCAGGGTCTTGATTGAATATATTTATAGTTGGTGGTGAAACTTGATTTTTTACAGCAAGAGTAGCAAATACTGTCTCAATACCACCTGCAGCACCTAGCAAATGACCAGTCATAGACTTAGTTGAATTAACTACTGTTTTATATGCATGATCACCTAAAGCAAGTTTAAGTGCTTCAGTTTCATTTTTATCTCCAAGAGGAGTTGAAGTTCCATGAGCATTAACGTAGTTAATTTGTTCAGGATTGATATGAGCATTCTTCAATGCATTTCTAACCCCAAGTGCAGGACCTTCCATACTTGGAGCAGTTATATGATGAGCATCAGAACTCATGCCATATCCAGCAAATTCCGCATATATTTTTGCACCGCGTGCAACCGCATGTTCGTATTCTTCAAGAACAACGACACCAGCCCCTTCGCCTAACACAAAACCATCTCGATCCACATCCCACGGACGAGAAGCTGTAGCAGGGTCATCATTTCTTGTTGACAATGCCCTCATAGCCGCAAACCCACCAATACCTAATGGGGAAACAGTAGATTCTGCACCACCAGCAATCATAACGTCCGCATCACCGTATTCAATCAATCTTGCTGCGTCACCGATTGAATGAACACCTGTCGCACATGCAGAGACAATTGCATAGCTAGGGCCAGTTATTCCAAGTTTTATAGTTAAATGCCCAGAAACCAAATTAATCAAAGAAGCAGGAACGAAAAATGGTGAAATTCTTCGTGGACCTTTTTCAAGATATTCTGTTTGAGTAGCCTCAATTCTTTGAAGACCTCCAATACCAGAACTCACGATTGCACCAATGCGATGAGCGTTTTGCTCTGTAACTTCTAGCCCTGAATCTTTCCATGCTTCAAAAGAAGCTGCAAGACCATAATGAATAAATGTATCCATCTGCTTTATTTCCTTAGCTGGAATATATAGAGATGGATCAAAATCTTTTACTTCAGCTGCAATTTGAGAGCTGAATGCAATTGCATCAAAACGAGTAATTTTTGTTACGCCAGATTTACCTGCAACAATATTTTCCCATGAGGACTTAACATCATTTCCCACAGGAGTTACTAAACCGAGACCTGTTATTACTACGCGTTTTTTCACATATGCTCCTTATATAAAAAAAGCGTCTTGTAAAGCAACATGAAAAGCTACTTTACAAAAACGCTTTAAGAAATTTTCTAAGAATTTCTCAATTTGTCAGAACTATTCCACCCAACAGTAATTACTGTTTAGAGTTATTCTCGATAAAGTCGATAGCGTTCTGAACTGTAGTAATAGTTTCAGCTTGCTCATCAGTAATTGTGTTTTCGAATTCGTCTTCGAAAGCCATAACCAATTCAACCATATCAAGTGAGTCAGCTCCTAGATCATCCAAAAAAGAAGACTCGTTTTTGATTTCATCTTCGTTTAAACCTAGTTGTTTCGCAACGATTTTTTTAACACGTTGTTCAATGCTCATTTAAATCTCCAAAGTGGGAAGTCCCAAATAAAAATAACTAATTTTACAAAATTAAAGTGTATTATATGAAAAAAAGGTTTAATTTAAAAATAAAACTACCCTATAAACATACCGCCATTAACGTTAATTGTTTCACCCGTAATATATCCTGCATAAGGACTAGCTAAGAAGGCAACAGCATAAGCTATATCCTTAACTGACCCAAGACGACCAAGAGGAATCTGACTGATTAATTTTTGAGCCGCTTCATCACCCAAAGCTCTAGTCATAGCTGTGTCGATAAACCCTGGAGCTACACAATTAACTGTTATATTTCTACTACCTAATTCTCGAGCTAAAGATCTAGTCATACCAGCCACTCCAGCTTTAGCTGCAGCATAATTTGCCTGACCAATATTTCCTGTCATACCAACAACTGAAGTGATATTAATAATTCTGCCATCTCTAGCTTTCATCATAGGTCTGACAACAGCACGAGATAATCTAAAAACTGCAGTCAAATTGGTCTGAATAATATCGTCCCACTCCTCATCTTTCATACGCATAATAAGATTATCTCGAGTGATACCAGCATTATTAACAAGAATATGTGGACCACCCATTTCGACGATTTCTTTTACTAATTCTTCACTAGCAGCCGCATCGGTTACATTTAATACCTTTCCTTCACCGCCGAATTCTGAGAGTTTTTCAGTAATTTGCTTAGCACCTGATTCACTTGTAGCTGTTCCAATAACTCTAGCTCCTCTACTAGCTAATTCCAATGCGATAGCTTCACCAATTCCGCGACTAGCTCCAGTTACAAGTGCAATTTTGTCTTTTAATTCATTATTCATTTAAGCACCTTAAGATAAAACATTTTTCAAATTTTCTAAATCACTTGGTGTATTCAATGTGAATACCTCAACCTCTGGCAATATACGTTTAGCCAGATTAGTTAATACTTTTCCAGGACCACATTCTATAACATGAGTGACCCCCAAATCAGACATTTTTTGCATAGTTTCAACCCAACGCACAGGATGCCATGCTTGTCTGACAAGGGCATCAACTAAGTCTTTTTCAGATTCTTTAATAGATACGTCCACATTATTAATAACTGGTATCTTCGGTACATTTAATTTGAACTTACTTAATTCCTCTGAAAGTTTCATGGCTGCAGGTTCTAGCAAAGATGAATGAAATGGTGCAGACACTGGCAATACCACGGCCCTTTTTGCCCCTTCTTGTTTGCAAATTTCGCATGCAGTCACAACAGCTACTTTATGTCCAGCAATCACTACTTGCGATGGAGCATTAAAATTTACGGCCTCAACAATCTCTCCTGATTGCTCTGACACACGCCTACAAATATCAACAACTTTTTCGTCTGATAGTCCAATTATCGCAGCCATACCCCCAGCACCTACAGGTACAACAGCTTGCATAGAATCCGCCCTAACTCTAACAATTTTTAGAGCATCTTCTAATTTAAAAACATCCGCCGCTGCCAATGCCGTATACTCGCCTAAACTATGCCCTGCCATAACTTCTGGCAATGGCAATCCCGCCTCCACATATGCCTTATATAAAGCATATGATGAAGCAAGCATAACTGGTTGAGTATTTGTTGTTAAATTCAAATCGTGTTCAGGACCTTCATGTATTAGGGTGGCAATGTCCTGTCCTAGGGCCTCACTAGCGGTTTTAAGAACTTCTTGAACGACACCATTATCTGACCATGAATCCAACATACCTATAGCTTGAGAACCCTGCCCTGGGAATACAATCGCAATTTTCATAATAATCCTTTAAAACTTAACTAGGGCAGAGCCCCATGTGAACCCACCACCTACACCTTGAAGCATTGCAAGATGTCCAGGTTTTATTAGACCTTGCTTTCTCGCATAATCTAATGCTAATGGCACACTAGCTGCAGATGTATTTGCATGCTCCGAAACAGTCATAACAACTCTCTCTTCAGGCAATTCTAACTTACGGGCTAAACTAGAAATAATTCGAGCATTTGCCTGATGAGGTATAAACCAATCGATTTCACTAGGTTTTACACCAGCCTTCTCGCAGATTTCTAAAGCAGACTTTTCTAATTTTGTAACCGCTTGTTTAAATACAGCCTGTCCATCCATTCTTAAAAACGGATCACCTACTATCTCTCCATGCCGAATATTTCCTGGAGTATTTAAAATATTATTAAGTGAGCCCATAGCATTTAATTGGGTGGCAATGATCCCTGGTTCATCCGAAGCTTTTAAAACTACAGCACCTGCCCCATCACCAAATAAGACACAAGTCCTGCGGTCCTTCCAATCAAGAATTTTTGTTAATGTGTCTGCCCCAATAACAAGGGCCGTTTTAGAGGAACCAGCTTTTATAAAATTATCTGCGACTGTAAGGGCATATAAAAAGCCGCTACAAACCGCTTGAACATCAAAAGCAGCTCCGTGTTCAATACCTAAATTCGCTTGAATAAGACATGCTGTACTTGGGAAAATAAAATCTGGGGTCGAGGTTCCTAAAACTATAAGATCGATTTCTTCTGGATTTATGTTCGAATCCTCAAGAGCTAATTTAGCAGCTTTAGTAGCCAAGCTTGAGGTAGTTTCAGACTCTGATGCAATATATCGTTGAGAAATACCAGTTCGTGAATTTATCCACTCGTCAGATGTTTCAATGCCATCTTTAGCTAATCTTTCAGCTAAGTCATCATTGGACACTATTAGTTCTGGCAATGCACTTCCAGAACCAAGAATTTTTGAATAAACCATAAGTTTATATCTCCAAAACCTGATACCAATTAAGCGTGTTCAGTATTATTTGAAATTTGTTCACTAACTTCTGTGGACTGCAACTCGCCAACCTTAACGCTAATTTTATTAAGGATATCGAATTTTATGGCTGAATATGCTTTATATATCGCATGTTTAAAAGCTAAAGAATCAGCTGAGCCATGGCTTTTGACTACAACACCTTTTAGTCCTAAGAAAACTGCCCCGTTATATCTGCGATTATCTACTTCTTCTTTAAACTTAGATAAAACAGGTTTAGCTATAAATGCGATTAATTTAGTGAAAAAGGAATGGAGGAAACGTTTTTTTAATTTTTGGCTAATCATCTTAGCCAAACCTTCAGATGTCTTAAGCATAACATTACCCACAAATCCATCACAAACAACAACATTACATTTACTTTTGAAAATGTCATCGCCCTCAACGTTCCCGATAAAGTTAAGCCCAGACTCTTGCAATAGAGAATAAGTTTTTCGAACCACATCGTTTCCTTTATGTGTTTCGTGACCTATATTTAAAAGACCTAGTGTAGGATTATCTATTTCTTCAATAGCTTGAACAAGTGCGGTGCCCATAATTGCAAATTGCTGCAGATGCTGAGGGGTACAATCCACATTTGCCCCAAGATCAAGCACATATGTGCCACCCCCAGAAATATTAGGAATTGCTGAGGCAATGGCTGGTCTTTTTATACCATCTAATGTTTTTAATATCAAACGAGATATAGCCATAAGTGCTCCAGTATTTCCGGCAGAAATACAAGCATCGGCTTTTTGTTCACTAACCAAATTTATAGCCACATGCATAGTCGAGCCCTTCTTATGTCTAAGGGCTGATTCGACAGCATCTTCTCCTGTAATTACTTCATTACAGGGGATAATCTCAAATTGATTTGGGTCACGAGGTTTACTGTGATTCAAGGATTTTTTTATTTTTGTTTCATCGCCCACTAGCAAAAAGTGCACATCAGCTATGCGATGTGCAAACCTCACTGCTGCTGGAACTGTAACGGAGATACCATTATCCCCGCCCATACAGTCAATAGCGATCCTAATCACTGCAAACCTACAATGAGCGGAATAAATTACTCGTCGTTTTTAGTTTTTAATACTTTACGGCCACGATACATGCCATTAGGGCTGATATGATGGCGCAAATGAACTTCACCTGAAGTTGGATCAACCGCTGTTGGAGGATTAGTTAAATAATCGTGTGAACGGTGCATCCCTCTTTTTGAAGGTGTTTTCTTATTTTGTTGAACAGCCATTTATGACTCCAGTAGTTAATTTTTTTTAAGCTTCTTTAAAATAGCAAAGGGTGATTCTTTAGAAGAAAGATTACTTTCAGTTAAATTAGATAATACACCCATCCCATCAGGACATGTCTCGTGCTTAGGAATATACGGAATATTAAGAAGGATTTCGTCTTCTATAAATGAAACCATATCTTGAGCTTGAGAGGCCAGTATTTTATCATGCTCGTAATCGGATATTTCTCCAGATGTATCTACATCAGCCTCTAAATCTGAAAGACTTGAGACAACTTCAAGGGTAGATTCAATTTCTAAAGGGAAATCAAAATATTTATTACAACGCTGACAAATAAGTCTAGGAGTAACTTTAATTGAAAGGTTAATTAACTTATGTGCCTCAGATATACCCACCCTATCAGGAATGCCAGTCACTGACCAATCAACAAAAGAATTCGTATGCTGATCTGGATAATCTTCTAATAGACGGTTTAGATTAGTAATAGGAAAAATGTCTCGGACAGTTTTTTGGTTTCTAATCAATTCATAAAAATCCATAACTTGTCCCTTAAAACACATAAGCCATATTTTAAGTTACTAAGCTAAGCACCTATTAAATAAGCTCATATAGTAAAATAATCTCTAAAAAGCTAAATCTTAAACTATTTTAAAGTAATCGATTATTTTATATTTCTTAATACTTTAAGTCAATAATTCATGCCAAATTCTGACCCAAAACTTATATTAGCGTCATCATCAAAATACCGAAAAGAATTGTTAGAACGTTTGCATATACCATTTGAATGCATTTCACCAAATATTGATGAAACACAACACCCTTCTGAGACTCCTGTGGCATTGTCAATTAGACTAGCCAAAGAAAAAGCACAGGCTGTCTTTGACCAATATCCCAATTCAGTTGTTATTGGATCTGATCAGGTTGCTACATTTGATGGGAAAACGGTTGGAAAAGCTGGCAGCTTAGAAAAGGCGAAATTACAGCTTAATGAATTAAGCGGAAAAACAGTTGATTTCAATACATCTATATGCGTGATGCATGCAGGTGGCATCATGAGAGATACCGTATTGACTAAATGCGTATTTAGAAATTTAACTGAGCAAGAAATCTCAAATTACCTCTCAATTGAACCTGCTATAGATACAGCTGGTAGTGCAAAAGCTGAGTCACTTGGCATAACGCTTATGGAATCTATTACTAGTGATGACCCCACAGCTATAATTGGCCTTCCTTTAATAAGAACTTCAGAATTTTTAAGAAAACTTGGTTTTTTCCCTACAAAATGAGTAACAAAAAACTGCATTTGATTCCTGTAGGTTTAGGTGATTTAGAAATTGAATACTGGCTTCCTAAGGAAGCGATTGAAATTACTAAGAAAATTGATGTATTCATAGCAGAAAATGCTAAAACTGCGAGAGCATTTTTAAAGTTAATTGGTCCAAATAAGCCTATACAAGAAATAAAAATATTCACATTAAGCGATAAGGATTCAAATAAAGATTACGATTCCTGGTTTTCAGAAGAATCAAACGAAGGAATGATAGGACTAGTGTCAGAAGCTGGTTGTCCTGCTGTTGCAGACCCTGGGGCTAAGGTTGTCCAATACGCACACAAAAATGGAATTGAAATTGTGCCTTGGACTGGACCTTCCTCAATTTTGCTTGGGTTAATGGGGAGTGGCTTAGATGGTCAACGTTTTACTTTTCATGGATACGCTCCCTTGGACATTGCCACCAAAAAACAATCATTTAAAACTTGGGAGGCGAATTCTAAAAAATTTTCTCAAACGCAAATTTTTATTGAAACGCCCTACAGAAATGAGTCCGTATTTGCCAGCCTTCTTGAAACATTAAACCCACAGACTAAACTTTGTGTGGGCATAGGGATTCATACTAGAAAACAGATAATTTCAACAAAAACAATCGCTGAATGGAAAAAATCGAAGACTCCTGATTTTCATAAAGTGCCTACGATATTCCTATTCTTAGCTTAATAAACGTGTTTTTGCGTATATATAGATAATAGACGAGAGAGTTCAGATACGGACTCGGCAACATGATTAGGTTGCAACTCATCTAATTCACGGCGGTTATGAGCTCCATAGGATACGCCAATAGCATGAATCCCAGCATTTCGGGCCATTAGTAAGTCATGAGATGTATCACCAATCATGATAGCTTGCTCTGGTTTAACGAGAAGCTCTTCCATAATTTCATACAACATAAGAGGATCGGGCTTTCCAGCTGTTTGATCGACAGTTCTAGTGGTATCGAAATTAGACTCTAAACCGAATTGTTTTAATGCGATATCTAATCCGTAACGACTTTTTCCCGTAGCTACCGCCGTCAATACCCCTCTATTTTTAAGAGACTCTAAAAGCTCGGGTATACCAGTAAATAATTTAATATCAGGCCCAATACTAAAGTAGTGAAATTTATAACGCTCAGCAAATTCAGAGATTTGTTCGGGAGTAATTTCTGGGACTATTTTTTGAGCCGCTTCGTATATAGATAATCCTATAACCCAACTTGCTTGTTGAGCTGAGGGAATAGGTAAATAAAGGTCGGCACATGTTTTTTGAATGGCAACCACAATATTATGTGTCGAGTCCATCAATGTCCCGTCCCAATCAAAAATAACTAAGGAATATTTCATGGTCCAAGTTTTTTTTGTAATGTTTTGCAATCATCGGGCAAATCTATTTCAAAATTAAGTCTTTCATCGGTGATAGGGTGAACAAACGACAATTTATAAGCATGTAGGAACATTCTATTAAATCCCAAGCTACTTACATATTTTGTGAGAGTATCATCTCCATATTTTTCATCACCCACAATACCAAATCCAGATGCACGTAAATGAACGCGGATCTGATGAGTGCGTCCAGTTAAAATCTGAACACTTAAAAGTTCAAAATCGTTGTATTTTTTTACTTTTTTTACAATTGAATGAGCGTATTTTCCATTTTCCATGTCCACCCTTACCCTTCTCTCTCCCTGAGGAGTGAAATATTTATATAAAGGTAGCTTTATGTCTTTTAAATTGGCTGGCCAAGTACCTTTAACTAAAGCATAATAGGCCTTGTGGAAATGCTTCTGCCGCATCATTTCTTGAAGCTTTACAAGTCCAATTCTTTTTTTGGCTATGATTAGTAAACCCGAGGTTTCTTTATCGAGTCTATGAACTAATTCAAAATAGGTGTGCTCAGGTCGACTAAATCTGATTTGTTCAATAACCCCGAAAGATACTCCACTTCCTCCATGAACTGCAAGTCCAGCAGGTTTATTAATAATCAAAAAATAAGAATCTTCAAATACTACTTCAAATTCTCGACTTGGTATAAAGTTCTTAGGAGTTTCTTCTGGGACTCTAAATGGAGGAATACGAACTTCATCGCCCTCCTTAACTCGAGATTCGCTACTAACCCGCCCCTTATTAACTCGCACCTGACCAGATCGAATAGCTTTGTATATATGGCTTTTTGGGACTCCCTTGCAGTATTTCAACATAAAATTATCTATGCGTTGACCATCTGAAGAATCATCCACTTGGATATATCTAACTGATGGTTTAGGGGAGTTCATAATAAAAAGAATATGTAGAAAAGGAAGTTAATTGTAGCTAAAACATTGTAATAATGCTACAATCACAACGCCTAATGACGGCTTAAGTTACAACGTATTTAAATTTGTAAAATAATAATAAAAAATTGCACATATTGTTTGAACTTTAGCAGGTCTATTTCGATTGTGTTGTATAAGCTTTCTGTTTTTATGCGGTAGTTTGATATCCCTACCCACAGACTGCGATTAGAATTTGTATAGAATTTTTTGTTTGCAGATATGAGTTCTGCAGATAGTATTGTAAATTGCTGAATTGATGAATTTTTACGTTAATCATCATAATTTATAAGTCATTTATATAGGAGCAGGACGCTTCTATATTGCCACCCTATACTCATTCAATCATCCTCTCGAACTAGGTTAATGCTTAATCCGAAGTATTAGTTTTTTTCTGAGTATTTATATGAAACGAATGTTATTTAATGCAACACACCAAGAAGAATTACGTGTTGCAATCGTTGATGGTCAAAAGTTATTGGACATCGATATTGAAACTGCGGGACGCGAACAGCGAAAAGGAAATATTTATAAAGGCGTTATAACCCGCATTGAACCCTCTCTCGAAGCATGCTTTGTAGATTATGGTCAAGAGAGGCATGGTTTTCTCCCTTTTAAAGAGGTATCTAAAAATTATTTTAAAAAGGGTGCGGACTTTAGTCGTATCTCTGAGGCATTAGAGGTTGGACAGGAATTAATAATTCAAGTCGAAAAAGAGGAGCGAGGAAATAAAGGGGCTGCTCTTACTACATATGTATCATTAGCTGGTCGTTATTTAGTGCTTATGCCTAATAACCCTAAAGGCGGTGGGATTTCTCGTCGTATTGAATGGGAGGACAGGCAGGAGTTGCGAGAGGCTATGTCTCATTTAGACTTGCCTGAAGGTATGAGTCTTATTGCCAGAACTGCAGGTATTGGACGCACAACTGAAGAGCTAAACTGGGACCTTACCTATCTTATGCAGCTTTGGAAAGCTATTGAAGATGCTGCAAACCACTACAGTGCCCCTATTCTTATATATCAAGAATCATCATTAGTTATTAGGGCTCTAAGAGATTATTTTTCTCATGACATTTCTGAAATTTTAATTGATACAGATGAAATCTATGATCAAGTCCATGCTTTTATGCATGACGTTATGCCAGATAATGTCGCAAAAGTTAAACGTTATCGCCACGCAGTTCCACTATTTTCAAGATTCCAGGTTGAACACCAAATTGAAACTGCATATTCGAGGCATGTTCAACTACCATCTGGTGGCTCTGTAGTCATTGACCATACAGAAGCACTGGTTGCAGTAGACGTTAACTCAGCTAAATCGACTAGAGGCGGTGATATTGAAGAAACTGCAATGCGCACTAATATTGAAGCTGCTGAGGAAGTAGCTCGTCAACTAAGGTTGCGAGATTTAGGCGGGCTTATTGTTATCGACTTTATTGATATGGAAGATAGCAAAAACCAAAAAGCTGTCGAAGCGAAATTGCGTGAATCTCTTCAATTTGATAGAGCCCGAGTTCAAATGGGAAAAATCTCAAAATTTGGACTTATGGAATTATCTCGTCAAAGGCTACGTCCATCATTGAATGAAGGGTCGCATATTATTTGTCCGCGATGTAATGGTACAGGAGTTATTCGAGATATTGAATCAAGTGCACTAAATGTGCTTCGTTTATTGCAAGAGGAAGCTCTTAAGGAGAATACTGCAGTACTGAATGCACAGGTTCCTGTGGACGTTGCCACCTATTTACTTAACGAGAAACGTCAAGATATCGTTAAGATGGAAGCGAAAAACCAGATACGCATCTATCTAATTCCAAACAAAAATCTAGAAACGCCTCACCATAATATTGAGCGCATCAAGCATGATGACTCGCGTATGGATGAGCAGCCAGTAAGTTATGATTTGGTTGATGAGCCAGAGGAGACCACTCCTATATGGCAGGAGAAAAAGGACAGACCTAAGACTCCAGAAGCTGTGGTTAAGGGCATTCGTAGAACAACTCCAGCCCCTACTCCATCGCCAAAAGCGGCTTCAAAAGCTAAGTCAGAGATGACTTTCTGGCAGAGAATTTTATCATTCTTTGGGTTTATAAAAGAGGCACCTACTACTGAAAAATCAGCTCGACCAAAAGCTAAAGGGCGTGCTCCAAAAGCAACTCAGAGAAAACAACAGGTGCGTAAGGGTCAAAAGCAATTTGATGCAAGAAAACCAAGCGATGGAGAAGGTGCGGAGGACATTGCCACCAAAACCAAAGCAAGCTCTGAATCAAATAAAAATAAAAATCGCAAATCTAAAGCGGAGCAAAAAAGTGAAACTCAACAAATAATGGGCTTTACTGAAGTAGCTAGAGATACTAATGATATCCAAGAGAAAAAATCTAAAAACAAACGTCGCAAAGGAAAATCCAGAGGCGATCGCTATGCACAAAACAAACTTGAAATTCAAGAGGCTAATGAAACTTTAAAAGAAGAAGTCGAGCTAATCTCTAATGCAACTGAAGCGACTGACAGTATTCAAGCGACTCAAGCTAATCAAGAGACTAAGCCTTCAAACAAACATCATAGAAGCAGACGTGGTCGCGGCAGAAATCGCAACAGCAACAATCAAGCGTTTGTACCAAATGAGGTTATTCTTGAGCAACAAGATATTCTTTCAAGCGAATCAATAAATGAAGGTTCGAAATCGATTGAGCTTTCTCAAGCGACTCCAAATGCTATAGCTGAGCCATTGAATGAAAGATCAAAACCTTCGTCAGTGGCTAGAGAAGATGTGCCTCAAGACAAGGATTTAAAGCAAAACGTGGAAGCTCCGTCTTTAAGTGAGACTATAGCTCAATTGGATCCGCAATCGCTTGGGCTGGAGGTGGCTCCTAAGCCATTGCCACGAAGTCAGGGGCGTAGACCAGCTGAGTCTAGCAATGATACGGATGCGGGCGTTGGGGCGGCTTCGGATTCGGGCGTTGGTGGATCTTCGGATGCAGCAACAGGTGCGGCGGTTCAGGCGGCTGTAGCTGAACAGACCTTTGTTTTCGATAAAGAAACATTGATTGCTACATGCGAAAAAATTGGCATGATTTGGATCGAAACAGACCCAGAGAAAGTCGTCGAAATTCCTTTCGTAGAAATCAAATTAGGTCGCGAACGCAAGCCTTTAGAACCACTACCAACCGAGCCACTAGAGCAAGTAGAGACTCGCCTAAATCTTTAAAATAAAACGGTCAGCTAAGAGAAATTTTAGCTGACCTTATTCGTCTACGCCCCCGCATGGAGCCTTATTCTTCTTCGCCCCCGCATGGAAACTTAATTACGCTTTATAGAAACTTCTACAACCTTTCGACTACTTCGTAAGATTGGTTAGTCAAAAGAGCCAGTAAATAAGCAATCTCGTGTTTAAGATCTTTGCGATTCACAACCATATCCACTGCACCCTTATCCTGCAAGAACTCAGCCCTTTGAAAACCTTCTGGAAGTTGCTCTCTCACAGTTTGTTCAATCACACGTGGACCAGCAAAACCAATCAAAGCGTTTGGCTCGGCAATAACAATATCGCCCATAAACGCAAAGCTCGCAGAAACACCACCCATAGTTGGGTCAGTCAAAACGCTAATAAAAGGCAATTTCTCTTTAGATAATAAGGTTAATGCGGCCGTAGTTTTAGTCATCTGAAATAAAGAGAATAAGCTCTCTTGCATACGAGCACCACCGGATGCAGATACGCAAATAAAAGGAATTTTATCCTCTATAGCAGCATTCACTCCTCTAACAAATCGTTCACCTACCGCAGAGCCCATAGATCCACCCATAAAGCCAAAATCGAAAGCGGCAACAACTACAGGTACAGATGATAATGTACCTTTTACGATAACAATTGCATCAGTTGCGTCTGATTTTTTTAGAGCATCGGTCAAGCGATCTGTGTATTTTTTTGTGTCCTTAAACTTAAGTGGGTCAGTTGAACGTACAGCATCACCGATAAGCACCCTATTTTCTGTATCTAGTAATGAGTCAATCCTCTCTTGAGCTGTTAATCTTAAGTGGTGGTCACAACTAGGGCATACATTAAGATTACGAACTAAATCATCCCTGTAGAGTGTTGTGTTACATGCTGGGCACTTTACCCATACCCCCTCAGGTACACGCTTTGCAGAGGCTTCAGAGGAATTAATTCTTGGTGGCAATATTTTGTCAATCCAACTCATATTTAAGTCCTAATTAATAGGTAATCTCAAATTTTAACTTATTTTAGATTCTCTTAGCAGACAGAACACCTGGTACATTGTTTGTTAAATTTGCGAGTGCTTTATTCAATTGATCGCCCGTCATAATTTCAAGAGTCAATGTGATATATGCATACGATTCTCTATTTCTAGAATTTACAGCAATAACATTAACCTTTTGTTTAGCTAATACATCAGAAATATCGCGAATAAGTCCCGTGCGGTCCATTGCATGCACCTGAATATCCACAGGATAAACAGAATTTTGAGTATCACCCCAACTAACGTCAATCACTCGCTCTGGGTGTTTTGCACGAAGTTCATCAAAAGCCGAACACGATAATCTATGAATGGTTACCCCTCTGCCTCGAGTTACATAGCCCCCTATATCATCAGGTGGTGCAGGATGACAACATCTTGCAAGCTGAGTCATAAGTGAATCCACACCCACAACTAATACACCACTCTTTCCAGTAACCGTAGTACTATTACTGCGTGATCTTTTAGTGACTGATTCTACCTCATCCTCTACAGAGTCCTTAGTTTCAACGTTTTCCTGAAATGCATTAGCCAATGCTTTTACACTAAATTCATCCTTGCCTATTGCTAAAAATAAATCATCTGGACGTGAGAATCCGAGGCTTTGAGCGAGCGTTTCTAAATTAACCGCTGTCTTACCTAATCTTTGAAGCTCTTTTTCTACTAAAGCCTGACCGTTATTGATTTTCTCTTGCAATGCAATCGCATTAAACCATAAACGAACTTTTGCTCTTGCACGAGGACTTTTTAAATACCCTAGCTCAGGATTTAACCAGTCTCGAGAAGGCCCTCCAGACTTAGCCGTAATGATTTCAACTGTTTGTCCAGTTTGAAGAGGTGTGTTCAGAGATACAAGCTGCCCATCAACACGTGCACCCCTACATCTGTGACCTAAATCAGTGTGAAGTAAATATGCAAAATCAACTGGAGTGCTTCCCTCTGGCAATTCAAGCAATTTTGATTGAGGTGTCATAACATAGATGCGTTTTTGATCTATGCCATCGGCCTTATCTTCTTTATTTGGTGCAGTAGGTACAGAAGAAGCTGCAGAAGCCGTAGCTGAGGCCTCCTCAATCCCTACTTCTTTACGCCATGCAAGAAGTTGACGCATCCAAGATATCTGACGATCATACAAACTCGAAGCACTAACAGTACCGCCTTTCGCACCCGCCTCCTTATAACGCCAATGTGCTGCCATCCCATATTCTGCAAATTCATGCATTTTTTGAGTGCGAATTTGTACTTCAAATACAGCTCCATTATCGTCGCGCACAACAGTATGCAAGGACCTATATCCGTTAGGTTTTGGTCTGGCAATGTAGTCGTCAAATTGCTCCATTACTGGATGATAGTTCGAATGTACATATGACAAAGTGGTATAGCAATCTCGTTCATTTTGAACAATAACTCTAATAGCAAGCAAGTCATATAAGTCTTCAAATTTAAGAGACTTATTTTTCATCTTGTTATAGATGCTAAAAATATGTTTTGCCCTACCCGAAACATCAGATTGAATGCCTTGAGCATCTAAGGAATTTTTAATCTTTGAGATAAAGTCTCTAATAAGCTGCTCTCTTTCAGCCCTAGTAGCCTCAAGTCTATTTGCAATTTCTCTATAGGTTTCAGGGTTTTCAAATCTAAATGAAAGATCTTCTAGTTCCCACTTAATCTGCCATATACCTAGACGATTAGCTAATGGTGCATAAAGAGTACGATTTTGCTGCAAAAACTCTGGTGGACATACTAACTTAGAATCAACAAACCAACGCAATGTCTGTAATCGTGAAGCTAATCGAATCAAAACAATACGCAAATCAGTAGCCATCGCTAAAAGCATCTTGCGAAGCAATTCCTGCTGATATAACTCTTGTTGAGCAGTAGGCAAGCTCGCTTGATGAGCGACGATTCCGATGCGTTTAAGAGTTTGAGCACCCTCAACAAGATCAAAAATTTCCTCACCAAATTTATCCATTATTTTGGTTTTAAATTTGGCTTGTTCAGAAATATGGTCTGAGTCGGGAGCTGCAACAACTAAAACACTGGAAGCTAATGTGTGTACGTCTAGCTGAAGGAGAGATAGAATATCAATCATCCCCTTTGCATGATGCAAACTACCTTCCTGACTTCTTAATTTTCTATCTTGTAAATAAGGTAATGCGAAATTAAAAACCTCATTTAGAAAATCACACTCATTGTTTGTGAAATCCTCAAATACAGTTTTCTGCCATGCTTCATTAAATAAATCATCACCACCAATTATGGGATGTTTCATTAATCGTTAATCCTTAATTTCAAATTGAGTAGGAGCCTTGCTTTTAAGAAGATGATCTCCTGCCTCTAGTTCTTGATTTCTAGGTAAATCGAAAACATATCTTAAATAATTTAAATACTCTGGATCCACACTCATAGTTTTATTCGGTTCATCACTAACTTTAACTACGGGCTGACCATTACATCTGACCATCTTCATAACAATTTGAAGAGGTTTAACTCCCATATCATTTGTTAAATTTGTACCAATACCAAATGATGTTTTAACGCGTCCTACAAACCTTCTGGCAATGTTTAAGGCTAAATCAAATGTAAGACTATCTGAAAACACAAGAGTTTTAGTCCTAGGGTCAACACGATTTTTCTTATAGTGCTCAATCATTCTTTCGCCCCATTCATAAGGATCTCCAGAATCATGACGAGCTCCATCAAATAGCTTGCAGAAATACATATCAAAGTCACGCAAAAATGCATTTAACCCATATACGTCAGACAATGCAATACCTAAGTCTCCCCGGTACTCTTTAGCCCATGTCTCAAGAGCATATACCTGTGAGTCTCTAAGGCGTGGTCCTAAAGCCTGACATGCTTGCAAGAATTCATGAGCCATCGTACCCAAAGGTTTAGTTTTATGTTTTTTAGCCAATAAAACATTACTAGTACCAACAAATTGTTTTGGAAGCTGTTCAACCAAAGTTTTAACGACCTCATCATGCCATTCAGCTGAAAATCTGCGTCTGCTGCCATAGTCAGCAAATACAAAATCTGGCAATTCTGTAGCAGTCTTCACTTGATTAATTTTTGCGTGAAGACGTTTTCTACCTTCAGTTTTATCTAAATCTGGATAGTTATGGCTGAAATATAGCTCATTAACTATAGATAGGACAGGCACCTCAAATAAAATAGTATGCAACCACGACCCTTTGGCAATGATTTGTATTCCTCCGTTATCGTCATCGCTAGCCTGAATATGTATTCGATTTCTAGGCATATGGAAAAGACCAAGAAATTCGATAAAGTCTGGTTTTATAAACCTAAAACTTCCCATATACTGAAGTTCCTCTTCAGTAAATTGTAGAGAGCAAAGATAATCAACCTCTTCTTGAATTTTTGGAATCAGGGGCTTTAAATCTACTCCTTCAGTTCTGCACTTAAAGTGATACTCCGCTTGAGCACTAGGAAATTGGTGCAAAACGGCTTGCATCATACTAAATTTATATAGGTCTGTATCAAGAAGTGATTTAATAATCATGATTGCTCTTCTATTAATCTTTTATAAACCCTATCAATCCAATTGCCTTTCTAGGGCTTTGATTTAAATGGGTTAAAATCATATGTAAATTTATATATTACATCAAAATAATTAGAATTTTTATTTGGATTAACCATGACTCACGTAGTTAGCGACAACTGCATCCGTTGCAAATATACCGATTGCGTTGACGTATGCCCTGTAGACTGTTTTAAAGCAGGTCCTAATTTCTTAGTAATTGACCCTGATGAATGTATCGACTGTGCTGTCTGTGTACCAGAATGTCCGGCTGATGCTATTTTTGCTGAGGAAGACTTGCCTAGTGATCAGCAGCACTTTATAAAAATTAATGCTGAATTGACACCTCTTTTTGAGCCAATCAGCAGATCTGTTGACCCTCTTCCTGATGCTGAGGAGTGGAATGGCAAACCTAATAAGCTTGAGTACCTTATTAAGCCTTAGTCTTTAATATGAGCTCCTCAGAAAGCAATTACCATAAAGTAAAAATTAACAAAGTTACTAAATGGGTGGATGGAAAGCTGCATTCATTCATCACAAATAGACCTAGTAAATTTGAATTTAAAGCAGGACAATTTGCTCGATTAGGTTTACCAGTTGGACATGGAGTAGAGCCCACTATCTGGAGAGGCTTTTCAATGGTTAACCCAGAGGAAGCCGATTATTTAGAGTTCTACGCAACATTAGTTCCTACAGGAGAATTTAGTCCGAAATTATTTGCACTGGATGAAGGCGAGAGCATTGCCATACACAAAGTTCCTTTTGGATTTTTGACTTTAGATAATTTTCCAAATGGCGGTAAAACCTTATGGCTTTTTGCTACAGGCACGGGTTTATCCGCATTTTTGTCTATATTGCAAACTCAAAAAACGTGGGATTTATTTTCAAATGTTGTTCTGTGCCATGGAGTGCGGACTGCTGCGGAACTAAGCTATAAGGACTTATTGCTTGGATTATCGCAAAAATTTTTGCATCGCTTTACATATTTGCCACTTCCTACGCGTGAATCTGAGTTTGTACATCCATGGTCAGGGGCTGTGATGCCTTCATCGAGAATTACTAAATTAATCGAAGACGGTGATTTGGTGCGACTTTCAGGATTGGATATGAATTCGGAAGACTCTTGCATTATGCTTTGCGGAAATCCTGAAATGCTAAGCGAGGCCCGTGCGTTGCTTAAAGAGCGAGGATTTGCTACGGGACGCAGAGGTGCAATCGGTAATCTTGCGGTTGAAAAATATTGGTAGAAGTGGATGAACACACTTTCTGAAGAAAGGCTTGTGGAGGCGATTGACGGGGCATTGCCACAAACACAATGCACGCAATGCGGCTATGCGGGCTGTCTTGCATACTCAAAAGCTATTGTTTACGAAGGTGCGGATATTAATCGTTGTCCGCCTGGGGGAGATGCTGTAGTAGCGAAGCTTGCGAAATTTGTGGCAGGTAGCGTCGTCAAACCAGTGGACCCAGAGTGTGGTGAAACTAAGCCTCTGCACAAAGCATATATTATCGAAGAGCATTGCATTGGTTGCACAAAATGCATTCAAGTGTGCCCTGTGGATGCGATTCTTGGTGCAAATAAATGGATGCATACCGTCATTAGCGATTTTTGCACAGGATGCGAGTTGTGCGTTTTGGCTTGTCCCGTAGATTGCATCGAGATGAAATTGAGTCCAGAGCCATGGAGTGAGAGCGACGCGAGCATTGCCAGAGAGAGATTTCATGCACGAAACGCAAGACTCGAAGACGATAAAATTTTAGAACAAATGCGGCTTGAGGCTTTGTCAGAGAGCCATTCTTCAGATAGCAAAGCATCTATTATGGATGCTTTGAATAAAGCTCGGGAGCGTCGGGCAAGAAAATGAATAAACATAAACGTGAGCAAATTTTCGAGCGCTTTTATGAAGCGAATCCCTATCCGCAAACCGAACTTCACTACACGAACAATTTTCAGCTCTTGATATCTGTGATATTGTCAGCACAAGCCACGGACCGCTCTGTGAACTATGCGACGGCCGATCTTTGGAATCATATTTTCACACCACAACAGCTGCTTGACCTAGGCTATGAGCAGTTTGAGCAGAAGATTAAAAGCATAGGGCTTTATAAGACTAAGGCGAAAAATGTATTTCGTACATGCGAGGATTTAGTCCTTAAGTTCGGTGGCAATGTTCCCTCGTCTCGAGATGCTCTTGAATCATTAGCCGGTGTTGGTCGCAAAACAGCGAATGTTGTGCTGAATGTGGGATTCGGACAGAGTACGATGGCGGTAGATACGCATATATTTAGAGTGGCGAATCGCACGGGCATTGCCAAAGGGAAAAATGTGTTGGAGGTGGAGAAGGCTTTAATGCGACATGTGCCGCGAAGATTTGCGCGAGACTCGCATCATTGGCTAATCCTGCATGGGAGATATGTGTGTCAGGCCCGTAGACCTAGGTGTGAGGAGTGTTTGATAGCGGATTTATGTGAATACGAGGATAAAATTTCCGCAACAACTAGAAAATAAGTCCCATATAAATTTAAGGTTTAATCGACTTTCAAACCATATTCATCAATTAATTCTTTGGGCATAGAATTTCTCAAATTCCTTTTTGTATTCTCACACAAATCAACTCTGGCTAACCACAACCATGCAGAATCAATATCCCCCGCCATGCAAGCTTCAAAGGATTCAGATAAATTTAAAATTTTACCCCTAGGATCCTGTTTCAAGTAGTTTTGCCTTTCTTCTTCCGTAAGATAACTTTTTGGCGTTTTGGTCATTTTTGGTCCTCTATTTAAAATCAAATTAATGATAATTCATAAAGTTTAAGTAGTGAATACGAGGATAAAAAAAGCCACCCCAACGGGTGACTCTTTTTTAAGATTTTTTTCCAAATCCAAGATAGCTTTCAATTACCTTAGGATCATTTAATAGCTCACTGCTTGGTCCATGATGACTTACCTCACCCATCTCCAAAACATAAGCATAATCGGAAACCTTCAAAGCAGATCGTGCATTTTGTTCAACCAACAAAATAGAAACTCCCATCGCTTTTAATCGCTTAACGATTTCAAAAACCTCACGAACCACTAAAGGTGCGAGGCCCAAAGATGGTTCATCCAACATAAGCAAAGTAGGATTCGACATGAGGGCACGTCCCACGGCGAGCATTTGACGCTCTCCACCTGACAATGTTCCAGCAAATTGTTTACGTCTCTCTTTTAGGCGAGGAAAAAGTTCATACACTCTCTCAAGCGATTTTCTAAATTCAGGATCTCTATTTAAAAACCTTCTAAATCCACCAAGCAAAAGATTATCTTCTACTTCCATGCTTGCAAAAAGCTCACGCTTTTCAGGAACCAAACTGATACCAGCAAGCATGCGGTGCTCGGTTTTATCATGAGATATATCCTCACCTTTATAAAAAATCTGTCCCTCACTTTTTCCATTATTAGGCAATAAGCCCATAATCGAATTTAGCAATGTAGACTTACCCGCACCATTTGCCCCAATCACTGAAACGACCTGCCCTTTATCGAGACTTAAATCGATATTATTAAGAGCACTAACTTTACCGTAGGATGTAGAGAGATTTTTTATTTCTAATAAATTATTCATCGTCTGACACCCCAAGATAAGCTTGAATCACGGCTGGGTTAGATTGAATTTCCTCTGGTGTACCTTCAGCAATTTTCGTGCCAAAATCCATAACAACCAAATTCGTAGTTAAATTCATCACAAAATCCATATCGTGTTCAACGAGAAGAATACTCACGCCTTCATCTCGCAAATCTGACAGTACTTTAGAGAGCTGCTGTTTTTCCATATAACGCAAACCAGCCGCTACTTCATCTAAAAGCAACAAAGAAGGATCTAAGGCAAGAGCACGTGCAATTTCCACAATGCGCTGCTTACCCAATGGAAGACTGCCTGCTTGCTCGTGTAAGTAATCGCCTAAACCAACGCGTTCGCATTGGTATTTAGCCTCTTTGAGAAGCTGAGATTCCTTACCGCGTTCTAAATGGAAAATACTGCTAACAATTGAGGAAGGTGCTCGCAGATGGGCTCCCAGAGCTACGTTTTCTAGCACCGACATACCAGGCAAAAGCTGCACATGTTGGAAAGTACGTCCAATTCCAAGAGTTGCAATTTTGCGTGCCGAAGCTCCTGTTATATCCTTACCGCGGAAAATCACTTTTCCTGATGTAAGTGGCAATACTCCCGTAATCAAATTAAATGTCGTACTTTTCCCCGCTCCATTTGGTCCTATCAAACCAATAATTTCACCAGAACGAACCTTAAAACTAACATCATTTACAGCAACTAGGCCACCGAAAGTTTTACGAAGATTTTGAGCTTCTAAAATTACTTCACCAACAGGTGGTTTAGGTCTTTTCGATAAATCTTCAGTACCATCCTTAATTTCTAATTCATGTGATGGTACAGTTTTTTGCCCAAGTAAACGATAAAATTTCTCAAGCATGATTGGCCACAATCCACCACGTGCATAATGCAAAATCAAAATCATCATTATGCCAAATACAATAATCTCAACATTTACTCGCTCATCCACAAATAAAGGTGCATAAGCCTGTATTTGATCGCGTAAGATAATAACTAAAGCCGCACCGACTACAGCACCCCAAATACTTACTGAGCCACCTATAACAGCCATAAATAAATATTCGATACCATAATTTAAGCTAAATGCACTCGGACTTATTGCCCTCTGTTCATGTGCATATAACCAACCTGCAAGTGCTGCAAAGAATGCCGCATACACAAAAGCAACCATGCGATATGACTGAGTGTTAATACCAAATGACTCAGCCATGGATGCACCATGCTTAAGCGAACATATAGCCCTACCGTTTCTAGAATTAAGTAAATTAATGCTCAGTAAAATTCCTGCAAATACGCAAAACCATATTAGATAAAACATATCTCTTGCTTTGAGGAAACTAAAACCAAACAATGATATAGGCTGTATGCCTGGTATACCATCATGACGGCCTAGAAACTCCATATTGCCAAAGAGGTAGAAGAAAACCAAGCTTAAAGCAATCGTACTTAATCCTAAAAAGTGACCTGAGAGCCTTAAAGTAAGTTGCCCTAAAATAAAAGCAATTACGCAAGAAAGCAGAAGCCCACAAACTAAGCCTACCCAAGGTGAAAACCCCAAAGCTGTACTTAAATAAGCAGACGTATAAGCACCAATTCCTACAAATGCAGCCTGACCAAATGAGGTCATGCCCCCTATGCCCGTGAGAATAATAAGGCCCAAAGCCACTAGAGATGCAATACCAATTGTATTTAGCTGATTAATCCAGAATTCAGGAGTTGCTGGTATAAGTGGAAGCGATATAAGGATAGCTCCAAATATAGCGACGAATATCTTATACATTATTCGTCCTCCTCATGATGTGTAGTCGTTAAAGAGCGAATCAGTAAAACTGGCAATATTAACGTAAACACTATCACTTCTTTGTAATCGGAAGCCCAAAATGTTGTAAATGACTCGATTATCGCAACACCAATTGCACTAAATGCGGCTATTGGATAGCTAACAAGTCCTCCAATAATGGCACCCACAAACCCTTTCAGACCAATGATAAATCCTGTCTCATAAGTAATTTGAATAAATGACACAAGCATAATTCCTGCCAACGCACCGACAAATGCGGTTAGCAAGAATGTTAAGTGACCTGAAATAGAAGTACTTATCCCAACTAATTGAGCACCTCTTCTATTTACAGCTGTTGCTCTTAGAGCCTTACCGATAAGCGTATATCCAAAGAGCAGCCATAATCCTAATATCGTAAGGAATGTCAAACCTATTACAAATAATTTTTGGTATGACCAAGGAAGACCGAATAATTCAATTTCGCCATCAAAGAAAGGTTCTTGAACCAACCACCCTTCAGCTCCAAACACGATTAAGCCAGTGCCAACCATAGCAAAATGAAGAGCAATTGAAATGATCAACAAATTCAAAACGCTATAAGAAGCTACAGGTTCGAAAACTAATCTATAAATCATAGGGCCTAAAGGCACAACAATAATTAGTGCTAGTAAAGCTTTTACCCATAAATTTGGTTGCGTTTCAAGGACAAGAGGCACTCCAAACATGACTGCAAAAGGTAGCAAAATAAAGTATATAAAGGCCCAAAGTAACGACATTCCATGCCGTCCCCGAAAACGATTGATTAATTCTTTGATAAATATGATGGTGCCTAAAACTGGCAATAGATAGATGGTGCCAGGGGTATGTCCATGTGCCATGAGTGCAAAACTCAGTGCACCGTAGGAAACAAACTCACCCTGACAAATTAAAATGACTCTGGTTACTGCAAATACAAGCACCAATGACACAGCCATCAATGCATATATCACACCCGTAACAAGACCATCTTGGAGTAGTACTTTGGCTATCATCCAATCCATG
Organism: Taylorella asinigenitalis ATCC 700933; assembly: GCF_000687755.1. Lineage (GTDB taxonomy): Bacteria > Pseudomonadota > Gammaproteobacteria > Burkholderiales > Burkholderiaceae_B > Taylorella > Taylorella asinigenitalis. Next base: position 53,791 of record NZ_JHXN01000003.1, read on the forward strand.
GATATCTCTCAATTTTTTGTATAACTTTTTATTTTAACAAGTCAGGCCTATTTTAATTACTCTTACATATCAATTTATTCGAGAAGTTCAGGTTGTAAAACCCACTTCCCATCTTTAACTTTAACGATAACGCAAGATCTCTCATCTAAGCCTGTGTGATCCTCTGGAGACATATCAAATACTCCTTGAGAAGCTACAACATTTTTAGATTGTTCGATTGCATCACGCAAAGCCACTCTAAACTCTTCACTGCCAGGTTTTACACCTGATTCGAGCACTTTTTTAGAAGCTGATTCAACCAAAGTTGCAGCATCAAATAAAAAAGCCCCAAAAGCATTAGTAGAACCTTCTCCAAACTTCGCATCATAGAGCTTTCTATATTCTAATCCTATTTTTTTGGAAGGGTGATCATCGTTAAGTTGTTCAGCAACGACCACTGGACCAATAGGTAAGATTACATCTTCACATGCAGAAGAGCAAACTCTTAGAAAATCTCCATTTCCAGATCCATGAGTGTGGAATATAAGTCCCTTAAAGCCCCTAGATCGAAGTTCTCTATTTGGCAATGCCCCAGGTGTCCCCGATGTAGCTACTAAAACCGCATCAGGTTTCTTTCCTAGAATTTTAAGTACCTGCCCAGTGACACTTGTATCCTTGCGAGCAAAACTCTCATTAGCCACGACATTAATATCAGTTCCTTCAAGTGCGGCTTTAATTTCCTTAGCCCAGCTTTCACCATAAGCATCTGCAAATCCGATAATTGCAAGATTTTTTACTTTAAGTTTTTGCATAGCTGTTTTAAGAGCTTGAGCCATTAGTGCATCATTTTGAGCTGTTTTAAAAGCCCATTTTTTTGCACCCTCTTGCGGAGTTACAACTATGATATTACCGTTCATGCTAACCATAGGGGTTTTAGTCTCTGCTGCTACCTCAACCATAGCCAATGATGCTGCAGTAACCGAGCTACCAATGATAGCGTCGATATGATTTTCAGAGATAAGCTTACGCATATTTTTCACTGCAGTAGCCGTATCACCCGCATCATCGTAAACAATATAGTTCACAGGTATTCCATTAATCTCTTTATTCAAAATTTCCACAGTATTTTTTTGTGGAATACCAAGAGATGCAGCTGGTCCAGTCGCAGATACTGTTACCCCAATATTAATGGCATTTTGGGCCATCAAAGATGTTGATAACATAAGAGCAGAGGAAGCTAGCAAGTTATTTAGAATGACTTTTTTTAATATCATCAAGATTCCTTACTTTAGTAGGTCGGGTCTATAAACCCACTTGTTGTCTTTAATTTCAACAAGTACTCTAGATCTATCATCAATGCCTGAGTGATTTTCAGGAGTCATATTGAACACACTTTGAGTCGTAACGACTTCTGTAACGTTCTCTAATGCATCTCTTAATGCGACTCTGAATTCCTCGCTGCTAGGTTTAATGCCTATTTTCAACACTTCGCTAATACCAGCCTTAGCTAGAATAGCTGCATCATAGATATATGCCCCGAAAGCATTTGCCGAACCTTTACCGAATTTTTGCTCATATGGCTCAATATAAGATAATGCAACTGCTTTTGTTGGATTTGAATCTTCAATTTGATCTGCAATTACAACTGGACCAATTGGAAGAATCACACCTTCACATGATGTAGAACAAACTCTTAAGAAATCTCCATTTGCCGATCCATGAGTGTGGTAGATTATGCCCTTGAAGCCGCGAGTCCTTAGCTCTCTAGTTGGCAATGCTCCTGGAGTTCCAGAAGTTGCTACTAAAACTGCATCTGGTTTTTTAGATAGAATCTTTAATACTTGACCAGAAACACTAGTGTCTTTACGTGCGAAGCTCTCGTTTGCGACTATTTCTACGTCACTATCTTTTAGAACACCTTGCATTTCACGAGCCCATAATTGACCATATGCATCGTTAAATCCAATGATGGCTAATTTTTTTACGTTTTGTTTTTTAATCGCATCATAAATAGCTTTAGCCATAATTTCATCGGTTTGAGCTGCTTCAAAAACCCATTTTTTGTCTTCATCCATAGGTACTACAGTGTTTTTATTTCCTGTAAATCCAATCAATGGAGTTTTAGTTTCGTGAGCAACTTCAGACATAGCAAGTGTAGGTGCAGTAACTAAACTACCAAGCATAATATCGATTTTGTTTTCGGAGATTAGTTTTCTCATATTTTTCACTGCGGCCGCAGTCTCACCGCCGTCATCCAAAAACGTAAACTTCACAGGCACACCTTCTATCTCTTTATATAACACTTCAAGAGTATTCTTTTGTGGTATGCCTAAAGATGCAGCTGGACCAGTAGCTGGAACAGTTACACCAATATTAATTACTTCTTGTGCTAATAATGACGCAGAAGCTGCCATCAAAGCAATGGCAGAAATTGAATTTTTTAAGTTCATTAAATTCCCCAATTATTTAAGTAGTTCGGGCTTGTATACCCAATTATTATTTTCTATTTCTACTAACACACGAGATCTTTCATCAAGACCTGTGTGGTCGTCTTTTGTCATGTTGTACACACCTTGAGTACCAATCACCTCTTTCGAAGTTTCCATCGCATCTCGCAGTGCTACTCTAAATTCCTCGGTTCCAGGTTTTAATCCAGAATCGAGAACTTTTTTCATTGAAGTTTTGATGACTAAATCGGCATCAAACATATGTGCACCAAAAGTACTCATAGACCCTTGTCCGAATTTGTTTTCGTATAAGGTTTTGTACTCTTGGCTAATTTTTTTAGATGGATGAGAGTCTTCTAACTGATCACCCACTAAAACAGGACCTGCTGGCAATATCACGCCATCGCAAGCTTTTCCGCATACGCGAAGAAAATCGATATTAGCAGAACCATGAGTATGGTAAATCTGTCCCTTAAAACCACGGCTTTTTAATTCTCTTGTTGGCAATGCTCCTGGCGTTCCAGCCGTTGCAACTAAAACCGCATCAGGTTTCTTACCCACTATTTTGAGAACTTGTCCAGTTACACTGGTGTCATTTCTGGCATAACTTTCTTCAGCAACGATTTTTATTTCAGAGTCCTTAAGAACAATCTTAATTTGTTCTAGCCATCCTTGCCCGTAAGCATCAGCGAATCCAATTACGCCTAAAGTTTTGACTCCTTGCTTTTTCATAGCTGAAAGCAAAGCAGTAGCCATAGAGGCATCATTTGGAGATGTTTTAAAAGACCACTTTTTTGGACCTTCTACAGGAACAACTACAACATTATTCCCTACCATACTCACTAAGGGAGTCTTAGTTTCCGCAGCAACGTCAATCATAGCTAATGTTGGGGCTGTAATTGAACTTCCTATCATTGCGTCTATTTTGTTTTCGGAGATTAACTTACGCATATTGCGCACTGCAGTTGCAGTATCCCCAGTGTCATCGTACACAAAATACTCGACTGGAATACCGTTAAAATTTTTATCCAGTACTTCGACGGTGTTTTTCTCCGGTATCCCCAACGAAGCTGCAGGACCTGTGGCAGATACGGAAACACCGATGCGAATCTGCTGCTGAGCCCAAACTGCGCTAACTAAGGCCATCATAGGAACTGCGTTTAATGCAAATAATGCAAATCTTTTCATAATTAATCTCCGAAAATAAAATGAGAAAAAAAGATGGTTATAAAAATAAAGAGTACTAGATTTAATCTATACTCTTTATTTAGTATATTTATAAACCACTATTAGTCATTAGGGATATTACCTATTTATGAAAAAAATACTTTCTGACTTTCTTCCACTACTTTTATTTTTCATCACATTAAAAATTTATGACATTTACGTAGCTACTGCGGTAGCAATAGCTACATCAATCGCACTTATTCTCTATCTTTACATTTCTAAAAAACCTATCGAAGCAATCCATTGGATAAATCTCTCAATAATTGTCGTATTTGGTGGGGCTACAATTCTACTTCATGATGAAACATTTATTAAGTGGAAACCAACGGTTTTGACATGGTGTTTTGCTGGCATATTGTTAATTGGTTTGTTATTTAAGAAAAACTTTATAAGGTCATTAATGGGAAAGCAAATTTCTATGCCCGAACATGCATGGAATAAGATGGCTGTTGCATGGATATCATTTTTTGTGATCGTGGGCGTTGCCAACTTATATGTGGCTTTTTGGGGGGGATTTACGACTGATCAGTGGGCCAGCTTTAAGGTCTTTGGAATCACAATTCTTACATTTTTATTCGCAATTTCACAAAGTTTATGGCTTGGAAAATATATGACAGTTATTCAAAATGAGAAAAAATCGGATGAGCCCAAATTTTAAACAACACGAAGAACTGCTTAGAGAGAGGCTTTCAAAGCTGAAGCCTACAGAATTAAAAATTTTTAATGAATCTCATCTACATAAAGGGCATAACGCTTATAATAATGGATTAAGCCATTTTAGGGTTTTTATAGCAAGTCCAGTATTTGCTGGATTAAGTCGCGTCGAACAACAAAGGGTAGTTTTAGACGCAGTTAAGGATATAATTCCAAATCCTATTCACGCTTTAGCTATAAAGACTGAAGTTTCCATCTAACATTTGAATAAAGGAACTATTAAATGAAAAAAATTTTACTGGTCGCATCTTTATTAGCTCTACCAGTTTACGCACAAAATGTAGCTACCGTTAATGGAGTGAACATTACAAACAAAGAGTTTGAAGAAATTACAAATGTTATCGCTAAAGGTAATAAACTTACTGAAGAGCAGAAAAAAGGCATTCTTGAAGATTTGGTGACTAGAGAAGTTTTAATTCAAGAAGCTAAAAAACAAAAGATTGATCAAGATCCAGCTGTAGCTAAACAAATCGAATTTAGTCGCGATCAAATTCTAACTACTGCTTTGCTTTCAAAATATATTGAAAAAAATCCAGTTAAAGAAGAAGATATCAAGAAACTTTACGATTCTCAAGTTAAAGCTCTAGGAAATATTAAACAGTACAACGTTCGCCATATCCTAGTTAAAGATGAAGCTCGCGCTAAAGAAATTTACGAACAATTAAACCAAAAGAAAATCGATTTTGCTGAAACAGCTAAAAAAGAATCTATTGACCACGGTACAGCTAGTGGTGGCGGTGTATTAGGATGGCATCCTGCTAGTAATTTCGTACCTCAATTCGGTAAAGCTGTAGAAGAGGCGAAAATCGGCGTTCTAACTCAACCTGTTAAATCAGATTTTGGCTATCACTTAATTATGGTGGATGATGTGCGTCCAACTCCATTGCCATCTTATGAAGCGTCTAAACGTGAAATTGTTAGTGCATTATCTTTAGAGAAAGTGAACAAATACACTGAAGAGCTTAAAAAGAAAGCAAAAATCAAAACTAATCTTAAGTAATATGCTTTGATTTAATTTTGTGGCCCACAAGTTGGGCCATTATTTTTTTTGAAGTAAAGCCTTAAATTCGCTCTCTGTAAGAATTTCAGTACCTAGCTCCTGAGCCTTTTTAAGTTTACTGTCTCCAGGCTCCGAACCAATTAATAAATAATCAGTTTTCTTTGAAACAGAAGAACTTATGCGTCCCCCTGCGGATATTATTACTTGAGAAATTTCATCTCTTTTCCAACTCTCAAGTGTGCCTGTAACTACAAAGCTATGTCCAGCAATTGCAGGATTTATAGAGATATTCTCCTCTTCAGCTTTTAGTTCAAACCCAAGAGTCAATAAATTCTCTATAACTTCTCTATTGTGTGGCTCTTTAAAGAAGTTATGAATAGAATCTGCCATAACTTCTCCAACATTTGGGACCTGACTTAATTTTGAAGTATCAGCTGTCATGATAGATTGCAGATCTCCAAAATGCTTAGCTAGATCCCTAGCTGTAGTTTCTCCAACATGACGAATTCCTAAAGCAAAAAGAAAACGGCTTAGAGTAGTTGATTTACTAGATTGAATGCGTGCGTGCAGAGTTGGAGCTAAGACTTCTAATTTTGATTCTTCAGCATTACGGCCTAAAACATTTAAATCTGAGACGCTTAAACGATATAAATCATCTAAATGATTAATCTTTCCACTGCTGACTAATTTTTGAATATGCTTATCGCCTAAACCATCGATATTTAGGGCTTTTCTAGATACCGCATGAATTATGCTTTGTGTAACTTGTGCCGCACAAAATAGCCCGCCCGTGCAACGTGCAACTGCTTCACCTTCAGGCTTTTCTACAGCAGATCCGCATACTGGGCAGCTCGTAGGCATTATAAATTTGCGTGCATCTGCAGGCCGCAATTCTGGCAATGACTCCATTACCTCTGGGATTACATCTCCTGCCCTTCGCACAATAACTGTATCACCTATCATTAGGTTTTTGCGAGCAATTTCATCCTCATTATGAAGGGTAGCTTTTTGTACCGTTACCCCACCCACAAATACGGGCTCTAATTTTGCTACTGGTGTGAGAGCCCCAGTTCTGCCAACTTGAACTTCTATATCGAGAAGTTTTGTTTGCATTTGTTCGGCTGCGAATTTATGAGCAATGGCAAATCGAGGAGCCTTTGAGATATAGCCAATTTTTTCTTGAAGTGAGAAGTCGTTCACCTTATAGACCACTCCATCGATATCAAATGGCAATGCTTCCCTTTTCTCCTTCATAGTTTCAAAAAATCCAAGTAGCCCTTCCATTCCATAGACCACTTCTCTATGCTCTGTAACATTAAAACCAAGAGACGAAAAATAATCCAAAAGTTCACTCTGATTCTTAAAAATGCCCTTAGAATTAGAGGATTTAAACTCTCCTAAGCCATAAGCATAAAAACGTAGATTTCTTTTTGAGGTAACCTTAGGGTCAAGTTGTCGAAGACTTCCTGCGGCGGCATTTCTAGGGTTCGCAAAGGTTTGCACGCCCTGCTCTTTTTGAAATTTAACTAATTTCTCAAAATCGCGTTTGAACATTAAGGCCTCGCCCCTAACCTCAATGACCTCTGGCAATGTTCCCTCATTTGGTCTATTTAATTTTATAGGCACTGTACGGATAGTTTTTACTTGAGCCGTTACATCCTCTCCAGTTTGCCCATCGCCCCTTGTAGCCGCATAGTTAAGCAAACCTTGTTCGTATCGCAAAGTAATGGCTAGACCATCAAATTTCGGTTCGCAATTAAATTCAATGTCTCTAGTGCCGCAGGCCTCAACCATGCGATTATAAAAAGCAGTCAGTTCTTCAGTGTTAAATACATTCCCCAAAGAAAGCATAGGAACAGTGTGACGCACTGAGTTAAATATTTTTAGTGCTTCACCGCCTACTCTTTGTGATGGAGAATCAGGAGTAACCCATTCTGGATGTAATGATTCATATTCGAGCAATCTTCTCATCAGACCGTCATACTCGGCATCAGAAATCTTAGGATTGTCTTCGATATAGTAAGCCCTATCGTGTTCAGCAATTTGGGTTTTAAGGGTTTCGTAATCTGAAAAGTCCTCTTCAGACATATTAGTGATATACCCTTCTAGCACGCTCAGAACCAGCTGGGAAGCCATTTTGAGCTAATTCCTGATAAACCTGCAGTAGCTGCGAATCAATTTCTGGAATCACAGGATCGGTAGAAGTTAGCGGTTTATCGTTATCGTCTACTACACTTGCATCGAGTGCAGAAGCTAGTTTGAAAGCATGATCGCATAAATTTGAAAAAGGATTTTCAATTGGCTTACTATTTGGAACATCAATAATTAGTTCTACAAACTCAACTCCAGCGGATCTAATCTGAGTGCTATATTCACCATCGAGCAAAAGATGAAAAAGCACATTATTATTTTCGTCAAGCATGACATGCCCAAGACCATATTCGCTATAACCAAGTCTTTCAGCAATTTCTATAACAGCCTTAACGGGTTGCGGACCATTTAATATAAGCTTAACGCCAACTCTTGCATCTAGTTCCATGCATAAGAGATCAAATTCTTGAGCTTGTTTTAAAACTTGTTCTTTAGGTTTATATTCAACACTTCCGTCAAACGCATTCGCCACGTTATCCGCATATGAATAGGCTGCATCCCATTCTTCTGAAGAAAGTGGACCACTACGATTAGCTAATACAACAGCAAGTTGCAATGAGCTATAAGATTCATCAGATTTTATAGAAGCTCTATGATAGTTATCGTGCGTCTGAGCAAAAAAACGAATAGGCTTACTAAAAACGAGTTTCATATCACGAATATGATGCAAAAGCTTATTTCCGTTTATAGCTTCAGGAAAATTTATATCAAATACCGCTTCACTTATATGGTCTATAGATTCTGCATCATGCTCTTGACGAGAAGCCAAAATAGATTTGGATGAGACCGAGGATTCATCAACTACTGGATTAATGGAATTATGCAAGCCGAGATTATGATCTGGACCTAGTAAGGGATCCTGATCGGTATGTGGAAACTGCTCGCCGATGCGTTTTTCTATCTTTTTTTCCTGCCACCAGTTATAGACTAAAACTATTAGAACCGCAAAGGCTCCGAGCAATAGAATACCAATTTGCATATTAGACATAAAATGTAAGCCTTGGTTTTTGAAATTAACTATCAACCAATTTTACAGCAGATTCAATATCTACAGCCACAATTCTTGATACGCCTTGTTCTTGCTGTGTTACACCAATTAACTGATGAGCCATTTGCATAGCAATTTTATTGTGAGAAATAAATATAAATTGAATATCTTTACTCATTTCAGATACAAGCTTGGCGTACCGTTCAGTATTCGCATCATCTAAAGGTGCATCAACTTCATCGAGCAAACAAAATGGCGCAGGGTTCAATTTAAATAAAGCAAATACCAAAGCTATTGCTGTCAATGCTTTCTCGCCCCCAGAAAGTAAATGAATTGAAGTATTTCTTTTTCCAGGAGGGTGAGCCATGACCTCGACTCCAGAGCTTAAAATCTCATCCCCTATCAATCGAAGTTTTGCCTCACCGCCACCAAATAGTTTCGGGAACATATCTGCAAAATGCTTGTTCGCTTCGTTAAAAGTGTTCGATAAAAGCTCGCTAGTCTCTTTATCGATTTTATATATTGCATCTTCTAATGTGGCAATGGCCTCCTCTAAGTCATCTATTTGTTTTACAAGAAACAGCTTTCTCTCATTGGCTTGTTCTAATTCCTCAAGAGCCGCTAAATTGACGGCACCCATAGCTTCAACTTGTCTGTGCCTATTGGTAATTTGAGACTGTAACCACGTGACTTTTGACCACTCTGAAGGTAGCTCAACTAACTCGTCTTTTATGTGAGCTCTAGAGATTTGAGCCTCATCTAATTTTTCAGAATATTGTTCTGCTAGAATGCGTGCCGCCTGCTCATCGAGTTGAAGCTTAGTAATTGCATCCCTCAATGGATCAATATTATGCGAAATTGTGAGACGATTCTCGTCAATTTTCTTAAGTTCAAATGCAACATTATCTAGAGAAATTTTTATATCGTTTAATGCCTGTGATTTAGCTTCTCTTAAATTTAAAGCCTCTTGCAATGCAGTATTACATGCCGCTTCATCAAAACCTAACAAATCATTATTTAATCTCTCTTGTTCAAGAGTTAAAGTTTCAATTTGCTTGGTGGCAATGACCTTGTTTCTCTCCAGCTCACTTTTTCTTGAACCGAGCGATTCAAATAAAAGTTTAGCCTCTCGAATATCAGCCCTTATGGACTGCACTTTATTGAGTAATGCATTGTAATTATCGTATTTTTGAGCACTCTCATTTTGAAGTTCTCTAAACTTATCTTTATAAACCTTAAGATTTGCTTCTTCTGTATGCAACTCTTCTTCAAAGCCTACAATTGCTTTTTCTACTTCATTTAATTGAGTTTTTGTCTCAGCAAGGTCTTTATCTAGTCTTTCGCTTAAAACTAATGCTTGCTCGAGTTTACTTTTCTGACGGTTCTGCTCAATTTCTAAATTATGAATTTGTTTAGTAATGTTTGATAAATTAACTCGTGAAGTTTCTAGCTGTTGTTGTAAACGATTAGATTCACTTATTAAATTATTTAATTTTTCATTTGATTCATTAGATTGAAGTTTCTGAGCCTTAGTTAATTTTTCGAGATTTTCTATCTCCTGCTGTCTAGCAAGAATTCCAGCCTGTTCATTCTCGGGTGCATATAATAAAACTCCCGTCTCATCGATAATATGGCCTTCTTTGCTTACAAAACATTCACCAGCTTTTAATGTCTGAATTTTCGCATCCAACCCTTCAAGATTCTCTAATACAAAAATTCCGCCAAGCCACTTATGCAAAGAATTTTTTAAGTCTTGATCATGAACCTTAAGCTTTGAGAATAGAGAATTAAAGTCTGAACTTTGTGGCTCTATAAACTGAGTTATTTTCTTAAAAAAACTGAATCGAGCAGGCGGCTTAGAAGATAGAAATTCTTTGATATCTAATACATTTTGTATTTCAACACCCATCAATCTCTCTCTTAGTACAGATTCAAGGGCTACCTCCCACCCAGGTTCAATATGTACTTGCTGCCATAAACGCTTTGAACTTGATAAATCATGTTTTTTAAGCCAAGCTTCTAAAGCACCTTTAGATTGAATTTCATTTTGTAAATTCTGAAGAGCTGTAAGTTTTGCATTGCTTTGAGAATAATTTTTTAAATCCTCATCCGCAATTTCTCTAGCTTTATTTAAAGCCTTAGAAGTTACACCCAAGGATTCTTCTAATTTAAAGAATTCTTCTTCAAGAACCGCTTGTTTATCTGTCAATGATGTCATTTGTTTAACAAGCATCTCAGCACCATCAGTCTTGGGGATATCAATCGAGCTCTTTTCCTTGTTAAGTGACTCCATTTTGGATGAAAGTCTAGATTTATTTCTTTCGTAATCCTGAACTTTCTGTCTCAGTAGTGCGATGGCCTGTTCTAATTTACCTATTTCAGACCTTCTTTCATCTTTTTGTCTTGATGATTGGTGGGCAATGCTCTCGAGTTCAGGCAACCCTTTTGATAATTCAATTTCTTGAGTTTTCAAATCATCAAGTGAATTTTTCTTTGATGCTATATCTTCATCATTTTTAGATAATTCTTCATCCAAAAATTTTATCTGGTCCTTCCATTGAAGCAGTTTTTCCGACAGTTGCTTATTCTGCTCATTAAGTCTTGTTTTTGCATCAGATAAATGCTTGCTTTCAGACTCTAATTTAGTAACTGAATTATTTGTCTCAAAGAATCCTGCTTGAGCCTCCCTCAGACTGTCACTAACTGATTGATAGGCCTGTCTTTTATTTTCTACTTCAAGCTCAGCAGTTTTTAACTCAGCCATAAGCTTTTCTAATTCGGTTGTATTAGAGGATAGTTTTTCTTTTATTGATATTTGATCCTTTTGTGCAGAAGCTTCTTTTAAATACCAGAATACGTGCTCCATTTTCTGAGCTTCTGAAACTAAGGCGTTATATTTAGAGGCCTCTTCAGACTGAACATTAAGTTTTTCAATCTGCTTATCGAGTTCCGATTCAATATCATTTACCCTTTGCAGATTTTCTTGGGTATCAGATAGGCGATTTTCCGTCTCTCTTCTACGCTCTTTATAACGGGAAACTCCTGCAACTTCCTCCAAATAAACTCGCATCTCCTCAGGTTTAGCTTCGATTATGCGATTAATCATGCCCTGACCAATAATTGCATACCCTCGTGAACCAAGACCTGTCCCTAGAAATACGTCATAAACGTCTTTACGCCTAACACTTTGGTTATTTATGTAGTAGCTACTGCTACCTTCTCTAGTTAATATGCGCTTAATAGAGATTTCAGTATACGAACTCCACTGGCCCTGTAGACGACCCTCTGAATTATCAAACACTAACTCTACAGAACATCTACCAGCTGGCTTACGGTTCGTAGACCCATTAAAAATAACGTCTTGCATGGATTCACCACGCAATTCAGAGGCTTTACTTTCCCCAAGGACCCATCTTACTGCATCGATAATATTGGATTTACCACATCCATTTGGACCAACTATACCTACCAAATTACTAGGGATGGCAATGTCTATGGTTTCTACAAATGACTTAAATCCTGAAAGTTTTATATGTGTTAATCTCACGTGTCAAATGATTTCTAATTGTTATTAATGGAATTTTACTTAAAAAAAGGCAATTAAAACTTCTATAATAATTTGCATTCGAATCCCGTAGGTATATTTTTGTGAGAAAAGGCTTTTACACCCTTTTAATAGCTCAAGCATTATCATCTCTAGCAGATAATGCTCTGTTTATCGCTGCTATTGAATTATTACACCAAATTTCAGGTCCTCAGTGGCTAGACTCAGCTCTTAAATGGTTTTTTGCTGCCGCCTACGTTGTTTTGGCTGCTCATATAGGTGCCATTGCTGATACGTTCCCAAAGGGTCGAGTAATGTTTGTCACTAATGGTATAAAAATTATAGGATGTATCATGATGTTTGCTGTTGGATTCTTGAACTCAGACTCAGAGCTTCTACAGCCTATTATGATCACTTTAGCTTATGGCCTAGTCGGTGTAGGTGCCGCTGCATATTCTCCTGCTAAATACGGTCTGGTAACTGAATTACTACATCCAAAATTTTTAGTTCGCGGAAATAGCTGGATGGAAGGTTTAACAGTTATTTCAATTATTTTAGGATTTATGCTTGGTGGCTTTTTAATCAATCATAAATTTGTGAACTGGGTACTTAGTTTTGGAATTTTTGAATCCTTTAAAGATTATCCAGCTATGATAGCCATTCTTTTCATAGGGCTAATTTATATATCTGCTTCTATATGTAATCTATTTATTCCTCGCACAAAATATATTTATCCGAAACAGCCTAAAAATCCAATCACATTAATCAAAGTATTTTCTAATTATGTGGCTATATTATGGAAGGATAAAGTTGGTCAAGTTTCCATGGCAGTTACAACTTTATTTTGGGGTGCAGGTGCCGTAGTTCAGCTTGTCGTTTTGAAGTGGGGGCAGGATCATCTAGGGTTTGATGTATCGGAATCTGCTTTCCTTATGGGTATAGCCGCTATAGGAACCGTGGTTGGTGCAGTTATAGCTGGACGAGTACCTCTTAAAAAAGCTTTTAATGTCCTTCCTGTCGGTGTATTGATGGGATTAATAACTATATTACTAATCTTTGTTAAACAAATGTGGGCGGTATATATAGTTCTAATTTTTATTGGCGGTTTATCAGGATTTTTTGTTGTACCAATGAATGCTATATTGCAACATAGAGGTCATGTATTACTCTCTGCTGGACATTCAATTGCAGTTCAAAATTTTAATGAGCAATTAAATATTTTGCTCTTTGTAGCATTATATGGATGGTTAGTACATTCTGGATTACATATCAATAAGATCATAGTTATCTTTGGCTTGACTGTGTCAGCGTTAATGTATCTACTTATTCTTTTATATAAAAGTAATAAAAACAAATATCCCGAAGCATTTGCTGAAATTGGCTCTAGAAGCCACGGTAAGCTAGCCCACAAAGGACACTAATTCGAATCTAAGAGTGCAGTAATTTTTCAATCTTATTCAAATCTCTCCAAACATTTGCTTTTAGATTTGAATTCTCAATCACAACTCTAGGATTGAAACTGCAGATAAGCGGTATAGATTTATTATTTATGGTGAGTTCAAAAGTTACCTGATTATGTGTAACCTTTTGAGCTCCTGTGAGAATTGCAAGAAGTGATGTATCAAAGCACCATAAAACCTTAGGGTTTATTAACTCTATCTCTCTTTTAAAGACTTCAACAAGCAGATTATTCTGATCTTTTGATAGGAAATTTGGATTATCTGTTTTATAGAATGATGATATGTAAATTTGCTCCTTTTTAATACCTAGTTGAGCAATCATATTATCTAATAGCTCTCCAGGTTCACCGTTAAATTGAGTACTAACTATTACATCTTCTAAATTAGGACTTTCTTCAAAAATCATTAAACGAAACTCCTCAGAACCATTCCACTCCCTCATCACTAATGTATCTGTATCAATAGGAACATTCCATTTACGATACGTATCTAAATACCAAGTCTTTAAATCGGTAAAGCCTTTAATTTTCAAAATGTTTGTATCAATAACTGATGGTTCAGTAGATATGGAAATATCATCGATTGAGGGAATATCCTTAGCAGCAAAAACTTTTTTGCTTAATGATGAATCTTCAGTTTTGACTAAATCACTAGGCCTAACTTTACTTTCTTCAAATTTCTTAGAGTCGCTAATTAATGAGGATTTAAATTTTTCTCCCCACAACCCCTCTACTCCTAGCTGTTTAAGCCATTGAATTTGATTATGGCTAAATTTTCTTTGCATAAACTAAACCATCTTCTTTTTTGCCTGAAGGCATATCGTAATATCCCTTTCTGACACCAATTTTTTCATATCCAAATTTTTCATATAAATTTACTGCAGAATGATTTGAAACACGGACCTCTAATATTTGTTGATAATCATCCAAATTATTCTGAATTTTTTTATCTCTTGCTAATAAATGCATCAATTCAATAAGAAGTTTCGCATATCCCTTATTTCTATACTCTTCGAGTATTCCTATAGTCATAAGATGAGATTCAGTCTCATATAAAAGTTGAACAGCTGTACCTATTAATTCACCGTTTTTAAGTAACATTAAATTTATATAGTTATTATCATAATATGCATAAGAAAATGAGTCACGACTCCAAGGTGTAGCATGAACTTTCCTATCAAATTGATAGACTCTATCAACATCTTCTAAGTCCATAAGTTCAACATTCAGCCCTTCATTTCTAAATTTTTTTGCTAAATCTATATAGTCAATTAGTTCTTCAGGAATTTCTGGTGGAGAACTTTTAGGATTACCCCCAAATCCACTCTTTCTCTCTAAACTAGTAAATGCTACCTTTTTTCTCAAATAAAGCGGTAGTGGTACCGATGCCGACTCTCCATCTGCCCTATCAATCCCCATTTTATTTCTAGGAAAATATCTACCCACTGAGTTATACATTTCGTCTACAAAATGTGCAATAAAAAAAGCTCTTGGTCTATAGGATAAATATTTGTGATGGGGGAAAAACTTTTTTACATTACCCGCAAAAATAAATGGTTGTTCTTGATAGCAATTTTTAATATCAAGATTGGATTGTTTATCAGTCTTTTCAATCTTTTTATTAATTGATTGCTTTTCATTAAATGACTTTACTGTATGCCCATATTTAAGATAAAGTCCATCATAGATTGCTTCCAAGTATGGAATAACATCGTCTTTGTGCACGAGTAAAGGATCAATTACTTCGTGTAAAACTCTATTTTTACTGTAATAGAATCCTCCAAGATAAACTTCGTCCATGCGAGCATCAAAAGCAAGGAATACCAATTTATCTTCTACATCCCGTATGTGAGATACAGTGGACTCAAAAATATTTACACCGTATATCGGAATATTAAGACCTTGTGCGATTCCTTGAGCGATTCCAGCACTTACACGGCATCCAGTAAATGAACCAGGACCTTGAGAAAAAACTACCCCCTCAATCTGGGATTTTTCTATCTTAGCCTCTTCTAAGAGGGCTTCTAATGTAGGTATTAAAGCTTCCGCTATATTTACATTACGATTTAAAGTAACAGAATGAGTCAAAAACGTATCTTTATACAAACATATAGATGCAAGAGGGGCTGAATTTTCAATTGCTAACAAAATCATATTAAAATAGTCAAACTTTTTTTAGTAAATTATTTATATCCTTCATCTATTCTACAAAGGGTAATTGCATGCAGGCAAATGTCCCATCATCAAAAAAAATTCTTGTGGTCGATGATGATCCAAGACTTAGAGAACTATTAAAAAAATATCTATCCGAGCAAGGTTACACTGTAACTACTGTGGAAGATGGAAAAGAAATGTCTAAAGCTTGTCAAAGGGAAAATTTTAACCTCATTGTTTTAGATATTATGCTTCCTGGAGAAGACGGACTATCAATTTGTAGACGTCTTAGAGCAACAAACGATATAACTCCAATCATAATGCTCACTGCGAAATCTGAAGACATAGATAGAATTATTGGTCTTGAGATGGGAGCAGATGATTATATTGTTAAACCGTTTAATCCGAGAGAACTATTAGCTCGTATTAATGCGGTTTTAAGGAGGAATGTTGTAGAACATGAACATCCAGGAGCTCCTTCAACAGACGATTTAGTAGTGACCTTCGGTCCATTTAAGCTAAATCTCTCTACAAGAACTCTTACAAAAAATGACGAGAACGTCCCGATGACTACAGGTGAATTTGCTATTTTAAAAGTATTTGCACGTCATCCTCGCGAACCACTTTCACGTTATAAATTAATGGAGTTAGCTAGAGGAAAAGAATATGAGAATTTTGACAGAAGTCTTGATGTTCAAATTTCTCGTGTTCGTAAATTAATCGAAGTTAACCCTTCGTACCCTCAGTACATTCAAACAGTTTGGGGTCTCGGGTATGTATTCGTTCCTGATCCAGAAAATGGTTTCAAATAATGCCTCATGAAATAGAACAAGGCTCTCACAAAAGTGGATTTAGATTTTCTTTTGGGTTTTCAACAAGAGCCTTCCTATTTCTCTTCCTATCAGCTCTAATTTCGCTCATTATATGGCTTCTTGCTGTTTTATATGGGCAGCAAAATCATAAAGCACTAATCGTAAGTAATCGAATAATAAGCACCTACAACCTATCGGCTAAAGCACTTAAGTACATAAGTCCAGAGTTACAAAGTGAGTTTATAGATAGATTTAATAGATTAGGTGACACAGAAATTCACGAACGATTCCCTAACGATAAAGTGACTCCTGCCTATAGGACTAGAATGTGGAGACTTATAGAAGAGAATTTGGAAGAAATCATTGAAGAAGAAAACATAACCATTGCCTCCGCAGTTAATGGAGAAAAGGGGCTATGGGTAAGTATGAGTATTCCGATAAAAGGTCAGATGCACCACTATTGGATATTTGTAGAAACGCTTGTGTTCTCAAATGATTTTCTTTCTAACTGGTTTCTGTGGTTTGTCACAGCCCTACTAATTTCGGCTATAGGGGCGTATTTACATACAAAAATTTTTCTTAAACCACTAAAAGAAATTTTAAATATTTTCAAAATTCTTAAGAAAAATAAAACCCCTCCTAAGCTTGATACAAGTCATGGATCGCCTGAAGTGATAGATGTTTATCGAACAATTAATGAGACACTTGATCACTTAAATAACATAAATAAAGATAGAGAAATTATGTTAAAGGGGCTCTCACATGACATTCGCACCCCTCTTTCAAGAATTCGCTTGGAAGTAGAGATGGCTAATATTGACGACGCTACGAAAAACAATATTGATACGGACTTAAAGCAAATCGATCATATCATGCATCAGATCCATGAGTTTTCGCAAACTGCACCTGCTGATCAGATTTCTCCATTGAATGTAACTGATGCTGTGAAGATGTATTGTCAGGCTGAGGAAGTGCGTATAAACACATTTGGAGCGAAGTTTATATATGATGTCGAACCTAATCTATATGCCCGAATATCGCTTCTTGATTTAAATCGTATCTTAAGTAATTTAGTTGGCAATGCTCTTAAATACGGCAAATCCAATGATAGAACCCTCGAAATTAATCTCAAGTGTTACGGAAGGGTCCATGATATTTTTATTGATATTAAAGATAATGGGCCCGGCTTTGATCTCGAAGAACTCCCACGACTTATGAAACCATTTGTACGTGGCGAGCCAGCACGTACTGGAGTTGAGGGTTCAGGACTAGGTTTGCCTATAGTTGATAAATTAACGAAATCTATAGACGGTAAATTCAAAATTCTTAAAAATTATCCTAATGGCATACTTTGTAGAGTTATCTTGAAGAGGTATGATGGAAAAAACATTAAATAAATTTTTTATATTGATTTTGTATTTTTAATAAAATTTTTATATAATGATAAATATGCTAATATTTTATTGACCATACCAATCCATTTTTATTAAAGGAGATTTTATGAAGACAGTTGGTGATAAATTAGACCCTTTCAAAGTAATGGGTGTAAAACCTGGTTTTAATAATCCAGATGAAGACGGCGTTTCTGCTTTCGAAGAAATCACAGAAAGTTCATTTCCAGGCAAATGGAAAGTAATCTATTTTTATCCAAAGGATTTCACATTCGTTTGCCCTACAGAGATTGTTGGCTATAACAACTTAGCTAAAGATTTTGAAGATCGCGATGCTGTTCTAATGGGCGGTTCTGTGGATAATGAATTCGTTAAGCTTGCTTGGCGTCGTGACCACAGCGACTTAAGCAAACTAGGTCACTATTCATTTTCTGACACAACAGGCTCTTTACTTGATCAGCTTGGCGTCCGCGAGAAAAATGCTGGTGTTGCTCTTCGTGCAACTTTTATTGTTGACCCAGATAACGTTATTCAACACGTTACAGTTAACAACTTAAATGTTGGTCGTAGCCCAGAAGAAACACTACGTATTCTCGATGCTCTTCAAACTGAAGAACTCTGCGGATGTAACCGTGCAGCAGGCGGTGCAACATTATCTTAATTTAAGAAACTAAGAGCCCGACCCAAAAGTCGGGCTTTTTTAAAGGAAGTCAGTATGGAATTTTTAACTACTTTAAAGGACAAAATCCCAGATTGGGCAAAAGATGTTCGCTTAAATATCGATGGAACAATGGCTCGTTCAAGCCTATCACCAGTAGAGGTTCAAGGTGTTGCTGTTTCAGCTGCATATGCTTTGAAAAATAGATATTTGGTTGAGACATTCAAAGAAGGTTTAGAGGAAAGTGAACTTAATGGTGTACTTACCTCTGCATCCTTAATGGGTATGAACAACACATATTATCCATTTGCTCATCTAAATGACGAGCTTGCAAATTTACCAGCTAAATTACGCATGAACGCTTACGCAAATAGCGGTGGCATCGAAAAAGGCCACTTCGAAATTTATGGTTTGGCTGCTTCGATAATCGGTAAATGCGACCACTGCATTAAAGCTCATATTAATGGAGCTAAAGAAGCAGGATACACTACTGAACAAATTCAGGATATCGGCCGCATAACAGCAGTGGTAAATGCTATTGCTGGAGTACTTGCTATAACACAAGCAAACTAATTACCCTACAAGTGGGCTAGTAGCACGCATACGTTTGCTGCTATGCCCTCTTTCCGTCCTAAATATCCCAAGCCCTCATTTGTCTTCGCTTTCACATTAATCTGAGATATCTCTATCTTCAGGTCTTCGGCAATATTTTCGGCCATAGCTGCGATATAAGGACGCATTTTTGGAGTTTGAGCATGAATCGTTGAGTCGATATTAATAACCCTCCAACCAGCAGAAACGACTCTCGAGTAGGCCTCTTTTAAAAGCTTACGACTGTTCGCATCCTTAAATTGTGGGTCAGTGTCAGGAAACAAAGTTCCAATGTCACCTAATGCAGCTGCCCCAAGCAGTGCATCAGTCAATGCATGTAGCAGGACATCCGCATCAGAATGACCCAAAAGACCATGCGTATGAGGAATAGTCACACCCCCAATGATTAATGGACGACCCTCAACTAATGCATGCACATCAAAACCTTGCCCAATTCGTATTGAATTTATCATCTCATCCCCTTCCCTTTGGCAATGATTAAGTGTTCCATCATCTCAAAATCTTCCGGCCATGTCACTTTAAAATTAAGTCTACTGCCTTTCACCAACTGCACAGCACCACCTGAAGCCTCAATGGCCGATGCCTCATCCGTCACAAGTGAAGAATGCGTGTGCAATGCATCTCTCAGTTCCTTAGCCTTAAACATCTGTGGAGTCTGAGCTTGCCATAAATTTTCCCGATCTACAGTTGAGGCTACAAGGGACACATCCTCTTGCGATAACTTTATCGTATCGCCTACTGGATAAGCCAAAATCCCACCAATTCCTGTATCAAGACAAGTATCTATAAGCCTCTGCAAATCCTCATCTTGCAATCCAGGCCTAGCGGCATCATGAACTAAAACCCAGTCACTATCATTAAAATCTATAGCCTCAAGTGTATTTAAGACAGTATCAGCCCTGTTGGGCCCACCCGTTCTATATAGGTGGCAATGCTCAGGTAACTCTAATTCTTCTGCCCATTCATCACTCTCTGCTACACCTATATGAATACTTTTGATTAATCGATTTGCATGTAATGTGGCTATAGAATGCATTATCATGGGTAAACTAGCAAGCATCTGATATTGCTTTGGGATGTTTTCTCCAATGGTGGTAGAAGTAGGATTTTTAATGGCTCTAAGACCAACACCACCAGCAGGAATAATAGCAAAAACAGCCATAATTCTATGTGTAGTTATAAATAATCCATAATTATACTAAGCTATAATAGTAAGCTTTCTAAGAGTTTAATTCATCAGTGTCAGCCCTTTCAAATCCCCTTGTATTAAGCAATATAAAAGTTCCAGAAAAATTAAAAATCGGGACTCGATTCGACATACCTCACTTTTATGGATCTAGTGATGCATTGTGGGTGAGTGAGTATGCGAGGGATAGAGGCGTGTGCATTGCCATCTTTTGTGCAGATCCTCTTGAAGCAAATAGGCTTAGATATGAAATTAAATTATTTGACCCAAAGTTAAATGTACAGCAGTTTCCGGACTGGGAGACATTGCCATATGATACGTTTTCGCCCCATCATGATTTGATTTCTGAGAGGCTTAAAACTTTAAATTTGCTATATCACAAGAAAGTAGATGTTCTTTTGATACCGGCTACTACAGCCATTTACAAGCTGGCACCTGCAAGTTTTTTAGGTGCACATTCTTTTTTATTTAAATGCGGGGATAAGGTTAATGAGCAGGCTTTAACTTCGCAACTTGCTGACGCTAACTACCAGCACGTAACGCAGGTTACGGCTTCAGGTGAATATTCGGTACGAGGCGGGATTATTGATATCTTTCCGATGGGCTCGCAATTTCCCTATAGGCTTGATTTATTTGATGATGAAATTGAAGCCATACGCATTTTTGATGTGGATACTCAAAGAAGTACAGTACCAGTAACTTCAATTGAGCTATTACCTGGTCGGGAATATCCATTCGATGAGCAAGCACGCAATAATTTTCGCACAAAATTTAGGGAAAAATTTGAGGGCGATCCTACAAAAGCTATACCATACCGCGATGTGGGCAATGGCATTAATTTCTCGGGCATCGAGTATTATTTGCCTTTGTTTTTTGATACCACTGCGACAATATTTGATTATTTGCCTGAGGGTACGATTACGATAACTAAAGGCGATATCAATAAGCAAATAGAAGAGTTTCATGCAGATACGCAGAAACGATATAAATTTATTTGGTCGGATCGAGAGAGACCTGTATTGCCACCGCAAGATTTGTTTTTATCGAGCGAGGCATTTTTTAAAGCTTTAAACAAATTTCCACGACTTCATCTATCTGAGATTGAATCTCCACATGTGCCCATAAGTGAGCCTCCAAAGATATCGGTACGTAAAAGAAGTGCGGAGCCATTTGCTCAACTCTCGTCTTTATTAAACGCTGATGGGGCCAAGGTTCTTTTATGTGTTGATTCGGCAGGACGACGTGAAATTTTAACGCAACGAATGTATGAGTCTGGGCTTTCCGTTGACGTAGTATTTGAAGAGATTAATCTGACTGCGTTCGCTTCGGGTGAAGCGAAGTTTGCGATTGTGGTTGCTCCTTTAAATAGTGGATTTACACTGCAGTCGTTAGGTGTACATGTACTGACGGAAAATGACCTGTTTCCAGATACGGCGGCATTGCCACGAAGTAAGAGAAAACGTGAAAAGCATACTGATGTGGATGCGATGGTGCGCGATCTATCTGAAATTCAGGTGGGTGATCCGATTGTGCACGCTCAGCACGGTATAGGGCGTTATCAGGGGCTTGTGCATCTTGAGGTAAATAATGAAACGGTCGAGATGCTGCAGATTAATTATGAGGGCGACACGAAATTATATGTGCCTGTATCGCATCTGCATGTGATATCAAGATATTCTGGTAGCGATCCAGAATCCGCACCACTACATCGTCTTGGTTCGGGTCAATGGGAGAAAGCATGCAAAAAAGCTGCGAAGCAGGTTCGCGATACGGCAGCTGAGTTATTAAATTTATATGCTTTGCGTGCAATGCGCGAGGGTTATAAATTTAAGATTCCGATGGAAGAATATCAACAATTTGCAGATGGCTTTGGGTTTGAAGAAACGCCTGATCAAAAGCTAGCAATTGAGGCAGTGCTTGAGGATATGGCTAGTGATAAGCCTATGGATAGGCTTGTTTGCGGTGATGTAGGATTCGGTAAGACGGAAGTTGCATTGCGTGCAGCATTTGTTGCGGTCGCTAATTCAAAGCAAGTCGTTTTGTTATGCCCCACAACATTGCTTGCAGAACAGCATGCACAAACGTTTATCGATAGATTTGCGGATTGGCCAGTGAAAGTGGCGTTATTGTCACGATTTAGGACGGGTAAGGAATTGTCGCAAACGATCGCAGGCTGTGCAGATGGTACGGTTGATATCGTTATTGGAACGCATAAAGTACTATCTAATAAGGTTAAATTCAAAAGCCTCGGTTTAATTATTATTGATGAAGAGCATCGCTTTGGAGTCAGGCAAAAAGAGGCTCTCAAGGCTCTGAGGGCTGAAGTTGATATATTGACACTAACCGCTACCCCTATTCCGCGAACATTAAGTATGTCGCTTGAGGGGATACGCGATTTATCTATCATTGCCACCGCACCGCAAAAACGCTTGGCCATAAAAACGTTCGTGCGACGGGAAGATAAGGGCACGATACGCGAGGCAGTGCTGCGTGAATTAAAGCGTGGCGGGCAACTTTATTTTCTACACAATGAGGTAGATACGATTGCAAATCGAAAAGCGATGCTTGAGGAATTATTGCCAGAAGCTAGGATTGGTGTGGCTCACGGGCAAATGAGTGAGCGAGAACTTGAGGCGGTGATGAAGGATTTTTATCATCAGCGCATTAATCTTTTGCTATGCACCACGATTATAGAAACGGGTATCGATGTGCCTACGGCGAATACGATCATTATCAACCGAGCCGATAAACTGGGGCTTGCTCAACTGCATCAGCTGCGTGGACGCGTGGGGCGTTCGCATCATCAAGCCTACGCATATATGCTTACTCCTGGAGATGAGGCTATTACGCGGCAAGCAAGAATGCGACTTGAAGCGATACAGGCGATGGAAGATCTTGGCTCTGGATTTTTCTTGGCTATGCACGATTTGGAGATACGTGGAACGGGTGAAGTTTTGGGCGAACAACAATCTGGAAATATTCATGAAGTGGGATTTACGCTTTATGCGGATATGTTGAATAAGACGATGGATGCTTTGAAAAATGGGCGTGAACCTGATCTTGAGTCACCGTTTGATTTAGGTACTGAAATTAATTTGCATGCTTCGGCTCGGTTGCCTGAAGACTATTGTCCCGATGTGCATATGCGCCTACAGATTTATAAACGGCTTGCATTGCAGAAAACCGAGGGCGATATTATCGATATGCAGGCGGAGTTGGTAGATAGATTTGGGCCGATACCATTGCCAGCGAAACTGCTTATACATTCGCATAGATTGAGGATCTTGGCCGAGAGACTTGCAATAAAGAAAGTGGATGTGGGCGAGGGCATTGCCACCCTGCACTTTGATGTGAGTCAGGACATTATTGATCCAGCACTGATTATCGAGCTGATTCAGAAAAATCGAAATATCAGGCTGCAAGGGCCGACTAAGCTTCGCATCGAATTTGAGAGCGAGCTTGAAATCGAGAAACGAATTCAAATGGTGCGAGAGCTGATTTTATATTTAACGCCGAAGGAGATTACGTGAAGAGCTTTATTTTGAGGGATTTGCAAGGATATGGGTCTCTGTCTGAGGCGAAGGCTGCGGCTGCGGCTGAGTCTATGAACTTTGCGTATTTACCCCAGGGAAAGCAGTCATGGACGGATATTAAATTATTAGCCATGGATATGGATTCCACTCTTATTAATATTGAATGTATCGATGAGATTGCCTCTGTAGCTGGACGTGGGGATGCGATTGCTCAAATAACTGAGGCAACCATGCGAGGCGAGATTCGTGATTTTAAGGAGAGTTTACGTAGACGTGTAGGTATGCTCAAAGGGGTGCATCGTGATGTGCTTTATGAGGTGCTTGATAAACGGCTTAGGCTTAATGTGGGTGCATTGGAACTCTTGAAAACTGCTCAGGACGCGGGTGTACATACTTTATTGGTCTCAGGTGGGTTTACTTTTTTTACTTCTGCCCTACAGGAGCGGTTAGGGTTGTCAGAGGTTCATTCCAATGAATTGGAGTTCGATTCAGAGGGTTATATGACGGGTGAGGTTCTGTGTGATATTGTTGATGGAGCCGCTAAAGCTCGATACTTTATTGAGGCACGCGAAAAATTGGGAGCTTCTCGCAATCAATGCATTGCGATGGGTGATGGGTCAAATGATCTACTTATGATGAGAGAAGCTTACTATGCCGTAGCATTTCATGCGAAACCTGCGGTGCAACACTCAGATGATGTGAATTGCTGCATAAATTTCGGCGGATTAGATGCTGTGTTGGATTGGGTTGAAAGATAGGGGTGGACAAATATGTCCTACACTTCGTACAACTTATGTTTAGGTAGATGTGGGTGATTCATTAGATGACGCCATACAAATCCAGGAAAAGCCATAACAAAAAAGATGCAAGCTCCTACAGCGTAAAACTGCCAGTTTTGACTAACTTGATTTGAAAAATAGCCCTCAATAAAAAAGCCAATTGCTCCCACGAAAAGCATAAGAAAGATAATTTCGAAAAAATTTAAAAATATATTTTTAAATTGAATATGTTTTCTTGTGGCAATGCCTGGTATTACAAAGCACGCAACCATAATCGCAATACCTGCTAATTTATAAGGCTTATCTAGAAGAACGTTTGAGGCCATATAAGCCCCTGCCCCAAACGCAAGCAACCACAATACAAATCTTAAGAAATAAAATACTGAAGATTTTGATGTAGGCTCATTAGAGAGCCTCATAGGCAAAAATATAAACATCCTTTCTGTAAAGAATGGCATATTTGCACATACTAGAGCTATGGCCAATATTAGCCAAATTGTATAACTAGGGTACATCTATTAATTAGCGAACTTTAGGGATTGATCTATAACTTGAACGCATAAACTAACAAGCCAGCCAGGCATTATTCCAAGCAACACAATTAGTGTGGAATTAACTGCAAATATTCCATATCCTGCAGTACTCACAGGAGCTAGAGGAACGGCTGCTGCTGGAGGCTCATCAAAATACATAGTCTTAACAACTCGTAAATAATAGAATGCTCCTATTAAAGAGAATATAACGGCAATTATTGTTAAGGTCACATATCCAGCTGATAGAGCTGCTTGTAGTACAACTAATTTAGAATAAAATCCTACCAACGGTGGTATACCAGCTAGCGAGAACATCATAAGCAAAATTGCAAAAGCAAGTAAAGGACAACGCTTATTCAAGCCAGCTAAATCGCTAATTTCATCTGCTTCAAATCCACGATTGCTCATAAATAAAATAGCACCGAAAGTAGCTAAAGTCGTTAATACATATATAACGATATAAAACAAAGCAGAACCATATGCACCAGAATTTAATTGTTCGTCTGCAACACCTGAAAGTAAGCCAAGCAACACAAAACCAATATGTGAAATAGTTGAATAAGCAAGCATGCGCTTAAAGTTAGTCTGCATAATTGCCGTGAGATTTCCGACAACCAGTGAAAGAACAGCCATAATAACTAACATAGGCTGCCATACTTCCTGAAGAGAATGCATACCCTCTATGAGCAGGCGCATTGCCATAGCGAAAGCAGCTAATTTAGGAGCAGATGCTATAGTCAATGTCACAATGGTAGGAGCCCCGCTATACACATCAGGTAACCACATATGGAACGGTACTGCACCAAGTTTAAATGCAATACCAGCAACCACGAACACTAGTCCTAGATAAAAAGCCATCGGGTGGTATTCTCCACTAGCAAGCACGGATGCAATTTGTGATAGGCCTAAACCATGAACAGCACCATATATAAGCGAAATACCATAAAGCATGAAACCTGATGCAAGGGAACCGAGCACGTAATATTTCATAGCAGATTCAATGCTCGATAAGCTATCACGACGTACGGCAACCAAGGCATATAGAGATAAAGACATAAGCTCAAGCCCTAGGTAAATCGTAAGCATGCTTGAAGCTGAAATCATTACAAATTGACCAAGAAGTGCAAATAAGGCAAGAGAATAGAACTCACCACCTTTGACCATATGACGCTCTACCAGATATCTACGGCCGTATACCAAAGTAACGGCTACAGCGATGATCGAGCATACTTTAAGAAAATGTGCGAATGAATCCACGATAAAGGTGTCGTAAAAGGTATGCCCTACAACCCCTTGAGTCCACTGAACAAGCGTAATGATTAGAGTTATAGCCAATGTACCCAATGATAGAAAATAACTAGTCACACTATCAACTGAACGTAAAAAGGCATCACCTAAGAGAATCAGAATTGCAAATATGCATAGAATGATCTCAGGAAGCGCAAGAATATAGTTAAATTGATTTTCCATTCTCTTAGCCTCTATAGTTTCGAATGAGATACATGCTCAAGTAAATTTTGTACTGAAACATGCATCACATCAGTAAATGCTTGTGGGTAAACACCCATAAATATAGTAAACACCGCAAGTATCGCAAGAATTGCAAACTCACGACTATCGATATCGAACATCTCACGAACTTGTGAATTGCGGATTGGGCCGTAAGCTACTCGCTTAACCATCCACAAAGAATATGCTGCTCCAAGAATTAGTGAAGTAGCCGCTAACAAACCAATCCAGAAATTATGTTGAACCGCAGCAAGAATTACATAAAATTCTCCGATGAAACCACTTGTGCCAGGAAGGCCACTATTAGCCATGGAGAACAATACGAAGAAAGTCACAAACTTAGGCATCACATTAATTACGCCTCCATAGTCCTTAATCTGACGGGTGTGCAGACGATCATACATAACACCGATACACATGAACATAGCAGCAGATACAAAGCCATGAGAAATCATCTGAATGATGGCCCCCTCAAGACCTATAGCAGTAAACAAGAATGTACCTAAAGTTACAAAACCCATGTGAGCAACGGAAGAGTAGGCAATAAGTTTTTTCATATCCTCTTGAACTATTGCAACTAAGCTAATGTAGATAATCGCAGCAAGAGAAAGAGTTATCATAAGCCAAGCCATATCGTGAGATGCGTCTGGTGTAATTGGCAATGAAAACCTTAAAAATCCATAGGCCCCAAGTTTCAACATAATGGCTGCTAGAACCATTGAACCACCTGTAGGTGCTTCGACGTGGGCATCAGGCAACCATGTATGGACGGGCCACATCGGAACTTTAACTGCAAATGCCGCAAATAAGGCGAAGAATATAAACAACTGCGGTGTTATATCAAGTTGCAGATTATGCCATTGAGAAATTTCAAATGTCCCAGATTGGCTATATAAATATATAAACGCAATAAGAGTAAGCAATGAACCTAAAAGCGTATATAAGAAAAATTTAAATGCTGCATACACTCGATTTGGACCACCCCACACACCGATAATGATATACATCGGAATCAAAGTCGCTTCGAAGAATACATAAAATAATAAGCCGTCAAGTGCAACGAATACGCCTATCATCAATCCCGATAGAATTAAAAATGCAGCCATATATTGTGAGATGCGAGATTTAAAAACCTCCCAGCCAGCAACAATAACCAAAATAGTAGTAACAGCAGTAAGGAGTACAAACCAGACACTGATACCGTCCACACCTAAGTGATAAGAGGCATTAAAAGCAGAGATCCACTCAACATGCTCTACAAATTGGAACTCAGCTGTGCTTGCATCGAATCCAGCAATCAAAGGGATAGTTACTACGAAGCTTACGATAGCCCCGATAAGAGCCATGCGACGAGTGTACTCAGCTCTATCATCGCCTCCGAAGAAAAGCACAAACAAGCCTGCTATTACAGGAACAAATATCGATAAGGTTAGCCAAGGAATTGAAGAAGTCATATGCCTACCTTATTTCATAAATAAAAATAATGTTATTAAGACCATGAGACCAACTATCATCACAAATGCGTAATGGTAAATGTATCCAGATTGGAAGAATCGTCCTGTTGCTGCAAGCAAGTTTACGATTCTAGTAGCACCACCGATGAACACTCCCTCGATGATACCTTTATCCCCTGCATTCCAAAGGAATCGACCAATATATCTAGCTCCAGCAGCGAATACGTTTTCGTAGACCCAGTCCACATAATATTTGTTCTCCAAGATGCGTATAGGGCCTGAGAGCGATTTTGCGATTTTCGTTGGCAATGTCTTGTCAATCACGTAACAATACAATGCAACAACAAAGCCTGCAACCATAAGCCAGAATGGTACAGTTGTAAAGGCATGCAAGCCATATTCAACCCATCCGTGGAAATGATGCTCTAATTCGGTAATCGCTTTATGTACAGAGGTATCTACAAATATTGCTTCCTTAAAGAAGCCGCCAAACAGCATATAATCGATTGCCCATGCACCTACAAATATAGAAGGAATAGCCAATAATATTAGTGGCAATGTAACCACCCACGGCGATTCATGTGGTTTAGAATGACCGTGGTCATGTTCTACATGTCCATCATTATGATGATCATCCACAGGTGCCAAGTGATACCTCTCTTCTCCATGGAACACAATAAAGTAGAGTCTAAATGAATAAAGTGATGTGACAAAGACTCCAATTAAAGTAGCCCAATAAGCAAATCCTGCACCCCACACATCCGCATATTTAGCTGCTTCTATAACATGCTCTTTGGAGTAAAAACCTGAGAAAAATGGTGTTCCAACTAAGGATAGTGTGCCTATTAAGAAAGTAATCCATGTTATAGGCATATATTTGCGAACATTACCCATATAACGGATATCTTGATTGTGATGCATACCAATTATGACTGAACCCGCACCTAAGAAAAGTAGTGCTTTAAAGAATGCGTGTGTCATTAAATGGAAGACTGCAACAGAATATGCGGAAGCACCAAGTGCAACAGTCATATATCCTAATTGCGATAAAGTAGAATAAGCCACTACACGTTTAATATCGTTTTGTATAAGACCTAGTAAGCCAAGGAATAATGCCCCTATCGCACCAACAATAATAATCAAGGATAATGCACTCGGTGCAAGCTCATACAATGGAGAAAAACGTGCCACCATAAA
The DNA here is from genome assembly GCF_000687755.1 of Taylorella asinigenitalis ATCC 700933. Lineage (GTDB taxonomy): Bacteria > Pseudomonadota > Gammaproteobacteria > Burkholderiales > Burkholderiaceae_B > Taylorella > Taylorella asinigenitalis. Next base: position 83,118 of record NZ_JHXN01000003.1, read on the forward strand.
TATACCTGCTGTCACCATGGTAGCTGCGTGAATCAATGCAGAAATCGGTGTAGGGCCTTCCATTGAATCAGGTAGCCAAGCATGCAGTGGAACTTGAGCAGACTTACCCATTGCCCCAACAAAAAGACAGATACATGCTAGAGTAAGAAGATGCCAATCTCCCATAACAGTGATTTGATCAAGTCTATCAGCCTGAGCAAATACATCTGCATAATTAAGTGAGCCCGAATATGCAAACAATAGACCTATTCCAAGCAAGAATCCGAAGTCACCCACCCTATTAACTAGGAAAGCTTTCATATTTGCGAAAATCGCAGTCTCTTTTGTATACCAAAAACCAATCAACAAATACGAAACTAAGCCAACAGCCTCCCAGCCAAAGAAGAGTAATAACATATTATTACCCATGACTAGAATAAGCATAGAGAAGGTAAACAGAGAAATATATGCAAAGAATCTTTGATAGCCAGGATCATCAGCCATGTATCCGATGGTATAAATATGAACCATCAAAGAAACTGAAGTAACCACAACCATCATCATGGCACTTAAAGGGTCAATCAGAAAACCTAATTCAATTGCAAAGTGAGATTCATCAGTTGAAGAACCAATTTCAGACCAAGTGTAAAACATCTCATTGAAATAGGCATCATTAACGATTACTTCATAAAGCACAAAGCCTGAAGCAATTGCAGAAAATGCTACTAGTGCAATAGTGATTAGGTGTGCACCTTTACGAGTAACGAAATTAGAAAGAAAATTAGTACCACAAAGACCAGCAAGTATCGCACCTAGTAGAGGAGCTAGTGCAATTGCTATGAGTAAAGTTGGTGAAAGTGTAGACATATTCATAACCTTAGCCCTTCAATTGCGATACGTCATCGACGTTAATCGAGTTAAGTTTGCGGAACAATAATACCAAAATCGCTAGGCCGATTGCTGCCTCTGCAGCCGCTACAGTCAATATAAAGAAAACGAAGATTTGACCAGATGGGTCAGGCAAACCATCAACTGGATTCCAAAATGAAAATGCTACAAAGTTAATATTAACTGCAAGAAGAATGAGCTCCAACGACATAAGCAGTGCAATAAGATTTCTGCGATTAAAGAATATACCAAATACTCCTAGAGCAAAAAGTATGGCCGCAAGAATGAGGTAATGAGCAAGTGAAAGTGTCATTATTTTTTTACCTCCTCATTATTCGGTGCTGATTTTGCTTCGGATTTAGTAGCATCAGACTTAGCTTCCTTGGTGGACTCCACAGGTGCAGTATTATCATTTTGTGCTAGTTGTGCTTTTGCAGGTTCTCCTGGCTTCACAGGTGAGGGCTGGCCAGCTGCTGGTTTGATATTTTTAAGATCTCTATCATTTTTAACTTCTTTTGCGTCCCTCTCTGCGGCTGAAGTATGCTTAGCTCCAGTAATAGTAACATCAGCAGGTATATCACTGACATTATCCGCTAAGGACTCAACACGAGGCTCAGATTTTAAGCTAACTAGACGTACGCGATCCTTGGCTTGTACTTTGAGCTGATCACTAACCAATACATATTTACGATTTTTTCTCTCACGCAAAGTAAGTGCGATAGCTGCAATCATTCCAACTAAAAGGATTAGAGCACCTACTTGAATTGGATAGGAATATTTACTGTACATCTCAATACCTAGTGCAAGAGCATTGTTGTAGGTTTCAGGCCAAGTCATAGGTGATGAAGTATCAAAATATGCTGATCCAAGAATAAACCCAATCTCAGCAACCATGATGCCACCTACAACTAAACCAATTGGAAGATAGGTACGAAAGTCTTTTCTTAATGTCTCTGGCAAAACATCAACCATCATAACCACAAACAAGAATAAGACCATGACTGCCCCGACATAAATTATGATGAGGAGCAACCCTAAAAATTCAGCACCTATTAGAATCCACAGCATTGAAGCGGTAAAAAATGCAAGTATCAAATGCAAAACTCCTACTACAGGATGTCTTGCAAGAACCACACGCACACTTGCGTAAAGCAATATGATTGCTAATAAGTAAAATAAAATATCAGTAAAAGTCATATCTTAAACACCTATCGGTATTTACCGTCAATTGCACGTCTAGCAGCAATCTCAGGTTCATATTTGTCACCGATTGCAAGCAACATGTCTTTAGTAAAATACAAGTCACTTGCTTTTTCGCCGTGATACTCGTGAATATGAGTTTCAACAATAGCCTCCACAGGACAGCTTTCTTCACAAAATCCACAGAATATACACTTAGTTAAATCTATATCGTATCGTGTAGTTTTACGTGCACCATCTTCGCGCTCGTGCGATTCAATAGTTATGGCCATGGCAGGACAGACTGCCTCGCACAATTTACAAGCAATACATCTCTCCTCCCCATTTTCGTAACGTCTTTGTGCATGTAGACCGCGAAAACGAGGAGACATTGGAGTTTTCTCGTAAGGATATCGAAGAGTAAATTTCGGTTTAAAAAAGTACTTTCCTGTAACCGCCATCCCTTTTAAGAGTTCAGTTAGAAAAAGTCCGGCAAATGATTTAGCAAAACTCACAACTACTCCTAATTCCAAATACTAAGTGGAGAATTTTTCCATACGGCAATAACTAAGAACCATATACCTGTCAATGGTATGAAAATTTTCCAACCTAAACGCATAATCTGGTCGTAACGATATCTTGGAAATGTCGCCCTAAACCAGATAAAGAATGAAACGATAACAAATGCTTTTATACCAAGCCATATCCAACCTGGAATATAAGTGAACGGTGCAAAATCAAGTGGGCTTGTCCAACCGCCTAAGAAAAAGATAGACGCCATAGAAGAAAGCAAAATCATATTTGCGTATTCAGCTAAGAAGAACATCGCAAAGCCCATACCTGAGTATTCGACCATATGACCCGCAACAATCTCTGACTCACCCTCAACAACATCAAATGGATGACGATTAGTTTCAGCAACTGATGAAATTACATAGATCACAAATAGTGGCAATAGTGGTAGCCAATTCCAAGACATAAATGTAATACCATGCTCAGCAAACCATCCTTCTGTTTGTTGAAGTACAACTCCGTTCATATTCAAAGTGCCTGACACTAAGAGCACAGTTAATAGAACAAAACCCATAGCTAATTCATAAGAAATCATCTGAGCAGATGCACGCATAGCCGCGATTAAAGGATATTTAGAGTTAGAGGCCCAACCCCCTAAAATAACACCATATACACCGATTGATGTAACAGCCATAACAAAGAGCAAACCAGCATTAATATCAGCCAATATAGCTTCAGGGCCAAAAGGAACTACAGCCCATGTCACAAGTGCAGGAACTAAAGTAATTAAAGTTGCAAGCAAATATAAAACTTTATTTGCTTTAGCAGGGATAATGACTTCCTTAGTTAATAATTTCAGAACGTCCGCAAACGGTTGAAGCAAACCTGCAGGCCCAACTCGGTTAGGTCCTCGACGCACATGCATGTAGGCAATGAGTCTGCGCTCCCACAATGTTAAAAATGCAACCAATATAACAATTGGAAAGATGATTACTAGAATCATCAATACATACCAAATTATCATCCATAGAGTAGGACCAAAGAAGTCAGCTCCCCATAGATGAAGTTGTGCGATTCCGTCTGTAAACCATGACCATATATTCATCACACACGCTCCACTTTAATCATAGAGTATGAATTACCCAACTTAATGGTCTCCTCAAATCCTTGCGAAATACGAATCACCCCTTCAGGCAATATCTCATTGCACCTAACAGTAAATTCACCAGATCCAGAATCGCTCGTTAACTTAACGCTATCACCGCATGAAACCTCAAGCTTCTCTAAATCGATTTTACTTAATTGAACGCAAGGGGATAAGCTAATTTCAGTTTGTTGTAATGAATGAGCTCTTCTTACGATAGCATCAGTTTTGTAAATAGGGACCTCGGAAATTCTTTCAAACATAATTGGAGCTTCTTCTTTTGTGGCACCCTTCGCAGCATCTCCAGAAGCATCTTCCGCACTACCATCATCTGAAGAACTAGCGGCAGCCGATGTACCCTCAGCCGATTTCAAACCGCCCACTTCAAGAATATTGTTTGAGGTTTGATTTTGTCTTGATTCAGAGATGGCAATGTTTGCGATTTCATCCGAATCATTAAAATTCGAATCAGGCACACCAAGCAAATTACATAGCACTCGCAGAACCTTCCAAGCAGGACGAGATTCTCCTAATCCTGAAACCACGCCTTTAAAAGATTGACGCCTACCTTCTGCATTTATATATGTGCCAGAAGTTTCAGCAAACGGACCGATAGGCAGCATCACTTTAGCCCAATCCACAGCCGCAGAGACATAAGGAGTCAAAGCCACTGCAAATGAATCCGCAAGCACTTTTTGAGCTTGCAGTCCATTTTCCATATCAAATTTAGGCTCTACATTATGAACAATAAAGGCACTCAATTTTTCTTGAATCATCTCTTTTGCACTTAATCCGTCTCGTGCAACAGTGCCTAATGTATATGATCCAACAGTGTTTGCGCCTGAAGTTAAAAATCCTAACTTAGCTCCCATAGATTTAGCTAATTTTTGTGCAGCCAATAAAAGCTCAGATGCATTTGGAGCATTAGTTACAGCATTTCCTACAAGAACAACAGAATTTTCAAAGCCACTTATGCGTGATGCAAATAGTTGATTTGCATCGCTCGTATCGTAATCTTCATCTTCCTTATGATTAACGAGTACATCTGAAATTTCATTAATTTTCGCAGCTAATTCAGATGGTTTTACATGAACACGTGCCGCTAGTTCAATTTTAGGGTCTTCTGCAAAGCTATCTATGATGGCAATGCTTGCGCCTCTTTTCGCCGCCTGTCTTAATCTCTGAGCAAAAAGTGGATGGTCCTTGCGTAAATTCGAACCAATAACAACCGCTGAATCAACAGTGCTTAAATCGGCTATAGACACCCCAAGCGTAGGAACACCTTCGATTGATTTTGCAAGCAATGAATCGTTAGAGCGCAGATTTGTATCAATATTTTGAGAGCCCAAATGTTTAGTGATTTTCTTAAGAAGATAAAGTTCTTCAAGAGTACTACTCTCTGAAGCCAGAACACCTAATGAGTTTGATTCTTTAGATACAATTTCTCTGATATTATCCGCAACGAAATTTAAAGCCTCTGACCAGTCTACTTCCTTCCAAACATTATTAGTAGTTTTAATCATTGGGGTAGTCAATCGGTCTTCAGTAACAAGTCCCTCGTATGACCATCTGTCCTTATCTGAAATCCAGCATTCATTTACGGCTTCGTTTTCTTTTGGCAATACGCGTAAAACTTCATTGTTCTTAATTTGAGCAATCACATTCGAACCAACACTGTCATGTGGACTAATAGTTTCACGTCTTGCTAGCTCCCATGTACGTGCTTCGAATCTAAATGGTTTAGATGTAAGTGCTCCAACAGGACATACATCAATCATATTTCCTGATAATTCTGACTCAATCGCTTTTCCGAGGAAGTTGGTGATTTCAGAACGTTCATTTCTGTAAACCATGCCCAATTCCATCTGTCCAGCAATTTCCTGACCAAAACGTACGCAACGAGTACAGTGAATGCAACGAGACATCTCCTCAGCTGAAACCAAGGGCCCAAGGTTTTTATGGAATATAACTCGTTTCTCTTCATCATAACGAGAGGTGGAATATCCATAGCCAACAGCCAAGTCTTGTAACTGACATTCCCCACCTTGGTCACACACAGGGCAATCAAGTGGATGGTTAATAAGCAAGAATTCCATAACGGCTTCTTGCCCTGCTTTTGCTTTTGGTGATTTCGTATAAACCACCATGCCATTAGTAACAGGAGTAGCACAGGCTGGCAATGCTTTTGGTACTTTTTCTACCTCTACTAAACACATGCGACAGCTTGCAGCGATCGATAATTTTTTGTGATAGCAAAAGTGAGGTATATAGATTCCAAGCTTATTAGCGGCTTGGATAATCATACTGCCGTCTTCTACTTGTACTGGTCTGCCATCAATTGTAAGTTCAATCATAATTAATGAATGTCCTAGTTATAAGGTGCTACAAGGCACTTTTTATTTTCTATATGGTAGATGAATTCATCGCGATAATGTTTTAAGAATGCACGTACTGGCATCGCTGCAGCATCACCTAAAGCACAAATTGTGCGACCCATAATGTTTCCGGCTACACGATCTAATTGATCTAGATCTTCAATACGCCCATGACCATGTTCGATACGATGAACTAATCTGTAAAGCCATCCTGTACCTTCGCGACACGGTGTACACTGTCCGCAACTCTCATCTTGATAAAAATGTGAAAGTCGAAGTAGGGATTTAACCATACAACGAGTATCATTCATAACGATAACTGCCCCAGATCCAAGCATAGAACCCGCTTTAGAAATAGAGTCGTAATCCATATTAGTTTGCATCATGATTTCTGCAGGAAGTACAGGAGAACTCGATCCTCCTGGTATCACGGCTTTAAGCGGTCTTCCCTCTCTCATACCTCCAGCTAATTCTAATAATGTAGCAAAAGATGTACCTAGAGGAATTTCATAAGTACCTGGTCTTTCTACATCTCCTGAAATTGAAAATAATTTAGTTCCTCCATTATTTGGAAGGCCAACTTCAAGATATGCAGGACCACCATTTCTTATAATCCATGGAACTGCTGCAAATGTCTCTGCATTATTAATAGTCGTAGGTTTTCCGTACAAACCAAAACTAGCTGGAAATGGAGGCTTAAATCGCGGTTGCCCTTTTTTACCCTCTAAGGATTCAAGCAAAGCAGTCTCTTCTCCGCAGATATAAGCACCGTATCCATGATGAGCCTCAAGATCAAAACTAAAGTCAGTGCCCAAAATATTATTACCTAAATATCCCGCAGCTCTTGCTTCATGAATCGCTTCTTGAAACCTTTCGTAAATCTCGAAAATCTCACCGTGTATATAGTTATAGCCACGGGTAACCCCCATAGCAAAACCACCTATGATCATCCCTTCAATGACACAATGTGGATTAAATCGCAATATATCGCGGTCTTTGAAGGTACCAGGCTCACCCTCATCAGAGTTACAAACCACATACTTTTGCCCTGGAAATGCCCTAGGCATAAAACTCCATTTAAGGCCTGTTGGGAAACCTGCCCCACCACGACCACGCAAACCAGAAACTTTGAGCTCAGCAATAATATCCTCAGGTTTCATGCCATCTGTTAAGATTTTTTTTACGGCTTCATAACCACCACGTTTTACATAATCTTCAAGATGCCAGTTTGAACCATCTAAATCCGCCAAAATCTGAGGCTTGATATGTCGCCCATGGAAAATCATGCTGTCTTCATGATTCCCTGATGGATTTGGTTCTAAACCTTGAGAGTATTTTTCTAAGAAATTCATGCAGACTCTCCTGAATCAGTAGGTCTAAGTCCAGAGGTCATAGTTTCAGAAGGATTTACCTTTGCTATATTTGGAGAACCACTTGGTGCCTCAATAGAACTTGGATCCACATGCTCTTCATCGGATACAGTAGCATTTTTAAATTTAGGCTCAACACCTTCTTCTTTATAAATATCTTCTAAAAGCTCATCTATACGAGCTTTATCCATACGTACACACATATGATGATTATTTATAAGCAGCACTGGAGAGTCCCCGCACGCACCCATACATTCACCCGCCTTAATAGTAATTAAGCCATCTTGTGATGTTTCGTCGATACCAATTCCAAGTTTTTCTTGTAAATAATTAATCGTTTGAACACCCTCTCTTAGAGCACAGGGCAAATTTGTACAGACCGTAATTTTATATTTTCCAACTGGCTGAAGTTCATACATATTATAGAAAGTAGCAACTTCCTGAACTGCCATTACAGGCATACCCAAATAGGTGGCAATGTCCTCCACTACTTCAGGTGATACCCAATTCAACTCAGTTTGGGCTATACGCAAAGCGGACATAACTGCTGACTGTCGCTGGTCCTCAGGATATTTCTTGAGTTCCGCGTCAATTAATTCATAAGCTTTTTCTGAAAGCAACATACAGTTCTACCAAATAATTTGCTAGCACATACTAGCGATCAATTTCACCAAATACAATATCTTGCGTACCAATTACGGTAACAGCATCCGCAATCATATGACCTCGTGTCATTTCATCGAATGATTGCAAATGCACAAATCCAGGGGCTCTGATTTTTAAGCGATAAGGTTTATTAGCCCCATCAGAAATTATATAAACTCCAAATTCGCCCTTAGGATGTTCAACGCATGAGTAGACTTCACCCTCAGGAACAGGAAACCCTTCTGTGAAGAACTTAAAGTGGTGAATTAAATCCTCCATACCCGATTTAATGAGTTCTCGTTTAGGAGGTGCAATTTTATGATTGTCTACTATAACAGGACCTGGGTTTTCTTTAAGCCACTTAACGCACTGAGCAATAATCTTATTACTTTCGCGCAATTCTGCAATTCTACATAAATATCTATCGTAGCAATCACCATTTACGCCAACAGGTGTCATAAACTCAAGTTTATCGTAAACTTCATATGGTTGTTTACGACGCAAATCCCACTCTATTCCACATCCACGGAGCATAACTCCAGAAAATCCCAAAGCTTTAGCTCTTTCAGGTTCAACAATACCAATGTTTACTAGGCGCTGCTTCCAAATACGATTATCTGTAAGCAAGGTTTCATATTCATCTACGCATTTAGGGAATCTTTGAGTAAAGTCTTCAATAAAATCTAGTAAGGATCCTTCACGAGCTTGATTAAGTCGCTTCATCTCACGAACATTACGATATTTTGAATCAATCTCATGCTTAGGCATAGTGTCTGGAAGGTCACGATACACACCACCCACCCTGTAATAAGCCGCATGCATACGAGCACCAGAAACAGCTTCATAACAGTCCATTAAATCTTCACGCTCACGGAACATATAAAGCATGCCAGCCATAGCACCTACGTCCAATGCGTGAGACCCTAAGCTCATAAGGTGATTTAAAATACGAGTAATTTCATCGAACATCACACGGATATACTGAGCTCGAATAGGCACTTCAATTCCAAGTAGTCGTTCAATACCCATCACATACGCATGCTCATTACACATCATGGATACATAATCTAAACGATCCATATATGGCAATGCTTGTAAGAATGTCTTAGATTCTGCTAATTTTTCAGTACCACGATGAAGCAAGCCAATATGCGGATCAGCTCTTTGGATTACTTCTCCGTTTAATTCGAGGATTAGACGTAACACTCCATGAGCCGCAGGGTGTTGAGGTCCAAAATTAAGTGTGTAGTTTTGTAATTCAGACATTTTTTAAACCTCCATACCCTTCTTCGCGAATAATGCGAGGCGTAATTTCACGAGGTTCAATAGTAACTGGTTGGTAAACGACACGATTTTGTTCTTCATCAAAAATCATTTCAACATAACCAGATACAGGGAAATCTTTTCTTAATGGATGTCCTATAAACCCGTAATCTGTAAGAATTCTACGAAGATCTGGATGTCCCTCGAAAACAATTCCATACATATCAAATGCTTCGCGTTCAAACCATCCAATGTTTGCCCATATATCAGTTAATGAATCAACCATAGGAAGCTCATCATCCTCAGCAAATGTACGCACTCTTAGGCGAGAATTATGTACTGTGCTCAAAAGATGCAAAACAACAGCAAATCGATTAGAGTATGATTTTTTTGAAATTGAACTTGGTTGACCGTATTTTGAATAATCCACACCACATAAATCAACCGCAATATCAAAACGCAAGTCTTTATGATCACGTAGGGTGCGACATGTATCAACCCAATCGGAAGCAGGGACTTCAATTGTAAGTTCGCCAACACAATCAATTATAGGAAATTTATCCCCTAAATGTTGAGTAATACTGGATTTGAGGTTATCAATTGATCTCATGCTATGCTCCTACTTCTCTCTTGCTATCGTTAAAGTGCGACGCATTTTATTTTGAAGCTGAAGCATGCCATATATTAAAGCTTCCGCTGTAGGTGGGCAACCAGGCACATAAATATCCACTGGTACTATTCGATCACAGCCCCTTACAACAGCGTATGAATAGTGATAATATCCCCCACCATTTGCACAAGACCCCATAGATACAACCCATCTAGGTTCTGCCATCTGGTCATAAACTTTGCGTAAAGCTGGTGCCATTTTATTAGTGAGTGTGCCAGCAACAATCATAATATCGGATTGTCGAGGGCTAGGTCGGAAAATAATGCCGAATTGGTCGAGATCATATCTAGCAGCACCTGCATGCATCATCTCGACGGCACAACAGGCTAATCCGAATGTAACAGGCCACATAGAGCCTGTACGCAACCAATGTAAAACCGCATCTGTTGAGGTTACTAAAAAACCTTTGTTATTTGAATAATCTGACATAAATTAACCTTGAATTAATCCCAATCCAAAGCACCTTTTTTCCACTCGTAGATAAAACCTACAGTAAGAATAAAAAGGAATAGCATGGCTGTACCGAATCCCACAAGACCGATATAATCATTTGCTATAGCCCATGGAAAAAGAAACGCTAATTCTAAATCGAAAAGAATAAATAGGATGGCAACGAGATAATATCTGACATCAAATCTCATACGTGCATCTTCAAACGCTTGGAAACCACATTCGTAAGGAGAATTTTTTTCGGAGTCTGGTTTATGTGGGCCTAGCATAGCTCCAGTAAAAACTAGAAAAGCTCCAAAAACAGTAGCTATGAGAATAAAGAGGAAAATGGGAAAATATTCTGCAGTCATATTAGATTATATATTTTTTAAGCTGCTTGATTTTACCACTTTAGAAGGTATATATGAAAGGAAATATATCAATTTTTTTATAAAAATACCCCCGAATAATCGGGGGTAGTAGAACTAAATTAACTAGATATAATTTAGATTAGAAGCGGTGACGTAGACCAACTTTGAATTCTGAAGCTGAGTCAGATCGAGCACCTTCTACATCAGATCTAGTGTACATGTATGTGCCTTGAACATATACGTTAGTACGTTTAGAAAGTTTATGCTCGAAGCCTAAAGCAAATCCATGACCCATGATTGTATAGTTGTTCTGAGCATTGTCGTCAGGAGTAGCATTACCGCCCCAGTATTTAACGTGAACTTTTGAAGCATCACCCACTGGTGCAGAAATGCCAGCAAACCACATATTTGAAATAGGTTCAACTTCTTTACCACCAGGTTGCTGAACAGCATGAGTAACTCCTAAAGCTTTTCCACCGAAGAAGCCATCCCATTGACGTCCATAGCCTAAGAATAATTCAACTGCACCAAAGTCATAACCACCGCCGACTGTTAATGCTTTAGCATTAGTTTTTGCAACTTCATATTTAACATTACCATTAGCGTCAGTACCTACAGCTTCCTTATCGCGAGTTTGCAATGAATCGAAAGTAATACCGAATGACAATTTGTTTTTCTTATAACCAATACCTATACCCATATATGATGAGCTATCGTAAGTGTTCGTATTTACCCCATTAGAAGATCCAGAATCTACTTTTTTTCCAGTACGACTATAACCACCTTGAATTCCGAAAACTAGACCGTTATTATCGTTAGAAAGAAATTTAACAGTAGGTAGATCTTTTAGGCGATATGATAGAGCTCCGTGTGCTTCACCAGCATCTGCATTACCCCAGTCCATTCCTTGAGAAATTAGGTCGTCAGCAATATTATTTTGAAGTCCAACAGTAAGAGTACCAAAACCACCTTTAAGACCTAAGATAGCTTTACGATTAAATAATTGACCAGATTTGTTAGTACCTAATACAGAATCAAAACCAGATTCAATTTGGAAGATAGCTGAAAGACCGTTTCCTAAGTCTTCAGAACCTTTTAAACCCCAACGTGAACTAGATTGTCCATTAACAATTGCACCTATAGATGTGTTAGTGTTAGAACCTTGAGCTGAAGTTGAACGAATTGTTTCTTGAGAATAACCGATACCAGCATCGATACGGCCATATAGAGTTACAGAAGTTTTAGCTTCAACAGCACCAGCGAAGCCAGCAAGTAGAGCAGCAACTAATAATGTCTTTTTCATTTATAAATCTCCGTAAGATTTGAAAAACCGAGCCGCAAACATCTAATTACTTAAATATCTACAACCCTAAAATTATCCCCTTTCGGGAAGTTAATGATATTCAAACAAATTTTAAGACTTCTTGCTAGTATTAATACAAAAAATCGTAAAAAAATGTGGTTTTAATGCAAAGTTGGGGGCTGAGCAGCATAAATATGTGTGTTTTATACAACCTTTGTAAATTGCAAAATATGATCAAAGCTGTCAACTTAAATTATAAAAACTTAAGAAAATACATTAACTTTTGTGAGTTAAATGATTGATGGGATGCGGGATTATTGCCACAGAGAATTGTGTTGTAAAAAAACAAAAAAACCCGCACGAGGCGGGCTTTTAAATTTGAGACTTAAAATTAGTCTACTAATTTGATATCACCAATCATGATAGCTTGGTGTCCAGGGAATGTGCAGAAGTATTGATAAGCTGTTGCTGGATCTAATTTTGAAACATCAAATGTAACTTTGTCTGATTCACCACCACCAATCATTTTAGTGTGAGCAATAACACGTGCATCACCTTCTGGGATGTAATCTTTAGCTGGACCTGCTTTACCGCCGTCAAGTGCAACACCTTTAGCATCGGCTTTTTTAACTAGAACGAAGTTATGACCCATAGCCGCTTTAGGCATTTTACCTACGTGCTTAAGTTCAACAGTAAAATCTTTGCATGATTTGCTGATTTCGATAACTTTTTTGTTGTATTGCATTGCATCGTTTGCTTCAAGAACTGTAGAGCACTCAGCTGCGAAAGCAGGAGCAGCAAAAGCAGATAATGCAGCAACTAGAGCGAATTTTTTTAAAGACATAATATAACTCCTCTGAGTAAACGGGCCGAAACCCAATCGGAAAAGCCACGTGGCTTGATGAAATGATATTACCACATATATGGGGGTGCTTTAAAAAAACCAACAAAAATTGTAGGTGATAAATGTTGCATGAAGTTTCCTTCTCTAGGATAAACACTTAGTAACGATTGTTTCTTAAGTGACTACATAGGATTAAGCTTATATTGTCAAATTTAGGAGGATATATGTTTTATAAAGGTGATTTTTCAATTCGCGGTGAATCTTTTAAATTATGTAATCCGTGGAATATTTTGCGTATTTGGTCGGGACTTAGCTTTTTACCGCATGCTTTAAGTAAATGGGTTGACGGTGGGTTGAATCCAGGGACTATAGGATTTTTCGAAAAAGCGGGATTTGATCCAGCAGCTATTTTTGTGACTATTGCCATGGTGTCGGAGTTATTGGTGGGGGTGATGTTGGTGTTGGGCATTGCCACAAGATATGCTTGCATTGCGGGAGCTGCGATTTTAGGTGTGGCTACATGGGCATTGATCACAGTTAAGGGCTGGGGATGGTCATGGAACGGCGGTGGTGTTGAGTATCTTGTATTTTGGTCAATAACTATGCTTATGATTGCTGTGCATGAATTTCAGATTAGAGGTCGCGCGGACCGCGTGAATCGTGTAGAGTTGGATAAACGCGATTTTATATAATTTGATTTCATAATGATGGGGTTTGGGGATTTGAATATTCCCTCACTCCATAGGTGGTAGGCCCCCAAGGGGTGCGAGGCTCCAAAGGGGCCTTACTTATTTGCAACTTTTTCATAATTAGGTTGATTTAGGTCCTTATCTCTTTCAATTCTAGAGATTTCTCAAATTTTTTTAGCTTGCAATCCAACTGTAAATTTATTTACTTTACCCAATTTAGAGTATATTTCTTTCAATTCTGTAGGAATAACTAGTGAATTCTAAGTAAAATTAGAATTAAATATAGTCTGCGTATTGTTATTCCACTTGAGATTTACAACTTTACATCTGGGGTAATAATTTGCATATTATTATGTTTTGCTTCCAACCCTAATTTCATATTTTTCCCAATGCTTATTGAATAAATCTTTAATCAGAGGATGCTTACTGGCTGTATATAGTACTACCTTATACTCTTGAGAGCGTGGTAATCTAAATCCATAACGTCCTAACTCGTGCCATGCAGCAAATGCAGTAAGATCAGGGGTCATATTTGATTTGTTATAAACTACATTTATCTCTTTAGAGGCTGTATCAAAATAAGCGTTTACAGTATCGTTATTAGTCTTTATATAATCTGCAGACTTACCACGATTAGCCAAGACTCTATCAAAATCCTCCCTATTAATTAAGTTAACCTTATCTTTATGTTTTCCAAAGACTTATCTGATATATTTTTTTGATTAACCATCTTACGCCTAACATCTTTATACCCAAATTTCACAAGGATATCAATTATCTCTTTAGTCAAATCTGTTTGCGTTATATAATCCAAGAATTCTTCATTACCGCTTATTTCATATTGGTCGTCATTCCTTAATTTATCTATCTTATCTAACTGATCTATAGATTCCTTACTTAGGTTTATCTTTAGTTTTTTAAAGTCTAAAACCTTTCTTGAATCTTGAAAACCATAATCAAAAAGGTCGTCATTGGCGTCGTTGCTAGAGTCTGTGCTTACTTTTTTCTTACTCTTAGAGTAATGGAAGCCCTCAAAATTAGGCACTTGCAAAATCTGCAATAATCGTTTATCATCTATATCGAATAAAGGTGAGTTTTCATATCCATGTGCCCGATGTGTTATCTGGTGAGCGGACGATAGGAACTCACCTTTTTCCATTTCAGTTAGTTTATGGTCATAATAGTTATTACCACCTTTAACATTTGCAACTACTGACTAAACAATATATTCTTTATCTCCTAATTCTTTGCTAGATAAGTAATAATCAAAATCTATGATGTGTTTCTTATCTAAGTTTTCATTTACAAAGGTATCTAAGTAAATACCATTTTTTATAAAGTACGGTACTCCAGAAACACTTTCTATATGGTCTACATTATCTAAGTCGTGTTGTAAAACTTCTTGTATACCTCTATAAACTAATTCAACCTCTTTTCCTGTATCCTTATTTTCATATTTCCCACGTAAAGACTTCCCATACTCTAAAGCATTTCTCTAAAATTTTTCTTTATTACCATGATATGGAATTTCATTGCCAGTTAGACGTAAAGGTTTAGCATCTGCAAACTTCTCAAACCTTTCCCTTATTTGTGCTTTTGTTGCTTTACCCTTAGAGTTAGATTTCTCCTCTATCTCTCTTATACTAATTTTGCCACTATCTAAGCTATATCCAATATCCTCATTGTTGATTTCATCTGCACTATCTGAATTGTTAACATCTATGCTATCAAGGTCTTGTCTTAAGCTAGATAGAATTTCTAATAACCCTTTGTCAGTTAACTTCGTACCAAGTACTGCATTTAATATTTCTTTAATCTTATTGATTATTCTATTAAATGTAGTATCTTTATTTCCTCTTAACTCAGGGCTTATATTTAAGTTCCATTGGTTAGCTAAGTGGTCAAAATCCCCTGTTTGAGAGGCAGCAAAAATCTCTACTATTGCCTCCTCTATAGCCTTTTCATCGCTAAGTATTACGTTATCAATTGCGTAATTATCCCTCATCTTTTTAGATAGCTCTTTAATTAGAGGATGCTTACTGGCTGTATCTAGTACTACCTTATACTCTTGAGAGCGTGGTAATCTAAATCCATAATGTCCTAACTCGTGCCATGCAGCAAATGCAGCAAGCTCAGGGGTCATATTTGATTTGTTATAAACTACATTAATCTCTTTAGAGGCTGTATCAAAATAAGCGTTTACAGTATCATAGTTAGTCTCTATATAATCTGCAGACTTACCACGATTAGCCAAGACTCTAGCAAAATCCGCTCTACTAATTAAGTTAACCTTATCTTTATGTTTTCCTGTTGCTCTATCTACTGCGTCTCTTATAAGTTTATATTGAGTGTTGTATTTTTCTTTATCGCTATTGAAATCATCTACAATTTTTGCTAATATATTTACGTCCTCTGTGTGGGGTGGGCGCTCCAGACCTTGAAATTCTTTTTCAATCTCTGTCGTTACCCAAGATACCGCAGAGGACTTTTCATTAGTATCCACTGCTTCAACCGTATATAAACTATTGCGTGGTTTAGGATTATCTATTACACTTTGATTAGAAAGCGTATCGTTTAGCACGTAGGAGTCAAGGCTATAACTTTTAGTTTTAGTGGCAGTACTCGTACGCTTTCTTTTGTACATAGTTGTTAAAGCTAGATGTTTTTTACCAGTCCTTACTTCTTCTACTAGATAAGCAGAGCCATCATCTACAGATTTATCAAATACAATTGAATATATATTGTGTTTTTTATGGTTGGATAACATAGGCTGTACAGTATCCCCTCCTGAAAATACATATTTAATAGTATCCTTAGCAGTTTTATATACAATCTCTTTAGCTCTTAGAATTAGATTAGGTTTATATTCAGCCTAAGGTCTTTCCCTTACTTCACCTTTTGAATACTTAATTGTTTCATCTAGCTTGACTGTTAAGTATGTCTTAAGTATACTTTTCAAGTTATAGTTGGATATTTTCTGTTCTATGACCGCACCTCTTGTGGAGTTATTGTCAGTCTCGCCTACCGTGAAATCCGGAGCAACTGTAGCATGCCTCAAGAGGTGTTTTTCTGAATGTACACTATGTACATACATTTTGTTCTTATTTATATCTTTGTGTGCTAATACAGTTACTATGGTTTTCTCACCGTCTATCATTACTGGTGCACTAATATGGATATTATGTTTTAATTTTTCCTTAACCTGAGCTACTACTGCACCTTTTTCAATTACAGATTTTACTGATTGAAATGCTAGTGCTTTTGTATAGTGATTATTGTGTGATACAGAATCTTTGTATGAGCGTTTATCAAATTCTATAACACCAGCCTCAGGATTAGTTGCTTTATTTCCCCATTGTTTAAAAAGATTTAATACATAATTTTTTGTATACTCTTTATCTCTAAATCTTTCATCACCATTTATTTCAATAACTGGCTCACCTTGTAATATCCTAGCTTTTTCTTGAGTAGAAATATTATCTTTTCTTTGATTAAACGTTTTCTTAGCATTATCTCTAGACTTACTAAATAATATCCCTTGAGCAAAATCACTATCCACATCTATAGGTGCTGATACAAAGATTTTCTCATCATTTATTATTACTATAGTCTCGTTTTCTAAATCAAAGTCATCGTGCCACTCCTGCCCTTAGCATTAAAATCGGTAATATCTCTTAGCTTAACCTTTTCAGAACCCTCTAAATCCCTTACATTAAATATCGCCTCCTCTGCAGGATCGCCATAAAGAGGCACAAGGACTGAATACACGGACGAATTCCAGCTAGAATTCGAATGTGACTTCTTAAATGGACTTAAATAACAAGTGCTAAATCAAGAGCACAACATTAACAAAAAATTAGAATTTTTATAATTAATTAGGGCGGAAACGCCCTACCTACTGGAGACATAAATGAACTACAAATCAGAACACAAAAAATTAGAGAAAATTATCAACGATAACCTTAACTTGAACATTAATGAATACTGGGCTATAGAAAAAGCCGAATTAGATATTCAGCAAATAATCGAATGGGTGCACCGCAAAACTTGGGAAGCTAGACACCCACAAGGCTCAAAAAGAATCGATTTAGAAGCCTTTAAAAACTTCAGAAAATTTAATGACGAGTTCTCTTGGGTCGAGGGGTTCGATAGCACTATCCCACCTTGGGACCTTGCAAAAATAGATGCTGATATAGAGATTGAAATAAGCCACGAAATCGAGAAAACCTTAAAAGGAATATATTTTAAAATCTCTAAAATAATTGCGAAAGAAGTACTTTGATTTTAACGGCGGGTCCACCCCGCCTTGGAGAACAAAATGAGAATTAGTAACATCAGAAGTTTTAAAACTCTTGCAGAAGTAACAAACGACTGCACCAACGATAAATACAGATTAATAGAAGCTATGACTGGCGAGATATGGCTTGTAAAATTAGTCTGGGACCCATTTACACCCCCGAGGTTCGAGCGTATTCGCAACGGTGAGCGCGTTGATATGAACTATGTGTATTACGATAATGCAGAATTCGTATGCTATAAGTCAGAAATACATAAGTTTATTCTAAGAGAGGCGGTAAGAAAATCTTTGCCCATCAAAGATTTTAATACAGGCGAACAAATCGCCGACTACTACAATAAATGGGATTTCCCTGTTGGAGTCTTTGAAGTTACCGATGACGAATGGGAAGAGATGAATTCAGATAAAATCTAAGGGAATCGATATACATTCAAAGATGAATCCGACGGATTAAAGGAGAAAAAATGAAGTGGGAAGTGGACTTGTTAAATAACACAGTCAAAGGAAATGGCTGGGAGTTTGAAGTTACCCATCTTGATGACGGCTCTATTGACTGTAACTCTACGGTCATACCTGATGATGCGGATATTGACAATGTTCTACAGATTGTTAAATCCGCAGGTGATGCATATATGAGTGAGATTAAAAATCAAACTAGGAATTAATATGTGGGAAATTGATAATCAAAATCGAACAGCCAGTAAAAAAGGATGGCTTGTGTTCTTTAAAAAAGAAAGAGGCGGATATAAATCAAGCGTGATTACTCATCCACCTGTTTCACAAAAAGAAATCTATAAGCAGCAAGAGTCCGCCGAGAAAGCATTCAAAAAAGCAAATCCTAGACTAGATATGCTTGGGAATAAGTACGGATACAAAGAGGTTAAAAAAACCGAACATATACACGTAAAAGTTACTAAAAATGAAAAAGAATCTATTCAAGCACAAGCAAAAGAAGCCAAGAAATCGGTAAGCGCTTATATACTTTCAAAACTTAATCTAGAGTAGACAACAATCCCCTCATCTCTAACTTAGAACGTAAGCTATCTCTACCCTTTGTGAACATACCATATAACTGCTGCTTTGCGAATTGCGGATGAGATAGCGGTTCCTCTTTAGGGAGGCAGCACTTGAGAGTGGTTAAAAAGCTGTTGAGAATTTAAAGCTATTTACTAAAGCGCAAGGAAGTGAGTTATTAAATATCAGCACACCTACTCTAATGAAACGTATAAAAGCGGGAAAGGTTAAAACTGTGGATGGCTACATCTTAGGTGCGGAATTACTTAAATATATAGAGGGAAATAATGTCACAGATTGAGCTTATACAACAGGGTGAGGACTTTAAATCAAAGCCTATTTTTCCATACCCAGGCGGTAAGACTAAATTAGCAAATAATATCCTGCCGCTTATACCTGATCACAAGAAAAGCAGGGAATTAATTATCACTAATTACTAAGGAGCGTCTATGACTATAGAGGAGATTAACGCAATAGATAAAGAGACTATTAATTTATATGACTCTCTATTAGGAATACTGGGTGAGAATCTCAATGAGGAAACAATGATAGAGGTAAAAAGAAAATTAACAGCTTTAGTTTCTAAAAATTTTAAACTGTCAATAGAACTAAGAAAAGGCATAAAGTGAATATAAAATATAGAACAGGTAAAACCGTGATAGGTATTAAAAATGACTAATCCAACATTAAGAGAATTTCTAAAAGATAACGAGGACAAATGTATTGCAATAAGAGATATCTACAAGGCATCGTATCGTGGAAGGGAGCTCTGTAGTACTCTAAGAGAATTTTATAATAACCTAATTGATATATATGACAGCGATGGCAATGAGTTAATTGATAATCTCAAAAAACATAACGACCTTAAAGATAATCTATTTAGAAAAGGTTTAGTGCCTGAATATTATCAGTGGGAATTTGAATCAATAATAGGAAATTACTACTTTGACATTCGTAAAAAGATAAAAGATTTTGATTTATCTAAAGATTAATATATAATATAGGTGTCTGATATGTTCTATCAGTTTTGTTCCTTAAACCCGTGCTAGAAATAGTGCGGGTTTTCCTTTAAGCACATAATTTATCAATAAAATTCAAATACTTACTGCAAAATTTACTCATAACCTACACGTAAATTTAATCTAATTTCTTAGCTATATCCTCTGCACTCTCTCTATAATAAATCATAAGTTTAGATAAATCAGAATGCCCTAGTATTCTAGCTAAATCCGTAACGTTTACTTTCTTAGCTAGTCTTGTACATGCAGTAGCACGTAAATCGTGAAAGGTAAATCCACTTAATCTTGCCTCAATTCTAGCTCTCCTAAATAACGTCCCTACTGTATTAGGAGCAACATCAAAAACCTTATCTGAATTATGTAGCTCCCTTAGTCTATCTAATATATCTATAGCCTTTTTAGATAGGGGGACTTTTCTTACTCCTGAGCGTGTCTTAGCCTCTCTTATCGATAGTGTGGGATACTTAATATCGGTCCATAAAAGATTGCACATCTCGCCGCAACGCATACCAGTTTCAACAGCAAAATCCACCATATAAGATATTCGATTACTTACTGTATCGGTATCCTTGTCTTGGTTAAGGGCGTATTTTATAGCCTCTATTTCTTTTTGAGTAACTATCCTCTCCCTTGGCGGTGTCTCAGGGGGACGTTTGACTGTGGACATAGGATTATCAGAAATCAATAACCACTCATTTATAGCCAATTTAAACATGCCCGATAATATTGCCCACTCTCTCCTTACAGATGCAGGTTTAACCTCAGATAATCTTATATCTCTCCAGTTAGCAAAATCCTCTGCGGTTAACTCATAGAGATACTTATTAGATAGATTAGGGAAACGATTTATAAATCTATTTATTCTAAGGCTATTAGACTTATAGGCTTTAAGATTTTCTATACTCTTTTTATATCTCTCAAGAGCCTCTTTAAGTGTTACCTTTTTAGTTCTTTAAGGATTTAATGTGGTTTGCATATACCACTCGTTACATTCTTTTTTATTAGGAAATGTTTTAGAAACCCGCTTCACATCTATAAAGGCTTGTATCCTGTACTTATCTCCCCTTTTTATTATTGTCGCCATGTGCTTTTCTGACCTCTCAAAAAAAAAATTATATTTTTTGGTGCAGTTTTTGGTGCTGTTTTGGTGCTGTTTTGGTGCTGTTTTGGTGCAGTTTTGTGTGCGATTTGTGTGCAATTTGTTTTAAATATTTTTGCTTATATACAAAAATTCATAAAGCGACTAATAGATAACGCCTTGAATTTTAAGAATTTTTGATTATATTGAAAAATTTAGAAAGTTTGGGAATGCACCCGGCGAGACTTGAACTCGCACGACCTGTGGTCACTACCCCCTCAAGATAGCGTGTCTACCAATTCCACCACGGGTGCATAAAACTATTGTACAGAAGCTGGGGGATTTTCCGAGTTTGATTCTTGTTTGGTATTTGAAGATGGACTCTCTAGAGATCCATTTTGTGGTTGAGGTGCTACTTCAGGCTTAGAAGCAGGTTCTGGTTTAGGCTCAACCGATGGTGAAATTTCAATAACTGGTTTCTCGACAGCTGGAGCAGGAGTTGGTTTATTTTCCTCAACAGGTTTAGATTCACTAACAGGCTTAGAATCTTTTGAAGAATTTGAATCTTCATTAGATTTCACACTATCCTCAGTTTTAACCTGCGGAACAGTAGGAACATTAGGAGTGGCTGATCCATCACCTGGCACAGTAGCAGCTCCAGGAATTACAGGAGTAGCTGAATACCCTTCCATTAAACTACCGCTATCAGTTGGTTTTGGTGCTCTGACACCACCACCTGAGCTAACCCAAGCCAAACCTAAAGTTGTAGTGAAGAAAACAATAGCTGCCCATTTTGTCATACGAGAAAAGAAATTAGCAGATCCAGCTGCCCCAAACAAACTGCCAGCTGAGCCACCACCAAAAGAAGAACCCATATCAGCACCTTTACCTTGTTGTAAAAGCACTAATCCGATAATTGCAATTGAGCTTATGACCTGAATAACAACTAGAATAGGAAACAAATAATCTGACATATACAATCTCTTTTAAGATGCGGCATCTATTATGCTCAAAAATTCTTCAGCATCTAGTGAAGCACCACCAACTAAAGCTCCGTCTACACAATCAAGACTAAATAGCTCTCGAGCCTGATCCGCCTTTACACTACCGCCATAAATAATGCGAACGGGTGAACCCTCTTGCCCAGTCACAGATTGAATCTGACGTCTAATGTGCGAGTGCATCTCAAAAATCTGCTCACTTGTGGCAATGCTTCCCGATCCAATCGCCCAAATAGGTTCATAAGCAAAAACGCATGACCTAATCAAATCAGGCCCTACTTCAAGAATCGGCTGAAGCTGAATGTCAATATTATGTAATGCTTGACCAGCTTCACGCATTTCCTTACTTTCACCTAAACAAACTATAGGAGTTAGTCCCGCAGCAACAGCTATACGGGCTTTATCGGCTACTGAAGCAGCAGTTTCGAAATGCGTTGCTTTTCGCTCGGAATGACCAACTATTACCCACTTACATCCTAAATCTGTAAGCATCTGAGCTGAGACATCACCTGTATGAGCACCGTTTTCGTAAACACTTAAATCCTGTGCACCAAGAGAAATCGGATCAAAAGCCTCTTCCGCTTCTAAAGCTAAAATATCGCGAATTTGCTGAAGATATGGAAACGGCGGGCAAACTACGACCTCTTGTTTTATAGGTAAAGACCACAATGATATCCCATCTAAAATAGAAAGCATAAGAGAATGGTTAGCTTGAATGCTACCATTCATCTTCCAGTTTCCTACTATAAGAGGTATTGTAAGTTTAGTACCCGATTCCATAATAAGTTTTTTAAAATTAATCTATTATTTTAAAAGCTTTGTATAAAAAAAGCTAGATTTTGCCCTTATTACTTATAAAATTTGTGGGGTAAATTGCATATGCATAAGAACAGCTGTTGGACCGTAGGAAGAGAGATTGAAAGCGGGGGCATTGCCAACTAGAGGGCGGAAGCCATAGCGATCCCACAGTTTGTCAGCTCCATGCACAGCCACAAGATAAGCATCAAGTATCCCCATTTGGGTGGCAATGCTTACCTCATTATCCAATAGTTGCGTTGAAATTCCGCGACCACGGTAATCAGGCGACACAACCATATCATGCAAAAACAAGACCATTGGGCCATTTGAAGACTGAGGCTTTGAAACAAGCTCTCCCAAACTAGGAAGATTAGGAATTGAGTCTACAATCGCCAGTAAGTAAGCGACTATGCAAGCATCATCCTCTATAACCCAACAATGATCTGGGCTATGCTCAATGCGGGATGCGAAAGTCGCTGCACTCTCGTGCAAATAATCAGGATAAGCGATATGCTGTAGAGCCAGTATATCGTCGATATCTTTTAGTGAAGCATTACGAAGCAGCATCAGAAGAATAAAACGATTTTACCGATATGTGCCCCTGATTCCATATAGGCATGAGCTTGTGCAGCCTCTTCAAAGGGGAAAACCTTATCCACTACAGGTTTTACGCTACCGTCCGCAAACAAAGGCCACACACGCTCCCGAAGCTCAGAAGCAATTTTCGCCTTATATTCTATGGTTCGAGGCCTTAGTGTTGAGCCCGTAAGAGTGATGCGCTTGCGCATTAGTGAGCCGCTGCTAATTTCCGCCCTACTTCCGCCAAGCTGCGCGATTATTACTATTCGCCCATCCATAGCAGCACATTTGATATCGCGATTAATATATTCGCCGCTAACCATATCTAGAATTACGTCAACACCACGGCCATCAGTTAATTGCATAATTTCTTCGACGAAATCTTCGCATTTATAGTTGATCCCTTTCGCAGCACCCATATCCTCAACGGCTTTAACTCTATCATCTGAGCCAACGGTGGCATAAACATCATGTCCTAAGGCAGTCGCTATTTGGATAGCTGAAGTTCCAATACCAGACGCACCACCATGCACTAATAAACACTCAGATTCTTTAAGCCTACCGATATCAAAAACATTGGACCACACAGTAAAATAAGTTTCTGGCAAACTAGCCGCCTGCACAAAATCAAGACCATCAGGAAGCGGCAAGCAATTCGAAGCAGCAACCTTGCAATATTCCGCATACCCACCGCCTGGAGTTAATGCACACACATGGTCGCCAATCTTAAAATCGGTACCTGACACATCTCCATCTACAATAACTCCTGCGACCTCAAGGCCAAGCAAATCTGATGCACCCTCAGGAGGTGGATAAATACCTTTTCTTTGAAATATATCGGGCCTATTTACGCCAGCTGCCTTCACTTCGATGAGGACCTCGCCCGTATCCAAGGTTGGCAATGCTCTCGCCCCTATCCTTAGTACATCTGAACCACCAGGCTCAGTTATTTCAACAACCCTCATCTCTTTTTTCATCAAACTTCTCCAGCAAAGTGACAGGCAACCATACTACCTTCTACATCACGCAACTGTGGCTCCTCTTTTGAGCAAATCGGCTGTGCATGCGGACAACGCTTATGAAACGAGCAGCCAGAAGGTGGATTTATCGGGCTTGGAAGCTCACCAACAATCTTAATCTGCTCATATCTTTTTTCAGGATTCACCGAAGGCGTTGCAGAAAGTAGTGCCTTAGTGTATGGATGTTTTGGAACTGAGTAAATTTTCTCTTTCGGAGCTATCTCTACTGCCTTACCCAAATACATAACAAGAACATCATCAGCCATATGTTCTACAACAGAAAGATTATGGGAAATAAAAATATAGGCTGTATGCAATTGCTCCTGAAGATCCATAAATAGATTCAAAACTTGAGCTTGAATCGATACGTCTAAAGCTGAAGTAGGTTCATCTGCGATTACAATTTTCGGATTCAATATCATTGCTCTAGCGATGGCAATGCGCTGTCTCTGTCCACCTGAGAACATATGAGGATAACGATAGTAGTGCTCAGGTCTAAGACCTACGACCTTCATGATTTCATTTACACGCTCGCGTCTTTCTTTTGAATTCATGTCAGTATTGATAAGTAACGGCTCAGTAAGCTGTTCTCCAATCTTGCGACGTGGATTTAACGAACCGTATGGATTCTGAAAAACCATTTGAACTTTCTTACGCATACGCTTAATTTGGGATGCATTCTGAAAATCTATTTTTTCATTATCTACCCACATCTCACCAGTTGTAGGATGTTCAATCATAGTCAATTGACGTGCAAGAGTCGATTTACCCGAACCTGACTCACCCACTACAGCAAGAGTTTTTCCTGCTCTAAGTTCGAAGCTAACACCATTTAGAGCTTTCACGGTAGCATTGCCACGGAAAAGACCAAGCCCAACTTCATAAAATTTAGCTAGGTTTTCAACCTTAAGGACAACTGGGGTTTGAGTATCTTGTGTATTATTATTTTGCATGATTCACCCCATTATAAATAGCATCAATTGAATGCGTATCGCTTGACTCATTTTTCCTCACATCTATGAGAGGCTTTATACATCGCACAACGCGATTAACACCGTATGTCAGCGGCACTTTATGGTGGAGGCAATTTTCTTCCACATACGGACATCGCGGCGAGAGCAAGCAGCCCTTAGGGCGGTCATATTGACCAGGCACAATACCTGGCAATGTTTTAAGCCTTGCAGCACCTTGACTCGCCTCTGGGATAGAAGCTAGAAGTGCCTCCGTGTAAGGATGAGCTGGATGATAAAAGGTCTCAGGAACGTCTCCTAATTCCACCTCTTGCCCTGCATACATAACACAGACTCTATGAGCAATTTCAGTGATTACGGCAAGGTCGTGAGTAATTAGAATTAGGCCCATATGATTTTTCTTTTGAAGATTAATGAGCAACTCCATAATCTGAGCTTGAATCGTTACATCTAAGGCAGTGGTCGGCTCATCGGCAATAAGCAATTTAGGTTCGCAAGCAATGGCCATGGCAATAGCAACGCGTTGAGACATCCCACCTGAGAGCTGATGTGGATATGCTTCAAGACGAGATTCAGGCTCTGGAATTTCTACAATCTTCATAAGTTCGACCGCACGATTATGTAGAGCTTTGCCTTTGAGACCCATATGCAGCTTGAGTACTTCTTTAATTTGAAAACCTACTGTATATGATGGATTAAGGGCCGTCATTGGATCTTGGAAAATCATGGCAACATCTTTACCGATAATTTTTCTGCGATCCTTATTACTGATATTTAACATATCGTGACCGTCAAACCTAATTCGATCTGCCGTAATATGACCCTGATTTCCAAGCAAACCCATAAATGCCATCATAGTGACAGATTTACCTGAACCTGATTCACCTACAATCCCAAGAATCTCACCCCGATTCATATTTATGCTTAGTCCGTCAACAGCAAAAAAAGGCTTTTGTTCGGTACCAAAGCGAACAGAAAGATTTTCTATATCTAACAATAATTCTGATGATAAGTCTGAAACTGAATTTTCTTCTGACATCTCTAATTCCTAATTTATGCTGCTTCTTTTAATTTAGGATCAAGTGCATCACGCAAACCATCACCCATAAGATTTATGGCAATTACAGTTAATAAAATTGTTAAACCTGGAAATGTGACTACCCACCAAGCTCGAGAAATATAATCTCGTGCTGTAGCCAACATAGTCCCCCATTCTGGAGACGGTGGTTGAACACCTAATCCTAAGAATCCAAGAGCCGCAACATCAAGTATCGCAGAGGAAAATCCTAGAGTTGCTTGGACAATAATTGGTGCCATACAGTTTGGAAAGACAGCTACAAACATTAATCTAAAGATGCTTGCACCTGAAAGTTTAGCTGCAGTTACGTAGTCTTTATTTAATTCACTAATCACTGAGCCTCTCACAAGTCTGATATATCCAGGCAGACCCACCACAGCGATTGCTATCATGGCATTAACGATACCAGGTCCCATTATGGCCATAATTGCAATTGCAAGAAGGACAGATGGTAGAGCCATCATAATATCAGCAAAACGCATAATTAGTTTGCCGAGATATTTAGGATAAAAGCCCGCAAGAAGTCCTAAAATTACACCTGGTATCAATGTAAGGATTACCGCACTGATACCAATAAATAATGAAAGTCGCCCACCATGAATAATTCTTGAGAGAATATCTCTACCTGCTTCATCGGTACCAAGAATAAATTTCATAGATCCACCTTCTTGGAAGAATGGTGGTTGAAGCATATGGTCTCTAAATTGTTCAACTGGGCTATAGGGAGCTACGTAAGGAGCAAATATAGCCAACAAAATCATAAGTAACAAAAATATAAGACCAATAACAGCACCCTTATTTTTAAAAAAGTGATGCAAAAAATCTTTCAATGGCGAAGGGTAATCAAACTTTGAACGATTCTCATCGATATCCGCCTGTACTGCAGCTCTAATATCAGCTACTTCTGCACTCGTAGTATTATTTGACATTCTTATAACTCCTACTTCGCGTGTCTCATGCGTGGGTTCACTATTCTATAAACCACATCGATCAATAAATTTACGATAATAATTAATATGGCTACAATCAATAATCCATTTTGGACTACTGGATAGTCCCTCCGGAATATTGAGTCTACAAGCCATTTACCTATACCTGGCCATGAGAAAATTGTTTCTGTTAGAACAGCTCCACCAAGTAGGGTACCAATTTGAAGACCAATAACTGTAACCACAGCAATTAGGGCATTTCTAAGCGTATGAACAAAAATTACTCGACGTGGTGAAAGTCCTTTTGCTCTAGCTGTGCGTACATAATCCTCGCCCATCACTTCTAACATAGATGATCGTGTCATACGAGAAATTACGGCAAGAGGTATTGTTCCTAAAACAATTGTAGGAAGAATTAAATGATGCACGGCATCCCAAAAAGCACCATCATTAAATTCATCTGTTCTCTCAGCCAAGAATGCGTCGATTAACATAAATCCAGTCACTGGTGGCACATCATATATCAAATCTATACGTCCAGAAACTGGTGTCCATCCCAAATAACTTGAGAAGAACATAATAAGCATTAGGCCCCACCAGAAAATAGGCATTGAATAACCAGTAAGAGATAATCCCATAACACCGTGGTCAAAGATTGATCCACGTTTTACTGCAGCCAACACCCCTAAAAGAATACCGAAAAAAGTTCCAAAAAGAAGAGCCATTAAACCAAGTTCTAATGTGGCTGGAAATAATGCAGTAAATTCCTGCCATACACTAGTACTAGTCACAAAGGACTTACCGAAATTTCCTGTAAATAAGTCACCTAGATAATTGAAATATTGAACATAAAGGGGTTTGTCTAATCCTAGGCGCTCTATCATACTTTGATAGACTTCGGGATCCGCAGAACGTTCACCTAAGGCGATTTGTACTGGGTCTCCAGGAATTGCGTGAATTAGTAAAAAAGTGAGAAGTGTAATAGCAAAAAATGTGGGGATTAGTAGAATAATCCTCCTGATTAGAAATGCAAACATCAGGTAAATCCAAAAAACTAACGCCGATAAGTATACCGCCTCAAAGTAGAAATATAGACTACCTTGAGGCGTATTAGGTGTAATTACCTATATAAAAAAAGTGTAAAAATAAGTAAAGAATCTAGAATTTCTTATTTCTTAATACTTACACCGTTAAACTCAAATGCACCAAATGGGCTGATTTTAAAGCCTTCAACATTTTTGCTCATAGGCACACTTACGATTGAAGTTGCAATTGTTGAGCTTGGTGTTTGTTCATGGAAAATCACTTGAGCTTTTTCGTACAACTCAGTACGTTTAGCTGTATCTGTAATAGAACGAGCTTCTGTGATTAACTTATCAAAATCAGCAAAGCAGAAACGTGCATAGTTAGAGCCGCCTACTGAATCGCATGATGCTAAGTTACCCAACCAGTTATCAGGGTCACCATTATCCCCTGTCCAACCAGCCATCACGATTTGGTGTTCACCGTTTTTAGCTCGTTTAAGATACTCACCCCATTCATATGTTTTAAGTTTAACTTTAACGCCAATCTTAGCCCAGTCAGATTGAACTAATTCACCCATTAAGCGACCATTTGGGTTATAAGGACGTGATACTGGCAATGTCCAAAGTTCTACTTCAAATCCATCAGGATAACCAGCTTCTGCCAATAGTTTTTTAGCCCCTTCTACATCGTAGTCACGAACCTTAACATCTTTATTAAATGACCATTGAGTCTCTGGCATAAGGTTAGGAACTGGCTGACCTTGATCTGCATATACTGCATCGAGGATAGATTTTTTGTTTAAAGCCATATCCAATGCGATACGAACTTTTGGATCTGTGAATGGTTTTTTCTCAGTGTTGTATGCAATATAACCTACGTTAAATCCAGGGCTTTGCATAACTTTAAGCTTATCATTCTTTTGAAACTCAACCACATCTGTTGGTAGAGGTTGAGACATAATATGACATTCACCAGCTTTTAGTTTTTGAGCGCGAACTGATGGGTCTTTTGTGATAGCGAAGATAAGATTATCCACTTGAGGCATATCATTTTTGTCCCAATAGTCTTTATTTGCTTTGTAGCGAATTTGTGCATCTTTTTGATAGCGAACAAAAACAAACGGACCAGTACCGATAGGGTTTTGGTTAATTAGTTCAGGTTTACCTTGTTTAACTAATTGCTCTGCATACTCTTTTGAATTGATTACAGCAAAAGCCATGGCTAATGTTTGAGTAAGAGTTGCATCAGGTTTATTTAGGGTCATCTTAACTGTGTAGTCATCAACTTTTTCCACAGTTTTGATGATTTTGTCTAAAGACATATCTGTGTAGTATGGGAAATTAGCTGGATATGCTTTATTAAAGAAATTGTCTTTATTAGCTAGACGATCAAAAGTGAATACTACGTCATCTGCGTTAAATTCACGAGTTGGTTTAAAGAAATTGTTTGAATGCCACTTCACACCTTTACGTAGTTTGAATGTGTAAACAAGACCATCTTCAGAAACTTCATAGCTTTCAGCCAAACCAGGACCTGATTTAGATTCTCCACGTGGGAAAGAAAGAAGGTTATCGAATACGTTACGGCCACTCGCATCGTTATCTGTACCAGCAGTGTATTGAGGTGTATCAAAGCCAGCTGGGCTACCCTCAGAACAGTAAACTAAAGTACCACCAGCTGCACTGGCAATGCCCGTAAATCCCATAAGAATAGAAGTTAAAAGGGCTTTTTGAGATATTTTTTTCATATGTATCCTCCGTTAAGAAAAAATTATTTAAGGCTTACGCCAGTGAATTGAGTAGCTCCAAATGGACTTATTTTAAATCCCTCAACATTTTTACGCATAGGTGCGTTAATAATTGAGGTGGCAATGTTTGTGGTAATCACATTTTCGAAGAAAATTTCCTGAGCTTTTTGATATAGCTCCGTGCGTTTAGCTACATCGATTTCCGAACGAGCTTGATCTAGTAGGTCTTGATATTCTTTGACGCAAAGTCGAGAATAATTACTACCACCAATAGCAGAGCATGAAGAAAGATTGCCCAACCAGTTATCAGGGTCACCGTTATCCCCTGTCCATCCAGACATCACGATTTGGTGATCACCCTTTTGAGCTCGTTTTAAGTATTCGCCCCATTCGTAAGTTTTAAGTGATACTTTAACGCCAATTTTAGACCAATCTGCTTGTATGAGTTCGCCCATAAGACGTCCATTAGGGTTATAAGGTCTTGATACTGGCAATGTCCAAAGTTCAATATCAAATCCATTAGGATATCCAGCTTCCGCTAGAAGTTTTTTAGCTCCTTCCACATCATATGGACGATTTTTTATCTTATCGTTATAGCTCCACTGAGAAACAGGCATCAAGTTAGCAACTAGCTCACCTTGTCCTTGGAATACAGATTTAAGAATTTCTTCTTTATTAATAGCCATATCAAGGGCTTTACGAACACGAACATCATTAAGCGGCTTTTTCTCTGCGTTGTAAGCGAGGTATCCAACATTAAAACCAGGTTGTGATAAAACGGTTATATTGGCGTTTGACTTCATTTTGCTTACATCAGCTGGCAATGGTTGTGCCATAATATGACACTCTCCTGCAAACAACTTCTGTGCACGTACAGATGGATCCTTGGTAATGGAGAAAATCAAATTATCCACTAAAGGCATATCATCCTTATTCCAATATTCTTTATTAGCTTTATAACGAATTTGAGAATCTTTTTCGTATCTTTGGAAGATAAATGGACCAGTCCCAATTGGAGCTTGATTAATCATCTCAGCCTTACCGTCAGCTAACAATTTATCTGCATACTCTTTTGAGTAAATACTTGCAATAGGCATCGCAAGAGTTTGTATCAGTGTAGCATCAGGTTTATTAACGGTAAGATTTACGGTATAGTCGTCTACTTTTTCTACCGATTTAATAATCTTATCTAAGGCCATATCCGTGTAGTAGGGGAAGTCTACTGGATAAGCTTTATTAAATGGATGGTTTTTATTGCTTAATCTCTCAAAAGTGAATACAACATCATCTGCATTAAACTCACGTGTAGGTTTGAAATAATTATTTGTGTGCCACTTAACGCCTTTGCGTAATTTAAAAGTAATAACTAGACCATCTTCAGATACTTCATAACTTTCAGCTAATGCAGGAACAGCCTTTGTTTCACCGCGAGGAAACATAAGTAAGCCATTCATCACACTATGCGAAGATGCATCAAAATCAGTACCAGCTGTGTACTGAGCCCCATCAAAACCAGCAGGACTACCCTCGGAACAATAAATCAAAGTTTTTCCTGCTGCATGAGCATAAATACTGCACAATGCAATAACAGTCGAAACAAACAATTGACTTAATTTATACAATTAATAATCCTCTCTTTAAGAAAGTTAAACAAAAAAAATCACTAAATTTAATAAACTTAGTGATTTAATTTTATAGAAAGAGAGGTGTGGTGCAACTATGAAAAACCCTTAAGAGGTTTATAAAGCTTCATGATTTCTTAAGATCCTCTATCTTTAAAGACCACATTTTCGGACCAGTTGTATGGACAGACTCACCGTTTGAATCCACTGCTACAGTTACAGGCATATCTTTGACCTCAAACTCATATATAGCTTCCATACCGAAATCTTCAAAACCCACAACCTTAGCTTTACGAATAGCTTTGGATACTAAATACGCAGCTCCACCCACAGCAATTAAGTACGCAGATTTATGATTTTTAATACTCTCTATTGCAACAGGGCCTCTCTCCGCCTTACCAATCATTGCGATTAGGCCAGTTTTGCTAAGCATAGTGTCAGTAAATTTATCCATGCGAGTCGATGTAGTTGGACCCGCAGGACCTACAGCCTCATCACCTACAGGGTCAACGGGGCCTACATAATAAATTACGCGATTAGTAAAATCTACTGGCAATGTTTCCCCTTTTGCAAGCATCTCTTGAATTCGCTTATGTGCGGCATCACGTCCAGTAAGCATTTTGCCCGACAATAGCAGTGTTTGACCAGGC
This sequence comes from Taylorella asinigenitalis ATCC 700933, assembly GCF_000687755.1. Classification (GTDB taxonomy): domain Bacteria; phylum Pseudomonadota; class Gammaproteobacteria; order Burkholderiales; family Burkholderiaceae_B; genus Taylorella; species Taylorella asinigenitalis. The sequence continues at coordinate 115,608 of NZ_JHXN01000003.1, forward strand.
TTCCAGCTAGCAACTTCCTCACGAGTTAACTCATCAAGATTGACTTGTTTAGATTTATTATAGTCTGGAGCCCACTCTACATCTGGCCATAAATCTAGAGAGGGAGCTGGTAAATCAGCAACCCCTGAACCATCTAAAACAAAATGAGCATGACGAGTAGCGGCGCAGTTCGGAATCATTGCCACAGGTTTGGAAGCGGCATGAGTAGGGAATGTGCGAATTTTAATATCTAGGACAGTAGTCAGACCGCCCAAACCCTGAGCTCCAATTCCAAGCGCATTCACTTTCTCGTAAAGCTCAATACGAAGCTCCTCTAGCTTGTTCTTAGGGCCACGAGAAAGCAACTCGTACATGTTGATATCTTCCATAAGAGATTGCTTGGCCATAAGCATAGCTTTCTCGGCCGTACCTCCAACACCAATACCTAATATGCCAGGCGGACACCAGCCAGCACCCATTGTTGGAACAGTTCGCAAAACCCAATCAACGATATCATCACTTGGATTTAACATAGCAAATTTGGATTTATTTTCAGAGCCTCCGCCTTTAGCAGCGACCTCAACTTCAACAATCGATCCAGGAACTAGCTCCACATTCAAAATACAGGGCGTATTATCTTTTGTGTTTTTACGCTCAAAAATTGGATCGTCTAGCACTGACATTCGCAGTTTATTTTCTGGATTCAAATAACCGCGACGCACGCCCTCATCGCAAGCCTCCTGCAATGTGCCTTTGAGCTCAAAACGCACATCCATGCCGACTTTCATAAAAACATTTACAATGCCTGTGTCCTGACAAATAGGTCTGTGGCCCTCCGCACACATACGCGAATTTGTGAGAATTTGGGCAATCGCATCCTTCGCTGCAGGGCTCTCCTCGCGTTCGTATGCACGTGCGAGATGTTGAAGATAATCTTGTGGATGATAATAACTAATAAACTGAATCGCATCCGCTATGGACTGCACTAAATCAGCTTCTTTAATAATTGTGGACATGAATAACTCCTGAATAAGCCCTAATTATAGCGATTTGACGACTGTAATCGCAAAGCCGTCCCAGCCCTTATGCCCTATCGTTTGTAAAAGGGTAGAGTCAAATCTCGTATCATCGTGCAGCATCTGCAAATATCGCCTAATGCCTCGTATATTGGGTGGGCGATCAGTTTCCGTGACCACCTTCCCGTCGCGAACCATATTATCTGCTACGATTATTGTGCCTTCGCAACACATGGGCAAACACTTCGTAAGATAGTCGGCATTATGTTCCTTATCTGCATCGATAAATATAAGATCAAAGGGCTCTCCGCCTTCAGAGATAAGAATATCAAGTGTCTCAAGTGCACGCCCTTCTACAAGCCGCACCTTATCTTGCACTTGAGCAAGGGCAAAAGTTTTATGGGCAATTTCAATAAATTTAGGATCGAAGTCAAGAGTTACAATCTGCCCTTGAGGTGGCAATGCCATGGCCATCCATACGGTACTGTATCCCGCCAAAGTCCCTATTTCCAACACTCTCCGAGCCCCCGACATACGCACCAAAAAATTTAAAAATTTACCGTGATTTGGAGGGACATTTATCGCAGGAATTGGCAATGTTCTGTGAAACTCCAGCACTTTTTCCATCACCTTATCCTGATCATTTTGATGAAGCTTATCAAAAATTAGGTCATCGACTTGATCGGGTAGCTCTGATTCAAGCACACGACTACGCATGGTCGGCAACCCTCCACAATAGCTGCTCTCCCGCACCTAATGGCACAAGTTTCTGTCCATCAATGTCTAGTTCTTGTGGAATGTTTGCAGAGTCGCTCTGTGTAAGCTTCTCGAGCACAATATATTCATTATTTGGTGAGAGCCCATAAAAAGCAGGCCCATGCAAGCTTGCAAAACCCTCTAGTTTATCTAGAGCATTATTCTCCTCAAATGCTTTAGCGTAAAGAGCCATCGCATGATATGCAGAGTAACAGCCAGCACAGCCACAGGCAGATTCCTTGCGATCCTTCGCATGTGGAGCACTGTCTGTACCGAGGAAAAAGCGAGCATTGCCACTAATAGCGGCATCAATTAAGGCTTTGCGATGCTTCTCTCTCTTCAGTATGGGGAGGCAATAATAATGCGGCCGCACTCCTCCCACAAAAATAGAATTTCGATTGTAAAGAAGGTGTTGCGGTGTAATAGTCGCAGCAATCCCCTCCTCTGAATCCCGCACGTACTGGGCTCCTTCGCTTGTCGTTATATGTTCCATCACTATCTTCAATGCTGGCAATGCTTTCCGTAACGGTATCAGTACACGGTCAATAAAAACAGCTTCGCGATCGAAAATATCGATTTCAGGGTCCGTCACTTCTCCATGAACAAGCAGTGGCATGCCCAACTGCTGCATTTTCTCAAGTACCTCCGTGCAATTTGCTAGCAAATCTGTCACACCCGCATCGGAATTAGTGGTCGCACCAGCTGGATAGAGCTTAAATGCATATACTTGACCAGATTCCTTAGCTTTTATAACTTCTGAAACTGCAGTGTTGTCTGTAAGATATAGTGTCATTAGCGGTTGAAACCTGCCTTCAAGACCAGCCTCCTCAGCCGCTTTAAGAATGCGAGTTTTATAAGCAAGTGCCAAATCAACTGTAGTAATTGGGGGTTGCAAATTTGGCATAACTATTGCCCTAGTAAATTGACGGGCCGTATGCGGCAAAACTGCACTCAGCATAGCCCCGTCACGTAGGTGTAAATGCCAATCATCGGGTCGAATAATTTTCATTGAATTAGTTATTTCTTGCATTTTTAAATTAAACTCAAATAGAATTAATGTTAAATCTAATTACTATTTTAAGTAGGGAAAATTTTATGAGCACTAAAACCAAAGCAAAAACTGATGAAAAATCTTCAGCAAAAAAAGTAAATTCTGCATTTATGAAACCACTTACTCCGAGCAAAGAACTTGCAGCAGTAGTTGGAGATAAACCACTTCCACGTACAGAAGTTACTAAAAAAGTTTGGGAATACATCAAATCTAAAGATCTACAAGATTCTGCAAATCGTCGCAATATTAATGCAGACGACAAACTTCGTCCAATCTTCGGTAAAGATCAAGTAAACATGTTCGAGATGACTAAGCTAATCAGCGCTCACTTGAAATAATTTCACATTTATCTTGCTGAGTCTCGGATCTGGGTTGCTTCTGGATTCGAGACTTTTTTCATGTCCACTTAAAATGCACCGATTATGAGAGAGTGTAAAATAGGCGTATTCATTTCCACAAATATACTTTCCAAAATGACAACTACCATCTCATATACATTCACAGATGAAGCTCCGATGCTGGCCACTCATTCTTTTCTTCCAATCGTTAAAGCATTTACATCAGTTGCAGATATTAAAGTTGAGACAAAAGATATTTCATTGGCAGGCCGTATTCTTGCGGTTATGGGCGATTATTTAAAAGACGACCAAAAGACGGCCGATGCATTAGCGGAATTAGGCGAACTTGCGGGCAAGCCTGAGGCAAATATTATTAAACTTCCAAATATCTCAGCTTCCATTCCTCAGCTTAATGAGGCAATCGCAGAGCTGCAAAAGCAAGGGTTTGCATTGCCAGATTATCCAGCTGAGCCTAAAAATGATGAAGAGAAAAAAATTAAATCTCTTTACGCTAAGGTATTGGGATCTGCTGTAAATCCAGTTCTTCGCGAGGGCAACTCCGATCGTCGTGCTCCAAAAGCGGTTAAAAATTACGCCCGCAAAAATCCTCACTCAATGGGTATTTGGAATGCAGATTCTAAGACAAAAGTCCTTCATATGAACGAAGGGGATTTCTACGCGAGCGAAAAATCTTTGACACTTGAAGAAGCGAGCGATTTTGCGATTGTTCACGTTGCACACGATGGAACAAAAACTGAGCTACGCCCTAGTGCGAAGCTTGAAGCTGGGGAGGTTTTGGATTCTTCAGTTATGAGCATGGAAGCTCTGAAAGCATTTGTACGTGAGGCTAAAGAAGAAGCGGCCCGTGAAGGTGTTCTTTTCTCAGCTCACTTAAAAGCAACTATGATGAAAGTTTCAGATCCCATTATTTTCGGTGCAATAGTTGAAGTTTATTTTGCGGACGTATTCGAAAAATTTGCGGATGTTTTTGATGAGCTAGGAGTAAATCCAAATAACGGCTTAGGCGAACTATTTGCGAAAATCGAAGGCCATGCAAAAGAGGCAGACATTAAAGCGGCTATCGAGGCGGCGATCGACGAAGGCCCAGACATTGCCATGGTAAATTCGGATAAAGGAATAACAAATTTACACGTGCCCTCAGATGTAATTGTGGATGCTTCCATGCCTGCAATGATTCGTAGCTCGGGCCAGATGTGGAACAAAGATGGAAAATTGCAAGATACCTTTGCGTTACTACCAGATAGAAGTTATGCGGAGTTATATAACGTCGTAATTGAGGATTGCAAACGCAACGGTGCCTTCGATCCAACCACGATGGGCTCTGTTCCAAATGTAGGACTTATGGCGAAGAAGGCCGAAGAATACGGCTCTCACGATAAGACATTCCAAGCTACGGCTGATGGCGTGATTCAGGCTGTGGACTCAAGCGGTCGTGTTTTGCTCGAGCAAGAGGTGCGCGCTGGCGATATTTATCGCATGTGTCAGACTAAGGATGCACCAATTAAGGACTGGGTAAAATTGGCGGTAAATCGTGCTCGACTTTCTGAGACTCCTGTTGTGTTCTGGTTAGATGATGCACGTGCTCATGATCGCGAAATAATTGCGAAAGTGCGTAAATATTTGGCTGATCATGATACGACTGGTTTGCAGATTGAGGTTATGAGTCCTGTGAATGCTATGGAATTCTCTCTTGAGCGCATTCGTAAGGGCGAGGACACCATTTCCGCCACTGGCAATGTTCTCCGTGACTACCTAACTGATTTATTCCCAATTCTTGAGCTCGGTACATCCGCTAAGATGCTTTCAATTGTGCCGCTTATGAACGGTGGCGGCCTTTTTGAAACTGGTGCTGGTGGCTCTGCCCCTAAACATATCGAGCAATTTATTGAGGAAGGCTATTTGCGTTGGGATTCGCTTGGGGAATTTCTTGCTTTGCAAGCATCGTTAGAGCATATCGCGAACACAAGCGATAATAAAAAAGCTCAGATTTTGGCAGATGCTTTAGACGAGGCAAATGCACAGTTTTTAGATAACAACCGTTCCCCAGGACGCAAATTAGGCACTATAGATAACCGTGGTTCGCATTATTATCTTGCGATGTATTGGGCTCAAGCTTTGGCAGATCAAACTGAAGATGCGGAAATTGCTTCTAAATTTTCTGAGATTGCTGCGAAATTGGCTTCTGCTGAAGAGCAGATAAATAAGGAGTTAATCGGTGCACAAGGGTCTGCTCAGGACATCAGCGGTTACTATAAACCTGATCCTGAAAAAACTACTCGTGCGATGAGACCTTCAGAGACATTAAATCAAATTATCGACGCAATTTAGTTTGCGTTTTGGGGCCGTGCGGTGTGCGATGTGCAGTTTGCGTTGTGCGGTGTGCGATGTGCGGCCCTTAATTCGTAGACGGATTATATTCAGGAATCCACTCTTTTAATTGCTTGCGCACCTCCTCATCCGTACGTGCATCACTTTCAGAAATCCATTCCTCAAACCGCTTTATCAATCCCTCTGCTGTAGGTACTGTTTTGGCAATGCGCAGTTTCCCATGGGATGTTGCTGATGTAGTTTCCTCATCTGCCATAAGCTCTTCGTAAAGTTTCTCGCCTGGCCTTAAGCCCGTGTACTCAATAGCAATTTGATCCTCAGTAAATCCAGATAACCGAATCATATTTTTTGCTAAATCAACAATCCGCACAGGCTTACCCATATCAAGCACAAATACTTCACCGCCCTGCCCCATAGTCGCCGCCTGTATTACTAGTTGTGCAGCTTCTGGAATAGACATAAAGTACCGATTGATTTCAGGATGCGTGACGGTTATAGGCCCACCTTTTTGGATTTGCTTTTGAAACTTGGGAATAACACTTCCGGTGGAGCCGAGAACATTGCCAAAGCGGACCATATTAAATGTAGTTGTTTGGCCATGAAATGTCTGCATGCGTTCAAGTAGCTTTTCAGCAAGGCGTTTCGTAGCACCCATTACATTAGTAGGATTGACGGCCTTATCGGTGGAAATGAGCACAAACCGACGAACCCCCGTCTCTACCGACACCTTCGCTAAATTATAAGTGCCGAAACTGTTATTGCGAATTGCTTCAAAAGCATTTGAAACTTCCATAAGAGGCACATGCTTATATGCTGCCGCATGGAACACAAGGCTTGGGCGATGCTGCTCAAAAATGGCCTTCATGCGAGCATAATTTTTTACATCCGCTGTCAAAGGAATAATCTGCGTCTCGCAGCAGTTATCACTAAACCACTGCTCAATCGTATAAAGGGCAAACTCCGAGAGCTCGACTAGAACTAGCTTTTGAGGCTTATACTTTGCAATCTGACGGCATAGCTCGCTGCCAATGGACCCGCCCGCACCTGACACGAGCACACACTTATTAGAAATAAGCTCCGAAATATTCGCTGTATCAAGCTCAACAGCATCGCGGCCAAGTAGGTCTTCAATATTCACTGGCCTCATCGCATTAATTGCAACGCGCCCACTCATCAAATCCTCAAGATTTGGGACCGTAAACACAGCAGCACCCGCATTTAAAGCGATATTCGTGACATTTTGCATAACATCATGAGCCGCCGATGGGATGGCAATGATTACGTGTTTCGCCCCATACTCTTTCAGAGATTGGGCAAGATCCTTAGTGCTTCCAACGACTCGTCTGCCAAGCAACTCTAGTCCCAGTTTGCGTTCATCATCATCAAGCAAGGCCACGACACGCCAAACGCTTGAGCGATCGAGTTCTCGCATAAGCATGATACCTGCCTCTCCAGCTCCAACAATGATTACGGGCTTAGCTTTTGAGTGTACGGTATAAATTTTGCGATATTCATTTATTGCTCGCCAAGCGAAACGAGCTCCACCCATTATAAAAACTAGCAATAGTGGATATAGTACAAAGATGCTACGTGGAATCTCGGCTGAATTGTGGAAAATAAAAGCTTTTATTGTTAGAAGGGATATGAGAGAAATTGCAGCGACTTGAATGGTTCGATAAATATCATTCAGACTTGCAAATACCCATATTCCTCGATGCAAGCGAAGCAGCCTACAGGCTATAAGATGAATTAAGAGAAGTATAAATAATGGATAAGAAATGGGTTCATATAAACGAATCATTTCTAAATCGAAATTAAATCTCAGTGAATATGCCAGAATCCATGCTACTACAACAGCTGATAAATCAAATGCTGTGATTACGATAGACCTTGTTTTTAAATTAAGAATCATGAGAATCTAAGCCGATACGTAAGAAAATATTACGATTTTACTAAAGTTAATTTTATAATTAAACGTTTTATAGTTTACTATCCGCATGAGCAAAGCTATTCGTTATGACATTCAATTACTAAGAGCTGTGGCTGTAGTAGCCGTTATGCTCTTTCATATGGACCGCGAATTTCTGCCCGCTGGCTTCTTAGGTGTCGATATATTCTTTACGATTTCAGGATTTGTAGTTACGCAAAGTCTGTTACATAGAATTAAGAAAGGAATGGCTGAAAATCCCCAATTTTCTTGGAAGGACAAATTACGAATTTTTTGGGGATTTATGGTGAGTAGGGCTAAGAGGATATTGCCCGCTTACTACTTTGTATTGCTTGTTGTTACGGTCACAGCAATAATCGTATTTACGGAAACTGACTTTGGCTTTTATCGCAGAAGCTTACGTGATGCTTTGTATTTTAATAGCAATGTCTTTTTTCAAAATTTTGGTGATTATTTTGCACCTCAATCAACTGAACTCCCACTATTGCATACTTGGTCTCTTGCTGTAGAGATGAAATTCTACTTGCTTTTGCCACTAGTTTTTATGATAGCAGGACGCAAATGGAGTCCGTTTGTTTTAGGTTTAGTGTTTGTTGGACTCATGGCTCTTATTTCTTATCAAGAGGATACTAAATACTATTACCTATATTCGAGAATACCAGAGTTTTTGATAGGCGTGGGCATTGCCATAGTGGGCACATGTAGATGGAGTCGAGGGCTGCGATGGATGCTTGCTTTGGCAGGAATTGGCGTTGTGTTTTGGTCTTTCTTTTTTATTAAAGAGAGTTCAATTCCTGGGATTTGGATGCTGCTGCCATGTGCGGCCACGGCACTTGTTATATGGGCTGATATTGGTTTAAGTCGTGGGCTTTTGGTCAGGGCTCTGAGTTATGTGGGTGATATTTCCTACTCATTATATTTGTGGCACTGGGCGGTGCTTGCATTTATACGATATATTTCTTCAAATTATGAACTAACAAGCGGATTGGTGCAGTTGTATTTTGGTCTGTCTGTTGGGCTTAGTATTCTTTCATATCACATAATCGAGCAACCTTTTAGAAAATTTAAAACGAATAAGATTTTGCTTGCATACTTGATTGTAATGCTTGGTATCTTGATTACACTTCTTAGCATAATCGGTAAAAATTTTAATAACACTCTAGTTAAACCACTTCCTATAGAATTAAGGCGTTATGCGGATCCTGATACGATATGTCATGATGCTATTGTTGGAGATTGTATTAGAGGTGACCAAAACTCATCTCACCGAATATTAGTTATAGGTGATTCGCACGCAGCTCAACTAAATAAAGCTTTTGATGAGATAGGCTTGCGTAAGGGAGTAGCATTTAAAGTACTAACAGCTAGTAACTGTATTCCTATTGAGGGTTTTGATATAGAAAAAATTCCTGAATACTCCCAGGATGAGTGTTCCAAGAGAATTGATATTGTTAAAGAAGAAATAAACTCTCAATTTGACCAAATTATAATAGCAGGTTTTTGGAGCTATCAGCTAGACGACGATTTTATAAAAACCTTTAAAGATTTTTTGCAAAGAGTTAATAATTCAGGAAAGAAGGTAATTTTGCTCGCTCAGACTCCTTTATTTCCTTCTAACACAGAAAGAATCGATAGGTTTTTTGCTCTTAAACTCGATCCTAAAACTGATTTTCACAATAGTCACAAAGTAGCTAATACTAAGCTAAAAGCTTTGGTAGATTCTAATTTACAAAACATTTACGTTCTTGATTTTAGCGATGATGAGATGTTTAAAGACGCTCCTCATTATGGAAATAAACTTATTATCTTTGATGGCGAACATCTCAATGAGTTTGGTAGCTCTTTATATGGGAAAGTAATCGAGAATAAAATTCTAGAAATTTTTAGAGATAAAAAGTGACAAAATGGCTTGAGCTTATTCTTAAGGAGAGATATGGATTCGATGTAATTATCGATGAAAAAAAAGACTCTTTGGAAATAAGTTTGCCTTCTAGTGATAAGAAAATTATCTTTACCCATCTAGATCCTGCATTCAAAAAAAATGGCATAAATGATTCTATCGGACTTGATTGGTGGTCCGCTTCCAGTGAGGGATTTAAGGGAGCAGTGGAGGATGCGTTAGCATTGCCAACCTCAATGGGGTTTAAGGGACCTTTAGTATGCATTGAAGGGAATATTGCTTACGTAAGCTTCGATATTCTGGGACTTGCGTATTGGATGATGAATAGGCTAGAGGAAATCGGTGATGTGCCAAGGGATAGGCACGGTCGATTTAAAGATGAGAATTGTCACGCAGTACGATATAACTATCATCTGCGACCTATAGTAGATGAATGGCTTGATATATTAAGACAAATCATGCTGCGAATGTGGCCAGGTCTTGAATTTAAGCGGCACGAGAGTTCTATTTTTATTTCGCATGATATAGATCTTCCAAGCAAATATGATTTTATAAATTGGAAGAATTTTGCAAAATCTTATGCGATTGCAGCTGCGAATGGAGGCTTTAGATTTCGGGAATTTTTGCGTCGTAATCCTCGGTCTAGCTGTGAATTAACTGCGGGCGATCCATTTAATACTTTTGATTCCTTGATGGATCGTTCTGAGAAGCTTGGTACTAAGAGTGCTTTTTATTTTATCTGTGGAGGTCGAAGTATATACGATGCTACATATAGCATTAATGATCCAAAAATAAAGTCTTTATTAAAACATATTCATAATCGCGGACATGAAATTGGTTTGCACGCAAGTTATAAAGCGACAGATATTGATGGTGCTATTGGGTGCGAATTTCAGAAGCTTCGTACAGTATGCGATGAACTTGGCATTACGCAGGAGATTTGGGGCGGGCGTACTCACTATTTACGATGGAAGCAACCTGGGACTTTGAGAGAGATCGAGTCAGCGGGATTGGATTATGATTCCTCTTTAGGTTATTTACGACACGTAGGGTTTAAATGTGGGACTGCTTTTGAATATCCTGCATACGATGCGGGACGAGGGAGTGGGCGTGAGCGTGGGGTTGGGCTTGGAGCGATTTTGAATTTGAGGCTAAGGCCGCTACATGTTATGGATTTAAATTTACGCAGAGAGAGCGTACGGGGTGAATTAGAGAGCGTAATTACAAATTCTAAAATTGTGGGAGGGGTGGTAGGTATTTTGATTCATAATAATAATTTTAAGTTTAATGAATTGATTTTATGAATTTTAAAAATATGTTTCGAAACTTATCCTCTATCCCAGCTCAGCTAATTCTTTAAATTACACAGTTACTGGCATCCATTCAAGGTGGACCCAAGACATACTCATTTATATAAGAGATACAGGAATCAAATTTAACAGCTCTAGCTTCACTTTAGTACATTAGCTAGGGGACACCATTTCTCCCCTAAGGTGTTTACGTAAGGTAATTCTAGATAAATCGAGCTCTAATGAGGCTTTTTAATTAAATGAATGTATTAAAGAAGTTTTTAATGATAAAAACTTTTCTTAATCTAACCTGAATAGAGAACTCTAAAATCGATTGTCTAACTAATTATTTGGGATAATTTTGAATTGTCGTTGACAAAACAGTACATCTAAATAAAAAGATATAAATAGGGACAAAATACTTATTAATACAAAAAGATCAAGTTTGAAGGTTTCTGCAAAATACAAAGGATGAAATAAAAAACATTCCCATAAAAAGAGTAACTAAACCTCCCAAGAACATCTGGTTTGAAATTAAAAATATAGATAATGTACCTAAAAAATTCATTTCAAAGTTGCTATGTTTAACTTTTAAATATCTTAGGAAAACTAATAGTAGCAAACTAATATAGAGTATTGCACCGACTAATCCTCCCTCGACAAAAGATTCTAATACTAAATTATGAGGAGGGAATTTACTCTCTGGAGGGTCTGTATAACCTAAGGCTAATGGAAAATTTCCTAACCCTATTCCATATATAAAATGTTGATAAGATTTTAGAGGAATCATAATTGATGAGACAAACAGAATGCCTCTATAAGAAGAATCTTGTAATATGAACCTACCTAGTTTGGTAGGATACTCTAGAGACCCAAATTGAATAAAATCTTCATACAATTTATTAACATCAACTAGAGGTTTAAGTAAATTTATATTTTCTGGTGTTAACTTAACCGGATACGTATCTATAAAATCTTCAAAAGTATTAATTTTATCTGAATATAAGCGGGTTATCTGATCATTTCTACTAGTAATTATTGGATTTGATTGATTTTTACTAAGGGTTATTTTAGGACTAATTTGGTCTTTTCTAATATTTGAATACCTATCTATCGATACTGGACTAAACAAAATAGCTTCTATAAGAATAAATGACAAAATTGATAGAGTTATCTTAATAATAGATTTGAAATCTTTTAGCTTAAATATGTTGATTATAACTATTACTAATATAGATAAAACACTTGCTCTTCCCTGAGAATCCAACAATACTGCAAATGAGAGGAAAAACATAAAACTGTTTAATATTTTGTTTTTAGAATTGTTCGATACTATATTAGAAAAGTAATAAATTACTAAATAACTTATAAAGGCACTTACTTGCAGGTATATTTGATTTTCTTCATTAAATCGAAAACCGAAGCTAGGGTTATGGATTAAGAATTTTCCAATAAAATTATTATCCTTAATTAGGTAAATGAATAAAAAATATGTAAGTAATAAAACAATAAATTTCTTAATGTGATTAGTGTTAAATATTATCGAAAAAGCAAGGCAATTCAAAAATACAAATATATATAGTTTTGTATTACCATCTATGAAAAAATAAATTAGTTGTAATATTAATATTAGTAAACTAAACAAATAGATAGTTTGAATTAAAACTTGTATTTTTTTTAAAGCATTTAATGACAAAACAATAGAAACAAAACATAAAACAAGTCCAAATGCTGAATAAAAAAAATTGGAATTTTCTCTTAAATCGATAATACCGTTAATTAACATCCAAATTACAAATAGAGAAAAAATGTATAAATATATCTTTCCATAATTCGATAATGCATAAAATCTCCACAACTTATCCTTAGTTTTTAATATTAAGAAAGAAGTAATTATCAGACTTATTGAACCAAGAAAACCCGTAAAAGCCATTCTAAATGAATCAGAAAAATAAAAGCTTACGGGATTTAACACAAAAATGTAGCTAATTGAGGCGCAAATAGAGGATATGTATAATAATTTGTTATTTGTAAAATATTTGTACATAATTAGTAGATTAATACTGCTAGTAATCAAGTTAAGGTAAATTCCTAAACTCAAATTAAGCAATTTAATTTAATAGTTTAAAGGTATAAATAAATGTATATATGTCCCCAATCTTTTAATCACAAAGGATAATTAATAAGTTATTAAAAACTAAGATTTACAGTACAGGTGCAAAATTTTTAATTGGTGTACTTAATGAACCATAGCACAAATTGCAAAATACTATATATTCATATTAAGCCTATTAGATTACAAAGTGGAACAGTCATAATTAACGCGTGAAAATAGAAAAACTCAAGCAATATATTTTAAATTAATTTTTAAAATGCCTCTAAAATTACATAATTAATATAATTTTGGAATTGAGTTAATTACATTAATAACTTCTTTAAAATCTAAATTTAGAGCATCGAGATACCAGCGAATATTCTTATATCTAGGTTTATTTTCTTCTTTGACGAGTTTTAGAGCAACATCTCTTGAAAGTTGACCTTCTCTTATTTGATTGCTTCTAAAAGTATCATGCTCAGTAAATCCAGCAACTGTAAAATAAATATAGTTATAGAAAGCTGCTGTTCCATCCCCTATTCTCCAAGTAGTTGGAGTATCTACAGATAATTCCCAATCATATTCATTTATTAATGTATCGTTAACTTTTTCTTCTTCCCATCTCCAGTAATCAAATATATGAAAGTAATCTTTTTTTTCTGTAAAACTTCTGTAGTATTCTCCAGATAATGTATCCCATAAAGAAGAATTAAAATATCCTAAATTTCTTGACATTACAAGAAATCTTTTCTTATGATATCTAATTTGTTTTCGGATTCCATGACTATAAACCCTTTTTTCTTCAAAATCGGGTGGAATTCCTAGGAAGCCAGTTTTGAAATGTGTTACTTCAAGGGGATTAAACCCCCACAGATTTAAATTAATACCAGTTTGCTTTTTGATGACTTCAACGTACCTGAAGAAGTGTTTATCTCCAGCTGTTAACAAAGCGATCAAACCCAAATGAGGTGATTTCAACCAAACTTTCAGATTAGTTCGAATATGTTGTCTTTTCTTAGATATATCCGCAGCTACAATTATATTCTCCACACCCAATCTAGAACAAACCCTACTAATATTCCTTCTACCGAGATCAGTTACCATTCCCCAATCATAAGTATATGTGACTGGCTTCATTTTTAATTCTTTAACTATTAAATGCAGTGCATAACAACTATCTCTCCCACCTGAAAAAGGAACAATACAGTCAAGCTCATTACCAGGTCTTCTATAAGGTTCTACAAGTTCGAATAATTCAGATGTGGGTTTAGGAACATTTCTGAGTTTATAACTATGACAATAATTACAAACCCCATTTTCATCAAATTTGATGAAGGGCATTGTATGCGGAAGAATGCATCGAGTACATCGCTTCAAGTAAGGCTCTTCGTATTCAAGAAGTGCTTCTTCATGTGGATCATGCCGAAATTCAGGTATAAGATTTTCTTTGCGAAAATTATAATCACGAATTATCAATTCTTGATCACTGACAGGAATGTCAAAAACCTTACATACACCGTTGATTTGTTCTATATCATCTACATGCAATAAATCTAAAGCATACCGTTCTGAAGCAAAATAAATAGACTGATCTTTAATACCGTGGTATAAGCTCCCACAATTAGAGAACACTATCATCTTGCCTAGTTTTGGGATTGCCACAGCACAGGACATTGTGCCATCACAAATTTGGAATATTTTTTTGGGTATTTCCTCTAAAGAAATTTTCTCTTCCAGAAACTTATTGAAGAGTGCCAATATGATTTCAGAGTCAATTCTATATAGTCTAGTTAAACCTAGGTTATTCCAAATCTCTTCATGGTTCACTATAATGCCATTGTGAATTAATATTAAATCGTCTCTAATAATTGGTTGATTATCATTTAAGCCGTTGGTTATTAATCTACTATGACCGAAAACTATTTCTGAATTAGTAAGATTAGACTTTCTCAATAATTTAACTATATCGAAATCGGCCCTCTCTATAATATAATTATTTGCTGAATCTAAGTATACTAAGCCACTAGAATCCCTGCCTCTTTGTCGAGAGTGCTGAATAAGTGTTTTTAAAGATTTAGTATTAACTGAATTGCTCGAGATTATTCCGAATATGCCACACATAAAGTAATTAACTAATTAGAAAAAAATTTAAATCCACTGGCTATTTTGTAGAAGCTATAAAGACTGAGAACATTATAAAAAGTTACTGTTAAGGAATACAAAATAAGTGCATCAAAGAATTTTAGATTAAAGACGTATGATAAACAAAAAACTATAACTAACAAAAAAAACAAAAAGAATTGTAACAAAAAATTCAATTTTTGCTTTCCCAAGGAAATCAAAGTAACCGAAAGAACACCGCTTACAAAATAACTATAGAACATAGGCGTCATAATATAAATTACTGTAGATAATTCAGCCCACTCTTCACCGAGTACTAATAATGTAAGTTCATCTAAAAATAAGATTTCAATTAATATAAATGGCAGAGGAATAAGTATCAAAAATTTAAATGTATGTATAAAAATAGATCTACATTCACCAAACTCTCTATACTTATTGGCCATTGGTTGCATTAATGATTTGTTTACAGAAGTTACCAATACATCCATTGGAACTAAAATTAGTTTTGTGGCCATTGTCACCAAACCTAAATTATAAGATTCATAAATAATTGCAAAAGCAAATATGTATAAATTGTTAGCAATTACATTTATAAAATTTGCTGGCACAACATATAGTGGGTAGAGTTTATATTCACGAAAAGTTTTAACAAGTAACTTAACTTTAATGGTTGTGGGTAATAATAAAAACCAATTATTACCCGAATCCATTCTTGATTTACAAAAAATATAACTATGAATATATGATGAGAATCTAGATAAACAATCTGAGAATATTAGGCCAATTTTTCCTGTATTTAGAAAGCCAAATCCCACCATACTTATAACATTTACTGTATTAGTTAAAATTTTATTTGTAGATAATACCCAGAATTTTTCATGTCTGTTTAACCAAAAGGCATAAATTTGGTTAAGAGACAAAAACAATATACCTATAAGAATAAATGTTAAAGTTTTAATACTATAAAGTTCAGAACTAATTAAATTAGGGTTAATCAATAGTAGAGCATAACCTACCGAAATAAGAGTAAAACACGATAGTAGCAATACTACTATTGACAATCTAAAAAGCAAATAGGCCTTCTTATTATTCTTTGGTAGAGGTATTGCTTGTTCGAATTTATTTGATGCAACGGATGTCCCGATCAATATCAAAGTAAAAATAACAGAAAATTGCCCGAAATCTGAAGGGGTATACAGTCTAGCAACAACTGGAGTAGCAAATAGTGGTAATAATTGTGATATTACATTGCCAAAAAAAAGTATGGAAATGTTTTTCTTTAAAGACATCTAATTTGAGTTAGGTTTAAATTTTTTAATAAAAATTTTAGTATTTACAGTAAATAATTAGCACATTTACATAAGAAAAAAGACTATAAATCTTTCAAATACTGATCCATTTTCTTTGCTAACATTGAATATTCAAATTCATTTTCAGCTAATTTTCTAGCGTTGATTCCCATCTGTTTGATATCCTTATCTGGAAGGTTGTATAACTTAAAAATGGCATTTGATATATCAAGATTATTGACACTTGGAACCTCATAACCTGCAGCATACTTCTCAACGTAATCAAATTCTGGAGAATTAACTGCATACAACATAGGTTTTCCAGAAGCCAAATATTCGAAGTACTTTTGTAAAGATGTACCAAATTTATTTAATTGCACATCTGACATACAAAGAAAACAAACATCAAACGTTTTATACAAACTCGGTACTTTAGATTTTTCAACTGGATCCAAAAATGTAATATTTTCTAGCTTTCTTTTTCTAGCATCTTCTTCTATATTTATCTTACTTGGTCCGCTCCCAACAACTAAAAAGTGAATATCTTCTATGTTTTTAAGCATGTCAGCAACTTCTACAATTGATTCAACATTATTAGAAATGCCAATGGTACCTGCATAACCAACTATAAATTTATTTTTTGGAATATTGTTTAGGAAATTTGAATCTAATGGTTCTGGATTATCAAATTCTTCTTTATCAAATCCATTTGGTATCCATCTAAATTTAGATTTATCCATCCCCCTTGAAACCATATGTTTCCAAGAAAATTTTAGATTAGAGAAAACCAAATCAGATTTCTTATAAGCAAAATCTTCAACCCATTGTAATAATTTGATAAAAGGGTGATTTTTGCTAATTCCACCAATCTCAATTAAAGTTAATGGCCATATATCTCTAACTTCAAATATTAATTTAGAATTTAATTTTTTTGATAATGAATAAGCACCGAGAAAAGGTATAGGAGATGGTGAAGTTTGTAAAATAATATCGGGTTTTTGAAATTTATATTTATTTAATTTAGATATCTTATAAGCAAATTTAACCCATAAGTAGACCCTCTTCTTAGATCTAGCATCTTTGTACTTAGGCATGTTAAACCAAACAAAATTTAGACCCTCTACGTTTTGTTCGTAATAGTCTCCATGAAAATTTGGCTTTCTTTTTAGTAAATGGTGATTGTTAGACGCAAAGATATAAACGGTATAACCTAATTTAACCAATTCTTTACCTAAATAATAACTACGACCTCCATAACCGAATTCTGGTGTAGAAGAATACTGATTAATTATCCAAAGTGTTTTTTTTGACATATGTTGATAATATTCTATAAAGTTAGTAGTAATAATTAATTTTTATTGAAATTTTTACTTAAATTGAGCAATCAAATATCTCTAGTTTAATAATGATAAATTTAGAATCCATATTCATAAACGTGCAAGTAAATTTTTATATATAAAAAATATTATATAAATATTGGTTGAATAATAAGAAAAAAAAGATTCAACAAAAAATGGGATTTACAAAGAAATTTTTTAACCATTTAGTTAAGTGATACTTCTTAAAATCTCGGAAAATTTAATTAATTCTTTGCATCCAATCCCAGGATGTACCAAAAACATTAAACTTGATTCTCCCAGTTTGAAAGCATTTTTTAATCTAGTAGCAGGTATAAAGTTAGTTGATTGGAAGGCTTTTTCTAAATAAACTTCCGAACATGAACCAGTAAAACAAGGAATCCCATTGTCATTAAAACTATTCAAAACTGAATCTCTAGTTATTTTCGATTCATCTTTAATAAAAACGTAAGCTTTATAGGCTGCATGCTCAATATGATTTGGTATATCAGGGACTCTTAGCCAATTTACTTTTTTTGCTTCATTCCAAATATACATCGCATTTTCTAATCTTTGTTTATGCCAGTCAGGCAAACGTTTGAGTTGAATTCTTCCGAGAACAGCTTGAATCTCAGTCATACGCCAATTGGTTCCAAAACTTTCATGTAGCCATCTAAAACCCTGAGGATGTTTTTTGTTATAGACTGCATCATACGACTTGCCGTGGTCTTTATATGACCACATTTTCTTCCAAAGGTCTACATCATTGGTGGTTACCATTCCTCCTTCACCACCTGTTGACATTATTTTATCCTGACAGAATGACCAAGCACCTATATGACCTATAGATCCAACAGACTTACCCTTATATTTAGCACCATGTGCTTGAGCACAATCTTCTATAACAAATAAATTATGATCATTGGCAAGTGCCATAATGCCGTCCATTTCACAGGGCCAGCCTGCCAAATGCACACAAACGATAGCTTTAGTTTTACTATTAATTAATGGTTTTATAGTTTCGGGAGTAATATTCTGACTATCTAAATCTACATCTGCAAATATCGGGGTGGCACCAGAATTTATAATAGATGAGACGCTTGCAATGAATGTTCGTGATGTAACAATGACTTCATCACCTTTTCCTAAACCAACCGCTAACATCGCAAGATCAAGTGCAACCGTGCCATTAGCTACAGCAACAGAGTATTTAGTGCCTACAAATTCAGCAAATTCTTTTTCAAATTCTCTACACTCCTGACCCGTCCAATAATTTACCTTATTGGACAAAAGAACTCTCTTAACAGCCTCACCCTCTTCTTCAGTGAAATTAGGCCAAGGAGGAAAATTATATTCAACCACTTTATTTCTCCAATATTCTTGCTGGATTTCCTACGACAGTTACACCATCTGGTACATCTTTAGTTACAATTGCTCCCATGCCTACTATGGCACCTTCACCTATAGTTAAACGCTTTGTAGAATTTCCTTGCTTAATTACTGCTCCACTACCTATATATGCATGTTTTTTTATGTGTACATTACCGTTACACTTTGCACCTGGAGCGAAAGTTACAAAATCTTCTATTACTGAATCATGTTCAACATAGCTATAAATGTTTGCATGAAAACTCTTTCCAATCTTTACGTTAGGGCCTATAAAAGTAAAAGGGCACAGTATATAAGATAATCCTAGTTCAACATCATCAGATATATGGGAAAATTCACCCCTAACAGAAATCAAATCAATGTTATTAGAAAGCAATTTTGATGTTATGGATTCTCTGATCTTACTATTGGCTATCGCAACAACTGCGGATTTATCTGGATAATTTAGAGATGTAAAGTGATCAAAATAAAGAGAATTCAATCCATTCACAACAACTCCGTTAATTTGATCATCAATAAAACAGATATGAGAATTAGAATATTGTTTTTTAACTAATGGGAGAATATCCCTTCCGAAACCTGAAGCCCCATATATACCAATAATACTATCAATACTATTCATCAGGTGTTCCTCGGAACTTTTCAGTTGTGACATGACCTTGAGAACTTATTCCTTCAGATTTTAATACTTTCAAAAATGTTAAATATAAAATTTTTATATCTAAACTTAGTGAATAGTTATCGACATACCAAACATCAAATTTAAATTTTTCTTCCCAAGATATTGCATTTCGACCATTAACTTGAGCCCAACCAGTTATCCCTGGTCTAACTTCATGTCTTCTAGATTGAAATTTAGAATATAAAGGAATATATTCAATTAATAATGGTCGGGGGCCTACAAAGCTCATGTCCCCGATTAATACGTTAATTAACTGAGGCAATTCATCAAGAGATGTTTTTCTAACAAATTTTCCTATAACAGTTAGTCTTTTCTGATCTGGTAATAAGTTGCCTCGCTCATCAAAATCATCTCTCATAGTTTTGAATTTTAGAATTTTGAAAATTTTTTTATTTTTTCCGGGTCTTGACTGAATGAAAAATGGTTTCCCATTATTGGCAAAAAATAATAATATGGTTATAAATAGAAGAACGGGTGAAGTGAATATTAAAAGAACTAAAGCTCCAATGATATCTAATATTCTTTTAGTAATAATTCTATACACAGTTTATCAAACTAAGCTATAACACTTAAAATTATTACTTCATTATAGCTATTAATCAATTTATATATTTACTTAACAAAATTTTGGCCTATGGAGCATTTCGCCCCATAGACCCAATATATACCTTAGACCCTATCTCTAAAACGCAATGTTCATACTCAATGCTATGATGCAAAGAATAAGTGCCATCGGAACATACACGAATCTGCCGATAGAATACCAGAAGGAGCCTTGCGGGCGCATTGCCCCCGTATTAACTTCATCTAAAAGCTCATCCTTGCGTAAAATCCAAAACCATGAGACGGCCCCAATCACCGCACCAATAGGGATTATGTAGATCGAAACGGTATCCATCCATGGACCCCATGAACTGATTGGCTCCATAATGACCCCAAATCCGAAGCAAATTACACACAACGCAATCAGTACGACTGAGCGCTTCAATGAAGGGAATTTGTGCAAGATAGATTCAGCTACTACTTCAAGCATGTTTTGTAGGGAGGAAATGCCCCCGA
Organism: Taylorella asinigenitalis ATCC 700933; assembly: GCF_000687755.1. Lineage (GTDB taxonomy): Bacteria > Pseudomonadota > Gammaproteobacteria > Burkholderiales > Burkholderiaceae_B > Taylorella > Taylorella asinigenitalis. Next base: position 136,209 of record NZ_JHXN01000003.1, read on the forward strand.
ACACAACCGCCGTAAACAGGATTATCGCAAAAATTTGTCCGCCAACCATATCTTGAAGTATCTTTGGCAATGTCACGAAAAGCAGCCCTGGCCCTCCTGCCTGATCCATACCAAACGCAAACACCGCAGGAATCATAACCAATGCCGCTACTACCGCTGCAATAGTGTCGAAAATCGCAGTTTTCTTTGCACTATCAACGATATCTTGATCCTTCGGAAGGTAGGAGCCGTACACAAGCATGCCAGACCCTGTGATGGATAGCGAGAAAAATGCCTGCCCCATCGCAGAGACCCAAACCATCGGATTCTTCAAAAATTCCCACTCAGGTGTGAGCATAAATTTATAACCTTGCATCGCCCCATCCAAAAACATCACGCGCACCGCAAGAATGGCGAACAAAATAAAGAAAAGAGGCATCATAATTTTGTTCGTTTTCTCGATACTATGAGCACCTAAGAAAAGCGTGATTGTTGTGCCTAAAACGATAATGGCGTGAAATGGAACGACTGAGTACTCTGTGAGTGCAAATGACTCAAACCAAGTATTCGTATCGATGGTCATTAGCGAGCCGTCTATCGATTGAAATAGAGCCTTAAGTACGTATGAGATAATGACCGCATATCCTATGGCAATGCACATGCTTCCCGCCAGCGGCAGCCATCCAAGCACTCTTCCAACTGGAGCAAGGTTACGAGATTTCCAAGCATATTCGTACGATCCTAGCGTGCCCGTGCGTGCTCTACGTCCAATCGCATACTCTGCTGATAATCCTGCATAAGAAAAGATAGCCACAAAGAGTAAATAGATTAGAAGGAAGGCACCGCCGCCATTTGAACCTAATTTATATGGAAAGCCCCACACATTGGCCATGCCAACCGCGGAACCTACGCAGGCTAAGATAAAGCCCCATCTTGTGCTAAATATACTGTGTTTCTTATGCATAAATATTTTTATTAAAAAAATTAAAACGAATGTTTATGATATCAATTGTGTTTCAGCAAATTACTAGGGTTTTTACTTATAGGTCAATTTTTTGTGGAAAATTTGCAAAAAAGGTGGTCAACGTGACCACCCTTTAGTTGGCAATGCCCCGTTTACCATTGGAAATTTGCTGAAGCAGCAGCTCCAAAACGTCCTTGTGAGTTGCCTGCACCGATAACATTTAAAGTCCAATCACCACGAGTATTTCTATAGGAAACACCTAATGCATATCCTGTTTGTCCATAGTGTGTACCAACACCGACAGATACTTGACCTTTACCTGGAGTTTGAGTTGGAACTAAAGATGCAGCAGCAAGTGCTTGAGCTGCAATAGCATTAGTGCGTTTATCTACTTTGTTTACTTTGTTGTCTAAATTTTCGATGCGTTGTGAGAATTTATTGTCTAAGCCATTTAATTGATTGTTGAATTTTGAGTCAGTTTGAGCTTGAAGAGCCTTAAGTTGAGCCACGTTTACAGCGTCTGTGTTTTCAGTACCTGCGGCAACATTAGTGATTTGACGAGTTGCGGTGGCATTGCCAACTGAAAGAGCACCAAACTCACCTTTCACTGTATTTTTGACGTCTGCGTTATCGCTTAGGTAAACGGCATTGGCTTGAGCTGCTTCGCGATCTGCAGTGGATTCTGCACCTAAAGCTATTCCTCCTGCTGAGGTTGATTTTGTGTTTGAACCTAAAGCCAAAGAATCATCAGCGATAGATTTGGCAGAAGAGCCTACAGCCATTGAATTTTTGCCTGAAGCAGTAGAATTTACACCTACAGCAGTCGATTTTTTTCCAGAAGCAGTATTTCCATATCCAATAGCAGATGACATCATTTCTAATGCTTTATTAGTGTGACCAATTGCCGAAGAATACATTTGTTTTGCTTCATTTTGGATACCAATTGCATTTGATGAATGTCCATCAGCAAGATTTTGATATCCGACGGCAGCCGCTGACATTTTATTAGCTTCATTTGACAAGCCAATAGCTGTTGAATACGGACCTTCAGCTTTATTTCCTATACCCATTGCAGTGGTGTTAGGGCCTTTTGCGTTATTATTGTTACCCATTGCAGTGGAATTCACACCATCAGCTTTGTTATTTTTACCTTTTGCGATAGCATTAGAGCCTATAGCTTCATTCCCATCAGCATCAGGTGCAGCTATAGCGAATTGAAAACTGAGAGCTGATAAGCATAAACAGCTATAAGTGATGAATTTATTAAAATTAATTGTCGACATTTTGTGTCCCCCTTACAAAAAATTTTTATTGTAACTATCCAATACTTTGGAAAAATTTCACTGAAATATATATATACAATTTGTTATTTTTTTTTGTTACATTTAGGCAACTTTAAGCAACAAAAAAGCCCTCTGAGGAGATATCTTAGAGGGCTTTGAGTATATGGAGGGTTGTTATTATTTTTATAAGGGGTATAAGAATAAAAGAGCCTGACAATGACCTACTTTCACAGGTGTCCACCCACTATCATCGGCGCTAAGGTGTTTCACTGTCCTGTTCGGGATGGGAAGGAGTGGGGCCACCTTGCTATTGTCGTCAAGCTACAAACTGGTTATGGCTTTTTTTATCTTTAGCCATTTGGAAGAAGCACTACAAGGTGGGGTTGAGAGTCTTAGATTGCTATTATGTTTTTCTCTCTATATATTCTAATTTAAGCGACCCATAACACTGATAAAGTTATAGGATCAAGCCTCTCGGGCAATTAGTACTGGTTAGCTACATGCATTACTGCACTTTCACACCCAGCCTATCAACGTTCTAGTCTCGAACGACCCTT
>NZ_JHXN01000004.1 GCF_000687755.1 Taylorella asinigenitalis ATCC 700933
AGCAAGCTTCCCTATGCTGCCGTTCGACTTGCATGTGTAAGGCATTCCGCTAGCGTTCAATCTGAGCCAGGATCAAACTCTTCAGTTCAATTCCTGCTATATTTATATCGCTTACTTTTATTGCTTAAAACTTCAAAAAAAAGAATTAACTTCTCAATTAAGACTTCACCTATAAACCACTCTCTTTTTATTATTGGTCATAAGCAAAAATCTCTCTTGCTCTTATCTACTCTCTTTTTCTCTTCACATTTATAAGCGTAAGACTTGATGTATTAAAACCTAACATTTAACAAAATCAAGTACCCACACTTATCGGCTGTATTAATTTTTAAAGAACATTTTTTTCACTTACAGAATTAAAGATAAATAAATATCTCTCTCTGTAAAACTGAAAGATTGCTATTATTGCAAAAATTTTACTACCTTGTCAATAAGAAATTAAAAGCCAGATTTTTGCCCCTAAATAAAGCCCATTTTTGTAGCTTTTTTTATACGAAATTGTTTTAGGCTATTAAGGATAAAAATTCTTTTCGCAAATCAGAATTAGTCAAAAAACAACCACGCATCACGCTATTGGTCATCTTGCTATCTGAATCCTTAACCCCACGCCATTTCATGCAATAGTGATCAGCCTTCATAATCACCGCAATCCCCTTCGGATTTAATTTCTGCTCTAGAATTGCCGCTAATTGCATGATAGCTTCTTCTTGTATTTGCGGTCTATGCATTACCCAATGAGCTATTCGTGCATATTTCGATAGCCCAATCAAATTTGAATCTTTATGCGGCATAACTCCAATCCAACATTGTCCCATGATTGGGCAAAAATGGTGTGAGCACGCACTCCTTATAGTGATAGGGCCAACCACAATTAGCTCATTTACACTTTCGATATTAGGAAACTCTGTCACAGCTGGCATTGGCTCATAGCGACCTGCAAATATCTCACGCACATACATTTTTGCGACGCGTTTTGCTGTCTCGTTAGTATTATGGTCAGATTCAGTATCTATAACAAGGCTCTCAAGTACTGCTTTGAATTTCGACTCTACTTCGTCTTGTAATTGAGCTATTTCGTCCTCGTTTATAAATTCAGAAATATTATCGTTAGCATGAAAACGCTTGCCCGCCGTTTGAATTCGCTCGCGTATAACATCTGATATGTATTTTGTGTTTTGGCTCATTGCATGCCCTTATGCGTATAATTGAATAATTGTACGATATGAATATTTTTTCTGGAATGAGTGAGCAGATTTTTATAAATACTAGTGACTTTGAGACTCGCGTTGCCATTGTGGATCAAGGTGTGCTTCAAGAATTGCATATAGAGCGTGACAGTCAGAAAGGAGTAGTTGGCAATGTTTACGTAGGCAAAATCACTCGTATTCTCCCGAACCTTCAGAGTGCATTCGTTAATATTGGCTTAGACAGAAACGCCTTTATGCATGTGGGAGATTTGCAGGAGACTAGGATTGCGCGGCAGAACTCGGAGGCATTGCCAAAGATAGAAAAGCTATTTTTCGAAGGGCAAACTCTATTAGTCCAAGTCATAAAGGACCCAATCAAAGACAAGGGTGCAAGGCTAAGTAATCAGATTAATATTGCGGGACGTATTATGGTGTATATGCCTTATAACGAGCATATTGGCATATCGCAGCGAATTGAAGAAGAGTCTGAACGTGAGCGACTAAAAGAATGGGTACAAAATTTGCGACCGAATGAAGATAAGGGCGGGTACATAATTCGAACATTTGCTGAAACGTGTACTGAAGCGGATCTCAAGCGAGACATGTATTATTTGCATCTGCAATGGGAAGCTATACAAAATCAAGCGAAAAACGCTAAAGCCCCAAAGCTTGTGTATGAAGAGTTAAGCCTTAAGCACCGCGTAATGAGAGATTTTGCGAACGATGATACTGAAAGCATAGAGATAGATTCAAAGACTCAATTCAATGAGCTTGTAGAATGGTGCTCTCTATATACACCAGCCGTTACAAACAAATTAAGTCCCTATACTGCAAGCCGCCCAATATTCGATTTAAATAGCATTGAGGAAGATATCGAAATAGCCCTATCTCAAAGAGTCGAACTTCCCTCTGGCGGATATTTGATATTTGACTCTACCGAAGCACTTACATCAATAGATGTGAATACTGGCAGTTTCCTAGGGTCACGAAATTTCAACGACACTATCTTAAAAACCAATCTAGAAGCGTCTCTTGAGATTGCAAGACAGCTGCGCTTGAGAAACATTGGTGGCATTATCATAATAGACTTTATCGATATGTCGGACGAATCACATAAAGAGCAAGTGCTTTGCTCTTTAAAAAATGCGTTGGCACGCGATCGTGTGCGTACTACGGTTAATGATTTTTCTAGTTTCGGCTTAGTTGAGATGACGCGTAAGCGTGCTCACAGCTCACTCTCGTCCATGCTTATGGAACCTTGCCCTACATGCGAAGGTCGTGGCTCTGTTAAGACCGCAAAAACTATTGTCTACCAAATTATGCGAGAGATTCAAAGAGAAGCTAAGCTTTTTGATCCAAAGGAATTTCGTCTTATTCTATCTCCATCGGTTTTGGACCTATTCTTAGATGAAGAATCGCATTATTTCACAGCCTTAAGCGATGCCATCGGCAAGCCGATTTCTCTTGAGGTCGATGATTTATACAATCAAGAGGATTACGATATTATTCTTTGCTAGTGAGTTTTGCGTGCGATGCAAGATTCGAGTACATACCGCCGCTTTGCATTAATTCTTCATGCGTTCCAGATTCTATAACACGCCCATTATCCAAAACATAGATTACATCCGCATTTTTAATTGTAGATAATCGATGTGCGATAACAAATGTTGTGCGGCCCTGCATAAGCGAATCAAGCGATTCTTGAACAAGTTTTTCAGATTCATTATCTAGTGCGGAGGTCGCTTCATCAAGTAGAAGCAGTGGCACATTTTTAAGTAATGCTCTTGCGATGGCAATGCGCTGGCGTTGGCCCCCTGATATCCATGCACCATTCTCTCCTACCATAGTCTGTAAGCCCTCAGGCAAGCTTTTCACAAATCTATCCAAATTAGCTGCCATCACAACTTTTTCGATTTCATCCGTGCTAGCCTCTGAATTACTTCCGTAGGCAATATTCTCTGCCAATGTTCCATCAAACAAAAACACATTCTGACCAACAAGGGCCATCTGATTACGCAGGCTAACTAAATCGTAATCTTGCAGTTCAACCCCATCTATAAGAACCGCACCCGATGTAGGTTCAATAAAACGTGGAATTAAATTCATAAGAGTAGTTTTACCCGCCCCAGAACGCCCTACAAATGCCACCGTCTGCCCTGCTTTCACTTTAAAGCTTAAACCATCGAGTGCATTCGATTGCGTGTCTGGAAACCTAAAACAAACATTGCGAAATTCAATTTCTGAATTAGGCCCGAACTTAAGCTCACGAGAACCCCGCGAGACTTCTTTTGGCGAATCTATAAGCTTAAATACGCTCTCAGTAGCCATCATCATGCGTTGAGCTTTTGCTGTGATATGAGTAAGTCTTTTTATAGGATCAAAAACCTGAGCTAGTGCCGTTATGTAGGCAATGAATGTGCCTACAGTCAGGCTGCCGTCTTTGCTCTGATTTAATGCAAGAGCAATAACAAAGGCTACCGATATCGATAAAATCCATTGAGTTAACGGAGACATTGCCACCTCGGCGGTAGCAATTTTCATAGCCTGATGTCTTAGGCTTGAATTAACACGATCAAATCGCTCATTCTCCGAGCGCACTCCATTAAAAAGCTTTATTATTCGCGAGCCATCAATTCCTTCGCGTATGATTTGCGTAAGCACGGCATTTACATCGATATTTTGTCGATTAATTTTGCGAAGTCGGCGGGCGAAAAAACGACCAACCAAAATCGAAGGAGGAAACACCACGATAATAATAAGCGTCAACTGCCACGATAAAAACAAAAGCAAAAACAAGATCCCAAAAATAACCGAAATCTCTTTTACGACTGTTGTAATGACTTCCGTAGCATTTTGCGTCACCTGCGTGGCATCGACCGTAAATCGATTTAAAAGACGGCCCGAGTCGCCTTTATTAAATTCTGTATCAGGCAACAAAACCAAGCTTGCAAACATATCCTTACGCAAAGTAAACAATACTTTATTTGCGACATAAGCCATAAGGTAACCACCACCAAAATTAGCTACACCGCGGATTAGCATAAGAATTACAACAGCAACAGGAATCAGGATTATGTAATCATCTTCATGACCCAAGAACCCCTCATCTAAAAGCGGCTTCATAAGATATGCCATAACTGGCTGAGTGACTGAGCCAATAAGCATCAGAATAAGCCCCGATATCCAATAACCCCAATAACGCCCGACTCTTTTATAAAGTCGCACCCATAGAGTTCTATCCACGGCTTGGGATCCATCTTTTATATCGTTTTTATTCTTAAAAAATGCCAAGAGCCTTCTCGCAAATATAAAATATCACCTTATTATATTCTTAGCTGTGGAAATATGAAGGCATTGCCACCTGAAGTGATTTATGTACGTCTACCGAATTGGGTAGGCGATGTTTGTATGTGTCTGCCTGCTCTTGATCTTGTATTAAAGACTGGCTGCGAAATAGTCGTATGTGCAAGACCGTGGGCACGAGACCTTCTTAAGGGATATGCACTTGCAGATTTTATCGAATACGATGGTAAATGGCAGGTCGAATCCAAAAAAATACACGAACATAAAAAACAGTTTAAGCATAAAGTAGTCTACGGCCTAATCTATCCACGATCGATAAGCAGTGCATTGGCATTTACGCTTGCAGGGATTAAGAGTGCGGGCTACACAGGTGATGCACGCGGCCTTCTATTGAAATGGAAATTTCACCCTAACCCAAGCCATGTTCATTTTGTAGAAAAATGGTATTTCCTCACTCTTGAAACTCTAAAAAAATGGGGATTTTCAATAGAGTCAGAAACGCCGCCAAACCAGCTTCAATACACAATTCCAGCTGATTCACTCTCACGTGCTCTTAAAGTTTTGGGCTCACAACAATCGTCTCAAAAAACCATTCTTATCGCCCCGACCGCTGTCGGAAAAATCGATGGTGCATCTAAAGTTTGGCCGCACTACGACGCTCTCACAAAAGCATTGCAGAATCGTGGATTTAGAGTCGTGATGTGTCCTCCGATTTCCGAAAAAAATGAAGCCGAATCTAAGGCCCCCACTGCAGAAATCCTAGACCCACTCTCGCTATCAGAATATGTAGCTCTCACATCGATTGTGGATGGCGTAATAGCAAACGACTCTGGAGCATCGCATCTTGCTAGTTTGGGTGCACGCAATCAAATCGCACTTTTTGGAGTGACCGACCCTGCTGTTGGAGGGCCTCGTAGCGCAAATGCTCCTAAATTGGGTTCCTTGGGGGCATGGCCGTCTTTAGAAGATGTGCTTTCTGCCGTTGATAAGTGGCAATAATCCCGCCCTCATCAAAATTAATAAACAACTCTGTGTTTGAGTTTTGCGTAATCCATTTTTTCAATTAGCTTTTCATCAAGACGCACATTCCAATCTGAACCCAACTTAAAGGCACATGAATACTCGTTATCCTGTGTATAGATCACATGAACACTTACCCCGGGTAGATTATTTTCAGGGGCTCCTCTAAACGGAGCCAATATTTTTTTAAATTCATCAAAAGCAAAACCGTTTTTCACTTCTATCTCTATTTGTCGAGCCCAATTTTCGCGTGCAGTTTGATAATCAAATATGGCTTCTGCCGTATATCTCATACGATTTACAAAAGAATTAAATTTTGCATTTGCCTGAATGACCAGAAGGGAATCCTTTTTGATTCGCGATTTGAAATTTTCATAGATATGAGGTGGGCACAAAATCTCTATGCTTCCAGATCCATCATCAATCGTTAGGAAAAACAGACGATTATCTCCCCTATCTGATTTTTTACTAATCGTAGATCTAATATCGGTAAGCACTCCTGCAATAGTTACTTGACCTTGGGTGTTTTCTAAATTCTTAATAGGGGTTTTGATAAATTTTCTAACCTCTGACTTCCAGATACCAAATAAATCACTACTAAAGTAAAAGCCTATGGATTCTTTCTCCGCTTCTAGCACTTCTGCTAGTGTCCATTCTTTAATGCCCTTTGGTTCAGGAACTTCAATGGCCGCATCATCACTGTCTCCAAATAAATCTCCTTGATTTTTGTTTTCCTCTTCCTGATTTGCTGCTTGAAAACAATCATCAATCATAGCTATGAGCAAAGCACGATTAGTATGTAGAACATCCATTGCCCCTGCCTTGATAAGAGCCTCTATAGCCCGTCTTGAGACAATATTTCTATCTACGCGACGTATTAAATCTGCGAAATCTTTAAAGGCCCCACCCTCTTCACGAGCTCTTACAATTTCTTCTACAACATTTTGACCGACCCCCTTAATCGCACCTAACCCATATCCAATTGTTTTTGGTGGCAATCCTTTCGCCGACTCTTCATCTCGCACTGGCTCAAATCTATAGTTTGATGTATTGATATTAGGTGCTAAAAGTTTTAGGCCATTTAATAAACAATCCTCCCAGAATATCTCTACCTTATCGGTATCGTTCATATCCGAGGTCATGGTTGCTGCCATAAATTCAGCAGGATGATAAGTTTTAAGCCATGCCGTCTGATAAGCAATTAAGGCATATGCTACCGAGTGCGATTTATTAAAACCGTAACTAGCAAACATCTCCATTAAATCAAATAGCCTTGTTGCAAGCTCAGCTTTGTAACCACGCTCTAATGCACCGTTTACGAAAATCTCTCTTTGTCGAGCCATCTCATCATGCTTTTTCTTACCCATGGCACGACGCAAAATATCCGCACCTCCAAGAGAATATCCACCAATTATTTGTGAAATCAGCATCACCTGTTCTTGATAGACAATTACTCCATAAGTTGGTTTAAGAACAGACTCAAGATCCTTATGGAAATAATCAACTGTGGCCCTTCCATGCTTGCGGTCAACGAAATCATCGACCATACCAGAGTCAAGAGGCCCTGGCCTAAACAAAGCAAGAACCGCAACTATATCCTCAAATGTGCTCGGCTTAAGCTTCATAAGCAAATTTTTCATGCCATCCGACTCAAGCTGGAAGACGGCGGTTGTATTTCCATCGGAGAGAAGTTTATAAGTCGCTTTATCATCAAGCGGCAGTCGCTCAATATCAAAATCTTTCTGTGCCTCGTTATACTCCTTAACATATCGCACAGCCCAATCTAAAATCGTCAGATTTCGCAGCCCAAGAAAGTCAAACTTAACTAAACCAACATCTTCAATATCGCCCTTATCGTATTGAGAAACGGCCGATGAGCTGCCAGGTAATTTGTAAAGTGGCGTAAAATCCGTCAATTTACTGGGGGCAATGAGCACGCCTCCAGCATGGGTCCCTGTATTACGCGTCAATCCCTCTATTTTCAATGAGTGGTCGATAATCATTTTGATATCGCTTCCCGTTTTTTCAGAATCGTTATACATATTCTGAATTTCAGGAATCTCATCAAGAGCTCTTTGTAATGTGTATGGGTCGGCTGGCACATGTGGAATTGATTTTGAGAGCTGATCGCAAACCGCATATGGCACTTGTAAAACACGACCCACATCGCGTACAACGGCTTTAGCTCCTAATGTACCAAAAGTGACGATTTGACTTACGGCATCAAGACCATATTTCTCTTTAACGTAGTCAATGACTTTTTCGCGATTGTCCTGACAGAAGTCAACATCAAAATCGGGCATGGACACCCTTTCAGGATTTAAAAACCGCTCGAATAGTAAATCGTATTGCAAGGGGTCAAGTCCCGTAATTCCAAGCGAATATGCAACCAATGAGCCAGCACCAGAGCCCCTTCCAGGCCCAACGGGTACTCCATTATTTTTACCCCAGTTAATAAAATCTTGAACAATAAGAAAATATCCCTCAAAGCCCATAGAAATAATCACATCTATTTCTTTTGAAAGACGCTCTTGATAAATAGGTGCTTTTTCGCGTCGATCATTTTCATCTGGATATAGAAACTGAAGCCTCTTTGCAAGCCCTTCTTGAGCTAAGAGTACAAAATGCTCCTTAACCGTGACTTCAGGTGGCGTTGGAAAAATTGGAAGCTGAGGCTTACCAAGCTGTAAAGTCACATTACATCGCTTTGCAATTTCAATAGTATTGTGAATTGCAGAAGGCACATCCGCAAACAATTCACACATCTGTTGAGAAGTGTAAAAATACTGTTGAGGCGTAAAGCGATGCGGCCTTTTCGGGTCATTTAAAATCTCCCCTCTGGCAATGCACACGCGTACATCATGATCATCAAAATCCTCAGCCTCCAAAAATTGAATCGGGTGCGTAGCAACCACAGGAACACCATGTTTTGCGGCCAGCTGCACGGCCAGCTCCGTATATTTTTCTTTGATTGCACCTCTTGATGATAGCCGCCCCGAGGCTTCAGGGAATTCACGTTGAATTTCTAAATAAAAGCCATCAGGAAAACGTGCCACCCAATCTTCCAAAAGCTTAGGCGCCGTCTCAGGTTTATTTAGCAATGCCTGCCCTATATCCCCATCTACAGCACCAGACAATGCAATTAACCCTTCAGTATCAGAAAGCCATTCTTTTTTTAGCCTAGCAATGTCTTGCCCATCATTTTCTATCCACACCTTAGAGATAATCTCACATAGCCTTAAATATCCCTTGTTATTAGTGGCAATGATCACAAGTCTATGTGCCTCTCCTGCCCCCGTCGCAGTATCAAGCATAAAATCACATGCAACTATCGGCTTAATTCCCTTTTTGCGTGCACCCTTATAAAATTTTACAAACCCAAATAGGTTTGCTAAGTCCGATATGGCTATGGCTGCTTGTCCCAATGAAGCCACTTTTTCTAATAAGTCATTGATTCTAATTGTGCCGTCAAATACGGAAAATTCTGTGTGACATCTAAGGTGTACAAATTTTGAAGGGTCAGGTGTATTCATCTTTAATTATTAATTTGTGTCCAAGCTTTCTCCAGTCTTTTAGCTGACACAGGATATGGCGTTTTGAGTTCTTGCGAAAATAAAGCCACACGTAATTCCTGCAACATCCAAATAAAATCATTTAATTTCGGGTCAGGTTGGCCCCTAAGCTCGGATAGCTTTTTATTAATTTTATTCTGAAAATTTCTTATTTCATTTAAGTTTTTAGAATCCCGATTAATATCACGAAGAAGCTTATCAGTTCTAGCTATCGCTGATTTCAAATATCGTGGAATCTGCTGAAGAGCTTTAAAAGGGTGTCGCATTAAAAAATCATTGGACACTAAAAATTCCAAGTTTTGTTTTATGTCTATATAAGCTTCCTCGATTTGCTTCGCATCAGAATTTTTCGCCCCTTTTGCGAAAAAGACTTTAAGCCCTTGCATCTTTTTTTCTAGCTGCTTGTAAAGATCTAAAATCTGCTCTAGCAAAATAGAAATTTCGTTAATAATAAGACCAAGCTTTTCTTTCGCTTGAATTTTGCGTGCCTCAAATTGCTCCTTATCTTGTGGCAATGCCTCCGCCATAGCACTCTGTCTTAAAGCCGCTTCAATAATTTGATCTATCAATTCCGCTTGAGTACCAAGATTCATAAACATAAGACCTAGTCTATCAATATTCGGTATATTCTTTTTCCAATACTTAATCTGCTCATTTAATCCTATATAAAAAAGTCTAAGCACACCCTTGAAATGCACTTGCATTGCCATCTCAGGGGTATCATAAACGTCAATAGAACAATGCGTCCCCTCATCAACTAAAGCTGGATAACCCACCAAAGACTCCCTATTTTTGCGGATCTCCATAATTTCAGGCAAAACTCCAAAGCTCCAGTCAACAATTTGTGAATCCGTATTTATATTCGTTTGCGACAGATTTTTCTGAGCCAGTTTTTGAAAGCTATGCAACGATTGATCCGCATGTTCAGCCTTAAGTTGAGCTAGATTGCGTCCTGCCGAAAGCATACGTCCATAAGTATCGACAACCTTAAATATCATATGCATATGAGCTGGAAGATTCTCTGTCTTAAAATCCTCGCGAGCAATGCGAACCTTTCTGCTCTGCCATGCATGATCGATAATTGCGTCGATCAAATCCTTTTTAGGCTCCTTTAACTGTGCTTCGTGAGCAAGATAAAATTCCCTCGCATACTCTGGAATCGGCACAAGATGACGCCTTATTTTCTGTGGCAATGTCTTCGCTAATAACTGCACCTTCTCCTTCAACATGCCTGGTACAAGCCATTGCGTAGTTTCCTGATTAATTTGACTTAGTGCATAATCTGGCACCGTGACCGTCACCCCATCTTTTGGAGATCCAGGTTCAAAATGATACCTGGCAGAAAGCTCGACACCTGAATACATAAGTTTTTTAGGGAAATATTCTGTGGAAACCCCCTCAGCACTATGTTGCATCAAGTCTTCTTTAATAAGAAATAGACTTTTTCTCTCAGCCTCATTAAGCTTTTTATGCCACGCCTCAAGACTTGCAGTTTGGCTAATATCCTGAGGAATTTTGCTTGCATAAAACTCATATATCAAAGCATCGTCCACAAGAATATCCTTTCTGCGCGACTTATGCTCCATATGCTCAATCTCTTTAATAAGATTTAAATTATGCTCCACAAACGGAATACGTGCTTGCATATCACCAGGGACTAAAGCCTCGCGAATAAATATCTCACGTGCATGCTCAGGATTGATGCGTCCGTAATGCACCTTACGCCCCTGATAGATTTGTAGCCCATATAGCGTTGCACGCTCATTTGCAACGACCTGCCCTCGCTTAAAATCCCATCTCGGATCGCTCCAGTTTTTTTGCAATATATGCGTGGCAATGCCCTCGACCCATCGAGGATCAATTTGTGCCACCACTCTCGCATAAATTTTGCTTGTCTCTACAAGTTCTGCCGCCATCACCCATCGACCTGCTTTTTTCTGCATACCTGACAATGGATGGATTAGGAATTTTACGTTTCTCGTTCCTTGATAAAAATTTGGGTCTGTCTCGCTTTTTGTACCTATGTTTCCTAACAATCCCGTAAGTAAGGATTTATGAATTTGCTCATAAGTCGCCTCAGATTCGAGCACCGTCCATTTTCGCTCTTTAACTATAGTAAGAAGTTGATTATGGATATCTATCCACTCACGCATGCGAAGAGGTGAAACCATATTTTTCTTAAGTTCGTCGTTAAATTTACGATTGGAGATTTTGTTTGCGTGAAGGTCCCAGTACCATTGCCACAATTTAAGGAAAGACATAAATTCAGATTTCTCGTCCTTAAATTTCGCATGCAATTGATCACTTTTATTTTTCTGATCGTAAGGTCTCTCGCGGGGATCGGCCACACTCAAAGCAGATGCAATAATCAATATTTCTTTTAAGCAATTGTTTTGCCGACCAGCTAATATTATGCGAGCAATTTTCGGGTCTAATGGCAATTGTGCAAGAGACATACCAACGTGCGTGAGATATGTTTTTTCATTCTGCTGACCAGAAATTGCACCTAACTCATGTAAGATCTGATATCCATCGGCGATGGCACGACTTGTCGGACTCTCAAGGAAAGGAAACGCAGCTACATCCCCTATACGCAAGGATTTCATCTGCAAGATAACAGATGCAAGAGATGATCTTAATATTTCAGGGTCAGTAAATTCAGGACGACGTAAGAAATCTTCTTCATCATAAAGTCGTATACACACCCCTGAGGCTACACGACCGCAACGGCCCGCCCTTTGGTTAGCCGAAGCACGAGATATTTTCTCTATATGCAGTTGTTCGACTTTGTTTCGCCAAGAATATCGCTTCACACGTGCAAGACCAGAGTCGACTACAAACCGTATGCCTGGAACTGTAATGGATGTCTCAGCCACATTAGTGGCCAATATTACTCGTCTGGCTGATGTAGTTGGTTTAAAAATTCGCTCCTGATCATTTTGCGATAACCTAGAAAAAAGTGGCAAAACCTCTAATCTCTCAATCTGTCTTCTATTCACCGCATCAAACAATGCATCCGAAGCTTCCCGAATTTCTCTCTCGCCTGGAAGAAAGACGAGAATGTCTCCGCCCCCTTCTCTTGTGCATTCATCAACTGCACGAACTATGCCATCCTCTAGAGGCTCCTTATCCTTGTCGTTTGCGGGATCATTGCCATCTTCAAGTGGTCTCTCAGACTCAAGTGGTCTATAGCGAATTTCAACTGGATAGAGCCTTCCAGACACTTCAATTACAGGGGCAGGAACTCCAGAGGAAGATTTAAAATGCTCAGAAAATTTAGCAGCATCAATAGTAGCGGATGTAATTATGACCTTAAGATTAGGACGTTTAGGAAGTATTGACTTTAGTAAGCCAAGCAAAAAATCGATATTTAAACTTCTCTCATGAGCCTCATCAATGATTATTGTGTCGTATTTTTTAAGAAGCCTATCCGATTGCGTTTCAGCAAGCAAAATACCATCGGTCATCAACTTGACTTTGGTATCAGCGGAACTTTTATCCTGAAAGCGAACCTGATAAGCCACATCATTAATCCGCGAAGGTGCAAGTTCCTCGGATATTCTTTTGGCGACTGAAATGGCCGCTATTCTTCTAGGTTGAGTGTGGCCGATTATGCCTTTGGTACCACGTCCCATTGCCAAACACAATTTAGGAAGCTGCGTAGTTTTACCTGACCCAGTCTCACCACTTACGATTACGACCTGATGTTTTTTGATTAATTCAGAGAGTTCTTTTAGCTTCTGATTTACAGGAAGAGAGGAATTAAATTTAATCCCATTAAGCACAATATCTTGAGGGGAATTAAGCATTAAAAATTATATGAATTAAAATGTTTGTTTTAATAAAAGATTATAGAGGTTTCAGTATGAGCAGAACCGTTTATTGCGTGAAATTGAAACAGGAACTACCTGGTTTAGATTATCCACCATACCCAGGCGAACTCGGAAAAAGAATTTATAAAGAAATTTCTCAGGATGCATGGAAATCTTGGATGGATGTTCAAACACGATTAGTTAACGAAAACAGACTGAATCTTGCAGATGCACGTGCTCGTAAATACTTGCAAGCTCAAATGGAGAGTTATTTATTTGAAGATGCGGACATAGAAGCACAAGGTTATGTCGCACCTAGAATTTAAAGTGGATAAATATAAAAGAGGCTCACAATTGCTATTAGAATTATGAGCCCTATATGCAAGAGCAAATACTTAAACAATTACTCTTCCTCGGAATCACCCTTAGCTATTTGCTCAGCATATTTAACGCCTTCGTGACGTACATCTTCGCCATGAACTAAGTAGATAATTCTCTCAGCTATATTTTTCATATGATCGCCAATACGCTCAATTGAACGAGCTATGAAAATATGATCGATGAATTCAGTTGTACGACGTGGATCCTCAATAAGAAAACTACTTAGAGTGCGAAGCATATTTTTCCACTCTTTGTCCACCATTTTGTCTGAACGTACAACCTCTGCCGCCTTAACTACATCACGACGTGAATAAGCTTCAAATACGTTATCTATCATTTGAAGAACTAAGATACCCATATGACGCATATCAACTAGAGGTTCATAACGTACACCTGATTCATGCAATTTACGTGCTATCTTAACGATTTTTTCACTTTCGTCTCCTGCACGTTCCAAATCAGTAATCATTTTAAGATTTGAAACCATAAAGCGAAGGTCAATTGCTGTGGGTTGATGGATGGCAATGCTTTCTGCGATTTGTTTATCGAGTTGTTTTTCAAGTGAATTTACTTCTTTTTCTGATTGCAAAACACGCTCAATAGTTTCGCCGTCACCTGAATCAATAGCAACTAATGCATCCTTAACCATTGATTCAACAATCCCGCCCATACGAATAATTCCAGAACGAATTGATTCGATATCTTGGTCAAATTTTTTGAGAGTATGCTCAGTCATTTTTAACTCCTAAGTCACTTATTAAGTTTTAAAGTTTGGACACCTTTTTGACTAGAAACAAGTGCCAATTCTGGTGGTCTTAGTGCAAAGAAACCGCAACAGACTACCCCGGGAATCTGATTAATGGTGGTCTCAAGCTCTCTTGCATCAGAGACTGAAAATCCTGATACATCAAGGATAAGATTCCCATTATCAGTTATAAAACCTTCACGCAAATGAGCTTCACCTCCTAGGCTTGCTAGTTTACGTGAAACCACAGCTATAGCCATCGGAATTACTTCAATTGGAAGCTTAAAAGCACCCAATTTATCTACTAGTTTAGACTCATCAGCAATGCAAATGAAATACTCTGATGCCGATGCTACAATTTTTTCACGCAACAAAGCACCACCTCCGCCTTTTATTAGATGAAGGTTGGGATTAATTTCATCAGCCCCATCAACATACACCTTAATTGTTTCACGCATATTTAAGTCGACTACAGGAATACCGAATTTCTTCAGTAATTCTTCGCTTCTTACAGAGCTAGCAACCGTATCGCGAAACTTATCTTTATGAGGTGCTAAAAGCTCTATAAACAAATTTGCGGTGGAACCTGTACCTACACCAACAGTATCTTGAGGGCTGACCATCTTAAGAACATGATCTACAGCTGCAGCTGCAACTTCACGTTTAAGTTCGTCTTGAGTCTTGGACATTACAAACTACTCCGTAATCCGAGATTTTTTAACTTGAATTCTATTTGCAATTATAACTAGAGCACCTATTCCAACAACTAATATCGTAGCCAAAGCATTAACCTCTGGTTTCACACCAAGCCTTACTCTAGAGAAAATTTCAATTGGTAAAGTTGTATATCCAGGTCCATTTAAAAATGAAGCAATAACCACATCATCAAGAGATAATGTGAAAGCCAAAAGCCAAGCAGACACAACAGCTGGTGCAATCATCGGAAGAGTAATGGAGAAGAATACTTTAAGTGGTGTAGCACCCAAATCTAGTGCCGCATATTCAATAGAAGTATCCAATTCTCTAACACGAGTAGATACAACTACAGCCACATATGCAATACATAAAGTCACGTGTCCAAGCCAAATCGTAAAAACCCCATTTGCCTCGGGAAATCCAGTTATAGTTCGTAATTCAATAACCATTAGTAGTACTGAAATACCCAAAATCACATCTGGAATAACAAGTGGTAGGTTTAACATACCGATAAATAAGGCAAATCCCTTAAATGGCCCTTTTCGCACCAAAACATATCCAGCCCATGTCCCAATTAACGTAGCCATAGTTGCTGATAAAACTGCAATTTTTATAGAAAGCCAAGCTGCTCTCAGTAGTGCTTCATCTTGAAATAAATCTTTATACCAACGTAAGGAAAATCCAACCCATGAAGATGTCAATGCAGAATCATTAAATGAATATGCAATTAAGCTTATGATTGGAATATATAAAAAAGCAAACCCAACACCCAAAGCCAGCCATTTAAATAATCTATAAGGAAACATTAATTATTCTCCTTAAATAGTTTTGTCTGGTTCATTTGGTAAATTACTAGCGGAATTAATAGAATCAAAATCATCACTATAGCCACAGCGGCAGCAGCTGGCCAGTTTGCATCAGTAAAATACTGATCCCACATCACACGACCAATCATATATGTGTCAGTACCCCCTAAAAGCTCAGGAATTACATATTCACCTACAGTTGGGATAAACACAAGCATAGCCCCAGAGATAACACCTGGCATAGATAGTGGCAATGTCACGTTAAGAAATGCACTAAATGGCTTAGCCCCAAGGTCGTAAGCCGCATCTAAGAGCGTTTGATCAAGCTTTAGTAGATTGGTATAAAGTGGCAATATAAAGAATGGCAGATACGTATAAACAAGCCCGATATACACCGCAATATCAGTACGATAAATTTCAAGAGGACTATCTATAATACCTAACCAAAGCAAGAAATTATTTAACAAACCTTCATTTCGCAAAATACCAATCCATGCATATACACGAAGAAGCAATGATGTCCAAAACGGCAAAATCACTAGCAACATTAGTATATTTCTTACACTCTCCTTAGAGCGAGCAATGTAATAAGCCATTGGATATCCAATCAACACACAAAGAATCGTGGTGATTGCAGCCATCTTTAATGAACTCAAATAAGCTCTAATAAATAGACTGTCTGTAAAGATAGTTACGTAGCTCTCAAAATGAAGAGTTAAATTCAAAATCCAATCTTGAAATTGAATCAAAGGTGAATACGGAGGCTGACCAAATAGTGACTCTGAAAATGAGATTTTTAGAACTATAAAAAAAGGCACCAGTAAGAATAAAACCAACCAAGCAAAAGGAGGAATTATTGCGATATAGTCCTTTTTAGGTTTGTTCAAAGAAAGTTTATTTTTCTTTTTCATGATGGCAATACCGTACCACTATCAGGTCCCCATGTAACATACACTTCATCGTCTATGCCAGGAGGCTCCTCAGTACCAATACGTGAATTAGACATATTAACGTCAATGATTTTTCCTGTATCAAGTCGTATTTGGTATCGCATATATGACCCCATCCACGCAACGTGATTTACTATGCCGTGACCGACATTAACTTCATCTTCGGGATGATCGACCAAAATGCGAATATTTTCTGGACGCACAGAAACATAAACTTCCATACCAAGTGGCTCAGAAATACCATGGCTTACATACATAGGTTTCATCAAATCCTCAGATTCGATAACTACGTGGTCTGGTTCATCTACAACAATGGTTCCAGTAAATATATTTGTTGAACCGATAAAGCCTGCAACAAACTGTGAGTTCGGGAAAGTATAAACATCATGAGGAGTTCCTGACTGCACGATATCGCCGTCAGTCATAACTGCAATTCTATGAGCCATAGTCATAGCTTCCTCTTGATCATGTGTAACCATAATACAAGTCACACCCACTTCCTCAAGAATTTTAACTAATTCGATTTGCGTTTTTTCACGGATTTTCTTATCTAGGGCCGACATAGGCTCATCAAGAAGGAGCAATTTTGGCCTTTTAACAAGACTTCTAGCTAAAGCTACGCGCTGTTGCTGACCGCCAGATAATTGAGCAGGTTTGCGGCGAGCAAAACTAGCCATTTGAACTAAATCAAGAACCTCAAAAACTCTATCATGAATTTCGCTTTTTGCGATACCTTCTTGCTTAAGACCAAAGGCAACATTTTGCTCAACCGTCATATGTGGAAATAATGCATATGATTGGAACATCATATTAACGGGACGTTTGTAAGGTGGAACATTCGATATATCCACACCATCAACATAAATTTGACCAGAAGTAGGCTGCTCAAATCCAGCAAGCATCCTAAGAATCGTTGATTTACCGCTTCCCGAACTTCCGAGAAGTGCAAATATCTCATGACGCTTTATAGAAAGATTAACTGAATTAACCGCAACTGTCTCACCGAAAATTTTTACTACATCAACGAGTTTTACAAACTCATCCTGATCAACGGGTACAACACGCCCCTCTTCCATATGATATTCCTCTATCTAAACGCTTATTTACCAGCTTTAAGATCAGCCCACAATCTAGTCTCAAGACGCAAAATCTTAAGCGGTTGTGGTTTGATTACGAATAAAGTTTTGTTAACTTCTTCGTCAGGATAAAGTTGTTTGTTTTCTGCAATTTCTTTCTTGATGAATTGTCTTGCAGTTGCATTAGCGTTCGGATAGAACATCTTATTAGTAATCGCTGCGTGCACTTCAGGAGTTTCGATATAGTTGATAAAAGCATGAGCTTCATCTACGTTTTTCGCATCTGCAGGAATAGCCATAGTGTCAAACCAAACAGGTGCACCGCCTTTAGGTATAAAGTAATTTACTTCGAAAGATTTTTTCGCCTCTTTTGCACGATCCGCAGCAATCATTACATCACCGTTAAATCCATAAACCATGCATAAATCACCCGCAGCTAGCTCATTGATAAATCCAGATGAACTAAATTGACGAATATATGGACGGATTTTTTTCAGTACTTCGAATGCTTCACGAATATCTTTCTCGTTACTTGAGTTAGGATCTTTTCCGATATAGTGAAGTACTGCTGGCAATACCTGTGCAGGCTCATCTAGAAGTGAAATACCGCACTCTTTAAGTTTCGCTGCATTTTCAGGTTTAAACAACATATCCCAGTTAGCAAAATCAACATCATCTCCAAAAATAGCTTTAACTTTATTAATGTTATAACCAAGACCATTTGTACCAAATCCCCATGGAATCAAATAATTATTACCTGGGTCAACCTGTGCCACAACAGCCATAATTTCAGGATCTAAATGTTTGAAATTAGGAATTTTAGATTTATCTAAAGGTTGTAAAAACTTGCCCTCAATATAACGAGCGGCATAGTGAGTTGAAGGAGTAACAACGTCGTATCCTGAATTGCCTGCTAAAAGCTTAGCTTGAACAATATCGTTTGTATCGAAGGTATCATATCTAACTTTAATACCTGTTGTTCGCTCAAAACCTGGTAGAGTATCGTCTGCTAAATACTCAGCCCAGTTATATACGTTTACGACTTTATTTTGCGCAGCGACTGGTGCAAGTGCACCCACAACTAGTGCCGCTGTTACCGCTATTTTGCCAAGGAAATTCTTTTTCATTGGGTGACCCCTCCAAAATAGTGATTGTTAAAAGAATCATAATAATAAGGCAATTAGATAAATTCATTACCCTTTTTTACAATTAATTGCCCTTTTTAGACTTTTTTACCACAAATGCGAATCCCTTTCTAATATGCATGCCTACATAATCTTGAGAGGATTGGGGGGTAGAAATTTTGCCTAACGAATAAATTCTAAAACTTCTGATAGGCGTGACATTGGATACACTTTGATACCCTTAATTTCTTTTTTAGGTTCATTATGCTTAGGAACAAGGGCCATCTTAAACCCTAGTTTGGCCGCTTCCCTAAGTCGCTCCTGGCCCCTTGGAGAAGGGCGAATTTCTCCACCTAGACCTACTTCTCCAAAAGCCACTAGCCCCACTGGCAATGGCTTGTTTCGCATCGACGATATGATTGCTAGCACAACAGCAAGGTCCGAAGCCGTCTCCTTGATACGAACCCCACCCACAACATTTACAAAGACATCTTGGTCATATGTTGGGATATTCGCATGACGTGACAAAATCGCTAATAACATGGCAATGCGATTGCTATCTAAGCCTATGGTCAATCTTCTAGGATTTGGAATATGTGCATTATTTACTAGAGATTGAATCTCAACGAGTAAAGGACGTGTGCCTTCCTGCGTAACCATTACACATGAGCCCGTAACATCAAATGAATGTTGAGATAAAAAAATAGCCGATGGGTTGGCAATGCCTCTGAGCCCTCTGTCCGTCATTGCGAAAACACCAAGCTCATTTACTGCACCAAAGCGGTTTTTAAATGCACGAATTAATCTATGCGTTGAATCCGACTCACCTTCAAAATACAAAACGCAATCGACTATATGCTCAAGCACTCGTGGTCCCGCAAGAGTACCATCCTTAGTTACATGACCAATTAAAACCATCGCAATACCAGCCTGTTTGGCTACTCTTGTAAGTTGAGCTGCACACTCACGAACCTGTGAAACAGAACCTGGAGCCGAATTTAATTCAGCTGAAAAAATAGTTTGTATCGAATCAATAACAAGTACCGAAGGTTTAAAAGAATTAATTGATGAGAGAATTTTTTCTAATTGAATTTCAGGCAAAAGAGAAATTCTTTCTGTTGGTAATTCGAGCCTATGAGCACGCATAGCAACCTGTTCAGCAGACTCCTCACCGCTTACATATAAAACATTTTGATTTGAAGATAGATTTGCAATTGCTTGAATAAGTAAAGTGGATTTACCAATTCCAGGGTCACCGCCTAAAAGCACAACACCCCCAGGGACTAATCCACCTCCAAGAACGCGATCAAATTCTGAAATTCCTGTGCTAAATCTAGTTATTTCCGAAGTTGCAACTTCAGATAGATTTTGGATAATTGAGCCTGTGCCCTGAGCAGCTAAATGCGTAAATCTGTTTGATGAACTTGTAACAGGAGTTTCTTTAAACTCAACCATAGAATTCCAAGTTTGGCAATGCGGACACTGCCCCTGCCATCTGATACTAGTTCCACCACATTCCTGGCAAACGTACTGCGTCTTAGCTTTGGCCATTATCTAGAACCTTCGGAACCCGCGGAGTAATTCCACATATAAGCTCATAGCTTATTCTTCCACACATCTGAGCTGCCTCATCGATATTTGGACCTCCCTCACCCCACAATACCACAGGAGTACCGATATTTGCCTCAGGAATATGCGAAATATCGATAGCAATCATATCCATTGAAACTCTTCCAGCTAATTTAGCACGCTTTCCAAGCACTCCAACTTCAGTCTCATTAGTGGCACTTCTTGGATACCCATCTGCATAGCCACATGCAACAACCGCAATACGACAGTCTTTTGTGGCTGTAAATTTAGAACCATACCCCACAGAATCCCCTGCTTTTAAATTTTGTATAGCGATAATTTCAGCAACTAAAGACATGGCTGGTTTGAAATTATGGACCACATTTTGCTCGTTTAAATTTGGAAAATATTGACTTCCATACAAAACTGACCCAGGACGAATCCAGTTTTCTGTGGCAATGCCTGCGAATCTAGGATATCTAACACAGGCAGCAGAATTGCATAAACTTACTGGAACCTCATGCCCCCCTAAATTCATACAATTTTTAACGAACTCCTCTTCGATTCGAAACACTTCGGCATCACGATTATCTGTATCCGCATTGGCGAAATGCATCATTGAACCAATAGATTTTATAAGCCCAGTCGATTTAAATTCAGCAAGCTGCTCATAAACCTTTTGAGCCTCAGAAGGTTTAAAACCTAATCGATTCATGCCCGTATTAAATTTAATAAAAAGATTCACAGGTTTAAAACCGCGGGAAATTAATCTAGGCAACTCTTCCTTTAAAAAATTTATTTGATAGGGACTATGAATGGCAGTTGAAACACTTAAATTCAACATAGTCTCGATATCTGATTTATGAAAAAATCCTTCAAGCAAAAGGATATCTTGGGTCACACCATTTTTTCTAAGAACTGCCGCATCCTCAAGATCGATCATTCCAAAACCATCCGCATCCTTAAATCCTTCCATGGCGGCGGCCAATCCATGCCCATAAGCATTAGCCTTAATAACAGCTAAACGATTAATAGTCTTATTTTGATTTTCAGGATGAGCTTTTACACTTGAAGTAATGATTTGTAAATTATGAGCCATATTATTAGTGTGTAAAATGGCTTTAATTGGACGTGACAAGATTTAATCCTTTAATATTATTTCTAAATCGAATAATTATATATCTACGAAAATCGCTAAAAATGGCTGAAAACCCTAGTCTAACCCCGCAAGAACAAGTAATAAACGAGAAGACGTACAAATATCCAAGTGAGGAACACTTTGCTTTTCTTTACGTAGAAGAAGAAAAGAAGAATGCTATCCGAACTATCTACGCCGTATTTAACGATATTAAAAACATACTCTACACACAAACAGAAAGCAATGTTGCTAGGCTGAAATTGTCCTGGTGGAAAGATGCAATAGGGAGACTATATGCATCTGAAGATAAATATCATAATCACCCCCTAAGTCAAGCACTATTGCCGCTCATAAGAAGATATGATTTAAAGCCACAGTTTTTCCTAAATATTATTGAGTCCGTAGAGATGGACCTAACACATCATCGATATTTAGATTTTCAAAGCCTTAATCGATTCTTCACATTGCAAAACGGCTCTATGTTTTGCCTAATCTCGCAAGTGCTAGGTCCTACGACACCAAACACAATAAAGTATGCACAAAAATTAGGAGAAGCTAAACAATATATCGATACCCTAGCCTCAATGGGATTGGATGCATCACAAGGTCGCATATATGTACCCATGGACTATCTACGTGAACATGGAGTGACAGCAAATCATTTCCTAAAATCCACACAAGAAGCAACGCAGGGCACACTTAAAGAAAAACTCATAAAAGATGCAACTAAAAAATTAAATGAAGCTAATGAATTGCTAAAGGAGATGGACGGGAGCATTGCCACCCAAATAAAGAGCATGACAGCTTTAGGGCATATGGGGCGTGCAAAGCTTAAGAAAATAAAAAAAGGCGATCCATTCAAAAATGAAATCGCCCTCTCTGCTCTTCAAATGCTTATGATTTCAAGCAAAACATGGCTACGCATGTGAAGCGATATACTCCTTCACAGCATCGACAGAATTATCCATCACAATATCATGACGCTTTTTATCGAGCAGGTCAGCAAATCGCTCAGGAATCGCTGCAGGCTTACCTAAAGCCTCCGCTATGGTCGGTCCAAATTTAGCAGCCAATGCAGTTTCAGCAACAAACATAGGCGTATCCGTGTCCATAAATTCAGAAGCCACTTTAACGCCATCTGCTGTGTGTGGGTCAAGCGTATAAGCTGTTTGCTCGTAAAATCCCTTAATTGTGGCAATGCGATCCTGATGTGAACTCATACCTGCTTTAAACGCATATCTCAAAGCGATCTCATCCTTATATTCGGATAAATCGAAACTACCATCAGAACTAAGTTTTGCCCAATACTCATTTAATTTTTCCGGATTGCAATCGAGCAAAAAATAAACAAAGCGCTCGAAATTAGACGCTTTTGATATGTCCATGGATGGACTTGAAGTCGAATATGTCTGCTCTGGGCTGCGAGGCTTGTAAACACCTGATTTAAAGAAATCCTCAAGAACATTATTCTCGTTAGTAGCTACGATTAGGTTTCTTAGAGGTAGTCCCATCATCTTAGCGATTTGTGCTGCAAGAATATTTCCGAAATTTCCTGTTGGGACAGTTATATCAATTTGGTAGTTGGTTTTTTCACCATCTCTAGGTGCACTCGCACACCAAGCCCAGAAATAATACACAATCTGAGCTGCAATACGGGCAAAATTAATTGAATTCACTGCTGCGATATGGTGTTTTTTCTTAAAGTCTAAATCACCATTAATGGTTTTTACGATATCCTGGCATTCATCAAAAACACCTTTTACAGATAGGTTATTAATATTCGGATCCTCAAGTGTATACATCTGAGATTTCTGAAATTCACTCATGCGACCATATGGAGATAGCATAAATACTTGAACGCCTTTTTTTCCTTTAAATGCATATTCAGCCGCAGAGCCAGTGTCTCCAGATGTCGAGCCTAAAATATTGACGTGAGTATTTCGTTTAGTAAGAACATATTCAAAAAGATTCCCTAATAATTGCATTGGTAAATCTTTAAACGCAATGGTAGGCCCTTCCGATAAGCCTAAAAGATAAAAATTCTCTTTTCCTTTATAGGTGAATTTTTTAAGTGGAACGATATCTGCACTATTAAAAACACTTTTATTGTAAGTGTTATTTACTATTTTGGATAAATCCTCTTTTGGAATATCCGTTATATAAAGTGGCAATATTTCCATAGCCAGCTCAGGATACGATAATCCCACCCAACTATTTAAAGTAGCTATATCTATTTTTGGAATACTCTCAGGCACATAAAGCCCACCATCAGAAGCTAGCCCCTCTATCAAAATATCGCAAAATTCTGCTGGCTGTGCACCACCTCGAGTAGATATATACTTCATAATGTCTTCCTATTCCAGTGTTTCTAAGCGAATCAATTTAACAGCATTTTGAACCGAATCTAATGCCTCGATTTGCTGTATGGCTCTTTGCATCGAAGCCTCAATAGTTTGGTGAATCAAAAATACGAGGCTAGCTAAATTATTTCCCTTATTATCCTGAATCATCGAATTAATGGAAATTCCATGGTCCGCAAAAATTCTAGAAACATCAGCCAATACACCCTTTTGATCTTTCACGGTCATACGCAAGTAATATCCAGTTTGAGCTTCCTCAATCGGTAAGATCTTAAAATCCTCAAGAGCATCAGGCTGAAATGCAAGATGCGGCACACGATGCTCAGGATCGGCCGTATGTAAGCGAGTCACATCCACAATATCCGCAACAACTGCAGAGGCCGTAGGCTCAGAACCCGCTCCAGGCCCATAAAACAGCGTCTCGCCCACTGCATCACCTCTGACCATAACGGCATTCATCGCACCATTTACATTTGCGAGCATTTTAGAGTTTGGTATTAGAGTAGGATGCACACGAAGCTCTATACCATTTTCCCTTCTGGTGGCAATGCCCAGTAATTTCAATCTATATCCTAATCTCTCCGCTTGAACGACATCCTCTTGTTCAATTTTAGTTATGCCCTCTGAGAACACGCGGTCAAATTGTATAGGCACACCAAATGCGATGGAAGCTAATATCGAAAGCTTATGTGCCACATCCACCCCTTCAATATCAAAGGTCGGGTCAGCTTCTGCATAACCTAGCCTTTGAGCCTCTTTTAAAACCTCCTCGAATGCAAGACCCTTTTCTCGCATCTCGGAGAGAATAAAATTACTGGTGCCGTTGATAATGCCAGCCACGCTTTGAATCCTATTTGCGGTCAAACCTTCGCGTACCGATTTAATAATCGGAATTCCGCCTGCCACGGCCGCTTCAAATGCGACCATAACCTTATTTTCGCTAGCAATTTTGAAAATTTCATTTCCGTGATGAGCAAGCAGTGCTTTATTGGCCGTCACTACATGTTTGCCGTTTTTTAAAGCCTCAATTACGATATCCTTTGCTAGATTAGTGCCGCCAATCAGCTCTACTACGATATCAATAGATGGATCACGAACAACTTCCACCAAATCAGATGTAACTGGAACTGAGTCACCCACTACATTAGTTGCTTTTGATATAGTACGGGTGGCAATGCGCACGATTTCTATCCGTCTACCGGCCCTTCTAGCAATCTCATTGGAATTTCTCCTCAGAACATTCCATGTGCCGCTACCAACCACACCAAAACCAAGCAATCCTACTCTTATAGCTTGTAAATGACTCATTTCTAACCTGTAAAATCTGAAATATATTATTTTTTGTGTTCACAATTTTACTTTTTTTTAATCATTAACTTGTAATATATTCGTCTTATGATAAACAAAGTTTGCGGAGTAAATGTGAAGTTACATCTACAAAATACCTCTACCCATAACACAGTTACAGCCTACGATGAAGAATACATCGAGATAAATAAAGAGAGATATTTTCATTCCATTTACTTTACGCCTGAGAGTTCGGTGAAAAGCTGGGACATTGCCACCTATAAGGATATAGATTTAGCCCAAATTGAACTCGTAGGTATGCTTCAGAAGTCTCAAAATTCTGCTATTGATTTTTTAAGCGACAAGCCAAGCAATTATTCAAATCCCCCAGAACTTATAATCATAGGAACCGGTAAGGCTCAACATTTACCAAATCCATCTTTAGTTGCTCCTTTAACTAGGGCTGGTATTGGTATTGAGTTTATGAGCACTGATGCAGCCGCTAGAACCTATAACGTTCTTATGGCCGAGGGCCGTAAAGTTGCTTTAGGTTTAATATTAGAAAAAGGAGTATGAAATGTCCGAAGTACAACTTAATAAAAAATGTCCAACATTTAAAGCCAATATAGTTCGTAAAGTAAATGATGAATTTGTAGAAGAAACAATCAAATTTCCTTCAGATTACAAGGGAAGCACTATAGTTTTATATTTTTATCCTCGCGATAACACTCCTGGATGTACAACTGAATCTCAAAACTTTAGAGATGCACTTGATAGGTTTGAATCTCAGGAGGCTGTGGTCGTGGGCATTTCCAGAGATAGTATTAATTCTCATAAAAAATTTATAGACAAACAGGAATTAAATTTCCCACTTATTGCTGACCCAGAAGAAGAAATCTGCAATATGTTTGGTGTTATGAAACAAAAAATGATGTATGGAAAACAAGTTCACGGCATCGAAAGATCGACTTTTATTTTCGACGAAAACGGCAAACTCATTAAAGAGTGGCGTGGCGTTAAGGTGCCTGAACACGTCGAAGAAGTCTTAAGTTTTATTGAATCTCAAAATTAATGTAACCCTAATCGGAGCCTTTATGCCTCTTCCTAAACTACCCACAAAACGTGCCAATATACTTGATATGGACTCTGCACCTAAACCGAGAGCCCCTAAGAAAATTCAATCTCAAGATGCAGGCATTAGGTCGGGGACATTGAAAGAGGAAGCTCTTCCGAAACAGGTTGAGATTGAAGATGTGTCATTAGAAAAAACAGTGGAAACTAAAACTAAAAGTCCTAAAAAGCCTAGCACTAAAAAATCTGTTGCCTCTTCTAAAAATAGCAAAAACACTGGTTCTAGCAAATTATTCGTTCTCGATACGAATGTCTTGCTTCATGACCCAACATGTTTATTTAGGTTTGAAGAGCACGATATATTTCTTCCAATGATGACTTTGGAGGAACTTGACCACAATAAGAAAGGTCTTACTGAAGTGGCACGTCATGCCCGTCAAGTAAGCCGTACATTGGATGAGTTATGTGCTGAGTCGCCTGATCTTCTCCAAGGTATGCCTCTTAATAGTCTAGGAAATAAAGATGCAACTGGCATTCTTTATTTTCAAACAAAAGAGATGAATGCAGAATTAAATGTTCAATTGCCATCTCTTAAAGCCGACAACAAAATTTTAAGTGTCGTTCAATCTCTAGTTACTCAGTATCCCGAAAGAGAAGTTGTTTTGGTATCTAAAGATATCAATATGCGCTTAAAAGCTAGAGCTCTAGGTCTTGCTGCAGAGGATTATTTAAACGACCATGCGGTTGAAGACTCCGATTTAATTTACGATGGAAACATTCAATTACCAGAAAACTTTTGGGACAGACACTCAAAGGATATGGAATCTTGGACTCAGGCGGGTACGACTTTCTATAAAATCCGTGGTCCACTTGTAAATGAGTTTTTAGTTAATGAATTCGTATATCTTGAAGGCGACAGTCCACTATATGCTCAAGTAAAAGAAGTGTCTGGAAAATACGCAGTATTAGCCACTATCCGTGATTACACGCATCCTAAAAATAATGTATGGGGTGTGACTGCTAGAAATCGCGAACAAAACTTTGCACTTAACTTACTTATGAATCCTGAGATTGATTTTGTATCGTTACTTGGTCAAGCTGGTACGGGTAAAACATTGCTGGCGTTGGCCTCTGGGCTAACTCAGGTGCTTGAGACTAAAAGATATACAGAAATTATTATGACTCGTGTAACTGTGCCAGTGGGAGAAGATATTGGTTTCTTACCTGGTACGGAAGAAGAAAAAATGCAACCTTGGATGGGTGCTTTAGAAGATAATCTTGAATTTTTAAATACTAAAGCTCGACAAGATAGTGGTGCCCAATGGGAGCGCAGTCTAAGTAAAGAGATTATTCAATCTCATATTAAGATAAAATCTCTAAACTTTATGCGCGGTCGCACCTTTTTAAATAAATTTATCATTATCGATGAGGCACAAAACCTTACTCCAAAACAAATGAAAACTTTAGTTACTCGTGCTGGTCCTGGTACGAAAATTGTTTGTTTGGGTAATATTGCCCAAATCGATACTCCTTACTTAACTGAAGGTAGTTCGGGGCTAACTTATGTTGTTGATAGATTTAAGGGATGGGCACATTCTGGTCATATTACCCTTCAAAAAGGTGAACGCTCTAGACTATCAGATTATGCAAGTGACGCTTTATAAAAATAATTATGGAATTTCCAGGAAATGTTTTTTTAATTTCGGCTCCAACTGGAGCTGGTAAATCAAGTCTTGTAAAAGCACTAATCGAGAGAAACCCTTTTATAAATCTCTCAATCTCATATACCACTCGCACTCCTCGTGAAGGTGAAGTCGATGGACGAGAATATTTTTTCATAAGCAAAGAGCAGTTCAGTGATTGGCGTGAGCAAGGCAATATGCTAGAGTGGGCCGAAGTGTACGGAAACTTTTACGGTACAGCTAAATCCCAGGTGGAATCAGTAATCTCAACAGGACAGGACGTTTTGCTTGAGATTGACTACCAAGGAGCACGTCAAATAAGAAAAAAATTTCCCGGAATTATTGATATATTTATTCTTCCTCCTTCCATTGATGAATTAGAAAAACGCCTTCTTAAAAGAGGGCTTGATTCTCCAGAGGTAATTCGCAAAAGAATGCTTACCGTTAGCAGTGAAATTGGGCATGCTGACGAGTACTCCTATGTTATAATAAACGATTCTTTTGAGACTGCCTTAGATCAGCTAAATACCTTAGTTAAAGCAGCTAAACTTAAGTATGCAAGTCAAGCAAATAAACATCAAGCCTTGTTTGCTGATTTAGGAATTTCCTATCTGCCTAAGTAGTTTAAGTCTCCATAAAATATATAAAAATATAGGTTTACATAGGTTTACATATGGCACGTATTACCGTTGATGATTGCTTAAAATATATTCCAAATCGTTTTGATTTAACTCTTGCCGCAACATACAGAGCTAGAGAAATCGCCACTGGTCATACTCCTAGGGTTGATATTCAAAATGATAAACCTACAGTTTTAGCCTTACGCGAAATCGCTGAGGGTAAAACTGGCATCGAGATGCTTAAAAAAATCCCCTTATAGCATTTCAACGACTATATGAGGTTTAGTAATCTATCCTCCCTTTTCTCAAATCTAAACCCCTTTCCCTCAAAAAAAAGGGGTACTGAATCTCATAACGTAGAAACAAGGGCATTGCCAGATATAAAGGCTTCGCCTCACCCCAAATACCTAGCACCGCTTATAAGCAAACTCAAATATCTTTCAGCACCAGAATTACATATGGTGAAGGTGGCTTATTCTTTTGCGGATAATGCTCATTATGGTCAGATGCGTTCAAGTGGGGAGCCATATATTACGCATCCCGTGGAAGCGGCAATCATATGTGCAGACTGGAAGCTCGATTGCGATGCGATTATGGCTTCTCTACTTCACGATGTGATAGAAGACCAGCAAGTATCGAAAGAGAGCATTGCCACAGAAATAAATCCTACTGTGGCTGATCTAGTAGATGGACTCACAAAACTTGAGCGCATTCAATTTGCAAGCAAAGCTGAGCAACAAGCCGAAAGTTTTAGAAAGATGCTTTTAGCGACCACAAAAGATGTGCGTGTCATTCTTATAAAGCTTGCCGATAGGCTTCATAATATGCGAACTTTAAGCGGCCTTGAACCATCAAAGGCAAGACGCATCGCAAAAGAGACGCTTGAGATTTACGCAGCCATTGCCAACCGATTGGGTTTTACGAAACTTGTAGCAGAGTTTGAGGATTTAGCCTTTAGCATTAACTATCCGAAGCGATATAAAGTGCTTAAGAACTCAATTGAGACTGAACGCAAATCAAATCGCAAAATCGAAAAGACAATTCATAATAATATCGTTAAAGCTATACCAGCTGATGCGAAATTTGGATGGACATCATTTAGCACATATAAAGTGCACGAAATGATGAAATCTCAAAACAAAAGTTTTTCGAATTTAAACGATACGAAATTTATTGATATCACCGTCCCAAAACTTCAAGATGCATATGTTGTGTTAGGTGCGTTACATCAAATTTATAGACCCGTACCAGGGACATTTGAGGATTACATTGCCATCCCAAAAGTAAATGGGTATAGAGCATTACATACGATTATGGTTGGACCTGTGGGCACTCATATCGACGTTGCAATTTATACAGAATCCATGAAAGCCTATAACGAATACGGGATTATCGCTCATTGGCTTAATCGCGACCAAGAACTTGGTGTCGTTAATGTAGATGATCAGTCGCATAATTGGCTTCAGTCCCTTGTTGAGATACAGTCTATAAATAAAAATTCTGAAGAATTTATAGACGATATTAAGATTGATCTTTTCCCAGACTCGGTATACGCACTTACACCTAAGGGTAAGATTATTTCACTACCAAGCAAGGCTACAGCACTTGATTTTGCATTTGCTATTCATACAGATATAGGGCTTCATGCGGTAAGTGCCACAGTAAATGGAGAACATGTTCCAATTAATCATGTACTTGCAAGCGGTGACACAGTTGATATTATTTCTAATCCTGCGACAGAGCCTAATGTTGGGTGGCTAAATTATGCAAAAACTGGCCGAGCACGTGCAGCTATTAGATATTTCCTTAAAAATACGCGAAGTAAGGAATCTACGGTACTTGGACGAAAACTTTTGCTACAGGCATTGGATGAGTTGAAGTTAACATTGCCAAATCCAACTGATACCAAGTGGCAGAAGATCCTACAAGAATCAGGTGCATCATCTATAGAAGAAATTCTTATGGATATCGGTATCGGAAATCGCATTGCATCAGTAGTTGCAAGAAGATTTATGGTCGATAATCCTATTATTCATACAAGCGTAAATGATTACGATTCTACTGAATCTGCTAGACGTACAGATCTTATTATTAAGGGAAATGAGGGACAGGCCATTCAATATGCAAAATGTTGTACTCCTCTTCACGGAGACCCGATTGTAGGCGTTCTTCACCCTGGCTCTGGTCTTATTGTGCATCACAAACATTGCACATCTGTAGACACTAAAAAAGCACTAGAACAAAACAAATTTGTAAATGTCGCATGGGATACAAAATCTGAAGCAAGCTTTAAATCTCGCATTCAAATTTCTGCGATGAATGGAAAAGGTGTTTTAGGGGCGATTGCACTTGAAGCATCTAAACACGATTCAAATATCTCAAATCTCTCTATGATAGATGAAGACAGCGATTCAGCAAGCATAAATATAACTCTTCAGCTTGAAAATCTTGCTCAACTGCGAAATATTATCTCGGATATAAGACGAATACCTGAGGTTATGTCCGTGGTGAGACCTAATCTTTCTAAAACTATCGATTAATCAATATATAAGCTACAAGTGCGACTACCATAAGCATTAAAAGAAAAGTGGTTACACTAAACCCTCTTCTTTCTGAACGCACCATTTTTTGCGGTTCTTGGGTATGTTCAAGAGCAAGAAGTCGCGACTCTCTATCAGCCAATTTTGTGGACAGCTCAGATATTTGACCATTTAGTTGATCAATAACTGCATCCTTATTAGATACTAATCTATTCGAGTAATCATTAAATTTTTGTTCAAACAATTCTGGTGTATCTTCGGGGCGAACTCCATATTCTTTCAAAAGATACTCATCAAGGGGGTGATTTGAGGAAGCAGGGGCGGCTGCGGGTACAGGTGCAGTGCTTGCGTGTGCAGTGGCTGCGGGTGCGTGTGCGGGTGTGGGTGTGGGTGCCTCTATAATTTGAGGAATTGCATTTTGTTCTGAAGACTGTGGCATTTGATTTAAAACTGCTTCGAAATCAGCAGACATTTCAGGTGCTGCCCCTGTAGTTGAATCTTGAGGAGCTATAGTTGATTTCGATGCTTGCAAAGCCTCATCAAGAGAGGTTTCAAGAGATCGTATTTTTGTGTCATAACCAGAGGATAAATTTTTAATCTCAAGACTTTGGTTATTTTTAAGCAACTGATAAGCTTCATCTTTTTGGCGAAGACGTTTGGAGAACATGTTGTAGACATCTTCTACAGACCCCAAGCTATCAATATATATATTTTTAACCATCTTTAAGTCTTCAAAATCTAAAAGAGTCAGATTTGTAGCGGTTGTAGCTTCAAAATTCTTACTCTCAAGTGAAGTTTGAATTCTCTTAAATCTATTAAAAATTTGAGCAATAACAAAATATACTCTTTTATAAAGAGCAAGCATTTTGTAATCAATAACAGATTCTATAGCTTCAGGGATAAGCGATTGCTTAGAACAGCAAATTACACAGGTTCTATCGATATCCTTAGGTGAGATACACTCAGTGAATTTAATCGCATGCAAAAATTTAGGATCGATATTTTTAAGCTCACTACCTATCTCATGAGGCACTTTTTTATAAAACGGCTTTTCCGAAAAGAAATTGGTGGTTCCATCAATATACTCAGAACGTATACGAGCAGCCATCTCTTTTAGAGATTCAATTACTATGGGTAGACGCCTTTGGGTAAAAAATTTCTCTTCCAATCCCTCCCAAAACGCTCCATAATACATACCGCTTTTATTGCTATCTTTTTGGCGAGTTACATAATAAATAGCTAGACTAACGGAATATCTGGATTTGGTGTCACTTGCTGACTTGTATTTTTCTCTTGTGAGACATATGATTGGAGTTTCGTTTGATTCTGGTGAATCTGCAGGTGGCAATGCTGTCAGGAACTCTCTCGGTACTTCTAAATAATTCGCCCCACTTGTAGCATTATCTTCTGGCGACCAAGTCACTGTTTTGAATGAATTCGTGGAAGCTAAGAGCCCTAAACGCATGTAATCCCCCTTATAAACAATCTTTCAATTTTACAATCTAAGTGAAAAATTAATATTACAAAGGGGTTACATTAGGAGTTATCTCAGTCTTTGCGTGGTATCACAGTCCCTTTATATTTATCTAAGATAAATTTCTTGGTTTCTTCACTCCCCCACTCAGCCATTAGAATCTTAAGAGCTTCGTTATCTTTGAATTCTGCAGGTGCAGCACATACATTTGCGTATGGAGAATTTGAGTCTTCCAAAATTATTGAATCCTTTTGTGGATTTAAACCTACTTCAAGTGCATAATTTGTGTTTATCACTGCAATATCCACATCTGGCAATGATCGTGGCACTCCAGCCGCTTCTAATTCAATAAATCTTAGTTTCTTAGGATTCTCAGCAATATCTTTTGCAGTGGAAAATAAGTTTTTCGGATCTTTAAGTTTAATTAAACCAGCTTGCTGAAGAATTAAAAGAGCACGAGTACTGTTAGTTGTATCGTTTGGAATTGATACACGTGCACCATCTTTTAATTCAGAAAGATTTTTAATTTTTTTAGAATAAGCAGCCATAGGAGGAAGATACATGCCACCTACAGGAACAAGGTTTGTATTTTTACGTTTATTAAAAGAATCAAGATGCGGTACATGTTGAAAACAATTCATATTTATGTCTCCGTCCGCTACTTGCTGATTAGGTTGAATATAATCAGTAAACACATGAACAGTAAGGTCTACACCTTTTTTAGCTAAAGCTGGTTTCATAAATTCCAAAACTTCGGCCGCAGGCACAGGAGTTGCGGCAACTGAAAGCTTAAAATTTTCAGCTGATGCAATACTTGATAAAGATGCTATAAGAGCAAACGCAGTGGTTTTAATAAATTTATTCATACAAACTCCCTTTTAATTTTTTAATTGTTTGTTGTAGATAATAGTATCAGAGCACTTTAGATTTGCATATACTGAAACAATACAAAATATTTATTTTCATATAACGTAAAGTAATATTCACCCGTGAAGATATATGGCTTTACTTAAATCCGTTAGTGTTATTTCTTTGCGAGCATTTATATCAGCCACTGTTCGGGCAAGTCTTTGAATGCGAATTAAAGATTTTTGAGAGATATTTCTACTAGACCTAAACTTTGAAATTAATGTTGAGCATTCAGAATTTAATGGTGCAAATTCTACGAGTTCTTTTTCTGTAAGAATTGCATTTAACCGCCCTTGTCGCTTTATTTGAATTTCTCTGGCTTTATTAACTCTGTCTCTAACAATATCAGATGCAACATTAGGACTACTTTTCTCTTCTAATCCCTTAGTTATCTTTATATGAATATCAAATACATCTTTAAATAGAGCCGAATATTTCCTTTCGTACTTCATAAGCGTGGTCTTGGTGCATCTACATTTATTTTCATATAACTTCCCGCACTCACATGGCTGATAAGCCGCTAAGAATAAGAATCTTGCAGGATATTGAAGCTTTTGCCTTGGTTTAAAATTTCTTATAAAGCCCTGTGACAATGTCAACCTTACTGCATCCACCATTTCCTGTGGAATTTCCTGCAAATCGTCATAAAACACCACTCCATGATTAGCTAGTGCAAATTCTCCCACATTATTTTGCTGACTACTTCCGTTCAAAACACCAATGCTCGCAGAATGCAAAGGCATACGGAATGGAATTTCTGTTGGCGGTTCTATCTGTGCAAGCTTATATATAGAGTAGATCTCAAGTTGCTGCTCCCTATCTAAAGGTGGCAATATCCCCGCAGCTCTCCTACAAAGCATAGTTTTACCAGATCCAGAAGAACCACCAATAACCATACTATGTCCGCCCGATGCAGCCACCTCCAATGCAAGACAAGCCTCATTCAACCCTTCAATTTCTGAGAGACACAGTGAACTATTATTTATTTTTGGATATGGGCACTTAGTTTTTTTAGCAATTTCAATTTGCCCTGACCCTAGATACTCACAAACTTGTTTTAGGTTCTCAAAAAATATTATTTTTAAGTGAGGTAAAAAATCAGCAATCCATGATTCAGATGAAGGCACAATAAGTGTTGCTTCGGAATGCATGCGTGATAAGTTTAATGCGATTATCTCCGTATATTCGTTAGGCACTAAATCACCAGACAAAGATAAATCTGCAGCAAAATACAGATTTTCAAGTGATAGCCTCGGATGAATATTTATTTGTGCAGTAGATAATAAAACTCCAATAGCCATGCCTAATTCATAACTACCGATAAGTTTATTTTGCGATTGCGTACTCAAATTTATCGTGTAACGGTTAGGCGGAAATTTGTATCCTTGATTAATTAATGCGGAGCGTACTCGTTCTCGGCTTTCCCGCCCCTGAACCTCTTGAATACCTACAATTTTAAAGGTCGGAAGCCCTCGACTTACATGAACTTCAATATTTACTTCTGGTGCCTCAAGACCAGCTACACCACACGATTTAGAAATAGTTATTGCCATACATAAACCCCATTTTTTTATTAGTATGGCAAATAAAATTTTCTCTTTAAATGGGGGTGGACAAATTTATCCTACTTAAACCGTCACTGATTTTCTAGCTTTTTCGTTTTTATATTCAAGTGAGCGCATCTCAATCATACGTGATACGGTACGAGTAAATTCTTGAGCAAATACACCCTCAGTAAAAAGCACCTCGGCTGGAACTTCAGCAGAAATAATAAGCTTTACCTTATGGTCATAAAGCACATCAATAAGCCACGTAAATCTACGTGCTGCTGATGCATCTTGTGGAGACATTTTAGGAATATCCGAAAGAATAATATTTTTAAATTTATTTGCTATTTCAAGATAATCTATTTGAGAGCGTGGCTTTATGCACATCTCAGAAAAAGTAACCCAAAGAGTATCATCTGATCGAGCCACAACATCTAATTCGCGATTTTCAATTTCTATTGAATCGCCACTTATGAGCCCGTTACATACAGTCTCAAAACAGTGCCTTAATTCCCCTTCCGTATGTGCATCAATTGGTGTGTAGTAAGTCTTTAATTGCTCCAACTCTCGCATTCTATAATCAACCCCAACATCGACATTTATCACATCCATCTTTTTCTTTATTAAATCTATGGCTGGCAATAGTCTGTCTCTATGCAATCCATCAGGATATAAAGTATCAGGTGCATAGTTTGAGGTCATAACAAAAACAACGCCTTTCTCGAAAAATTTGCTTAAAAGTCGATACAAAATCATGGCATCCGCAATGTCCGA
Source organism: Taylorella asinigenitalis ATCC 700933 (assembly GCF_000687755.1). Classification (GTDB taxonomy): domain Bacteria; phylum Pseudomonadota; class Gammaproteobacteria; order Burkholderiales; family Burkholderiaceae_B; genus Taylorella; species Taylorella asinigenitalis. The sequence continues at coordinate 35,644 of NZ_JHXN01000004.1, forward strand.
GATATGAAATTCGTCAAAGCATATTAACGAATATTTTTCTGAAATTTGTGTGGCAATGATATCGAGTGGGTCGCTCTGTTGGCTAATTTCACGAAGTCGGTTATGAATACTTCTCATAAATTCGTGAAAATGAATTCGTGTTTTCTTCTCATATGCAACTGATGCGTAAAATGAATCCATAACAAAGCTTTTACCGCGACCAACACCGCCCCACATATAAACGCCGCTAGGAGCAACTACTTCTGTCTTAGATCCTCCAAAAAGTCCTGATAAAAAACCTTTGGATTCTTTGGAATTTAATGTGTAATTAGAAAGTTCATTAGATAAAGTCTGCAATCTCTCAACTGCCTGCTTTTGAGAAGCGTCTGCTTCGTATCCTTTTTGTGCTAGTGATTTTAAATAATGTTCTTTTACGTTCATATAAAAACGGGCGGACATAAGCCCGCCCAAAATCATGGAGATTTAAATTAAAGATTTAGAGTACGCTTATCTACAGCTAAAGCCGCTTCCTTAATAGCTTCTGACAATGTAGGATGTGCATGGCAGATACGTGCGATATCTTCCGCAGCACCTTTGAATTCCATAATAGTCACAAGTTCAGAAATTAATTCGGAAGCCATAGGGCCAATTATATGACCACCTAAAACTTCATCAGTTTCAGCATCGGCGATAATTTTTGCAAAACCAGTGATATCACCCATTGCACGTGCACGACCATTAGCCATAAATGGGAATTGACCAGATTTTACCTTACGACCCTCATCCTTAAGTTGTTTTTCAGTTTTACCAACCCAAGCGATTTCAGGGCTCGTATAGATAACAGAAGGTATTGTTCCGAAATCAACATGAGCATGCATGCCAGCAATACGTTCAGCTACCGCAACCCCCTCTTCCTCAGCTTTATGAGCAAGCATAGGACCGCGAACCACATCACCGATAGCCCAAATATTTTGCACTGAAGTTTTGCAGTTTTCGTCTACTTCAATAAAACCGCGATCATCTAACTTGACGCCAACAGCTTCAAGATTCAATCCACTAGTAAACGGAATGCGTCCAATTGAAACGATAAGTTTATCTACAGTAAGCTCTTGCTTTTCGCCGCCTGCAGTGTCGTAGGCAATCTTAACTGATTTACCATCATTTTTAGCTTCAGTAATCTTCACGCCAACTTCAATTTTTAGACCTTGCTTATCGAAAGCTTTTTTCGCTTCTTTTGCAATAGCTTCATCTGCAGCAGTCAAGAAAGCAGGTGCCGCTTCTAGGATAGTAACGTCCGCCCCTAAACGACGCCAAACACTGCCTAACTCAAGACCTATAACACCTGCACCGATAATTCCAAGTTTTTTAGGAACTTCAGGAATATCAAGTGCACCTGTGTTTGATAATATAGATTTCTCGTCAAAAGGCAAGTTTGGCAATGGTCTCGGATCCGACCCAGTCGCAACAATTACGATTTCAGCTGTAATCTCCGCTGCATCTTTACCTTCTACTTTTACCTTAAATCCTGCATCAGATTTTTCAGCAAATGAAGCTTTTCCTGAAAAGAAAGAAACTTTATTTTTCTTAAATAGGAAAAGAATCCCTTCGTTATTTTGTTTAACTACAGTCTCTTTACGAGAAATCATTTTAGTAACGTCCATCTTAACGTCAGACACGGAAATTCCATGTTCTGCAAAATGATGGTTAGCCTGTTCAAAATGCTCTGAAGATTGAAGTAATGCTTTAGAAGGAATACAACCTACATTTGTGCAAGTGCCACCTGGTTTAGGTTTCCCTGCGTCGTCAGTCCACATATCAACGCATGCAACTTTTTTACCTAATTGAGCGGCACGAATAGCGGCTATATAGCCGCCAGGACCCGCACCAATTACTAATATGTCAAATTTATTTTCCATTTAGTTGACCACCGAAAATTATAGGTTCAACAATAAACGTTGAGGGTCTTCTAAAGCCTCTTTCATAGCAAATAAGCCAAGAACAGCTTCACGACCGTCAATGATTCTGTGGTCATAAGAAAGAGCAAAGTAATTAACTGGACGTACAACTACTTGACCATTTTCTACAACAGCACGTTCGCGAGTTGCGTGAATACCTAAAATTGCTGATTGTGGTGGGTTAATGATTGGAGTAGACATCATTGAACCGAACACGCCACCGTTTGAAACAGTGAATGTACCACCTGTTAAATCGTCCAGACCTAACTTACCTTCTTTTGCTTTTTGACCAAATTCAGCGATAGTTTTTTCAATATCAGCAAAGCTTAGTTGATCGGCATTACGGATAATAGGAACTACCAAACCACGAGGGCTAGATACTGCAACGCCGATATCAAAATAACCGTGGTATACGATATCATTGCCATCTACAGAAGCGTTAAGGATTGGATATTTTTTAAGGCCATGAACAGCTGCTTTCACAAAGAAAGACATAAAGCCAAGCTTGATACCGTGCTCTTTTTCGAATGCTTCTTTATACTTCGCACGAAGGTCCATAACTGGTTTCATATTTACTTCATTAAAAGTAGTAAGAATTGCATTTTGTTGTTGAGATTGAATTAGGCGCTCAGCAACACGTGCACGCAAACGTGTCATAGGAATGCGCTCTTCGATGCGACCTTCCGTATTAGTAGACATAGGTGCAGATGATTTAGATTCGGATTTAGATGCACCTTTAGAAGCACCCATTGCATCAGATTTAGTCACTCGACCATCGCGACCTGAACCTGCAACATCAGAAGCTTTCATATCTTTTTCAGCTAGGATATTGCGAGCTGCAGGGGAAGCGATATCTCCTTTTGAACCTGATTTTTGAGCTGCTGAATCATCAGATTTTGCTGCTGCAGCAGGTTCTTTACCTTGCTCTTTAGGGGCTGCTTCTTTTGGAGCTTCCTCTTTAGGAGCTGCCTTAGCTTCTGCTTTAGCTTCAGTATCGATTTTCGCTAAAACTTGGTCTGGTGTAACAGTTGCACCATCAGACTCAAGAATCTCAGTAATAACACCAGCTGATGGAGCAGGTACTTCAAGCACAACTTTATCTGTTTCAATTTCAACCAAAATATCATCTACAGATACTTGATCACCTACTTTATATTTCCATTCGATAAGAGTACCCTCTGAAACTGACTCAGACAGCTGTGGTACCACTACATTAACAATTGACATAAAAAACTCCTTAAAAATTAAAATTCTTAAAATACGGTATCAAGTTTTTCAGCAAAGGCTTGCTCTACAAGGGCTTTTTGCTGAGCTTTATGAACGCCTGCATAACCAGTTGCTGGAGATGATGAAGGCTCACGTCCTGCATATGACAATGTTTGATTTTCAGTCATATTATCAATTACGTGATGTAATACGTAATTCCAAGCACCTTGGTTTTGATGTTCGTCTTGAACCCATACTACTTCAGGAGCTTTTGAATATTTATCCATCTCAGCTGCAAATGCATCTTTAGGGAATGGATACAATTGCTCTAAACGTAGAATAGCAACATCATTGCGATTGAACTCTTTACGTCCATTTACCAAGTCATAATAAACTTTACCAGTACACACTAAAACGCGTTTAACGTTTTGTGGTTTGATCTCAGGATCCACTTCACCAATAACAGTTTTGAATGATCCTTCAGACAAATCTGTTAATGGGAATGAAGCATCTTTATTACGTAGCAATGATTTAGGAGTAAAGATAATAAGAGGCTTACGAATATTACGTAGCATTTGACGACGTAATGCATGGAACATTTGACCACCATTTGAAGGTTGAATGCATTCCATATTTTCGTCAGCACATAATTGTAAGAAGCGTTCGATACGAGCTGAAGAGTGTTCTGGCCCTTGACCTTCATAACCATGAGGAAGCAACATAACTAAGCCGCACTGAACTCCCCATTTAGCTTCACCTGATGCAATAAACTGGTCAATCATAACTTGTGCACCATTTACAAAGTCACCGAATTGACCTTCCCATAGTGTTAAACCTTCAGGTTCTGCAGTTGCATAACCATATTCAAAACCAAGGGCTGCTTCTTCTGATAAGACTGAGTTAAGTACTACAAACTCACCTTGTTTTTCAGAAATATGATTTAGAGGAATATAAGTGAAATCAGGTTTTTCAGGATTTTGATCATGTAAAACTGCATGTCTGTGGGTAAATGTACCACGACCTGCATCCTCACCAGCTAAACGGATTGGATATCCATCATTAACTAAGGTTGCATAAGCTAAGTGCTCACCCATACCCCAGTCAAGATTCATTTCACCTTTACCCATAGCCGCACGATCAGCTAATAATTTCTCAACGATTTTGTGTGGAACAAAACCTTCTGGAACTGTAGTGATTTTTTTAGATAAATCTTTAAGAACTTCAAGAGAAACTTTAGTATCAGCTTTATCGGTATAAGGTTTACCTTTGTACTCATCCCATTTAGGAGCGTGGTCAACAACATGTGAATCGTTAACTTTTTCATTACCCACACCTTTGTCCATAAGAGTGCGGTAAGAAGAGACCATCTCTTCAGGTTTACTTTGCTCTAATGTACCTTCAGCAACTAATGCATCTGCATACACTTTACGAGAACCAGGATGTTTTGCAACTGCACGATACATTTCAGGTTGAGTGAGTGCTGGAGTATCTTGTTCGTTGTGACCTAATTTACGATAGCAAACGATATCGATAAATACATCGTTTTCGAATTTTTCACGATATTCAACAGCAAGTTCAGAAACAAATGCAACGCCTTCAGGATCATCTGCATTTACGTGGAATATAGGACAATCAACCATTTTCGCTATATCAGTACAAAATGCTGATGAACGTGACTCTTCGTGAAGTGATGTTGTAAAGCCGATTTGGTTATTAATTACGATATGAACAGTACCACCGCATCCATAGAATTTAGTGAGCGATAGGTTTAATGTTTCCTGCACAACACCTTGACCGATAACAGCCGCATCACCATGCACTAAAACTGGAAGAATTTCTTTTTTAGATTGGTAACGATACTGACGAGAATGTGCAATTCCAGATACAACAGGATTTACCACCTCTAGGTGCGATGGGTTATAAGCCAAATCGATAAACATAGGTCCATGTTCAGTATCGATTGTAGATGTAAAGCCATTATGGTATTTAACGTCACCTGCTTTGAGGTTAGTAGCATATTTACCTTCGAATTCATCAAATAAAACTGAAGGAGCTTTACCCATAATATTTACAAGCATATTTAGGCGACCACGGTGAGCCATACCAACTACCAACTCTTTCACACCTTTGCTTGCCGCATGCTGCACAACCGCATCCATACTTACTACAAAGCTCTCCCCGCCTTCGAGTGAGAAGCGTTTTTGGCCAACATATTTAGTGTGAAGATATTTTTCTAGCCCTTCAGCTTCAGTTAATTGATGAAGAATATTTAGTTTTTGCTCTTTTGAGTAGCTAGGTTTAGATTTAACTGACTCTAACTTTTCTTGAAGCCATTTTTTCGCATCGTGGTTGGCAATGTACATGTATTCTACGCCAACTGTATTTGCGTATGTGTCTTGTAAAGATTTAAGCAAATCGCGAAGTTTCATTGATTTTTTACCGAAGAATGTGTCATCGGTAACGAATTCTTGATCCATATCCGCTTCAGTTAAGCCGTGATATTTTGGATCTAATTCAGGAACTTCAGGGTATTTTTGAAGTTTTAGTGGGTCAACTTTTGCTACTAATGCACCTAAACGACGATAAGCAGAAATTAATCTTTCTACTAAATGTTGTTTAGAATTTGAAGCACCGCCGCTTACCGCTGGTGTGTAAAGAGCGTTTTGTTTTGCTTTTTCTGCTAGATTTTCAATTACAGCAGTGTGATTTTTGTCTTTAGAGCTAGTAGAACCATCTACTGCAGGCTCCTTAGATAATTTATCAAAATATTGCTTCCAACTATCATCTACAGAGGAAGGGTCTTCGAGGTATAGCTCATATTGCTCTTCAACATAAGACATATTACCGCCGAATAAATACGAGTTTTCTCGTTTTTCATCCATCGTTTTCATATCACACCATCTAAGTTGTTACAAAGAAATAGGGTTACCTAAGGAAAACCCTAATAAGTTGCGATTAGTATACTACTCACATATTACTAATTACGTAACAAATCCTAATTTTAGAATTAAAATACATGAAATTTTAGACAAGCAACAATTTAAATAATTACACAGGAATTATTAATGTCCATTGACTCAAAAAAATCTGCACTACTCTACCACGAATTACCAATTCCAGGAAAAATTTCCGTTGTTCCTACTAAAAGTATGGCTAATCAAGATGATTTATCGCTTGCATATTCTCCAGGCGTTGCCCATGCTTGTATGGAAATTTATGAACAAGGCGAATCAGCCGCTGCTAAATATACTTCAAGAGCAAATTTAGTAGGAGTAATCTCTAACGGTACCGCTGTTCTAGGTTTAGGTAATATTGGACCACTAGCTTCTAAACCTGTAATGGAAGGAAAAGGCTGTCTATTCAAAAAGTTCGCTAATATCGATGTTTTCGATATTGAACTTGCCGAAAATGACCCAGACAAATTAGTGGATATTATTGCTGCACTCGAACCAACTTTAGGCGGAGTAAATCTTGAGGATATAAAAGCACCTGAATGTTTTTATATTGAGAAAAAACTTCGTGAACGAATGAATATCCCTGTATTTCATGATGATCAACATGGTACAGCAATTATTTCATCCGCAGCTTTAATAAATGGTCTTAAGCTAGTAAATAAAGACATTTCACAAATCAAAATGGTCGTATCTGGGGCTGGTGCTGCAGCTATTGCTTGTCTAGACTTAATGGTTAATTTAGGGTTAAATCGTTCAAACATATACGTTTGCGACTCTAAAGGAGTTATTTACGAAGGTCGTGACGAAAAAATGGATCCATCAAAAGCACGTTATGCACAAAAAACAGATGCAAGAACATTGGCAGATGTGATTGTTGGGGCCGATGCATTTTTAGGATGTTCTGCTAAAGGTGTATTAAAACCTGAGATGGTTAAAACAATGGCTGAGAACCCTTTAATTCTCGCACTTGCAAACCCTGACCCTGAAATTACGCCTGAAGAAGCTAAAGCAGCGCGTCCTGACGTAATCATTGCCACAGGGAGATCTGATTATCCTAATCAAGTAAATAATGTACTTTGCTTCCCATTTATTTTCCGTGGGGCTTTGGATGTAGGGGCAACTTCGATAAATGAAGAAATGAAGCAGGCTTGCGTATATGCGATTGCGGACCTTGCTCAGGCTGAGCTTAGCGATGAGGTTGCGACGGCATATGAGGGGCAAGATTTGAATTTTGGGCCTGAATATATTATTCCTAAGCCATTCGATCCGAGACTAATCGTAAAAGTGGCTCCAGCTGTGGCTAAGGCTGCGATGGAATCTGGAGTTGCACGCAAGCCAATTGAGGATTTGGAAGAGTATCGCGATAAATTGCTCGAGCATGTATATCGCTCTGGTCATCTGATGCAACCCCTATTTAAACTTGCAAAAGATGAGCCGAAAAGAGTGATTTTTGCTGATGGAGAGGATCACCGTGTGATTAGAGCAGCTCAGACGATTGTGGACGAGGGCATTGCCATCCCATATATTGTGGGACGTCCGCATAAAATTCAAGAGCAAATCGAAAAACATGGATTGCGTCTTCAGGATGGTCAAAATTTCTTTATCATTAATCCTGATGACCACGACTATTATGAAGATGCGTGGAAGCGCTATCTGAAACTCAATAATCGCAAAGGTGTGACCCCTGCAATCGCAAAGGCTATTGTTCGCAAGCATAATACGCTACTTGGCACGCTATTGCTTGATCTTGGGATTGTGGATGCGATGATATGCGGTATCTCTTCGCGTTGGGATAATCAACTTGCATATGTTCGCGATATTATTGGATTGCGTGATGGATGCAAGCATTTTGCGACTATGAATGTAATTATTATGCCTAACGAAACTCTATTCCTTGCGGATACGCAGGTGAACGTAGATCCTGATGCGGATACAGTTGCGGAGATTACATTGATGGCGGCTGAGGAGATGCGACGCTTCGGTATTGTGCCTAAGGTGGCTCTACTGGCTACATCGAACTTTGGTAGCCGCACAAATGCTAATGCTCGCAAAATGGCTGAGGCTTTGGAGATTGTACGCACAAAAAATCCTGACCTTGAAATTGACGGCGAGATGCATGCTGATGCTGCTTTGAATCAGAGGATTCGTTTAGAGGCATGTCCGAACAGTACATTGACAGGGGCGGCGAATTTGTTGATTATGCCTAACTTAGAAGCGGGAAATATTTCTTATAATCTTTTAAAAATGACTAGTGGAAATGGTATTACGATGGGCCCTATTCTCTTAGGTGCACGTAAGCCAGTGCATATCATGACTACTAGCTCAACCACTCGCAGAATTGTGAATTTAACTGCTCTTGCAGTAATTGATGCCCAGAAAGCTAGTTAAATTTAACGCATAACAAGTGATAAAAAACCCAGCTCTACGAAAGAACTGGGTTTTTATTTTGGAACTTATTTTGATATCACTTTTACATCATGCCTTTAGCTACATTTAGGAAGAATGTTATCGCTATAGCGTTTGTGATATTACTTATAAATCCGCCAATTAGTGGCACTATAAAAAAAGCGATTTTCGAGTTTCCGTATTTCGAGCAAACAGATGTCATAGTGGCCATGGATACTGGAACTGCCCCTAAACCAAAACCTGAATGCCCTACCGCAATTACAGCACTATCATAGTTTTTTCCGCACATACGATAAGTTATAAACATTACAAATAAATAAATAAGCACTAATTGCAAAGCCAATATTGTAATTAGAGGAATTGCTAGATCTGCTAATTGCCAAAGTTTCATAGTAATTATCGATAATGAAACGAATACCGACAATGCAATAGCTCCAACTATATCAATACTTTCATAAAGTGCTTGATGATCTCCCTTTCTTGCATCAAGTACAAAACGAACAATGATGCCACCAAACATACTCATTACGTGAATTGGAAGATTTACATCAGGCATTAGTTCTTTAAATATAAAAAACAAAGTTTGACCAATACCGCAGGCAATTAATAGAGCAAAAAATGCTGTAAGTGCACGTTTTTGACTAACCAAATTTTGAACAGCATCTGTGTGCGTCACAATCTCACTACCCGATGCTTTCAAACCATGCTTCTCAATCAAACGACGTCCGATAGGACCACCCATAATACAACCTGCAACCAGGCCAAATGTAGCTGCAGCGACTGCAACCTCTACTGCCCCTACTCCGCCCATGCTTTCAGCAACAGGACCGAAACTCGCAGAATTACCGTGCCCACCTGTCAATGGTGTTGATCCTGCCATTAAAGCAACTAGAGGATTCATACCCATCGCATCACCTACAAATAGTGCAAGGACATTTTGAAGAACTGCCAATACAGCCGCTAATATTGAAAAAATTAAAACAAGTTTGCCACCCCGTTTTAAAAGATTTAAGCTAGCTGATAAACCCATAGCCGCAAAAAATACGTTGTAAAAAAATGTGTTCATCGCTTTATAGTCAAAGTTAAACGTAATTAAATCTAGACTATGTAGAATTGTAGTTATGATGGCTATAAGAGAGCCACCAACTACTGCTGCTGGAATACAGTATTTTCTAAAAATTGGAAATTTTTTGAGTAGATACTCACCAAGATAGATACTGATTACTGCTAGGGCTAAAGTTTGGAAAACTCCTACGTTTAATGTACTCATTTTGCTCGCTCTATTTATTAAATTACAGGAATGATATCAGAGCAAACTAATAAAAAAAGTTCGTGATTTCCCTAGATTATTAACTGGACAAATTTATCCCACCTCTTTTAGTTAAAATCAAAATGCGTTATGTTTTACATATGAAGGGAGAAAACAATGAACGAACCTAAAAGCTATCTATCAGCAGAACGCAAACATGAAATTCTTAATCCAAAACCTAATATGGAATTCCTTTATTTATGCGAGGCTTATGAAGCTATCAAGGCTAATGATAAGGAAAGTTTTTGGGGTTGGTTAAAAAAGGTCAAACTTACACCTGGAAATGTTAAATACATCAAAGATGTATATGGTGAAGAGTTTTTTGATAAACAGGGATTTAAGTATTAAGGATGAAGGACAGTATTCAATCATTAGTGTTAATTGAAAGCCAATATATCGACTTACTGCAAAACACAGAAACTTTTTTAATTTTAGACTTAGTTAGAGGTTCTATAAATAAAGTTTTGCATTTATCAATAGATGAAAAAGACATTAGTTTAATTCTAAATAATGAATATCAAATAATCAAAAACGATTTTGAAAAACATGCTAACACTAAAATCATGAAAAGTAGCTTAAAGGAGGCATTATTTGATTTGAAAATAATTAATGAAAATTTAAATTGTGTAAAAAATAAATCCGATTACAAAATTGTAAATGAAGCTTATCAAAAACCTAAAAATAGAAAAAACGGACTCCCATATGATGAAGCTAGGCAATCTATAGCCAGCCACAAAAGTAGACTAGAAAATCTTCTAAAGTCCAAATCTTCTAAAAGTGAAAAAATTATTCTTAAATCCCGTATTAATGGAATTGAGGTTATTCACGACATGTATAAAATTCTACAAAGCAAAGCCCTAGATTAAAAACCACCCGTCACCCAAAATTTGCTGAAACTCCCCCTATTCCATCTATACTCACTGTAAATTTTTTACCTGCTTCAACCTTAACCGCAGGTCCTAATGCCCCAGTAATTATGAATTCCCCTGATTGAAGCGGATTTTCACGACTGACCATAAAATTTGCTAGCCAGATAAGAGCATTTAGAGGATGTCTTAAACAATCGCGACCATACCCACTTGAAACAATATCGCCATCACACATCATATTCATTTTGCAATTTTCCAGGTCAGCATCAGAAAATCTAACAGGCCTAGCACCTAGTACTACTCCAGCGTTTGAAGAATTATCTGCGATGATATCGTATACACCCTGAACACCGCCTTCGTAGCGACTATCGACTATTTCTATAGCTGGTAGAACATAATCAATCGCATTGATAATATCTACAATTGTGATTCTCTCTTTATTCAAATCCCTCTTTAGGACAACCGCTATTTCACCCTCAATAAGCGGATTTTCCCAATACCTAAGGTCAAATGTATTATTGGTTCCAAATACATCATTGTCAAAAATAAATCCTGAAATCGGAGAAGAGAAATTAAATTTTTTCTGAATCACCTTTGAAGTTAAGCCAATTTTTCTTCCAACAATTTTGAGACCATATTGAAGATTCCTAGCGGTAACATACTCTTGTATTTTGTAGGCTGCGTCCTCGCTTTCAAATATATCTAAGTTATCCCAATCAATTCCAGATGTCTTCTCTATAGATCCTACCAGCTGACGGCTAAATCTAGCATTAAATAATTTACTTGAATATGACTTAAAAAATTTCTCATTAAAGCTCATATTATCTCCCACAATAATGCTTAGCCACTTGTACAAAAACACTTGCCGCTACTTCTATATTCTCGTCACGAAAGTCGTATTTTTCGTTGTGCAGATATTCGGAATCGAGACCATTGCCAACGAAAAAATAACACCCAGGCACGGCCTGCAAAAAGAATGCAAAGTCTTCTGCCCCTAGGGTAGGCATGTTGTCCATTTTATGCACTTTTTCCTCTAACAATGCCCCCGCAGCCGCCTCCATTACTAAAGCAGAGACTTCCTTCCCCTCTAACGATATACCAGATTTTTAATCCATAAACAAATCGCCTGAATCAAAGCTGGGACGGAAAGTACATAGAAAATCTCGGCTACACTAAATCCCCTAGCGACCAGAGCTGCGACTAAAAACGACCCAAAAATGCCACCAAATCTACCAATACCTAGCATCCATGAAACGCCTGTGGTACGGCCTTCTGTAGGAAAAAATCCTGCTGCCAAAGCTGGCAATGAAGACTGTGCCGTATTCATAATCACGCCTGAAATCAATATCACTGAGATAAGTATCACTAATGGTTGATGCACAACATATCCAATTAATGCGACTCCAACAAAAGATAAAAAGCACATTAAAGCGAGAATTTTTCGCTGATTATATCTATCCATTAACCACCCGCTTCCGATGGCTCCTAGCCCTCCGACAGCGAATAATCCCGTAACTGTGGATGCGGTTCCTTGAGACATATTGATTTCGCGGAATAAAGTAGGCATCCAATTGATAACCCCGTAAAATAAAACGAGTCCCATAAAATATGTTATCCATAGCAAAATAGAGCCTAGAAAATAGTGTTTGGATAACACGACCTTAACACCTCGTCCTTTGCTTGATGGCAATGCTCCCGCCTCTCCAACATATTCCGATTCTTCACTCAAATTTTTATCTATATTCTTAAGAATCCCATGAATACGTGATTTCGGAGCACCTTTCACAATCAAGAAGTTTACTGACTCAGGAAGCAAAAACACCATAAGCAGCACTAATATCAAAGGAACTGCACCGCCTAGAATCAATATAGATTGCCAGCCATAGTATGGAATAAGCAATGATGCGATAAAACCACCTAAAGCAATACCCAATGGAAAGCCACAAAACATAGTGTTTACGATAAAGGCACGGCGTTGTGGCGGAGAATATTCGGATAGCAAAGTTACTGCATTAGGCATAGCCGCACCTAAGCCAATTCCTGTGATAAATCGAAGAATTTCAAGCTCATACAAAGAAGTAGAAAATGCCGATACAATTGCCCCCACAGCAAATAAAAACACAGCAACAATAAGAGTCCATCTGCGACCAACCCTATCTGCTATCGGCCCAAAAGAAACTGCACCTAATGCTAAGCCGAATAAAGCTGCACTTAATACTGGAGCAAGAGCCGATTTTTCAATACCCCACTCAGTTATCAGACTTGGGGCAATGTACCCGATTGCGGCCGTATCATACCCATCAAAAAAGGCGATGAAAAATGTGATAAGAAAAATTCGTATTTGAAATGCTGATAGCTTATGTGAATTTAAAAATTGAGAGATCTTTACTGCCTGCATACAAAGGCCTAAAAATCATGCATTATACATAAAGAGAATTTCTTATTCCGCTTTAAATTAAATTACTTCAATATGTAAATTTCGCATAACATCAAAGCACTTACTTTGCATCTCTTTATCGTAAGAATCAGTAGCTCGACTATCTACAAATATGCGACTCTCAGGACTAGCCGCCTTAGCGATAACAGCATTTGATATCACACAGATATTACTCACTAGTCCGCATAACTCAATCTCATCATAAAATTCGCGTTCACGAAGAATATCCATAAGCTTAGCCGAACCAAAAGTACCCTTCTCGATACAAGGATGACGATGAGAATACTCCCGAATTCGGCTAAAAATTTCGTGACCTTCAGTGCCTTTGATCACGTGAGGGACGGGCAAATATTTGCCCTCCATTGTTTGTAAATAGTTGGGGCCATGAGTGTCTAAAGTAAACAGAATATCGTAGCCATTTTTTTCATAATCGAGAATTTTACTCTCAATAATACCGACTAAATTTTCCGCTCCTTCAAAGCCTAGAGCACCGTCCACAAAGTCTTTTTGAAAATCGACTACGATTAAAAGTTTTCTCATGGCACCCCCCCTTTATAACGCCTATGACATAATTATAAACGTGGCAATAATAGTGAGCCTCTACACCAAACCCGTCAAAAGCGAAATCATCGAACGACGCTTTGAATGATTGATGGGGGCGATTAAGAGGCCCCCAAGAGGGTTGATTACTCATCAATAATATATTTTGGCGCTTTATTTTCCGCCACTTTAAGTGTTTCATAAACATCTTGACTTGTAGCTTTATATCTACCCAACCTAAATTTAAAGTAATTAGCAAGATTTTTATCTGTACAGTAAACCCTACAGCCTTTCATACCCCTAGTCATAAGAGTTCTATATGTATTTCTAATAATTGAATCTATTTTTTTAGAAGCCTCACCAAATGTTGATTTATTGATTTCTTCCCGAGCTTTAGTTTTTAAACCTCGAAGAGATTGGTCAGAATTAGCCCGCTTTTCAAAATCAGTTATGACAGTACTATTTTCGAATCTTAAATCATCTCCAATAATTACACCTACATAATCAAATTCCAAACCCTGTGAAGTATGTATACATCCAATTTGATCTATAGATTCAGGGTCTATAGCCCATGTATTAGTATTATTAAAATTCCACTGCATAGCGAAATCATCAAAAACAATATCACTAACTGAAGGATCAGATTTTGATTTCCAATTCCAGCAATATCCAGCCAGTAACCTTGAACGGTTTCTTATGGCGTTTTTTTGTTTAACCCAATTAAACAATTCATTTGGACTATCAACCACATCAAAATCATAGTTATAATCCGCTTCAAAAATTGGATTAGCTGTTTTCTTAATCTGCAACAAGTCATCCAGCCATGATAAATAGCCATCTGAGCCGTTACATCTAAATTGAGTTGGTAGTTCATCATAAAAAATTTCTGAATTTTCTCTTCGACATGAAGCTTCTATTTCTTTTATAGTCCCAACATCATTAGCATGTACAATTTGATTTTCGTCTATAAAAAACACACTAAATTTTGAAGCTCTAATAATTTCTTGAACTTGGTTCTCTCCCAAGTTTTGAAATATTCCTGACCTCAATACCAACCTATGCGATTCATCAACGATTGCAACATCTAAATAATCTTTAACTACAGTATGAAAAGAACCAGAAGAAACGAATAAATTTCCTACACCAATATTTCTTTTATTACCCATCAATATTGATTGGTACACATACCTAGTAGCAGAAGTCTTGGTAATGTATCTAGTATTTAGCCCTTCATTAATGAACTCTGCTAATAATCTGATAGCTACTACAGATTTCCCAGTGCCTGGACCTCCCTGAACAACTAAAGTCCTTTTTCTACCATCTTCAATACATTTTTCAGCTAGGTTTAATGCTCTTTCAAAAGCAACTTTTTGTTCATCAATTAGAACAAACTCTTCATTGCCTTCGAGCATACTCGAAATAGAATCTTGCAAGGATTTTGATGGACGTATTTTTCCAGAATCAATATCATGAATTATTTGTATATTATCCCCCTTTTTAATGCTATCTTTTATATAGTTTCTGAGATTTGTAGCATCTGTAGAACCGTATAAAGGTGATGAATTAATTACATCAGAATATTCTGGATTAATAATGGGGTCATTTTCTTCTAGCAGATAATTATGCAAAAAAGCACAAGTTTTTATATTTACTGGTTTGGACCTAACAACTTCACAAAAATCGTAAAGCAATCTCCCATAACTGTATGCTTGATAGGAAGGATGAGCTACTTGTCTTTCTCCACCACCAACGTATGTAGTTACTACATCCTTTTTGTAGGGATCTACTTTTGCTTTTTCCCACTGCTTTAGCTCAATAATTACTAAGTTAGACTTATTATTTTGGTCATAACCAGAAATTAGAAAATCTAACCTTTTTGAATTACCAGGAATAACGTACTCGATTGCCACACCAGCATTATCTGGTATATCCTTATCTTCAATGACTCTATCCATATAACTTAAAGAAGAGTGCCATGAACTTATTTCAGATAAACCGTATCCTATCCTATTAGCCCTAAGTGCACTTTGTATACTTGAAATAAGCTTTCCATTTAAAAAATCATAACGAAATTGATTCTTATCAGCTGTATAAACAATCATAGTTGACTCTCATCTAATGGATATTTGATTGAATTTTTGTTTAATTTATCTAATATTATTTTTTCAGGATCAATATTTAAACTTAATGCCATGTCTAAACAATAGATAAGAACATCAGCTAGTTCTTCTTTTAAATGTTCTTCGTCGATAACTTTAGAATTCCATAGGAAGATCTCTAATAACTCAGCGGCTTCGATAGATATTGATTTAGCAAGATTTTCAGGAGAATGAAATTTTTTCCAATCCCTTTTAGAATTGAAATTGTCTATAGCTTTAAGTACATTTTCCATATTAAGCTCTCTGAAAAATTTAGATTCTTATTCTTTATTTGTAAAATTCTAATTTATTTTTTAAAAATTTAAATTATTAGATCAGAACTATTTTGCAAAATTTTTATCACTCATTTATACAGAGAAAATTATTGTGAGTATCTCATGTCCCTGACCCAGTTGAACTATCTCCCTTTCCGGCAAAAAACACACCTTAACTCCTAGGCCCCCAGCGGAGGTGGACGAAGGGACATTGTCAGTCCCGAAGAACACCGAAGCCCCCTGATGAACTTACCCCCACCCTTTAAATCAACAAATCGCCACCCTCGCAGAACTCACCCCACCTCCTAAAATTCAACACCCTTGACCTCCCCAGTTGGACTTTAACCGATATCCATTAAAACCCTACACCGTAACCACTTGGTACTGTAGCGGAGGTGGACGAAGGGACATTGTCAGTCCCGAAGTACACCGAAGCCCCCCTGATGAACTCACCCCCACCCTTTAAATCACCAAATCGCCACACCGCTGAACTCACCCCACCCCTTAAAATTCCACACCCTTGACCTCCCCAGTTGAACTATCTCCCTCTCCTGTATAATAAACATACCCTGTAACCACTTGGTACTGTAGCGGAGGTGGACGAAGGGACATTGTCAGTCCCGTAGGACACCGCAGCCCCCCGAAGCAATTGGAGCTCACTATGAACCCTCTCCTTACTTCTATATTCACTCTTACTTGTGCTTTTGTAGCCCTACCTACTTTGGCTCAGTCCAACCCAGCTTCAGCACAAAACAACAACGCAAGTAGCCTACAAAACGGCTTTTCAAATCAAAGCAACACCCCTGCAGCAAATACAAATACGAATGCGAGTACAAATCAGAATTCGACAGAAAGCCAAGGGGGAGAGAAAGCGAGTGCATTGCCACTAGGGACAATTGAAGAGAGAGCGAATAAGGGAGATGCTCATTATCAGTTTGAGCTGGGTTATATGTATTTTAAGGGTGAAGGTGTGACTAAAAATTATACCCAATCCGTGCAATGGTACGAGAAATCGGCCGCTCAGGGTTTTGTTCATGCTTTGAATAATTTGGGGTATATGTATTTGATGGGCCTAGGCGTAGATAAGGATTATAAAAAGGCTTTCGAGAATTTTGAGAAGGCCTCTACAAAAGGCTTTCCTGAGGCTATTTATAATTTGGGGTACATGTATCAGAAAGGCTGGGGCGTAGAGCCTAATGCCACTAAAGCACGCGACTTATTTGAAACCGCTGCTACCGCTGGCAATGTTTCCGCTATGTTCAATTTAGGCTTATGTTATCAGTATGGTCGAGGTACGGATAAGGATGCGAAAAAAGCCAAAGAATGGTATGAGAAAGCTGCAAATGCTGGACATGTTCTGGCTCAGAGGAATTTAGGGTATTTGTACGAGAAAGGTGATGGAATTGATCACGACTATGATGAGGCCATGGAGTGGTACAAAAAAGCAGCTCAGAAAAATGACCCTATTGCTCAATATAATGTAGGTGCTTTATATGAGAATGGTAAAGGCACTACTAAGAATTTCAAAAACGCAACTACTTGGTATCAACTCGCTTGTGACAGTAAATTTGAATCTGCTTGCAAAGGACTAGATAGGGTTAAGGAGAAGATTCAAAAGGAATCTGAGGCTAAGAAAAAAGCAGAAGAAGAGAAAAAAGCTAAAGAGGCAAACAAAGCTACAGCATCATAAATTGTAACTTTCAAGATTTAATATTAAGAATCCACTAACAGGAGAGAAAGTGATGATTAAAAAGATAGTATTTAGTGTAGCTATGGCTTTGGCTGTATCAAATGTAAGCTGGGCTGAAGACGTGGACATTGCCACATTAGAGCAGAAGGCAGTTGAGGGGGATGCACGCTCTCAATTTAAGTTGGGCGAAGCATATGAGTTCGGTAAGGGAGTAGAAAAAAATCCAGAAAAGGCTTTTGAATTGTATACAAAAGCTGCTCATCAAGGCGATAGATCCGCTCAAACAAATTTAGGATTTCTATATGACACAGGGACTGGAACTAAGCAAGACTATGCGGCTGCTATGACTTGGTATAAGGCAGCGGCAAATCAAGGCGAACTTGCAGCTATGTACAATATCGCTCTTCTTTATGAAGATGGCCGTGGTGTTAAGAAAGATGTAGATACCGCTAAAATTTGGTATAAAAAAGCTTGCGATTTAGGAGATAAAGAAAGTTGCGTTAAGTTAGATAAGCTTCAATAATTTATTATTTAAATTAAGATTTGATGTAAGGCCATGTACGAAGTACGTATATGGCCTTTTCTTTTGTTAAAAGAAATTGAGCGGTAGTTAGCTGCCATTATGGCAATGATTTTGCATTTATATTAAAGGTAACATACTGAATATACAGATAATTAAATTATCTTTAATAAGAGTGTAACGTTATAACAATACAATTTGTATTATCTTGTGGAGGGATTTATGGCTATCGAAAACAGCATTCAATTTAAACGTAAATGTGCAGAGCATTTAAACAAAACTTACGGCAAATTCTTTGACCTTTTAGGCGGAGGATGTTCTTCTGTAAGCGATATCAAATTTGTTAACGGAAAAAGTTCATATATAGAGTGCAAACTACCGCATACTCAATCGGATAAATTTGAACTTGTACCTAACTCAACTAACACTAATTTTGAACTTTCTAAATCGCTAGAGCCAGCTCAAGCAAAATGGTTTGAGGGTCTTATCAATTATCTTTCTAAACCAGAAGTATTTCGCAATTTAGCGTCAGGGAATGTAGGCGGGAGCATTGCCATCAATAAATTCCAATTATTTCAGTGGTTTAAAAAAGCGATGGCACGCAAAAACATTCGCTATGTTGTATCTACTCAAAATTCTGATACAGAATCAGCTCAAAAATTCTTTATTTTCCCTGTAGGTCAAATTCAAGACTATTTTGATATTCGCGTAAAAATTACTCCTTCAGTTAATGCAACTGGTGCGGTTTCTGGACTTGCTGTGACTTATAGCGTTACACAAAAACCGAATATTTCTGATGTGGATGCCGCTCAAAGTAGTGCCTTATTCGCTACTCAAAACGGCTTGAGTGCTAGATCAGATGCGACGAAAGCAGAATCAAATTCAAGCGAAAATGTTGAAGTGAAAGAGCCTAAGAAAGTTGCTAGCAACTTACAACCAAAAGAGACTGAAGCTTCTAAAAAAATGAACTCTATTCTTAAGGCTTTTAACAAAGCATAAGAATTTACCACACGAGATTCGCAAAGAGGCGATGGACTTTGCGGATTTCGGCGATGGTTTGTGTGGGTGATAGGTGCGATGCGGATGCGTTGAATGAAGCGGATGCGTTGAATGAAGCGGATGCGAAGGCCTTAAACATTAACTTTACACGATCAAATAAATACAGAATTTACCTATAAATCAAATTTGTACCCTTCCCCTCAGAGACGAGTTCCTGAGGGGCTTTTTTTGCGTGCTTACTTGGGTGCGGCAATAAATGCAAGGATGAATTTTTACACTAATAAAATTTGCCTGAGCCCCTTCAGTCTCCCCTGCTACCCCAACACAACCTCAAATGCCTCCATAATAGGATGTTCCGCATACATATGTTTATTTAAAGGTATGGATTTATGCATCTCTTTATAATTCTCTGAAATCTTCCAAGCTTCAAACGCCTCTTTACTCTCCCAGACACTGCACGAGGCGAAGACCACTATATCTCCGTCCAATTCTTTATCTAATTTTAATAATTTAAAATCCACCAAGCCTCGCACCGAATCAATATTTTTATAAGATTCGTCCCAAATTCCTGGATATTCATTTTCATATTTAGAATGGATTTTAAAACGATTCATAGTCATGTATTTCATGATTTCTCCTTAATTAAATTCATAAATATTTGAGCAGACTTTTTAATTTTCTCTATCTCAATTCCTCTGCAAATAAATAATAGTCTTGATTTTCCGTCATCCCAAAGAGGATGCTCTAAATGCTCAGGCGGATAGAGGCAATGTTGAACACCATGTAAAAACACAGGTTTTTCCTGCCCTGTTAGATACAACATACCCTTAATTCTAAGTATAGATTCACCATATTGCTTTAACAAAATATTGAGCCACAAACCAAACAAAGTCCAATCTACGTAGTCATTAAAAACAATCACTCCCGTTTGTGTATCCTTGTGAGTTTTAAATCCTTCAGTGCTAAAGGGCAAATTAAGAAACTCTGTTCTCATATATTCAAGAGCAAACAAATTTGAAGTATCAACAAGTGTCTCAGGTTCTATCCATACACCTGTCGAGCCAACTAATTCAACAAAATTTCTAACATTCAATTCTTCTTCAGATCCAATCAAATCACACTTAGACAACACCCACTTATTGCTGGCAATGACCTGTGGAAGCCATTCAGGGTGGATGGAATGCTGGGACATTGCCAAAGTGCCATCAATAAGACATGTCATACCATGGACTGCAAATCGACTCTTAAGATGCGTATCAAAACTTAATGTATTAAGCATTGATGCGGGGTTTGCGAGACCCGTTGTTTCGATAATGATATTTTTAAAAGGAGCAATCTTACCCGCTTTTTTATCGGCCAAGACCTTAAGCAAGGTGTCCTTTACATCCGTCAGTACTGTACAGCACACGCAGCCAGATGCTAGCAAATAAGTGTTATCGCATACCTGTTCGACGAGCAAATTATCGAGCCCGATCTCGCCCAACTCATTGACCAACACAAGCGTTTCGCTGTTTTTATCGTGCTCGAGAATTTTTCGAATAAATGTCGTCTTTCCGCTTCCCAGAAAGCCCGTAATGACATGAATCGGTATTCGTTCTGAAGAATTAGTGTGCATCGAGTTTTCTAAGATACGACTCGTCGAGAATATCAAAATTTGGGTTTATGGATGCGACCTTGTCCCACAGCTCCTGCAATCCATTTGCGATATCGCGTTTGCCCGTGAGGCTCTCTACAAGATAATTTACGCCCTGCGAATCTGAAACTTGCACATGGCATGGTTTTAATATCTTATTTATGATGGCAATGCGTTTGTACCTCTCCTGCCTACGTGGAAGCTCATTAGGCAAAGAGTCTGTCCAATCTGTAATCTCAGCTATAAGGCCACAAAGTCCGCACATAAAATTTGATTGTGCGAGGATAAATATCCCCGCACATGAGTCTAATTATTTCTTACGAGGACATCTTTTAGCGAAATCGTCTGCGATTTCATTCATCGTAACGAACTTAACGCCATCGTGTGATTTCATATGCTTGATAAGGCGATCTAACATTAAAAGCACTTGTGGACGACCTGATACGTCTGGGTGGATTGTGATTGGAAATACTGCATAATCCATATTCTCGTATACCCAGTCGAACTGGTCACGCCACATGTCCTCGATATCACGTGGATTTACAAAACCATGGCTATTTGGAGATTTTTTAATGAACATCATAGGTGGAAGATCATCAAGATACCAGCTAGCAGGAATTTCAATTAAATCCGATTCAGTGCCACGTACTAGAGGTTTCATCCATGATTCTGCATCTTGGCTATAGTCGATTTTCGTCCATTTATCCCCTACGCGAACATAGTATGGAGTAAAGTCGTTATGCATCAAACTATGGTCGTATTTAATGCCTTTTTCAAGTAAAAGCTCGTTTGTGACATTACTAAACTCCCACCATGGAGCGACATAGCCAGTAGGTGCTTTACCCGATAGTTCTTTGATTAAATCAAAGCATTTATCTAAAACTGCCTGCTCTTGCTCACGTGTCATGGCAATAGGATTCTCATGACTATATCCATGCATACCAACCTCATGCCCAGCTTTCACAACCTCAGCCATCTGATTAGGAAAAGTCTCGACAGAGTGACCTGGAATAAACCACGTAGTTGTAAGACCGTGTTTTGCGAAAAGGTCAAGCAATCTTAATGAACCAACCTCACCAGCAAAAAGACCGCGTGAGATATCATCAGGAGAGTCCTCTCCACCATAAGAGCCGAGCCAACCTGCAACGGCATCTACGTC
Organism: Taylorella asinigenitalis ATCC 700933; assembly: GCF_000687755.1. GTDB lineage: Bacteria > Pseudomonadota > Gammaproteobacteria > Burkholderiales > Burkholderiaceae_B > Taylorella > Taylorella asinigenitalis. Next base: position 57,713 of record NZ_JHXN01000004.1, read on the forward strand.
AATTCCAAATGATACGAAAATTTCTTTACTCATAATGTTCTCCTTGTAAAGATATATTTTTATGATACCACCAAGATATGACGTCAATACTATTTATAGAGGTTCGGAATATTTGAATAATATGAATTGTTTAAATTAGATTGGTTTAATATAACCGAAAACGTAATATACCTTATTGACCATTAAAAAATTATTTTCTATACTTATACTAAATCCTCGTTCTCGTTTCGGACGTTCAGCTAGGGGGCTTTTAGTGACATCTAGCGGACGAGTTCTTTTCTCTACATAAAAACCACCTACTACAATTAATTCTTTTTTTCTATTACTTACAATTTCTACTATTTTGATTTGCTTTTTATCGTTCTTATTAGAATAAATTACTATTCTTCTTTCAGAACCTTTAGATTTACCCAAGTGAATATTTTCAAATTTTGGAGATACTCGTTATAGAGGTTCGGAATATTTCTCAATCTCTAATCTGACGCTTGCCCCTATATCTATTAAATTTTCTGCATAAAACAGTAATTCCTGCCCATCTTCTAGCTCTGCATGATATGCATAATGGGCTCCTTTAAATATACGTTCTTTAATGACTGCTTGTAAATCCGCATGTTCACTTATGCGCACATGCTGAGGGCGGACGAGGACATTGCCACCTTGATGGCAATGAAGCCGCGATAAATCCAATATTGTCCCACTCCCAATAAACCGAGCGACCCACTCTGTACGCGGGCGATTATAGATATTTTCGGGAGTGTCGAACTGCTCAACGCAGCCAGCATTCATAACAGCAACCTTATCCGCAAGGGCCATCGCCTCTGCTTGGTCGTGCGTTACATAAATAAATGTTGCATTCGTGCGGCGCTGAAACTCGCGGAAAGTGCGCTCCATTGAACCACGCAAATGCTGATCAAGATTAGCAAGCGGCTCATCCAAGAGTACGATTTTAGGGGACGACACGAGGCACCGAGCCAAAGCAACGCGCTGTCTTTGGCCGCCACTAAGCTCATTGGGATAGCGGTCTGCAAAATTCTCAAGATCGACTGTCTTAAGGGCTTCGATAACGCGAGACCTATACTCTTGACCCTTAATTCCCTTAAGTTTAAGGGCATAACCTACGTTATCTCGCACTTTCATATGTGGCCACAGTGCGTAGGATTGGAACACCATACTAATCTCGCGTTTTTCTGGAGGGACATGAACGACATTAGTAGATTGGGCGCTAGAGAGCACTTTTGAACCAAAGCGAATCTCACCCTCAGAGACAGGCTCAAAGCCAGCAATCATTCGAAGCAAGGTGGTTTTGCCGCACCCAGACGGGCCAAGAAGAGCGATGAATTCACCCTCTTCGAATTCTAGTGAGACATTTTTAACGACCTGATTTTGGTCGTAAAACTTAGAGATATTCTGAAGAATGAGTCTAGACATAGGTTTCGGGCAACTGTACGATTTTATCGTACAGTTGAAATTAAGTTAATCATCTGATTTATTTTCAAGAACATTTGCTAATATCCTCCCCAAATCTAGTGCGTTCTTGCTCGAAATAACTGGTTTACCAGTCTCGCTCTCAAGGGACTCCCTAGCGATTTTGGCTACATTGCCTCCCTTAATAGCAACTTTCTTGTGCTCATCCATTCCGCTTGGAGAAGTAGCAGTGGTTATATCCTTAGTCGCAGTTTCAGCAAGCATATTTAGCACTAATTCAGTCGTGGTCATATTGTCTCGAAGACTCTCTTTTGTTAGACCTTTAAGGTTTTTGTATTCGCGAGTATTCATTCCAGACCAGGCTTGCGTTATTAAGTTCGTAAGTATTGCATAATCTTTGCTTGCAGACACCCCATGGTCGTTCCACACATCAGTCAATTCCTTGCGAACCTGAATTGCCTGCAGTCTTTGATTAATCCACTCTCTTGTATAACCCTTTGAGAGATAAGTCTGTAGGGCTCTATCGATAATCAACTCTGGATCAGCGATTTCATCAAATCTCTCCTTACCCATCTCTGAAAGCCATAATTTAAATGGCTCAGCCTTAGGGGAAGGAATTGACTGTATAATTCGGAAAATTCCTTTTAAATCAGAGGCATCCGTTGTTCTGTATTTCCCATCTGGGGTCTTCATTTTCAACTGTACGATATTATCGTACAGTTGATTTCCCCCTTCAATATCACGAATTTTTACTTTTAGATCACTCCAGTAGCGTCGAGCATTACTACTTTCCGTAAGCACTCTAACAACATCTATGATGCTGAAATACCATTCTTCTTTTTCTTGAACCCAGGTGGATCTGATCATATAACCTTCATACTTTTTAATATTCATAATTTCTCCTTGAAAGTATTCCATAAAATAACAATCAAAAAGAAAAAATAAACCCAAGGTGGATAAAATAGTCCTGCAATTTCAACTGTACGATATTATCGTACAGTTGAAATTATCCATTAAAATCAATTACTTAATATAAGCCTATTTTAAATCTTAGTTTTTCCACGGAATTACGCCCCGCGGAATTTTCTCTGAAAACAGATTCAAAACAAACATCAGCAAAATCACAATAAAGACGACCACCACTGACATAGCCGCTGCCATGATGCCATCACCGCTTTCTTCCATATTGAAAATGAGGACACCTACGGTTTCATTGCCAGAGCTCCAAAGAAGTGCAGACACAGTCAACTCATTAAAAGCGAGCAAAAACACAAGAATAACGCCCGCAAAAGCAGAAGGAGCAAGCAGTGGAAACACTATATCAAGCAAACGCCGCATCTGCCCTGCTCCGCAAAGCTGTGCCGCCTCCTCAAAAGAATCATCCATCTGCATCACTGTGCTTTGAATTGGCTTAAAACCGACCGTAAAAAAGCGCGATAAATATGCAAAAAATATAGTCCAAATCGTGCCATATAAAACAATATCCACAAGTGGCAATGGTCTCGCAAATATCAAAATCACGGCAATCGACAGCACCACCCCTGGCAATGCATACGGCACATCCATCCCAATCTGCAACCATTTTTTGAAACGATTATCCGACTTGCTAAACCACATAGCAAGAGGCATTCCAATAATCACAATAGCACCAGCTGCCCCTAACGATAAAAAGAAACTATTTTTAAAAGCACGCCAGGTAACGCTTTGAGGCATAAATAGATTTTCGTACCCTTTAAAACTTAGTGTGTCCCACGTAAGGACTACGCCCTGAGCTGGAACAAGAGAACTAACAATAAGTGCAATAAGTGGGATAACAAGGATCGCTATTAAAAATAAAGTTAGAGCAAGCTCCCAAAATTTGCGACTGCGTCCGAGCCTGAAGGATAGCGGCTTTCCAGGCAGGCCCATAATCTGCATCTTCCGCTGATAATGTTTCTGCATCCACACCACCAACAGCGACAGCACTGCAATAAGCACTGACAATGCAGCCACTTGATCAATCATAGTCGGCCCGAAATCAGCCATCTTTTGATACACGAGTGTTGGGAGCACATAATATGACGCAGGAATGCCCAACATAGCAGGAATGCCAAAATTTCCAAGCGACGATATAAATGCGATAGCAGCAGCTGCAGCGATGGAATTCTTACAAAGTGGCAATACCATATCTACTAAAACTTCCCTCATAGAAGCCCCATTAAGGCGGGCAGCTTCTATCAATTCTTTAGGAATATTAAGGATATTCGTGCGAATGGTTAAAAATACAAGCGGTGCACTCTGTATTCCAAGAAGCAGGATAATGCCCCAATCCGAATATAGAGGCTGCGGCGATCCTAGCAGTGGGGCAAGTCCTATCATCTTGAGAAGGGCACTGTTTGGCCCCATTAACTGAAGCCAGCTTAAAGCCATTACTTGCGGCGGTATCATCATCGGTAGCATAAAAAGCATGACAAATACACTTTTCGCACGGATATTTGTAAGTGTAATAAGCAATGCGAGTGAGCCGCCAATGATAAGCGACAACAGCATAGACACAAAGGACGTATAAAGACTATTAAAGGTCGCAGTCCATGTAGAACTCTGAGTAAGAACCTTTGAGAGCGAGGATTTTTCGGACTCTGTTATATCGAACACTACTTGTAGCACAAGACGTGCAGTTGGCAGAATCGAGATAATGAGAATAATAAAAACCAACCCCCATATAATGGGAGTTGGCAATGTTTTTCGATTCAATCTAAATCTAATCTATTAATTAGTTAAAAATTTTAGAGAAACCTTCTTTATCTTTTTCTGTGTTTTCTAAAGCTTTAGCTGAGTCAAACGGCAATAATTTAATATCTTTTCGATCAGGGAAGCCCGCAGGTGGAGTTACACCGTTACGTGCAGGAAGATAGCCTTGTTTAACCACAAGCTCTTGTCCCTCAGCTGAAAGTAAGAAATCAACAAATTTCTTAGCTAATTCTTGATTTTTAGAGCTTTTAAGAATTGCAACTGGCTCTGTCACCATAGACACACCTTCTGCAGGGAACACAAACTCTACAGGTGAACCTTTAGCTTTCTCGCGAATAGCCATGTAATCAACAAGCACACCGTAAGGCTTTTCACCTGTAGCAATTGCTTTAAGAACACTGCCATTACCCTTGATTGGGCTCATGCCATTTTCTTTAAGAGCTTTATAGTAATCCCATCCGAAATCAGGATTTGTAGTTAATGCAGATAGATGGATTAATGCCGCACCCGAATATAGAGGACTAGGCATAGCTGCTTGACCTTTAAGTTCAGGTTTTACAAGATCTTTCCATGAAGTAGGTTTTACTTTTGCATCTTTGTGATATGCGATACCAGTTGTGATTAGCTTAGTACCATAGTAGTAACCTTCTTTATCATATAAAGCCTCATCATAGTTTGACTTCTCTTTAGAATCATGGGCCACCAACAGACCCTCTTTTTTCAACTGTTCAAGAGTCACACTATCAGCAATTAATAGAAGATCTGGCTTAGTAACCCCAGCTTCAAGTTCAGCACGGAATTTTGTCATAAGCTTAGTAGTACCATCGCGAACCCATTCAACTTTAACGCCTGGATTAGCTTTTTCAAATGCCTCAACAGTCATTTGAGCATCTGCTACAGGCTGAGAAGTATAAAGAGTAAGATTTTGAGCTTGAGCAGCAGCAACTGCAAAAAGACTAGAAACCACTAGTGGAAGTAATTTTTTAATCATAAATATCTCCATAAAATTTCTGTCATTTTATGTGTGTAATGTGTAACTATGATTTCAAATAACCTTGAGGACAGTGATGTTTGTGCGTTGTTCCATAATTCTTTCTTGCCTTTTTTGGGGGGTGGCAATGTCCCAGCCCTTCTCCACAGATAATTTATCTCTAAGCCTTCTTCTATTCTTATGGGATGATATGTCAGAAGATGTAGATGAAATTCGCAACTTTATAAAATAAAGGCCACCCAATAGCGACCTGATTAATTAGCTTTGGGCACATTCAAACAAAAATTTAATCATGTCTGTTGCATTTTTAGAAGCATAAAAATCAACCATATTTCTATTGAATTCTATAGCTTTAGAAGCAGGAATAGTGACTGCCTCATATCCATTAGACATTAAAATCCCATTCATCATAAGGCGTGAGGTGCGTTTATTTCCGTCAAAGAAAAATTGATTTAATGCACCAAAAAGAAAGAATGCAAAAGCTAGTTCGTGGGTAGAGATTGCATGCTCTTTAAATGAAGATTCTAGAGCTAGTACTCCATCATTAAATCTAAGAATCAATTCTTTCGCACCTGCAACTGTGGGCAATGGCATATAAACGCCCCTTTCACCAAGTGCTACATTTGGAGTGTAATTAATTTCTGAACCCTCGCCTCTAAAAACACCCCACTCTAAAGATTCATTTCTAGAAATAATTGAATTAAATTTGCAGAAAGTATCTCGATCCAACTTGAAAGAATCGTTTTTTAGAGTCTTAATTAAGTATTCTAGACTGTCAGCAAGATTTGTAACTTGTTCTACATCAGACAATTTATGACCACCAATTGTTATTCCATCAAGTAGAGTTTTAATCTCAGGAAATGTAATCGGATTGTTTTCTAATTGTGATGCATCCCAAACGAATTCAGGAAATCTCTTTTTTAGTTTGAAAATTAGAGTGCTAAGTGGTTCTTTTTCTGATGGAATAACAATATCAGAATTTTTTTCCCAACTAAACCCTATCCTATCGTATAGTGTCATAATCAAATAAGGGACGCCCAAAAGCGACCCTCAAAATTATAATTTTTTACTTGCGATTGGCTATATCTGGAACAGATCTTTTAGTTTCTCCAACGTACAATTGACGAGGTCTACCAATTCTGTAGTCTGGATCAGAGATCATCTCACTCCATTGAGATATCCAACCTACAACACGTGCTAATGCAAATACCGCAGTAAACAATTGGGTTGGGATACCGATTGCACTTTGCACGATACCAGAGTAGAAATCAACATTAGGATAAAGCTTACGCTCTACAAAATAATCATCCTCTAGAGCAATACGCTCAAGTTCCATCGCAAGCTTAAATAGTGGGTCATTTTCAAGTCCAAGCTCTGCAAGCACTTCCTTGCAAGTTTCTTGCATAAGTTTAGCTCTAGGATCATAGTTTTTATAAACACGATGTCCAAAGCCCATTAAACGAACTCCAGATTCTTTGTCTTTAACTTTCTCCATAAATTCGCCAACTTTTGCAACACCACCGTCTGCTTGAATTTGCTCAAGCATTCTTAAGCATGCTTCGTTCGCACCACCATGTGCTGGACCCCATAGGCAAGAAATACCAGAAGAAATCGCTGCATAAGGGTTAGTACCTGAAGAGCCGCATAAACGAACTGTTGACGTAGAAGCATTTTGCTCATGATCTGCGTGCAAAATAAGAATACGGTCAATGGCTTTTTCAATAACAGGGTTTACTACATATTCTTCGCATGGATTTGCGAACATCTGACGTAGAAAATTACCAGAATAAGAAAGTTTATTATTAGGGTGTACATACGGTTCACCGATAGAGTATTTATGAGCCATAGCAACTAATGTAGGCATCTTCGCAATCAAACGAATAGAAGCAATTTCACGATGCTCTGGATTTTTGATATCTAATCCATTATCGTAGAATGCAGCCATTGCACCTGTTAGGCCAACTAAAATAGCCATCGGATGAGAATCACGACGGAAACCACGAAGTAGCATATGAACTTGTTCGTGAACTAAATTGTGGTGAAGGATACGATATTCGAAGTCATCTTTTTGAGCCTGATTAGGAAGTTCACCTTTAAGAAGCAAATAGCACACTTCTAAATAGTCACATTTGACAGCAAGTTCTTCTATCGGATAGCCTCTGTAATACAACTCCCCTTTCCCGCCATCAATGTATGTAATCTCAGATTCGCATGAAGCAGTCGAGACAAAACCAGGGTCATAAGTAAACATGCCTGTCTGAGCATATAGTTTGCGGATATCGATAACACTTGGACCAACCGAACCATCATAAATAGGTAGTTCAATGCTATCTTGACCATCAATACTTAATACGGCCTTTTTATCTGATGTTTTCATTTTATACTCCTCAGTATTTTGTGTAATATACCCCATTAAGATTGCATAAGTTTAACAAGCCTTTGTATTTCGGGGCTATCATAGGGGCTTTCAAGAACTTCAGTCCCTAACAAAACTTGCAAAAGGGTATTATCGTCTAGTTCAAAAAGAGTCATTAAATTTCGAGCATCGTCCTGAGTTAATGAACTCTCATATTGATCTAAAAATTTTGTGATTATCAGATCATTTTCTAGTAGTCCGCGACGCGACCTCCATCTAAGAAGATCGCGTTCACTATCGGATAACGTACCCATACTAAACAGTACGTCTCACAAGCATTTCTTTAATTTTGCTGATAGCTTTTGAGGGGTTTAACCCCTTAGGACAGACATCCACACAGTTCATAATTGTGTGGCAACGGAATAGTCGATATGGATCCTCTAAATTATCAAGGCGCTCTGAGGTCGCCTGATCACGACTATCTGCAAGAAAGCGATAAGCTTGAAGCAGACCAGCAGGACCTACGAACTTATCAGGATTCCACCAAAATGATGGACATGATGTAGAACAACAAGCACAAAGAATACACTCATATAAACCATCTAATTCCTCACGTGCTTCTGGAGATTGCAAACGCTCTTTTTCAGGAGGATGATCCTCGTTGATTAAATATGGCTTTACTGAGTGATACTGATTAAAGAACGAAGTCATATCTACAATCAAATCACGAATTACAGGTAACCCTGGCAGAGGTCTTAAAACTATAGGCTCTTTTAAATCTCTAAGATTAGTAATACATGCAAGCCCGTTTTTACCGTTAATATTCATCGCATCTGAACCACATACACCCTCGCGACATGAGCGACGAATAGATAAGCTATCATCCACATCATTTTTGATGCGTACTAATGCATCAAGAAGCATCTTATCGTTTGGGCCAAGCTCTACATCAAGCTTTTGCATGTAAGGACGTTCGTCCTTATCTGGGTCATAGCGGTAAATTTCAAATTTAACAATGCGTTTAGTCATGATATCCAACTTAGAATGTACGAGGTTTAGGAGGGAATGAATCAACTGTCAATGGCTTCATATGCACAGGTTTATATTCAAGAGAATCTGTCTCTGAATACCAAAGTGTATGCTTCAACCAATTAATATCATCACGCTCTGGGAAGTCATTAAGAGCATGAGCTCCACGACTCTCGTCACGATTAGCTGCTGATTTAATAGTAGCTTTTGCAACTTCAATCATATTTTCGATTTCAAGAGCTTCTTGTCGTGCCATATTGAAGACTTTCGATTTATCTTTAAAATGAATTTGCTTAACTTGTTCTGCACATTCAGCAATTTCACGAACACCTTCGTTAAGGAGCTCCTTAGTACGGAATACACCACAGTGACTTTGCATAGTAGTGCGAATTTTATTCCCAACATCTTGGACTTTTAGGCCTGTAGAGCGGTTTTCAAGTGCGTTATAACGATCCATAGATTTTGTAACGCTCTCTTTATGAAGGTCCGCATGAGCCTTCTGTTCATGCAATTTGTCGGCAATGATATGGTTTCCAGCTGCACGCCCAAACACAACTAAATCTAGAAGTGAATTTGTGCCTAAGCGATTTGCACCGTGGACGGAAACCGCAGAACATTCACCAATTGCATATAAACCGTTAACGATTTTTTCCTCTCCGTCTTTCCATTCAACTACTTGGCCATGATAATTTGCAGGAATACCACCCATTTGATAGTGAATAGTAGGAACAACAGGAATTGGTTCTTTAATTGGATCCACATTTGCGAATCGAATAGCAATTTCACGAATAGATGGAAGACGTTTTTTAATGACATCTTCACCTAAATGGTCTAGTTTAAGAGCAACGTGTGTTCCATCACCTACACCGCGGCCTTCTTTAATCTCTTGGTCCATAGAACGAGATACAAAATCGCGTGGTGCTAAATCTTTTAGAGTCGGAGCGTATCGTTCCATAAAACGCTCTCCGTCTTTATTTAAGAGAATGCCGCCCTCTCCGCGAACCCCTTCAGTAATAAGTACGCCCGCACCAGCAACGCCCGTAGGGTGAAACTGCCAAAATTCCATATCTTGGAGGGCAATGCCCGCGCGTGCAGCCATACCAAGCCCATCACCTGTATTAATAAATGCATTCGTAGATGCAGCCCAAATACGACCGGCTCCCCCTGTGGCTAAAACTGTACGTTTAGCTTCTAGAACGTATATATCCCCTGTCTCCATCTCTAAAGCTGTGACACCTAAGACATCTCCGTCATCATTGCGAATAAGATCAAGGGCCATCCATTCAACAAAAAAGTGTGTACGTGAGGCTACATTTCGTTGATACAAAGTATGAAGCAAGGCATGACCTGTACGGTCAGCTGCTGCACAGGCTCTTTGAACAGGTTTTTCACCAAAATTAGCTGTATGACCGCCAAACGGACGTTGATAAATTGTGCCATCTGGGTTGCGATCAAAAGGCATTCCATAATGCTCTAATTCATAAACGGCTTCGGGAGCCTGACGACACATAAATTCAATAGCATCCTGATCTCCGAGCCAATCAGAACCCTTTACAGTATCGTACATATGCCAATACCAATTATCCTCAGACATATTTCCTAAAGAAGCACCAATACCACCTTGAGCTGCAACTGTATGAGAACGAGTTGGAAATACTTTTGAGAGTACAGCGACATTAAGACCTGCTTGAGCAAGTTGTAAGGAACAACGCATGCCTGAACCGCCTGCCCCTACTACCACAACATCAAATTTGCGACGAGGTAAAGAAGAAAGAACAGTAGACATTAAAGACTCCAAACGACAAATGAGAAATAAATAGACATGGAAATAAGCCAAAATATCGTAAATATAAATAGAATTAGACGAAGCTTCCAGCAATCGATATAGTCCATCCAAACATCACGAATTCCAATCCATGCGTGCCATGCAAGTGTGAAAAACACCAAAGTTACACAGATTTGACCAGCAGGGATACTCAAAACAGTAAAAGTGAATAGGTGCAACCAATTCTCATAAGTTACTGGTGTAAATAACAATGTGAGGAGAAAGAAAACAGAATAAATTGCTAAAAGAGTAGCAGTTAAGCGTTGAACAATAAATCCAATTGTTCCGTAATGAGCTCCTACTGCACGACGATTAGTACCAAATTGATCAGGCATTACAGAACTCCAAATAATTTAATTGCAAAAATAACAGTTAAAGCCAAACTCACAATAAACACAATTTTTGCACTTTTATTAGCTGAAACCTTATCCATACCAATATGTAAGTCAAGAATAAGGAAACGAATACCAGCACAAAGGTGGTGCATAAATCCCCATAATGCCACAATACAGACAACTCTAATTAAAAAACCTGAGAAACCTGTAGCCAAGCTATTAAACATAACAGGCCCAGCTAGACTGTTACGGAATAAATGAATAAGAATAGGAAGGCTTAGAAAAATTAAAACACCACTAACGCGGTGCAAAATCGATAAAATCGCAGGAAGCGGAAGCTTATAAGCCCTAGTAATTTTATCGAATTCAATGTTTCTAAACTCTCGGCGAGGCTTTTGAGTGACATCAGACATGAATTGATACCTATGATTAAATATAAAACTTGTAAGATTATAATATTTTTAATCAAACTTTTGAGATTGATTGCGGATTTTAGGGGATTAGGTAAGCTTGAGGAATTTGTTGGCTTATATTTCTATTGCTTTTTGATATTTCAAAAATAGGCGATTCTTATTCCTTTAATTAAAAAGGTTTACAATTTCAAAGTTATTCTATAAAAATTGGAGTTATTAATGTCAAAACCTGCTATTCGTGTAGCCGTTACAGGTGCGGCTGGTCAAATTGGATATTCAATATTATTTAGAATTGCTGCTGGTGAAATGTTGGGTAAAGACCAACCTCTTATTCTTCAGCTTTTAGAAATTCCAGATGAAAAAGCTCAAAACGCACTTAAAGGCGTAATGATGGAGTTAGACGATTGTGCATTCCCATTACTTAAAGAAGTAACTGCACACAGTGATCCTAAGACAGCGTTTAAAGACGTGGACATTGCCATCCTAGTAGGGTCTCGCCCGAGAGGGCCCGGTATGGAGCGCAAAGATTTACTTCAAGCTAATGCACAAATTTTCACAGTACAAGGGGCAGCTTTAAATGAAGTAGCTAGCCGCGACGTTAAAGTTTTAGTGGTAGGAAACCCAGCAAATACAAATGCGTATATTGCCATGAAATCAGCTCCCGATTTACCTGCGAAAAACTTCACATCTATGGTACGTTTAGACCATAATCGCGCATTGACACAAATGGCACGCAAAGCTGGTGTGGACATTGAAGATATCGATAAATTTGTGGTATGGGGTAATCACTCATCAACCATGTATCCTGATATTCGATTTGCTGAAGCGGGTGGTGTTAAATTAAAAGAGAAAATCGGCGACGATAATTGGGTAGAAAATGATTTTATCCCGACAGTAGCTAAACGTGGTGCCGCTATCATAGCAGCTCGCGGTCTTTCATCTGCAGCTTCTGCGGCTAATGCAGCGATTAACCATATTCACGATTGGGTGTTAGGCACAAACGGAAAATGGGTTACTATGGGCGTTCCTTCTGATGGATCTTATGGTATTCCTGAGGGTATTGTGTATGGCTTCCCAGTTACGACTGAAGGCGGTGAATACAAAATTGTACAAGGCTTAGAGATTGATGAAGCTTCACGTGCACGCATGGATGCTACATTAGCCGAGCTTGAAGAAGAACGAGCAGGCGTGGCTGATTTGCTTAAATAAATTATAGGATTTGGGTTTATTAATGCTCTAAGAGCATTAGGATAGAATCGATTTTAAGCCCTGCATTAGTGGGGCTTTCTTGTTTTTATGAAACTTGAAAATTTAGTCACAGAGATAGATAAAAAGAAAGTGGATCTAGATGCAATGCGACCACTTGATGAAATCGAGCTTGAGCGTTTACATCGTGACTTTACGATTGAATATACCTATAACTCCAATGCTATCGAGGGAAACACGCTTACACTTCGTGAAACTGCATTGGTTCTTGAAGGGCTAACAATAGATTCAAAACCTCTGAAAGATCATTTGGAAGCTGTAGATCACCGTGAAGCTTTTGATTTTGTGTGTGAATTAGTAAAAGAAGGCTTTGAACTTGATGAAGGGATCATTAAGAAAGTCCATTCACTTGTGCTTGCACATAAGCGACAATTTAGTGGTATATATCGTAAACTTCCTGTGCGTATTTTGGGGTCAGAGTATGAGCCGCCCAAAGCATATTTGATTGAAACTAAGATGCAAGAATTACTTTTGGATTATAAGAAATCACAAGAGCATATCTTAAAAAAATTAGCAAAATTTCATGTTGATTTTGAATGCATCCATCCCTTTATCGATGGGAATGGGCGGACCGGACGCCTAATTGTAAATTTAGAATTGATGAAATCTGGATTCACACCTATTGATATTAAATTTACAGATAGAGTGAAATACTATGATGCTTTTGAAAAGTTCCGTACAAGCGGATCTTACGATTGCATGGAGCTTCTATTTGCACAATATTTAAATAAGAGGCTCGATTATTTCTTATCCCTAAGATCTTAGTCTCTATTTAACATTACCCACGCAAATGTATTTGATCTCTAGATAGTCTTCGATACCATATTTTGAGCCTTCCCGACCTAGCCCTGACTGTTTTACTCCGCCAAACGGAGCCGCAGCGTTAGAAATCAATCCTGTGTTAACCCCAACAATGCCATACTCAAGTTTTTCAGATACACGAATAGTTTGATTTAAATTTTCCGTATAGATGTAGGATGCAAGGCCGTAAATGGTGTCATTTGCTAGTTTTAAAGCTTCCTCTTCCGTTTCAAACTTAAATACGGGGGCAATGGGCCCGAATATCTCATCTGTAGAAAATCGCATATCAGTGGTGGCGTTTTTGACTACAGTCGGTTCGAAAAATAATTCATTGTAAGAGCCACCTGTGGTCACCTGCGCACCCTTCTCTACCGCATCCTGCAAAAGCTCTTTGGAATGATCGACAGCATCTTGATTGATCATAGGACCGATGATAGAGTCTTCGGCGAGACCATTGCCAACTTTAAGATTTGCAACGGCATCAGCCAATTTATCGCAGAATTCATCATAAATTTTAGACTGCACATAGATGCGATTTGCACATACGCATGTCTGCCCTGCATTTCGGAATTTAGCGGCAACGGCACCTTCAACAGCAGCATCAACGTCAGCTTCGTTGAACACGATAAAAGAAGCATTTCCGCCCAATTCGAGGGAAATTTTCTTAATGGTCGAAGCGGATTGCTGCATCAATAAACGCCCAACTTCAGTAGAGCCCGTGAAGCTGAATTTGCGAACGATAGGGCTTTCAGTGAGCACCTTACCGATCTCGCTGGATTTTCCTGTGATCACATTGAACACGCCAGGCGGGATGCCAGCCTCGAGAGCGAGCGATGCCATAGCCAATGCAGAAAATGGAGTTTGAGATGCAGGACGTGAAACAAATGTACACCCTGCAGCAAGAGCTGGAGCCACTTTGCGGGCAATCATAGCATTCGGAAAATTCCAAGGAGTAATCGCAGCACACACACCAACAGGCTGCTTTATGACCACAATGCGTTTATCGCCGCTTGGAGCAGGAATAGTGTCACCATAGACACGCTTAGCCTCTTCCGCAAACCATTCGATGTATGCGGCCCCATACAAAATCTCGCCCTCAGCTTCTTTTAGCGGCTTGCCTTGCTCGATAGTGAGCAAACGTGCGAGATCCTCTTTATGTTCAATAATTAGGTCGTACCATTTACGTAGTAAATCTGAGCGCTCGTTCGCAGACATAGCAGACCATTGTGGCAATGCCCTCTGAGCCGCCTCCACAGCTTGTTCCGCCTCTTTTGTCCCCATTTTCGGAACTGTGCCTACTGTTTCACCTGTGGCTGGATTAGAGACTTCAATGGTTTCGCCGCTATAGGCATCCATCCATTGATCGCCGATAAGTACTTGCTGTTTGAATATTAATGAATTGAATTTCATGCTACCCTCTAAAATTTGAACCTTGATGTGCCGCCTCGTTATTTTACTAATATCGTGTGACACTCCCGCTCTCTTCGCAACGTCCTTAGATGATGGCATTCTATTTACTAGCTTTATGATCGCCCTGTATTGTGAGAACTTTCCGATAATTGGCTTCTAACTCTTCAAGCGTTTCTGTACCTGTGCGAATATCGAAATATTTCCCATCGTGCTCAATCAGTAAAGTAGGATACGAACTTACACCCAACTCCCGAGCTTGATTAAAATCATTTTCAGGAATCGAAGTATCATTCCAATTTGCACGAATTTTCTCTATTATTTCTGTGGCAATGCCATAGTTCTCAAAAATCTCTTTATACGCCTCAAAATCGCCTAAAGACTTGCCCTCGAGATACATAAGTTTTTGAATATCCCATCCTAATTCAACCCATTTTTCTGATGGGACCACTTCTCGCAATAAACTAAACACTAGTCCAGGTTGATTAGAATTCAGAATGGTCGACCCTTCATCTAGCATTGAATTGTACGCATCGGAAAATGCCACACCATAAATCTGAGATACTTGAGCATTCGAATTTTTTATATAGTTATACTCGCTAATAGGCTTTATGCGGTCCCCCGTAACCAGACCCCCCGAAACCATCTTCAATTCAAGCTCAGGATGATTTCGCACAAATTTGGTAAGCACAGATTCAAACCCATAACACCAACCACAAATCGCATCCCACACATATATTAACTTCATATTATCTCCTCATTTCTATCTCTTATACTATAAGGGTTTAGTGGCTTATTTCAAGTTTTGGATGGCAATGGAAATTAAAAACGACTTAGATGCGGGAATTATATTTGCAGATGTTGACGGCCTGCGTGCATTTATTAAATATACATTGGATGGCAATGTCATGGATATCCTCTCAACTCAAGTCCCCTCAGAGATCGGCGGACGGGGTGTAGCTGCTGAATTGACTAAATTTGATTTGGATTTAGCTAGAAAAAATAATTGGGAAGTTCGACCTACTTGTGGGTATACAAAAGCTTATTTGAAGAGGTATGAGCGTTAACTAGTTAGGGTGTGGCCAGGTATAGATTTTTTACTTTAATAATTAGCAAACGTAAACCAATAATAATGTAAAGGGTATCAATTTTACTAATTCAATTTTATGTTTCTCATAAATACTCCAAACGTTTACTGGATTTGTTTCTTCAAATTAGAGTTTTGTTAGCCCATTGCTCGTTATAAGGACATATTATGAGTTCAAAATATTGCAAAAAGTTGTGGACATCTTTTCTATCTCACAACCGCATTTTTCCATAATTCTGTAAATTACATCTATATCGACTGTCTTATTTAGATATACAACTCTAATAGTTGAATTATCGGAATGCTTAACAAAGCTATTGAAATAATACACACCATCTTTAATTGTGTAGGAAACTATATCACCCAAGGGATACTTCATAAGTGTAAAAAGGTATGTTATCTATACATAACACACTATTGTCTAATTTTTCCACCCATAAGCTCTCTTGTGCCCCAGGTGGATATCCATCTTCTACATCTAATTCAAAGAATAGGTTTTCGCTCATTTGAATTAGTAGAAATAGTACTCTTTCCTAACTTAAAAATTTTAATTATTAGTCAAGGTTTTGATGTTAGTGGGGGTCGATTTTAAACTGCCAAACACGTCATCTTTTGAGATTCAAGTAGTAATCATCGTAAGATTCCACGAATAAATCTTTAACTCTTTCATGGTAAATTAAAACCTCTGAGAAAATTTCATCTTCAAAATCAGGTATTAATGTAAGATTGTGATTTGGAAAAACGTAAATTTCATCATCAACTAAAGGATTTTCGCTCTCAAGAAATTTAGTTAGATTATCAAAATTTATTTCCTGACCGTCGAGAATAAAACTTTTAACGTCCCTAGCAGAAAGGGTGGCAATGTACTCCTCTCCTTCAAAATCCTCTAACTCATAAAGCACACCAGATGATGTTGCAGTATTTTTATCAAATTTGGATTTTGAGGTGCCCAAACATAAACCATTCAAACATCCATTTTTAATTTCTAACTTCATATTTTAAAAATTCCTTAATTCCCATTATTTCTATTTAGCTTATTTTATGATGAAGTAGATTAATTTAACCCTTAAAAATAGAGAGATAGTCAGGGACACCGTTTATAACTTACTTAAAAATCACCGAATATCGATATTTCTTTGCTCTTTTAGATCTTTTATCGAATAGTCTAGAATTTGTAATTTCAAATATTCCAACTCTTCCCATTATCTAATAAGAATACCAACTTCGAAATTTGCTATTCATAAAGCGATGGGGCTATTATAGAATGCCGATTTTGTTTGAAGGGGTAATTTTAAATAGCCGGGGACAATTACCTAATGCATCAAGCTCAAACTGATTCTCTGATAATGGGTTTTTCGCTAAGGTGAGTCGCCCATTTAAGTCGTAGTCATACTCACGAACTTCATCTGCACTAGATGTCTTAGTCATACGACCCATAATGTCGTACTGGAAGTTTAATGTCTTATCTACAAACGTAACACTATCTACTCGTCCTGTTAACTTGTTGATCTGATAACGCTTCTCTTTACCGTCAAACCCTCTTTCATAAACCAACCTACTAAGCGGATCATACTCAAAGAGGTATTTGTCATTGTTTTCATTAATAAGCTTAGATAGCCTACCGAGCACATCATATCTATAGCCAACTTCATGATTTAGAGCATCAACTCGTGTATCAATTCGACCTGCAGGATTATATTTATATCGTGTCTCACGAACAAGCCCGTCTATAAATTTAAGTAGACGCCCTTCAGCATCATGCTCTAGATATACGGGGTTCGTTTAGCTTTTATTTACTTTGACAATGTTAAAGAACTGGGCTCAACACCCTCAGTTGTATGTTAGAGGGTGATGGATATAAATATTATCTATTACTTTGGCTATGGTTAAGTGTATTTTTGTTAATTGATGGAACTTTTAACATTTTCTATAATCCAACGCCTAATCAATAGTAAGTTAAACTTCAAGATTTTTCGAACTTATATGTTGTGGTTGATTCAATATATGAGCACAAATAATTAATGTGGTTTTAACAAAGTTCTAGAAAATCCTTAAAATATATTAAATTAATCTAAATTGCTATAAATTAACTTATTTTCAGAGGAAAGTTCAAAATTACATTTTAAATACGGAATAAAATCATCAATATAGGGATGTATTTTTTTAGGAATATCCAGATTACAACTCATTCTATGAGTTAATAAATAGATAATATCAATGGGAAAGTAATTCCAAATTGGATTGTAGGATTGATTTGAAATATTTGTTTCAATCAAACTTAAACGAAAATTACAAAGTTCAAAAATATTTTGGATTAATTTATTTTCATCAACATAACATATGATTTCGAAATTTTTTCTGTATACAGATACGTATTCATCATCCACTGCATTTATAAAATCTGCTTTATTTAGTTTAAATTCTTTAGTGTCAAAACATTCTATTAAACTTAAAAGTTCAAAAACTAATCTAGATTCATTTGGGGTTGATACAAATGAAGACAATTTGTCCTTATAAATAGTTAATGAAATGTCTATGATTTCAGTTAAATTATCCTTGCTGAGGCAAAGTTTACCAAAAATAATGATAAATAATATATCAACTATACTACCTCCATATTTTTGTTTATCATGTTTTAGAGTTTTGATATTTAAAATAAAAGAAAACAAACCACTAATCATTTGATTAAAATTTACGGGATTGTTTTCCTCAATAAAAGGGGCGGCATAATTTGAAACTAATGCTACAAGAAATCTTGTCATTTTAAATTCGTCATAATTAACCCTATAGCTAATAATTGAATTATTCACTTCATAATCAAAATTTCTTACACCATTTTTCAGATTTGAAATTATTAATTCGGGACTTATATCTGTGGGAACTTTACTAGCTTTTAGAATCTCATCCCTGATATAGTTAATTTTGCTAATGTCTACTTTAATATTATTCATTTAATAATCCTCTAAAACCATTTGGAAAAATTCATATCTTTAACAAACCATTTTCCATTATCAGCCCAATCAACAAATACCCTTATAACTTCACTATCACCAATATTGTCTTTAATATGTAAAGCCATATCTTTAGGCAAAGGCATACCATCAACCATAAAGCCCCCGTGTCCCCCGCCAGCTTTATTTTCACCTAAAACATCATCTGTAAATCCCTTTCCTTCTTTCTGACGCTTAGAAAGATCAGGTGATTTAGAACATGTGGTTGTTTTGACTTCAAATACATCAAATTTTCCATCTGGTCTTAGACCTACCAAATCTATACCATGACCCGAGGCATTTTGAATACTAAATACTTTATCATAGATTCCACGATCAATCAGTGCTTGCATTGCACGTTGCTCTCCGAACGCACCAAGCCTGTTACTAAATGATAAACCTAGAGGATCAAACCACTCAACAGGGTTTGGTGCATATTGATAATTATTCAACCCACCCCACAATCCTATCGGATCCAGTGAAATGAACCTACCAATCTCAGGGTCATAGTAGCGGAAGGTATTGTAGTGAAGCTCACTTTCTGCATCAAAGTACTGACCTTGGAATCTATGGTTGTTTATTACACCATCCTCAGATACAGGAGCTGAGATTATCGTATCTCCCCATGCCTTAGCTTGTGCTTCCCACACCACTTCTTGTTCTGAATTCATCAGAATTTGTGGAGTGCCTATCTGATCATTCACATAGTGATAGATGGCTGGAGCAACACCCTTCGAACCACCGCCTAAGCTGCCTGCCCCTCCAGAGCTACCATAACCAAGCCCAACGGTAGCAGAATTCGTATACTGCACAAGCGGTACAAACTCTCCATCCTCATACAAGTACTGAACTTCCGAGCTTAACTTTCTTGTCTCTGAGCCTGATTCTTTTCTTATCTGAGCCTGAACTGCTAACTGCTCCCCAATCCTATCCTCAGATGCAATTGTTAAACCATCCCAGTCATAAAGCGTCTGCTCTAATACCTCTTTAGTCCTTACATCTACTACTCGCTTACCTATCCTTCTGCCAAACACATCATAGCGGTACTGAGTATCAAGCTTACTTCCTGCTGCTAGACCCAAACCTCTAAATGTTGTAGACTTCATCTGATTGAATCCATCCCAATCAAATGTCTGTATTCCCTTAGCACTCTCTTTTTTGATTAAATTACCTCTTTGGTCATAATCAAAGTGTGAGCCTGAGATGTGCCTTAGCAGATTGCCCATCACTTTAGATACATTTTTTGGCAATGTATTCTCAGTTTGATGTTGATATGTGCTTAAAGCAGTATGCTCTTTACTTAAGATATTGTGTGCTGGGTCAAAGCTAAAGGTCTCCTCTCCTAATGGTCCCTTAGCATTGATTAATCTTCCTATCGGGTCATAACGATAGCTAAGCTCACCTTTGCGACTATCTTTAATGTGGATTAACTGATTAGCTCCATCATACTGATAGTCTCGATTGAGTATGCTTTTCTTAACGTATTTGCCACTTTGAGTGTGTTGATTAGCTAGACGACCTGCTGCATCATATGCTGTGGTCTGAAGCATATCCTGAGCCCAATGGCGTTTTACTTCACGGTGATTGTCATCTCGTTCATAGTCTACGATTCGCTCTTTATCAAGCAACATTCCATGAAGATGACCTGAACCATATCTTAAATAATCAACCTCTTTTCCATCAGGTCTTACTGTCTTGATAAGGTTAGATAGCTCATCGTATTCAAACCTCCATAGCTTGGTAACATGATGATCAAAGATGTCATATGAGTGGATCTCCCTTAACACATTACCCAATGCATCTAGCTCAAACTGATTCTCTGATGTTGGGTTTTTCGCTAAGGTGAGTCGCCCATTTAAGTCATAGTCATACTCACGAACTTCATCTGCACTAGAAGTCTTAGTCATACGACCCATAATGTCGTACTGGAAGTTTAGGGTTTGATCTACAAACGTAACACTATCTAAACGCCCTGTTAACTTATTGACCTGATAACGCTTCTCTTTGCCGTCAAACCCTCTTTCATAAACCAGCCTACTTAGCGGATCGTATTCAAAGAGGTATTTGTCATTGTTTTCATTAATAAGCTTAGATAGCCTACCAAGCACATCGTATCTATAGCCAACTTCATGATTAAGAGCATCAACACGAGTTTCAATTCGACCTGCAGGGTTATATTTATAACGTGTCTCACGATCAAGACCGTCTATAAATTTGAGTAGACGCCCTTCAGCATCATGCTCTAGGTATACGGGGTTGGTTCCACTTCTTTCTACTTTGCAGATATAGCTGTTATAATCATAAGTGTAGATTTCTGTGGTACCGCAAGGTTCCGTCATCTTGACCACACGTCCTAATAGGTCATAATCCCATTTAGTAGTTTTACCTGAGCAGTCCCTAAATGATGCAACTTCACCTGTTATGTGATATCCGATATGTTTGTTTCCACCTTTAGCATCTTTAATTCGAATTACTTGCCCTTTAGTGTTGTATTGATACTCAGTCTTGTGGCCTAGAGGGTCAATCTCTAAAATAACCTGATTTTGGTCATCGTACGCTCTATGCCACTCATTACCCATTGGATCTGCTAGTGTTATTAGATTATTATCTGAGTCATAATCATATCTTATAGTAGTTTCATCAGGTTGAATAACTTTTACTAAATTATCAAATGCATCGTATATAAAATTGCTAGTTGTGCCATCAGGAAATCTAACTTGAGTGATATTGTTATATTGATCGCGTTCGTTTATTCGCTTAGTACCATCACAATAATAGATACCCATCAAATAGAATTCATCATTGAAAACATATTTTGTTGTTTGACCTAAGGCATCTGTGACGTAAGTTGAACGGTTTTCGATATCGTACCTTATCGATAACGCCTCAGACCCATCATCTAGGCTCTCATGAACGCATCGACCCTCATTAGCATCCATTTCCCATGCTAAATTAACGCCACGACCCGTCTTATCTTCGTATCGAGTAATTAAATGGTGAGATTGGTATTTGTATTTATTTGTTAGATTAAATCTATCAGTAAAGAGAACAAGGTTTCCATCAATATCATATGTATACTTAGCAAGGTGTTGCTCCCTGCTTTCCGATGTTACTGGATCAATTTCAAAATAATAAATTTCTTTGATTCTGTCAAAATCATCATAGCGGAAGAATATTGTATAGAGCTCGTTCTCAAGTGATTCGAGATAAGAATTAGTATCGTACTTAATTCTAATGAAATTATTTTGAGCATCTAGAATCTCAACTAATCTATAAACTGAACCGATTTGTTTAAAAATTAGCTTGTGATTATTCTTATACCTGATTTGAACCATGTCAGACTGAGGTTGTGACCAGAATAATTCCTCTTTTCTATCGTAAAATTCCTCACTCAAGGGAAATGAAATTGGGCATTTAACTTCTCTACCCTCGTCCGAAACGTATACTAAATTTGTTCCATCAACATATACATATTGCATGTACGGGGTCATCCATCTTGGACCAAGACCGCTTAAAGGGCTTTGTATATCGAAAGCATAGTTATTTGAACGGTAGAATCTAGTCCAAACTATTGGTTTAATACCTGGTAAAGAGAAGTCTGTATGTAGAACTTTTTCATCACCAAGAGAGAAGCTAATAGAATGTTCTGATTCACCAGTATTTAATAAGCTTAATCCAGCTCCCACAGCAGCCATTGTCAGTCCGAACCAATCTGCTGAACTCGTTAATTTTTGGCACTCTTTACATTTTGCAGGAGATTTATTTGGGTCCTTATTAGACTTATTACCATTGCCATCACCATTTTGGCCATTGGACTTATCACTATTCCCATCGCCACTTCCGCCAGAACCGCTTCCACCACCAAAACTTAATCCAGCCATCCACTTTTTAAAACCTTTGATGTATCTAAAACCTACTAAATCGCCAGAAGTAGCACCAGCTTTGCTTTCATGTTTTATTAATTGAAGATTAACTCCTAAGGCATTGGCTGCTAAAGGTTGCAAACCATTAGAATTATTAACAATACCTATATCAGCTGCATTCAAACCAAAGCTAGCAGCCCCAATGCTGTCTTTAAAACCCGTAAATGAAAAAGAAAACGGTACATCTTTAGTGTAATGTTTAGTATTCTTAGACTGGATTAGATGCCCCTCTAAGGAGAATGGAGTAGTAAATTTAATTTGGACTTCAGACTGACTCTTCACTTCAGCACCAGAGCTCAGTGCAATATTAGATGATGAAGTAAGATTTGTGTCAGTTGTACTGGCCTTCATTTTAAATGTTGGTGTCTTCCAATTTAAAGATGCTGATGTCAGCTTAGCTGAAGTTGCAATATCATATACTTCATCTTGTCCCACGTTTTGTTCTACACTTCCAGTTATTTCTGAATCGTCAGATGTTTGAGTTATTAAGTGGTAACCTTTTACAGTATGTGTAGCAGGTCCAGAGACAGTACTATCAAAAGTACCCACGATAGATTCATCAACTCCATCGAGATAATCTTCTTGTAAATTACCAGATATAGATTCAGTTAACTGAGTTTTAATTATGCGTTGATGATTATCATCATAGGCTGCTTCACGACCACTTTGTAGGGTTACGTCTGAAGTACTATGTGTAGTATGAGAACGGAAACTTGATATTGAAGAAGTTACATTGCCATCAATTGTTTGTGTTTGCTTATCCTTAACGTGAGTATTCATATCACGTTCAGCTACAAAGGATAATAGTTCTTTGCCTGGACTATCCTCAAACATCATGCGGTTTGCATTGCTAGCATCACCATTTTTACTTCTTGTAAAAAATCCACTTTGAGTAGCATCATCTGGAAGGTTAACAGGAGGCAGATTTTCATTGTTGTAAACACGTCCAATTACCACAGGACGATCAGGCTGACCGTCTACAAAGTCAACAACTACCTCTTCACCTACACGTGGAATTTGAACACCACCAAAACCAGATCCAGCCCATGGACTTGATACACGTACCCAGCAAGAACTATTCTCATCTTTCTTACCGTCCCTATCCCAGTGAAACTGTACTTTGATTCGACCATATTTATCTGTCCAAATCTCTTCGCCTGCAGGGCCTGTAACAACTGCCGTTTGAGGACCGCCCATCTTAGGTTCTTTATGAACCCTGGGTGCTCGATATTGAACATCAGCTGGAATAACGAGAGCTGATGTCTCTAGGTTAAAGTTAACGTCATCTCCTGAAACGTAAGATTGTACTGATATGTCATACTCAGTCTTAACTACAAGATATTCACCATCATCTCCTGCGTATGGTGCTTGTTTTAGTTCTACCTTATATCCTGATGAAATGTCTCTTAGCCGTGTGCGAGCCTCTGCATAGTCCTGAAGAGCTTGCAAAGATTCTAAATGCACTTTTGCATAATGCTCGGACTCATCAGCTGAAATATAACCACCAAATGGCTCGTAAATATCTAATTCTCTTCCTGGAGAATATTTACTACCTAAGTTGCTTTCTCCAGATAAATCAGCACGAGGATTTTCAAAATTATAGTCTTGTGTTGAATATGAACTTGATGTGATTTGACCACCAGTTTGCCAATCAAACACATGTTGATCGTGAGCATAAGCCATTTTATCTTCATGATAAAAATAAGCTACTCCGTTTACAGGAAGTTTTGGATGAGTATCCTTAGAGTCCGTAAGTACTAAATAATGTTTTTTATCATCATGTCGGAACCAATAATAAATCCCCTCATGCTCTAATAGACGACTTACAAAAGAAAAATCTGTCTCGTTATACTGAACGCAGTAATTCCACTTCCTATAGTTTTCAAATAACTTATTCTCAATATTTACATTGTATTCTTCAAGAACCTTTTTGACTACATCCACCGCAGTCATCTCTTGGAATATGCGACTGTTGTTAGTCTGTGTGCTATACCATAAATGCGGAACTACTGTGAACTCGTAAATAAAGTATTTTCGTGAATCTTCAATTTTCTCACTTACCTTACGCACTGAGTTAATCATACCGTTTATGTACCTTACGAACTTCTCAGCATCTATTTCTATACTTACGTCTGTGCCTGGAAGTTGTGTTTGATCAATTGGCTTATCTTCAGCAACTGCCTGAACATGGTACTCGAATAAATTCGAAAGTTCGTCTTTACCCTTAAGAGATAAAAATCTTAGGCTATCGCCTAATACAGTTTTTAAATTAACGATACGATTCATGATAGTGGCCCTTTAGTATCGGATACTTGTGATGTATTTTGAGAATTGGTTCTAAATTGTTCTGACCATAGTTCAGCCTCAAATAATGCAACATCCTTTTCAATGGCTCCAGGAGCTGTTTTAAGATCAGATTGTTCTGTTAATGCTCGATGAAATCGTGTCTCACTAAGCTTCGCTTCATCGAAAGTTGATTCATTTAAATTAGAGTAAGAAAAATCCGTGTAATAGAGATTGCAATTGTTGAAACTGCACTTAATTGCACTGGCTTTTTTCCAATGCGTTAGCGATAAATCAGAACGGTCAAAATGTGAATTCTCAAAATTAGCATTTGAGAACACAGACTGTTTGAAGTCTGTATTTTGTGCAGAGAAATTATGTCCAAAAGCTTCTACAAACACACAAAATTTAGCATTTGCACCATCCATAATCACATTATCTAATTTTGACCCATTAAAAGAACATTGAGTGAGATTTGCTTTCTTAAAAGTTGTATTACTTAAATCACAATCTGAAAACATGCAAAGACTTAAATCATAAAAATCAAAATTCATATCAGAGAGTATCGATTTGGTCCAAACAATATGATTAAGTATGCTATTTAATATTTCTAAAGAACGACAATCAAGCTCAAACAAAACCGATTTGTAAAGCTGACAGTTTTCAAATTTAATAAAGTCAAAAATAGTATTGGTGAAGACAGCTTCCCTTAAATCAACATTTGTGAAGTTGGTTTTTGATATAGTTGAGTTAACAAAACCACATTCAGCAGCATGTGAATTCTTAAAGTTTGAATCTTTAAAATTTGTTCCAATCCACTTAACATCGTTTAAAAATGAATCTACAAAAAAAGTACCCTTGAATTCAGAATCATTGAAAACTGTCTCAGTTAGATAGCAATCAGAAAATGTTGTGTTATCGAAGTTGCATTCATTAAAAATACTTTGTCCAAATTTAGTATCACTAAAAAAAGAGCCTTCGAAATTAACTTGATCGAATGTGACCCCAGAGAAATCCCAATGTTTGAAATCACACCCTGAAAGATCTAAACCTTTAAGAGGTACACCATTATCAATCCACTCTTTGAGGAGTTGTATGTCAAGTAGCATCTTGCACCCCTCTTTCACTTGGCTCTAATTGAATTTGAACGATATAGTTCTCATGTTCAATGCAATCATCTTTAATGACAGTTTGCCCCATTTCACATCTGAAGAAATTTACATGTGTAAAGTTAACTTCAGAAAATTCTGAATAGGTAAAAGTTCCAGACATGAAATTAGATTCTGAAAAATCACATCTTTTAAATTTCGATCTTCTAAAAATCGCATCAGGAATTTCTATACTTCTAGCAGATAAATCTATGAAAGTTGATTTAGATAATTCTGTATTTTCAATGATAGAACTATCAAACTTACAAGATAAAAAATTAAGATTTCTAAAATTACTATTCTTAATGTATGAATTTGTGAAATCAATATCTTTTAAAGAATCATCAGAAACTATAGCCATAGCTTCAATCCATGATGATTTGAAATCAATACCAATAAGTTTTACGTTTGTGAAAGCCATTCTTAAAAAATAAGCGTTATTAAATAAACTAGATTTGATTTCGATTTCTGAAAAAGCACATCTCACCCACTCACTTTCTGTAAAGTCAGATTTTTTGATATTACCCTGCAATAATAAGAATCCGTCAAAGCCTGATCCTTTAAAAACTGAGTTTAATATTTGAATATTTTGATACATGCAATCTTTGAATTTACAATCTATAAATTCAGAACCCTCAATGCTATGATTAAAGACAATATTTTTTTCAAAGTTACAGTTAAAAAATTTAGAGTTTTTAATTTTAGACTCGTTGAAATTTGTACTTATAAATGAACAATTTTCAAAGTGAGTATTATTCAATTCAGCATGAGATAAAGCACCCTCATTAAAAATACAATTAGTAAAATGGGCATTTGATAGGTTAGTTCTAGAGAAATTAGTTAATGAAAAATCTAAGTCCTTATATTTTGTATTACAAAGATTCGCATTTAAAAGATTTAAACCTTCGACAGAATTTCCCTTTTTAATAATTTCATTTAGAGACTCTTTATTATGAATTGTTTGATTATCTCTAAGCAGATATTTGCTTTGATCAAATTGAGCTGACATAGTGACCATTCGCTTTTCAAGCTTGACCAACCTTGGATCATCTTCTTTATAACTATCTTGATACATCCTGTTCAGTTTGCTCAGCTTAGTATCATTAAGATTTTTTTCTAAATCAATCTTCTCAGAATCTGTCTTCAAACTCTCAAAAAACTCATCACCTCGAGTAAGCGAATCAAAATCATTATTTTTGCCTTTACTCAACAAAAATTTCTTTTTAGCCTCTTTGATTTCCTTGAAATGCTCACGCATTTCAGCAACTTTCTCATCAAGCCAAATTTGCTTTTCAGGTAAAAATCTAAGATTCGGGCGTGGATGCGGACCCATACTCTGAGGTATATAATGATGAGGATTAAGTCCCATTTCTTTGAGATGCTCTCTAGAAATTTTTTGAATGTATTCCTGATATTTAATCATTTTTTCACTCAAATCCCCGATATCTTCAGCTTTAGGCACTATGCCTTTGAATTGAACATTCTCAGGAAGAAGATCTTCATCAGAATATGCTGTTAGAGCAGATGTGTAATGATCATTTCTTAATTGAATAAATTTTTTGTAGTGGTATATATCCTTTGGAGAATGTGTCCATTCAAGAGCTGCCAATACATGATTTATCTCAGAACCGTCTTCAAACCAACCTGGAATAGAATCTTGAAAAATTAATAAATATTTTTCAATTTCAGGTACAAGCCAAAGTGTTTTGAGTTTCAAAGATGATTCAACAAGTACTTCTTCATCTTCAGGAGTTTTTTGGAGTACTACAATACATTTTCCATGCCATGCAGGGGTAATACCCTTCCATATTTCTTTATCAGGATGCATGTTAACAACTGAAAACTTAGTATTATTTGGAAAAAAATCTAGTTCTTCAAATATCTGACCTTCCTGAGCAGAATTAAATATGGTGGGATCCATGTCAGGGAAGAAGCCAGGAAAATCTCGCTTTTTCCATTCCTCAGAATAATTTCCTACTTTGCTAAATCTTACAGGCCAAACTATGGATTGAGGTCCCAAATTATAAGCCTTATGCTCATCGCTAGGATCAACAATCAAATGTCTGGGGTCCTCAATATTTGGTAAATCAATTGAACTGAGAAAATCAATATTATTTATTCCTATAAAACCCTTACCTGAAGGATTATTATCAAACTTTTCACCGCCATAACTATTGGACCAATTCATTGAAATCGTTTCAAATTCGCTAGGTTCAGTAATCTGTTTGTTTATAAATTTTCTGTCGCCAAACACTCGCAGCTGACGAATCTTATCGTGAACGGTTACAGTAATATCGACTACTCTTTTATTTTTTGTAAATTTCGAATAAGCCTTACCAGAGACCAAAAATTCAGGACAAACTTTAGGTATGCCATATTCAATTGCACCACCACAATCGAGTGAAGTTTTAGCTAAATCCCAAATTGCAGTTTCAGACTCTAAAATAGGGGCAGGATTACTAGCATCAACAAGTGCAATAATGCTAAGACCAATGCGAGATTCACCTCTCCACCTGTAAGGCCTGACCATAAGACTTAAGCAATTGGGTTTAGAAATTTTCATACTAAACTACAATCTCGTTTGAATGATACGATCAAGGCTTTCAAAATTTGCTTTAGACAAATCTACGCCAATAATATTGCCCGCTATATTTTCTTTATCGTTAGTTTTGGAAACAGCCTTGATAGAAATAGCAGATGCACTACCTTTAAAGCCCTGTTGTGACAAATCGGTTCCTAAAACTACATTAATCTTAATTACCGATTTATCTGTATACATTAGTTGCACCTTCTCATCAAACACAGCACCTGTAAATTGAATAATGCTCCCTTTATTATTGTATGTAGGGCCATCTACTGAAACTTGCAAACTGAATAATTTTTGCATTGAACCAGAATCATAATAGTTTGTTTTGCAAGTATCCAAGTAAGGTCCAGAAGAATTAAAGTTATAGTTAGATACGTCAAACTTTAGATTTTGAGCTACTTGGACAATTTCAGATGAAGCATCAAGGTCAACTGCTCCACCAACCTCTACTAGTTCTGAATCCTTAAACTGATGAAATCGGTTATTTGCAATAGTATCTTTCAATAAACCTGTTATTGACTGTTTATAGCCAGTTTGATAATTATGGATTGCAGGTTCAGAAGAAATTGTTAGTTTCTCTGAACCGCTAGTAGTTTCTGTGTTCGGTCCTGTATAGGTACGTGTTTGACGTTGATGAACAGTGTCTTTACTATCTCCAGAAACAGATAAGGTATGTCCATTTTCATGTTGATAAGAGGCTTTTCCAGTGACTTTTTTATTCAGTAAACCACCGTAACTCCAAGTATGAGCACCTACGATATTAGTAGCTGATGCCCCGCCTACAGAATGATTGCTATCATTTTTAACGTAGTAATCCATATTTTTCTGTGCGACCATTTTTAAGAGTTCTTTACCTAAAGCATCCTCAAATAACAAAGAATTGGCTTGATCTGAAGTTCCGTCTTTTGTGCGTGTATGAAAACCACTTACTGTTGCATTGGCTGGTAATTCAACAGGTGGCATATTGTCTGCGTTATAAAGACGACCAACAATTACAGGTCTGTCAGGATGACCTCCTAAGAAATCAACTATTACTTCTTCATTTACACGAGGGATTTGCATACCTCCAAATCCGCCACCAGCCCATGGGCTTGATACACGCACCCAACAAGAGCTATCCCCATCCTCGATATCAGCTGAATCCCAATGGAATTTAACTTTAACTCTTCCATATTCATCGGTATGAATTGATTCACCCTCAGGACCCATTACTACAGCTGTTTGAGGACCATATGTGAAAGGAACTGTCGTAAGTTTGGGGTGGCGATACTGGGTCGATGCAGGAATCATTAAAACCTTAGATATTGCATAAGTTTTCTGACTTTCATTTGTTGCATAAGAAGCTTCAGAAAATTCGTAATAAATGTTCGTGATTAGGTACTTTTGGTTTTGTGATTTATTTGGATGTTTTTTTAAAGATATGGTGCTACCCACTGAAAGCATAGGGCTATTTGCTGTACCAAAATACTTTTTGCACTGAGCTTCAAAAATTTCAACATTTATATCAGCGTATCTCTCACCCTCAGAAGTCTCTGTGTAATCCCCAATTGAATGATAAAACTCGAGATCAACTCCATGATTATTTTTAATAGCTGATTCTTTCTCTACATACAAACTAGCATCGGGCTTATTTAGGTTGTAATCAACAGAACTAAATTTAGTAGGTGTGATGCTTAATTTAGGTTGCCATTCATAAAAATGTTCTTCAGTATGATCTAAACCAAGACCCTGATCATAAAAGCTTAAGCTATCAAATGCATCTACTGGCTTATGAGAATTTTTACTATCTGTGATAATTAGTTTATGCTTTCCATCACTATGTTCAAACCAAAAGTACATGCCCTCATGTTCCATAAGTCTAGAAACAAATTCATAATCAGTCTCATCATATTGAACACAATATCCCCATTCTCGATAGCTTTCTTCAGTTTTAATTTCTAACTCAAATGGATAGTCTTCAAAAGTTTCTTTAATTACTTGAGGAATATTTTTCTTTTGAAAAATTTTGTAATGATTAGTTTTAGTAGCAAGCCACAACCATGGTCTAACAATAGTCTCGAAAATAAAATATCTTTCAGTAGTAGTTTCTTGACCTACACGTTTTGCTTGAGTAACCAAACCACTGAGGTATCTATTTTTATTTCCATTATTAACTGTTAATGTTAATTCTTTACCTATTAGAGTTCGTGCATCGAAATTTTTATCTTTGGAAACAAACTCTAATTTGAATTCATAAATAGATGATAAGGCTTCATTGCCACTCATCGATCTAAATAACAAACTTTCTGAATCAAATGGACCACTAATTTTGTATGTTCTACTCATGTTTCTCTCCAATTTCAGGGTGCCAAAATCACAATATGCGGACAACTAGGAACAACTGTATACCCTACAGTATTCATAGTGTTTTGGGGTCCTCCAGCACCCATACGATTGGCTGGTGTACCAAATATTAAAGTAGAGTATGAATTCATAAATAATCTTCTACTAGAAGCTGCGACTGTCTGAGAGATTAAACCCATGGCAACACCAGGCAAATCTCCAACTGTAATAGGAATTTGAGTTACAAGGTTATGAGCAAACGCATTGTTAAAAAGGATAGTTACAGCAACTGGAATTGCTGCCATAGGATAGGCCATATCAGGATATGGAATAGGAATTAATGAAGGAGGTGTTTTACAAAGATCAGGAAAAGCAAAATCCATTCCAACCATTTGATTTGTAGCTAACATTCTAAGTCCTTTATAAATTAAGCATTATCAATAAGGAAGCCCACAAGCTCATGCTTTTGTGCAACCTCCAGACCTTTAGTACTATTTTTCTTGAGTTTGACTACGTTGATTTCACCCTTAAGATGAGTTTTTTCTTCCTGGCTCTTAATGCCAGAAAACTTCAAAATCGATGCACCAGCTTTTACAGCCTGAGCTGATTCACTAGCAAAAGATAATCCAAATCCTAAAATCCCTTGGCTTGTACTAGTAAGTGCAGTAGTATCTTTCATCAAAGCAACTGAAATTTTTGATTTAAATAAATTTAGAATAATAGGTGCTAAGAAATTTAGGGCAGGGGCAGTAAAAGATAAAATAGCACTAGCCTTGTTGTGATGGTCTATTAGACTATCAATGAAAGCCTCCCCATTAATTTCTATAACTGTAGGTCCTGTTTTGATTTCCATTGGACCACCTTTAACAATTTTTGAATACTTTTGCCCAACTGTGTACTTAGCACTTCCTGAAACCTTGCGCGTAACACTACTGGTGGCCTCATGAGAAAATTCTGTCTCAACAGTCCTATCTCTACCCGCACCATACGTATAATTTGCAAGACCACCTACAACACTCTGAACAAACCCACGTCCCATATTGATCGTAGCGTTAGACCCGATTGAGTGAGAGCGTGGCCCCTCAACGATTTCATCAGATGTCCCGATAATAGTTCTCACCTGATTTGCCTCATTAGTTTCAGTGGATGCATCTTTAAAAATGTTATCGTCGTAACCGCCCACAGATAAATCAGTTGTACCGCCGTGAGTACCCTGCTGTTCACCCGCTACACTGATATCTTCATTGTTTTTAACCAATGTGTCCATGTCTTTCTGTGCTTGGAAACTTAGCTTCTCATCGCCTGGTTTATCTTCCATAAGCATCTGATTGAAAGTAGACGAATCACCATATTTTGAACGAGTGACAGTACCGCTTTGCGTTGCGTTTGCGGGGAATTCCAATGCTGGCATATTATTCGCATTGTACACACGGCCGATAACCATTGGTCTATCGATATGTGCCCCTACAAATCCCACAATAACTTCATCTCCGATACGTGGAATTTGAACGCCGCCAAATCCACCGCCTGCCCATGGGCTTGATACACGAAGCCAGCACGAACTATTGTCATCTGATTTACCCTCGCGGTCCCAGTGAAATTGAACTTTGATGCGCCCATATTTATCGGTATAAATTTCTTCGCCTTGAACACCGACAACTCTTGCTGTCATTGGTCCCTGAGCTTTAGGAATAGGTGTAATTTTCGGAGCCCTAAATTGGATCTCTTTTGGCAATGCATGTAGTTTTACGTGCATGTGGTGGAGTTCGGGAGCATTGCCACCAGAAGAAGCATACTGATTTTCATGAAGGGTAAACTCGGTACCTAAAATAATATAAGGATTCTTAGCATCCTGCACTCGGTCCACGGAAAAAGTAGAACCGCAACTCACAAGTGGATAATTCGTCTCAGCCTCTACAGTACGAGCTTTCCACGCTTCACTCTCAGCGGCAACCTTCACATATTTTTCGCCATGCTCAAGCTCAATGTAGCCTGGCAATGGATCGTAAATCTCCATCTTACGGCCGCTATTTTTATTAATTGAATGCGAAACATCTAGTTTTGCAGTCGATTTCTCGAAATCGTAATCGACCATGGAGTGCTCATTGCTATAAAGAGAATCAACATTACCCCAAGCCGAAATAACAGGTCCATGAGATGGCAATGCCTGATCATCCGCGTGAAAAGTCAATTTAGAGACACCTGAGATATCTTTGTGGGCTGCACTGCTATCAGCAATAATTAACTTATGCTCATCTTCACTATGATCAAAGTAATAATAAATTCCTTCGTACTCACATAGACGACTTATAAAAGCTAAATCACTCTCTCCATACTGCACGCAATATGGCCATGTTCTATAGTTGTCCATAGTCTTGAATTCATGCTTGAATGGATATTTTTCCAGCACTTCCTCAATAATTTCGGGCACGGAAATCTTCTGGAAAATGCGATTGTTTTGAGTTTGCGTAGCAAGCCACAACCAAGGACGCAGTTCAAAGCGATAAACATGCTCACGCTTAGTAGTATCTAGGGGCTGTAGATACTGGGCACTAGTTACTAACCCATGAAAATATCTCTTGCCTTGAGTTATTTCAACAGTGATATCGATTATAGTTCCGAGAATTTTCTCTAAATCAAGATCACCTTTCTCCGAAACAAGATCTACAGTGTAATCAAACAATTCGGATAGCTTTTCAGTACCCGTTAGGGATTTAAACTTTAATTCGTCACCGAAAACGGTGTTAGCTACTAAATGACGTTCTGACATAATATAGGCCGATATAAAAAAGAGTCAGGTGAAAACGGTTTTGCTGTATATTCTTTCTCGACAACAAAAACACATGTCCGTAAAAATACTTACGCAGAAATTCTAAGATGAAAATTTTAAGATTTTATTACAATCAAATTTAATTCAAATAAAATCAAGCATTTACCTGAAACAAATTTAACAATATGTAACAGATTTTTCAATAAAACAGTTGTTTGAATGAGTCTCGGGAGATAATAAATAAGCCCCTCTTGTGGAGGATTTAATAGAATGTCAGGAGGGTTGGTTAGGGGTTGCTATCCCATATGTATTTGCTCGCTATCAACCTTAACGAGTTCGCCTGCAGTGACCATAGTGTATTTGGAATGTACTCGTGCACTGTCTTCAGCTTGATAGTCTATAGTTCCTGCACGAGTTTGATCTATTTGCTCTGTTATACGTACAGTATTTCTACTCATTTGAGCCAGTCTATCAGTAATAATTTCATAAACTTTACCGACAAATCTAAAAATACTTATTGTTGATCTAAGCTCGCGACCAACATAATCCGCAGAATCAACAACAACCTCAGCTGAATTTGATTTCATCTGTAAATGGTCTGATTTTAGATCCACTTTTTTGCTTGCACGGAATGAAAGCTCCTCGGCCTGAACCGTCAAATTTCCAGGAATTTTTACTTTAGAATTCGAAGATTCCATTTGTTTAATGATGGCAATGATATAGAGTTCATCACTATTTGGTCCGCTCACCAGTACTTGATCGCCCACAGACGGCTCAAGCAAACAACTAGCTGCCTTTTGACAAGGGAGGTCACTTCCATCCAAAGAAATAGAGTAGGTTTGATTTTCTTCAGAATAATTAATGACCTCGCAAATAGAATGAATAGCCTCATTTTTAGAAACATGGGCTTTCTGAACACTCATTAATTTCTCTAAATCACTAACTACTTTAGTAAGTTGAGTTTGAACATCTGGGTTTAGTGTATCTTCTGGTTTCATTCGGTATGGTACAGGAATTTAATTGGAAATAAGTAGAGATTATAGTGGTATTAAATTACAGAAAAAATTCGCTTGCAATATATTGAATAAATGTTAATTATCCATAAAACTTAAATTACCAGTAAGCCTATATTCTTTCAATTCTCTGTGGCCAATTCTTAAAATCTTAATAACTGCATTAATATCTAAATTAAAGTGATTTGAAAACCCAGTTAGTAAAATATTAAAAAACCTAGCTTTATTGATTCTCTCAAGGTCCTCAACTCCATTAATTCTGTCCTCTAAAAGCACTTTAATCGAATTTAATTCAATTCGCTGCTCTGGCCTAAAATGAAAGTTATTTAATGCATATTTAATCATCTTAACCAATTTTTCATTTTCATTAAAATCATTAAATCCTTTTGTAAATATAGCACCAGAAAGATAATAAAGAATCAAGGCATCTGAATCACTCTCATCCCATTCAAAATAATCATTCTTCCATAGCCTTCCAGCAATCTTTAATACTTCCAAATCTCTTTCCCTAAGTGCATCCAAAAGAATATCAACGGTCAAATACTCCTTAGCTGATTTGTAGTCGTAGACCTTTGAACTGTAGCGTCTACTATTTTCATTAAAATTAACTTCTAAACTAACTGGTTTAGAATAAGATGTAGTAATTGGACCATCAAGATTTCTATCCGAATTTACCGTATCATTAGAATTAATATCATGGATCGATTGGAAATCATCATCTCTAGATGACAACGCAGGAAGAGAATAATCAAATTGCGAATCTTCTTTTTTTAAATCATCAGAATGTGAGCAATTTAAATTGAAATTTTCTAAGGAAATAGTTTTCTTATAAAGATTAAGGCTTTTTACTAATTCAATAATTTCTATAATTTTTTCGTAGTCATCTTTATCAAATACAGCATATTCAATTTCGCCATCTTCATTTTTAATTAAATTTATACCCATATTTAACCTTAAGTATGATTTTTAGACTATTAACCCAAAAAAGGGCAGAAAAAAATCTGCCCTCATACACTAAACATAATTAAGACTTACTCTCAAGCTGAGCCTCTAACTGCTCTACTCTTTCACGAAGTTTATCAACCATGGCACGTTGAACATCAAATTCATCACGCGTAACTAAATCCATTTTACTGAAGGTCTGAGCCATAAAAGCTTTAACGTTTTTCTCAATATCAGCTGCAGGACTGTTTCTAATCAATTCTTGAATCTTTGATTGTATTTCATCAAAAAAATTCGTATTTTTCATATCTCTCTCCAATCTAAATTTAGAGCCGCCCGAGGGCGACCCAAGTTAAGCATTAAATGTGAATTGATCCGATTCCTCATCAAAATCCACTTTCACGGTATCTTTAGCGGTAAATTCGCCCTGCAAAATACGCTTAGATAAAGGATTTTCAATTAGCTGCTGTATCGCACGTTTTAGCGGACGAGCCCCAAACACTGGATCAAAGCCTGCTTCAGCAATTTTAGCAATTGCTTTAACCGAAATCTCAAGTTTCATTTCAAACTGCCCCAATCTCTGAGCTAATCGCTTAATTTGTATTTTGGCAATGTTTGCGATTTGATCTTGCTCAAGACCGTGGAACACCACTATTTCATCTATACGATTTAAAAACTCAGGTCTAAACGAATTTTTCAATTCATCCCAAACCACGTCCTTAATTTTCTCATATGGCTCTCCACTCATTTTCTGAATATGTTGAGAACCTATATTTGAAGTCATCACAATGACGGTGTTTCTGAAGTCAACTGTGCGACCCTGCCCATCAGTCAAACGGCCATCATCCAAAACCTGAAGCAAAATATTGAACACATCAGGATGAGCTTTTTCGATTTCGTCCAGCAAAATTACACTATACGGCTTACGTCGTATTGCTTCAGTTAAATAACCACCCTCTTCATATCCAATATACCCAGGAGGTGCACCTATTAAGCGAGCCACAGTATGCTTCTCCATAAATTCGCTCATATCAATACGAACCATGTGATCATCGGAATCAAACAAGAAATTCGCCAAAGCCTTAGTCAGCTCAGTCTTACCTACACCTGTAGGACCTAAAAATAGGAATGATCCGTAAGGTTTACTTGGATCTGAAAGACCAGCACGAGAACGCCTAATAGCGTCAGACACTAAGCGAACAGCCTCATCCTGACCAACTACACGCTCGTGCAAACGATCTTCCATGGTCAATAATTTCGCCCTTTCACCTTGCATCATTTTCGCTACAGGAATACCTGTCGCACGTGACACAACTTCGGCAATTTCTTCAGTACCAACCTCTGTCCGAAGAAGCTGATTCTTCACTTCCCCTTTTTCTGCAGATTTTAAACGCAGCTCAAGATCTGGCAATTTTCCATACTGCAACTCCGATAGCTTCTCATATTCGCCCTGACGCTGGTATTCAGCCATCTGTGCCTTAACCTTATCGATATCCTCACGAATGGACTGTACACCATGAACAGAAGATTTTTCAGCTTTCCAGATTTGCTCAAAGTCATCGTATTCGCGTTGAAGCTTAGCTAGTTCATCCTCGATTAACTGCAACCGACGTTTAGAAGCCTCGTCGTCCTCGCGGCGAACAGCCTCTCGCTCAATCTTAAGTTGAATGATGCGTCGGTCCAAACGATCCATTACTTCGGGCTTAGAATCAATCTCCATACGGATGCGTGCAGCCGCCTCATCAATCAAGTCAATAGCCTTATCGGGCAAAAATCTATCTGTTATATAACGATTACTTAATTCTGCCGCCGCAACTATAGCTGGGTCCGTAATTTCTACCCCATGATGAATTTCATATCTCTCCTTAAGTCCGCGTAAGATGGCAATGGTTGCCTCTACATCAGGCTCATCAATAAGCACCTTCTGAAATCGACGCTCCAAAGCCGCATCTTTTTCTATATATTTGCGATATTCATCTAAAGTGGTCGCCCCTATACAATGCAACTCTCCTCGTGACAATGCTGGTTTAAGCATATTTCCCGCATCGATGGCACCTTCTGCTCCACCAGCTCCGACCATAGTATGTATTTCATCGATAAATACAATATTATTTCCCTCATCTTGAGCGAGCTCTTTTAAAACTGCTTTTAAACGTTCCTCAAATTCACCCCTAAACTTAGCCCCAGCTAATAAGGAAGCCATATCTAAAGAAAGTACACGTTTACCACGTAAAGACTCAGGTACCTCATCATTCACGATTCTTTGAGCAAGCCCTTCAACAATTGCTGTTTTACCAACACCTGGCTCACCGATTAGAACAGGATTATTTTTACTACGACGTTGCAAAATTTGAATTGCACGTCGAATTTCATCATCACGTCCAATTACTGGGTCTAACTTGCCCATACGAGCACGCTCAGTTAGGTCAGTAGTGTATTTTTTCAATGCCTGTCTTTGAGATTCTCCTTCTTGATCAGAGACAGTGCTATCCCCCCGTATCGCCTCAATAGCAGCCAGCAAAGCCTTTTTCTCTAAACCACAATCTTTTAAGATCGTACCAAGCTCACCCTTATCCTCTGCCAATGCCACCAAGAACAACTCACTTGCAATAAAATTATCCCCTCTCTTAGATGACTCTTTATCGGTTTTCAAAAGAAGTTGATTTAAAGCACGACTAATTTGAATTTCGTCCGCACCCTCTACCTTTGGCAAATTATTCAATGCAAGGTTTAACTTAGTTTGCAACTGGTTTACGCGCACACCCGCCTGAGCAAGCAAGCTGGCAATGCCCGAGCCTTCATCAGCCAACATCGCAGAGAGCACATGATGACCCTCAATATACTGATTATCGTTACGAGAAGCTAGACTCTGAGCATCCGCAATTGATTGCTGAAACTTAGTAGTAAATTTTTCAAAACGCATAATAGCCTCATAAATTTTTCTATGATATGTATATAAGGGAAATTATTTATATATCAAGAGTCTAAAATAACTATTTTGCCCATTTCATGACAATATGCGATTCTTCGGGGAACATCCCCCCACTTACGGTTATTGATACTTGCGTAATTATGCATTACTTTACGTTGGCAATGTTCCTGCGACTGTATTCTCACGGTCATTGCCAACCTATTTGGAGTGAAGAAATCGGACGTGAATGGCGACGAAATGCAGCCTCAATTTGGAAAAAACCACAAGAATTTATTGATTCTGAATGGGATCGCTTTAATACTCTTTGCCCAGAGGCGAATTTAGGGGAAGTCGATACCACCGAACAGACCTATTCCAAGGCATTAAGTTCGATAGATAAAAAAGATAGGCATGTCGCATTAGCCGCAATAATTGCACAAAAGCGATTTGGTTTAAATAACAGCGTTTTAATTACTTGGAATATGAGAGATTTTCATAGAACTTCACTTAAGCAAAGCCGAGTAATTTTAAACACCCCTGATGAATTGCTGACATCCTACTATGATAAATATCCTGAATTAATCACAGAACTAGTCAAGAACGGAATTGATGAACGCAACTCTTTGGACCTACCTAAATTGACACGTGACCAGTTACTGAAGCGAGAGGGGTTAAACAGACTGAATCGAAGATTAAACTCATATCTAAACAATTGATTTACGGTTTGTTCTTCTGATCCTTATCATTTTTAGGCTTGTTATGAGGAACTTCCTTCTGAGAATTTAAATTTGGCTTTTGCACATTTGAATTAGTCGGTTCAACCACCCTAACATACACTTCATCTTCGCTAATCATATTCATCTCTTGACGAGCAATATCCTCTAGTGCTTCTGTGCCTGAAGATAAATCTTCAATCTCGGCCTGCATAGCATTATTTCTAGCTGTCATAGCTGCAGTTTTATCCTTTTCTTCCTGCAGTTGCGTCTTTAATTCTTCTACTTTTTTATACCCTTTTTCTCCCATATATAAGGGATACTGGATGGCAATGCATGCAAATATCAGTAAAAGAATTAATCGACGCATAAAATCTAAAGTCGCATATTAAAAGAGATTGTAAAAAGCCCCACGACCTGGATACTCAGCCACTTCAGATAGTTCCTCTTCGATGCGAAGCAACTGATTATATTTAGCCATACGATCAGAACGAGAAAGAGAACCTGTCTTTATTTGCATAGAATTTGTAGCCACAGCAATATCAGCAATTGTTGAATCTTCAGTCTCACCTGATCTATGAGATATAACAGCCGTATAACCAGCTTGTTTAGCCATTTCAATTGCAGCAAAAGTCTCTGTCAATGTGCCTATTTGATTTATCTTGATTAGGATTGAATTAGCGATGCCTTTTTGAATTCCTTCTTTTAGGATTTTGGTATTGGTGACAAACAAATCATCGCCTACAAGTTGAACACGATCACCTAGACGATCGGTAAGCATTTTCCAACCATCCCAATCGTTTTCAGCCATTCCATCTTCGATAGAAATAATTGGGTACTTATCGCACCATTGTTCTAGGATATCTACAAATTGCTCAGAATTTAAAGCAGTACCACCATTAGCGGAAAGTTTATAAACACCATCAGAGTAGAATTCAGAACTAGCACAATCCAATGCCAATGCAATATCTTCTCCTGCTTCATATCCAGCTTTTTTGATAGCCTCTAAGATAAGTTCAATAGCTTCTTCATGTGAGCTAAGGTCTGGTGCAAAGCCACCCTCATCACCTACAGCCGTAGACATACCAGAATCATTAATGATTTTCTTTAATGCGTGAAAAACCTCTGCTCCCATGCGAAGAGCCTCTTTGAATGATGCAGCTTTCACAGGCATAATCATAAATTCTTGAATATCTAAGGAATTGTTTGCGTGTGCACCCCCATTAATCACATTCATCATAGGCACGGGCATCTGCTTAGGACCGAAACCACCAAAATAACGATAAAGAGATTGCCCAGATTCTTCAGCAGCAGCACGTGCAACAGCCATACTTACAGCAAGCATAGCATTAGCCCCTATATTGCTTTTGTTTTCCGTACCATCCAAATCAAGAAGAGTGCGATCGATAAATGTTTGTTCCTGAGCGTCTAAACCCATAAGGGCTTCAGAAATTTCTCCATTGATATTTTCTACAGCTTTAAGAACACCTTTTCCTAAATAACGACTTTTATCCCCATCACGAAGTTCAATCGCCTCTCTTGAACCAGTCGATGCCCCTGATGGAACAGATGCTCGACCCATGGCACCTGACTCTAACAACACATCACATTCAACAGTTGGGTTTCCGCGTGAATCAAGGATCTCACGACCGATAATATCTACAATTGCACTCATTAAAAATCCTAGTTAAAAATTTAGATTATTTTAACAATATCAAACTTCAAAGGGCCCAAACGACTTAACTGTATCGTCTATAGCTTTGATACGTACTAAAAATTCTTTCAATCTATTTAGTGGCAATGCTGACGGCCCATCGCATTTGGCCTTATCTGGATCTGGATGAGCTTCTAAGAAAAGACCTGCAATACCTGTACTCATCCCTGCCATAGCCAAGTCAAGAACCTGTTCGCGTCTACCTCCTGAAGCGGAAGAACCAGGTTCACGTTTTTGAAGAGCATGCGTAACATCAAAAAACAGTGGTCTTCCTGATGTAAGTTTTTTCATAACTCCAAAACCAAGCATATCTACCACTAAGTTATCATAACCAAAGTTAGATCCACGTTCACAAA
This sequence comes from Taylorella asinigenitalis ATCC 700933, assembly GCF_000687755.1. Lineage (GTDB taxonomy): Bacteria > Pseudomonadota > Gammaproteobacteria > Burkholderiales > Burkholderiaceae_B > Taylorella > Taylorella asinigenitalis. The sequence continues at coordinate 99,050 of NZ_JHXN01000004.1, forward strand.
TTATTAGATTGTCATTTCCTGATTCTTGAAATTTTTGAATAATATTTGGTACTTGCTCTGGGCTAAGAAATTGTGGTTTCTTGATATTAATTATTTTGCCAGTTTTAGCCATAGCCACAACTAAATCCGTTTGACGGGCAAGAAAAGCTGGTAACTGCAAAATATCAACATACTTAGCAACTTCTTTTGCTTGATAAGGCTCATGTATATCCGTAACGATAGGAACACCAAATTCGGTTTTTAATTTTTCAAAAATTTGTAAACCTTCATCTAAGCCAGGACCGCGATAACTATGAATTGAAGATCGGTTTGCCTTATCGAATGATGCTTTGAAAATGTATGGAATCCCAAGCTCTTGAGTAACCTCTAGAAAATGGGCACACGTAAACATTGCCAAATCGAGGGATTCAAGAACATTAAGTCCACCCATAAGAACAAATGGACTACCATTAGAAATTTTAAAATCGTTTAGTTGTATAGAGTAAGACATCACTTCTCAGAACTTGATTGATGCTTTAGTGCTGCTTGCAAAAAACTATTAAATAGCGGATGACCATCACGAGGCGTAGATGTAAATTCAGGGTGAAACTGCACACCCAAAAACCACGGATGACCGGGAATCTCCATAATTTCAGGTAAATTATCTTTAGGTGTAATAGCACTTATTACTAAGCCTGCAGACTCCAACTTCTCTATGTAATTCGTATTAACTTCATAACGATGACGATGACGCTCATTCACGATATCACCATAGATACTATGAGCTAATGTCCCTGGTTTTACAGGAACTTCCTGTGCCCCTTTACGCATAGTGCCACCAAGATTTGATTCCTGCGATCGCTGCTCTACTGAGCCATCTTTATTTGTCCACTCAGTAATTAAAGCCACTATAGGATGAAGAGTATTAGGATCTAGTTCTGTACTTCCAGCTCCCTCAAGACCAGCAACATTACGTGCATACTCTATAGTAGCTAACTGCATCCCAAGACATATTCCAAGATATGGAACATTATTTTCTCGGGCAAACTTAATAGCGGCAATTTTTCCTTCAGTCCCTCTTTTACCAAAACCGCCTGGCACCAATATTGCATCTAAATCTTCTAAGATGCTAACGCCTGAATTCTCAATATCTTCAGAGTCAATATACTCGATAGCAACCTTCGTTTTATTTTTAATCCCTGCGTGGTTTAAGGCTTCGATTAGAGATTTGTATGATTCAGTAAGATCAACATATTTTCCAACCATTCCAATTCGTACTGTATGCTCAGGGTTTTGCAAATCATGCACTATTTTGTCCCAAACAGACAAATCAGCTGGAGCATCGTCTATATCAAGAGCCTCACAAATAATATTATCTAGACCTTGGTCATGTAACATCTTAGGAATTTTATATATAGAGTCAGAATCCCAGACTGAAATTACTGCCTCTTGAGGCACATTGGAAAAAAGAGAAATTTTAGCCCGCTCATCTTCAGGTATAGGCCTATCAGCACGACATAATAAAGCATTTGGATAAATCCCAATTTCGCGTAATTTTTGTACGGAGTGTTGGGTAGGCTTGGTTTTAAGTTCGCCCGCAGATGCAATATATGGAACAAGTGTCAAATGAATGAAAGCAGCACCTTTTCTGCCAAGACGGAGAGTCATTTGACGAACTGCTTCTAAGAATGGCAATGATTCAATATCACCTACAGTTCCACCTATTTCTACGATGGCAATGTCTGCACACCCATCATAAGCACATTTTGCACCACGCTCTATAAAATCCTGAATTTCATTTGTGATATGAGGAATAACCTGAACAGTTTTCCCAAGATAGTCTCCTCTACGTTCCTTGCGAAGAACAGACTCATAAATTTGACCTGTAGTAAAGTTATTCGATTTATGCATTTTTGCAGATATAAATCTTTCGTAATGACCTAAATCCAAATCCGTCTCAGCCCCATCTTCAGTTACAAACACCTCTCCGTGTTGAAGGGGACTCATGGTACCTGGGTCTACGTTTATGTACGGATCAAGTTTAAGCATCGTAACTTTAAGTCCCCTAGACTCAAGAATAGCAGCCAATGAAGCTGCAGCAATACCCTTTCCTAGGGATGATACAACACCACCCGTAACAAAAACATATTTAGTCATAGCTTTACCTTATGGGAAATAAAAATTATATCAATTTTCTTGTTTAGTAATTTGACCGTTTATTTCAAATTAATGTTAGCTAAATAGTTTAGTGATAATTTAAAAATCAATTAGATCTTTTTTGGCGTATCAAATTAAATACTCATACTTTTATTATCTTTCTAGAATTATCATTAGAGTTCAAAAACGAATCTAGATGGATGGATAGATTGAAGTGGCTTAAATAATATGGGACTCCTTTTAAAAATTTTGCTATCACTCCCACTCCTTCTTAGGACAGATGGATTAAGTAATGTTTTTTCTCAAATAGTACATACTCAATGCAATTAAATTCCCTACTCAGGGGCAAACAGCAGTTGCTACTACTTTTACAACGAATTACTTGAAAATATATATACAGAAAAAATATCAACTTTTACAAATGACCCTAACTATGAATCTATAAAATTCTATAAAAACAACTTGGATATAGTTTGCAAATATAATGCTAATAACTATGCTAAAGATGGCTACGATGCAAACTGGTATGCATATGAAAACTGTTCTTTCACTAATAATTTGATTCTTTTAAAAAATATATTTATAAATTACAAAAAGGATCCCGATTCTACATTCAGCCCTAATTGCAATTCGTATAAAAATAAAGAAGATATTGCCAAAATACAATATTTGATAAATGCAGAAAAACTTCAAATTGCTGAGGATATAGGTTTTCTTAGGGATGAAGATAACAATGATGTTTATATTGATCAAGAATGGTATGAAACTTACAAATTAAGTCTTCAATATCTAGAAGATATTAAAAAGGATTTGAATAAATTCTATAAATTAGGATGTTTCAATTCCAATATTGAAACACTGATTAATATATTGAGGTATGCCTACAATGATAGTTTAGGGTTATTTTTACTGAACAACGATAAATTTGAAGATCTAGACGAAATAACCTCTCCGCTTTACTTCCCTTGTGACTCAAACTGTAAAAAATTTGATCCTGATATTTGGGTTAAGAATATGAATAATCCCAATATTTCCAAAAGTTGGGTCCAGTACAGCGAGCAATATTGCACCCTTCTAACTGATACATTAGATGGATTTGATGCTCAGGATAAATTAAAAAGTTGTACTTATTCAAAACTCTATCGTTTAAATAATTTTGATGATTATTTAAATCAATTTAAAACTGATGAAACTCTAATTTACACAATAAATAATTTACAGCCATTCATAAATTTAGATATCAGCTACTTTAAAAAGAAAGAAGAGGATTGGACTAATCCATTAAAAAATGCTGTCATAGAGTTTTCCGAACATTACTGCTTAAATAATTCAATTTGCGAAAATAAATTACTTAATATTTTTCTTGAAGACCTATTTGAAATACGCGCGCTTTATAGAAAACTCATTTTCAAAGAAATTGGTTTGAATGAAATCAAATACTAGTCCATTTATAAGAAGCTTGTAGATTTATAATTATGGTTTCTCGATTAGGTACGATTGCCATAGTTGACACCATGCGAAAAATAGCCGTTTCTCAATTGCCTTCAATAACATCCTTACGATGTTTTGAAACCGCCGCCCGACATTTAAGTTTTACGAGTGCCGCTAAGGAATTATTCATGACGCAAAGTGCTGTCGGAAAGCAGGTTGCATTGCTAGAAAGAGTTCTCGATTGTGAACTTTTTATAAGACATAAGCAACGCATTGAATTGACACCTATTGGTGAAAAATTTCTCTACGATACTCAAGATATTTTAAGAAAGATTGAGGATGCTGTTCTGAATGTACTCTCACACGGGAATGCAGTTGCTACACTCAATATCATTGCCAACCCTACATTTTGTGCACGGTGGCTTGTAGTGCTTTTAAAAGGTTTCGGGAAGGCTCATCCAAATATCCACCTAGAATTCCATGACCATTTAGGTGAATTAGATTCAAACATGATCAACGATATGGACTTGGGATTCTTGCATGGTGCAGGCGACTGGCCTGGCATGACCAGTATTAAACTTTTTGACTGTATGTTCGTACCTGTTTGTGCACCAGAAATAGAGACTACTGAGCTTAGTCAACCAGGTTGCTCTGATGGTGTGACTCTTATACAAACACGACTTAGTCCTCGTGCATGGAATGAATATTTCCTATCCGCTAATGTCAAATGGGAAGGCTTATTTACTGGCCCACGATTCGATTCTTTTTATGATGCAATTCATGCTGCAATTTGTGGCTGTGGTGTAGCCCTAGTACCAGATGTATTAGTGCGTGAAGAGCTTTATAACGGTGACCTTAAACTAGCTTGGAACCATAAGCTCGATAAAAACTGGGCTTATTATATGGTTCACCCGTCAAATAAGACGGGTGTTCCTCATGTAAAAATTCTAATGGATTGGATATTAAATCGAGTTCAAAAAGATTAAGATACTATTTTTAATATTTGTCCTGCATGGTATAGTGCAATGCCTGCATCATACAATCCAGACCGCATGCCTCTCATTGAAATTTCACTCTCTTCCATTGTTTTAAATGGCAATGGTATCGCTTCTCGCCTATCTGTATCTAGATACTCAGCAAAACATTTACCCATCATAGTTCCAGTAGTAATGCCCCTACCGTTATAGGCTGTAGCAGTCAAAATTCCTGGTGCGGGTTCAAATACTCTCATAATATGATCTTGTGTAAAACCAAAACGACCCGACCATCGATACTGCCACTTAGCTTTAGGTGCTAGTTCAGGATAATATTTTTTTAATACCGAATTTGCCCATGAGACGTAAAGCGATTCTTTTCCTTCATGAAAACCTACTGTCCCGAGCAAAACTCGATCATCTTTATCCCGTCGGAATGTTGAAAGGGCTAATCGAGTGTCCCATGAACCTGTGCGGTATGGCATTACTTTATCGGCCTCTGGATCTCCAGACATTGGTTCAGTTGCGATTTGATAATACCCAACAAAATAAATTGATTTAAGAATATCTGTCCACTCTCCCTCTGTATATGCGTTTGTTCCAATAATCACTTTATCCGCAGTCACAGAGTTAGTTTCTGTTTGAACCTGCCAAGCACCATCAGATTTAACAATAGATTTTACGGGAGTATGCTCATATATACGCACACCTAAGTTTTTAGCTGCCTTAGCTAAACCTGTTACATAAGCGTAAGGATTAATTGTGCCAGCTCTGCGATCTAGAAGGGCTTTTTTAATGGCTTTAGTTCCGCAATACTCAAGACATTTAGAACCTGTTAAAACTTCACAATCAACTCCACGGCTTGAAAATTGTCGATATCGATTATCTACATCCGCCTCTCCCTCAGCATTATGCCCCATGTGAAGATTTCCAGCACGCACATCTTGAGCATCTATTCCAAGACGATCGATAGTTTTCCAAACTAGAGCTGGTGCGGCTCCCAAAGCTTCTGTAAGAATTTCGCCTTGAGTTTCTCCCAAATATTTATTTAAATCCTCTGGTGTAGCCCAAGTGCCTGCATTCACGTATCCTACGTTTCTTCCAGAACCACCGCTTCCAATAATCTTAGATTCAAGCAATACGACAGAATAACCCTTTTCAGCTAGATGAATTGCTGAAGATAAACCAGTATAACCACCACCTATCACACAGACTTGAGCCGACTCATCCGCAGTTAAAATTGGAAAGCTCTCGACAAGAGACGCATCAACTATCTCAGGCCATAAATTTTTATCTAAAACCATAATTAACCTAAATTACAAACCTTCCCATTTAGCAGGTTCACGGTGACGTGCCAAATCCTTATCTCTAACTTTAGGGAAATAAATGCCCGTTAAAGCCCATATAAATCCTATGACAGGGCACAACCAGCAAAAGAATGCGTATGGTGCATACGCAAGAGTAGCGATTCCCAAGGTGCCAGCTACAAAACTTCCGCCCATATTCCACGGGATTAAAGGAGACAGCAAAGTACCACAGTCCTCGATTTGACGCGTAAGATTAGTTTTCTTATAGCCCAGCTCTTCAAACTTGTCTTTATACAAACGAGCTGGCAATACTAATGTAGTGAACACATCTCCGATTAAAGTTCCTGTACCAATAATAGTCGTATATGAAGCCGCTGATAATGACACTCTATTAGTAATCCATTTTTCGATTTTCTTAAGAATCGCATTAAGACTACCGTAGTATTCAATACCACCGATAAACGACAATGCAAGAATCGTAAGCAATGTCACCCAAGCCATAGACATAACTCCACCCTTAGAAAGTAAGTTATCAACTATCTCCATGCCTGTTGTACTTTTTACTCCATTTTGCAAAAGAGTAAATAGCTCTTGTAAGCTAACATCTTGAACAAAGATGGCAATAATACTGCCACTCGCCACCCCCATAAATCCTGCAAATACGGCTGGTAATTTAGTGACAGCTGCCACAATAACCACTACTGCAGGAATTAAAGTTATAAGACCTAAATCATAATTTTTATCGAGAGTGGCTTGCATTTCCGTTATTAGAGACATATTTGCCCCAGAAGTATCATAAGTACTTCCAAGCCAAGCATATAGCCCTAATGAAATTAACAAACTAGGTATAGTTGTTGGAAATAAATTAGTAATGTGATCCCATAAATCAACTCCTGTAGCTGCAGGTGTAAGATTAGTCGTTTCTGAAAGAGGTGACATCTTATCTCCAAAAAATGCACCAGAAACAATTGCTCCACCAGTTACTTCAGGAGGTATATTAAGACCTGTACCAATACCCATCATAGCTAAACCAATGGTTCCCGTTGTACTCCATGATGAGCCAGTCGCCAAAGATATTGCCACACAAATTAATGTCAAAGAAACAAGAAAATTGGATGGAGTGAAAAATTCAAATCCATAGTAAAGTATGGTCGGTACGGTACCAGCAGCAATCCACACCGCAATAATCATCCCGATTATTAATAAGATCATGATTGCGGGCAAGCCCACGCGAACCACTTTTAGAAAGTGGTTCTCCATATCAATCCACTTACCCTTACGTACATAGATTAATAGCCCTGTAATAGCTAAACCAAATGCTAGTGGTATATGTGGGGTAAAATCCTTGAACACGAAAAACTGAATCATTAGTAATATCGTGGTCAATACGAGCGGAAGAATATCGATTAAAAAATTTCCGCTGCTAGGGAGGATCTCACTTTCTGGATCCGAGGCTTGAATTGGATTGTTTAAACTGCTCAATGCTTTCTCCTACGAGTTAGGTTGAGGGATTAAAACAGAAAATTAACCGAAGTTAATTCCCTGAGCTAAAGGTAATTCACGAGAATAATTAATGGTGTTGGTTTGTCTGCGCATATAAGCTTTCCACGCATCAGAACCAGATTCACGTCCACCACCAGTTTCCTTCTCGCCGCCAAAAGCACCGCCAATTTCAGCACCACTTGTACCGATATTTACGTTTGCAATGCCGCAGTCACTACCTGTGGCAGAAATGAAAGCCTCAGCTTCTCGAATATCATTAGAGAAAATGCATGAGGAGAGTCCTTGAGGCACACTATTTTGAAGTTCCACAGCATCTTCATATTCACTATAAGGAATCACATATAGAATAGGTGCAAATGTTTCTGTTTTAACTACTTCGTTCTGCTCATTCATTTCAACAATAGCTGGCTCAACATAGTATGCATCTGGATATTTGTCTTCTAGGACGCGCTTACCACCAGAAACTTGACCACCAGACTCAGAGGCTTTTTTCAATATGTTTTGCATTTGATTGAAAATTTGCTCATCGATAAGAGGACCTACTAAGTTTCCTTCAAGCGGGTTTCCAATTGAGACAGATGAATAAACCTTTTTAAGTTTTTCAACTACTTCATCTCTAATACTTTCATGTACGATTAACCGACGCAAAGTAGTACATCTTTGACCTGCAGTTCCAACAGCAGAAAATAAAATTGCACGAATTGCTAAATCGAGATCAGCACTAGGAGTAAGAATCATCGCATTATTTCCGCCTAGTTCAAGAATGCTTCGTCCAAATCTTTCAGCAACTTTTGGTCCAACAATCTGACCCATGCGAGTAGAACCTGTGGCACTAATAACAGGAATGCGTGGATCAGTTACTAACATATCACCTACTTTTGCATCTCCTATTACGACCTGAGAAAGATTTTCTGGAGCATCATCGCCGAACTCTTTTAAAGCTTTCTCAAACAATGCCTGACAAGCAAGAGCAGTAAGTGGAGTTTTTTCTGAAGGTTTCCAAATAATAGAGTCGCCGCATATCAAGGCAAGTGCTGCATTCCAGGACCATACAGCAACTGGAAAATTAAATGCAGAAATTATTCCAACAATACCTATAGGATGCCAAGTCTCACGCATATGATGCATGTTTCTCTCAGAGCTTATAGTTAAGCCATAAAGTTGACGAGATAGACCGACTGCAAAATCGCAAATATCAATCATCTCTTGAACTTCTCCCAATCCTTCTTGAGTGATTTTTCCAGCCTCAAGGGAAACTAATTTACCTAAATCTTCCTTATATTCACGAAGAACATTCCCTAATATACGCACCAATTCGCCGCGTCGAGGTGCAGGCACTTTTCTCCACTCTTTGAATGCTTGTTGAGATTTTTCGATAATACCATCGACCTCTTCAGGCGTGTTGATAACTACATTTCCGATATTTTTACCGTCAATAGGTGATCTTACGGCTAGTGAACCGCCCTGAAATTTACTCTCAGAAACGCCAAATTTCTTCATTAAATCGTTAATCATAGATGCCCCAATTTACAAAAGTACTCATAAATACTATTTTTATATTGTTTTTCGGTCAAACGAAAAATAGTCTAAACATAACTACTTTTTTTCTTAATTAGGGATAATCCTCAATAAATTTTTAATCTTATTCTTTTATAAAAAAGACTCAAAAGCAAAGGAGAGATATATGCAAATTTACGATGAAGACCAGACCGAAGAAGCATTGCCATATAAATATTTGATAGAGAAAATAGAAGATTTTTTTAAGACAGATGTTACTGTCCCACTTCGACATATTCATGAAATCATGGATGCACAAAAGACTCTAGGCTCATTTATTTTGATGCCCGCATGGATTGGGGGGCACTGGATCGGACTTAAGACAGTAAGTGTTTTCCCTAGTAATAAAGAATTGGGTATGCCAGCCTTGCATTCAACTTATATGCTTTTTGATGGAGCAAATGGTAAACTGCACACCCTTTTAGATGGCAATGTAATCACATCCAGGCGCACAGCTGCCGTCTCTGCACTTGCTTGTAAATATCTCAGTCGCGAGAATTCTAAAAATCTTTTGCTTATCGGCTCTGGTCAGGTAGCTAGTCTTGTTCCAGAGGCCATAAAAGCCGTAAGACCTTTAGAAAAAGTAATGGTATGGAGCCCGACTCGCGAGAATGCAGAAAGATTGGCTTCTGATTTGCAAGACCTAGGATTCGATTCATTCTACGTTGATGATTTCAAAGAGGCATGTTCATATGCAGACATAATTAGCTGTGCGACATTATCTACAGAGCCCATCATAAAAGGGGTATGGTTAAAAGCAGGAACTCATTTAGACTTAATTGGCTCTTATACGCCTGATATGCGTGAGACGGATGATGCATGTTTTTCAGGCACATCTGTATTTATCGATACCGAAGAAGCATTAATGAAATCAGGTGATCTTCTAAATCCTATTGCTAGTGGAATTTTTAGCAAAGATCGTGTCAAAGCTACTCTTTTTGATTTATGTAATGGCAAGCACTCAGGACGAGAATCCGATGATGAAATAACTGTTTTTAAAGCAGTTGGCAATGCTCTCGAAGACCTCGCCGCCGCTTGTTTAATTGTGGAGAGTGACTAGGATTTTCCCTAGTAAAAAATTTTTTATGTAAACGTAAACATTGCCACCCCATAGAGAAAATTTTTATGCATTCCAAAAAGTAACAACTAGATTATTTATTTTCGTTTGTAGTTTGTTATGGGATGTTTTAGATTTCTAGGAGGTGGATTTTTAGGAAACCGTAAGTGAATATTCTATCTTGGTACTTTAATAAATCCTTTATGTTCAAAATGACCGCAGGCTTTGTGATAGGCATTGTACTGGGGTTTTTGTTGGGAGAAGATAGCAGTTTTCTCGCTCCACTTGGAAAACTTTTTCTTAATCTTCTTAAGATGATTGTGATTCCACTTGTAGTGCTATCGCTGATGGTCGCTGTAAATCACTCTAGTCCAAAAGAACTTGGGCGCATCGGAGCGAAGATATTTCCACTTTATTTATTGACAACTGCTGTAGCCATATTCGTGGGTATTGCGGTGGCTTATGTTACTAACCCAGGGGCGGGGTTGACATTGCCAGCGGATGCGGTTGTGAAGCCTCCGGAGAATCCTAATTTTATCGACACGATTATCAATATGGTGCCTAGCAATATTTATATGGCATTTTCCGAAGGTGATATTTTAGCTGTCGTGTTTGTTGCGATTGTACTAGGCTTAGCAATTCTATTTATGCGACATTCAGATGATCCTAAGCAACGTGAGATGGGCGATTTGGTGTTTCGGATAACTGAAGCAGGAAATGAAGTGGTTTCTAAAATCCTCTCGGGTATATTGCAATATGCACCAATAGGTATTATAGGAATTACCGCGAATACAATAGGCTCTCAGGGGATGGATACCGTTGTAGCTTTAGGCATGTTTATATTGACGGCCTATATTGGTGTAGCTTCTATGGTTCTGCTTGTTTACCCTCTTATTTTGAAAGTATTCGGCGTTAATGTATTTGATTTCTACAGCAGAATAAAAGATGCGGTGTTCACTTCATTTGCTACAAGCTCGAGCTTGAGCACATTGCCAATTACCTTAAAAGCAGCCGAAAAAGCGGGTATTGGAGAGCGAGTTGCTAAGCTTACGCTCCCCATAGGTGCTACCGTAAATATGGACGGGACGGCTCTTAGATTTGGTATGGCCGTCATATTTGCCGCTGAGATTATGGGTATGTCCATATCTTTCGGAGATTTAGTGACCATAGTGGTTATAGGTACTATGGCAGCGATTGGGACTGCTGGTGTGCCTGGAGCCGGTCTAATTGGTATGTCTATTGTGTTTACGCAAGCAGGGTTGCCGCTTGAGATTGTTGCCCTTACTGCTGGGATTAATGCACTTGTAGATATGGTTTTCACATGCGGAAATGTGACCGGAGATCTCGTTGCTGCAAAAATAGTTGACCAGTCTGAGCGTAAAGCCGCTCTGAAAGCGGGTATTGACTATGACCACGGGTATGATTAATTAAGAGGTATATATGAGCAGAAAAGGTATTAGTAAAGCTTTAGGGCTAATCCACCCTGTCACTCTTTCTCATGGAAAAAATGCGAAGGTATGGGACGTTGAGGGCAAAGAATATATTGATTTTGTAGGTGGAATTGGTGTGCTTAATTTTGGGCATTGCCACCCAAAAATAGTAGCTGCGATTCAAGAGCAGGCATCCAAACTTACGCATTATGCTTTCAATGCGGCTGAACATGAGCCATATAAAAAATTTGTAGAAGCTTTGACTGATTTTGTACCTATCAAAGGTGAACTCTCTGCGATGCTCACAAATTGTGGGGCTGAATCTACGGAAAATGCTTTGAAAATTGCACGCATTAAAACTGGGCGAAATGCAGTGATTGCTTTTGATGGTGGCTTTCACGGACGTACTCTCGCAACTGTAAATTTAAACGGTAAAGTTGCTCCTTATAAGCAAAAACTAGGACCGTTGCCAGGGCCTGTATACCATATTCCTTATCCTAGTAAGGACTCAGGGATCAGTAAGGACGAATCTGTTGCGGCCCTTAAACGTCTAATTGAAATTGAAGTAGACGTAAATGATATATGTGCCGTTATTGTGGAGCCCGTTATAGGTGAAGGTGGCTTTCAATGTTTGGATATGGAATTTGCAAAATACTTACGTGAATTTTGCACTGAACATGGAATAGTTTTGATTTTCGATGAGATTCAATCTGGCTTTGGGCGTACAGGAAAGCCGTTTGCATTTATGCATTTTGGAGTTGAACCAGATTTATTACTTTTAGCAAAAAGCATAGCTGGGGGCATCCCTCTTGGTGCAGTAGTTGGACCAACTGAATTTGTGGACGAACCGCATGTTGGTAGTTTGGGAGGCACATACTCGGGCAACCCAATCGCATGTTCTGCTGCCCTTCAAGTATTGGAAATTATTCAAAGTGAAGAATTTAAAAATTCTACAAAGAATTACATTGATACATTAGAAACTAAGTTTAGTGAATGGAAATCATCAAATACTAATCCTTGGATATCTAAACTTACTGGTATTGGTGCCATGAGAGGGATTGAATTATCGCATCCAGAATATGGACCAGGTACTTCTTTGTTAGCCGAAATTCTTAAATTAGGACGTGAGCGTGGTCTTTTACTTATGCCTAGCGGAAAAGCAAAAAATATTATTCGTTTGCTTACTCCATTAACTATTGAACCTGAAGTTCTCAATGAAGGTCTTGAACTTCTTACACAAATTTTTGCTGATACAGCAAACTTTAAACCTTAACTTAAGAAAGGAAGTCTCGTATGTCTCAATTTGTATGTAAAGATGAAATCCGATTGAAATTCTCACAAGCTATGTCTGATATGTACCAGACAGAGGTGCCACTTTTCGGAGATCTACTTAAACTAGTAAACGACGTAAATGCAAAAGTTTTAGAGGAAGATCCTGAGTTGAAGCAAAAACTTCAAGAAACGGGAGAGCTAGAGCGTCTTGAGCAAACACGTCACGGAGCTATCCGTATCGGTAAGAAAGAAGAGCTACATACCATGCGACGTATTTTTGCTGTTATGGGAATGTACCCAGTTGCCTACTATGATTTAGCTCCAGCTGGTATTCCAGTACACTCTACTGCTTTCAGACCGATTGACCCTGAATCCTTGATTAAGTGTCCATTCCGTGTTTTCTGTTCTCTACTTCGTCTTGAATTAATCGAAGATGCTGATTTACGTAAACAAGCTGAAGAAATTCTAGCTAAACGTAATATATTCTCTCCAAGAGCAATAGAATTGGTAGAGAAGTTTGAGAAGGATGGTGGTCTTGAGCAAGCAGACGCAGTTGAGTTTGTTAAAGAGGTTTTAGAGACTTTCCGCTGGCAGTCTGAAGCTGCAGTTTCTAAAGAAACCTATGATGCACTTCATAATCAACACAGACTAATAGCTGATATTGTTGCTTTCAAAGTTCCACATATCAATCACTTAACTCCACGTGCTCTTGATATTGACGCAGTTCAAAAGGGCATGTTCGAAAGGGGTATTCCAGCAAAAGATATCATCGAAGGTCCTCCACGTCGCAAATGCTTAATTCTTCTTCGTCAAACAAGCTTTAAAGCACTAAATGAAGATGTGCAATTTGTAAATGGCGAAGAGCGTGTACCTGGTAGCCATACTGCACGATTTGGTGAAATTGAAAAACGCGGTGTAGCACTAACTCCAAAAGGTCGTAAATTATACGATGAGCTGCTCGCAAAAGTTTTAGATGAAACAGCTAATGTTGATATGTCTAAAGATGCTGAATCCTACTACGCAGTTCTTAAGAAATATTTTGATGAAATTCCTGATTGCTATGACCAGTTACATGAGCAGGGGCTTGCGTATTTCAGATACAAACTTGCTGATGATGCAACTTTAGATAAAGAAGTGACTGAAGAAAACGCATCTGAGTTAGTTGCATCTGGAGTTCTAAAGCTAGAGCCTATCACATACGAAGATTTCCTTCCTGTTTCGGCAGCTGGTATCTTTAGATCAAATTTAGGTGGCGCTGAGAAACGTGAATATGATGAAGCTTCAAACCGAGCATTGTTTGAACAGAATCTTGGTGAAAGCGTTTTAGATCCTTTTGAAATCTATAGCAAAATTCAAAAAGATTCAATTGATGCATTGAATAAAAAAGCTTAGATAGTATTAAGTCAATTTGAGTTCAATCTGGTGTCTAGACACCGTACATTTATAAAGCCCGAAAACGTTTGTTTTTGGGCTTTATCTTATTTATGTCATAGATATTCTATACACTTCAATTGAGTATGGGAGGGGCTATGGAAAATAAATTTAAAATTAACCAATCACTAACCAAATTATTGCAAATAACATATCAACTGAACCTCAATATCAGCCAAAACAATACAACGACTCCCCTATTCCAGTAAAAAGCGGACAACTTACTTTTGATCAAGAAGGAATTGACAGAAGAACAAGTGTGTTATTTTCAAGAGTTATTCACCAACCTACTTTGGAATCTGGAGTAACAATAGGAAGGGGTTATGATATGAAATACCAAGGAGTTCTTTACAGTAACTTTATGCGTGAATTTGTTAATTCAGATGAACGAAAAAAATATTTATATAGTTATTTAGAAAGACAATATATGGGGTCACACGAAAATAGATGGCTTAATAGGATGAATTTTTTAAAATAATATGAACTTTCTTTTTTCCGTATTGATCTCTTTAGTTATTTTTGGCTCTAACTCAGATTTAAGTATAGATATTTTATTTTCATCTATACACAACAAATGTAACATTCCATCCTGGTCTGGAGGATATGGTAATTGCATAAGAAATAATACTGTTTTCATTAACAAACTCTCAAATAAGTATATTGAAAATTTGTCAAATGAGCTAATTCGAAGAAACCTTCTTGCTTATAACAATTCTATTAACACTTTATGTAGGTATCATGCAAATTCAATAGCAATTCATGACTATCCAAGTAATGCTGATGCTTATGGGTCTTGCTTTATCAATAATAAAAAGGATTTTTATAAAACTCTCGTTAAGAAAGACCTTAATTCTTTAATAGATAAAAATTGTAATTCAGAAAAAAACAATATAGCTCTGTCCAAAATAAACTTTTTGATTATTAAAGCCAAGTACAAATTAAACTATTTAATTAGAAATGAAGACGAGCCTGTAGATTTGTATGATAATCAAATGTATAGATCTTATGAGTTAAATTTAGATCAACTAAAAAAAATGGAAAAGCAAATTGAAAATTTTTCTCAGGACGGATGCTTTGAATCGAACATAGATTCGATTTTAAAAGTTTTCAAAAATAATTATTCTGAAGTTTCTTATTATTTTATTCCAATCAATATTTACAGAAAATTAGACAACATAGCAGACCAAGCTCTATTAACGTGCGATTCTAATTGCCAACGTTTTGATTTTAATAAGTGGATTAAAAAATCCAAGACAAAGGACCTCTCAAAAGCATGGTTTAAATACAGCGAGCAATTTTGTACATTGCTAACCAGCACTCTTAATGAGCCTGATATTGTAGATTACAAAAAAAGTTGTCTTTATATTAAGGCTTATCAACTAGAAAATTTCGACTTTCAGTTATCAAAATTTCAAACAAATACTATAGATTATTATTCCATCACCGATCTTGAATCACATATAGATTTGGATACCAGCTATTTAATGAAAGAAAATAGAGATTGGACAAAACCTTTACATAAAGCCTTCAAACATTTCTCTAGTATGTATTGCCATAATAAGGCAAGTATTTGTAAAAGCTTTTTTGAAATGATTTATCTTAAAGACTTAATTGAGATTCATGCACATCAAAGAAAAATCTTATTTCGTAAATTGGAGGTTAACCCTTTATTTTCCTTAGAAAAAACTACTAAATTTTCCTCAGTACAAATCCAAAATTAATTATT
>NZ_JHXN01000005.1 GCF_000687755.1 Taylorella asinigenitalis ATCC 700933
TACTAGCACTAACGTTAAGATTTAAAACCAAATTAACATTCTCTCTATAATTAAGCATCCTTCCCATGAATGGGTCACCATTTTTTAAACTTATTGAAGCTTCCTGATTCTTATATAACCCTTCGTAAAATGAAAAAAATCGCCTCTCATTCTTAATCTCACCAAGAATAACCCTTGTATAAGAAGGAACAGAAACTTCCAGATTACTATTCAGTTTAACCCTCCAGAATCCATCATCAGAGTGCTTAAAACAATCTAGACCTTTATATACCATAATTAATAGTAGAAAAATTCTTATAACTTTATAAATATAAATAAATATTATGAACTTATAGTTACTTAAACAATAATAAGGTTATAGTACTTACTATTTTGTGGTTTATACCCTTAACATAGAATCACTGTAGAATATGAGGATTTAATTAAAGCCTGTATTATCAGTCTTTTGAATTCAAATAACTGTTGAAGAAAATCACTAAATTAGATGGGGTAGTATAAAGTTGAAAAATTTTTTTATACTCAAAATTATATTTCAAATTTTCTGTTCTCGTAATTAGGTTCTCTCACAACTCCTGTCGTCGTCGTTGGGACCTCATAAAAAATTTGAGCGAATAACAAATAATGCCTTTATGTTTTTTATCTATTTCTAAGAATACTTTTTGCTTTCTTTTTGGTCATGTAGCATTATTATGTTCTGATAAATGTTATGAGCAATCTCAAAAACACGATTTGTGAAAATTGTTGAATTTTCTTATCCTAATCAAGCATGAACGATAAGCTGAAAAAACTATTCTAATTTAATAGAAGGAGCACTATATAATTGTCGTTGCTAATACGGGAAATTGTCTTAAACTAAATACGATGCAAATATTATTTTTTCTCAGCTACCACTCTAGGATAATGTTCAAGATAGTAAATAGTACTTCCTGAATTCAAGTAAGCCTCAAGACGTTTGACGGTCACAATCTTATTTTCTTTTGTCACAAACTGAATTGTGTATTCTTTTAACCTTTTTTCATTTACTATTGTTCCACTATCTTCTATTGCCAACAATCGAGCATTAGTCTCTACCCCTAATTTACTTAATACATAGGGATTAACTTCCGACAATAGAATTTGTAGCGGAAAACGTATTACAAAAATTATTCCAGTTACCAACAAAATATTACTTAAATTTAATAGGTTAGAACCAGGTTCAGGTTGAAAAAAGAATTTAAAAATCGAACGTACAGTGATATCTTCATCAGTTTTGTTCGTTGGTTTACTAGGGAACTCAATATTCTCGCTAACACGTGAAAATTCTAATTCCTCTTCAAGTTTCTTTTTATTATTGAAGGAATAAATAATAGGTCGCCAAAATATAACAAGAAAAAACAAGTAACCTGTTAAGAAGTAGATCCAATCATAGACTACAAAAAAATAAAATCCCGCATAAACCGTTTCTAATAAGAAATCCACTCATACCCCTATCTAACTATAAATTTTGTTTGATCTGGAGTTACTTTAGCATGCATCAATTTTTTTGATCCAGAGTCAGTTCCATTTCACTTTACAATCCCTAATCACAGAAAGGTAAATGTTACTGGAAAGATCTTTATCTACTATTTTTACTTAGGCTTAAATTTAATATATGAAAGGTCGAGCCGTGCCGCATTTTAATCATGTTAAGTAGCAAAATCTGCAACCCCTTCCAAATACATTACCCCACCCACCTGTAACTACTCAGTAATATGTAACAAGCCTCGCCCCTACAATCACCCCAATTGTTACATGTTTATTATTTACTGTGTAACGGAGAGAAACTATAATTTTCGAAAATTTTTCTTACAGCATTTTTACTATCTGAAATAATATGAATCATAAGTTCTCCCTCCTTGCGTCCTGTATTGCGTTTGCATTGCCACTTGGCACAACCGCTCAGGAAGCACAGTTACAGTCAGTTTTAGTCGAAGAGTCGTTGCCAGACTCAAGCTCAGAAAAGCTAATTGGTAATAGCGAATTTCTCCTTAACGGCGACGATGTGGGGGCCGACCAGATCAAACGCTCGCGTGCTGTCTCGATTGGGCAGACTATCGAAAAGGTGAGCGGCGTGCAAAACAACAGCATGGGACCGAACAATGGGCAGCCGCAGATTCGCAGCTTGACTGGTTCTCGCGTGTTCGTTACGGAAAATGGGCTGGGCGTTTCTGATGTGGCGGGGTTTGCGGGGACCATGCCATTGGCAGTGAATCCGTTTCTTGCGGAGGCGATTACCGTGCGCAAATCTTCCGCTTCCGTCCTCTTCGGTGGCAATGCTATCGGTGGCGCCGTAGATGTAAATACATCGTTGATTCCGAATGCATTGCCACAAAAGGCTATTCAAGGGAAGGCGGAATTTAGCGGCGGACCCAATGCTACGCGATTACAGGCTTTTGCTCTAAATGGGCGTGCTGGCAATATTGCGTGGCATATTGACGGAATGAATAATCACATCGATGAATACAAGATTCCAGGTAATTCTAAGGCAGCGATTTGTTATGACGGCGATTTCTTGCTCGATAAAAAAGGCGGGCGTGAGGATGAGATTTTAAGGCGCTGTCAGACGCGTTTGGTGGTTGAGGAATATTTTGAGCCGAAGTCGTTTGAGTATATAAATCGGTATTATTTGAATGCGTTGAAACAAGGGCCTGAAGCGGCTAAAGAGTATATTGATAGATATGAGGTTGGTCTTGGGGATTTGTACAAAACTGAGCTCAATAACTACAACAAATATTATTTCACTAAAAATCCAGATTACGACGCAACATTGCCACCAGGGGCAAAGGGTAAGAAATTGGTCGATGTTGTCGATAAGGTTCGTACGCAAAAAGGCGTGCTTTCAAATAGCCATCTTGAAAACCAAAATATATCCGTGGGAGCAAGCTATATCGGGCGTGATGGCTATGTTGGGCTTGCGTACAGCCGATATCAAAATGCGTATGGCGTGCCAGGATTTGCGACTCTAGTGTCTCGGGTGGAGGGGGCGGAGGCATTGCCAGTTAATATTGTATCGAAGCAGGATCGATGGCAGTTCGAGGGGCTATACAGGCCGCACTCCAAGCATTTGAACAATATAAAATTGCAAGCGGCGTTCACTGATGCGGACAACAATTCTTACCTTGGCAATGTCTTCGCAAGCAGCCTCAACAGCTATTCTCGCCAAATGCGCGTAGAACTCAATCATTCTTTAAGCGAGTGGTCGCAGGGCTCTCTTGGCGTGGACATGCGAAAACGCAATATCTCTGCGAGGGGTGACGACAAATTTTTGCCCGATACAGAGACGAGCAACTTCGGGATATTTCTTGTCGAAAAACTGCAATTCGAGAAGGTGGAGGCGGAGCTAGGGTATCGTCACGGGCGTGTGCATCATACGGCCAATCCAGCGACCATTGGGAAAACGGACAGCGCGACCGCATATGATATTCGCAGAAATGGATCGCATACGTTTAATTTGCATAGCACGACGGCAGCATTGACACTGAAGCCGATTAATAGATTGCGTCTGCGTGTGCAATATAGCCGCTCGCAAAGGGCTCCTGAGGTCAACGAGCTTTTTGCACACAATCGAAATTTTGCGAATCTTGTGAATGAGAGCGGCGATACGAGGTTGAATAAAGAGACGGCGGAGACTTGGGAAGCGGGGGCTGAGCTTAATGTGCTGGGCGGCTCCGTGAAAGCGACGGCTTATAAAACCTACTTTAGGGATTATATTTACGCGGGGTTCACTGGTGGAAATCAGGACGGTGATATGGCTAAGCGTGAGTGGCATCAGGGCGATACGAAGATATCGGGGCTAGAGCTCGAGTGGACGAATTTATGGGACCTTGGGGATGCGGGGGAGCTTGAGACGAGGCTGTTTGCGGACATTGTGAAGAATCATCCTGTGGCTCAGTATGCGGTGGGGTCTGTGAAGGATATCAGCAAACTGACTCCAAAGCAGAGACAAGAATATTTACGCAGCACTAGGGATGGCAATGTCATGCCCAACCTTCCAACTTCTCGATATGGTGCGAGTTTTAATTGGAAAAAGGATGGTTGGCAACTTTCGACAAGCATTACGCGATACAAAGAGCAGAAGCGGCTTGGCCGAAATACTATTGGCAATGAAGTGTCATTAGGCGGCTATACGATGGTGGATGCATATGCGAGCTATTCTCATAATATTGCTAAGGATTTTGAGGCGGAGTGGTTTGTTGATGTGCGAAATTTGACAAATACTGAAGCTAGGCCACATAACTCAATATTGAGATTTATAGCACCATTGCCAGGGAGATCTGTAAGGGCTGGTTTGAAGGTATCGTTTTAGGGATTGGGTCGTTTGGGCCGTGCAACATATGCGGCCAGCGACATATGCGACACTCAATATTAACTTACAACAGTCAATTTACCGTCAAGCGTAATCGTGCCTGTGCCCAATGTCACATTCTTCTTACTGTTGAGATTAGCGGAAATATCTGCTGTGTATTGAATGCTGCGAGCGTCAACACGATCAGTACCCTGCACCACTTTTCGCGACTGTTGAAAACTTTGTTTAGTAGACTGAGCCTTAATATCGAAATTCTTAGAAGTACTGCGCACATCAGAAGCTTTCAAATCATATGTCACAGAAACAATCTCAACATTATTTGTATTTAAATTAATATGATTGTTAGCTGCTAGCCACATATCATGAGCTTCAATACGCAATCTCTGACCAGTAAACTGCAACTCATGCGATTTAATGGTATCTACATTCGTAAAATCAAGTGTAAGTTTGCGATCGTGAACAGCTTTCAAAACACCTAAAATAAAATGCCCATCTTCAAGATTAAGGTCCAATAAAACCTTATCCCCGATAGCTAATGTATGATGACAGAACGCCGCTTTTTGAGCCTGAACTACGTCACCGCTGGTAAGCTGCACCTCACAGACACCGCCGCCTAAGAACTTAGAGATAGTTCCGCGACCAAACCCACCAGATGCTCCATCGAGCCCACGAGACTCGCGTGAAAGCAATGCATTAAGCTCATCGCTTTTTTGAAGCAATGTATCGATGAAAACTTCTTTTTTCTGATCTAAAGATTGTGGCACTTGAATCGATAAAATATTTGATTATTCGCTAATTGTACAAGAAATATGACAATTGGACAAATTTAATATTAAATCAATAAGTTAGACTGTGGGCCGTCCACCTAGTCTAGGTTTCCATGTGGCAATGATTCCGGATTGCAAGGTTGATAGCTCTAACTCTGTAAGCATATTAATTGATACGTGCCTTGCGAAAAACTGCTCTAGCACTGCTCCAAACAAATATGGACTAATCCCTGCAAATTCATTTTCGTCTAGAAGCACTTTAATACTAACGCCTCTACCGAAAACAATAGCACCTTTCACTGGCATACGTCTATAAATAGGCTCAAGTTTAATGCTACGAATACCCTGTATCTGCCTAGCCAATAAAGGATCCCCAAGATCAGAATAAATATGCAAAAGCTCACGAACAGCTTCTGCACCTGATTCCTCATCCGAGTCCAGTAGATTTAAGTAGTTAAGGTTTAAATGATTAATCAGACGCCACGAATAGGCCTCACGTCCAAGCGGTGCACGTGGTCGAGATGGGTTCTTAATAAAGTGAACTTTATCTACAGGGACCGACACATTGAACCTAAAATCAACATCCCCACCACTACTGAATATATGTGGCAAATCTCTATTTGTACATGTAGTCTCTATATTTAATCCAAACACCTCTTGCTCATTATACGGAGGATTACCTACATCTACGATTGAGATAAATACTTCGCTTCCTCGATAGCCAGTTCTCTTAGCTACCTGACTTTGATTTAAAGAAGGCTTCCTAACTTCGCGACGCAAAGAATAAAATTGATTTATAGAATCTCCATTAGCCCCGTAGATATCAAAAAAGGGCCTAAATTCTTGAACTTCTTTTTGACCTGGAGCATTTACGGTAACCTTGTCTATCGAATAAATTTCGTAGTCCAGAGGCTTCGCACGGTCTACTACAACGTGAAACTCATGAGCATTTGGAGTCACATTAATTCTATTTGCTTGCATAGGAAATAGATTGATTACAGGCACACTATGCAAACGCAAATTCTCGGCTGTAATCACACCCTCGAGTTCATGAGCGGCTTTATCGAATAAAAACGTAAGTTCAAATGCCTTAATTTTTTGTTTCTTAAGGTCCTCTGGCAATGCTATCGCTTTCTCCACTCCAGTTAAACTTGCAAATAAATACCTTTGTGGAAACGCAAAATATTCATGTAACTGTCTATAACCTTGGAATACCCTACTGTCTGATGGCAATAATGACTGATTTGCTTCAAATCCTTCATGTTTTAAATTTTTTACATCGATAAATTTAGTCCATCTAATAGGTCTTTCATGGTCATGTGCAACTATACCAATAGTATGTGCCATGAGCATCTCAAGGAGTTTGTGGGTATAGATTTCCTCACCATTTAAAAAGAATGTGAGTTTATCAAAATTCTTAAGGTCCGAAATCGTACTTCCACCAACTACTTTAATCTGAATTCTAAGGGCAGAGCGAATCTGCTTACTTCCTCTAAAATTCTTAAGCAATTTTGGAGGCAAATCGCTCATAGATGATGAAATCTCTGCCTCTTCAATTTCAACAGGGTGAAAGGTTATCTCGTGTCCAGTGGAGAACCGACATTCTTTGCCGCCAGTACGAGCTCTAAAAACTGTACCTTTAGGTAGTGTATATCCCTTAACCAAATCACCTTTCTTAGAATTTATATCAAAGTCGATAATACCTATAGCAGGTGTTGGCGAAATATAGTGTGGATATAAAACTTCTAGTAGATTTTGCGTAAACTGAGGAAACTCAGCATCCATTTTTTTATGAATACGAGCAGTAAGAAAGCTAAAGCCTTCCATAAGGCGTTCAACATATGGATCGGCAACTTGTATACCTTCCATACCCAAACGGCTAGCAACTTTAGGGTACTGTTCTGCGAACTCACGCCCCATCTCACGTATGTAAGCTAGTTCGCGATTATAGTACTCGATAAAATCGTTTTCCATTATACAGATCCCCTACCTTCATCCTTTATTTCCATATGTCCAGACTCTAAATCTACGGATGTACGTAAGAAAAATTCCATAGGATGAGGGTTACACCAAAGTCTACCTTTGATTATAAGTGACAATACATTGTAGTGTTCAAGGTCAGACTCTTCCAGTTCGCAGATAACATCAAGGTCATTAGGAAGTATTCTAGGCTCAAAATAAATAATGGCTGCCTTAACTTGCTGTTGAATCTCAAACTGGTTAATTTCAGACATCTTTTGACCAGCTACAGGAAACACACCAAAGTTAATGGTCGAGCTTTTAACATGATCATAACCATCAAGAGACTCAATAGACTCAAGATTAACTGTATTAAGCAGCCAACTCAAATCTCTAAGAACCGATTTTTTTAACTGCTCGTAATTAATAACCGTAGCAGTTTCACGAAGTTCTTTTCTACGTTCTGGATGCTCGTCTGTAAGCTTATCAAGCAAAACGGGCTGAAGTTTATCTTTATAGTCTTGATGACTTCTTTTAGATAAGCCCTCTATTTTTCTTTTTTGATGAGCTGTAACCATATTTTGTTATTAGGCTTCTTCTGAATCCTGAACTTGAACTGGATTAAATTTAATAGATTCAATTTCTAGAATTGGGTGATCACCAACATCTGACATATATGTTTTTTGACCGACACCTTTATAAAATTCTGATTCAGAATTTTCATACAGAGGCTGCCACTCGGTTCTATGCCCTAAATTAAAAGAATCTTCAAGATTTGCATAATCGCCTGGATAGCGATTAGGTACCATTCCAACAATAGAACGACCATTGCTTAAAACAAGTTCTGCTTGAGACCAGATAAGATCCGAAATACCAGAAGGTTCAATTATTCTTAAGGATTGAATTTCGTTAAACGGTACCCATCCGTACTGACCGTTATTTAAAAATTCAAGCATTGGACCTAATCTACTATCACCGTCAGCAAGCCACTCAAACTTGATTTCTTCACCATTTCTTGTGGTGATAGTTCCTGATACTTCAGGAGCTAATTCCATAGCCTGATCAAGCAATTCCTCAGATTTTGCAGGGTCCTGCTCTTCAATAGAAGTTATTAAATAACCCATCCACTCATCAGCGTCACCGAAAATTGATGGTCTACCATTTCCTTTAAAAACATTCTGACGATCAACCTCAGCATTTACCGCAGCTACATATAACATAGCTACTGGTTGAGCTTGCGAATTCATCTCAGCACTTAGTTTTAGGCTATCTACAGCCTTAGTCCAGTCTCCCTTTAAGGATAAGAGCTGAAATAAATTTGCACGCAAATCAGCACTCCCAGGATTCTTACGAACTTTGTCTTTAGTTTGTTCAATAATGTCTTGAATTGAATTAGTTTTAAAAATTCCAGCAGTATTCATAATTAAAATCCTTGAGTATTAAAAGGGGCTAACCCAACCTGCGCTGAATTAGCCCACATGACATGCGATAAATCTAAAATAGATTTACAAAAATTAAGCAGTAGCTTTATTTTGTTTGATGTCGTAACCAACAACAGATTCAGCACCTTTAGTACCTTTTTCTGATTGCTCCCAGTATTGTTGTTTAACTTTAGCACCTTGGAAAGAGTAGCTAACCATCATAGCGTCGCCATCTTTTTCGCCAGTGTATTGAACTGAAGTAACAAGAACGTCTTCTAAAGTGATTTTAGAGTATTCAACTTGTTCGCCACCTGCTTTGTTTACAGAAACTTCAACTTTGTCTAAGTGTTTACCAGTAGCACAATGTTTCATTACTGTAGGTGCAGCACGGTCGATGCGGCAAATAACATGAAGGTCGTTGAAGCTAGCTTTACCAGTACCGCCGCCACCGCCAGTAGCCATAGAACCAGGTTGAGTAGCACCCCAAGCGAATGATTCGATGTCAGTCCATTTTGCATGTTTAGAATCTTTAGATTCACCTTCTACGCTAGAAATTTTCAAAAACATATCAACAGCCATTTTTTCTCTCCTATATAAATGGTCAATTGTTAAAAAATACTATAAACAGAATTGCTTATAGCTACGGATTAGCCACCCTTTTTAAGAGATGGCAATTTAGAGACTAACCTTAATGAAACGGTTAAACCCTCTAACTGGTAATGCGGACGCAAGAAGAATTTAGCTGCATAATAGCCAGGATTATCTTCGATTTCCGCAACTTGCACTTCAGCAGCTGCAAGTGGTTTACGTGCTTTAGTTTCTTGAGATGAGTTAGCTGGATCTCCATCAACATAATTCATAATCCAAGTATTTAACCAATCTTCCATCTCATTACGTGATGTAAATGAACCCACTTTATCGCGGACAATACATTTTAAGTAGTGAGCGAAACGGCAGCATGCAAATAAATAAGGTAAACGAGCTGCTAGACGAGCATTTGCTGTAGCATCTGGGTCATCATATTCAGCAGGTTTTTGTAATGACTGAGCTCCAATAAATGCAGCAAAGTCTGAATTCTTACGGTGAACTAGTGGCATAAATCCATTTTTAGCTAGTTCGGCTTCACGACGGTCACTGATAGCAATTTCAGTAGGGCATTTCATATCAACGCCACCATCATCTGTTGGGAAAGTATGAGTAGGCAAGCCTTCTACAGCACCTCCTGACTCTACACCACGGATAGATGTACACCAACCATACTCTTTGAATGAACGGTTAATATTAGTAGCCATTGCATATGCAGAGTTAGCCCAAGTGTAATTGTTGTGGTTAGCTCCCTCAGTATCTTCTTCAAAATCGAACTCATCTACTGGATTTGTACGAGCACCGTATGGCAGACGAGCTAGGAAACGAGGTAAAGTTAAACCTAAGTAACGTGCGTCATCAGTTTCACGCAAACTTCTCCAAGCAGCATACTCAGTATTTGTAAAGATTTTGCTTAGATCACGTGGGTTAGAAAGTTCCTGCCAAGAATCCATCTGCATTAATGATGGGTCTGCACCAGAGATAAATGGGCAGTGAGCAGCGGCAGCAATCTTAGCCATCTCACCAAGCAATTCAACATCAGGAGGACTATGATCAAAATGATAGTCACCTACGATACAACCTATTGGTTCACCACCGAATTGACCGTACTCTTCTTCATAAATACGTTTGAAAATAGGGCTTTGATCCCAAGCTGTACCTTTATGACGTTTAAGTGTACGGCCAAGCTCTTTTTTAGTGATTGGCATGAAACGGATTTTTAATAATTCATCTGTTTCTGTGTTAGACACTAAGTAGTGAAGACCACGCCACGCACCTTCTAATTTTTGGAACTCTTCATTATGAAGAATAACGTTAATCTGTTGAGATAATTTACGATCAATCTCAGCAATAATATTTTGAATAGTGATATATGAATCTGAAGAGATGGTAACAGCTGAAGAAAGTGCTTGCTCTGCAAGAGTTTTAACGGCACTTTCAACTGCACTTTGTGCTTCTTCAGTCTTAGGTTTAAATTCTTTTTTAAGAAGTGAAGATAAACCTTCAACCTCTAGAGTACCTTTCTCTTGACCTTGTTTTAAAGCTTCAGTAGCCATAAGTTCCCCTACTCTTGATCTTGTTGCGCTTCATCAGATGAAGATTTGTTTGGCGCAGCTGCTAATGATTTAAGTAAAGCTGGATTTTCAAGAACTTTATTAATTAATTGTTCTGCACCAGACTTACCGTCCATATAAGTTAATAGATTAGAAAGCTCAGTTCTAGCTTCTAATAATTTTGCTAATGGCTCAACGTTTCTTGCAATATTTGCTGGGTTAAAGTCGTCCATACTGTTGAAAGTTAAGTCAACATACATTCTGCCTTCACCTGTAAGAGTATTAGGAACAGAAATATCAACGCGAGGAGCGATAGCTTTCATGCGATCATCAAAATTATCTACATCGATTTCACTAAATTTACGCTCATTAATATCGGCTTGCTCAACAGTTGATTTACCAGTCAAATCAGACATAACTGCCATAACAAATGGAAGTTGGATTTTACGCTCAGCACCGTAAATCTCTACGTCATACTCGATTTGTACGCGTGGTGCACGGTTGCGTGCAATAAATTTTTGACCACTTTTGCTTCTTGAGCCCATAGTATCTCCGAAAATAAGCTAAATAATTTAATGATGATTAATATTCATCCGATGAACCACTTGTTTCCTCTTCAGTGCGAGGTATCCAAGTTTGTTCAAACTGCTCAGAACCTGACGGTGCAAGGTTTTTAAGCATATCAAAGAAATTAAGAGGTATCGCTTGTTGTAATCTACGAATAATAAATGGCGCTGGATGACTAGGCTCATGAACTTCAAAATAAGCACAAGCCTTTTCGAGCGCCAATATCGCATCCGCCCTAGTTTTAATCTGAACTTCACGCCAAGAGGCAAACTTAGCTGTAGAATCAGAACCCGAGTCAACTAAAGAATCCGATTCACGAGAAGATTCAGATGAACTATCGCCTGAATCTAAATCAGAATCGTTTGAACTAATGTCAGAATTAATTAGTTGAACAAACGAACCAAATAAAGACTTAATAGTTTGAAAATCTGGACGCCACTCATGGCCCAACTTTTCAACTACTAAATCCTCAATGCCTTTCATGGCATTAAAAGCTACTGGAATGGCCTGTACAATAGGATTTTCAGCTTGATTAGCTTGAGACAACATCTCAGATAATCTGTTTTTACCGCCTGGGAATCCTTCAGTATTCCCTTCCAATATAGCTTCAGCTTCACGAACTGTTAGATTCCCGTAATTCTCGGTAAGAAGCTTAGAATTACGAATATCCCTACCAACAGTAGATACATCACCTAATGCAGAGATTGCATTAACGCGAGGCATTGGATCTTCATAACCATCTTCTTCAACAAGAGGAGGATTAACGGCATCCCAACACTTCTCCAAAGCTTGATGAACTAAGTTAACTCCCTGAGCATAACCAACTAGACCAAGTTGAAAAGTCCAAGCATATGTAAGAACCTGCAACACACGAACATCACATGAACGCTTGCATAATTCCAATGCCATTTTTTCAACTTTGGCCCAATCAGGGGGTTGAGCTTCGATTACGGCATCTCCGAACTGTTGTTCAGGCTTAGCTTGTGAGGCTTGAACTAGATTCAAAAAATCTGAATCATACTCAAGATTTAACCCACAATCATCGTTATCGAATGAGGGAAATAACTCATCAAAATTCATCATGTGGGAAATAATACCAATGAAAGATTAAAGATTAATTACAAATAAATGTAAGCCCTCTAATTTTGTAACAAAATAGAGGGCTTGTTGTATTAGAATCCATGTTGGATTGTTGTAGTCTTACCTTCCTGAACATCAACATTAAACACCGCAGGAGGTAGATCACCGTTTGTAATAGTGATTTTATATTTTCCAGGCGATACGTTAAGTGATTTAAATGGAGGGCTTGCACCATATTTTTTGCCGTTCACGGAAACATTGCCCCAAGGGGTAATAGAGAATAAAAGCGTACCGCGTTTAGCCATTTTTTGACGTGTAGCTTCTTGAACACGTTTCTCTTGCTCACGAAGTCTTTGTGCTTCCTCAGCCTGCTTACGTTTTTCTTCCTCTTCCTGAGCTTTCAATCTAGCTTGCTCCTCGGCCAAACGTTTTTCTTCCTCAGCAAGTTGCTGTGCAGCAATTTCGCTATCAGATTGACGATCTGGATTAGCCACAAGATTAGACATATCGCCTGTCACATCTTGTTGAGAACCAGTAGGCGTCGTAGTCTCTGAAGGCTGCGTTGCAGGCTCAGTTGTTTGATTCGCTACATTGGTATCTGCGGTGCTTGCTTGAGTACCAGAATCAGCATTTGTCGTAGGTTCAGTTGTGTCACTAGCAGGAGCTGTAGTCTCTGGGGCTGTAGGAGTTGATGTGGTATTTGTAGTATCCGTAGCTCCCTCTGTGCTCTCAGAACCGCTTTGAGTAGCATCTGTTGTATCGCTAGTAGGTGTTGCACCTGTTTCATTACTAGTTGTTTTACTAGGTTCAGTGTCTGCAAACAATGCCGATAATGCATCCTCTGGAGTTTCTTCAGTTGATGTATTGCCTTGATTACCAGAGGCTTCTGTGGCTTCTGTAGTAGATGTAGATTCAGAACCACTTGTAGGTTGATCATCCTGCTTGCTTTCTGTAACTACAGGCTTAGGTTCTTCTTTTTGAACCTGAGATATTGTTGGTTTCTCTTCAGGGGATTTAGTTTCCTTATCTCCCATGCCGAATAAAATATAGCCCCCAACACCTAAAAGAATTAAGGCAGCAATAATAATAAGTGGCAATATTGACCCTTTTTTCTTTTTGGAATTTGCAGATTGAAATGCAAGGCTATCAAAAGGCTCTTCTGGAGCAGGAGGATTTGCTTTTGAATCTTTTGCACTAGCCGCAGCAACAGCAGCAGCTTTGGATTTGCTTTCTTTTTTATCCTTAGCTTTTTCTTTAGATTCTGTTGCTCCTATAGTTGTCGCACCTACTTTTGAAGAAGCAGGCGTATCCTCTTTTTCAGGTTTAGTTGGTGCTGTTGTTTCTTTCGGAGTTGGTACGGATTTGATAGGTTCTAGTGGTCTAGCATTTTGATTATCAAACCCAGAAAGGAATGAATCAAGATTATCATCCTTAGATCCAGCAGCAAGTGAAGACCCCGCAGCTGCTCCAAGAGCAGCCCCTGCAGCTGATGAGGCAACTTTACGTTCCTCATCACGCTTGCGTTTTTCTTCAGCTTCACGTAATTCGCGTGCTTTACGCTCCTCGGCTTCACGCAAGCGACGCTCTTCAGCCTCCTTAGCCAATCGTGCCTCGCGAGCTTTTCGCTCTTCATCCTCACGTTTGCGTTTTTCTTCAGCTTCACGTAATTCGCGTGCCTTACGCTCCTCATCTTCACGCAAACGGCGTTCTTCAGCTTCCTGAGCCAATCGTGCCTCACGTGCTTTGCGCTCTTCTTCCTCACGTTTGCGTCTTTCTTCAGCTTCGCGTAGTTCGCGTGCCTTACGCTCCTCATCTTCACGCAAACGGCGTTCTTCAGCTTCCTTAGCCAATCGAGCCTCACGTGCTTTGCGCTCTTCCTCTTCTTCGCGTTTACGTTTTTCTTCCGCCTCACGTGCTTCACGGGCTTCACGCTCTTCTCGTTCTTTGCGTTCTTGCTCTTCGGCTTCGCGTTTACTTTTTTCTTCCGCCTCACGTGCTTCACGGGCTTCACGTTCCTCGCGCTCTTTGCGTTCTTGCTCTTCTTTTAAACGATTTTGTTCATCTTCAGCTCTTAATTCTTTGTGTTTATCTGACTTACCCTTAAACAATCCGCCAATAAAGCCTTTTACAGAATCGTTTTTAGACGAGCTAGATGACTTATCGGAATCTATCAATGATTTATCGCTATCAAGATCTAAGTCTTCCTTAGCTTCGACTGCCTTAAACTCATCTAAATCAGCCTCTTTAGATGAATCATCTTCAAAATCAAATTCTGCTGGCAATGTAAACGCCGCCTCATCCTCTTTATTTGATTCCGAATCTGTCTTAGTTTCGTCAGTCAAACCAAGATCAACTCCTTCTACTTGATTTGAATAATTCTGACCAGAAGTACCAATAGCTAAGCTAAACTCATCTAAATTTGCAAACCTAGCAGGAATTTCAAGAGCTCCAGCTTTGTCGATAGCCTGCAATTGTGATTGAGTAAAATATTGAACTTGATAGTTACTTAAAGGCTCCTGATCCTGCATAGTACGATTAATAGCAGGTGATGGAAGTACCTTCATAAGCAAGGTTCTGATTACCTGACCAAGTCCGTAAACATCTGTATGAGGTCCAAGAGGCCACAAGAAGTTATCGGTTACTAATTCGTAAGCCGAAAACGGAGAAATCAATTGTTGTAAGCTTGGTGACTTAACTATATCTAGACTAAAGTTTGGAAGTATGTGGAAATGCCCGTTACTATCCTCAAAAATTGTATCTAAAGTCCAGACACCATAAAATCGGTTTTGTTCATGCAGCGGCTTTAGTTCATGTGCCAAATCTTCAACTAAATCCTGAGCATCCTCAGCTTGGATATGACCATGCCATAAATCAGTTTGACTAAGTGGAACCCAATCTGCACCAATAGATCTTAGAGCGTTTGTTAATTGTATATTTAAGTACATGGTTATTATGCCTGAAGAAATAATACATTGAATAAAGTGTTATTTGGAACACCGCCATGAATATAGGTTTTATATGGAGCACCAGTAATATTACTAGTCCACCAATAGCTATTCAGACCTTCTGGGTTAAAAAATTCACTTAGCCCATCCCAAACATTATAACTGTCATCAGAATAATCATCCACAAAGGTATCCTCTGAATGTCCATCATTCAATATAGAAAGTATATCTTCAGAATTTACCTTAGGAGCAGCTACTTGTTTTGAATTACTAAGCATACTAGAAAATGTACCCACTGCGGAAGATAATATATGTTCAAAATCACTAGCTGGGCAACCGTATGAAACAGCTTGTCTTAAAGCTTCGCCTATTTTGCAATAAAAAGATGAAGCCCCATCAAGTAACTGAGCATTGTAAAAATCTGCTGGAAGATACAGAGATATTAAAAGAGGGAAAATACGGCCCACTCTATCTCTCGAAGGAGCAATGGCCCCTAATTGAAAGTATTTTGAACCATTAGATGCAGGAATAGCAAAATTCCAAATTGGAGCATGGAAATACGACTCTTCTGCTCCAAACCTAGTTTTACTATAGATTAAACCCTGCTCAAGCCATTTATGCCACCAGTCCATAATATCTGTAGGTAATTTTCGATAAAGGAAATCCCCACTTGCTGGCATCTTTCCATACCATCCCAAAACTTGAGATAAATTTTCAGAGGTCACCATTCTAGTTCACTCCTGGGCAAACAAAGCTTCGCATCTCGCCCAATCTAAATGGGCTTTTTGCGGAGTTAGCAGTGATTTCTAATTTCACAGATCTACCACCTATGTTGAATGTAGCAAAAATAACCTCAGGGGAACGACCACGCGAAATCTTCGCATTATCTATCAGTCGATTAAGAGCCCACGGCCCGTTAGTTGTAAGAGATGAAGTTCCATCATGAGGGCTTAAAGTAATTGAAACTTGATTGCTTCCCTGACCAGGCCAATCAAAAGATTTGCCTACTTGAGGACCATGCTCATAAGTCAATGTCTGACCATCAATATTAAGTACCATTTGCGTAATGTTTGCATCCATCTCTACAGGACGTATTGAAACTTTAAACGAAGGTTCAGGTTTGCCGCCTGCGAAATAAACATCACGAATTACAGCAGCTTTCTCAAAAGAAGATAAGTATTTGGCAATGTTCCCTTTCGAGCCATCCACCCCTGGTTTAAATCGCCATGGACGCTTAGACATATCCACCATATTGATTAAATTCTTATTAAAGAATTGATCCATTAAGCCATTTGGTGCAAAAAATCTTGCAAAATCATTAGGTGCAACATCGCGAGTGGTTGACCTAAATGGATATCTGTTAGTGATAGAGTTTCTGCAAGACATACCAATCTGTGCATTAATATCCGCACCGATATTCGCTTGAGCTCCAGAGTTAATAGCTTTAGAAGCTTCTGTTGTGATTGATGTAAGCATACTGCCCACAACTGGTGGTAGACGTCCAGACTCTGCTTGAAGTTTTGAAATTACTTCTTGCGATGGCAATGTTACCTTAGTCCGCAAAGCTGTTTCTGACGCCGTCAAGAAGTTATATAACTCTTCGATTAGGTCAATCGTCCCCTCAATCGGTGCAGGTGTGTTATTTCCCGCACTGACAGCCAATTCGTGATAACCAATAAAGTGATTATCCACCATAGACTCTAATTTGGTAGGTTCCTCTTTCCCTTTAATGAGATCACCAGTATCAAGTGGACCCATCAAAGATGTCAATGAAGAAGCCATACTTGAAGCACTTTCAGTAGCTCTATCTACAAGAGTTCTCTGAAAATTAACGTCCTCACGTAAAAGGGTTGTATCACCCGCTACTCCTTTAACGAATTTAGTCAGAGGCGAGTTGGTAGAAGACATACTACGGGACAATTCAATTGCATGACTTAAATTTTTAGGAGGAATAACTTCGATATCAGCCAAAAACGCATCCCACTCACGAATGTAATCAACAAAATAGAGTTTTTTAACCTCATTAAGAAGTTTGTTTGCACTACCATCGGCAAATGTGGTGTTATCTATACCCAATACCCACTCGTCATCTTCTCTTAATTGGATGGATATTTTTTCAATATTTTTATTAAAAATATTCCAATACCCTTCGTATGAGAAAATTCTATTAACGCCACGATTTAAAGCATCACCGCTTTTGCGTCTAAATACTGTGGATGCTTGATTACCCGCAAGAGTCATCAAAGTTACATCGTTTTTAGGATCTTGTTTTAGGATTTCACGAGCACGAAGATACGCACGTTGAGCCAAATCATGTGAATCGATACGATTTCGTGCTTCTTGAACTAACTCTTCATTAAGTGGAAATGGTGATACAAATGCACCCTGACCAAAGAGGTAATCCATATGTTCTCTTAAAAGCTGGAATTGCTCATTATTAAATTGAGCCGATTTATCAGCTACAACATCATGAAGAACCCATTGAGTAAAGTAATCTTTATCGTAATGTTCAGGTTCATACATCATTAAATATGCACGCAACGCCTCATAATAAATAACGATATTTGCATCGCTCATGGTTGCTAATCGTTTCTCTATGCGTTTTGCAATTTGTGGAGCAAATACTTGATGAATAGCATCGTCGTATATAGAGCGAGAAGCAGACTTAACTTTTCCGCCTTGATATAGACCAAAACCATATGAGAACGGAGCATCATCAACTAAGAAATTCTCTCCGTTAGGAAGTTTTTTCACAAGACTCAAATATGGCAATATGCTAAACACATCGCCGCTTTCAGAGATCTTAATATTGTTACTATGATTTTGAACAACAGGCAGCTTCTCTTCTACAAAATCAAGATATCGTGAGTTATTTCGATAGCTATTAAACCAAAGAGTTAACGCACCTAAAAGTAGTAACCCAACTAAGCCATAACCAATCCACTGCATCTGGCGATAGCGTTTTTCCCATTTAAGGTTTACGCCCGCAAGACCTGATTCCTTGAAAATTAAATTTTGAAGTAGATCAGTTAAGAAGTAGCTCTTTCCGCCTTCTAACATCGGTGCTTTATTATGTTGAGAAATACCATCGATTTGAAGGTAGTCTTTAAGTTCTTCACTAACCTTATCGAAACTTACGCCCCCTTGCGTTCCACTTGTGAAATAAACGCCACGAGGGACAATTTTCGATTCAAGGCGACTAAAAGAAAATACATCCGTTAAGAAAGTACCTAAAACAATTCTTAAGTTTGCAAATTGCTGTGGCAATAAATACGCCAAGGAACTACTTTCAAGATTTCGATTTTTCATTAATAGGTCTGGAAGCCCATCAAATAAACGCTCTTGAAGAACCTGGAATTCTTTCTCGTATTCTTCATAAAAATCGAAACCATCCTTTTGAGACTCTTCGTATGGAAATGTAAATCCCCAAACTTGTTGATGTTCTTCTACACTTAAATTATCGAAATAATCTTCAAACCCGTGTAATTGGTCCATCTTAGTAACCAAAATATAAACAGGGAACTCTGTCCCCAATTCATCTCTTAGTTCCTGCAACCGTTTTTTAAGGGCTACAGCATGTTTTGCACGCTCTTCTTGAGTTGATGCAAGCAAATCATACACACTGACAGTAAGCATAACGCCATTGATAGGCTGCCTAGCTCTGTACTTAGTAAGAAGTTTTAAGAATCCCTTCCACTCGTCTTCATCAGTAGCAGCATTACTATCCTGAGTTGTGTATCTTCCAGCAGTATCAAGTAGAACCGCTTCATCAGTAAACCACCAATCACAGTTTCTCGTACCACCCACACCTTTGAGCGCCATACGACCGAATTTTTCAGCCAATGGGAAATTTAAACCTGAATTTACTAATGCAGTAGTTTTCCCTGAACCTGGTGCTCCAATAAAAACATACCAAGGCAATTGATATAAATATTGCTTAGAAAATCTAGCTGAAAACGATTTGTCCTTCCCTTTTTCAAATCGTGATTGTTTTAGTAATGCAATTGCTTCGTTAAACCGTTCAGATAAAACACGTACTTCTTCGCGTTCTTTTTCGGTAAGTTTTTCGGTATCTTTAGGCTTATTGCTTTTGAGCTGTCCCAAAAGTTTTGCATTCAAACGCCCCTCACGATATTTTCTCCATAATAATCTAAGAAAATACAACGCAAAGATGGCAATGATTAAGTACATCCTCACATCTCGGGACTCTAACGGTGCAAACTCTCCTACGCGTAAAGCTGGTCCCAAAAACCAGATTAACGCAGAAAGAATAACCAGCCCTAGGAATGACCATAATGCTCTACTGAATAGAAAGCTGAAAACTCTAGTTATAAATAAATTAATAAGGCTGAACATACTATCCCTTTTTACTGATCAGGATTAATAGTCTTAGTACCATCAGGTGTTGGGACTATATAAGGGGTTGTTGGACGAGCTTTCTTAGTCTGCGCTGGAATTAACAATGTAATTTCAACACGACGATTTCTAGCCCTATTTTCGGCTGTATCATTCGGTTTAACTGGCATAGTGTCAGCCTTACCTTCAGCTCTTATACGATTTTTCTGTGTCAAACGAGACTCAATAATTTTAGCAACTGCGTCTGCCCTAGCTTGTGATAAGTCCCAGTTTGATGGGAATCTAATTGTCTTGATAGGTCTATTATCCGTGTGACCTGTAATCAGAATATTTCCTTCCGTCTCGTCTAAAGCATCACCAAGTCGGTTAACGACAGTTTCAAATTTTTTCTTAATTTCTGCTGAACCAGATTCAAATAATTCGTCACCGCGTAATTCAACTACACTTCTGTCTGATTCATCTCGTACAGTCATTAAATTCTCGCGGATTTCAGCTTCTAGGAACTGAGCTAAACGCTTCGGTGCTTCTTGACGAACAACCCTAACTGGAACCGCAATTTGCATAGCTGGTGGTTTAATTTTAACGATATCGTAGGCAACTTCATCTGATTTTCCGCCAAGCAACCAAGAGAATAAAATGTACGATAATACTGCAAGTGCAAACCCAAAAATAGCAACCACCCACAATGGAATTGGTAAACGTTTAATCTTATTGATAATCTCGTCACCCTTCCAATTAGGAGAGAGAGTAATTGGATATGAACCCCTTACTTTTTTAATAATAAGAAGAAGCCTTTGTTTTAAGGTCTCTAGTTGAGAGCGGCCATTTTCAATAACTCTGAAACGCCCCTCAAAACCTAACATCAAACAAAAATACATAAGTTCAAGAAGATCAATATGATTTTCTGGGTTCTGAGAGAGTTTTCTTAAAAGCTGGAAGAATTTTTCTCCACCCCATGTTTCATTATGGTAGGTGACAAGCAAACTTTTACCAGACCATAAGCCTTGCTGCCCCCAAGGAGCCATTGCACAAGCCTCGTCTATGGCTGTACATAGACAATATCTAGCTCCAAGAATTGTTTCTTTACTAATACCCTTTTCTTGAGCTCGAACCTCAAATTGACGAACCTCCTCAACGAGCAACTCACGCAACATATCAACGTTATCGTGATGTTGAGAGAAGCGGATTTGTGGCAATAGGGTGAGCAGCGGATTAGCCGCTGCTACAAGTGGATTAGAACCGCTAATTACAAAATTATCGGGTCTTATTTTGTTTGATTCATCATAACGTTGCTGGTGGATTTGACCCCACGGCCCCATCTTTGAATCAACATAATCTCTAGAAGACATTAATTACTCACTAAGAATTACGTTTATCAGTGTTTTTTACGGCCCAGAATTGCATATCAAGGCCTGGATAATCTCCTGCTAGATGAAGGGCTAGTGTTGATGATTTTTCAAATTGATTCCACATATCGCCTTCTTTAACTAAATTAAAGTAGATATATCCTGCATGATATGGCAATGCTGCCGGAACTTGATCCATATGCTCAAGCGTAATGCCAGGTAGTTGTAAATGTACAAGATCTCGCATACGGTTTGTAGGCCCCAATTTCGCCTGTTGAGGGAATGTTTTGCGTACAGACTCCCCTGGCAAATCTGCTTTGACCGCAAGTACAAATTGTGATTTTGCGAATAGATTTTTATCTGGAACTTTCCCGACACTAAGTCCATGACCTTTGTCTTCGAGTGGGATAGTAACGTAAGCATCTTCGAATACGATATTAAGTGCATCGCCGATTTGGCTCATCAAATTTTCTAGTGGCACTTTTAAAGCATCATGGTCATATGAAGGAATTTTATTGATAGAGATGCTATCTGGGTGGAACATAGCAAGCTCAGCCACAAGCATAGATAAATATCTAAAAAATACTTCAGGATGCAGATATTCAAGAGTATAAAAATGTTTAAATAGTATTAAGTTTCTATTTACAATACCTAAAATAATAGTCTCATAAGTTGTACTAGCTGAAGTTCTATTATTAGGGTTAAACCGTTTTGAAAGTTCTGTAGATCTTAAGTTTAATAAATCCACAACTCTTGATAAATGATCGGTAATTGGATTATTTACGAAAGCACAATTTATAGTAGGTTGGATAAACCCAGTATCAACTTCAACAATATTAAGTTTATTTTTACCTTTAAAATGCACTACAGGAAGTTTTACCCAATTTCCGTCAATTTCTGAATCAGGCATAAATTTAAACTGAGGCTTACCAATTTGAACTGGTGCCTCACCTAAAGTAATATCAGATACGTCACTTAAAGTAGTTTCAACAACACTAAATCTAGCGAGCAAATCACTTCCTTCTTCATATGAAACTTCTTGACGAGAAGCCTCTTTAGATGGAAGAACCAAATAAATCATCTCTTCACGTGCAAAAGAATCTAATGGAAGCATCGGAACATCATTTCCGTTTAAAGAGAATGGAGTTCCGTCTTTAAAAATACCTGCAGCTTTAGTAATAGCTAACTTGTTTTCTTTAAGTGCATTTTGATCAATCTCTAATTGATAAAAGCCCCAATAGTAGGTTGGGGAAGCTTCAAGAAGAACTCTTTGCTTAGAGTCTAGGTATCTATCTTGTTGTTGAAAATGCTGAGGGCGCAGAAACATGCCCTCAGACCAAATAACTTTATTACTTATGCTCATGTGTTAAGCCTATTATTTTTTTACAGGTGGCAATACACGTAATTCTTTTGCACCCGCTTCGATTCTAATGCGAGCACTTTTTGGAGAACGCTGCCATACTTTATAAATATTTGTAGTTTTAGCTTCTGGTAGATCAACTAATAATTTCCATTTTGCTGAGTTGAAATCTTTGTAATAGCCAATCACACCAATATGTTTACTATTTAAATTTCCAGAAAATTTAAGTTCTTTAGTTTGACCTGGAGAAAGAATTTCAGATTTAACACCTAAAACTTGATCTCCTAAAACTTTTCTATAATCTTGTTGAAGAGTAAAAAAGTCGGCTTGATTAAATGCATCTGAACTAGATAGTTCGTATACAGCGATTTTGATAGGAGATGGTCTTCCGTTGCTAGGATTAGAATCAGTTGCAGCAGATAATTCAACAACATAAGGCACAGCTAGTTTTTTCTCTGTAGATGCACATGCCACAACAAAAGTGGCAAATAAAGAAACTAAGAATATCCGTAACAAATTTTTCATCGTAAACTCCTAAATGTTGTATTTTTGAAAATAACATGTAACAAAACTTGACGTAAAATAACGGTAAACAAAACGATATAAAATATCATTTTATGCATTTATCGATGGGTAAGTCATTGATTTAATGCTAGATTTACTCAGTTTTGCAAGATTAATTAATCCATGTATGACTGATTATTATTAACAAGGATTGTTATATTATCGTTACGGTAATAACTTTTAGGGTCAAATATGAAAAAAAATATATACTTTTTGAATTGCCTTCTTTTAACTACAGTATTGGCAGCATGTGCTTCAAACGAACCTAAAGAACCACCTTCACCTTACAGTGATTCTGAACAAGTTCTTCTTGATGATCTAAGAAAAAAATTCACGGCAGGCTCTTATGACGCCATCATTGAAGATGTTACTAAAAAACCTGAGTATCAAACTGGTGGTGTACCATTCCGTACTCAATCTATGAAACTTTTAGCATTCTCTCAGTGTGTATCTAAAAAAGTTAGAGATTGTACTAAGACATTTGACAGAATTTTAGAGATTGATCCTAAGTTTGAACTTGAGCCAGCAGAAGCTGGACATCCTTCATGGGGTCCTGTTTTCGCTAAAGAGAAAGCAAACGCAAACATTGCCACAACACCAGATGGAAAACCTAAAGGCAGCTTGCGTGTTGTTGATCCAAAAACCGGCAAAGAAATTAAATTAAAATAATTCTAGAAACAAAAAATAATTCTTTAACATTAATCAATTATCCTCATCTGTTACTAGGAAATACTTAGTCACATATGAGGATTTTCAATTTATTAGTGAGGTTATATTTTGGCTATGAAACTATCTATTAACTTTCAGGGTAACAATTACGCCGAAGTTGATATAGTTCCACCAGGTGTCACTTTAGGCACGGCTCCACATAATGCAGTGGTTTTGCAAGATGATACTGGCTCTATTGCTCTTGTACAAGTAGCCATTAGAGTAATGCCAAAAGGAATTACTCTAAAAAATATTGGTGATTTAGAAATTGAAGTAAATTTTCTTCCTGTTGTAAAAGGGCAGGAAGTTTCGCTTCATGGCGGTGATCAAATTCAAATCGCTGAATACAACTGTGTTTGTTCTGAGTCAAACATTAGAAATTTTAATGAGCCTCAAACTGCCTATCCTGCATCTAATCCTCACTTAAAACAGGATAGTCATTACCGCAGAAGAGAAAGAGTTACTCAAGGTCCTGGAGGTTCAACCGTTATGCCTATGGGTGGGACAGGAATTCCTCATCCGAGACAAACCCCTCCTATGAATCAAAATCAGATGGGCGGCATGGGTGGTGCTTACTATCCTGGAACATTTCCACAGCAATCACCAAATAATATGGGCTATGGTCAAAATAATCCTATGTTTGGCCAATCTCAAGTAAATAATCCCTACCCTCAACATCAATTTAATCCCAATAATCAAGGTATGCCCTATCCAAATATGCCATCTGGGATGCCATCCATGGGTAGAGGTCAAAATACACAGGGTAGATATCCGCAACCGAGTTTTCCTCAACAGCAAAATTACCCTGGGCCTGGACAAAATATAAATCCTAACCAATT
Organism: Taylorella asinigenitalis ATCC 700933; assembly: GCF_000687755.1. Classification (GTDB taxonomy): domain Bacteria; phylum Pseudomonadota; class Gammaproteobacteria; order Burkholderiales; family Burkholderiaceae_B; genus Taylorella; species Taylorella asinigenitalis. Next base: position 24,375 of record NZ_JHXN01000005.1, read on the forward strand.
TAACCAGAATATTCCTAATCAGCTAAGACCACAGATGTCTCCTTATGGAGGGTTGGGAGATACAAATAATCCACAGTTTCAAGGAGGGTTGCCTGGTACTCAAGAAACTGGTAGATCATCTGGTGGTAGAAGGCGCGAAAGAGCACCTTCTGGAATGAGTGGCCCTACTGTATTACCTATGGGAGCCCGTGCAGGACAAGTAGGCATGGATGCATCATCTAGAGGAAGCAACAGAAGAAGAGAAAGGATATCTTCAGGAAGAGAGTCGGGACCTACAGTATTGCCAATGGGGGCTAAACCAGGTGTTCCTCCTCAAGTTAAATTAAACACTCAAACTCCTCAAGCACCTCAGTACCAAAATCAATCATTCGGTGCTCCACAAGTGCCTATTTATCCTTATCAACAACAGGAATTTGTTGCTCAAGCTCAAGCTTATGAGACACCTGTGCAAGCTCCTCAAGAATTTGTACAAGTTCCAGTTCAGCCTGTGGTCCAGTCTCCAGAACCCATAAATATAAACGTAGAACAATCTCCTCCTGTGCTTGCACAAGTGGAACAAGGTGCCCCTATTACAAGCCCTGTTGAAGAAACGAGTTTGATTCCTGCTGAAGGAGTTGAAGTTCCTAATCCAGAGGTTAGTGTTCAAGCACCTGAGCCAAACGCACCAATAGAGGCGGCTTCAGATAAAGGTGAGGAAACTGCAGAACCTGTAAATCAAGTCGAGATAGTTGATGCTGTGCAGGAGGCACAAGCGTTGCCAGAAACTCAAGTGCAATCTACGGATTCTGTTGTTTCTACGGGTATGCCGCCTGAAACTGATATAAGTGCTGTTGCAGCTACTCAAGTTGCACCGACTGTAGAATCCCCTATAACTCCGCAAGCTCAGCCATTAGAAATCAATGAACCTGTCGTTGCGGCTGAGATGAATGCGGATGATCCATTGGGATTGGATGATTTGATACCGAGTGGGGTGGAGACGGCGGCATTGCCACAAAATCAAGTGCCACAAGCACCAGTGCAAGCTGAAATGCCACCACCTGTAGTAGATCAAACATATATGGACCCAAATTTTGCAATGGCTCAAGGGCAACAACCGCAAAATATGATTCTAAATACGGGACAGCCAATTCCTGAACCTGCGAAAATCGATCCTAAGGAATTAATGAAGGATTTTGATTCGGCATCTAGAAATTTGGACAGTCTATCGCTTGATGATTTGAGCCTTGATGATTTATTTGATGACGGCGATACAAGCGACGATCCGTTTAGTATGTTCAAGCAGCCAGCTCAAAATCAAAATAGGGCGAATCAGGGTATGGGGGCTTATGGGCAGAACCAAAATTATTCGCAACAAGGTGGATATTATCAACAGCAAGGTGGTTCTGGTAGGACTGGGATTATGCCTGATCAAAATTATGACCCTAGGATGGGCGGTGGTGCTCCAAATCTTGGGCATATGGGCCAGCAACAAGTTGATAGTAGATATCTAAACGATTTGTTTAGAGATGAAGAGGATTCTCAACAGTATCAATATGATGACACGCAACACCCTTTTGCCTATCATACGCAAGGGGATAATAAATCCCATGACCCTATGGAAGGGATTTCGGCTTCATCAGTTATTGAAATGGAGCTTGATCCATTGCGTGAAGTTCGTTCTGATGGCACGGAGCAATATACGCATCATATTTTCTCAAACGACACTCCGTCCACACTTAACGAATCGCAGAACCCTGCGAAACCTACAATTTCCGAGGATGAAGAGTTGTTCGCTCTTTTAGATAGTTTAAATAAGGAATAAAAAAACCGGTGCTTTAAACACCGGTTTTTTTTAAACAAAATTCCCTGAATTATTTGTTTGGAACTTCTGTGTAGTCATATACAAACTCACCATCTTTCGCATCTAGTGAAAGAGTTGTGATTGTTTTGCCTTGAGTTGTTCCTTCAAGAATTTTGTGTGATACGTTTGGCAATACTGTATTAGTTAAGATTGCATCCACCATACGACCACCCGATTCCACTTGAGTGCAACGGGCAACGATTTGCTTAATAGCATCCTCGGTAACCTTGAAATCAATATTGTGATTTTCTTTAAGGCGTTTCTCGATACGACGCAGTTGTAATTTAACGATATTTCCTAACATTTCATCTGAAAGTGGGAAATATGGAACGACCACTAAACGTCCTAACAATGCTGCAGGGAATGTTTTAAGCAAAGGCTCACGCAAAGCGTTATTTAAACCCTCTACATCAGGCATTAAATCAGGGTCTTTGCAAAGATCCATAATTTTATCTGTACCAACATTTGAGGTTAGGATAATAACTGTATTTTTGAAGTCGATATAACGACCTTCTCCGTCTTCCATGAATCCTTTATCGAATACTTGGAAGAAAATTTCATGAACATCTGGATGGGCTTTCTCTACTTCATCTAAAAGCACAACACTGTAAGGGCGTCGACGTACAGCTTCAGTAAGTACACCACCCTCACCATAACCAACATATCCTGGAGGAGCACCTTTAAGAGTTGAAACTGTATGTGCTTCTTGGAACTCTGACATATTGATAATGATTAGGTTTTGCTCGCCACCATATAAAGATTCAGCAAGTGCAAGAGCTGTTTCAGTTTTACCTACACCAGAAGGACCTGTTAGTAGGAATACACCAACAGGTTTATTAGGGTCAGTAAGTTTGGCACGAGATGTTTGAATGCGTTTAACGATAGCCTCAAGACCATGACGTTGGCCAATTACGCGTTTTTCAAGTGTATCGGCTAATGTAAGGATAGAATTAGCTTCGTTTTTAACCATACGGCCTACAGGAATACCTGTCCAATCAGCAACAACAGAAGCAACAGCATTTGCATCTACTGATGGGAATATAAGTGGATATTCGCCTTGTTTTTCTAAAAGTTGATGTTGTACGTCACGAAGTTCTTTACGTACTTCATCAAGTTCTTTTTCTGATAGTTTTTTACCTCTTGGTGCTTCTGAAGCTTGTGTTTCAGTTTGCTCTGTTTGCTGATTAGCTTCATCAGATTTATCTTTAGCCTCGTCCGAAGGCTCAGCATTTTCAGCACCTTGAGTCTTAGCTGTATCTTCAGATGATTCAGGCTTAGTAGCAGGTTCTGTTGGAATGCTTTTAGCTTTTTTGCGAGATAAGTCAGTGTTTTCTTGAATAATTTTACGAAGATCAAAAATTTTCTTAATCAATTCTTTTTCTTCAGTCCATATTGCATCAAGTTCTTTTTGACGCTCTTCAAGAACATCTAGCTCTTTATCGATTTCTTCTAAACGTTCGGCCTTATCGTGACCTAATTTTTGTTCACGTAGTGCAATTTCACGTTCAGTTGATAAATACTCAATCGTACGTCTTGTATCTTCTAGAGCCGCTGGTTCAGCATATTGACTAACTGCTACGCGTGCACATGCAGTATCAAGTAGGGCAATTGCTTTATCTGGCAATTGTCTTGCTGGAATATATCTATGTGATAGTCTTACAGCCGCCTCAATAGCTTCATCCAAAAGTAGTACTTTATGGTGATTTTCTAATGGCTCAGAAATACCACGAAGCATGATAAGTGCTTTCTCTTCAGATGGCTCATGAACCTGAACTGTTTGGAAACGACGAGTTAATGCAGGGTCTTTTTCGATATATTTTTTATATTCAGCCCAAGTAGTTGCACCGATAGTTCTTAATTGACCACGTGCAAGAGCAGGTTTTAGCAAGTTTGCTGCATCTCCAGTTCCTTGAGCACCGCCTGCTCCCACTAATGTGTGAATTTCATCTATAAATAGAACAATCGGTTTTTCGCTTGATTGAACCTCATCAATAACTGATCTTAATCGTGATTCAAATTCACCTTTCATACTTGCACCAGCTTGCAATAAGCCAATATCAAGCAAATATAAAGTTACATCACGTAAAGTTTCAGGAACATCACCTTTAGCCAAGCGAAGAGCAAACCCCTCAACAACAGCTGTTTTACCTACACCTGCTTCACCAGTTAAGAGCGGGTTATTTTGGCGACGTCTCATAAGAATATCGACAATTTGACGAATCTCTTCATCACGACCAGACACTGGATCGATCTCTTTATTGCGTGCTTTAGCTGTTAAATCAACTGCATACTGAGCAAGTGCGGATTTTCCGCTATTTTGAGGTGAAGCCGAAGCTGGTGCTCCTGAAGAAGCTTGACCAAGACCTACTGAGTCTTTCTCTTCAGCAGAATTTTTAACGATATCGATAAGTTTTTCTGCAAGAACATCAGGAGTTATTTTTTTGAATTCCGCACTAATGCCATAAAGAACAGAGCGCAAAGAATTTGTTTTAAGAATACCTAAAATCAAATAACCGCTTCGAATACGTGCATCACCATATTTAAGAGAACCGTAAACCCAAGCACGCTCAGTTGCACTATCGATATGCTCTGAGAGATCTGAAACAGAGCTAGCTCCGCGAGGCAATTCATCTAGGGAGGCAACGACATCGCGTTCTACGGTTTCGACTCTTAAATCGAAATGACGAATGATTTTCTGTAAATCGCTGTCATGCTCATGGAGTATTTGATGAAGCCAGTGGACGAGCTCAACAAAAGCATTGCCACGGAGTTTACAAAAAGAAGTAGCTCCTTCGAGCGAGCGATATAACAAGGTGTTTAGCTTGCCGAAGAGGTCGGTACGATTGATATCTGACATAGGAAATTAAAATAGAACTAGAGAAAAAATTTCAAGAAAATTTAACATGCGAACTTTATTGTTTTATTACAATGTAACAATTGGCATATGAGTGTGACGAAAAACTGTAGCAAAAGTCTGATATCATTGCCCAATTATCGAGCAAGAGTATGAATAAGAGAGTATCAAAACTTCCACCTGACTATTGGTTAAATTTAGCTGAGTATCCTTATGATCACAGCTTTTACCAAGTCATGCGCTATTTAGATGCGAAATTGCAGCTGCGCAAACCAATCGGCAGAAATATTTCTCCTACACATGAGCCGTTCCGCATGAGGCAGGAACCGTCGATGATATTTGCACCTTCGAATTTGACTCGAGTGGATATTCACGACAACGGCCGACCTCCTACCATTTCGATTTTAGGCTTTGGTTTATGGGGTCCAAACGGTCCTCTCCCGCTTCATCTTACAGAATACGCAAAAGAGCGGATTTACCATCATCGCGATAAGACATTATCTGCATTCTCGGATATTTTCCATCATCGCTTAATCACTCTTTTTTATAGAGCTTGGGCTGATGCTCAAAACACTGTAGGCATGGACCTACCGAATTCGCCTTTCAAAAAATATGTCGGTAGTTTTATTGGTTTAGGAAACCGTAAAGCCATCCTTAATGACTCGATTCCTGATAGTGCGAAGCTATATTTTGCGGGCCATTTACTTAGACAGACTCGCAATCCAGAGGGGCTTATACAAATTCTACGTCGCTATTTTGATGTGCCTGTTCGAATTAAGGAATATATCCCTCAATGGATCTTTATTGATAAAAGTGAACGTTCAACTTTGAATGGTTCAGTTGCGTTGGGGGAAAATTGTATTATCGGTGCTCAAGTAAAAGATGTGCAGCATAAGTTTCGCATTCAAATTGGGCCAATTGATCGCAAAAAATTTGAATCTTTTTTTCCAGGCACTAAAAACGCTAAGCAACTTATAGAATGGGTTAGGCTTTACATTGGATATGAATTAGCTTGGGATGTGCAACTGATATTGCTTGATAAATACCGTGGTCAGACCCGCTTAGGTAAAAATGCACTGCTTGGACTTTCAAGCTTTTCGGGTAAAAATGAGCGAAAAACTGATGACTTTGATGAGCTGTTTATCGATTATGAAGCCCGTGACAGAAACAAGCGACATCAGGATGCAATTATTAGCACGCTTTTTCAGTCTGATTCCGAGGATGAGGGCGAGGGCGAAGGGATAGGTGTAGGGCTAGGTGCTTCAAATCCTAAGTCTGAGTCTAAGCCTAAGAACGAATCCGGCTCCGAAGACAAATCCGAAAACAAAGACAAAGGCGAATCCAAATCCAAATCCGCCTCTGACCCCGACTCCAAAGGCAATGGCGACTCTACTTCCGAATCAGAGAAGAACGAAGACTCTCAAGCGAAACCCTAGTCTCTTGCCCCTTTTTGTAGCTAGCTAATTTCCACGCATGGCCATATGCGATTTCGATTGTGAGCTCAATTTGACCCGCAGCATTCCTTGCCTGTTCTAGTGCCTCACACAATTTGAGATATCCCGATTTTGTTGCAATTTCAGATTGTGGCAATGCACATGCATTGCCACCAAAAGCATAGATATCATCTAATAATTTTTTGCTACTTTTGTAGGTCAAAGTCAGTATCTCTTGATCCATCACGGGGTCTGCAAATCCGCATTCCATAAGCATATCGCCGTAATCATGCATATCAATAAATGGATGCGTGCGTACATTTTTTAGACCTGCTAGCTTAATAGCATCTCTAAGTTGCTTGAATGTGGACGGCCCAAAAACAGAAAACAAAAGCAAGCCATCCACTCGCAAAAGCCGCCTGCACTCATAAAAAACAGCCATCGGATTTGGATGGCAATGCAAAGCGAGATTCGAAAATATAAGATCAGCACTCTCTGGCATTAATCCAGTGAATGCCATATCGGCAAGCATGCACTCTACACTTACAGGTTTCGGCCCAAACAAACGCTTTTTCTGTGATGGGTGGGAGCTTAAAAATTCGTGGCAACGAGCGATGCGTTTAGGGGATGCATCTACTCCAATATACTGTGCATTCTTAAATCTTTGGCGAAAGTTTATATAGTGCCTACCGTCTGCACAGCCTAAATCTATTATTGTTTTAGGATCTGATTTAATGTAGTCGAATTTCTCAAACATACGTGAGAATACTTCGTCGTATAAGAACAATGCATCCTTTGAATTGGACCTCCTATCAAACTGCTTAATCACTCTATCAATATTTATGATCGATGGGTCATTTGATGGGGTGGACAATTTTATCCTCGCATTGAAGTAAGAAAAAATTAATTATACAGTTCGTTATGAACTTATTTTCATTGATACCATCGGTTTGTCCTATGTGCGGAGAACCCTCAAAATACAAGAGTTTTTGCAGAGGGTGTAAGGATGATATTGTCTACAGTATGCGGAACCATCCATATAGATGCGAGCATTGTTTGTTGGCATTGCCACAGGAAGGGGATTGTCCAAACTGCTCAGATTATTATGTAGATATTGAGGCTATATGGACGATTTTTGACTATTTTCCACCAAATGAAAGCTTAATTTTAAGATTCAAAAATAATGGCGAAAATTATTTAGCGGATTATTTTGCTCGTTTATTTTTTGAGATGAATCCTAATTTCAAACCTGATTTAGATACAGTGTTTATTCCTATCCCAAGCCGCAATCCCTCTCTTCGTAAACGCGGATATAATCCTGCGACTCTATTTGCACAAGCACTTCGCAAAAAGTATTTATGTAAAATTGATGCTTCGATTATGCGTTGCCGATATCACGATAACAAAGTTTTAAAGGCCTTGGACCAAGCACAACGCTTTGCATCTAGCAGTCAACAATATTTTTGTGCCTATAGAGCTAAGTTTAAAAAAGCAATTATTGTAGATGATGTGCTCACTACTGGCAGTACCATTCATGCAGCTTCCCGAGCATTGCTAGCTGCGGGTGTTGAAAATGTTCAGGCTGTTGTTATCGCAAGGGCCGCTATTCCAGGTTTATTTTAATTATGTTTAATATTGTTTTAGTTTCTCCTGAAATGCCAGCAAATGTTGGCAATATTATCCGATTATGTGCAAATACTGGTTGCAACCTACACATTATCCGACCTTTTCTATTTCATTTAGACGATAAGCATCTCAAACGTGCAGGTTTGGATTATCACGAATACGCAAATATAAAGATTCATGACACCCTTGAAGATGCATTTGAGGCGATTGGAGTTAAAGAGGATAGACGCTTTGCCATTTCCACCAAAGGAAAAAAATATTTAACCGATATAGAATTCCGCGAATGTGATATTTTTATTTTTGGCCGAGAAAGTGCAGGTCTTAAGGAGCGTGAATGGGACCTAATTGGTTTAGAACAAGCAGTGCGAATTCCAATGCAAGCTAATTCAAGAAGTTTAAATATAGCAAATGCGGTATCTGTAACCGTTTACGAAGCATGGAGACAATTAGGATTTAAAAATAGTGTGTAGTAACTATTTTTTCCAGAAATGAGGCGATGTCAAGAGAATCACAGTAAAAATATCAAGCCTGCCCACAAGCATAGCTATTGAACTCACCCATATACCGAAACTTGAAAATCCACTGTAATCACCCATTGGGCCAGATTGACCTAGTGCAGGACCGATATTACTTAAGGTAGCTATGGATGAGGAAAATGCTGTATTAAAGTCTAATCCACTTATTACTAACAAAGATGAGCAAAGGACTAGCAAAATTCCATAAATAATAAAAAAGAGCAGAATCGAAATTACGATTTGATTAGAAATTTTATTTCCTCGAATACTGATTGGAAACACGCCGTGAGGATGCAAAATTTTTCTGATTTCATTTTTAAATTGCTTTATAAAAATGACCATACGGATCATCTTCATACCGCCGCCAGTTGAACCTGCAGATGAGGCAAAGGTGCCTAAGACGAGCATCCATAGGGATAGACCCAAGGGCCACAATGAATAATCGGCGTTTGCATAGCCAGTAGTTGTAGCTAAAGAAATCGTATTAAAAAAACCTTTTCTTATAGTAGTACCAATATCTAAATAAAACGCAGCTAAATATAAAAATATACTAATAACCACGGCACTAAAAAGAGTCACTACAAGAAATGGAATCGCTTCAGGACAATTCACATAAGCTTTGAAATTTCGAGTTCTAATTGCAGAATAATGCGTAGCAAAGTTAATGCCAGCAAATAACATAAATACACACGCAACGGCCTCTGCATAAGGATTATCCATCTCAGCAAATCCACCAGTATGAGTTGAAAATCCACCTAAGCTCATGGTTGAGCCTGCATGGCACCAGGCATCAAACCATGACAACCCACTTAATCGATAAAGCAAAAAGCAAATCATTGAGGCCGTTATATAGATTGCGTATAAAACTTTTGCTGTACCTGCGATGCGAGGAGTTAGCTTTTCTTCCTTCATAGGCCCTGAGGCCTCAGTACGCATAACCTGATGGCCACTTACACCTAAAAGCGGGAGAATAGCTACGGCTAAAAGGAGAATTCCCATACCACCAAACCACATAATGGTATGCCGCCACAGATTAATGGATTTAGGAAGTGATCCTACATCACTTATAACAGTGCCTCCAGTTGTGGTGATAGCTGAGACAATTTCAAAATAAGCCCTAGTAAAATCTAGGGAAAATTCAGATTCCGCATGAAACGGCATCAAAAATGGCAATGTACCTATAGCTGGAAATGCAAACCACACCAGCACCACCAATAGCAAACCGTCTCGCAGCTGCAATTCACGCTTAAATGGGTACCCTATACCAAATAGCACACCCCCTAGAGCAAGGGATATTAGAAGGGCGTAAAGGAAATTTCGATCCCACCCATCTTCAAAATATAGAGATGCTAAATAAGGAATGATAAATGTCAAAGACCAACAAATTATCGTAAGTCCAAGTGCGTGAGATATATATAAAAATCGTTTCACTTAAAGACCTAAACATAAAGAAGCGGAGCTTGGAATATTTTCTCGATTCGCTTCATTGCTTTCCGATTATTCGAATAAATAATCGCATGATCCCCTGACTCGATCGTTGTGTCATTTTTGGGGATTATGACTTCACCTTCTCGAATAATTGCAGCGACCTTAACTGAGTTCGGTATATGAATTTGATCCATACGTTTTCCGATAATCGATGAGGTTTCTTTCGAGCCCATGACCTTAAATTCGATTGCCTCTGCCTCACCGCGACGCAATCTATGGCCGCGAACAATGGCACCCAATCGCACCTCGTGCATAAGAGCCCCGATAATAGCCTCTGAAGGAGATACAGCGACATCAATCATACTGCCCTCCATCAATTCTCCGTACATCTGACGCGTAATAATTGCGATAACTTTTTGAGCACCCAAACGTTTTGCGAGAAGAGATGACATAATATTTTCCTCGTCATCGTCAGTAATCGCAATCCATGTACCCATCTCGCTTATGTTTTCAGATACGAGCAAGGCCTCGTCCGTCGCATTTCCGTTAAGAACTAAAATCTCTTCTGGCAATGACGCCGCCAACTCCTCACATCGTTGTCTATTTTTTTCGATAACACGAACATTGAATCCAAGAAGAGCTAATGATTCAGCCAATCGAGAGCCAATTTTCCCACCTCCTGCAATCATCACAGATTGAGAAAATTTTCTATCTCTTGATAATGTATTGATAATGGTACTTGATTCTGAAGTATCCACTGCAACTGCAAGCTCATCACCCGCTTTAAGAGTAAATAATCGGTCCAATGGAAGCGACTCTCCATCGCGAATAAGTTCGAGAATTCGTCCCTGACCATTTGGTAAATTCAAATGATTTTTATCGATTTGATAATCAAGTAGTGAGCTTCTTTTTCCTAATTTTATGATGGCAATGCTTACGTCATCTTGTGCAAAATTTACTACTTGCAGCGCATCAGGAAATACTACCAATCCCTTGAGAAACTGAGTCACACTGGCTTCTGGGCTAATGATGGTGTCAATACCAAAATGGTCTCGTAACACATCACGATGAGTATCGTAGTATGGAGCCCTAATTCTTGATATGCACCGAGGTACATTAAACATATCGCGTGCAAGCTTACATACAACAAGGTTCACTGGGTCCGAAGCCGCACAAGCCACGACTAAATCTGTATCAGTGATATTAGCTTTTTCTAGGACTTCAGGAATTGATGCATCACCTAAAACGCTTCTTAAATCGTATCTTTCTTGAAGATAACTTAATTGTTTAGCATCTGTGTCTATAACAGTTATGTCGTTATTTTCGGATACGAGATTCTGTGCTACGCTCGATCCGACGCGGCCTGCACCGACTATTAAAATTTTCATGAAAAAATCTAGCTATTACGATTCTTACGAGAATCAACGCCAAGCTGACGTAGTTTTCTGTACAGGTGCGTACGCTCCAAACCAGTGCGTTCCGAAACCCTAGTCATACTATGATTTTCTTGCTCTAGATGATACTCAAAGTAAATTCTCTCGAATTCATCTCTAACTGTTCGCAAAGGTTTATTCAATGACAATGGTCCTAAATATCCTGTCTTAGTAGGATCTTCTGCTTGCGTTGAAAGCATTTGTGAGTGATTCATCTGAGCTGTAGTCACAGATTGAATAACATCTGGATGATAAGGCGTTGCTTGCTGATGGACTTGAGCCTGAGGAGGAATAGTCTCATACTGCATTCTGCGAACTGGAACTGAACCAGGTCTAATAATTGGTCTTTGAAGAACTTGACGAACTGTAGTCATCAGTTTATTTAGTGTGATAGGTTTTTCTAAAAAATCAGCCGCACCAATACGAGTAGCTTCAATAGCTGTATCTAAAGTTGCATGACCACTCATCATAATAACTGGCATATCAAGAAGTCCCTGAGAACTCCACTCTTTGAGCAAACTCACTCCGTCTGCATCAGGCATCCAAATATCAAGTAGCACTAAATCAGGACGTTCTTTTAAACGAGCTTCTCGGGCTTCCGCAACATTAGAGGCTAAATCTACACTGTGACCTTGTTCATAAAGGATTTCTTGTAGTAGCTCGCGAATACCGATCTCGTCGTCGACAACTAGGATTTTGGCCATAATTACTTGCTCATTAGATAAATATTTTTAAGTATAAATAGACTCTTAATATTCGAAAAGATTATAACAAGGTGAAATTAATTTTTGACAATTCTGGTTAGTAGTATTGAAATCTTAGCCCCGCCTTCAGGACGGTTCACGATATCAATCTTACCTTGATGCTCATCTACTATTTTACGAACAATCGCCAGACCTAATCCAGTGCCATGTGCTTTAGTAGTTACATATGGTTCAAAAGCTTTTTGAAGAATTTGTGCAGGGAATCCAGGACCTCTATCAAGGAATTCAACTTTTACTCCAATCTCACCGTCTTCAAGTTGAACACTGCAAGCTTTAATACTGACTCCTGGTTCTGTACCACTTAATTCCATATTCTCCATCGCATCCCGAGAATTGGATAATAGATTATTGAACACTTGTCTAAGCTGCGTTGCATCTGCTAGAACCAATGGCAAGTTAGGTTCGATTTCAAGTTTAATTTGTCTTGAAATATCGACTGCACCTATCTCAGGATTATCAATATCCGATAAATACCCTTCAGCTGACCACCCATATAAATGAGCAATATCCACTAATAAATCCTCAACATTTACCTTTTCAAATTGTGCTGGAGGTGTACGTGCATATTCACGAAAATCGTCAACCATAGTTTTTAATGACACAACTTGATTGACAATAGTAGTAGTTAATCTATCCAAAAATTTCGCATCATCCTCATCAAGTTTATCAATCAGTTTGAATTTAATTCTCTCAGCTGAAAGAGAAATGGGAGTAAGCGGATTTTTTATTTCGTGTGCAAGTCTTCTAGCAACTTCACCCCAAGCCACAGAACGGTTTAGAGAAATAACTTCACTAATATCGTCAAATACAAGTAGATAATTCATACCATTGGGGGTCATCAACTTAGTACCGCGAAGTAAAAGAGTGATTTTTTTATCTTCTTTATCGTCGTTAATATCCAACTCAATTTGTTCTTGCCAATAAGATCTCAAAGAACCTACTGCCGCATGAGATACGAATGCGGACTTAACTAATCGACCAAATTCACTCAGATTATCTTGCATAGGTTGACCAATCATTAAATCTAAATCTTCATGCAAAATATTTTGAGCACCTTTATTCACACGAGTAATCCTAAAATCAGAGTCCAACACGATTACACCATTTGTTAATCCTGCTAGCACACCCTCCAAAAAGTCGTTTGACTGCTCGATGCTTTTACGATGTCTATCAACCTGAGACCTAGCCTCTGTCAACTGAGCAACCATAAGATTAAATGACCTACTCAATTGCCCAAGTTCATCACTTTGATTTGTCTCTGGGATCGAACGATAGTCACCTGCAGCAACAGCTTGAGTACCTTCAGCTAGAGTTAAAAGTGGGTCTACCAATCTTCTAGCCAACCACAACACAATCGCTAGTGAAGCAAAAGTTGTAAGCAAAAGAGCCATGATCATCGTGATTGAAAACAGTTTCAAAATTCCCTGACGAGAAAGGTTAAGCTCTTGATAGTTTTGATATCCAGTTTGTACAGCCTTCAAATTTTCAGACATATTAGCTGGAACTACACGTGTTAACTGCAACCAATTTGGTTCACGCAGATTAGATATATTTCCATCAAAACGATTTTCTGCATAGAAAATTGGGACAATTATGCGCAAAATATATTGAGTGGATTTCACACCTGACTCATCTTCTACAACTGTTTCCTCAGGAGAGGCATACTGCCTAGTTATTCTAAGTTGATTTAAAACATTGCTCGGAGGCATTTTTGGTAAAAGTGAACCAAAAGTAGAGCTAGAAAAAGCTATTACTCGATTACCGCCTGCAGAGAAAACAAGTAAATCGAAACTCGAATAATTTTCACGCAATGAGTTTAAAGAACTCGATAGCTGCTCTTCAGGCACATTGTAAAGACGGTTAGAAAGAGCACGGGCATTACTTAACTGATCAATAATCATCGCATCTAAAGATGACTGACCTAAATAAACACCAGATGATAATGCTGAATCAACCTTATTGTTAAACCAGGACTCAATATATCTTGAGACATACTGAGTTGATAAGAAATAAACAATGACACCTGGAACGATGGCAATTAGGGCAAAGAAAAATATAAGTTTAGAAGTTAGTCTTGCCCCAAATCTTTTCTTCTTAACCTGTTTAATAATGCCTATTAATAAGGATACCAACCACACGAATAAAGCAATTGCGAGAGTTGCATTAAACAGCATAAGAATATCGAATCGGTTCTCGAAACGGGATTCATTGCCAGTGGACTGAATTAATAAGAAAAGCATCACTGCACTGAGAACTACTGCAAGCAATAAACTAGCTCGCAGCAAATAGCGCAAGAATTTCTTAGTCTTATTTAGTGATGAATTTCGAATTTTTTCCATGATGACGAAAATGACCATGCACTAGTATCGCTAAATGCACTAATTTGGAATGGTCTTGAAAGCAATGAAGTATCGAGTCTAAGACGTACTTCACCATAATATGTTTTTGCAGGATTCATGGGTTCATTAAGCAAGATAAGCCATTCATCGTTTGTAGTAATAAGACTTAACGCATCCTCCAAGGAGAAGCCTTTTGCATAATACTGGCCGCGCTCAATTCTCCACTCTCGCAAAAGCACGTTATAGTGAATCATCCAAGTAAGGGATTGTTCGGAGACTATCTTATCGAGCCAATATCTTCTTTTTTGATATATGCGTGCATCAAGCGTAAAGTAAAGTGGCAGCCCTTTGCTTAATGCCTGCTTAAGTTCATTATCGAGTTTTAAATCAATTTTCGTACTAAGCGATAGACTATAGCCGTCGATTTTTACAGGCTTAATTTCGGTAAATTCCGCACTTGATTCAGTATCTTCGGAAGTATTATTTCCTGCGGAATCGGTTGTAGCAGGCGTTTCGTTAATAATCGATCCCTTGACTTCAGAAGTGCCAGATGATTGATTGAGAGTTGTTTGAGCGAATGCACGATTGAGTCCAAAGCCGCTAATCGCAATCAATACAAATAAAGCGAAGCAACTAATAGACCTAGAAAAATTAATTTTTCTTAAATAGTGCATAAAAAAATCCATCCTGTTCGGGTGGCAATAAATGCCCTAACGCAGGCAATCTCTCAGCTCCATCAAGTATAGAAGTGAAATACGCCGCTTGCAACTCACCCTCTTCTTGAAATACAGAGCAAGTCACATAAAGCAAATGACCGCCCGATTTCAACATTTTCCACAAGTTAATTATGATTTTACGTTGTAATTGCACAGTTTTGCTTATATCTTCTGATTTTCTTAACCACTTTATATCAGGATGCCTACGAACAACTCCCGAACCCGTACATGGCACATCTGCCAATATCGCATCAAACATCCGTCCATCCCACCAATCAGACACACTCGCATCAGCCTTTTGCAAACGCACATTGGGTCTCATTAAATCAAGCCTCGAAAGATTCTCCTGCACTTTTGCTAATCTATCACTATCAATATCAAGTGCAAGCAATTCCAAATCAAATCTCTCAAGCAAATGTGCCGTCTTCCCGCCTGGTGCAGCACATGCGTCTAGAACATAATTCCCATTTTGCAGAGGTAATTGAAATGCCGCATATTGAGCCCCTAAATCCTGCACAGAAAAGAGACCTTCACTATATCCTGGAAGGGTGGCAATGTCCCCGACTCCAGCCACTCTCAGCCCTGCATCACCTATAACTTCGCTCTCCACCCCAATGTCTTCAAGCATCGCCTGATACTCTGTTTGAGCTGTTTTTCTTTCATTAACCCTAAGTGTGAGCGGTGGCGAAATCTTATCGCTCCTTAAAATTGACTCATATTTCTCAGGATGTGAATCGTGGATTTTTTCATACCACCACTTTGGATATGAATGAATCTCAAACTCGCTTAATTTTGCCTGCAAAGCATCTTTATTTCTTAAAAAATTTCTTAGACATGCATTTAGCAAACCCTTGTAAGCACTAGTCTTAGGCATTTTAGAGCAAGCCCGCACAGCCTCATTAAGAATTACAAATTCCTTATAAATTGGAGCTTCGTCTGCCTCCTCCAAATTCTCAGCAAATAGCAGACTCACACTTATACATAGCAAACTCTCAAAAAGTGCATTTGGTGCCTTTTTCGCTAATAGTTGGGTGGCAATGCCTCTGGCTCTCCCATAGTGACGCAAAGCATAAAAACTGATTGCATGAACACCCGAACGAACTTTAGGATTGACCTTTGGAAGTAATTCGCTTGTAGAATGGCCTTCCATCACATCACGAATCAAGCGAGCACTTTCTATAAGCAGCCTCGATAATGCAATCTGCTTTCTAGCATTGCTATCACTCATTCCAATGCCATCCATTTATAAAAGATGCCACGTCCTGCTTTTTTCCTCCAGGTTTCTGAAGTTCCAGTAAGCGAATAACACCATCAGCCGTAGCCACATCAATCCCATCAGAACCAACCCTAAGAATTTGTCCAGGTACCGCATCGCTAGGTCTTTTTGAATTTGTAAAATCAGCTTTCCACACCTTCACAACCCCATCTATATTTGGCAATGTCAAGGTAACCCCAGGGAATGGATTGAATGCCCTAATTTTTCTCTCTAATTGCACAGTGCCCATATTCCAGTCTAACTGAGCCTCAGATTTTTGAATCTTCTCTGCATATGTAACGCCGTCTTCTTCTTGCTTTTGAGCACCATCTAAAAGTTCTTTAATATCAGCCAAAGCCTCTACTATGGCAATGCCTCCGAGTTCCGCCAACTTATCATGCAATTCAGAAGCATTCATTCCATCGATAGGGATTGATTTCATCAACAATACATCTCCAGTGTCTAAACCAGCATCCATCTTCATAATCGATATACCAGTTTGCTCATCCCCCGCTTCAATAGAACGCTGAATAGGAGCCGCTCCACGCCACCGTGGCAATAAACTAGCATGTATATTAATGCACCCAAACTTTGGTAAATCTAAAACCCACTGTGGCAATATCAGCCCATAAGCTGCGACAACTATGATATCGGGACTAAGTGCCTCTAATTCTGCTTTAGCATTTTCTGCTTCGATAACAGCATCTGGACCAAGCTTACCTTGCGTTAATCTTAAAGATACTGGTTGGATAACTTTTGCACCATGTTCCAGGGCGGAAACTTTTACGGGACTAGCCTGCAATTTCATACCTCGACCAGCTGGGCGATCGGGTTGAGTCATAACAAGAGGAATTTCATAGCCAGCATCAATAATGGCTTCATAGGCTATTCTTGCAAAATCAGGAGTTCCCGCAAATACAATTTTCATAGAGATTTTTAGAGATAAAAATACAAGTCACTATTGTATAATTATGCCATGCAAAACTTCTCCGAACTCCCCTTATCTGAGAGCCAAATCTCTAATCTCAATTCTCTCGGTTTCTCTAAAATGCGACCAGTTCAGGCTCAAAGCCTACCTGATATTTTGGAGGGTAAAGATGTGCGAGTTCAAGCTAAAACTGGAAGCGGAAAAACGCTTGCCTTTGGTCTTGGAATTATGCAAAAAATTAATCCCGCATTTTTTGCTTGCCAGGGTTTAGTTCTAACACCAACAAGAGAACTTGCAGATCAAGTTGCAGATGAAATCCGAAAACTTGCTAGGGCATTAAACAATATCAAAGTATTAACTCTATGCGGTGGTTCTGCCCTAAGACCGCAAATAGAGTCTCTAAAACATGGAGCCCATATTATTGTGGGGACTCCTGGGCGAATTCTCGATTTAATTCAGCGCGGGGATCTTGACTTATCTAAAGTCAAAGTATTCGTACTTGATGAATGTGATCGCATGCTGGATATGGGTTTTTTAGAAGACATCGGAGAGATATCAAAAGCGACACCCTTAAGAAAACAGATTTTGTTGTTCTCGGCAACATTGCCAGAGCATATTATGAAAATGAGCGAAGGGTTTCAGCGAAATCCAGTTCATATCGAATTATCAGATGAAGAGAAGGTCTCCACAAATTTAAATCATCTTT
Organism: Taylorella asinigenitalis ATCC 700933; assembly: GCF_000687755.1. Lineage (GTDB taxonomy): Bacteria > Pseudomonadota > Gammaproteobacteria > Burkholderiales > Burkholderiaceae_B > Taylorella > Taylorella asinigenitalis. The sequence goes on from NZ_JHXN01000005.1 coordinate 42,212, forward strand.
TTTTTAAGACGACTTCATCTGAAAGGTATGCACATTGTGTGCAGATACTAAAGCATTTTCAGCCTACATCTACTTTGGCATTTTGCAATACTAGGGCTGAGTGTGAGAGATTTTGTGCATATTTAAATCAGCAAAATATTTCTGCAAAATTTTTACATGGCGAGATGGAAAAACGTGAACGAGAGGACGTTTTGCTTCAATTTAGCAATCAATCGATTTCTGTTTTAGTAGCCACAGACGTAGCTGCTCGCGGACTTGATATCGATGGTTTGAGTGCTGTCTTAAATGTGGAACTTACACCTAATGTTGCGACACATATACATAGGATAGGCCGCACGGGACGAAGCGATATGAGAGGGCTTGCATTAAATCTTGTCACAGAAGAGGAGCTTTATCGATTTGAACGCATAAATACTCAAATACCGCTTAAGTCCGAATGGCGTGATGTTCCTAAAAACACGAGAAAACGCGAGCTTATTGCCACTATGCGAACTATTTCTATTAAGGGCGGGAAAAAGGACAAGCTTCGCAAAGCAGATATTATTGGGGCCATGACTCAACATTTGCAGATTCCTTTTGAGGAGATAGGCAAAATTCATGTCGCTGATTTTGTGAGTTTTGTGGCCGTTAGACGTGATCAGGCCGAAGATATTCTTCAAAGGCTGCGTGAAATTCCGATCAAGAATCGCTCTTGGATGATGCGTTTGATGGATTAGGGGCAAAGGGCGGCTCACGGAATCTGTTATAGCTCCATAAATACTGTGTAGGGGCTTTTCTGATAGCCTCTTCTAACTCATTATTTATTAATTGAGCCTGTTGTTCTGCGGGGAGACCATCTAACTTAGGCCCTTCCTTCATATATAAATCCCACCCCTGACCTACGTCTTTACGTATTGCATAAATCAAAATAGGTATTGCCTTTGTTTGAGAAACTAGTTTCCCTGGCAATGTTATCGTATATGCATCTCTCCCAAAAAATTTTACCCACACACCGTCAGATGTCGCTGGCACTTGATCTGGCAATAATCCTACTGATTTTCCGCTACGCAGTGCCTTGATAAATTCCCTCACACCTGAAAAATTTGCTGGGACAGCTTTTATGTTCTCTGTTTCTCTAACTTTAGATAAAACTGGTTCGAAAAATTTCTTCTTCGCTGGCCTATACATTACGACCATAGGAAAATGTAAGGAAAGAAATCTAGAAACAACCTCAAAACACCCCATATGAAGGCAAATGAATAAATAACTTTGATTAGGATTTTGTTTTAGTTTTTCTAGAACATCTGGACTTTTTAAAGTGAGTCTTTTGAATGCTTTCTCGAAATTAAACCAGATATAGGGCATCTCTCCAAACATGGCACCAATTTCCCTAGCCGCCTCATTATGAAACTCTCTACTTACATAACCTGCGGTAGATGCATGGTCGTCTATTCTTGCCCCGTATTTCTTATATGAGATCTTATAGATGAGAAAGCCTAGAAATCGACCCATTTTTTGCAAAAAGGTAAGTGGCAATGATCCCCAAAATTGAATTATTTTTAAGAGCATAAGTCTATGAATATCCTAGTGTGGGCTTATTTTAAAACCTCATGAAACAATTTCCGAAAATATGGGCACAAAAAGGATATTAAAAATTAGCACTCTCACCTCAAGAGTGCTAAAATTAACCCATCGAAAGTAAAAATATTTAGGAAAATATATGACAAATCAATCATTTGCCTTACAACCGCACAAATCGATGGACCTTATCCATCCGAGTGCATTGGGGACGATTGAACAGTATATCCAAGAAGTTAACCGTATTCCTATGTTAACAGCTGAGCAAGAAAAAGAGTTTGCTGAGCGTCTACAAGATAAGGGTGATATCAAAGCGGCTCAAGCTTTGGTGCTTTCACACTTGCGTTTAGTTGTGTCTGTTGCACGTCAATATCTAGGATATGGTTTATCTCATGCAGATTTGATTCAAGAGGGAAATATCGGGCTTATGAAAGCCGTAAAAAGATTTGATATTTCTAGAGGAGTTCGCTTAGTTACCTTTGCTTTGCATTGGATTAAAGCTGAAATCCACGAGTTCGTAATCCGCAATTGGCGACTAGTAAAAATTGCAACTACTAAAGCTCAAAGGAAACTTTTCTTTAACTTGAATAGTCTGCGTCCTGAGGGTCGATCATTGGATAACGATGATATCGAGGGCATTGCCAAAAAACTTAATGTCCGTCCAGAAGATGTTGTAGAAATGGAAAAGCGCATGTCAGGTCATGACATTGCTTTGGACACTCTTATGGAGGATGATGACGACTATAGCCCTATTCAATATTTAGCGGACGATGAGGCTTACGAACCTGAAAATGTAATTCTTGCTCAAGAACAAGATAAGCTTGAAGATCATGGGCTTAAAGCTGCATTAGAGAAGCTTGATGATAGGTCTCGTCATATCATTGAGAGCCGTTGGTTAAGCGAAGATAAACCCACTTTGCATGACCTTGCCGCTCAATACAATGTTTCAGCTGAGAGAATTCGTCAAATCGAAAATGCTGCTATTAAAAAGATGCGTGCCCACCTTGAGGATTATGTATAATTTTAAGGTTTTGTAACCTTATTTCCTCACACTGTGCACCTTCCCGATTTATCAGAATTAAAAGAATCTCTTAATAATCGTGCTAGTCGTCCACCAGTTGATGGCTCGCACGATTTATTTTTTAACGGTCGAAAAATTGGCGTTGTGCATCCAAATGTAAGAGACGACCTAATTGGCTTTGCCTATGTAAAGTTTGCTTCAGGCACTTTTAATATCGATATGCAAAAAGAGTTATTAGGTCTTGCTGACCCAGAATTGTTTTTTGCCTATAAATGTCAATATTTCAATCAGCTTGCCCAATATTTAAGAAATAAAGGGCATGCAAAGCATTGGAGAAACGAGCAAATAACTATTTGGGACTCGGAAACTGAATTCGCACATGTTGAGAGAGCTGTAGTTCGAGAGCTTGGCATTACGACTAAGGCCGTTCATGTTAATGCATGGACTCAGGAGAAAAAAATCTATCTTTCTTTGCGAGCACCTAACAAAGCGACTGACCCAAATAAATGGGACACTCTTGTTGGGGGCTTAGTTTCAGCAAATGAATCGCTAGAGACGGCTTTAGAGAGAGAGTCTATTGAAGAGGCTGGATTGGATTTAAAGAAACCACCTTTAATTATCCCTCTGCGTTATATACAAACAATGTATAGACCTTTGGATGAGGGATATCAGATAGAGGAAGTATTTAATGCCGACTATTTAATTCCAGAGGGAACAAATTTAGAGAATCAAGATGGAGAAGTTACGAAAATCGAAGCTTTTTCAATTGATGAAATAATAGAAAAAATTAGCAATGAAGAAGTGACACTTGAGGCGAGCATAGTTTTGCTGGATAGTATCGAGCGCATTGCCAAACAGATATAGATGAGAGAAGTATGACACTAAATGTTGTAATTTTGGCCGCAGGTAAGGGTAAGCGAATGAAATCTGATTTACCCAAGGTTTTACATAACATTGCAGGCAAACCTATGCTTATGCATGTTCTAGATACTGCATCGGCTTTGCAAGCGGATACAACAACCGTAGTTATAGGTCATGAAGCGGAAAAAGTAAAACAATCGTGTTCTGAAATGGAAGGGCTAAATTTTGCTCTTCAAGATCCTCCACAAGGCACAGGTCATGCGGTTTTGCAAGCTGTGCCTTTTTTGAATGCGTCAAGCGATGAGGATAATAAAACGCTAATTTTGTACGGTGATGTGCCTTTGATTTCTGCTGATACACTGGCACGGCTAATTGATATTTCGGGAAATGGTGTTGGCCTTTTAACTGAGTATTTGGATGACCCGACAGGCTATGGGCGGATTATTAGGAATTCATCGGGATTGGTTGATTCGATTGTTGAGCAAAAGGATGCGGCCCCTGATGAATTAAAAATCAAGGAAGTGAATACGGGAATAATTTGTGCACCCACTGCTCTATTAAAAAATTGGCTCTCTGAGATTAAAAATGAGAATGCACAGGGCGAGTACTATCTGACGGATATTATCAAATTTGCGAATCGCGATAGCATTGCCATCACAGCGACGCAGGCTGAGCATAAATATGAAACGGCCGGGGTAAATAGCCGCGTACAATTGGCTGAGCTAGAGACTCAGTATCAGAAGAATCAAGCAATAGCACTGCTTGAGGAAGGCGTGAGCATTGCCGACCCTGAGCGATTTATTGTGCGTGGGCGGGTGAAGGCTGAGAGCGATGTTTTTATTGATGTTGGATGTATATTCGAAGGTGAGGTGGAATTAGGGAAAGGGGTGCGTATAGGTGCGTATTGCCACCTAAAAAATGCGAAGATTGGAGCGAATACGCGCATTGAGCCATACTCACATATCGAAGGAGCTATTGTCGCAAATGATGCGATAATTGGACCATACGCTAGATTAAGACCTGGTGCAGTTCTGGAAGAGCACAGTCATGTAGGCAATTTTGTTGAGCTTAAAAAGACGACTTTAGGGGCATATAGCAAGGCCAATCATCTAAGTTATTTAGGTGATGCAACAATTGGCCAACGTGTAAATGTAGGTGCGGGCACGATTACTTGCAATTATGATGGCGCAAATAAATTCCAAACTTTCATTGAAGACGAGGCATTTATTGGATCTGATACGCAGCTTATTGCACCTGTCACTATTGGTAGAGGGGCAACTGTAGCGGCTGGTACAACTGTCATGAAGGATGTGCCTGCTGAGCAACTGGTATTAAATAAAAAATCTCAAGAACACATATCTGGTTGGTCTCGACCGACGAAGAAAAAAGAGGTATAAAATGGACTCTAAACATGATGGTCTTCCAAAGCCACAACTCTATTGGGCCGTATTTTGCCTATTCTCTGTAATTGCAGTCTGCGTAATTGACGGCATTATCACAAACATTGCCCTCCCTACAATTCAACGCGATTTCGGTGTAACTCAGCAAGAATCCATCTGGGTAATTAATGCATACAATATCGTCCTAATTTCCGCTTTATTTACTTTCAGTTCGCTTGCCGATAGATTTGGGTTTAAGAGACTTTTGCGTGTAGGGCTTGTTGTTTTCGGGATTGGAGCTTTCGGAAGTTTGCTTTCACAATCTCTAACCATGCTTATTTGTACACGCATTATTCAAGGATTTGGGGCGGCCATACTTATGTCCTTGACTGGTGGGCTTTTGCGAAACATATATCCTAAAGAAAGAGTTGCTATGGGCATCGCCTTTAATGGCATGGTTATCGGTGCGTGCGCACTAATTGCTCCGTCTTTAGGTGCTTTTATTATCGGCATATCCGACTGGCATTGGATTTATGGATTTTCCATTCCAATCATTATTCTAGGATTGTTGTTGTCTCGTTTTCTTCCTCGTCTCCCTCGGGTTAAAAAAGCTATCGATTATAAAAGTGCCCTACTCAATGCCATAACTTTTGGAAGCCTAGTAGCTGGTCTTGATATCATATATAGCAATACTTTATTAGGTGTAATTTTGTTGGTAGTTTCACTCGCAAGTGTGATTACGCTTTATAAGCATTCATTGGCACAGGAGCATCCAATGGTGCCTGTAGATTTGCTTAAGATAGTTTCCTTTAGAGATGCTGCATTAGTTTCGGCTTTTGCATTTATATCTTCAACTGCAAGCATGGTTGCAACACCGTTTTATTTTGAACATGTTTTAGGATACAACACTAAGACTGTGGGGCTAATATTTAGTTCATGGCCAGTGGCAGGATTTATTATGGGACCAATATCGGCTAAATTAAGCGCAAGATTTCCTGCGGCATTGCTTGCTGGTATAGGAAGTTTGATTTTAACTGGTGGCTTGATTATGTTCGCATTATTGCCAACTGATAGTGCGAAATATATGTATGCTTTAGCACTATTTATTTCAGGGCTTGGATTTGGCTTTTTACAAACCCCAAATGGTAAGACTTTGCTTTTAGCGGCACCTCAAAATCGAGCAAGTGCGGCGGGCGGCATGCAAGCTACATCAAGGATCTTCGGACAGTGTGTTGGCGGAGCTTTAGTTGCAACCTCCTTCTCCATAAATTCTGAAGAGGGTGCTTATTATGGGATTATTCTTAGTGTCGTGGCAGCGATAATTGCTGCAATAATCAATCTCTACCGATTTATAACAAAACAAGATTCGCAAGTTATATAGTCTTTAGAAATTCCGACCAAGTCAAACCCTCTATATCATTTTGGGAGAGTATAAATTCATTGGGCATCATATATTTTGTCCAGTTTATACCAAGATCCTTATCGTTATATAAGATTGTGTTTTGATCAAGAGGATCCCAAAATTCAGAAAGCTTATACATAACATATGACTCACTGCTTAAAGTTAAGTATCCATGAGCATATCCAGCTGGCACAATTATCGATTGACCTTGCTTTAGATTAAAATACTCGCATTTTCCAAATGATTGAGAATGCGGTCTTATGTCTAATACAACATCTAGAATTTCTCCATCTAGCACCTCAATCAATTTCGCCTGAGGTTTATTGCGTTGAAAATGTAAGCCTCTGATAACTCCCTGGAATGAATGCGTTAAATTCTCTTGGACCAAGTGAGCACCCGCTTGTTTATCGTAAGATGAAAAAAATCTTGGACTCACGCTACCTCGCTGATCTGGAAACGACTTGTGTTCTATGCGACGGGCTTGTGGAAGATCTTTATGTGGCAATGCTTCTGCCCTTTCTCTTTCATTTTGAATTAATTCATCTATCGAGTCTTGAAACGATTTTTTCGCCGTCCAACCAGTTTGTGCCTTTAATTTATCCGAATTAATGGCATACCGCATATCGTGCCCAGGCCTATCGTCCACAAATTCGATAAGCTGTTTATAAGAGCCATTTTTATGAGGAACTAGCTGGTCCATGTGCTCGCAAATTAAGTCAGCAACTTCAATATTTGTAAAGGATTCAGAACTCGTTATATTGTAGATTTGGCCGCTAAATCCAATATCTGAAGTGAGCACAGCGTGGATAGCTTCGCAATGATCTTGAACATGAAGCCATTCGCGGGATGCGAGACCATTGCCATATATAGGGATAGGCTTCCAATTCAAAGCATTATTTATTATTTTAGGAATTAGCTTTTCGCAATGCTGTCCAGAGCCATAATTATTGCAGGAGCGCGTAATAATAGCTGGCAATGAATACGTTTTCGTCCACGCTTGCACAAAATGCTCAGCAGCAGCTTTAGAAGCGGAATACGGATTTGTAGGCTTGATTGCATCGGTTTCAAGAGACGGCTTTTCCATGGGGTTTAGCGAACCATACACTTCATCAGTCGATATATAAACGAACCTAAGTTTATGCCCAGTTTCATCTATATGCTGCTTACATACGTCCAATAAATCATGCGTTCCGTACACATTATTTTGCAAAAAAGGGCGCGCATCTTGAATGGATCTATCCACGTGCGTATGGGCTGCAAAATGAACCACCGTGTCAATCCTTCTTGTTCTCAAATGATTGAGTATGGTTTTTTGCTCGCATATATCCATTTGGAAAAACTCATCACCTAATGGATCATTAATCGCAGAATATGAGAGATTATCTATATTTTCAATAAACTCATATTGCTTAGATGGATGGTTGAGTGCGAATTTCACGAAGTGATGGCCGATAAAGCCACAACCACCCGTAACTAAAACACGCATTTAAACGGACTCCAAACCCGCCTGATGAGCCTGTTGATCAGCATGATATGAAGAGCGAACCAAAGCACCGACGGCCGCATGTGAGAATCCCATAGCCTTAGCCTCCTCTTCAAACATAGCAAAAGTTTTAGGTGTCACATATCTTAGGACAGGAAGATGGTGATCCGAGGGTTGCAAATACTGCCCAATAGTAAGCATCTCAATATCGTGGTCACGCATATCTCTCATAACTTGGAGAATTTCTTCATCTGTTTCACCTAAACCTACCATCAATCCAGATTTCGTAGGGACGCCTGGATACATGGCTTTAAAATCTTTAAGAAGCTTTAAAGAGTGCATATAATCGGCCCCTGGGCGAGATTGTTTATAAAGACGCGGCACCGTTTCTAAATTATGATTCATCACATCTGGCAATGCTTTTGCAAATATATCTAAAGCTCTCTCTAAACGACCTCTGAAATCTGGAACCAACACTTCTATCTGAGTTTTAGGAGATTGCTCTCTGATTTCACTTATGCAATCTACATAATGTTGAGCACCGCCATCGCGTAAATCATCACGGTCTACAGAAGTAATCACCACATATCTTAAACCCATGCGAGCCACTGATTTAGCAAGGTTTTTTGGTTCATTAATGTCCAAGGGATCTGGACGACCATGTCCGACATCACAAAACGGGCAACGTCGTGTACACTTATCGCCCATAATCATAAATGTAGCAGTACCACGTCCAAAACATTCACCTATATTAGGACAAGAGGCTTCTTCGCAGACGGTAACCATTTTATTTTCGCGAAGAATGCCCTTAATCTCTGAAAATTTTGAGTTAGTAGGGGCAACTTTTACACGAATCCACTCAGGTTTTTTTATTTTTTCAGCAGGCACTATTTTAATTGGAATTCTCGATGTTTTATCGAAAGACTTTTGTTTTTTTGTAGCGTCGTACGAATGATCTTTATCTGCAGGAGCTGAATTTTGAATAGACATTAGTTATAGCCAATCTTAAGGACTTTGCGTTATTTTATAGATTCTAAATTATAACTAAGTTGTAAATTGGCGAGAGCCTTTATCTATTTTATTAGTCGACTCTCATAACCTGCGAAATAGAGGATTGAAATTTTAATTTTGATAAAACCACTTTGAGTTGTTTAATTACTTAAAGTGGTTTTCAAAATATACGGGCTATATAGGATTTGCAATTATAAAGCTATGTGTTCTTTAGAAACTTTAAGCAAATTCTTAGGACTTGGATCTGCATTTGCTCCAAATACTTTTAAAACATTTTGTGAGGTTTGAAAGTAATAAATCCAAAGAACAACTAATATTGCAGTAAATGCTAATTCAAGAAGGGTAACTAGAAATCCGCTTGGCCCCACACCAAATCCACGAGTAAACGAGGATATTAAAAAGTAAAAGAAAATAGAAGTAATAGCGATTACAAGCCATTCAGTACATAAAGTTTTTACTACCATAGTTGGTGTGTTAGGGCTTCTAGTTTTAGCTACAAAAGCTGTTATTCTTTTGAAAAGAATCCATCCCACAATTACTATAGCAATTAGAGTAACTAACCCAATTAGTACTGTTTCAGTTGTATGAAATCCAATACTACCAGTTAAAAAAGGTATAGTAATTTTGAAAAGTACATATATTAAAACTAAAGCAGTAAAGATATCTAAAATAAAAAATAAAGCCAATAATCCAGACAGACCCAAAATCATCATAATCTCCCAAAAAAATACCCCGATTCCTTCGGGGTATAAAATAAAAACTATTTAGTTTGTGCGAAATATCCAGCACACTCAGGTTGTCTCCAATAGAAGCTTCTAGCAACCTTATTACTATCAAATAGAATCTTAAATTGGCATGACTTTTTAACGCCTTTATCTTCTGTATGGAACAAGTAATCCCATTCAGCAACATTAAAACCTTCAGAGAAGTGTGGAGCACCTACAAGTTGATAAATATCTTGTTTATTTAAACCTGTTTTGATTTCACGTACAGCATGTTTTGGTGGTGTAGAACCAGCAATAAACTCAGTTACATCCGGCCATTTAATTTCAGATTTAGCCATGCCATCTTGAGAAACTTCAGTCATAGTACCGCAAGCAGTTAGACCAAGAGAAAGCATTACAGGTAAAGCTAATTTATTCATATATAGTCCTAGTAAATTTGGGAAATTATAAAATTCGATTATTACACTTATTTTGTAACAATTGGCTTTAGCAATCAAATTTAAGCAATAACTTCATTTTAGTCAATAAAATCTGCTTAATTTTATCAATATTGCCAACATTTAGGATTGATTTCACATCAACTACCTTTAATTTTTCAAATCCACAGGGATTTATTCCTAAAAAAGGTGATAGATCCATATCAACATTTAAGGCTAATCCATGATATGTATGGCCTCTAGAGACTTTAATACCTAAAGACGCAATCTTAGAGAGGCTTGAATTTTCCGATGGTATATAAACGCCAGGTGCTCCAGGATTTCTCTGTGCATTTGTAATACCTATTTCAGAAAGCGTTTGAATTACACTCTCTTCTAAAAGAGAGACATATTCTTTAACGAAAAGATTTTTTCTGTGCAGATTAATAAGGGGGTATACAACTAATTGACCAGGTCCATGATATGTTACTTGTCCGCCTCTATTAGTTCTTATTACTGGAATTTGATGTGGGTTTAGTACATGTTTTAATTCACCTGCAACACCTAGGGTATAGACTGGGTTATGCTCGACAAACCATATTTCATCTTCAGAATCCACAGAACGAGATTCCGTAAATGATTTCATATCATTAAAGATTTTGAGGTAATCCTGAGGCGAGTCAAATTCTCTAACAACAAGCTTTGTTTCAACAAGATTAGGCATCAAAGTACCATTTTGACTTTTTTATGGGCGTGAAAATCTCTATAAATATTATCAAGTTGCTCCCTTGATACGGCCCTAACCGTAAACGTATATCCGACATACGTCCCTTTAGAGCTTGGTCTAATCTCAACGGTTTCTCTTTGAAAAGTTTTATCGTGACCGAAAACCAATTCTAATAATTCATCGAGTACAGTTTCACCCGCTTCAGCCATAACTTTAATGGGAAAATCGCTAGGATACTCAATCAAAGATTCTTCGGGAGGAATTTCCCGAAGACCTAAATCACTTTCTAAACTCATAGAGCTGCTAAAACTTCATCGTGTGCTTGACGCATTTTCTTATAGATTGGACCAGGTTTGCCGTCTCCTACTGGTTTGCCATCTAATGTAGTAACAGCTGTAACCTCTTTAGAAGCAGAGGAAATCATGATTTCATCAGCTTCGTAGACCTCTTGTTTAGTAATTTTCTTAAGTTCAAATGGTACACCAGCTTTCTGTGCAAGCTCTTCAAATAAGCCAAATCGAATTCCTTCAAGTTTAAGATTATCTTTCAAAGGCCCCATAAATTTACCGTCTTTTACAATCCAAAAGTTAGAGCAAGAACCTTCAGTTAATAAACCATCACGGAATTGAATTACTTCATAAACTCCGCTATCAACTGCATGTTGGTTTGCTAGAACATTTCCCAACAATGAAATAGATTTAATGTCGCAATGAAGCCAACGCTTATCATCAAAGCTAACCACAGCAATTCCTTCTTCACGTACTTTTTGAGATGGAGGATTAAATGGCATACTCATTGCAAAAATAGTAGCTGGAACTGGTGGATTTGGAAATGCATGTGTGCGGGCAGCTACTCCACGAGTCACTTGCAGATAAATAAAGTTATAGTCCCATGGTGACTCTTGGATTAATTTTGTAAATAAGTCCTTAAAGAATTGCTCATCTTTTCCTGAATCTAAACCGATTTTCTTCAAGCTTCTCATAAGTCTTGCTACGTGATGTTCCATGCGGAAAGGCTTGCGATTATATGCAGGAACAACTTCATAAATACCATCACCGAAAATAAAGCCCCTGTCTAAAACAGAAATCTTAGCTTCACTGATATTAACCATCTCTCCATTTAAATAGATTGGATAGTCACGATCAACCCCTTGTATCATAGGCATATTCATATTACTTTCCCTTATTTTTAAATTAATACTAAAAAATACTAGTTACTCTATTTAGTAAACGCTTAAAGAAGCCGACCCTTTCAACATCATGAGCTAGAACTAGTTGTTCATTTTTTAGAAACTTACCGTTTAAAACAAATTGAACTTCAGAATACGCTTGTCCTGCGGTTAATGGTGCTTTTAGGTCACTGCTGATTTGAGATAAAACTTGAATATTTGCTTCCTCACCCCTAGGAACCGTAATCACAACTGGCTTAGTAGATTGAAATACAGCTTTTTCACCTTTAGCGTCACGAATTTTATGCTCTACAAATGGTGCGTTCGCTTTAGCATATTCAACATTGACGAAATTTTGAAATGCCCAGTCTATAAGTTGCTTACTAAGTTGCTCACGTTTCTTTATTGATTCCGCACCCATTAATATTGTAAGGATACGTCGATTACCCCTTTTAACTGAAGTAACAAGACAGTATCCAGCTTCGTCAGTATGACCAGTTTTTAAGCCATCAAGACCTTCGATTTTTCCCAATAAACCATTGGTGTTAGTTTGTCGAATCTTACCGTAAGTAAATTCAGGTTGACTAAAGTAATGATAGTACTGAGGGAAGTCAACTATTATGTGTTGAGCTAATACAGATAGATCTCTAGCTGTTGTGTATGTATCTGGAGATGGCAATCCCGTCGGATCTGCAAAATGTGAATTAAGCATATGGAATGCCTGCAAACTCTCATTCATCTCAGTGACAAAAGTATCCACGGTTCCAGATACGGCTTCAGCCAATTGAATAGATGCATCATTCCCCGATTGAACTACCATACCTTGAAGTAGTTCAGAAATTGTGACTTTGTCGTTCACGTTAATGAACATACGAGAACCACCTGTCTTCCATGCCTTTTCAGATACGATGACCTCTTGGTCAAGATTTAATCGTTTGTCCTCAAGAGCTTCAAATACTAAACTAGAAGTCATAAGCTTAGTAAGAGAAGCTGGTGCAACTTTAAGATCAGGATTAAATTGAGCAATAATCTGACCACTTTCCATATCCAGTACAAGCCATGATTTCACATTTAATTCAGGAGACTGAATTCCAGCAATATCAGCCAATGCTGGAGTTGACGGACTAGTTGGAGTTATGCTTGATCTTTCAGAGTGATCTCTAATGGAAGATTTAAGTGGAGTAGTTGGGGTGGCAATAATCTTGCTATCTGAATCATCGGAACTTGAAGATTTACCTTCGAAAAAAGTAGTTATGGCAAAAACCCCGAGTACAAGAATCAATAATATTAATAAAAGTTTTACTGGAGATTTTCTTCTAGCCATAAATCCTCGTTAACCTAAAAAATCATCAATCAAATTTTTAACAATTATAAGTTTACCGTGAAAAAAATGTCCACAATCTGGAATGGTAACGAGGGGTAACTCATAATTTTTTAACCAATCCACAGCCTCATCAAAAGGTATGATTTCATCATCATAGCCATGTACAAGCAAAGTTTTTTTAGGCAAATCAATTTCCCTTTTTGCATACTTCCAAACAGCTACCCCAAGCAGTATTAATGATTTTGGTAATTCAATTTCAGAGTCCTTAATCTCTTGATATAGTTGAGCTGCTACTGCAGAACCAAATGAAAAACCACCAAGCACCCAAGGCTTATCTTTTAATTGAGGATATTGATTTAATATATATTCAACTAAAAACTTCATATCTTCCGTTTCTCCAACAGAATCCGCAAACTTTCCTTCAGAATCTCCTACACCCCTAAAATTAGGTCTAAAACTAACCATGCCCTTTGAACAACAAGCACGTGCAAGAGTAGTTGTGACTTTATTGGTTTTAGAACCTTCATGAAGTGGATGCGGATGAAGACATAAGGCCCATCCAGTTAGATCGGTTTGATTTATTTCTGAGGGCCAATCGATATCACAATCAATAATGCCCGTTGGACTAGGAATTTGTAGTGTTTGTGTTTTCATTTGCTACAGGCTGAGTTTTTAGTATTTCAATTTGAAGAGGTTTAAATTCAACATGCGTATGATTAGATTGGAAACTGATATCTTTAGGTGAGAAACCAAAATATCCCATACCAAAAATAAACATTAATACATTCAAAACAATAAGCAATAAAATCTTACCCATAATATTTACCCCTTATTAGAAACATAATATTGAAGCCCGTCCAATACTGTAGTTTCAAGTTCGATGCATTCAACTTGTGCAAGGCCAGCAGCGGTGGACCAATGCGAACAAATAGATTTAATTTCGTCGACGATAGTTTCTTTAGCCCCACCACTAATAAACACATATGGAACTTGAGTGGTAAGAAACCACAATTTTTGGATTTGTCTAAACACAGCTCCAGCCTGTGCACAGACAACACCTGTTTGTATAGCCGCATGAGTGGTTAAAGGAAAATTAACAATATCACTTGCACTAACAGCCACTTTAGGCAGATGAGCCGTTCCCCTAAAAAGACTATCGAACATCATCTGAAGCCCTGGCAATATTGTCCCTCCAATCAGCTGCTCATTATGCATACAATCAACAGTAGTAGCCGTCCCAAAACTCACATGAATAAGGGCTACATTAGAATCGACCTTCAAATGGTGTGTTAAATGATAATGTGCACCAATAATACCAAACCAACGATCTACTCCTAGTTGCTTAGTATTTTCGTAAAGGTTTTTAATTGAAAATGCTTTCTCTTCCGACTCAAGCCATACAATTGGCTCTTTTTGATTAAAATCTTTAGATTTCTCTAAGTCAAAAGACCCAAACACATTCTCTAAATCTGTGCGAATATTTTCTGTGGCAACGGTAACGCCATATACTTTCGCTATATTTCCATCTCTTGTAATTCTTTCGACAAAGCCAACTAACTTAGCATATTCTTGATTGTAAATAGTGATCTCATTAATTATGGCTTTATCTAAATTCTTTTCAGCCTCAGGATGATTTAGCCAAAAAGCTCTCGCCTTAATACGAGAATTTCCGCTATCGATTAATATGCAAATTTTATCCATCTAACTAGTTCCTAATTTCTTAATAGAAACGTCAACATTTAGTAGAGGTATGATCTGATCATTTGAAAGCCTAACTAATAACTGAGCCTCTTCATTTAAACCAAGGCTCTCTCCAGTAAGCACATATTTTCCTTCTTGATACACATCTATGAATTGCCCTCTCAAAGCGTCCATATCTTCATGAATCTTTTTAAATCGAGCAAATCCTTCAGACTTATAAATATCTAAAGCATTCATCCATGAGCGTGCTATTAAGGACACCAAGTCTGATATAGAATGACTGATTTGTGTTGCATCAAGATGAAGATCTCTGATAACAGAAATCCAGTCAGCAATCGGCCGATCAAGTTGCTTACTTAACTCTTTAGCATGGTTTAGGTTCATGCCCATGCCCACTACTATGACGTTGTGATTAAAATCTATTTTACCAGTGCTAGGACGAGTAACTTCTACCAACAAACCCGATAGTTTTGCTTCCTTGTAGTAAATATCGTTAGGCCATTTCATAGTAAGAAGGTTTGACCCTGGCCCACCTATAGATTTTCTTAAAGCTTCACAAGCCACAATCCCCGCTAAAGGTGCAAGCGTTGCTATCTTATCTGGTGGCAATATCACGTCATACGCACAAGAAAACATCAGTGTATTGCCCTTTAAATTAGACCATTTTTTTCCTTGCCTGCCTTTGCCAGATGATTGATAATGAGCTCCTATCAAAGCTGGTCGAAGAAGCTGAGAATTTGAAGACTTAGCCTCTCTAAGCAGAATATTATTAGTGGAATCTACTTGCTCTTTCCATTCGATACTTTTAAATTCTTTGAGAGCAAGTTTTAAATCAGAAATTATTATTTCTGGATTTGGCAATAAGCTCGTGCTCATCGAGACCTCAGTTCTTCTTACGATCGGAAATATAAGGAAGAATTAAGTTAAAGATTTTTTTACTCACGCCTTGATGTAGTGCAAGCCACTGCTTTGCTGTTTTCCCCATGATTTCTAACTGTTCAGGTTGTGAAATAAGAGAATTTGCTAAAACCAAAGCTTGTTGCGTATTTTCAGCTCTGCGTGCAACTCCTTCAATAATTGCATCATTTACAGATTTTTCAAAATTATGTGTATGAGGACCAACTATAACTGGTACACCAGCAGCACAAGCTTCAATATGATTCTGACCGCCAAAATCTCCAAAACTTCCAGCAATTATTGAACAATCAGCCATTCCATAGTAATAGAATAATTCCCCCATCGTGTCGCCAAACAGAACGTCAATTTCATTTAGAGTTTGCTCAGATGGATTGTCTGACTTTCTACTAAATGATAGAGGGGATTTTTTCAAGAGGTGTTCAACCTCAGCAAATCTCTCAGGATGTCTCGGAATAATAATATATAGCGGCAATTGTTCATTTTGTTTATCTTTTTTTAGCTGAACTATGTCTTTGATAAACATTTGTTCTTCACCGTCACGTGTGCTCGCAATAACAACTACAGGACGTTTTAATAAAACTTTTTTTTGCTTACCAAGATCTATTTGATCGTGAGGAATTTTTAAATCAAATTTTAAATTTCCCGTTACTTGAGAATTTATACCAATGCTTTCAAAATGCTGATTATCTAAAAAGCTCTGAGAAAGTATAAGCTTTAAGGACTTATAACTATTTTTTAAAACGCCGCCAAGAGAGTTAACTAATTTAGATGATTTTTCAGAAAATCTAGCACTAACTAATACCATCGGTATATTCAATTGACTGGCATAGTGAACTAAATTAGGCCAGACCTCCCTTTCTATCAAGATTCCACATCTTGGCTTCCAGTGTCCAAAAAATCCCCCTACAGCCTCTGGAAAATCATATGGTATCCAGGCTTGAACCAAACTTCCCTTTGCTATGTCCTCAGAAAATAATTTTGCACCTTGTGCTCTACCAGTATCAGTCATATGCGTAAGTAAGACAGGGAAGCCATTATCGAGTAGTAATCTTACTAAAGGCTGACAGGCTCTAGTTTCCCCTAAACTAACTGCATGAACCCATACTGGTGCATAGATTCTAGGTTTGGAGGTAGAGTATAGACCAAACCTCTCAGGATGATGCATGTCAAAATCGCTACCACGCTTTTTCTTTTTGTTTTTTATATAAGAAAAAATAAGTGGTTTAAACATTCTTAACAAACCGTTGTATATCATCCTGCTCATAGCTTACTTCCCTAGAGCTTCATCCAGTTTGCTTAAAACCATAGCTTGACTAGGTGGAACACCAACATCACCCAAACTAGCTGTGTATCCAGATCCAACTACGGGAGTTCGTATTGGAGAGGTACATGTATAAATTCCAATGGTAGGTCGACCAAGTGCCGCTGATAGATGTGTAAGTCCGCTATCAAGACCCACCATTACCTTACTTGAGGCCAGTGTATTTGCTACATCCGTTAAATTCATACGTGGCAATACCTCAGCATCTGGCAAATCTTTAACTAATTCTCTAGCTCTTTCAGTCTCTCTTACACTACCTGAAAATACCCTTATCGGTATTCCATATTCATTTAATCGATTAAAAACCGCATGCCAGGCAGATTCATCCCAAAGTTTCTCATCTGTTGAAGCTGAGGGCATAATAGCAGCAAAATTTTGAACTTGAACATTATTTGTGAAAGCTTGAAGGCCAAAGTCAGGCTCACCCTCAAATTCATATCCAAAGACTTTAGATGCAAGAATTCTTTGACGAGTGACAGCAGTTTGCCAATACTCAATGTTATGTTTAATGTTATAGAACAATGATGCTGGTGACTCTTTCGCAGACTTCCAATTCAACCCGTGTTTAGTACCTTTAGCAAGCCATACTACCCAAGCAGATTTTAAGAGAGACTGCATATCAAGTATGAAGTCATACTTAGTCGATTGAAGTTTATTGATAAATTTTTTTCTCTCCGATCGAGAACGCGATCCAAACCAATCTTTACGCCATCTTCTATGAGCTATTTCAATAATGTCATTAACGGCTGGATGCCAAAGAGGTATTTCACTAAAAGCCTCTTCAACCACCCAATCCATGGTGAAATCTTTAACGTGTTTTTGAATATCTGATATCGCTGGCAATAAGTGAACTATATCACCTAGTGAAGAAGAGCGAACTATCAATATTTTTTTAGTCATAAACTAAAGACCAACAATGGAAAACAAAAATCGTAAAAGTGGATTTATTATAGGTGGCAATATAAACCCAAATGCACCAACCATAACCAATAATAATACTATATACATTCCATAAGGTTCGATTTTTGCTATGTTATAAGATAATCTATCAGGCAGTAGACCTACTAAAACTCTCCCACCATCTAAAGGAGGTATAGGAATTAAGTTAAAAATCATAAGCACCAAGTTAATTTGAACTCCAGCAATAGCCATATCTCTTAAAACGCCAGAATTTAAGCCAAATGAAATTTGAATTTTAAACCATAGGACCCACAAAAAAGCCATAATTAAGTTTGCAATCGGACCAGCTGCTGCCACATAAACCATATGTTTTTTTGGATCTCTTAAAGCCCCAAATCTAACTGGAACAGGCTTGGCCCAACCAAATATAGGAGCACCTAAAGCAGCTAATAACCCTGGCAATATTACGGTACCTATTGGATCTATATGTTTAACTGGATTTAAACTTACTCTGCCTAACATATAAGCAGTCTTATCCCCAAAGTAATTAGCCACATAACCGTGAGCAGCTTCATGTAGGGTAATAGCAAATAGAATTGGTACAGCAAATACGCTAATTATGTATAAAATCTGGTCCATAATTATTAAATCATTATTACAATGGCAAAAAAACCTATTAATTTTAAAGACATATCAATTTTGGCTTGAAAATCCGTGAAAATTGTTTATCATAAATAGTGCTCATATTTCTAACGGTTTCAAATCATGACTACTCAATTAAAACATACTTTAGCTTTATTTTTTGTTGTATTTGCTTTTGCATGTCAACAATACAGACCTCTAATAGATCCTAAAGGTTTAGATGCTGCATTACTTGAGCAGCATATGGGAGAGTGCGAGGCACTAGTTCAGCAGGCTATGAATAGTGGCGCTAGCCCGAGAGCTCCTGGTGCATTACTAGTGGTTCCAGCTGTATTCGCTGGTGCTGTTACTGGGGCTGTAGTTGATAGAGATATGAAAAGTTTTTTCATAAGATCAAACTACAATAGTGACTTATGGTCTATATTTGGAGCTGTAGCTGGTTTATTTGCAGGAATATATACGGCTCTTCAACATGATCAGAATATTCAAAGTCATAGAAAAACCATCATGGACCAATGCATGGAGAAAAGAGGATACGACATTATCCAATATTAATAAAAAAGGGACCTTAAGAGGCCCCTTTTATTCATAACAAAGATTACTGAGTCACTACAGGATTTCTTAATTTTATATGCAGTTCCCTTAATTGCTTTTCATCTACAGGAGAAGGAGCTTGAACAAGTAGGTCTTGTGCTCTTTGAGTTTTAGGGAATGCAATAACATCTCTGATTGATTCTGCTCCAGCCATCAAGGTTACCAATCTATCAAGTCCAAAAGCCAAACCACCGTGAGGAGGAGCTCCATATTGAAGAGCATCCAACAAGAATCCAAATTTTTCTCTAGCTTCTTCAGGCCCTATTTTTAGTGCTCTAAAAACTTTACTTTGCACTTCTTCTTTATGGATACGTACAGATCCACCTCCAACTTCCCAGCCATTTAGAACCATATCGTAAGCTTTTGCATAAGCTTTAGATGGGTCAGATTCAAGCAAATCCTCATGACCATCTTTTGGACTAGTAAATGGATGATGAGCAGCTGTGTAACGGCCTTCTTCTTCGTCGTATTCAAACATAGGAAAATCAACTACCCATAAAGGCTGCCAACCAGCTTTGAAAAGCCCATGTTGTTTAGCAAAATCGCTAAGACCCAACTTAACCCTTAATGCCCCCATAGAATCATTTACGATTTTGGCTTTATCCGCACCAAAGAAAATTAAGTCGCCGTCTTGGGCTCCAGTTCTAGTAAGAATCTCATTTAAAGTAGAGTCATCAATATTTTTTACTATCGGGGATTGAAGCCCTTCACGACCAGAAGACACAGAGTTTACCTTAATGTAAGCTAAACCTTTAGCTCCATAAATTCCAACAAATTGAGTGTAATCATCAATCTCTTTGCGGCTTAGAGTAGCACCTCCTGGTACTCTCATAGCAACAACTCTGCCGCCCTCCATATTGGCTGCTGATTGAAACACCTTAAACTCAACATTCTTCATCAGTTCTGTTAGTTCGGTAAATTCTAGGGAAATACGAAGATCTGGTTTATCAGATCCATATCTTCCCATGGCTTCTGACCAACTCATAACTGGAAATGGGTCTGCAAGCTCAATGCCTTTTACCGCTTTAAAAACATGACGCATCATACCTTCAAATATATCTCTAATTTCCTGTTCATTAAGGAAAGAAGTTTCGCAGTCTATTTGAGTAAATTCAGGTTGACGGTCCGCGCGTAAGTCTTCATCACGGAAACACTTAGTGATTTGATAATATCTGTCATATCCTGCAACCATAAGCATTTGCTTAAATAATTGAGGTGATTGTGGCAATGCATAAAACTGCCCATCATGCACTCTAGAAGGCACTAAATAATCACGTGCACCCTCAGGTGTAGAGCGTGTGAGCATCGGTGTCTCAATATCTATAAATCCAAGTTCATCTAAATATTTTCTAGATTCGATAGCCACTCTATAACGAAGCATCATATTATTTTGCATAACAGGACGACGCAAATCTATAATTCTATGAGTTAGACGAATAGTTTCAGATAGATTTTCATCATCTAATTGAAAAGGAGGAGTGACAGAAGCATTAAGAATTTCTACTTCATTACACAACACTTCAATTTCACCAGAATAAAGATCTTTATTCACAGTGCCTTCAGGGCGATTTCTAACTAGACCAGTCACCCTAATACAGTATTCATTACGGATAGTTTCCGCAATTTTAAAAGCCTCTTGATTATCGGGGTCAAAAACGATTTGAGCCAAACCCTCACGATCACGCAAGTCTAAGAAAATAACGCCGCCATGATCACGACGACGATGACACCAACCGTATAAAGTTACAGTCTTATTTAAATAATCAGTATTTACTTTGCCGACATAGCAAGTACGAGTCATAAAAAACGCTCCATTTAAAATGGGAGTAAGAACATCCCAGCGGCTATAAGTGTAGGTACTAGAGCCGCTAGAAGTAAATATTGAGGAGAGATGGCATTATTAGGGAAATGATGCCTTAATATAGAGAAGCCTGCTGGGTTTGGTGCATTAGCGATAACAGTCAAACCACCACCAGTCACAGCACCCGCAACCAACATATATCTCCAAAGGTCAGAAGTGCCATCCACTAGAGAACCTAAGTAAGTTAAGGCTGCATTATCTGTTAAAGCAGTCAGGAATGTTGTACCCCAGAACAATTCAGATGGACTCAATGCAGATAACACATCTTGTAACCACCATTTTTGTAAACCACCCAAAATAATTAGCCCTGCCAAGAAGAATCCAACCATTAGACCTTCACGAATTAGCAAAGGTCTTTGATAACGACTATAAGCATCACAAAAACCTATAAACAAAAGCAGCAAACCAATAAAAACAACTATATGGTGAGAGGCTAAAACTACAGCAACTAAGAAAAATACATGAATAATAGTCACAGGAATAGGGATTTCTGGAAGTGGTTTTTCCTTATCTAAAATTCTGTGTCTATAATGATTTTTGATGCTTGAGGATGAGTTAAGAATGATATCTTTTTTTGCGATGAATGTAATGATACTAGTATTAATTAAGATAGCAATTACAGCTTTCCATCCGAAATGAGTAAGCATAAAGCTAGTATCCCAACCGAAAGATCCAGCTACCATAAGCACAGGTGGAGCAGCATATGCCGTAAGAACACCACCTATAGAGATATTTACGAATAAGGTACCAATTACTAAATATTTAAAACGTGTGTTCCCTGTACGAGCAAAAAAACCTTCTTTAAGCATAAAAGCCGCTAATGTCATAGCAGCTGGCTCAGTAATAAGGGAACCTGAAAGAGGAACTAGACTAAGAGTAATAAAAAAGCTTGCAACTTCAGTTCTGACAGGAAGATACTCAGCAAGAAATTTAACAATATTTCTAACAAGAACAACGATAGGCCTACTAGCGGCCACTACCATAATAACAAATACAAAAAGTGGTTCAGTAAAGTTACGAGATTCAAGATAGGCTATGGACTCATGGAATCCATCTGTAACAATCATCAATACAATTAATACTGTCGCCCAAATACCAAATACAGCTTCTACTTCTGCAAACAAGTGCCAAATTCCAGCGTGTGGTCCACCTTTATGGGCAAGCTTCGCGAAGAAAGGAACCGAAAAAGTATGAATAATAGCTATAGCAAATAATATGGTGGCAATTACTTCTATAGTGCTAGCCAAAATACACTCCTGTCAAAGAATATGCTTAAAATAAAGTAATTTCTGATTTTACCAAAATTAAATGGACGGAACTTCAAATAACAACTTCAAGAATACTGATTTAAGCGATATATTCATTGATGATTGGGTCTCAAAATATTTGCCTAAATCATGGGTCCCATATGCAAGATTAGCACGAATCGATAGACCAGCAGGCACTTGGTTCGCTGTGATCACTACTTATATGGCACTTGTTCAAGCTACACATGGCTTACCAAGTTTAAAAAACACACTTATATTTATAGTAGGCACCTTTTTGCTTAGAAGTGCAGGATGCACAATAAACGATATTTGGGATAGAAATTTTGATAAACATGTAGAGCGAACTAGATTTCGCCCTTTGACCTCAGGACAGATTTCCCTAAAGCAAGCTGTATTGTTTTTTATTGCACAAATGCTTATTGCTTGCTTATTACTAATATTTTTAAATAAATTCTCTATCCTTTTAGCCTTTGCACTTGTACCTCTTGTAATCATATATCCTCTAGGGAAAAGATTCACTTTTTGGCCTCAGATTATTTTAGGGATATCATTTAACTGGGGCATGCTTATGGCATGGTCAGAGGTCACAAATTCATTGCCACTAGGGGCGTTCTTAATGTATTTAGGTGTTGTTTCGTGGCATTTAGCATATGACACATTTTATGCATATTGCGATATTGAGTTTGATGCTAAGTTAGGTCTTAAATCAACAGCTAGATTATTTGGCGATAAGGGTAAAATTTGGATTAGCGGATTCTTTATTTTTTCTATCTTTTGTTGGACCTTAGCTGGATACTTGTTGTATATGAATTGGGCATATTTCGTAATTATATTTGTAGTTGCAGCTATGCTTTATGGCCAAATTCAAAGATTCAAAATAGACGACGCTTCGGGCAATTTTCAACTATTCAAGGATAATATTTTTGTTAATGTATTGTTGCTTTTAGCTATATGTCTTGGGGTGATGGTCGATTTTGCGACAATCTAATCAAAGCTAAATAAAAGAACACTCCCATTACAATTCCTGCTAGCCACCAAAGACCTGGCAGGAATGCACCCAAATGTACATATGCGGCTATTAGTACGCCCCCAATCGCACTCCAAACCATAAGCTCTTTTTTGCTCACACCTTTTTCAAGCAAAAAGAAGGATCCTACAGAAACTAAGAAAGCCGGAACGGACATTACAGGAGCGATATAGCCCAGGGTATAAGCTGTAATTCTTATAAAGTTATTAAAAGAGATATCAAAATTATTTTTAAAAAGGAGAGTTAACGCAAAGACCAAGGTAACCATCACACACAGTAATAAATATAAAAAAATAAAATTTAAAACGTGTTGGACAGGACCGTGACGGTTAACTCTCATGATTTCCTACTTGTAAAGTTTAACTTTATTTGAGATTTTACAATCTTTAAGGATTGCTTTGTTACCTGACTGAAGAGAAGCTTCCTCGCCCTTAGTAAGCAATTGATAATCGTAATTTGTGCCCATAGCCTCATAAATAGCACCTGATCCACTTGGAACATTTACAAGAGGAATAATTTCGTTCATCTCTGTAATAAGAGCATATGATTGCTTATCTGTGTTTACGTAAATCACTTGCATTGTTTTACTATTTTCACATAGATAGATATATTTTTGAAGCTCTTCTGTTGGTGTCATTTGAACTTCTTTCATAGTTTTCTCTGTTGTAGCTTGAGATGCACATCCCGCAGTCAAAGCAATTGTAACTAAAGCAAATTTTAAATTTTTCATATAACTTCCTTATAAAAATCATATAAACCCAAACTCAAGCAACGAGCGCTTAAGCATTAAAAAGGCAAGAAAAAATAATAAAACAGCAAATACTTTACGTAAAGTATTAACTGGCAATGAATGTGCTAATCGTGCCCCAATAGGAGCAAAAATAACACTCATTGAAATCAATGCTAGCAAGGCAGGCCAATACACAAAACCAATCAGACCATCCTGCACACCGATTTCACCCATGCCTCCATATATATACCCTATTACATTTGAGACAGCAATAGGGAAACCACAGGCTGCAGAAGTACCCACAGCATTACGCATGGGCACACTACACCAAACGAGAAACGGTACTGTCAAAAAGCCGCCACCCGCTCCAACAATGCCTGAAACCAAACCAATACCCACACCCACTAAGGCAATAAATATAGTGTTTGGCAATTCTCGCGTAACAGAGTCCTCAGACTTCTTTCTAAACATATTGATTGCAGAATAGCTCACAAAAATAGCAAAAACTAAAGCAAGCCATCCAATATCAATCATCTTAAAAATCACACCGCCTGAGAGTAATCCACCTATTAAAATCCCTGGCACGAATTTAATGAAAATATCCCATCTCACGCCCCCACGCCTATGATGAGCACGCATGCTTGATAAAGACGTAAACATAATCGTAGCCATAGCTGTTGCAATGGATATGTGCACTACATACTGCTGAGGAAGAAATTCAAAAGTGGTGAACAGAGAAGTTAAAAAGGGGACAAGAACCATGCCCCCACCCACTCCTAGGAGTCCCGCCATTAGGCCACCAAAACTCCCTAGAAGAAGTAATATAAAAATTGATAAAACGGACATCAATTATTTAAGATTACCCGATAAGAATTGTTGAAGACGTGGGCTCTTAGTATTATTAAATACCTCATCTGGTGTACCAGCTTCCTCTACCAAACCCTTATGCAAAAATAGCACTTGTGTGGCAATGTTTCTGGCAAAGCCCATCTCATGGGTAACCACAATCATAGTACGGCCCTCTTCGGCTAGCTGTTGCATAACCTTAAGCACCTCACCAACCAATTCAGGATCTAGGGCCGATGTTGGTTCATCAAACAACATAACTTCAGGCTCCATCGCAAGTGCTCGTGCAATAGCTACGCGCTGCTGCTGACCGCCTGATAATTGAGATGGATATTTTTTCTCTACGTCTTCTGGCAAGCCCACCTTTTGTAAATATTTACGAGCTCTTTCTACAGCTTCCGTCTTGCTTAATCCAAGCACATGGACAGGGGCTTCAGTCACATTATCCAAAACATTCATATGTGCCCAAAGATTAAAGTGTTGGAACACCATCGCAAGTTTAGTTCTAAATCTTTGAAGCTGACCAGCATCCGTAACACGAGTCTTACCCTTAGAATCTTTTTGCATACCAAGAGATTCACCCATTAGAGTAATTGTTCCAGAGTCAGGGTATTCTAAAAAATTTATGCACCTTAAAAATGTACTTTTACCAGAACCTGAAGATCCAATAATAGCTATAACATCTCCTGCCTTAGCTTGGAGCGATACGCCTTTTAATACTTCATTATTGCCGTATGATTTATGAATATCTTGTACGTCTAATTTATACATAATCCCTACTCTTTGTCGTATGCCAAAAAGGCTAATGCACGACGTTCAATTAATCTAAAAATCCACACAATCACAAACGATATAACCATATAGATTAATGCTGCGACTGTATAAGAAGCCATTGTTAAATAAGTATCGTTCATCGCATCACGTGCTACCTTCAAAATATCTGGCACAGTAGCAGTAAAGGCAATGGTAGTAGAGTGAAGCATGAGTATGACCTCATTACTATAAGCTGGCAATGCTCTCCTTAACGCAGATGGCAATATGATTCGCTTATATATTTGTGGTTTAGTCATTCCATAAGCACGACCCGCCTCGATTTCACCACTTGGAGTGGATTTTATATATCCAGCAAAAATTTCAATCGTGTATGCAAGAGTATTAAGTGTAAAGGCAAGAATTACACAATTAAAACCACTAAAGAAAAAGTCATGCAAGACAGGAGTTTCTTTAACAAATTCTAAACTTATAAAGCCACTATATATAAGAAGAAGTTGAATATAAAGTGGAGTGCCCCTAAAAACATATGTGAATACCCAGATAGGCCCACGTATCCAAGGGTTTTTGGAAACCCTCATAAGCGAAAGTGGCAATGCCAATATAAATGCCAGGAATATGGATAAAGACAGTGTCCAAAGTGTAATAGCAAGCCCAGAATATTGGGTGCCATCCCACCAAATTAGTGGTTCCCAATATTCATTTGCTACCGTAAGAATATCTTCAAAAAAGCTCATTAGATATCCACCTCTTTAATGCCTGCAGAGTATCTGCGTTCGAGCCAATACAAAAATACATTTGATATTGTGGTCAAAAGTAGATAGATAGCACCAGCTATAAAAATAAATAGGAACATTTTTTGAGTAGCACGTCCAGCTTCCTGTGTAACTAAAACTAGATCTTGAAGACCCAAAATAGAAACAAGTGCCGTGGCCTTAAGAACAATCAGCCAATTATTTCCTACCCCTGGCAATGCATACCGCATCATCTGCGGAAACATAATATGCCACATGGTTCGATGCTGAGATAAACCATAAGCTTTAGCGGCCTCATACTGACCCTTCGGAACAGCCAAAAAAGCTCCCCTGAAGGTTTCCCCAAAGAAAGCCCCATATACAAAACCAATAGTAAGCACACCAGTCACAAATGGATCAAGATTTATCTGATTTACCCCTAGAGCGTCAGTAATAGAATTCAAAAGAATTTGAATGCCAAAGAAAATCAGCAACATCAATACTAGGTCTGGGACACTTCGTATTAAGGTCGTATAAATTGTGGCTAAGAATTTAAAAAAACGGTTTCCAAATACTTTTGCTACAGCCGTAGCCATGCCAAGAATAAAAGCAACGACCAAAGACGAGAGAGCTAAAACTATAGTAGATATTGTTCCCTGCAGTATTTGCCCTTCATAACCTTCTAACATAACGATACTTACGAATAATTAAAAAAAGCACCCACTTATTATAAAAACAAGTGGGCACTTCATTTTAATGAAGAGCTTATTTTTTATCTAGAAGATCAAGCTCGCCTTCTTTGAAATATTTTTTAGCAATTTCAGCGATCTTACCTTCAGCACGCAATTCAGCAATAGCTTTATCTAGTGCTTCTTTAAGATCTTTATCGCCTTTACGTAAGCCGATACTAATGCGGTTATTTAGAAGTTCATGCTCAAGAGGCTGACCTACAAATTCGAAATCAGCACCTTCTGGTGTGGCAATGAATGCGCTATTAGCGTTTGGTTTTTCTACGATAGCTGCATCAATACGTCCAGCTTTTAAGTCGATGAAAGTTTGAGGTTGCTCTTTGTAAGATACGACCTTAACGTCTTTTTTAGATATAACACGGCGAGCATAAGCTTCTTGTGCGGATCCTTGAAGTGCACCTAAACGCTTACCTTTCAAATCATCCTCAGTTACGATACCAGAACCTTTTTTAGCGATAAGCTGAGTTGGAATCGCATATACATCATCTGTAAAATCGATAACTTTTTCGCGTGCTTCATTATGTGTGATTGAAGCGTGGATAATATCAAATTTACGAGCTTGCAAACCAGGAATTAATGCATCAAAAGGTTGTTCTACCCAAGTACATTTTGCTTTCAGTTTTTCGCAAATTGCATTTCCGACTTCGATGTCAAAACCAATTAACTCACCCTTTTCGTTTTTATACTCAAAAGGAACGTATCCAGATTCGGTACCAATTCGGAGTTCTGTAAAGTCTTTGGCTTGAGCTACTGAGGCAAGCCCTAACACCAATCCTGCAGTTAATAAAAGTGAACGCATAGTGAGTCTCCTACAAAAAACTTTTACTTTAGTTCGAATATTATTTAATAAAAAAAGTACAATTACTAGTTATTTTTATTAGGTAAAATACCTAAAATCAAGCAATTTATGATTAACCTAATTCAAACTATTTCCCCTCTATTTTTAGCTATAGCATTAGGAATATTTGTAGGGCGCACTGTACCTAGCAAATACACAAAATCAGCTGTCTTAAAACTAGGTATATTAGTGTGGATTTTGCTTTTTACGATAGGGTGGGAATTCGGTTTAGTTTATGAAAGATTATCAAACCCTAGAGACATACTGATCACAGCTTTTTTACTAGCACTTTCTATAACGGTGTGCATTGCCATCGTAATGGCTATCATTTATAAACAAAAGCCATCGCAAAGCAAGGATAATCGGGAAGATATTAAGCTTTCGCATATTATTTTAGAAGTGCTACTTGCTCTAGCTTCTGTAGCTGCAGGTCTTGTTATATCTATAGCTTTAGTTGCTAATGATATTCCAGCTCAATGGATGCCTCAGCCCATGGTATTTCTTTATATTATGCTTTTCCTAATAGGAATCGATATAACTTTTTCTCCTCTAAAAATCAGACAACTTAAACCTCGCATTCTTTGGATGCCTATTACCATAACAGCCATAGGACTAATGGGAGGACTCCTAACAGCACTATTATTAGGGCTATCGTGGAAAGATGGATTGTTATATGCCTCAGGGTTTGGATGGTTTTCGTTGTCAGGTACTATGGTTGCAGGACAGATTGGACAAATTTACGGTGCAACCATGCTTCTTACGGATTTGTTTCGTGAAATACTAAGTATTTTTTTCATTTTCTTTATAGGTCATCGATATCCTGATTCAGCTATAGCAACAGCAGGCGGGACAGCCATGGACACTACATTGCCAATTATAAGAAAGACCTGTGGTCTTAACTATACTTTGCAAGGCCTATATATCGGAATAGCATTTACTCTAATTACCCCGTTCTTACTTACTGCAATACTAAGTTTGTATTAAAAATTTACTTTTGATTGCTAAATGTTAAAATTACCTGATTGAAGAACTTGAACTCTTCAAATTACCCCTTATCTAACAAAATATAGGAGTTTTCATTATGGGTATTTTATGGACAATCGTTATTGGTTTCGTTGTAGGTCTTATTGCTAAAGCAATTATGCCAGGAAACCAAGGCTTAGGTTTCATTTTCACTACTTTACTAGGTATTGCTGGTTCTGTAGTTGGTGGTTATCTTGGTCAAGCATTAGGATTCTACACTGTAGGTGAACCAGTTGGTTTCATTGGATCTGTAATTGGTGCTCTTGTAATTTTATTCATTGTTGGCCTAGTTACTAAAAAATCTTAATTCTAGACTTACGTCTCTCTTTAAGGCGTGTCTAGACACGCCTTTTTATTTGGAGGAATTATGTTCTCAAGAAATAAGTCTAAAAATAATTATGAAACTAGTGATGCTGAACTTACTAGTTCATTTAAAAAAGTCGGCTCTCGCTTAGGCAAACCTTTATTAGAAAAAGGTTTAACTCTCTTTTACGCACTTCGCAGTCCCAAAACACCTAAATGGGCAAAAAGGGTTATTTATGGTGCCCTTGCGTACTTATTCTTGCCTATTGATGCAATTCCTGATCTTTTGCCTGGCATAGGTTTTACAGATGATTTAAGTGTAATTGCAGGAGCACTCGTGACCATTGCCTCCTATATCACACCAGAAGTTAAACAGAAAGCTCGTGAAAGTATGTTCAAATGGTTTCCTAACTATAAGGACTAACTTTAACTGTGCGATTTCGTGATTTATGGCTTGTAGAGACCATATCCAATACTGAAGACGAGCTAGGTCCGTTTGAGGATCAACAAATAGTTAATTCGCTTAGAAATGAGCAAATTTCTATAGATCAAAAAATTATTAAACGAGCTACAAAGTTAGCTCATAGGGATAAAATTACGCAATCCATGGACAAATGGGCCATGTTCGCTAAAATTGCGCTAATTCTTCTAGCCCTTATCGCCATATTTTCTGGGGTTGGCCTGGCATATGGATCACTCGGTGCCTCTCGGTCATCTATAAATGTTTTAAGCCTATTTATAACTTTATTAGGCTTACATCTTATTTCATTTATATTCTGGCTGTTTTCACTATTTTTCGGAAAGCTTAATGTCACACTACTAGGACGAATTTGGATTTGGCTCTCTGAGAAAGTGTCTAGAAGTCCAAATTATGTAAGAAGTATTCACTCATTTTTAACCACTATCAATAAAGCCAAAGCTACAAGATGGCTATTTGCATCTGTTAGTCATGGGTTTTGGTTGATTAATCTAACTATAACAACGATATTTATTATCATTCTATTGGCCACTCGAAGCTATACATTTAATTGGGAAACCACTATTTTGAGTTCCGATAGCTTTGCAAATTTTGTTGAATTTGTGGGATACATTCCATCATTGCTCGGCTTTGCCATGCCTTCTAGAGATATGATATTGAATAGTTCGAATACGATATCAAATCTATTTGCGGATCATGAGACATGGTCGTGGTGGTTGATTGGCCAGTTAACAATATGGGGCATATTGATTAGGCTTATAGCATTCGTACTTAGTTTTTGTATGCTAAGACGAAGATTGAGAAAAGCACATATTGATATGGAAAGCGGGGGCATTGCCACCTTAGCAAAAAGGCTTGAATTCAATGCTGTTCACACATATAAACCAAAAGATGAACACAATCGAAATTATGAATTAGAAAACATAAGGGTATCGACAAACAAAATTAAACATAATCTAGGAAGATATGCTATTGTTGGCATTGATTTAGCCCCTAGGGAGGTGTGGCCGCCATTTGCACCAAGAGATGGCATAAGTGATGCAGGTATATTGGATGGGCGCACTAAGAAGCAAAAATTTCTTGATTCTATTAGCGAACACCCGCTTGAGAAACTGCTTATTGTGCTAGATGGAAAGCAAACCCCAGATAGAGGTATTCAATATCAAATTAAGAATTTCTCTCAATATTCGGAAGAGATTTCTGTATTTTTACTAAATTCTTTTGATGGCACTGAAATTAGCGATAGGGCTCTTGTGTGGAAAAATATTTTGATCGAACTTGGAATCAGCGAGAAGAATATTTATTTGCATGAAAGCGAATTGAATAAGTGGAAAACTCTATGAGTATTAAGCTAAAACTTGCCGTAGTCGGGCACACTAATACAGGCAAAACCTCTCTTATGCGCACTTTATTAGAGGATAAGTCATTTGGAGAAGTAGATGATATGCCTGGGACATCAAAGGGTCTTGAAGCTGCTGTAATTCCACTTAATGGTCATGAAATAACACTTATTGATACGCCTGGATTTGAGGATTCTGAGGGCTTACGCGATTACTTAGAGCAACTGCAATCATATGAAGATACTCGGATTTCAAACTTGGAATTAATCCGAAAATTTTTAAAGTCCCCCGAAAGCACGAGACGATACGCCCAAGAAGCACGCGTTTTAAAGCAATTAACTGAAAGCACTGCAGGATTGTACGTAATCGATATACGAGATCACATAATGAGCAAGCACCGAGATGAGCTATATATCATGAGTTTGTGCGGACGCCCGCTCATTGCCATCTTAAATTTTATGCACAGTGAAAACAATTATTTAGAGCAATGGAAAGAGGCACTATCAGAAAATAATATTCATCTAAGCATTGAATTTGATACTGTTGCACCCGCAATCGATGGTGTTGAAATGCTCTACAAAAAGCTTGCGATCGTGTTATCTGATTATGATGAACCGCTAAAGCAGTTGGCCGAGAGGATAAATAAGCAGCGAAAAAGTCGAAAAAAAGGGGCATTGACACTGCTTGCGGAAATGCTTATCGATGTTGCTTCATATAAAGTCCCAAGCAAAACGGATGAAGAGAGTGTTCGAGAAAATTGGGAAACTGTGCAAAATAGTGTGCGTGAGCGGGAACACAAATTTAATGTAGATGTACTTAAGCACTATCGTTTTACAGAGGAGGATTACCCAAGGAAGATGATTCCTATTGAAGGCGAAAGATGGGGCAGTGATTTATTTGAACCGAGTGCTTTGAGAGATGTTGGGATTCATGTTGGGTCGGGATTTGCAGCTGGAGCCATGACTGGAATGGCTCTTGATGTGCTTACTGCTGGTCTATCTCTAGGGACGGCAGCTTTATTTGGCGGCATTTTAGGAAGTGTTGCTGGAGGAGCGGCTAAGGTAGGCAATCGGCTAAAGGCTAAATATCTTGGATATCAGGAACTCAGTGTGGATGATAATGTAGTACGGCTTATGGCTGTTAGGGGATTATTGTTGATTGCGGCATTGGATAGGCGAGGGCATGCATCGATGACACCGATAGCCCTACCTACTGAATATAAAAAAATGTGGATTAATGCTATGCCCGAAGAAATCTCTACGGCTCGGGGTCATCCTGAATGGTCCTCTATAGGCGGCCGATCGAAAACCAATGAGGCTAAACGCGAAGTCATAAAAGCATTAAGTAAAGAATTACAAACTATTGAGATTCTATAAAAAATGCGGTTTATTTGATAAGCGATTTTCCTCAGTATTTTCTATATCTTCCATATGCTTTTCAGCTAATAGCTCAGTAATTTCTTCTATACCTTTTTTTAAGCCTATCATATATTGCTTTTGTGCGAAATGAGTAGATATCCCTGAGCATACTGACTGCCATGAAGCATTAGATACTTCAATACCTCTATCCGCAATAATCTCAATAGTTCGAACGGAGAGATTGATATAGAGCAATACGCCAGAATTAAGAGGCGTATCCCAAACTCGTAATCTTCCAAACACTTCTAATGCCCTTTCTTGGCTAAGAGTCTGCCCTGAAGGTGGCAATGTTTCTATAGCCACAACCAGTTCAGCTTTATGCTTCGTTTCGCTCTCTCGTATATATGATTCAAGCTCCGCCACAGCACGATCATTAAAATATTTGCGCTTAATTAGAACGCCTGATAATTGCGTTATTCCAAGAGAATTAATCAGTTTATTACCAGCCACTAGTTGCACCTCCGCCGCCGCTACTACCGCCGCCGCCTCCACCAAAGCCGCCTCCACCGAAGCCACCTCCACCGAAGCCACCTCCGCCAAAGCCACCCCAATGAC
This sequence comes from Taylorella asinigenitalis ATCC 700933, assembly GCF_000687755.1. Lineage (GTDB taxonomy): Bacteria > Pseudomonadota > Gammaproteobacteria > Burkholderiales > Burkholderiaceae_B > Taylorella > Taylorella asinigenitalis. Next base: position 75,303 of record NZ_JHXN01000005.1, read on the forward strand.
TTCCTCGTCTTCCACGAGAAGTCCTAGAGCCATTTTTACTACCCAAAGCGGTTAAAGGGTCTGCCATAGATCTGAATCCAGAAGCAACCATAAATACAAATAGCGCAATGAATATGGAACCAATAAATCCTACGGGTGACAAAGCATATGAAACTATGCCGCCAATAGTTGGGTGGAAAACTACCCCTATAAGAAGGCCAACAATTAAAGGAATAAATATTCCAAAAAAGCCTAGAGGTCTATCTACTGACTCTGTAGTCGAACTATTTGATGGCTTAGGAAGCTCTTCTTGCAATATAAGTTTTTTTATAGACCCTACTGCTGCATTAATGCCGCCCGCATAGTCGCTCTTAACAAAATAAGGCTTAACTACATCATCGAGAATACTAATAGCTACTACATCAGGAATCCTACCTTCTAAACCTTTTCCTATCTCAAGACGGTGTTTTCTATCATTTACAGCTACAAGATATAGAACCCCATCGTCGTACTCAGCTCTGCCTGCCTTCCAATTCTCGAAAACTCTTACGCCATATTCAACTATGTCTTCAGGATTTGTAGAAGGAACAGTCAGAATGAAGATTTGTGATCCCGATTGATCTTGAAACTTCTTAAGGTCCAAATTGATAGAATCCTCTAAGGATTGAGGAACCACATCTGCATAATCAACTAAATAATTTGTGAGCTTAGGTATTTCAAGCCTTTTAAACTCATCAACTTTTAAAGGTGGGTGCTCTGAATTTTGTGGCTGAGCTTGCACTCCTAGATTGAAAAAACCTAGGAATACAAAGAGAATCAAAAATAATCTACGCAACATTGATTTCTTCTACGGTTGAGCTGGAGCTGGTGCTGGTGCAGTATTAGAACCGCCAGTAGATCTCATATCCCTGACTGCATCACTAACTTTTCCTGGCCTTCTAATTTGATCAGCATCAGGAACGTTGTAGTAAGGTTTTTGTTTAAAACCAATAATCTTAGCAGTGATAATTGTAGGGAATTGACGGATTTTTGTATTGTATTGTTTAGCAATAGCGTTATATCTCTCTTTAGCTACCTGTATTCTGTTTTCAGTACCTTCGATAGCAACACGTAAATCCTTAAACGCTGAATCAAAATTAATATTTGGGTAACGTTCTATATTAACTAAAAGTCTAGAAATAGTTGCACCTAAAGCACTTTGATTTCTAGCAACCATATCCATTTGTTCTTGAGTCATATCTTTATCTAAATGGATATTAGGTTTAGTAGCAGATGCCCTAGCCTCTATAACATCAGTGAAGAGTTTTCTAGTCTCCTCAGTTTGTAGTAAGTTAGATTGAACTAAGTTATCTATTAAGCCTAGGCGACGTTCGAACTGTGCATTTAAATCAGAAAGAGTTTTATCTACTTCCTCCTCTAAGGATACAAGTTCGTTATAACCACAGCCAGTTAATGCTAGTGGCAATAAAACCATTGCTAGGTATTTATAAAATCGTCTAAATAGGTTCATAACATATCCCCTAAGCACCCATAATTAAAGTAAATCATTATACAATACCGATACTTAGAAGAATTAATAAGAAAATGTCAAATATTTCACAAGAAGTTTCACGTAGAAGAACCTTTGCAATTATTTCCCACCCTGATGCAGGAAAAACCACTCTTACTGAAAAACTCCTTTTATTTTCAGGAGCAATTCAAATTGCAGGCAGTGTTAAGGCTCGCAAAGCTAGTCGTCATGCTGCATCCGATTGGATGGAAATTGAAAAGCAACGTGGTATTTCTGTTGCATCTTCAGTTATGCAAATGGAATATAAGGGCTGTGTAATAAATTTATTAGACACACCAGGTCACCAAGATTTCTCTGAAGATACATACAGAGTACTAACTGCTGTTGATGCCGCAATAATGGTTATTGATGCGGCAAACGGTATAGAGCCGCAAACAATTAGACTACTCCAAGTTTGTCGAGCTAGAAACACTCCCATTATTACTTTTATCAACAAACTTGACCGAGAAGTGAAGGAGCCTCTAGATTTGCTTGCAGAAATTGAGTCGCACCTTGGGATGGATGCGGTTCCATTTTCATGGCCTATCGGTATGGGAAAACATTTTTCAGGCGTTTTTGATCTTCAAAACAATAGGATGAGAGTTTTTAAAGCGGGTACTGAAAGAGTAGATAAGTCTGAGGAAACTATTGAAGACTTATATAATCCTATTCTAAAAGAAAGATTTGGTAGTTACTACGAGAAAGCTTTAGAAGAAATTGAATTAATTAAGGAAGCCTCTCCTGCTTTTGACCACAAGCAATTCTTGGAAGCAAAACAAACTCCGATATTTTTTGGCTCTGCTGTAAATAATTTTGGTGTTCAAGAAGTTTTAGATACTTTAGTTAAATGGGCTCCAAAGCCTGGCTCTAGGGAAACATTACAGAGAACTGTAGAACCCGAAGAACCTAAATTTACAGGCGTAGTATTTAAAGTACAGGCAAATATGGATCCTGCTCATAGAGATAGAGTGGCATTTGTTCGCGTTTGTTCTGGTCGATTTGAAAGAGGCATGCGTCTTAAAAATGTTCGTTCTAATAAAGAAATCAGACCAAATAATGTAGTTTCATTTCTATCTCAAAGAAGAGAATTACTAGATGAAGCTTATGCTGGGGATGTGATAGGCATACCGAACCACGGAATATTACATTTAGGGGATGTTTTAACAGAGGGTGAATCTCTACAATTTACAGGTCTCCCATTTTTTGCCCCTGAACTGTTTCAAGCTGTAGAGGTAAAAGATCCACTTAAATCAAAACAGCTTCGTGTAGGATTAACTCAACTAGGTGAAGAAGGTGCTATCCAAGTATTTCGTCCAGAGGCTGGTGCCCTACTCTTAGGGGCAGTAGGTCAGTTGCAATTTGAAGTTGTTTTGCATAGACTCAAAACCGAATATGGAGTTGATGCACAACTTATGCCTTCTCGTTATACAATGGCACGATGGTTTACCTCTGATGACGAAAATGCATTACAGAAATTTATGCGCAGCAATGCACAACATATTGCATATGACGTTGTAGAAGGACCCGCATTTTTATTCAGTTCACTGGCACAGCTTAGGGTTCAGGAAGAATTACATCCAGCCATAAAATTTCATACAATGAGAGAGCAAGGGGCAAATGTTTATCACAAAGGAAATTAATTAATGTCTTGGCGTTTACTATTTTTTACTTTGCTACTATTGGCGGGTGCAGCCACTTTGGCTGGTTTGCAAGCTGGAGAGTGGTTAATAGCCCATGCCCCAACACAAGCAAATTTAAAAAATCTTTCTGAAGAAGATCCATCACCAGTATTAGGTCCTGATGGTATACCTGTGATGAAAGAGCCGCCACAACCCCTTATGAATGGATTAATTGGGATCCCAGAAAAGAATTATTCGATTAATTGGAAAATTAAAAAATCAACTGAGGCTCAAATGCTTAGCCAGCTAAAAAATGATCCTCTAGCACCATTAATTGATCCAAATTCACCAAACAGTATCTATGCTAATCAATCACCAAGTAACGCTAAGGGAAATTTTCCCGCACCTATTCATAATCCTGTATCAGTACCTGTTGCTCCTAGTAATAGCAATAATTGGGAGGCTAGTTTCCATGCGGAACTAGCAGAATGTAGAAAAAAAGGATTTGGCGAAAGGGGTGAATGCGTTAGGCGCGTAAGAAACAATTACTGTTCAGCGAATAACGCATGGGGCAAAGTACGAGACTGCGAAAGATAAAATCTATTCCGTCTCTTCCATTGAAGATTGAAGATAATTTTCTAAGCCTATATCAGTAATCAAATCTCTTTGAGTTTCAAGCCAGTCGATTTGCTCTTCATTTTCTTCTAGTATATCTACAAGAAGGGATCTAGATACAAAATCCTCAACGGACTCTAAATGGGCAATCGCAGCTACCAAAGAATTCCTTAAATCATACTCAATATCAAGATTGCACTGAATGATTTCAGGTATAGATTCACCGATGCGAAGTTTTCCTAAATCTTGAAGATTAGGTAAACCTTCAAGCAAAAAGATTCTTTCAATAACAGAATCGGCCATCTTCATATGATCGATGGATTGGTGATAATCTTTATGCCCTAAATGCTCATATCCCCAATTCTTAAGCATACGGGCATGGAGAAAATATTGGTTAATTGAGGTTAATTGAAGCTTTAAGACTGAGTTTAAATATTTATTAGAATCGGTTGGAGCTTTCATATAACACCTTTGAATTTTATTAGTATGAGATTAATTCTAGGGGTGTTTTAAAAAAATAACAATTTTTTGGGTTATTTGATAAATCTCAATTATTATCATTAACAATCGCCCCATAGAGGGGCGACCTTCGAGGGGCTTTTGAAAAAAACAATAAATTAAACTAAGGCTGGCTCAACGATAAGAGTCTCTTCGTCTTTTTGAATATAAGATTCTGCACAAGACGCACAACATCCGCAACAAGTAGCAACACCAAGTGTTGCTTGTAAGTCCTCTAGAGTTGAGGCTCCTTGTGAGACAGCTTCCTTAACGTCAACGTCACGAATACCATTACAGATACAGACAAACATTTTTTTTAAAGTTAAAAAATTTAATCTGTGTCTATTATAAAGAATTAAATACAAAAAGCAATAATAATTATTCGCATTCTCATTGGGTTTTGCCTCTATATGTTTCAATAGTGGAACAGCTTTTTTTATCTCCAAGAGAACACATAGTGGAAAGCGACTCTAAAACCTTCTCCGCATTTGGCTTAATCAATCGCCCTTCAGAATAGATCTTAGCTACTTGCTTGCAGGAAGAGTACATTTTTAATTTACATGATTTTTCTAGATAAGAGACGCCCTTATCATTATCAATCTTCTGGTTATATAGGCCTAAAAAATATATAGAAGCCAGGATGGTACATGATTGACTTCCTGAATTATCACAGGAAGCTTGAGCAGTTTGAATACCTTTCTTCACATTTTTCTTTGTCGAAAGTCCTTCTAGCTCTGAGTATGCTTTAGAGGCACAACTAGCATCGTGTCCTTTACTGCACAATTCACTAAGTCTTTTATAAGAGTCAGATTTATTAAATCTTGTCGCAATTACATGGCAAGCCTCTAATTCTCCCAAGGTACATCCACGCTCAAATAATGTTTCGGATTTTGTTACATTTTTTTCAGCTTTAACACCATTAAGATTTGCATACCCAGCTACCAAGCAACTTTTTGCATCGCCCGTTAAACAGTTACTTTCGATAGTTTCCATTGAACTCTGAGCCATAGCTGGGGTGGCAATGCATACGCTTACAGCCAATAAATATTTATTAAATTTCATAGTTTTACATCAAGATGTGGTTCTATTATTGTAATTTTAATATATGAAATATTTAGTAAAATACGGTAACACTGCATACATCCGAGGCTCAAAATGTCTAAAAACAAACATGATATTTCAGTTATTAACAGAACAATAAGTAAACTTTCTAGAGGAAGAAATTTTCTTAGATTCTTTGTATTTATTCTAATCCTAGGTCTTTGGGCTTGGGGTGCCTATGAACTTTATAAGTATTCTCAAACTATTGACTATAAACCTCTAGCACAATATAGCGATCAGGTTGTGACTTTTCTTGAACAAAATGGTCAATATATCTGGATTGGCCTAATTGCCTTGATATCTTTAATTATTTTGCTCTCTCTTATTTCATGGATTAACGGGAGCATTCGTAGGGCTGGAGATATTATTCCTCACTACGAAGCCGTTGATAATTTAATTCACGAATTAAGTCCAGAAGGTCGTAAAGTATTAGCATGGGTTTGGGAAAGCCAAAGAGAGCCAATCACCATTAAAGACCTTAGAGAAACCAAGCAACAATTAAAGGCTGATAGAGTTGAATTACTTAATGTAGTTGAAAAAGAGGCAAATCTTCTTGGAATAATCCCTGAACATTTGAATAATGATAAAAAACATCTACTTCAGACAAATCGTCTAATGGCAGAGAAACAAAAAGTTGAGCGTGTGCTTAGTAATGTTGACTTGAATTTAAACAAGCAAGAAGATGTTGCACCAAATCAAGTGCCTCAAACTAAGCCAAATGATGCGATCAAAACTGCTCCAGCTCATACTCCAGTTGCTGCTCAGGCTCAGGCTCAGACTCAAACTCAAGCCCAAACTCCAACTCCAGCTAGTGCTCAGACTTATTCACCAGTGCAGGCACCTGTAGAAACTCCTGTTTCCACAACAACTCAGGCTCAGGCATCAGCTCAACCTCAGGTACAACCAACTGTGAAACCTCTAGCACCTACACAAACTCAGCCTAAGGCTCCTGCACAAGCTCAAGGACAACAAATTAGTACTCCTGGTCAAATGATGCAACAGGCTCATCAAGCACAAATGATGCATCAAAATCAACAAGCCCAAGCCGTACCACAATATCAACAGCAAACAACACCGCAGGGACAAATGAGCCAGGAAGCTCAAATTTCTAGAACTGCAGCTCAGGCTCAAGCTAAGCCACAACAAGCATCTACTCAAATACCTTCTGTTTCAGAAGGTTTTGTGGCTGCTCACCCTCAAACTGCTGCTCAATTTAATCAAGCTGTACAATCACGTGTAGAGCCGACTTTAGGTCATAGCCAAATACAAAATAATGAGGACGTGCCTATTGCCACTCCGCAAACTAATATTCCTAAAGTAAACTTTATAAATAATCCACAAAAAAATAATTAACTTATGATAGAAAATCCAGCAAAAAAATATATACCTTTCAAACCATTTGATCATGATTTTTCCGCTCGCACATGGCCGAGCAAGTCTATTACTAAGCCTCCTATTTGGATGAGTACGGACCTGCGAGACGGCAATCAATCTCTTATTGAGCCAATGAATGCTGAAAGGAAGCTGAGATTTTTTAAACATTTAGTTCAAATTGGATTAAAAGAGATTGAGGTTGGTTTTCCATCGGCTTCGCAAACGGACTTTGATTTTGTGCGTCAACTGATTACGGAAAATCTTATTCCAGATGATGTACGTATTATCGTGCTTACGCAAGCCAGACAGGATCTTATCGATAGAACTGTTGAAGCTTGTGCTGGAGCCAAACAGGCGATTCTTCATTTTTATAATGCGACCGCCCCGTCGTTTCGAAAAATTGTCTTTAATATGGACAAACCTCAAGTTAAGGAATTGGCTTGCAAGGGTGTGAATTGGGTTAAAGAGGCGATAGCTAAATATCCTGAGACTAAGTGGTATCTTGAATATTCACCTGAAGTTTTTAGCACTACTGAGCCAGAATTTGCAGTTGAAGTTTGTGATTTAGTAGCACAAGAGTGGGGAGCATCGCCAGAGAAGAAGATAATTTTCAATCTCCCAGCAACTATTGAATCGACAACTCCAAATATATATGCAGACCAAATAGAATATTTCTGCACTCACGTTAAAAATCGTGAAAATTGTATTGTTTCAGTTCATCCTCATAATGACCGTGGGACTGCAGTTGCTGCTGCTGAGCTTGCAGTGATGGCTGGAGCTGATAGGGTTGAAGGTTGTATTTTCGGAAGTGGCGAACGTACAGGTAACGTTGATTTAGTTACACTTGCACTTAATCTCTATACCCAAGGGATACATCCTGGACTAGATTTTTCTGATATCGATTCTGTCAGAAATACAGTTGAGTATTGCAATCAATTGCCAGTGCATCCACGTCATCCTTATGTTGGAGATTTAGTGTTCACCGCATTCTCAGGGTCGCATCAGGATGCAATCAAAAAAGGGTTTGCCAAACAAAAACCAGATGAACCGTGGGAGGTTCCTTATCTTCCAATTGATCCTGCGGATTTAGGTCGCAGCTATGATGCGGTTATTCGCGTTAATAGTCAGTCAGGAAAAGGCGGCGTTTCATATCTTCTTGAAAACGAACATGGGTTTAATCTACCGAGAAGACTTCAAATTGAATTTAGTCGTGCGATTCAGAAAGTTACTGATGAAACAGGCAAAGAAGTAAACGGCAACGCTGTTTTCGATATTTTTAATAAAGAGTATCTTGATCAAACACATCCATACACTCTTGGTCACCATCAGATTTCAACATTCTCTGATAACTCTGGAAATCAACGCTTTAAAATCGAGGCTGAATTAATTAAAGATGGTCAAGTAAGCAAAATCAATGGCGAGGGAAATGGTGCACTATCAGCCTTTATCGATGCCCTAAATTTACCATTGCAATTTATGGACTATCACGAGCATGCGATGGGCTCTGGTGAATCAACTAATGCAGTCTGCTATGTAGAATTGCGTCTTGGTGATTCTCAGACTGGATTTGGAGTAGGTATTAATAAAGATATAGTGACCGCATCTTTTAAAGCTGTTTTAAGTGCAATAAACCGTCACCTTAATTCTAAGCTCTAACAAAGAAATAAAAAGCTCCCTATTAATGGGAGCCTTTTTGTATTAACTACCAAGAATTAGCTGATCTCCAAACTACTTGGTCATCTGCGTTTCCTTTTGAAGCCTTACGCATCATATCAAGAAGCGGGAATGCCCTCTGACCAAGTCCTACAAATTCATCTATAGGTTTCTTTTCAGCCTGTTCCGCATCCTCTTCCTCATTTTTAACGAGTTCTTCCTCTGGATTATCTGAAATTGATGCTACAGCCGCTTCAAGATTTTTAATACTCTCATCTAATTGCTCGTGAGTTATTACACCCTCTGGTGGCAATGCTGGGTAATTACGCCCAATTGCATTTAATACTTGCAAAGCATGTTTTTCAAGCATAACAACATCGCCGCTAGATTTTGAAGAAAAGGTAACCAACATAATTATCTCCTATAGAATTGCTTTATTCTATTCTAGAATTTCGCACTAAATTATGAAAATTGCAGATTTATTATGGAGTCGGCTATATGATAAAATTTCAATGATTTACAGACTTCGAATATTTCATTCATGCTCCCTTCTCATCAAAATGATCTTAATGAGATTATTTCTCAAGCAATAAAACATTTATTTGATCTAACAGACACTAAAGTTCATTTAGAGAGACCAAAAAATCCAGAACATGGCGACCTATCTACAAACATTGCCATGCAATTAGCAAAACCTTTAAAAAGAAATCCTAGAGAGGTTGCACAAGATATTGTTGATACGATTCGCTCAAATCCATCAACTACTAATCTATTGGATAGTGTTGAGATTGCAGGTCCTGGATTTATAAATTTTAAATTTAATATCTCTGTTCATCAGGACATAATTCACCATATACAAACTCAAAGAGAGACTTTTGGAGATTTTCCAAAGAACAATAAAAAGGTTATGGTTGAATTCGTATCTGCAAATCCAACGGGACCTTTGCACGTAGGTCACGCTAGACAGGCGGCTCTTGGGGATTGTATTTGTAGACTGCTTGAAGCTGCTGGTTATAACGTTCACAGAGAGTTCTATTACAACGATGCAGGTAACCAAATTAATAATTTAGCTTTCAGTGTACAAGCTAGGCTAGAAGGTATATCACCAGATGATCCTGAGTTTCCAGCTGATGGATATAGGGGTGAGTATATCAAGGACATTGCAACAGATTATTTAAATAAAAAAACCGTAAAGGCAGATGATATTGAAGTTACGGCTTCGGGAGATATTGAAAATATTGAGGATATTAGAAAATTTGCTGTAGCTTATTTAAGGCGTGAACAGGATTTAGATTTGCTTGCTTTTAATCTTAAATTCGATAAGTACTATCTTGAAAGTTCACTATATACAGACGGTAAAGTAGATGAAGTAGTAAACATACTAGCTAAGAACGGCCATACTTTCGAGAAAGATGGTGCTTTATGGTTACGCACTACGGAATTGGATACTGGGGACGATAAAGATCGCGTAATGCGTAAATCAGATGGGTCCTATACTTATTTTTTACCAGATGTTGCTTACCATAAAACAAAATGGGATAGGGGATTTCAAAAAGCAATCGATATTCAAGGAAGCGATCATCATGGCACTGTGGCACGTGTTCGAGCAGGTTTGCAAGGTCTAAACTTAGGGATTCCAAAAGATTATCCAAACTATATCCTACACAAAATGGTTCGCGTTATGCGAAATGGTGAGGAAGTTAAAATTTCAAAACGTGCTGGATCTTATGTGACTATGCGTGATTTGATAGATTGGGTTGGACAAGATGCCACTCGATTTTTCCTCATTCAAAGAAAGGCAGATACTGAATTTACATTCGATATTGATTTAGCTCTAAGCAAAAAAGAAGAAAATCCTGTTTTCTATATTCAATATGCTCATGCTAGAATTTGTAAGCTTTTGAGGGATAGTGGTGAATTAGCTCAACAAGTTGATCAAGCGGATATAAGTTTATTAACTGCTTCGACTGAACTTAATCTTCTCAAAAGACTATCTGAACTTCCTGATTTAATTCAACTCGCAATAAAAGAGCTTTCTCCACACTTAGTTGCATTTTGGCTTACCGATTTAGCAAGAGATTTTCACTCTTGGTATAGTGCCGAAAAAGTTTTCGTGGATGATATATCACTAAAATTAGCTAGACTAGCTCTTGCTGATGCTACAAAGCAAGTATTATCAAATGGTCTAGATTTATTGGGAGTATCCGCTCCCACTGATATGTAAAATGGCTAGGACAAAGACTAAAAGAGTTAAAAATTCCCGCAACTCCTCTTCTGGATTTGCGTGGATGATTTTTGGATTGGCTTTGGGGCTGGTATTCGCAGCCATTGCCACATATTTTTTTAATTCTAAGTCTATAAAAACGGACGGCCAGAAGACTGCCACTGTCCAAAGCGAAACCACTAAATCTACTCAAGCCTCCACTACCAAGCCAACTGTCACCAAGCCAACTCAGGCCAGCCAAGAAAATACAATACCTAAGCAAAGCGAACCTACAAAAAAAGAGGAATCGAGTGATGCCCTAGGGGCTATGTTGGCATTAAATAAGGGGCAGAGCGAGGGGGCATTGCCACAAGAAAAAGAGGCAAGCACTGCTCCTGAGTCTAAGTCGCAAGATGCCTCGACAACACAAGCTGTATCCACAAAACCAGCTGCGCCAGTAAACAAAGAAGCGAGTAAAACGGCTGAGACTGTAGTTGCGGCGGATGAAACTTCACAAACCGAAAAAGATTCTAGTAAAGTTCGAGTTTCTGATGAACAAGATTCTAAACCCAAAGCAAAAACTGAGCCAGCTGAACCAGCTGAGCCTGCATTCAAAAAATTTATTGTGACGGGAAGATTTTTAGATAAGCCTGATGCAGATAGATATAGAGCTCAACTTCTTATGCGGGGACTGAAAGGAGCTAAGGTTATTTCAATCAAAGAACGAGGTATTAAATTTTATAAAGTTAGAGTAGGCCCTTACACATCTAAATTGGATTACGACACTGCGAGAAAACGTATTTCTCAACTTCCATAATTTTAGTAACTATTTGAAGTCCTTATATCAATTACAATTCCATACAAGTGGGCTTTTTTTCAATTCTTAGCACCTAAAATTGAATAGTTAAAAGTTAACGAGATTTTTATGCAAATTAAAAAATATATATCTAATTTTTTCGCCCTTTTAGCATTACTGTTTTCAGCTACAGTTTTTGCTCAAAGTAGTGCACAGTATCAAACTTTCGATAAACCAATTCCATCAGAAACTCCAAATAAAACTGAAGTTTTGGAATTCTTTTCTTATACCTGCAGCCATTGTGCAGCTATAAACCCTATGGTCGAAAATTTGAAAAAGGAACTTCCAGAGAATGTGAAGCTTGTATTAGTTCCTATTGCTTTTAATGAAGCTATGGTACCTTTCCAAAAGCTTTACTTTACTTTTGAAGCACTAGGGAAATTAGACTTACATTCTGAGTTTTATACAGCTCTACATAAAGATCGCTTGAAACTTTTTACTAAAGAAGAAATGGCATCTTGGGCTGAATCTAAAGGCGTTAATAAGGACGAATTTCTAAAAGCTTTTGATTCTTTTGGGGTTTCTATGAAAACTAAACAAGCCACTGAGAAACAAAAAACCTACAATATTGATGCGTCTCCTACATTTGTCGTTGCAGGTAAATACTTGACTTCTCCTAGTATGACAGGTTCATACCAAGACACAATCAAGTTAGTGAAAGATTTAATCAAAATGAATTAATTTATCCCTTAGAATTGATTTAAATAAATCGTTCTAAGGGACTTCCGTGAAAACATTTTCAAAACTTCTGCTTTCAAGCTCTATCACTTTAACATCAAGTTTTATTCATGCAGAAGGGTTTAAGTTTGTCTCTACCCTTTTAACTTCTCCTTACGAATTAGCTGAATCGGATGCTTGTGCACCTAAATGCCCATTATTAAAAATATATATCATTGATACTGACTATCCAGTGGTTAATCTGGCGATTAACGATTACATAGTAGATCTCGTTGATTCCTTCAATTTTGATGATAAGGAAGATATTCAATACAAATATAATTCAGATAATGTTGATGCTTTAGTTAAGACAGTTTATGATTTTTTGAAAAAAGAGGATGAAAAATTTAAAGATTTCAATGGAAATAGTTACGTTTCCATAAACACATCATTTTTAGGTAAGCATAAAGACGTAATGATGTACTCAACCGTTAATGATTCCTACATTCTTGGAGCGGCTCACGGCAATTCTAATCAGAAATTATTTAATTACGATACTGAAAAGAAAAAAATTCTATCTATAAAAGACATTATTAAACCTGAAGCAGTTGAGACTGTGAAATCCATTGCCAGAAAGAACTTTTTAAAAAATAGTTCTAATAACAAAATAGACCCTGATATAGCAAGAAATACCGAGTTCTTTTTGTCAGAAAATTTTGAATTCAATAATGATGGCATAATTTTTTCTTACAACCCATATGAATTATTGCCATATGTTTTTGGACCACAGAGGGTTTTTTTGTCATATGATGAAATTAAAGAATATTTGAAGCCTGAATATTTGCCAAATAAATCTTGAAGTTTTTAAATTGAACTGTAAAATAGATTTATCTGAGCAAGCTTTGGAGGTTGGTATGTTCAATGTTTTATTGCACTTCATGGAGAATTATCAGACGCCAGATAACTGCCCTACGGTAGATATCCTTTATAAGCGACTCTCAGACGCAGGCTTTTGCGAGGAAGAGATAGATGATGCTATGGATTGGCTTATGCTTCTGACAGAAACCTGCGAGCAAGCCACCGATTTCGATCATCCACAAAGCTTACGTATTTTCACTGATAGAGAGTTTAGACATATCGGTGTTGCAGGCGTTCACTACTTACAATCGATGGATTATCAGGGAACATTGCCACCTTATTTAAGAGAAGTAGTGATTAATTATTGCATGGCCATTAATCCTGATTTCCTCACCATTTCAAATATGAAAGTTTTAACTTTGCTTGTTATGTGGAATCAAAATTTTCCAGTCGATAAGCAGATAATTCACGAGCTTCTAGCAGCTGACAGTGTTATCCAATACAACTAAGTATTCAGGCCGATATATTGGCCGTTTCGCTCCCAGCCCAAGTGGACCGCTTCACTTGGGCTCTTTACTTGCTGCTCTTGCAAGCTATTTAGACGCACGCGTTCATAATGGACAGTGGCTTTTGCGAATAGAGGACATAGATACGCCAAGAGTTGTGTCAGGGGCCGATTCGCAAATTATGCAACAGCTTGAGTTTTATGGAATGCATTGGGATGGGTCAGTCGTGTATCAATCAAATCGCATCGCTCGATACGAGGAGATTTTCGAGAATTTACGTGCCCGTGATTTAGTGTATGGCTGCTCTTGCACACGGAGAGAAACCGCTGATAGGCGATATGATGGAAAGTGTAGGGAGGGGACGTCATTGCCACCGAGATCATGGCGTCTAATAATGTCCGACAAACTCTATTCATTCAAGGACCGCATGGCTGGCCACGTGCAGCAGAACCCATTTCTCGAAGTGGGCGATATTATCGTTAAAAGAGCGGATGGCCTGTTTGCTTACCAGATGGTCGTTGTGGTCGATGATATGGATCAAGGTGTCACGGATATCGTGCGCGGGAGGGATTTGCTCGATTCGACTTGCAGGCAGATGGCCCTTATGGATTATCTTAATGTGGCAATGCCTTCGTACATGCACGTGCCTCTTATCCTCGACGAGCACGGCCGCAAATTATCCAAACAAAATCATGCAAGCGCTATTGAAATCGCTCACTCAAATCCGATTGTGAATCTAAATTATTGCCTCGGTATCTTAGGCTTTGAGCGATTCAATTCTACAGAAATTAGTGATATGAGTTTGGAAGATTTTTGGTCTAAGGCTTGTGATCTTTGGGCGACTAAATATCGTAAGCAAAACGCTCTTTAAGTGCCCCTAAATGATAGGACTCGAGAATTTCAATCTGACGTGCACGAGAACTTTTGCGACATTGCCCAATATTTTTAGCGATAATAAGTTCATTTTTCATCGAATGCTCCCAGCCCACTAATTCCGTCACTGTAACTTGATAACCCATGGCTTCAAGCTGCAAACAACGCAACACATTTGTGAGATGTGAACCAAATTCTCTCGTATGTATAGGGTGACGCCAAAGTTCTGAAAATGATGTTTTTCCTAAGACTGAACCTTTATCGCGTCGTAATACTGATGCGACTTCCGCCTGACAACATGGAATCAAAACAATGTATTTCGCCTTTTTAGTAAGACCAAATTTCAATGCATCATCTGTCGCAGTATCACAGGCATGCAGGGCCGTCACAATATCCACTCTATCAGGAATTTTAGGACTAGTGAGAGCTTCTTCTACAAGCATATTGAAGAATTTCATGCCATTGGAAAAACCCAATTTATCCGACAACTCGCGAGATTTTTGAACAAGTTCAGGGCGTGATTCAATGCCAATAACCAAAGCATCTGATATAGACTTAATAAACAAATCATAAAGAATAAATCCTAAATATGACTTGCCTGCCCCATGATCCACCAATACCAGTTTACCTTCATTCTGCTGCACCACATCTTCCATTAGTGGCAATATAAATTGATACAAATGATAGACTTGCTTAAGCTTTCTGCGACTATCTTGATTTATTTTTCCGTCGCGAGTGAGAATATGCAACTCTTTTAAAAGCTCTATACTTTGCTCTGGTTTTATCTCAGTGAGTTGTTCGCGAATATCCTTAGCCATGCTAAAAGCCTCAGTCCCTAAACTGTCATAGAAAATATGCGTGTCTCAGGCTGATTGCGTAACATGCGTAAATCAAAAGCCATACAGATATTTCTCACATAAGTTCTTCCAGCATCAGTAACTTTAAGACCATTAGGATATATTTCTAATAGCCCGTCAGACTGCATTTCTTCTAATCTATCTATCACCTGAGGTAGCTCTAGGAATTGCATGGACTCTTGTTCCCAGCTTGTTTCAAGCAAACACATAATATTCAAAATATGTCTTCTAATAATGAGATCCTCATCACTTAGAATATGCCCACGCAAGAAAGGGAATCCACCCTTTGCAAGCCCCTCATAATACGCTTCAACTTCTTTGATATTTTGAACAAAACCATACCAAGAATCGCCTATTGATGACGCTCCTAGACCAACCATCACTTGCGTACTTGAGGATGTATAGCCCATAAAATTGCGATGAATTTTTTTATTGAGCATAGATTGATAGAGTTCATCTGTTGGCAATGAAAAGTGGTCCATCCCTACTTCAACATATCCCAATTCTTGTAGTAGCAACTTCCCATTTTCGTATAGTTTGCGTTTTTCCTCTCCTGAAGGCAAATCACCCTCATCAAAACCGCGCTGACCAACCCCCTTAATCCAAGGTACGTGAGCATAACTATAAAACGCCAATCTATCTGGTTTTAGCTCAATCGTTTTGCGAATGGTATATTCCATTCGCTCCCAATTCTGGAATGGCAATCCGAACACTAAATCATGGCTAATGCTATCAAATCCAATATCCCTAGCCGCATTTGTAATATGTTCCACATCAGAGAAAAGCTGCTTACGATTTATAGCTTTTTGAACTATAGGATCGTAGTCTTGCACACCAAAACTAGCTCTTCTAAATCCTAAATCATATAAAGTTTTAAGATGATCTTCAGTTGTGTTATTTGGATGACCTTCAAAGCTAAAACTGTGATTTGGTGCGACTTTAGCCTGCCCATCCGCAAACAAACCCTCGATTAATTTACGCAAATTTTCTGGTTTAAAAAAAGTAGGAGTGCCACCCCCAAGATGAATCTCTTTTACATTAACCACGTCCTTAAATAAATCGAGATAAAGCTTCCACTCCTTCAAAACAGCCTCTATATAGGGCTCTTCAACAGAATGTTTTTTAGTGATTCGCTTATGACAGGCACAGAATGTGCATAATTGCTCACAGAATGGAAGATGTATGTAGATACTAATACCTTCTTTAGTATTAGATTCTTTATAACTTCTACTTAAAGATTCCAAATAGGCTTCAGGTGAAAATGTACTATCGTCCCAATAAGGTACAGTAGGATAACTGGTATACCTAGGACCAGGAATATTATATTTTTGTATCAGATTTTGCATGGATTATTTTTTGCTAGTCTTATTAGTCGCTTTTGTTTTCTTTTCAAACTCAAATCCAACCTTACCATTTTTTTCTAATACAAGGTAGGCTTTAAAAGCTCTTTTAGTTCTGTTGGAAATGAATTTGTCCATCAAATCAGTACGCCCCTCAACAAGCAGTTTTTGCATCTGCTCAACGGGAATCTCCTGCTGAAGAATAACTTTCCCTGATTTAAAGTCGCAGGATTTATCCTTGATTTGATTTTCGCATGCATAGCTCAAGCCCGTATCATACACATCGGATGAGCATTTAGGACACTTGCCTATAGGCGTGAGGGCCTGCAAATCTATTTCTTCACCCTCTTCAGAATCGTCATTTCCGAAATCAAATTCAAGCTTATTATCGTCTGTGAGTTTAAGAATGGCTGAAAATGGTCGTCCCAACTTACTGATAAACCCAGACAGAGGCCCAATAGTTCTGTTAGATAAAAATTCTTCAACTTCCGAAGTTTCAAATGGCCTTGAACCTGGGTTTTTAGTTATAGAAAAATCGCAGTTTGTACAAGCATACCTACGGTAGTTCTCTTTAATCACACCTCCACATACAGGGCATGGTGTCATAAGAGTTGCATAATCCCCTGGGACTGTATCATGCTCGTATTCTTTAGCTCTTTTAACGATAACTTGCGTGTTTTTTGCAATCTCCTGCATGAAACTTTGACGATCCAGATTTCCATCTTCTATCTGACGCAATTTATATTCCCATTCGCCAGTGAGTTCGGGTGATGTGAGCTCATTTATTGAAAGCCCATGCAAGAGTGTCATAAGCTGTTTAGTTTTAGTGGTCGTAATTAAATCTTTTCCCTCACGACGCAAATATTGCTCTGTAATAAGCCCCTCAATAATACTAGCTCGTGTAGCTGGAGTACCAAGGCCCCTCTCAGACATGGCTTCACGCAATTCGTCCGAATCAATAAGTTTTCCTGCACCCTCCATAGCTGAAAGCAATGTCGCTTCATTAAAATGAGCTGGCGGTTTAGTCTTATTTTGAACGCTTTCAATAGTTTCAGTTAGTACAGTTTCATTAGGCTTAATTTGTGGCAATGTCTCGTCGATCTCCTCTCGACCGTATATCTCAAGCCATCCAGGAGAAACAAGAATTTTTCCTTCTGTTTTAAATTTATAGCTAAAAACATCAGTAATACGAGTTGTGACGTTATAGATTGCTGGTGGAAAAAACACAGCCATAAATCGCTTACATATCAAGCCATATACTTTAGCCTCTGCTTCACTGAGAGATCCACTATTACTCGTGGTTGGAATAATAGCAAAGTGATCTGAAACTTTACTATTGTTAAAAATTCTCTTATTAGGTTTAACCCAACCGTTCTTTAATATTTTTTCAGCAAATTCTCGGTGATCCTTATGAAGTGAAGAAGTCATCGAAGTAATAGACTTTAGATTATCCTTCACTGTAGATAGATAATCTTCAGGTAAGTATCTTGAGTCGGTACGAGGATAAGTAATTAATTTATGTTTCTCATAAAGTGCCTGAGCCACTGCAAGAGTTGTTTTTGCTGAGAAACCAAACTTTGAATTTGCCTCGCGTTGAAGAGCCGTTAAATCAAATAAAATTGGTGAGTTCTGAGATAATTCTTTAATCTCCTCACTAACAGTTCCTTCTTTTCCTTTGCAAGCCAAGACTATGGTCTTAGCTGTGTTTGCATCCCATATTCTACTTTCGCGTGCGTCTGGATCTTTAGGATTTTTCTTAAAGTTTGGGTCAAACCATTTTCCTTCATAAACCCCAGCACTAGCAACAAAAGTGCCTATAACTTCCCAATAATCCTTGGGCTCATACTCTCGTATTTTTTGATCCCTATCATAAACAATAGCTAGTGTAGGAGTCTGAACTCTACCTATGGGAGTTTTGTGAAAACCGCCTCCCTTGCTGTTGAAAGCGGTCATAGCACGTGTTCCATTAATCCCAATAAGCCAATCTGCTTCTGCCCTAGAACGTGCTGAATCTTCAAGTGGTTTCATACTCTGGTCAGAGCGCAAATTGCTGAAAGCCTCTTGAATGGCCTGCTTAGTCATGGACTGAAGCCAAAGCCTTTTGATAGGTTTTTTAGTTTTAGAGTATTGAATAATGTAGCGGAAAATAAGCTCACCTTCACGACCCGCATCGCACGCATTAATAATACTTTCGATATCAGAACGCTTAATTAATTTAGTGAGTAAGGTAAGTCTTTCTTTCGATTTCTTATCAATGGGCTCGATTTCGAAATTCCTTTTAGGAATAGCTGGTAGATTAGCAAATGACCATTTTCCGCGTACGGCATCATCTGGGTTATGTAGAGTCAATAGGTGACCTACACTAGAGGATATTACATATTGGTCGTTTTCATAATAACCAGACTCCTTTTTAAAGGAGCCTAGTGCTTTTGATAAATCGGTAGCGACCGATGGCTTCTCAGCAATTATTAGAGTTTTACTCATATTTATTTAAGTAATTTAAAAGACTTCCCTGTGTTAGGTGCTTTCATTTCCCCATAAGATTTAAAAATAGATTCCAATCTCTTAGAGTAGTTTGATTTAGCAACCAAGAATTGAAATTTACTTCCGTATTCTTTAAATGTTTTTATAAATGCAGGTATCGACATCGCATCCCCATTGAAATTAATTTGCGATTTTGTAATATCTTTTTGATTTGGGTTTAAAAAGACACTAATGCTTGCTTTGTCGGCTGTCCCTGACATAATACCACTATCAACCCAATCTCTTTGTAAACTGTGCACAATATCTTTTATCTCTTGTTTATGAGCTTCAGATGCTCCAGGTTTATTGTTTTTCATCGCCCAAACTTCAGCGGCCTCTTTAAGAGTGTTTTCTAGCCAATATCCTTGAAAATCAGCTTTCAAATACGCTTGTTTAAGAAGGAGTATTAAGTTTACAGGGTCCTTCATATCTAATTTACCTGAAGGTGGCACAGCATCTATACCATAGCCCACTTTCATACTTCCCGTAGAATTTTCAAAATTAATTGAATAGTTAATCTTAGGAGAGTTATTGATTAAACCTAAAGATATGGCCATAAACTCAGGGAAATGTTTTTTAGTTAGAAGTCTTTCAAAATGTTCATTGAAAGCTTTAGGTGATGCTTTAGGATTTTTAGCATCATATTCAAGCATTTCATTAAATAAAGTAGCAAATAAAGACCCAAGTTGCTTTAAGGATGTAGTATGAAGATTATCTATATCAATTTCAGTACTATAGGATCCAAAAGGGCGACCATAGATAGATACGGACGAAATCAATTGATTTGAAACTAGCCTAGTATTTAAAGGGTCACGAGTAACGACTAATTTCCCATCGCCTTTTCCTATATCAATATCTACATCGTTAATAATATTTTTCTGTTTTCCAATATTAGTAACATGTTCGAATGCCCAATTATTCGGCTCAGTTTGTTGAAACTTAGCTGTCCCCTTTAGCTCATGCATCTCAAAATAAACTCTCTCATTCTTATCGACTACATCAACAAGCACATTATTTTGAGAATAAACCGAATTTACATTGTGCATATCAGCATCCGATTCGTATTTAACGGTAATCGGAGAAAACTTAATCTTGCCTTTTTCGTTTACGTTAACGAAAATCTCTTCTATTTTTAATTCGCCATTTATGTAGTCGTTGTAATCATGAATATACTCAATTTTAAGTGGCTCTTTATCTTTTTTAGGAAAAGCTGTTGATAAATCTGAGTAGAACTTAGAGTTTTTAGAAAGCGTTAAAACTTGTTTAGTTTTAATAGGCGAAAAATGACCCTGTTTTAATTCACTAAATGGCAATGGACCATGTTCAGCATGTAAATCAAATATAGGATAATTCTCACCACCCTTTAGAGCTGCAATAACATAATCAGAGGAGAAGATTTTTATTCCATCTCCTTTATTGGTCCTAATAAATTTAAAATCTTTAACTCCTAGAGATGAAAGTTGATTATTAAAATACTCCAATTGCTCATCAATAGTCTTAACTGATTTTTGTCCTTGAAGATAACTAGCTACAGGATATAAGCCTATAACTATTAGTATCAAAAGAATAACTAAAAATTTAATCCATCCACTGCTACTTGATCTTTTAGGGCTAGGGGCGTGGCCTTGATCCTGAAACTTAGTGTTCATATTTGTTTCCTAACATGAAGTGCGACTTCATTATAAAATAGCATAATTATATGTTAGATTTATGAGAGGATAATTATGTCATCTTCCGCCTTCATGGAAGGTAAAGTTCTTTCAGTTCATCACTGGACCGATAGATTGTTTAGTTTCACCACTACTAGAGACCCATCTTTTAGGTTTAAAAGTGGTCAATTTATTATGATTGGCCTTAAAATTGACGGTAAACCGCTTCTTAGAGCCTACAGTATAGCAAGCCCAAATTGGGAGGAAACTCTAGAATTCCTAAGTATTAAAGTTCCAGATGGTCCCCTTACTTCAAAATTGCAACATGTTCAGCCTGGAGACACAGTTATCCTAGGCCGTAAACCAACTGGGACACTTTTATTAGATTATCTACTTCCCGCTAAAAGACTCTATCTGCTCTCAACTGGCACTGGTTTGGCTCCATTTTTAAGCATCACGCGTGATCCTGAAACATATGAACGCTTTGATGAAGTTATTTTGTGTCATGGGGTGCGTGAGGTTAAAGAGCTTGCTTACTACGATTTATTCACAAAAGATTTGCTTGAACATGAATTTTTGGGTGAAATGGTCAGAGAGAAACTTAAATATTATCCGACCGTAACTCGAGAGGAATTTAGAAATACTGGCCGCTTAACTACATTGATAGAGAATGAAAAATTATTTAAAGATTTAGGTGTACCTCCCTTAAATCCTGAAACAGATAGGGTAATGATATGTGGTTCTCAAGCGATGCTTGCTGATCTTAAAAGAATGTGTGAAGAGCGCAACTTTATAGAAGGAACTACTACGAAACCAGGGCACTTTGTTATTGAGAGAGCGTTTGTTGCTACTTAATTAAATGTGCGATTGGATTTCTATCCTTATCCGTACTACTTTCTTTTAATTTATCTTTAATAGCCCTAAATTCCTCTAGGGCTTCAGGATTTTTTTCGCCTTCGTTTAAACCCTCATTAGAAAATAAAAAATTCTTTGATTCATGTAATTGTAAATAACGATTCTTATCGAAAATGTAGTCATCAGAACAGTCAATAAAATAAAGCTGTTTTTTTACCCTTGTTGTAGCAATGTAAAACTGATTCCTACTCAACGATGAAGATTCACCCTTAAATTTATTACATTGCTCATTTACGCCAAAAACCAAAATTTGGTCAAACTCTCTTCCTTTTGCTTCTGATACAGTTAAAAATTGCAAACCAACTTTAGGTGAGTACCTTTTTTTCATTTGCTCTAATTGTAAAAGCCAGTCCCGAAATAAATATCCTTTTGCTAACGCATCCTCTTTTAAGCCCTGCCATGAAGCCCAACCTATTTGATTTCCTAGCAATGGGTTAGAGGCTAGTCGATAAAATTGAGTGTTATTTTCGAACTTACACATAACCTCATATGTGGTGAGTTCCAATAAATCCTCATCAAAAAGCTTAACAAACCCCTCGATAAACCGTTGATCATAAACATTAGAGTCATAAAAATAACAATTAACATGAGACTGTAAGAGATTTAATACACTGGCAAAAGGTATATCTTTGGAGGCAATGCTTTTGTATATCTCTTCTTTTTTATCTTCACTTAAATGACAAAATGGCAAATTAATTAGAGTAAGAAAGTAACTAGTTATTAATTTCTCTAAAAAATGCCGATTCGGAATATTAAATGGGTATCGCAGTATAAATAAAAGCGAAACCATTGCTACTGAGCTTGAGTAAAATAGCGGCTTGTTTAGTTTTCTTTTTGTATGAGTGTATAAATAGAATTGGGCTAAGCTATTTTGTACATGGTCCTTTGAAATCACTACATAATCTTCTTTGGCATGTTGTTTAGGATCGAATCTTTCAATTTCAGTTTGATGCTCTTCCATAGACACTATAGGCCGTGTAATAACATCGGAAACTAAATTAGATAGGGTCTGTCCGTATCTATAACTATGATTTAAATAGGCTCTATCGGAATCGAAGTCCATTAAAAAACTATCGAATAATAAATCTGTATTCGTGCCTCTCCATTCAAATATATTTTGAAATCGATCTCCAACAGCAACTAACTTATGTGTTTTATCTGCAAGAAGTTTTATTAGTTCATATTGTTTTGGA
>NZ_JHXN01000006.1 GCF_000687755.1 Taylorella asinigenitalis ATCC 700933
ACGAGCCTGGCCAAAGCGTCGTCGGAGTAGCAGGCGGCACTCACGAAGGCCACACAGCTTTATCTGTGGGTGTATCGTCTGTATCCGATAACGGTAAATGGATCCTCAAAGGCAATGTCACTGGCAATGGCCGCGGTCAAATCAGTGCCGGCGTTGGAGCAGGATACGCTTGGAAGTAGCTTGGCTTAAGCTAGGGGCATTAGTTACATAGGTGGCAATGCCCCCGCTTACACATCACTTGATAGCCCACGCATAAGACGTGGGTTTTTTAACAACATTTTTGTAACGTTTTGTAAATTATGAAACAAGAGTTTTTACAGTTTTGCGTGGGGGGGGGGAATCTATTAATAGCATTGTCATTAAATATTTTTAAGGATTGTATATACAAGTTTAATTGCCATATCTACAGTATACTCATAGACATTATTAGTTACAAAATATTTGTTATTGCCCTATAAACTAAAATTTGTAAGACTTATATTTGTTTTTTTTGTAACTTATTATTTCAAATTGCTATGAATAAAATCTTTAAATCTAAATTTAATAAAACTTTAGGTTCTTGGGTTGCTGTTTCTGAACTTGTTAAAGGCTTCTGCAAAAATTCTAAATCATCTTTAACAGCTATTGCACTCGTTGCATTGACTGCTTCTGCTCATGCAGCACCTGGTGAAGTTGAGGGTGGTGTTGTTGACCTAACGGCTACAGATAGTGTTGCAATCGGTAATGGCTCAGAAGTAAAAGGGGGTAATAATAACTTAGCTGCTGCGGGCGGTTTTGTTGCTGCAGAATACAAAGGCACTAATTCAGAAAATGCCATCTCAATTGGTAAAGATGCATTTGCAGCAGGGCAAAATGCAACTGCAATTGGCAATGGTACCTTTGCTCTTACAAATGCATTGTCTTTTGGTTTGAATAGCTTTGCATTCAAAGAACATTCTCTCTCAGTTGGCGAAAATAATATTGCACTTGGCACTAAATCATCTGCAGTAGGTTATCAAAACCTTACATCTTCTGAATATGCAAATGCTTTTGGTTCAAACAACTATGCTGGCGAGCTTAAAAATTTTGGGGTTGATGATGCTGGAAACTTCAAATTCCTTGATTTAGTTTCTGATGCAGATGCCGCTAAATATAACGAGAAATTTGCTTCTAAATCACTTAAGGATCGATTAAAAGAGTTATATGCTGGGTCTGTTCTTAATGGAAAGATGGATGGCAAACTTAAGGATTTCTATTCTAGCAATGGAAAGGGTAAAGGTTTATATTCCAATTTGACTAAGGAATTTAGGGATGGCCTAGCAGAAATAATTGATCAATCAATAGAAGCCTATAATACTGATAGTTGCAGGATTAACGATAGTTGTAGACCTTTTAAACAGCAAACTGCTCTAGGTTCAAATAATATAGCAACTGGTTCAGAATCAACAGCAGTTGGTTCCAATAACTTCGCTTTAGGACAATTGTCATCTGTTTTTGGTAATTCCAATTCAGCCCTAAGAACAAAATCATCTGCTTTTGGATATGGCAACTTAGTAGTTGGTCCAGAAGCATCAGCTGTTGGTAGTAGAAACGTTGCTACTGGAAGGTTTTCTCTTGCATATGGTGTATTAAACCAAGCAATATCCGATAACTATTCTACATCACAAAATGCTCCTGCTATTGCATTTGGATATTTTAATAAAGCCGAAAAACTTGCAATATCAGTTGGTAGGAGTAATACAACTGTTGCAGATACATACGCTTTTGGTGTGAGCAATAAGATAATTAATTTTGAAAGGCCTTCAGCTCAAAACCCAGACGAAAAAGAAATAGTTAGATCTAGTAAAGATTGGGTATTTGGATATGACAATAAATTAGAAGGAGTAAATAATTCTACAGTTATTGGTGGACGAAACCAAATCAAAGGCTCTGATCAAGTTAGTGTATTTGGGTACAAAAATACGATCGCAAAAAAAACCGATTTCAAAGCTTTAAAAGAAAATGAAAAAGTAAAAAATTACGTAAGAGAAGTGGCAGCATTTGACGCCTTAGTTGCTGGTCACGATAATATCGTTGACGGGGTTAGAAATATTGTTATTGGTAACAATAATAAATCGGACTATTTAGCTAAAAATGCAATTATTATTGGTAACGGTAGCAAAGCTTTATCCAATCCTGATGATGATTTAAATAAATGGAGTTGGAACACAGTGGCTATAGGTAATGGCATATTAGCAAATGTATATAACTCAGTATTCTTAGGTGGTGGATCTTCTTCAGATGGATATCACACTATAGATGTGCCAGAAGATGCTGAGTGGAAGGGTGTGCCTAGTAGACCAGGTAATACTCTTGGTATAGTTACAGTGGGCAAAGCTGGATCTGAACGTCAAATCCAAAACGTAGCCGCTGGACGAGTAACTAAGGACAGTACTGATGCTATTAATGGTTCTCAACTATTTTGGTTTAAAAAATCTTTAGATGAGAAGATTGGTAAGCTACTACCAGCAATAGCAGATGAGAAAGGCACAACAGTAAAACCTAAAGATCAAAAAGTTGTTATTGGTGGCGGCGTAGCTGAAGAAGAAAATAAACCAGAAAATTTCACGACTGGGAATATCACATCTGAAACAGAGAAGGGAGAAGACGATGAAAGTAATGGTAAGCTCATTATTAAATTAGCCAAAAATATCAAAGGCCTTGAATCCATTGAGGTTACTGACGACAAAGGTGAAGGAACACGAATCACTAAGGACGGAATTGAAACTAAAGTCGCTAAAAAAGACGAAAATGGAGATGTAGTCAAAGACCAAGAGGGTAAAACAGTTTATGAAACCAAAGCCATGGGCACTAACTTTGCAGGCGACGACGGTAAAGCAGTAAATATCCCATTAAACCAAACACTTAACCTCAAAGGCGGAGCTACAGATGTCTCTACCGAAAACAATATCGGAGTCGTCAAAGGAAATGATAACACCCTAAACGTTCGTCTTGCGAAAAACCTTAAAGGGATTGAAAGTATCGATGGCTTAAAAGAAATGTCTTACGATGAAATGCAAAGTGATGCAAACAAAAATAAAGCAGTAAGCGTTAAATCACTAGAAAACTATCTTGAGAAATATGGTTCAGGCGGTACTTCAGGCGGCTCAGGCGGATTTAATGGTGATGCAGGCGGTAAAGAAATCACTAACTTGAAACCTGGCACAAGACACGATTCAGCTGCTACAGTTGGTCAGGTTGAAGAACGATACGATGATGCTTTAGGGGCTTCAGCTATGGCCATGGCTACTAGTGGTCTTCCTCAAGCTACTGCCCCAGGTAAAAGTATGGTGTCTGTAGCTGGTAGTACACTTGATGGAAAACAGGGTTATGCACTTGGTATTTCTACTGTTTCTGGTAATGGAAAATGGGTAATTAAAGGGTCTGTTGCTGGCTCTAGTAGAAAACAACTTGGTGCTACCATAGGTGCAGGGTATCAGTGGTAAATACTTAATTTTTATTAATTCTTCTCCATACAATACCCACGGCCTCGGTCGTGGGTTTTTTTTACAAGTTATAATTTTCCTCATACATAATAAGGAAAAATAATGAGTGACACCCTCCCACATATCGAAAGCCTCGCACATATCGACAACATAACCGATGCAAGCCTTCTCGAAAAATATTCATCAGATGCAAGTGGATATCCCGAAGCCTCCCCCTCTATAGTCTATCGACCACGTAGTACAGAAGAAGTGGTGCAAATCGTTAAGCATTGCCACCAGAATAATATTCCTTTTACTGTTCAAGGTGGGCTTACAGGGTTGGCTGCTGGGGCCGTTCCTAACGAAGGCGATGTTGTTATTAGTTTCGAGAAAATGGATAAAATCGAGGAGATCGATACCGTGGGTGGAACTGCTCTTGTGCAAGCAGGTGTCATTCTCGAAAACCTGCAGAAGGCTGCCCTAGATAAAGGATGGTATTTTCCGCTTGATTTGGGAGCACGGGGGTCATGTTTTGTAGGCGGGAATATTGCCACAAATGCAGGTGGCAATAAGGTCTTCCGCTACGGTACGATGCGTGAACTTACGCTTGGACTGGAGGTTGTGTTGCCCGATGGCACTTTGCTCGATATGACCTATAGCATGATAAAAAACAATACCGGTCTTGACCTTAAGCATTTGTTTATAGGCTCCGAGGGGCGGTACGGTATCGTTACACGTGCCGTGTTGCGACTTTTTCCAAAGCCAGCTCACAAACACAACGCCCTTGTAGCTTTAGAGAATTTCCAATCGGTCACGAAATTGCTCACAAAGACGCGAGCGGCATTAGCTGAAATTGCGAGTTTTGAAGTTATGTGGCATGATTATCTCTCTATGTCCGCACAGCTTCAGGGGATTAAGGTCCCCTTTGATGGTGCTTATCCATTATATGTACTTATGGAGGTGGAAGGCTCAAGGGATGACCTGAACGATAGATTTCATGAGTATCTTGAGGCCATCATTGAAGAGGGGCTTGCCGTCGACGCACTCGTGCCCCAAAGCGAATCGCAATCCGAAGAACTTTGGGAGATTCGCGACGGCATTGGATATTGCATGCGTAAGTTGGGTGTAGTCGTTAATTTTGATATTGGCTTGCCCATCAAATATATGCAAGAGTTTTACGAAAAGTGGGTCGATATTGCAGGACAAAAATATCCCGATATGGTGAATCTAATTTTCGGGCACGTTGGTGATGGTAATCTTCATGTCACCACTGGAAATATCACCGAAGCCGATATTATTCCGATTGAAACGATGATGTATGAAATCATTAAACCTATGCGAGGTAGTATAACGGCAGAGCATGGCATCGGACGGATCAAAAAAGATTTCCTGACATACACTCGCGACCCCGACCAAATCGAAGTGATGAAGATGATTAAGAATACAATAAATAGCAAGGATTTGTTAAATCGCAGTCGAGTAATCGATTGATATCATAGGCTTTTAAATCTGAGCCCCTTCCATCAGAAAATCGACTATATTTTTGTGCTCTATGCCTTCATGATTCCCTAAATTGGCCTCGTCCGTGGATATTACAAATTTAGGATAATTATCTTTCACCGCTAACAAGGGCTTAAATTCACGCTCTACAGTCTCAGGACTTTCTACTTTGTATGCCACCTGAATATATAATTTCATATTGTTTTGGGTGGCAATGAAATCGATTTCCATCGAGTTAAGTTTTCCCACAAATACATCATATCCTCTTCTTCTTAATTCTAAATAGACAATATTTTCTAGAACTCCAGAAATATAAGTTGGCCTAAATCCTAGCATTGAATAAAGTAAAGAAATATCTGCCAGATAGAACTTCTCTTGAGTTTTTAAAATCTCTTTTCCTTTAAGGTTATACCGCTTGCATCTATATATAATAAATGCACCTTCAAGAGCATTCAGATATTCGTAGATTGTGTTTAAACTGATACTTCTTTGCTGACTTTTAAAGTAGTCAGCAATATTCTGAGCTGAAAACGTATTTCCAACATTATCAAAGACATAATTTACGACTCTATTCAAAAGTTCTGTATCCCGAATATTATGTCTTTGAATAGTATCTCTCAAGATGACTGAGCTATAGATATCCTGAACAAGTTTGAAGCATGTGTCTAAGGAGTGCTCTGCTAGATGAACAATTGGAAACCCTCCTTTTTGACTATATTCAATAAATAGCTCTCTTGAACTTTTAGGATTTGTATCTGTGAGTGTTGAATAATGCTTTTTGAAATCAATAAATTCTAAATAGGACAAGGTGAATATATTAATTTCTACATATCTTCCAGCTAAATAAGTTGATAGTTCAGATGATAATAATCGAGAATTTGATCCAGTAATATATAAATCAAGATCAAACTCAGCCATTAAGGAATTAATAACCCTTTCCCATTTAGAGGCCTCTTGTATTTCATCTAAAAGAACATAAAATTTTTCTTTTTTATTAACTTGGCTAGAAATATATTTATATAATTCTCCTTCTTTTAATAGATTTTCATTTGAGAGCATTTCTAAATTTATATAAATAATATTTCTTTCATTTATATCTCGATTTTTCAATTCTTGGGCCAGAAGCTTTAAGACAGTAGACTTCCCACTACGACGTATTCCTGTTAAGACTTTGACCACAGGCAGGTCTATGAATTTTTTTATTTTGTCTAAGTAAGTGGGTCTAGGAATCATAATTTAAACTTAAAATGAGGATTTTATTCATTATAAGTATAAAAACTTTCGATTTCAGAGTATTTTATTCATTATAAGTATAAAAACATTCGATCCCTAATCAGCTAAACGGCCTTTAAGCACAAAAAAACACCCACATGGGATGGGTGTTTCTATTAATGGATTTGAAAATAAGGGCTACTTAACTGAATCAGCCATTACTTTTTTTACGCCCTCACATTGATTCATGGACTCCATAAAGCGATTTACATTAGGATAGTTCGTATAATCTTTAGGGATTTTCTTAGTCCAATTAGCCATTACATAAGCATAAGCATCCGCAATTGTTCTTTTATTATTATAAACATGGTCATCGCTCCCGATTAATGAGTCAAGATGATTCATAACACGGTCAATACGTGCATAAGCAGCCTCTTTCACAGCTTCAAGAGCAGCATTATCGCTTGAAGTAGTGAATTTTTGTGGACCAAAAAATGGCCAAAAAGCAGGGTGAAAATCAGAAGCTAGAAAAAACATAATCTCATCAAATTTAGCTTCTTCAGCATCGCCTTGATCAGCTAGTAAATCCTTTTCTTTCGCTTGTATAGCAATATAATTCATAATCGCAACCGCTTGGGTACGAACCTGCCCATCTTCAAGCTCTAAAGCAGGAACAGAACCTAGTGGATTTATTTTTTTGTATTCTTCAGTACCCAAAGCAGCTTTTTCTACTTGGTAGTCAACTCCAGCCCATTCAGCCGCAATCCAGCATGCAACAGCACAAGTACCAGGTGCATAATAAAGTTTCATATCATTCTCCAAAATTAAATTTCCTAAACTATGCCATCGAACTATAAAGTTAAGCATAGCTTTTACTAGATTTTACGAGCATTAATTACAATTAACCTGAAATGAAACGTATTGATACTTTAGCTAGGGATTAATATTGTGAGTTAATTTTTTCTCGTCTTTTAAATAATCAGGAGTACTCAAGACAGTATCAAAAGGTCTATAGATATGGTCCTTGAAAATATCACTTTCCCATTTCACTATTTGCTTAATAACTTCTACAAACCTATAAAAATTTTTGACTAGATTTTGCTTGGTAGATCTTAACGTTAATTCACCATTTTTATTATTTATACCGTAGTAGCTAAAAAGTTCACTGAATTCAGGAAATAGCTCCGTAGAATAGATATTATTCACACCACTACCACTAAAATGGTCGAAAATTTCATACTGATCAGAAATAAGATAGTCTCCATTTTCAAGTTGTGAAACTATCAAATAAATTGCATCATAATCCCAATGAAGAAAAGGAAGGGCTACATAGGTATATCCATCTTCAGTGAATATACTAGGTGATGGATAGTCGTTTTGAGTAATTAAATCATTTGTCGTGTTCATATGTTTTAATCCATAAATAAATTTAAGGGGTTAATAGGCTTGCAATCAAAATCAATCAACACTCTAGAACAAAAATGTTCAAGTACATCATTGTAAGACCAATCAAACCAATCATAACTACCAATTATTCTCCCCTCAGGACTATCACCAATATGCTCATGAGGTAATGTGTGCTTATGTCTTCTGTCTTTTATCAGACCTATCTCTATTTGGTAGATTCTTATCTTAGCACTCTTAGTTAGATAACTTAAGGAAAAATCATATTTAAAAACATTTTTATTCTTCAGCTTTATTATTTTGAAATGCACGAAGAATCTAGTTATTTCATTTTTTTCATTGTGCAAAAAAAATTCTAATGAAACTAATCTTTTTTCAACTTTATCCAGTTCCCATTGAGGCAACTCTTTTGCATAGAATTTGTGCGTTCGAAGAAAATGCAAATATTCCTCGTAATTTGGTGGTGTTGCAAACAAATCAATCTCCTAAATAAATCAATCTTGAGTTTAGGAGCTATTTCTTATAAGAGAAAGGGGGGGGGTGGATGTTTTAATCCATTTCGTCGACAAACGTTTCTTTGCGTTTTCTTTGTATCGCTGGCAATGCCGTCGCAACTATCAATCCCACGGCAATAGCAAGAATCACGGCTGATATTGGTCTTGTGAGGAAGGTCGTATAATCGCCTCGCGATAATAATATTGCCCTCTTGAAATTCTCTTCCATCATGCCTCCCAACACCAATCCCAAAAGTAGTGGTGCAGGTTCGCATTTAAGCTTGTTCCAAAAAAATCCCAACACTCCAAACACTGCAAGTGCAAAGATATCAAAAGTATCGTTCTCAAGAGAATAGATACCAATTAAGCAAAAAATCAATATTGCAGGAAATAGCATGCGATACGGAACCTTCAATAACTTAACCCACAGTCCGATTAATGGAAGATTTAGTACAACTAGCATCAAGTTACCAATCCACATTGATGCAATCAATCCCCAAAACATCTCAGGATGACTTGTCATAACTTGTGGGCCTGGTTGAATATTATGAATAATCATCGCCCCAATCATTAAAGCCATCACTGCATTTCCAGGAATGCCTAGGGTTAGCATTGGAATAAATGAAGTTTGAGCAGCCGCATTGTTGGCGGATTCAGGACCAGCGAGACAGGGGGCGTAGCCATTGCCAACTTGCTGAGGATTTTTTGCTAACTTTTTTTCAACCGTATATGAAGCAAAAGATGAAAGCACTGCACCTCCGCCAGGAAGCACACCTAGTGCAGATCCTATGACAGTGCCCCGTGCAATAGCTGGGACTGACTGCTTAATCTCTTCTCGATTCGGATACAAAGAACCGATTTTGTCCGTAAGCGTAAGACGATTTTCACGCATGGACAAATTTCGCATAATCTCAGCAAGGCCAAATATACCCATAGCCACGACAGCGAAATCCAAACCATCCTGCAACTGTCCCAAAGCAAAGTCGTATCTAGGCTCTCCAGAATCCACATCCGTGCCTAT
This sequence comes from Taylorella asinigenitalis ATCC 700933, assembly GCF_000687755.1. Taxonomy (GTDB): domain Bacteria; phylum Pseudomonadota; class Gammaproteobacteria; order Burkholderiales; family Burkholderiaceae_B; genus Taylorella; species Taylorella asinigenitalis. Next base: position 9,075 of record NZ_JHXN01000006.1, read on the forward strand.
CATCCCAAACAATAGTCCCAAAATAATCATGCCGACAGCCTTAATGAACGATCCCGAAGCAAGAACCACGGCACCAATTAGACCAAGCACCATTAAGGAAAAATATTCTGCAGGACCGAATTTCAAGGCCATAGCAGACATAGGTGCTGCAAAGGCCGCAAGCAATAAAGTGGCCACGCATCCCGCAAAAAAAGAGCCAATCGCCGCCAGTGACAATGCCGCCCCCGCACGCCCTTTCTGTGCCATCTTATGTCCATCAAGCACCGTCACAACGGAACTTGTCTCTCCTGGCAAAGCCACTAAAATTGCGGTTGTCGAGCCTCCATACTGACACCCATAATAGATTCCTGCAAGCATAATAAGCCCTGCAGTGGGCGGCAAGACATATGTTAGTGGCAATAACATCGCAATCGTCGGCACTGGCCCGATACCAGGCAACACTCCTATCATGGTCCCTAGCAAACACCCAATAAGTGCATACGCAAGATTCTCAAGAGTAAATGCGATATCAAGCCCTAAAGCTAAATTCTGAATGATGTCCATCATAAGTTCACACTCTCATTGCGGGTGCGACGAAATAATAAAAATGCAGCTAGAAATAAGGCACAAACAATAAATGCTATCGCTACAAAAGACCATTCAGATGGTGGACTAGGCCACATTTGAAGTACCATCCCGAGCCCTTCGATAAATACAAGCCATGAAAAAATAGCCATAAATATTGCGATAGCTATGGCCGCACGGAAACTAAAATCATGGCTTGCAAGGCTACTTAGAAGGCACACGCAAACAATTGTGAGCATTAGTCCCAGTGCTTTAAGTGCAAATGCAAAAAAGAGTACTGAGCCGATAATAAGTATTAAAATATCCCAATCGAATTTTCCGATGCGAGTCTCGGGATTAGCTTCTCCACGAAGCCCTTGCAGTCCAACGATTGCACCAATCACAACAAGCAATAAGCCTAAGGCGAGAGGGAAAAATCCTGGACCTAATCGCATAAGATCGCCCATATCATATTTGATATATGAGTAGACCGCAAAGAAGCCGCCAAATGCCATAAACATAAGGCCACTATAGAAGTCTTGCTCGTTTTTAATTATCATGATGGGTGGATAAAATGAACGTATCTATTGGATTTTAAAGGGGATAATTTTAACATGTCTAATAATACAGCCACTGATAAACTTCGACTTTCTGTGAGTGGAATGCATTGTCAGGGTTGCTCAACGCGTCTGACAAAACTACTTAATTCTCAACCCTATGTAAAAAAAGCCTCAGTAAATTTTGCAAGTGAAGAGGCTCAGATTGAACTTCATGATGGAACGGATCGCGACTATGTGATGCCGAAGATTCTATTAGCAATGCAGTCGGGAGGCTTTAAAGGTGAGCTTCAAAAAGACACTATTGTAGAGATGAAGTTGCCTTTGCGTCTGAAAGTTTTGATTTTAATTTCATTACCATTTTTTGTGGGCATGATTGGAATGCTTTTTGGCTCGCATTCGTGGATGATTCCAGCATGGCTTCAGTTCTTGCTCGCAACTGTGGTGCAATTTTGGATAGCATTGCCATTTTATAAAAGTGCATGGGCATCGGTTCGCGGTGGCATGGCAAATATGGACGTGCTTGTCGTTTTAGGAACGACTGCCATTTATGTGTATTCAGTTGTAATGTGGCTCGTTTACGGCCATGCACATAATGTCTATTTTGAAGGCTCAGTGATGATTGTGGCTTTCGTAAGCCTCGGTAAATTTTTAGAAACTCGCAATAAAAAGCAAAGTCTTAATAGTCTTCAGTCGCTATTGAAGCTGCTCCCGCCTGAGGTCATGGCTTTCAGAGATGGAGAGTGGATGAAGGTTCCACTTCATAAAGTTAAAGTTGGGGATCGAATTAGGTCGAATCACGGCGATCGCATTGCCACAGATGGAGAGGTGTATCAGGGCGTAGCGATGTGCAATGAGAGTCATCTTACTGGTGAGTCGGAATTGGTAAAAAAGGCTGTTGGAGATATGGTTTCTGCGGGTGCATTAGTAGAGGATGGGAGTGTCGAATACATTGCCACAAGCGTAGGACGCGAGACCTTCTTGGGTGATTTAATGGCGGCATTATCGGAAGCTCAGGGCAGCCAAGCGCCAATTTCACGTATTGCGGATAGAGTCTCAGCTGTTTTTGTTCCTGTGGTCATTCTTATTTCTGCGGTCACTTTCTTGTGGTATCTGCCTCAATGGGAGAGGGGGCTTATGAATGCAGTGGCAGTGCTTGTGATTGCGTGTCCATGTGCGTTAGGGCTTGCTACTCCAGCGGCTATGATGGTCGGCCTTGGAAATGCATTTCGTAAAGGTATCTGGGTTAAGGAGGCGGCCACACTTGAGCAAACTGCAAAAGTCGATACTGTAGTTTTTGATAAGACGGGGACATTGACACGGGGGCAGCCAACTGTTGTGGAGTATGAAAACTTTGGTTCGCATAATGCCTTGCAATTGGCGGCTTCATTGGAGCAATTTATTCAGCATCCACTAGCACACGCAATAGTAAGCAAAGCTTATGAAGAAGGGCTTGATTTGCACTTTGCCGATAATGTGGAGAATATTGTCGGTGAGGGTGCAAGCGGAAAAGTGGAGATGGAAGCGGGGGCATTGCCACTTAAAGTAGGAAGCCCTGCATTTACGCAAGCTCAAGTGCCATCGAACATACTTGAGAAGTGGGAAGGACGAGGATCCATCATATGTATCTCAAACGCAGAAACAGGCGAGCTCTTAGGGACTGTTTTGATCGCAGATGAACTTCGAGAAGATAGTAAAGCTGTACTCGATGAATTGGGTCGGCACGAAGTGGCCGCTTTTTTGCTATCAGGAGATCGCGAAAGCACAGTAAAGCGAATCGCCCAAGAACTAGGTATCACACGGCTCTTTGCTGAAGTTAAACCACGCGATAAGCTTGAAAAAATCAAGGAACTTCAATCGCAGGGAAATATTGTCGCTATGGTCGGGGACGGAATAAACGATGCCGCCGCACTTGCACAGGCAGACGTAGGTATTTCCGTGAAATCCGCTGCAGCTGTGGCTGAGCAGGTAGCCGATATTACATTAGTGAAGAATAATATCGCAAACGTAGGTCATGCGATTAGCATTGCAAAATCTACTGTGCGTAATATAAAACAAAATTTATTTTTCGCACTTGTGTACAACGCAGTAGGCATTCCACTAGCAGCTGCTGGATATCTCACTCCTTCATTAGCCGCACTATGCATGGCTCTTAGCTCGATAAGCGTGGTCACAAATGCGATGCGTTTGAGGAAATTTTAGTAGCAAATACTGTTGTTGCTTCCCATACGAATCTGGTTGGCCATAACAACACCACGCACGCTAATTGGGTCGAGCATCTCGCGGGATCGAATATCGAATCTCCAGATCTCGGCTGGCCCTTCGTCTACAGTGAGCAGTAAGGTTTTGCTATCGCCTGTCACCCACATATCGACAACTTGATATGGGAATTCATAGGTGACTTTATCCGACGGATCTTCATATGATTGAAAATGCAAAGCCTTATCGCCGCCCACAATCCAAGTCGATTCAAGCCATCCGCTTCGTATGATGCGCGGTGAAAAAGGCAGCTCAAACCGATGCGGCTTAGGATCCTTTTCGCGTAAATCAAAATAGGCCACATGGCCTGACATATCCGCAAAAATCACACGTTGCGAATACTGATCGATATAGGGCATAACTAGCGGCCGCCATGTTGAGCCTACCGTGTACATTGGGCCTGTGCTTAAAAGCTTATCCTCTTGTGGAAAATAGATGAGCCCCTCGTCTCCTTCAAAAGTATTGAAGGCAAGCATAAAATCTTCTGGACTGGCAATGCCCTTGTCCAATCCAGCCGGCTTTCGTAGCCGCTTACTAAGATCTAAGGTTGTCCAATCGCTTTTATCCAAGCCATTCTTGCGATAGATAGTGGGCTTTTCGCGATCTAACACCCAATATGTTTGACTAAAAGAGCTAAACAGAAGTTTGTAATAAGTGAACTGAGAGTTTGTGCGATTTTCCGAATCGAATTTTCTTGAAAAAATATCGACCTTATCGTTTTCGTAATCGACGACACCTACCTGATCTCTCAAACCCACTGCCAGCAACTTAGTTTGCGGAATGAAAAATATTTGATGCACTGGTGAGGGCATCGCAAGTGTGCGAAAAGATGCATCTTTAAGGTCAAGCAGCACCAGCCCATTTAGCTCACGATTTCCAATTGCAAGCATACTATCGTCGCGTGCCATCTCAATGGTATCGGGCCTAAAATTTAAATTAATATGTGCAACACGATGAGCAGTTTCAATATCATATACACTCAAATATGTAGACATAATATCGGTAATAAAAAGATATCGAGTCGGCTCATGTAAAGATTTTTTTGATTGATACTTAGGCTCAATTTTTAGATCTTGCCGTGGAAATGCCTGAGCCCCCAGCTTCCCCCCAAAACCTAGTCCACATGCACCTGCCGCAACACCCTTAAGAAAAGATCTTCTCGAATTTTTCATATCATTTTGCAACGCAATTTGCGTATTCACTTAGTGACTCTGTCTCTTTAATAATTCCGTTTTTAAATGCAACTTGTTTTCCATCTACAAATAAGGCATTAAACGGCAATCCGATTCCTCCGAGTTTGCGAAGTAAATCCATTTTAGGATAGGTGAATTTGTCTAGATGGACAAACTTTTGCTCATCGAAAAATTTTGTGATTTTCTCTTCCCCATCGGCTAAATTTAGCGTGATTACGCCCATTTCACTACTATGCTTTTTGAATTCATGTAGTACAGGCAACTCTTTGCGGCAAGGAGCACACCACAAAGCCCACATATTAAGTAATTCCACTTTTTTTCCGCTACTTTTTATCGCATCGATTTGAGAGAGTTCAAAACCTGTTTTCGCTTCTTTAAATCCCTCTGGCAATGCACACGCCTTCTCGCTTCTCTTATGTGCCACTTGCTTAGATATTGATGTGATCTTTTTCTTTTCTGGCTCTCTTTCGTTAGTAATATTAGGGGCAATAGCCACAGTCACCTTATTAGCTAAATCATCTGGTGCGATTTGATAATCGTATGTGTCTATAAGTTTTGAATCTGGTCCAATAAGATAAATTAGAGTGCTGTGATATACCGTGTACATCATCCCAAGCTTAGGCTCCTCTAGTTTTTTCCCGTCAAGACGATATCCAAATGTAGCACCTAACTGATTTGTCAAAGATTGCACAGAATCTATGCTTCCCGTCAATCCAACAAACCGTTCATCAAAATAATCAACATATGCATTAAGAGTTTCAGGCGTTGAATTAACTGGATCGATATTTACGAATACTGGAACAATATTTTGAGCCACATCGTTTGGAATCTTATCTAGGGCTTCATTAATTTGTGCCAATGTCATCGGACATATATCGGGACAAGATGTATATCCAAAAGCCAAGATCATGTATTTGCCCTTGAAATCAGCCTCTGTTTTAGTGCCCAAATTGTCCATTAGCTTGAACTCTAGCGGCTTCCCTTGGATAGCACTTTGTGCTGAAAGGATTGGAGTTGATAAAAGCAGGAGCATTGCCATCAATAATCTAATCATGTTTAACTCATAAAATGTAGAAAAGGCGGCCCATAAAAGCCGCCTTATATATTACACAGAATTTAGCTTATTTCTTAGCTTTGTCTTGTGCAGGCTCTTCAGCTTTAGCAGGCTCTTCAGCTTTAGCAGCCTCTTGGTCCATCATAGTAGGAGCCAATGTTTGTTCCATAAGATCATTATCCCAAACACCATCTACTTTTATATGTGCCAATGCACCGAAGTTCACTGCTTCAATCAAGTTATGGCTCAGATATGTATAGGTGCCAGGTTGCTTGAATTTATACATAGCTGCACCAGCCGACCCACCAGCAATCATCCAAGTTTCTATGTCAGTAACAGGAGCATCGTTAAAATTACCGCGTTCCCAAACATATTCACCATGACCACCGATGAGGTGAGGATATGACTGACGGTTCGCTTGTGAGTGATAAATCATCACAGTTTCGCCAACTTTAGCAGTCATAGCATTTTCGCCTGTGTATTGGTGTTTGCGTTCACCGAATACGATATGAGTAGGAATAAGAGTGTTCATAGTTGCTACGTCTTCAGCGTAAGACATAGACGCATTTTCAAAGCGCATCCATTTTCCATCTTTATCTTTTGGAATATAGAAGTCTTGTTCACCGATATAAAAAGCTTTATCGTAAGTTAGTTTATTACCCTCTTTATCGCGAAGCCCTTCTTTAGGAAGAACTACAACAGCACCGTTCATGCCATGAACTACGTGCCAAGGAATCATAGCACCACCTGGAGCACAGTGATAGATATGAACGCCTGGTTTAATTGCTTTCCAACGAAGCTTAACTTCTTGACCAGGAGCCACATAAGTTAATTCTCCACCTCCTAGAGCACCAGTTGATGCGTGAAAGTCAATATTATGAACCAACGTGTTTGTCGCTTTGTTTTTAAGAGTCAATTCAACATAGTCGCCTTCATGTACAACAATAAGCGGACCAGGAACACTTCCGTTATATGCAAAAGCCCACATAAACACACCAGGCTCAACTTCGATTTCTTTTTCCTCGATTTCCATAGTAACTTCTACTAGGCGAGGAGCCGCAGGTGCCTCTAGACTATGTTCATGAACGAACGGAGGCTCTTTCAAATCGAGTTTTACGCGTTCAAGGTCCTTGATTGAATCTGGAGCCTTTTTAACTTCATAGCCAGGTAGTCCGCCTGTGGTTGCTGGAGCAGCTTCTTGTGCTGTGGCAATGCCCCCGCCAAACACCGACGCCGCCAATAGTGCCGAAAGAATTAGTTTTTGTTTCATATAACTCCCCTTAAAAAATTTAGGTCTCTGCCAATAGTTTAGTATATTGTGTGGACAATAAATTGATTTGAATCAATTTTTTAAGCCGCCCCATACTATATCAATAACTTAGATTCCGTACGTTTTTTAGGGGATTTAGTTTTAAAACAACGTTTGGTGGCAATACGTTCGCATTGCCACCCTACAACTATAAAACCATAGTTGCTACAACTCCAGCAAGAAGTAAAGGAATATTAAAGTGAACAAAAGTAGGAATTACTGTGTCCTTAATGTGGTCGTGTTGTCCATCGACATTTAAACCTGAAGAAGGGCCTAGGGTTTGATCGGATGCAGGGGACCCTGTATCTCCAAGAGCACCAGCTGTAGCGATTAATGCGATAGTAGCCTCAGGCGAAAATCCAAGACTTGCACAAATAGGAACGAAAATAGTCGTAATAATAGGGATTGTTGAGAACGAGCTACCAATGCCCATAGTTACAAGCAAACCAACTGCCAGCATTGCAAATGAAGCCATCATTTTGCTGCCACCGAATATCTCGATAGATGAACGAACAAGGGGTTCAATTTCTTTAGTGGCATTCATCACGGAAGCAAAGCCTTGAGCGGTAATCATGATAAATCCAATCATGCACATCATTTTCAAACCTTCAGTGAAAATGCCGTCTGCAGATTTCCACTTAATCACTCCAGTTACTAGGAATAATGCGAACCCGAGCATTGCCCCCATAAGTAAGGAGCCTGTCGCAAGCTGAACTACAAACGCAACCACGATTGAGCCAAGAGCCACTAAATTGCGGAATGTAGAGTATTGCGGTTGATCTGTGGTTTCTAATGATGTATCAGCAACGCTTTCGATTGTGCGATATTCGCGAGGTTTGCGATATGAGATGAAAATGGCAATAAGTAAGCCGATAAACATCCCGATAAATGGAATTATCATTGATCCGATAATATTTACTTTGCTTACGTCTAGGCCATATGGCTTACCAGCACTATTAACGTTTGGAATAATAATTTTGTTCAAGAAAATATCACCAAATCCATATGGGAATGCCATATAACACGCAACCATACCAAAGCTTAGAGCACACGCAATCATGCGGCGATCCATCTTAAATGTGTTGAAAATAATGATTAGAGGTGGAACTACGATAGGAATGAACGCGATGTGAATTGGGATTAGGTTTTGGCTGAAGCAACCGAGTAGGAAAAGAACAAATATGACGGCCCATTTTATGGTCGTACTTTTGGGATTTCTCCTAGTGCTCTCAATCACTTTGCTTGTGATGAATTCAGGTAATCCTGAATGAGCGATACCCATAGCAAAAGCGCCTAGTAAAGCGTAAGAGAGGGCGGTTTCGGCACCATTGCCAAGGCCATCTGACATAGCACCTAAGGTATCTGACAGGGATAGTCCCGAGGCCAGGCCTCCAACCAATGCCCCGATAATCAGGGCTAGAATCACGTGAACGCGTGCTATTGATAAAACAAGCATCACTATCACGGCTAAAACTACTGAGTTCATAATAATTTCCTTTTTAAAGAAGTAAAAAAAAGACCCTAGAACCTGCCGGTCCTAGGGTCGCATTTGCTAAAGTTAATTTAGAGTACTAAGGCAGCGATCGTCCCGGCAATAAGTAAAGGTACGTTGTAATGCAGGAAAGTAGGGATAACAGTATCCCTAATATGATCATGCTGACCGTCGATATTTAGACCTGAAGTTGGACCAAGTGTAGAATCAGAAGCTGGAGACCCTGTGTCACCAAGTGCACCAGCTGTGCCGATAAGTGCAACCGTAGCTGCAGGACTAAATCCTAATGCTGTACAAATTGGAACAAAAATGGCAGCAATAATTGGAAGAGTAGAGAATGAGCTACCGATACCCATAGTTACTAGCAATCCAACAAGTAACATCGAAAAAGCAGCCATCAACTTGCTATCACCGAAAATCTCAGTAGAAGCACGAACTAGAGGCTCAATCTCTTTAGTAGCTTTCATAACTTCAGCAAATCCTTGAGCTGTAATCATGATAAAGCCAATCATACACATTAAACGAAGCCCCTCAGAGAATATTCCTTCTGATGCTTTCCATTTAATAACACCAGTTACTATAAATAGAGCGAACCCAGACAGAGCTCCTAAAATCAATGAGTCTGTTATTAGTTGCACAACGAAAGCCGCCACAATTGCACCAATTGCAACAAGGCTCCTAAAGCTAGAGATCTCAGGAGCCTTCATATTTGCTACCATATTAGTAGAATCTGCATCAAGATAAGTACGTGGTTTGCGATAACTTACAAAAATAGCAAATAACAAACCAAAAATCATACCTAAAGCAGGAATAAGCATAACTTTAATAATGCTAATATCTGATGTGCTTAGTCCCGCCTGCTCGATATTAGGAAGAAGAATTTGGTTAAGATAAATTTCACCAAATCCATAAGGTAGGGTCATATAACATGTGACTAAACCAAAGCTAATAGCACAAGCAATCATGCGACGATCTACTTTAAATTGGTTAAATACAACTAAAAGCGGAGGAATTACAATCGGTATAAAGGCAATGTGGATAGGGATTATGTTTTGAGAGAGCATGCCCATAATCACAACGACAGTGATAACCATCCATTTTAGATTTGTGCTTCGAGGATTATTTCGTATAGTAGTAATTACTTTACTTGATAACATCTCAGGTAGTCCTGAGTGTGCAATAGCCATTGCAAAAGCACCTAATAGAGCATAAGACAATGCAACTTGTGCACCGTTTCCTAAACCAGCTTGAAAAGCATCAACCGTCTCTTTAAGTGAAAGGCCAGAAACAAGACCACCTACTAAAGCTGCAATCAGAAGGCTTAGTACAACGTGCACGCGTGACACTGCTAAAACAAGCATTACAATCACTGCTAGCACAACTGCATTCATGACGCCCTCCGAAAAAAAGATTAAACATTACTAAAAAAGATACACTCAATTTCAAAAAAAATTTTAAAAATAGGTATTTGCCCTTAGGAGTTTTTGTGGTTTTCGTACAAAAAATGATAAAAATCAACGGTTGTATATATAAATTTAGCAAAATATCTTGCATTAATATAAAATTTTTTTTAGAATATGAGTCTTTACTTTTTCTTTTTAATACAAAAAGAGAAAGGATAAAAAAAGAAATTTTAAAGATTTTTAGCGGATTAGTGCGTATAAAAACAAATAAGTATTAGCCGCAACGTTAGTAATCTATTAGCTTATTTAGAAATTTAATCTAGTAGATTTTAAGCAATTTTGCTTGGCCAAAACTGATTTTTATTAGGCTTTTTGTAAAGCTCAATTATGGCACCCAGCCTTAATGTGACTTTTGCCTTTTAGGAATTAAGTTGGATTTATAAATCGGAAGATTGACATCATGATACAAATGCAAAGCACGTTAGACGTGGCTGATAACACTGGTGCACGCCGCATTATGTGCATTAAGGTATTAGGCGGATCTAAGCGCCGTTACGCTTCTATTGGTGACATAATCAAAGTAAGCGTTAAAGATGCTGCACCTCGCGGCCGCGTAAAAAAAGGTGAAGTTTATAACGCAGTAGTTGTACGCACAGCTAAAGGTGTGCGTCGTAAAGACGGTTCTCTAATCCGTTTCGGCGGAAATGCTGCGGTACTTCTTAACTCTAAACTAGAGCCTATTGGTACTCGTATCTTCGGCCCTGTAACTCGTGAATTACGTACAGAGCGTTTTATGAAGATCGTTTCATTGGCTCCAGAAGTTATTTAAGGAGCGGCACTATGCATAAAATTCGTAAAGGCGATGAAGTTATTGTTATCGCAGGTCGCGACAAAAAACGTCGTGGTGTAGTGCTTGAGAGGGTTGATGCTGATCACGTAATCGTAGAAGGCGTTAACGTAGTTAAAAAACACACTCGACCAAACCCTATGGCTAATAATCCTGGTGGTATTGTGTCTAAAAATTTACCTATCCATATTTCTAATGTGCAGATTTTCAATGCTGCTACAGGTAAAGCGGATAAAGTAGTTTTTAAAGAAGAAGACGGTCGTAAAGTTCGTGTGTTCCGTAGCAACGGCGAAGTCGTTGGCGTTAAAGCATAGGCGGTGAATTATGGCTCGTTTACAAGATTTATACAAAGATAAAATCGTAGCTGAATTGAAATCTCAATTTAACTACAAAAGCGATATGGAAGTGCCTCGCATTACTAAAGTAACACTTAACATGGGTGTTTCAGAGGCTGTATCAGATAAAAAAGTTATCGAAAACGCAGTTGCGGATTTAACTAAAATCGCTGGTCAAAAACCTGTAGTTACTAAAACTCGTAAAGCGATTGCAGGATTTAAGATTCGCGAAAACTATCCAATTGGATGCATGGTGACTTTACGTGGTCAACGCATGTACGAATTTATTGATCGTTTAGTTACGGTAGCATTGCCACGTGTAAGAGACTTTCGTGGTATTTCTGGCCGTGCATTTGACGGACGCGGTAACTACAACGTAGGGGTTAAAGAGCAAATTATCTTCCCTGAAATTGAGTACGACAAAATTGATGCTTTACGTGGTTTAAACATTAGTATCACCACGTCAGCTAAAACAGATGAGGAAGCAAAAGCTTTATTAAAAGCCTTCAACTTCCCATTCAGAAACTAAGGGGCGATATAGTGGCTAAACTTTCACTTATAAATCGTGATATCAAGCGTGCAAAATTAGTTGAAAAATATTCAGCTAAACGTGCGGCTCTTAAAGCGATTATCGATGATCAATCTAAAACTGATGAAGAGCGTTATCAAGCACGTTTGAAGTTACAGCAACTTCCACGTAACGCGAATCCAACTCGTGTACGTAACCGTTGTTCTGTTACTGGTCGTCCACGTGGCGTATTCAGCAAGTTTGGTTTAACTCGTCACAAACTACGCGAGACAGCTATGCGTGGTGAAGTGCCTGGTATGACTAAAGCGAGCTGGTAGGAGAAATATTATGAGCATGAGCGATCCAATCGCAGATATGTTGACTCGCATTCGTAATGCACAGCAAGTCGAAAAAGTATCAGTTTCTATGCCATCTTCTAAGCTAAAAGTAGCTATTGCTGCAGTTCTAAAAGAAGAAGGTTATATCGAAAACTATCAAGTTAACGGCGATAAAACTAAGCCTCAACTTGAGATTGAACTTAAGTACTATAAAGATGAACCAGTAATCTCACGTATCGAACGTGTATCTCGTCCTGGTCTTCGCGTGTACAAAGGTCATGACAGCATTCCTCAAGTTATGAATGGCTTAGGTGTTGCTATTGTTTCCACTTCCCGTGGCGTTATGACAGACCGCAAAGCGCGCTCTGAAGGCGTTGGCGGTGAAGTTATCTGCTACGTAGCGTAAGGGGGTATATAGATGTCTCGTGTCGCAAAAAATCCAGTAGTAGTACCTAGTGGAGTTGAAGTTAAAATCGCAGCTGATAGCATAAACGTAAAAGGTCCTTTAGGTGAGCTTAAACAGGAACTTTCAAACGATGTAGTTGTTAGCTTAGATGACGGAAAAATCACATTTTCTGTAGCAAACGACTCACGTCACGCAAATGCAATGTCAGGAACATTGCGTGCTCTAGTAAATAATATGGTTACTGGTGTGAGTAAAGGTTTTGAGCGTCGCTTAACACTTATCGGTGTCGGTTATCGTGCACAAGTTCAAGGTCAAAATCTTAAACTTGAATTAGGTTATTCGCACGATATTATTCATCCATTGCCACAAGGTGTTAAAGCTGAATGCCCATCGCAAACTGAGATCGTTCTTAAATCTCACGATAAGCAAGCAGTAGGCCAAGTTGCAGCAAATATTCGTGCATATCGTCCACCTGAGCCTTATAAAGGTAAGGGCGTTAGATACGCAGATGAGCATGTTGCCATCAAAGAAGTTAAGAAAAAATAATAACGCAAGCAAGGAAATATCATGGACAAGAAATTATCTCGTTTGCGTCGTGCAGTGGCTTCCCGCCGCAAAATTGCTCAGTTACGCGTACATCGTTTATCTGTACATCGTACGAATCTGCACATCTACGCAAATATTATTTCGCCAGAGGGCGACAAAGTGTTAGTTACGGCTTCTACTCTAGAGCCTGAAGTTCGTCAAGAACTAGCTAACGATAAAAAATTCGGGGGAAATGTGGCAGCCGCAGCTATCGTTGGAAAACGTATTGCAGAAAAAGCTAAAGCTGAGGGGATCGAATCAGTTGCATTTGATCGTGCCGGTTTCCGTTATCATGGCCGCGTAAAAGCGCTTGCAGAAGCTGCTCGCGAAGCTGGTCTTAAGTTCTAAGAAAGGGTTTTAAATGGCTAAAGCACAAAATAAAAACACTGCTGACCAAGAACGTGATGACGGTTTTCGCGAAAAAATGATCGCAGTAAACCGCGTTAGCAAAACTGTAAAAGGTGGTCGCACTATGAGCTTCGCAGCTTTAACAGTGGTCGGCGACGGTGATGGTCGTATCGGTGTAGGTAAAGGTAAAGCACGCGAAGTTCCTGTTGCGGTTCAAAAGGCTATGGAACAAGCTCGTCGTGGTATGACTAAGATCCCTCTTATTAATGGTACATTACATCATACAGTTGTAGGTAAACATGGTGCATCTACAGTACTAATTTCTCCAGCTGCTGAAGGTACTGGTGTAATTGCTGGTGGTCCTATGCGTGCAATTTTCGAAGTTATGGGTGTCCGTAATGTTGTGGCTAAAAGCTTGGGTTCTTCAAATCCATATAACTTAGTACGTGCTACTTTAAACGGCTTAAACGCTTGCATGACACCATCAGACGTTGCTGCTAAACGCGGTAAAACTGTTGAAGAAATTCTAGGATAAGTCATGTCTCAAAAGCAAATTAAAGTTACATTAGTTCGATCTGTTATTGGTACTAAAAGCGACCATCGTGCTACAGTGCGTGGTTTAGGTTTAGGTAAAGTAAATAGCAGTCGTGTTCTTCTTGATACTCCAGAGATTCGCGGCATGATCCGCAAAGTGGATTATCTAGTAAAAGTTTCAGAAGTCTAAAGGAATCATGATGGCTGAAATGCAACTTAATACATTATCTCCTGCTGAAGGAAGCAAACACGCAAAACGTAGAGTTGGTCGTGGTATCGGTTCCGGTTTAGGTAAAACTTCTGGACGTGGACACAAAGGTCAAAAATCACGTTCTGGTGGTTTTCATAAAGTAGGTTTTGAAGGTGGCCAAATGCCTCTTCATCGTCGTTTACCAAAACGTGGTTTTACTCCGTTAAATCAGCATTTGTACTCTCAGATTCGTTTATCTGATTTACAAAAGTTAACTGACGAAGAAGTCGATGTTCAATCACTTAAAGCTGCTGGTATTGTTGATCAAGCAGTTAAATTTGTGAAACTTATCAAATCAGGTGAGATTTCTCGCAAAGTGGTTCTTCGCGGAATTAAAGCAACTGCTGGTGCAAAAGCTGCTATTGAAGCGGCTGGTGGCTCTTTAGCTGAATAAGGGGTATTTAGTGGCAAAAGCTCAGAAAACTCAGACTAGTAGAAAATCATCATTGCCTGATCAATTAGGAAATACTAAGAAGTATGGCGATTTGACTTCTCGTCTTGTGTTTTTATTATTAGCTTTAGTTGTCTATCGTTTAGGAACTCATATACCTGTACCTGGTATCAATCCAACCGTGATGGAGCAAGTGTTTTCTTCTCAGTCAGGCGGGATTTTAGGTTTCTTTAATATGTTCTCAGGCGGTGCATTATCACGATTCTCGGTGTTTGCACTAGGGATTATGCCTTATATTTCGTCATCTATTATTATGCAATTGATGACCTCGACAATCCCGTCGCTTGAAGCTATTAAGAAAGAGGGTGAAGCAGGACGTCGTAAGATTACGCAATATACAAGATATGGCACCGTGCTCATTGCCACCTTACAAGCATTTGGTATTGCCGCATCGCTACAAGGATTTATGGAATCTTATCCTGGATTAGTTTATACACCAGGTCCTATGTTCATATTTACTACTGTAGTAAGTCTTGTGACTGGAACTATGTTCTTGATGTGGCTAGGTGAGCAAATTACTGAACGCGGTTTAGGTAACGGTATTTCTATCATTATCTTTGCAGGTATTGTTGCTGGGTTGCCTGCGGCATTGGCTGGGATGTTCGAGCTGGTATCTCAAAATCAGATCAGTGCTTTAGCTACGATGATTATCTTGGCTTTGGTTATAGGCGTTACTATGCTTGTGGTTTTTGTGGAGCGTGCTCAAAGATGTATCACAGTCAACTATGCAAAACGTCAAGTAGGAAACAAAATTATGGGTGGGCAGTCATCGCACCTTCCGCTTAAGATTAATATGGCTGGTGTAATTCCACCAATCTTTGCATCTTCAATTATTTTGTTCCCTGCGACTATTGCACAATGGTTTTCAGGTTCTAGCGACATTCGTTGGTTAAGCGACTTAGCGGCTACATTAAGCCCAGGTCAACCTTTGTATACTACTTTATTTGCTGCTTTAGTTATATTTTTCTGCTTCTTCTATACGGCCCTTGTGTTTAACAGCCGAGAAACTGCAGATAATTTGAAAAAGTCAGGGGCTTTTGTCCCAGGTATTCGTCCAGGACAGAATACAGCAAAATATATCGATAAGATTTTGATGCGTTTGACTCTTGTGGGAGCTGTTTACATTACATTAGTTTGCTTAATGCCAGAGTTCTTGCGTATGCAGTGGCGTAATGTACCATTTTATTTTGGTGGTACATCTCTACTAATTATTGTGGTTGTTGCTATGGATTTTTTAGCTCAAGTACAGGCTTATTTGATGTCTCATCAATACGATGCCTTGCTTAAGAAATCAAATTTCCGCGGCAATCTACCGATGAGATAATCGGCATAAGTTTCTAGGTGTAGATACATGGCTAAAGACGACGTAATTCAAATGCAGGGTGAGGTGATCGAGAATCTTCCGAACGCTACATTTCGTGTGAAACTAGAAAATGACCATGTTGTGTTAGGTCATATTTCTGGAAAGATGAGGATGCACTACATCCGTATTCTTCCGGGCGATAAAGTGACTGTGGAACTAACTCCATACGATCTAAGTCGCGGTAGGATTGTTTTCCGCTCTAAGTAGTGGATTTATTTAGGAGTGACAAATGAAAGTCATGGCATCGGTAAAGCGTATTTGCCGCAATTGTAAAATTATTAAACGTCACGGAGTTGTGCGTGTAATCTGCACAGATCCAAGACATAAGCAACGTCAGGGCTAAGCCTTGATGCAATCATAGAGGAAAATACATGGCTCGTATCGCAGGTATTAATATTCCGCCGCATCAGCATGCTGAAATCGGTCTAACTGCTATTTATGGAATCGGACGTTCACGCTCTCGCTTAATTTGCGAAGCTGCAGGCGTTGAGACTACTAAAAAGGTAAAAGATCTAACCGACGAAGAATTAGAAAAAATTCGCGAAAAAATCGGTGAATTTACAGTAGAAGGTGATTTGCGACGTGAAGTTCAACTTTCGATTAAGCGTCTTATCGACCTTGGAACTTATCGTGGCATGCGTCACAGACGTGGTCTGCCAGTACGTGGTCAGCGCACTCGTACTAATGCACGTACACGCAAGGGTCCACGTCGTGCGGCTCAATCGTTGAAGAAATAATCGGAGTAGCTAAATAATGGCAAAAGCTTCTAACAGCGCAACTCGTGCGCGTAAAAAAGTAAGAAAAGTTGTAAGCGAGGGTATTGCCCACGTTCACGCATCTTTTAATAACACCATCATCACAATTACTGACCGTCAAGGCAATGCCTTGTCATGGGCGACGTCGGGTGGAGCGGGCTTTAAAGGCTCACGCAAATCGACGCCTTTTGCAGCGCAGGTTGCAGCCGAGTCAGCGGGACGTGTTGCTATGGAATATGGTATCAGCTCTTTAGATGTACGTATCAAAGGCCCTGGCCCTGGTCGTGAATCTTCTGTGCGTGCATTAAATGCTTTAGGTATCAAAATCACTAGCATTTCAGATATTACTCCTGTTCCGCACAATGGTTGCCGTCCTCCTAAACGTCGTCGTATCTAGCAACTTAAAGGAACAATAATAAATGGCACGTTACACAGGTCCTAAATGTAAACTTTCACGTCGTGAAGGTATTGATCTATTTCTAAAAAGCGCACGTCGCCCATTAGATTCTAAATGTAAGTTTGAATCTAAACCGGGTCAGCATGGACGTACTTCTGGTGCTCGTACATCAGACTACGGTACACAATTACGTGAAAAACAAAAACTTAAACGTATGTACGGTGTACTAGAGAAGCAATTCCGTAAATATTTTGCTGAGGCTGAGCGTCGTCGCGGTAATACTGGTGAAACTCTAATTCAACTTCTTGAATCTCGTTTAGATAATGTTGTATATCGCATGGGATTTGGCTCTACACGTGCAGAAGCACGTCAGCTAGTAAGCCATGGTGCAATTGAATTAAACGGCAAAAAAGCTGACATTCCTTCAATTATCGTTAAATCAGGTGACGTAGTATCAGTACGTGAAAAATCTAAAGGGCAAGCTCGCATTAAATCTGCATTAGATTTGGCTGAAAGCTTAACATTCCCTGAGTGGGTTTCTGTAGATACTAAAAAATTCGAAGGTACATTTAAACAAGTTCCTGATCGTGCTGATGTTGCACGTGATATTAACGAATCACTAATCGTAGAGCTTTATTCTCGATAGTATAGATTGCATCGCATTGCCACTTTGCAGTGTGATGCATATTTTTATCCATCAGCCTTATCGGTGTAACGAGCCGAGGGTATTGAAAAGGAAAATTTATGTCAGAAGCATTCTTAAAACCAAGAACAATAATCGTAAATCCAATTACGGATTTCCATGCAAAAGTTGTTATGGAACCGTTCGAGCGTGGATTTGGTCATACACTAGGTAACGCACTAAGACGTATTCTTTTGTCATCTATGACAGGTTATGCAGCTACTGAAGTGCAAATCGCAGGTGTTGTGCATGAGTATGCATCAATTCAAGGCGTACAAGAAGACGTTGTTGATATTCTTCTTAACCTTAAAGGCGTTGTATTTAAATTGCATGGTCGCGAGGAAGTTACTCTTTCACTTTCAAAATCTGAGCCAGGCGAAATTAAAGCTTCTGATATTGAGCTGCCACATGATGTAGAAATTATTAATCCAAATCACGTTATCGCAAACTTACAAGAGGGCGGTAAACTTGATATGCATATTAAAGTAGAGCAAGGTCGCGGCTATGTCCCAGGAAATGTACGTGCTCTACGTGAAGACCGTCATCACTCTATTGGTCGTATTATTCTTGATGCTTCATATAGCCCAATCCGTCGTGTAAGCTATGAAGTAGAAAATGCACGTGTTGGTCAACGCACAGACCAAGATAAATTAATTCTTGATATCGAAACTAACGGTGTACTTACTCCTGAAGATGCGGTACGTCAAGCTGCTCGCATCTTAATGGATCAAATAAGTGTCTTTGCTTCTCTTGAAGGTTCTCCGAATATGTATGAAGCACCAGCACGTGGTACACCGCAAATCGACCCTGTACTTCTTCGCTCAGTTGATGACCTTGAGCTTACAGTTCGATCAGCAAACTGCCTTAAAGCAGAAAATGTATTCTACATTGGCGATCTAATTCAGAAGACAGAAAATGAATTACTTAAAACACCAAACCTTGGTCGTAAGTCACTTAATGAAATTAAAGATGTGCTTACAGCTCGCGGTTTGTCATTAGGTATGAAGCTTGAAAACTGGCCTCCAATTGGTTTGGAACGCCCATAATTTTTAACTTAAACGGGCCGCCTCTAGAGGATAGAAGACCCGTATTTTTAGATTCATAAGGAAAAAACATGCGTCACCGTCAAGGTCTCCGTAAATTAAATAGAACATCAAGCCATCGTTTGGCTATGTTCAGAAATATGTCTGTTTCTTTAATTCACCATGAAGCTATCAAAACAACATTGCCAAAAGCAAAAGAGCTTCGTCGAATTATTGAGCCTCTAATTACTTTAGCTAAAGAACCTACAGTTGCAAATCGCCGTATTGCTTTCGCACGTCTTCGTGACCGCGATGCAGTTGTGAAACTTTTTAATGAGCTTGGTCCTCGATTCAAAGAGCGTCCAGGTGGCTACACTCGCGTTCTTAAAATGGGCTTCCGCCAAGGGGATAATGCTCCAATGGCTTACATGGAATTTGTAGATCGTCCAGAGCCTACTGAGGACGAAGAAGTAGACGAATAGTTCTAGTTTCTTTTAAGCGTTTTGTAAACCTAGCAATGCCTGCCGTTGCTAGGTTTTTTTATTTAAGATCGTAAGCATTTAGGTCGTCTTAGTTTGCTTTAGAAGAGTTGATGAAAAATTTAAATTCCTTGATTGTGGCAATGTTTTTGCTTTTAAGACTATCCTCGTTTAAATGATATTACTTTTGAATAGTCTCAACACAATCCTTTAAAATAGGCAATCTCAATTTGCTTTTAGAGAATTTGTTTTGGCTAAATTATTAAAAGATTTTGAATGGACTGGACGTTCAGATGGTGAAGGTGAGGCACATGCCCGCATTCATAATTGCATTAATACAGAAAAACCAGCCGATAACATCATTGTAGGTTTTGCATCTGATGAGGGTGTTGGAAGAAATCACGGAAGAATTGGAGCCGCCCAAGCACCAAATTTAATTCGTAAACAGCTTGCAGGCTTTGCTGTTCATAAACCTCTTTTAATTCAAGATTTAGGTACAGTTTCATGTGAGGATAGTAACCTTGAAAATGCACAAACTCTGCTCGCTGAAACGATACTGCCCCACTTAAGTGAACATAATAAAAACATAGTACTTGGAGGAGGGCACGAGGTAGCATTCGGCTCGTTGCTAGCAACTACACAGTATGCAAGATCCCAAAATAAAAAACTGGGCATTATCAATTTCGATGCTCATTTTGATTTGCGAGAGCCTCCTAAAACACCGGAACCTCCCGAATTCCATGTGTTCAGCAATTCGCTCAAATCTGGCCAGCCCCCTGAAATAAAGAAAACACTAAACACACCACAAGATTGGACTCACGGCTATTCAACTTCAGGCACACCATTCTATCAAGCTCTCCACGCATATGATAATGCGAAGTATATGGCCTTGGGTATTGCAACCCAATCCAATACAAAAATTCTTTTTGACCGTGCTAATGCACTTGGGGTGCAATATATTCTTGATTATGAAATGATCACAAAGCCGCACGCACAGCTTGTATCGGCCATTGATGAGTTTCTCGAGCAGATAGATATTTTGCATTTAAGCATTGATCTAGATGTATTTCCACAATCACAAGCCCCAGGTGTTAGTGCCCCAGCACCTCTCGGAGTAGGCTACAATATCGTCCATCCGTTACTTCGACATATCTTTAAGTCCAATAAGACTCTTTTGCTCGAAGTGGCTGAACTAAATCCAAATTATGATATCGACTCAAGGACCGCTAAATTAGCGGCTCACATAGTTTATGAATTTGCACATGGAGGACTTTAGATGCACGTTCAATTCAATTCTGTAACTACTCTTTTGATTGCATGTGTGATGCTCTTAATTGGTCGTTCGCTCAGGGTGAATGTGAAATTTTTTGAGCGATTTTTGATACCTACACCAGTGATTGGCGGGTTTATTGCCAGTATTATTGTTCTAATTTTAAAGAAAGTTTTTGGAGTAGATATTCTGTTTGATGTGCAGCTTCAAACGCCGCTTATGGTCGCATTCTTCACGACTGTTGGCTTAGGCGGAAGTTATACACTTTTAAAAGCTGGCGGTAAGGCCATGATTGTTTACCTCTTGTTATGTTGGTTTGTAGCATTTTATCAAAGTGGTCTTGGAGTCTTGCTCGCATCGATTATGGATATACATCCCGTGATAGGTGTTATGTCTGGAGCTGTAGCACTTGAGGGTGGCCATGGCAATGCCGCCGCATTCGGCAGCATGGCTGAGGATCTCGGTGTTAGCTCCTCTACAGCTGTGGCCATTGCGGCAGCTACATTCGGTTTGATTGCAGGAAGCCTTTTAGGTGGTCCTATCGGTGGTTACTTGATTCGCAAACACAATCTTAAGATAGAAGCCGAAGAGATTACATACGAAACAAAACACGATAGACACTCAGAGGTGCGAGCTTATACATTTATCCACACATTGGCACTATTACTTGTAGCTATGGTTTTAGGAGAATATGTTGCAGGCCTAATCACTCAAAGCACAGGATATTCATTGCCAGCTTATGTAGGTTCTATGCTCGTAGCCATAGTTATGCGAAATTTTAATGATATGGTGCATATGGTTACGTTGAACGAAAAAGCTGTGAATTTGATAGCTGAGATTTCTTTAGGTATTTTCCTTACTATGGCCATGATGAATATGCGTCTTTGGGAATTGGCCGATGTTGCGGGACCGTTGATTCTTATGTTGGTTATACAGGTTCTGTGTTTGGTTGTGTTGACTGTGTTTGTTCTGTTTAGGTTGCTTGGAAAATCATATGATTCTGCAGTGATGTGTGCTGGTATGATGGGGCATGGACTAGGTGCGACTCCAAATGCAGTAGCAAATATGTCTTCAGTAACTGAACGATATGGTGTTCATTCTCCAAAAGCATTTTTAATCATACCTTTGTGTGGGGCAGTGCTTATAGATATAGTTTCTGTTCCTTGGCACACTTGGCTTATTAATTACTTGGTTAAATAGTTTATGTTTCAACGATTTTTATTAATTCTTAACCGACCTAGTAATAGGTTATGGATTGAACCTGCAGGGTGGGGGCTATTTGCTGTTCTATGGGTGCTTTTGGCCGATTATTTTGGGGGATTGATTCCTCAGGATTTCTTACCGACCATAAAATTAGAAACGGTTAATGGATTAATCGACATTCTTGCAAGTAGCATGCTTGCAGTTAGTACGTTCTCCTTATCTATTATGGTTTCTGCGGCAGCTTCTGCTTCAAGTGCTGCTACCCCAAGGGCTACGGAACTTGTGATGGGGGACGATAACACACGCAGGACCATTGCCACCTTTATTGCGGCGTTTATTTATGCCATAATCGCAAAAATTGCGTTAGGCATCGGGTATTACTCACCAAACGGCTTATTTATTCTATTTATAAGCTCATTGCTTATGGTTTTACATGTGGTAGTGCGATTGATTATGTGGGTACGTACTCTTTCAGAGCTAGGTCGTATGGAAAATACGATTAAAAAAATCCATGACCGTACGAAAATTTCTCTAACGGAGCACTATAAAAATCCAACATTGGGTGCGTGTTGGAATTTGGAGTGGAACGGTATTGAGCCCGTGACAGTGTATATGAAAGAAGCGGGATTTGTTGTAAATATCAATATGGCTGGTTTAAACAAACTTGCTGAAGATATGGATATTTATATTGAAATTCTTACAAGGCCAGGTGATTTAGTATTTCAAGACACTCCGATTATGAGGATAAATAAGGATTTAGAGACTGAGCTTAGAGATCAGCTTAAATCCACTATTCTTGTCGATAAAAAACGCAATTATAAACAAGACCCAGGTTGGGGATTTGTGGTGTTGTCGGAGGTTGCGGCTAAGGCATTGTCACCAGGGATAAATGATCAGGGAACTGCGATTCAAGCGATGCATAGCATGATGGCTTTGGTCGTGGAACCATTGCCAGAGCAAGAGGAATGCAAATACGACCGCATTTATATGCCTCCAACAGATGCAGGTGAATGGATTAGTGAATTTATGCTTCCAATTTTAAGGGATGGCGCAAGTAGTCTTGAGGTCGGAATCGTAACGCAAAAAATACTTGCGGGGATATCAAGAAATTCACCTAATCCAGCTATTGTTCAACAAGCTCGTAAATTGGCTGAAGAAGCCCTTGAGAGACATGAAGCAGCATGTACCTACAAAGAAGATTACTTAAAAATAGTCGATAAACACGAGGAGCTTTTTGGAGAAGATAAGAAATCTGAAAAACAGAAAGATATATAAAAGTTAAAAAAAATTAAGTTGGATATAAGCGAAAACCTATACCCAACTTAATTATGAAGAGAATCCTAAAAAGCTAATACAAATTTGAAGACTTTATGTCTTTAACAAAATCTTCCGGCCCTTCAAATCCAACAATTCTCAATTTGCTTTGATTGCCTTCTTTATCAAAGAAAATCAGTCCTGGTGGTCCAAAAAATTTGAATTTTTTAAGCAGATCTCTGTGATAGGCTTTGTTCGTGGTCACATCCGCTTCCACAACCTTAAACTTACTTAATTCTTCCTGAACCTTAGAATCGGAAAAGGTGAAGTGTTTCAGCTCACGGCAAGAGATGCACCATTCAGCTGAGATATAAAGCATCGTAGGCTTCCCATCAGCCACCGCACCCTTCAACTGAGACTCAAATTCCTCAATTCGCTCCACCTTAACGAAATTCAGAGCAGAACCTGAACCCCCCTCGCGAGAATCACCATATAAATTCCCCACTACTGGCCATATCATCCAAACCGCTGCGGCCAATAATAGTATGCCGCATGCGGTTTTTACCTTTTCCATCCATTTACCAGCTTTTGGAAGCAGGGCATGGGAGCTACTACCCACCAATATCAACGATGTTCCTTGGCCCCATGCCAGAACAAAAAGAATTAGTGCACCAAGAGCCACATTCCCTGTTTGCGAAATAAAAAGCAACACCCCTGCCAATGGAGCCGCCACACAAGGTCCCGCAATCAAGGCCGAAATCATACCCATGACCATGGCTCCAATACCACTTCCCGCAGGCAGTTTGTTTTGCAAAACCGTTAGTTTAGTCTGAATCGAGCTTGGCATTTGAAAGGTAAAAACACCGAACATTGATAATGCAAATGCCACTAAAAATAATGCAAAAACCGCTACCACCCATGGATTTTGAATCCAATTAGAGAGGCTCGCACCTATGCTTGCGGCAAGCACACCTAAAATTGTATAAACGATACTAGTGCCAAGCACATAAAAAAGCGTAAGTCGTAGACTGCCTGCTGACTTTTTTTTCTCATATGTAGAGTCAGCAACCTTAGATGCAGAAACGCCTCCCGCACCAGTTCCAGCACCCGCACCAGCTCCAGCCATGACCATTGAACGCCCGCCCTGATGCCCAACTAAAACAGAAAGTAATATTGGAAGCATAGGTAGAACACACGGAGTAAATGATAGTAAAACGCCTAAAAAGAACGCCCCCAATACCATGATGGCAATGTTATTGTTTTGCAAAAAATCCGCTATGGCAATGTCATTGTTTTCAAATAATGCCCCGAAGGAAAACCCTCCACTAGAGCCACTTGAGCTTGCGTTATCCGACCCAACAGACGCACCAGAACCGCCAGAACCGCCACTATCAGAACTAGCTCCCGTAGCACCATTTGAATCCTCCCACGATTCCTCACTCATAGGCACTTCATACCAAGTCTTTCCAGCCCGACTCTCGTACAATGCTTCAGGCGATTCTACTTGCCCTTTAATCTCTTTTCTTTTTGGCAATGTAATCTCATACCCATCTTTCATAGGAACAATTGGTACGTGAAAATACGCAGGTGGGTAGCACAATCCAGCCTCTGCACATCCTTGAGAGCGTGCCTCTAGCGTAAATGCTTCTCCTTGAGGTGGCAATGCGAACCTAATCTCTACATTATCGTGATATACCTCTAGATCCTTGTTGAAAGTTGGGTCGAATTTAATGACACCTTCTGGAATTTTTGAAGGAGTAAGCTTCTCTACGTATTTTCCGTTTCTAATTACAGAAAACTCAAATTGCTCTCTGTACATGTAGTAATTCTGTGCGATTTCAAAAAATAGTCTGAGTTCTTTTCCGTCTACGATACTTGCATCTAATTTAAATGCTTGATTTGGTTCTAAAAATTCTTCTTGAGAATTTAGACCAGGACTTGAAAGCAATGACTTTTGGGCAACGGCATCATTGCCAAATTGAAAGTTAAAGCCAATAACTAATAAAGCAAATAAAAATAAACGAAAAATTTTTCTCATAAATTAATAAATACGGATTTGAAATTGCAACTATTATCGTAAAAATTTATCTGATACTAAAACACTATAAATAAATTGAATTGAATTTTACAAACGGATACTAGTTGCTTACAAATTAAATATTTTTCAAGAGCCTTGCGGCCTCAATCGCACTATATGTAAGGATTCCATCGGCCCCTGCGCGCTTAAAGCAGAGCAAAGATTCCATCATAACGGCGTCATGATTAATCCAACCATTTGCAGCAGCAGCTTTTAACATGCAATATTCGCCGCTGACCTGATAAGCAAATGTAGGCTTAGCAAACATATCTTTAACTTCGCGAAGAATATCTAAGTAGGGTAGGCCTGGCTTAACCATAACTAGGTCTGCCCCTTCTTGTATATCGGCTGCGACTTCATGAAAGGCTTCAAGTCTGTTTGCTGGATCGATTTGGTATGTATATTTATTTGATTTACCAAGATTGCTTGCAGATCCAACAGCATCGCGAAATGGTCCATAAAAAGAACTTGCGTACTTAGCGGAATAGGCCATTATTTTGGTATAAATAAGGTCGTTTGAGTCTAGTATTTCACGTACCTGTCCAATGCGTCCATCCATCATATCACTAGGTGCTACATAATCTGCGCCTGCTTGAGCTTGTGTTAGTGCCTGTTTACGAAGCACCTCTATGGTTTCATCATTTAAAACATAGCCATTTTCGTCGATGATACCGTCCTGCCCATGACTGGTGTAAGGGTCAAGGGCTACATCACACAATATGCCTAAGTCGGGAAATTCTTTCTTTAAACGAGAAACAACGGTAGGAATCAAGCCATCTGGATTACAAGCTTCAATACCATCTGGGGTTTTTAGATCCGATTCAATAGCTGGAAATAGGGCCATCACTGGTATACCCAGCTTCACACATTCTTCCGCAACAGGCAGTAGGCTCTCTAAACTATGCCTTACTACACCTGGCAATGATTCCACTGCCACTGGCTCTTTCTGCGAATCTTGAACAAATACAGGATAAATAAAATCGCTAGCATTTAAGTGATTTTCCTGTACAAGACGACGCGAAAATTCGTCTTTACGGTTGCGACGAAGTCGTTGAGTTGGATATTTTGGTGGCAATAATGAATACATGGTCTTCTAGGTAAAAATAATTTACTTTAATTTTAATCCTTTGAAAGACCTAAATAATTCAAAATTGCTTCATCCGCTTCTTCAATTCCTAAACGTTCTGTAGATGAGAAGGGAATAACTGTTAAATTTTTTATTTGTTTGATTGACTTACTAATTGCAAATGTAGTTGTTTTTCTCTGCCCATATGGAAGTTTATCTGCTTTCGTAAGTAAAACTAAAAGTGGGATTTCATAAGGTGCAATCCAATCAATCAGCATTTTATCTAATGTTGTTAATCCTCTACGAATATCTATTAAAAGGACGACAGCCGCTAATGAAGAGCGGGTTCTTAAATAACTTCCTAATGTCTCAGCCCATTCTTCCTTAGTATTTTGGGCTACGGAAGCGTATCCATACCCAGGAAGGTCAACTAAAAATGCAGAGGCCTGATCTGGATCTTCCGAGCTTGGTATTCCAAATAGGTTTATAAGTCTAGTGCGACCTGGGGTTTTAGAGGCATAGGCTAGTTTCTTTTGATTGCATAAAACATTAATTGCGGAGGATTTTCCGACATTCGAACGTCCAACAAAGCAAACTTCAGGAACTGATGGCTCTGGAAGCTGCTTTAATTGTGAAGCTGATACAAAAAACTTAGCTTTGTGTAATAGGGACACTAAAACCTCTTATTAAATTATTAGGATATTTATTTTACTGTTATAGAGATAATTAACATATTAATACATTGTGACCTAATATTTTTTTATGAATTTTTGTAAAATATAGCCCATATATTATGTAGGTTGAGGTTTTATCAATGAAAAAATTATTAAAAGGTCTCGGCATAGCATTTGCATTTGCTACCTGTACGCAGACTGCACTAGCTCAAGATGCTACTATCACACCTGACCCTAAACGCGGTGAACTCTTATTTACTCAAGGAGACGTGAATCGTGGTGTTATCCCTTGCTTCTCATGCCATGGAGAGGGCGGTAATAGTGTGATTGCTACTCAACCTTCCTTAGCTGGTCATCCTGCTGGGTATATTGTTGCTCAGTTAAACAATCTTGACCTTACTCCAGAAGGCACTCAAAAGCACCGTAATAACTACGAGGGTTTTACTAACTCTATGGTTATGATGGCTGTTGCACCAGCTCTTACTCCTCAGGATAGGGCGGATATTGCTGCTTATGTGTCAGGTTTGAAATTAACAGGCCCTGCAAAATCTCAAAATGCTGGGGATCTTGAATTTGTTCATAGAGGTCGTGAAATTTGGCGAGCTGGTATCCCCGAGAGAGGTGTTCCTGCATGTGCAGCATGTCATGGGGTTTCTGGTAAAGGTATGCCAGAGCAATATCCATTCTTAGCTGGACAACATCCAGAATATTTATATGGTCAGTTGCGCTCATTCGCTGATGGCTACCGTAATAACGGTGGTACAGAAAATATGATGGGTACAATTGCTAATCGTATGAGTATTGCTGATATGAAAGCCGTGGCTGACTATGCAGCTGGTCTTAGATAGTTAAATTTTTTAATTTGTCACACTCTCATACACCAAAGAAAAAACGCAATTTAAGGGGCGATCTCATAGAGCTATTAGGCTCTATGAGATTTGCAGTTGCTTTCTTAGTTATTATCTGTATAGCAAGTGCTATAGGTACTCTAATTGAGCAAAACCGTGAAGAGATTTTCTATATTGATCTTTTCGGCGTTTTTTGGGCCCAAGTTTTTGAGAAATTTGGTGTTTCTCAAATATACGATACCACGTGGTTTACAGTAATAATGGCCTTTTTGGTCATTTCTACTACTCTTTGTGTAATCAGAACTACTCCTAAGATTATGAAGGATGTCCGCTCCTTCAAAGAGTATGTCAAAAAGACAAGTATGCGGGCCTTTAAGCACAAAGTTGATATTAAATCCGATTTTAAACAAGCTGAACTTCAGGAAATGGTGTCTGCTTGGCTTAAGAATCATTCCTTTAAATTCAAAGTAAAAGATCAAGATGGAACTACTCTTTTAGCTGCACGTAAAGGTAGTTATAGTAGATTGGGTTATTTATTTGCCCATCTATCAATTATTGTTATTTGTATTGGTGGGCTTCTTGATAGTGATATACCAAATAGAATTTTAATAAATCTATATAATAAGCACCCCATTAGTTCAGAGCTTAGGTTTGTATCTGATGTTCCTGAAGCCTCAATATTTAATTCTAGAAATCCATCATTTAGAGGAAATATTTCAATCTCTGAAGGGGCTTCAGCAAATAATGCCATGCTTCAACTTGATGATGGGTTTTATCTTCAAAGATTGCCATTTACTGTAAAGCTTAATAAATTTATTATTGAGTACTACGAAACTAATGCTATGCCTAAACGATTTGCTAGTGACATAACCATTACTGATCACTTAAATAACGATAAGATTATCAATAAAATCGTAGAAGTGAATCACCCTTACACTATTCATGGAATTACTTTATATCAATCAAGTTTTCATGATGGTGGCTCTGAATTAACACTTACTGGTGTTCCACTAAAAGGTAATACTAACGAGCAATTTGAGCTTAAAACATTTGTAGGAAAATCTTCAGAAATCAAATTTTCCTTTAAGGGCGAAGATAGGGTTTATAAATTAACTGTTGATGATTTTCGACCCATAAATGTAGAGAATATTAACGATACAAATAGCATGGCTAAAGAGAAATCTTTTCAAGAAAGAATTCTCGATGTAACTGGTGCGGCTCAAGATAAAAATGCTGCAAATCAGAGGAATGTAGGCCCTCTTGTTAAATACACACTTACTGATAAAAGCAATCAGTCCATCAAATATCAAAATTACATGCTTCCTATTGAGTTAGATGAGCAATTAATTTATTTATTTGGTGTCGAATATCCAGGACAACCTGGATTTAGGTATATTCGCATTCCTGCAGACGAAAATATTTCTTTAGATGAATTCCAAGCTTTTAGGGCTGCTTTTAGTGATGCAGCTTTAAGAGCTAGAGCTGCTCGAGCATATAGCAATAAGGTAAAAGATGATAGATTAGAGAAGGCGGCCATTGCCACCCTTGCAGAAAGAGCACTTAAAGTATTCTCCGAAAATGGGTTTAAAGGGGTGGAAGATTTCGTTAACGGAGTAGGGATACCAGAAGCCGAGAGAATTCCTGAAAGAATTCGAGAGCCTATGAAACAAATAATAGCAGAGTATTTAATTTTTGCTTCTGTTGAATTGCGTACACTTGTGCGTGAGAGAATTGGAATGCCTAAAATCGAGTACGATAAGTTAGACCAAGAAGCTTATAAAAAATCTGCATTATGGTTTGATACAGCTATTAAAGCGATTTCAGATTTAAGTTTTTACCCTTCACCTATTGCCTTTCAAATTAAAGAATATAACCATATTCAAGCTTCGGTGTTACAAGCTACTCGTTCACCAGGTAAATGGATTGTATACTTAGGATGTGTATTCTTAATGTTTGGTATTTATCAGATGACCTATATCATTGAACGTAGAATCTGGGTGTGGATGACACCTCTACAAGATGGTGGAGTGCATCTTGAAGCCGCCATGAACAGTAAGAAAAACACGCTCGATTTCCATGAAGATTTCGAGGAATTTAAAAATGATTTTAAAGAGTTAGCGAGGACTGATTCACATGTCTAGCACTATTCAAACTAAGGTTCCATTAAATTCTGATAAGTGGACCGTACAGAAAAAAATTAAATTAAAAGAAAAGACTTCATCACGAGGCATTACGCTGTGGGATATTGCATTTTTCTTATTGTTAGCCGCAGGAGCTGCATATCTATTAATGTATTGGCCAGATTCTATGAATATTTACGAGAAGTGGATATTGGTCGGTATGGTTATAGTATTATCTGCACTAGGTTGGTATTGGCCAGCTATTAGAAAAGTTGCCCTTATATCTGGATCTATGGCTTTATTAGCCATTGGAATGTACGACGGTAATATCGCAAATGGGGACCAGAAATTTTGGCTTAAATACTTATTATCTTCGCAATCATCCATACTTTGGATGAGTGCGATGTTTATCATTGCCACAGTCTCATACTGGCTTGGTTATTTTGTGGAACGTTTAAGCTGGATGGGCAGCCTATTTACATGGCTAGGTATAGGTCTTGGTTTTTCTGGGTTATTGGTTCGATGGCGTGAGGGGCATTTGATTGCCTATGAGTTAGGCCATATTCCAGTATCTAATCTTTATGAAGTATTTATTCTATTTGCTTTAATTACTACTCTTTTTTATCTCTTCTACGAAAGACGATATCAAACCAGGGCACTTGGTGGCTTTGTTATGTTGGTCGTTTCAGCCGCAGTTATTTTCTTGTTATGGTATACGTTTGAACGTGATGCGGCAGTTATTCGCCCTCTAAATAATGCACTCGATAGCTGGTGGATGAAACTACATGTCCCTGCAAATTTTGTTGGTTATGGCACCTTTGCACTTGCAGCTATGGTTGGGTTTGCCTATATAGTGAAGCATCACGAAAATACAACTTCGTGGAAGTCATTACTGCCTGTATTAATAGTAGGTGCTATGTTGGTGGCAGAAGTATTTATATTCGGTAATCGCGGCAAAATTTCAATATTTTGGCTTGTCTATTTTGCAATAAGTTTAGTGCTTGTTGCAGGCATACTTATGATTCGCAAAAGACTTGCACGCAAATTGCCTTCTTTTGAAGTGCTAGACGATATTATGTATAAGTCGATTGCCGTGGGATTTGTATTCTTCACTATCGCTACAGTATTAGGGGCCTTTTGGGCGGCTGATGCTTGGGGCACATATTGGCAGTGGGACCCTAAAGAAACATGGGCATTAGTTGTTTGGTTAAATTACGCAACTTGGCTTCACTTAAGATTTATTAAGGGTATGCGAGGATTAGTTGCCGCTTATTGGGCATTAATCGGATTGGTTATAACTACTTTTGCATTTATTGGAGTGAATATATTCTTATCGGGACTTCACTCTTACGGGCAGCTTTAAACTGTCAGTTTGACGCCTGAGAGGGATGAGCATACCTCAGATAGTTCAGTATCTAAGTCGTTCTTTCCCTCTCTTGTATTAACCCATTTTGAGCCGTCGAATTTGTAATGGTATGCACCTGACTTAGAAGCTATCCACAACTCTTTCATAGGTGTCTGTATATTCAAAACGACTTGTTGTCCATTAAAATCAAGAGTTAGAACATTACCTTGACGAGAACAGTCTATATCTATATCTTCATCAATCCATTTCTCTGCTAAGGTTTCGATTTTTGTAAGATAATTATTTGCTTGTAATAAAAATTCTGATTCCGTCATTTTGATTTAAAACATTGAAGATGCTTAATTTTACTAAATCCTCTATCAATAAGACCGTCTTAGCTATTATGCTTTTAGGGTTTTTGTCTGCTTGCGGTTATAAAACCGATCTACGAATTCCTACTGATGAAGAGCTGCAGCAAATAAAAGAAAGAAATGTAAGAATCAAAGCTAGAAAAGAGGCTCGTCGTTTAGAGGCTAAGAAAAAACAAGAAGCGAAAGCTAGCCAGACTACAAGCAAACCAACAAATTAAGGATTTATTTTGCAATCTCCAATTTCATTTCCACATATACATTACAAAAACGGTTTTCTTTACGTAGAAAACCTTTCAGTTTCAGAAACAATTTCAAAAAAAAATGTGCAAACACCTTTTGTTCTTTATTCTAAAGCTGCATTATATGAGGCTTGGTCAGCATATGGCAGTATTGCAAAAAATTATCCTAATACTTTAATTTGCTATGCCGTGAAGGCAAATTCTAATCTCGCAATACTTCAGTATTTTGCTCGTGCGGGTTCTGGATTCGATATTGTATCGGGCGGTGAATTATTAAGATGTTTGGAGATAGGGGCCGACCCGAAAAAAATTATATTCTCTGGAGTGGGCAAACAGGATTGGGAGATAAAACTTGCACTGGAGAGTGGTATTAAATGCTTTAATGTAGAGAGTGAGTCCGAACTCGAGCGCATTGCCACCTTAGGGAGGGAAGTGGGTATTAAAGCTAAAGTTTCAATCAGAGTTAATCCAGATATCGATGCAAGAACACATCCTTACATATCTACAGGGCTTAAGGAAAATAAATTTGGTATTGAATTTTCTAGGGCTTTAGATATTTTTAAAAGGGCGGCTACTCTTGATTCTCTTGAGATTGTTGGTATTGATTGTCATATTGGCTCACAGATTTTAGAGACTGAGCCGTATCTTGATGCGGTTGATCGTGTGATTGATTTAATTAAAGCCCTTGTGCAAGCAGGGATTGAGCTAAAACATATTGATATCGGGGGTGGCTTTGGTATCCGATATTTGGATGAAAAGCCGCTAGATATTATCTATTTGCGTCAGGCACTCGATTCAAAGCTGCGGGAAGCGGAATTGGGCGATATGCAAGTAATTATGGAACCAGGCCGCTCATTAGTCGCTAATTCGGCAATTCTCGTGGCTTCTGTTATTGTGATCAAAAAGACGGAATTTAAGAATTTTGTGATTCTTAATGCAGGTATGAACGATCTTATTAGGCCAAGCTTATACGAAGCTTTTCATGGCGTGTTGCCTGTGATAGAGCGGGATGGAGATACTGATACATACGATATTGTAGGGCCAATTTGTGAGACAGGTGATTGGTTGGCTAAGGATAGAAATCTTTGCATTCAAGAGGGCGATCTAATAGCTATTGAGTCCGTGGGTGCCTATGGTACGACCATGGCCAGCAATTATAATTCTCGTCCATTTTTAGCCGAATATATGGTTGTCGGTTCTGAGCTTTATCAAATTCGCAAAGCTCAGAACATTAAGGATATATGGAGTCTAGAACAAACTCTTTAGATATGGCTTAAAGCACAACTCTAATTTGAGTTTGGAGTGATGGACTTAATTAAGTCACCGATTGCATCTGGTGCCTTAGGCCTTGTACTTATCGATGTAAATACTGGTGCTGTTAAGTTGTTAGTAGGAAGGCCATCGACTCCCACATTTGCGATTGCTTTTCCTGGAGGATACTCTGTTAAATAGTAATTACCTCCTGAAGCAATAATTCCCTTAGGTCTTGGAGCTGGTTTAGCCTGTGGTATGTCTTTTAAGGCAGTTTTCATAAATTCAATCCACATAGGCATAGCCAATCCACCACCAGTTTCACGATTACCTAATGGAGTTGGTTGGTCAAAACCTAGCCATGTAACACCTACCAATTCTGGGGTATATCCAACAAACCACGCATCCACTGAACGGTTAGTTGTACCAGTTTTTCCGTGCAAATCACGACGTTTTAGCTGTACAGTTGACCTTGCAGCTGTACCAGAGGTAGCAACGCCATGAAGAAGATTATTCATAATCCAAGCTGTCCTTGCATCAATTGCACGATTCGCTTCATTTCCTGCTTTAATCGGCTGAGCTCGCATTATTACTACAGGTTCGTCTTCTTGAACATTTAAATCTTCAACATAATCGATAAGGTAAGGATTAATGCGGAATCCACCATTTGCGAAAATCGAATATCCAGTGGCCATTTGAAGAGGTGTTACACTTCCAGCACCCAAAGCCATAGTTAGATATGCACCTTTAGGAGGTTGATTCTTCATATCAAAACCCATGCGAGTTAAAAAGTCAGCAGCATAATCAGCACCGGCTATTTTTAATACTCGAATTGAAATCATGTTTTTCGATTTATATAAGCCCCTGCGTACAGTTTGGCTTACAGTATAGTTATTCCCGTAGTTCTTCGGAGTCCATGGTTTGCCCCCTGTTTGACGTGAGGATAAAACAAAAGGTTGATCCGATATATTAGACTCAGGTGTAAGTCCTTTCTCTATACCAGCAGCATAAATAAATGGTTTAAATGTAGACCCTGGCTGCCTCCATGCTTGAGTGGTCCTATTAAATCCACCATTTGTAAAATCAAAGCCGCCAATCATAGCTTTAATAGCCCCATCATTTGGGTTCATGGCAATGAGTGCGCCTTGTACAATCGGTAAATTTATAATACTCCATACATACTCATCCTTCAGTTTAATCTGTTCTAGATATACTACTGAACCACGTTTAATTTTTACATTATCTTTAGCGTTAGGTTTTAGAGCTCTTTGTACGGTTTTTAATTGATCCTTTTGAAGTTCAATTATCTCATCCTCGTTACGAACAACAACTACCTTAGTAGGACTAGCTTCCAGTACAAGAGCTCCAACTAATTCATCGTTATCTGGATATTTTTCGTGCATTCTTTCTAGAATTTCAACCATAGCTTCCTGATCTTTTTCTATATCTTTAGGAAGCTCTATGTATCCAGCAGGACCTGGATAAGGTTTGCGACGAGTATAGGACATAACCCCATTGCGAACAGCTCTATAAGCAGCTCTCTGATCCTCGGAACTTACTGTGGTCACAACTTTTAAGCCGCGTCCATATGTATTTTCTCCATACATTGAATAGATCAACTGTCTTGTAGTTTCAGCAACGTATTGACCAAATAGAGCGAAGTTTTTATCGCGTTCAACTTCAACCTCTTGCGGAATTAATGATTCTTTAAGTGCAGCATCCATCTCTGCTTGCGTTATAAAACCAAGTTCCTCCATCCTTCTAAGAACATATTTTTGACGGATTTTTACGGCTTTAAGATTTGTTCGAGGATTAGTGCGAGAAGGTGATTTGGGGATGGTAGCAAGTGCAGCCGCTTCGGCTAAAGTTACATCCGAAAGCGGTTTATTAAAGTAAGTCCTAGCTGCAGCTGCGAATCCATATGACCTGTGACCTAAATAAATCTGATTCATATAGAGTTCAAGAATCTGATCTTTAGTTAGTGTTTGCTCAATCTTGTAGGTCAATAACAACTCATAGAACTTACGAGTGAGTTTCTTTTCTGAAGATAAATAGAAATTACGTGCAACCTGCATCGTAATAGTACTGGCCCCTTGGCTATGTCTTCCTGAAGTAAGGTTGGCAAGCACTGCTCGTCCCATGGACTTCCAATCCACACCACCATGCTTATAAAATCCATCATCTTCAGCTGCAAGAATCGCCTGACGCATGACCATAGGAATTTCTTGGAGATTCAAAACATTACGTCTTTCGTCCCCATATTCACCTAATAGAACGCCATCACTAGAATATACATAAAGCGG
Source organism: Taylorella asinigenitalis ATCC 700933 (assembly GCF_000687755.1). Lineage (GTDB taxonomy): Bacteria > Pseudomonadota > Gammaproteobacteria > Burkholderiales > Burkholderiaceae_B > Taylorella > Taylorella asinigenitalis. The sequence goes on from NZ_JHXN01000006.1 coordinate 44,206, forward strand.
TAGTCTAGGTTTATATTCCGTCATAGCACTTAAATCTGGCAATGATGACCATGTCAACTTGATTGCTAGAACGGCTATTAAAAGAAAACATAAACCTAAGCCCGCAACAAATACTAGGGGCTTAAGGATATATCGAGATAAGAAGGAACTCTTATTGGTTTTTGAGGGCTTCTTAGTTGTACTATTAACTTTTTTGCTCATATGGCAATTTTATCCTATAAGCATTATTTTTAAGTCATTTCTATGGTGAAATGTTAAGATTTAAACCTATTGAAATGGCAATGCTTATGACTTCTAGTTTTTGTGCACATTATCACGCTTCATATGCGACCAAAGAGGATGAAACTCGAGGCCGAATTCACAGTGAACCCTCTGATCCAGCAAGAAGCGTGTTTCAAAGAGACAGGGATCGTATAACCCATAGTACAGCCTTTCGTAGGCTTGAATATAAAACGCAAGTTTTTGTTAATCACGAAGGAGACTTATTTAGAACCCGTCTGACGCATACATTAGAGGTTGCACAGATAGCCAGAGCCATTGCCAGACAACTGCATCTGAATGAAGATTTAGTCGAATCCATAGCCCTTGCTCACGATTTAGGTCACACACCATTTGGACACGCAGGGCAAGATGCCTTAAACGATTGCGTTAAACGATATGACCCCGACGGTTTTGGATTTGAGCATAATATGCATAGTTTGCGGATTGTAGATTTGCTCGAAGAAAGGTATGCGGAATTTCCTGGGCTTAATTTGAGTTTTGAGACACGTGCAGGAATACTAAAGCATTGCTCTCGAAAAAATGCATTACGACTTGGGGATATTGCAGAGAGATTTTTAAGCAATAAGCGGCCAAGTTTGGAGGCACAAGTAACGAATGTAGCCGATGGTATTGCCTACAATAATCATGATATAGATGACGGGGTGCGATCTGGGCTTATAAACCTTGAGCAACTGCAGGAAGTCGTTCTATTTAAAGAACATTTTGATGTGGTTATGGCAGAATATCCAGATCTCAAAGGACGACGCATCATATCGGAAACTACTCGTCGCATGATTAATACCTTAATTGTGAATTTGGTTGAGCAAACAAGAAAAAATATTGTTGCTCACGATATTAAATCGTTGGAAGATGTATATGAAGCCCCAGTTTTGGTAGAGTTTTCTCCTGATATGGCTTTAAAAGAGGCGGAGCTTAGAAAATTTTTGCTAACTAATCTTTATAGGCACTATAAGGTCTGGAGAATGGCATTTAAAGCACAGAAAATCATCACAGATTTATTTGATGTGTTTATGGAGGAACCGAGATTATTGCCACCTGATTACCAAAAATCATCTACAGATGAATTGATTTTATCTGTGACGGATTATGTGGCGGGGATGACAGACAGATTTGCAATCAAAGAACATAAAAAGATTTTCAATGTAGGGAATTAGGGGATTTGTTAGGAACAGCAAAAAAACCTAAATCAATTTAGCCAAATACTTTCCTGTCTCACTCTTAGGATGTTTTGCGATATCTTTAGGAGTACCAAATGCGATGATTTGGCCGCCCCTATGTCCTCCCTCAGGTCCAAGATCAATAATCCAATCGGCATTCTTAATAACTTCAAGATTATGTTCAATCACAATCACAGTATTTCCGCTGTCAACAAATTTTTGCAAAACACGAAGCAGCTGATCAATATCAGAAAAATGCAATCCAGTAGTAGGCTCATCCAAAATATAAACAGAGCGCCCTGTACTTCGCTTAGATAGTTCCAGGGCCAATTTCATGCGTTGAGCCTCACCGCCTGATAATGTGGTCGCACTTTGCCCAAGTTTGATATACCCAAGTCCCACCTCAACTAATGTCGAAAGCTTATTTGAAATCTTAGGAATATTCGCAAAAAATTCGGCTGCTTGCTCTACGGTCATCTCAAGCACATCGCTTATGTTTTTCCCGCGATAGTAAATTTCACGCGTCTCACGGTTATATCGCGTACCATCACAGGCCTCGCATTTCACATACATATCCGGCAAAAAATGCATCTGCACTTTTTTTATGCCATCCCCATCGCACACGTCGCATCGCCCGCCCTTAATGTTAAATGAGAAGCGGCCCGCATCATATCCGCGTTGACGGGCGTCCTTAGTAGATGCAAAAAGTTCTCGAATCGCTATAAAAACGCCCACATATGTCGCAGGATTACTTCTTGGCGTTCGTCCAATTGGACTTTGATCTACAACTATTACATTGTCCAAGAACTCGAGTCCATGCACTTCTTCGAATGGTTGAGATTCAGCCTGTGCTCGATTTAGTTTTCTCGCTAATGTGGTGGCAATGGTCTCGTTTACCAAAGTCGATTTTCCTGAGCCCGAAACTCCCGTAAAGCATACAAATCGCCCGAGCGGAATCTGCACATCGATATTCTTCAGATTATTTCCTCGGCAGCCAGTGAATTTAAGCCATTTTTGTTCTTCATCCAGCACACGAGCCTCACTTGAGATCATGCTCACCTTACCGCCTAAATATTGCCCCGTCACAGATGCACTATCAGCCAGTATTTCATCGATAGTACCCTGCGAAATCACGAGTCCACCATGTTCTCCAGCAGCTGGCCCCATATCGATAATCCAATCTGCCTCGCGAATCATGTCCTCGTCGTGCTCGACCACAATTACTGTATTTCCAATATCACGAAGATTTTGCAAAGTGCGAATTAATTTCTCATTATCTCGTTGATGAAGACCAATTGAAGGTTCATCCAAAACATACATCACACCCGATAGGCCCGACCCGATTTGCGAAGCAAGCTTGATGCGCTGAGCCTCTCCGCCCGAGATTGTGTCTGCCCGCCGATCAAGCGATAGATATGATAGACCTACATCATTTAAAAACTGAAGGCGATTCACAACTTCCCGCAGCATTGGGGTGGCAATGTCTCCCTTCGCACCCTCAAGTTTTAGTTCCTTAAACCAGCTTAAACAATCAACAAGAGATAGCCCCTCAATCTCATAGATTCCTAGGCCCTTCATGCTCTCTGAATCTTCACGCTTTTGATCTCCAAGCATTACGAATCGTGCCTCTTCCCTTAATCGAGAACCGTGGCAGCTTGGACAAACTGTATTAGTGCGAAGCTTGCCTAAAGCTTCTTTAACGTTTGAAGAATCGGTCGTTTCCCAACGCCTAAGCAAATTAGGCATAATCCCTTCGAAAGGATGATATTGAATGCTTGTTCGACCATTTTGCCCAAGATAAGCAAAACCTATGTTTTCATCTCCAGATCCGTGCAAAAGAACTTCGCGGACCTGTGCCGACAATTCTTCATATGGTATATCTAAGCTAAAGCCGTAATGATCCGCTAAACTGCTCATAATGCTTCGAGTGAAACTGTTTCGCATGTCCCATCCCGCAATAGCCCCACCGTTAATGCTTAGCGATGGCAATGACACCACTTTCCGCTCATCAAACACATCAAGCTGCCCAAGCCCCTTGCAATGCGGACAAGCCCCCACCGGGTTATTAAAACTAAAAAGCCTAGGCTCTAGCTCTGGTATATTCCGCTCACACATAGGGCAGGAGAAATTGCTCGAATAAATAGCGGCAGTCGTTTCCTTGCCGTTATCGCGCTCTACAATAAGTCGCCCCCCTGAGAGTTCATAAGCCATCTCTAAACTATCGGCTAAGCGTTGCTTGTTTTCAGGTTTTGCACGAAGCCTATCCACAACTAATTGCAGATCATATATCTCATTTTCAGATAGAGCTGGCAATGACTCCAGTAGATAAGTCTCTCCGTTTAGCCTAGCCCTTATAAACCCTTGAGATACAAATTGAGCGATTTTAGATTTCAGATCAGAAATACCCTGAGCTCCCGTAATCCCTGTGGCAATGGGTGCGTATATCATAATCTTATCTTCATTCGCCTGACTCAGTATCATATCGACTATCTCAGTTACAGTCGTGGCTATCATAGGAATATGATGTTCGGGACAATATGGGGTGCCTACTCGTGCATAAAGTAGGCGCAAATAATCATGTATCTCGGTTGTCGTTGCTACTGTAGAGCGAGGATTTTGGCTAGCAGACCTTTGTTCAATAGCAATAGCAGGCGAAAGACCCTCTATCAAGTCCACATCAGGTTTGCCCATTTGCTGTAAAAATTGACGAGCATATGGGGAGAGGCTTTCTACATACCTTCTTTGTCCTTCAGCAAATAGGGTGTCAAATGCTAGCGACGACTTACCAGATCCAGAAACACCCGTAATTACTACGAATTTTTCTCGAGGTATATCGATCGATATGTTCTTTAGATTGTGAGTTCTAGCCCCACGAATTCTAATGAAATTATTCATATCCCCAAAAAGCTTTGCTAAAATTTACGACTAATCTATCATTTTAACCCAGTAAATATGCCTAAAGAAAGTAAAGTTTCCTTTACATCCCTTGAGAAAAAAACATCTTCCTCGCTGGCATTTTTATTTGCTATTCGCATGCTCGGGTTATTTCTTCTTACCCCTGTCTTTGCAGCTGCCGCTGTTGAATTAGAAGGCGGTGATCAAAAATCCTTGGTCGGGCTCGCCATAGGAATTTACGGCATTACACAAGCAATAATGCAGTTGCCATTTGGATTTTTGTCAGATCGATTTGGTAGAAAACCCATTATTATTATCGGCACTTCACTTTTTGTAATTGGTGGAGCCATTTGTGCACTTGCTGATTCGGTGCATTTAGTAATGATTGGACGGGCCATACAAGGGGCTGGAGCCGTATCTGCGGCTATTACGGCTTGGGTGGCTGATGCCACTCGCGAAGAAGTTCGAACACGTGCCATGGCTATGGTTGGATCTTCTATCGGTTTATCATTTGCACTATCGCTTGTTCTTGGGCCATTATTGGTTAAATATCTTGGATTGAGCGGGCTATTTTGGGTGATTACAGGACTAGGGATAGTATGCATAGGCATTGCCACCTTGCTTACTCCAGTGGTAGATATGAGTACGAAGTCCATGTCCAATGCATCTATTGCGAGCGTATTTTTTTCTCCTGAGTTGATGCGTCTTAATTATGGAATGTTTGTTCTGCATGCCTCTCTTATGGCTTTGTTTGTGCTTATGCCCGATTTGCTAGGACGAATGGGCATTGCAGTCGGGAATTTATGGACCGTTTATCTGCCCGTTATTCTTGTTGCAATTGTTGCGATGATTCCTGCCATAATTCGCATAGAGACACGTTATAAGCATAAAGAGGGGTTGTTAGCTAGCGTTTTAGTGTTATTGGCGATAGCATTGCTTTGGGCAGTGAATCTGAGTTCGTTTTGGTGGACGGCTGCGTTGCTTACGGTTTTTTTTACGGCATTTAATGTTATCGAGGCTTTGATTCCTTCTATGGTTTCTCGTGTAACGCCTATTGAGCATAAGGGATTGGCTATGGGGCTTTATAACATGGCCCAAGCCATTGGTGTGGCTTTTGGCGGTTTTGTAGGAGGTTATGTTCTTCAATACTACAGTGAAGTATCACTTTTTTTATTAATTGCACTACTTTATGCATCATGGCTTGTAGTGGCATTCTCAAGCAAGTTCTCTGCGTCTAAATCCTAATAGACTTTTTTATCCAGCCTCTTATAAATCAAGCTTTATCTTCTTAATCTAATAAGGCTATTACTTTTTAAGGAGATATCATGGCAAATTTAAACAAAGTAACTCTTATAGGTCATCTCGGCCGTAATCCAGAAATACGTGCGAATAAAAATAATACAAAAGTAGCGACACTAAGCATTGCCACCTCTGTGGTTTGGACGGATAAGGAAAATTCAGAACGTCACGAACGCACCGACTGGCATCGCGTAATTATGTTCGGGTACCTTGCGGACTTGGCTGAGAAATTTCTTAAAACAGGAAGTCATGTTTATATAGAGGGACGTCTAAGAAACAGGAAATGGGAGGACGAAGATGGAAATGATCAATATATCACCGAAATCTATGCGAATTCTATGCTTATGCTTAATCGCCCACCTAGTCAGGATAATGGAGGTCATGAGGCAGAAGGGGAGGAAGAAATCGAAATGATTGAAGCAAATTAATTCGACGCTTTTTTGATTTTTTACCGTTAAAATTACTAAATAATCAAATTCAAGGTGCTCTTATGACAGTAAATAAAGTTATTCTTATTGGTAGGTTGGGAAATGATCCAGATGTTCGAACTGGTCAGGATAACAGAGTAGTGACTAGAATTAGTCTTGGTACTAATCTTGTTTGGAATGATAGAAATACTGGAGAGCGCCGCGAAGAAACAGAGTGGCATCGAGTAGTGTTTTTCGGACGCACTGCTGAAGTAGCTAGAGATTATCTTAAAAAAGGTGCTCAAGTTTACGTGGAAGGGCGTCTCAAAACTAATAAATATCAAGATAAGGATGGCATAGAAAAATACTCTACTGACATTATCGCTGAAACTCTCAAGATGCTTGGGAGTAAGGGTGATTCTGATAGTGGCAGCGGTTACTCAAGAGAATCTACTAGTAATCAAAGGCCTAGCAGATCTTCAGGAACTGGATATGGCACAGGTTCAAGCTCTACTAGACCTGATGCCCCGAATGTAGGTTCTTCTCATTCGGATGTTGATTTTGTAGTAGATGACTTTCCATTCTAATTTTTATGACCCACTTTTATGTGGGTTTTTTACTGGAATTAGACTCTAACGGAAATAGTTATTCGAACTTTATTAAAGAATGCATAAATATATAAAAAAGGGCCTTTAATAGGCCCTTAATGATTATTCATGTGCGATTATTTTTTATTTACTTCGGTAGCACCGCCTTTGATTGGTTTAACTTTATCCATCCATTCTTCATAGCCTTGCTCTTTCATTTCGCTATAAGGAATGAATCGCAAACTAGCTCCATTTATGCAATAACGAAGGCCACCCAATTCCTTAGGACCGTCATTAAAAACATGACCAAGGTGCGAGTCAGCGGCACTACTACGAACTTCAGTACGTGGATATCCGATTTTGAAATCTTTTTTCTCGTGAATATTATCGTCTTCAATTGGTTTAGAGAAGCTTGGCCAACCGCATCCAGAATTATATTTATCATCTGAACTAAATAATGGCTCTCCACTTACAACATCCACGTAGATGCCAGGTTCGAATAAATTGTCGTATTCATGGCTAAATGCGAACTCAGTACCTTCCTCTTGAGTCACACGATATTGTTCAGGTGTCAATGTTTTTCTTAATTCCTCGTCTGACGGTTTTACGTATGAAGCCTCATCGAATCCCTTTTTCATTTTTTTAACTCCCTCAAGAGGTTTGTCCGCTAAACTTAAATCAATATGGCAATATCCGTTTGGATTTTTGATAAGATAATCCTGATGATATTCCTCGGCCATGTAGAAGTTTTTCAATTGCATATTTTCTACGACTACTGGTTCAGAATATTTTTTCTGTAAGTCTTCCAAAGCCTTAGCGACAATCTCTTTGTATTCAGGTTTTTCGTAATAAATACCAGTGCGATATTGCGTGCCCCTATCATTACCTTGCTTATTTAAACTTGTAGGATTAATAATCCTAAAGTAATGTGCAAGAATCTCTTGGATACCGATTTTATCGATATCGTATGTAATTTTTACGGTTTCTGTAAATCCAGTGGTGCCAGTTGTGACCAAGCGATAATGAGGGTTTTCAACATTGCCATTTGCGTAGCCTGATACGGCATCCACTATGCCAGGTATTTTTTGAAAGTAAGCTTCAACACCCCAAAAGCAGCCCCCTGCAAGATAAATTGTCTCTGTGCGTAGAGGTATTTTGCTTTCTCCGTTATTTGATTCTTTATAGTATTTCTTTTCGGTTTCCATTAAATTTGCATCCTTGTTGTTTATTAGTGCTAATGCTTGTTTTTTAGAAATGCTTCCTTTGATAATTCTTTGAACTTGTTGATTTTTATCTAAAAGCACCCATGAAGGGTAGACCTTTATGCCCCATTTTTTTGCGTGTGAACCCTTAGGATCTACATATATTGGGAAGCTTCCACTTTCATATATACCAGATTGCTTGGCCCAATTTTTAAAGGCCTCTTCCTTTTTTTCTGATAGATATGAGGGGGAGGCAATGGTCACGAGATTAACTCCTTTAAATGCTTCATCCTTATACCAATTTTCTACATCTGGCAGTTCACCCAAACATAATGGACACCAACTAGCCCAAAATTTAATTAGTGTTGGTTTTGACGAATCAATATTAAAACTTTTGTTGTCCACGTCCTTTAGTTGCGATAGTGTGCTATTAGATTTTGCTTGTGAGCAAGCAATCTGAGTTGCAGCCACTAAGAACACAGAAAATAAAACTTTCAAAAATTTACCCATAGGTAAGTCTCTTTATTCAACGGTTACACTTTTTGCTAAATTTCTAGGTTTATCTACATCTGTACCTCTGGCAATGGCCGTATGATAAGCCAATAATTGCAAAGGCACAGTATGAAGAATCGGTGATAAATGCCCATAATGTTCAGGCATTCGAATTACATGCATTCCATCAGCTTGAACAATATGCGTATCGGAATCTGCAAGCACATATAATTGACCGCCACGTGCTTTGACTTCTTGCATGTTTGATTTAAGTTTTTCTAAAAGTTTGTCATGGGGGGCAATGACCACGACTGGCATCTCTCTTGTGACAAGTGCAAGAGGTCCATGTTTTAATTCTCCTGCTGGATATGCTTCAGCATGAATATAGCTAATTTCTTTTAGTTTTAAAGCACCTTCTTTTGCTATAGGGTAGTGAACACCACGCCCTAAAAATAGTGCATGTTCACGAGGAGAAAATTTTTCGGCCCATGCGATTATTTGTGGCTCTAGAGCTAAAATCGATGAGATTGCTACTGGCAAATGACGCAGCTGCTTAATGATATTTTCTTGATCTTGTTGTGAAACATGTCCCTTAATATGAGCCAAACACACTGTCAAAAGATATAGCCCAACTAATTGAGTGGTAAATGCTTTTGTAGATGCGACACCAACTTCAACTCCAGCTCTAGTTAAGAATCTAAGCTTACATTCTCTAACCATGGCCGAAGTAGCCACATTACAAATAGTAAGAGTGTCTTCCATGCCAAGAGATTTTGCATGATTTAAGGCCGCAATAGTATCTGCCGTTTCTCCAGATTGAGAAATCGTAATAACAAGAGTGTTAAGGCTTGGAACACTGTCACGATAACGATATTCAGACGCAATTTCTACAGACACAGGTATTTTCGCTATAGATTCAATCCAATATTTCGCTACCAATCCAGCATGATAAGAAGTTCCACATCCTAAGATTAGAATTTTATCTATACGTTTGAAAATCTCTTCAGCACCTTCACCAAATAATGACGGATTAATATTTTCAATATCCTGCAATGTGTCTGATACTGCACGAGGTTGTTCAAATATTTCTTTCTGCATATAGTGGCTATATGGCCCTAATTCAGCTGAAGCCGTGTAGGCATTTACGTTATGAAATTCGCGTTCGACAGGGTTTAAATCTTCATCGACAATTTCAATTGAATCTTTCGTAACCCTTGCTATATCTCCTTCTTCAAGATAAATGATTTTAGAAGTTACACCTGAAAGGGCAAGTGCATCAGAGGCAATGTAATTAGCTTTGTGTCCATCTCCCAAACCAATTACAAGAGGCGACCCACGTCTAGCCGCTATTAAAACATTGGGTTCGGTTTTCGAAACAATAGCTAATGCAAAAGCACCTTGAAGATATTTGCAAGCTTTTTTTACGGCCTCATAAATATCCCCTTCGTACACTGAATGGATCAGATGGGCGATTACCTCTGTGTCTGTTTGGCTTTCAAATACAAATCCCTTTTGCTTAAGGTCATCACGTAGAGATTCATAGTTTTCAATAATCCCGTTATGTACTATGCCAATGAATGGTACTCCTTCTTTAAGCGAAAAATGAGGATGAGCATTATAAGTTTCAGGAGCTCCATGCGTAGCCCATCTTGTGTGGGCAATGCCTACGCTTCCATGCAGCCCATCAGATTCGACTTGCAACTTTAGTTCTTGTACTCTTTGGGTGCTTCTTGATCTACGTAGTTCACCGTCTTGTATAACTGCAACCCCGCATGAATCGTATCCTCGATACTCAAGCCTTTTAAGCCCCTCAATTAAGATTGAAGTTACATCTTTACTTTGTGAAACGCCACCCACAATGCCGCACATATTGCTCTCCACTTACGCTTAATAAAACGGTAATAAATTATACGAAAAAGGGTAGACCACTAGCCTACCCCATGAAATAATTTGTAATTCTATTGCGTTAATTTTGAATCTTAACCAATACTCTATCGATTCTATGCTTGTCCATATCAACTACTTCAAAATAATAGTTGTTCCATTCAACCGATTCAGTTTCTCTAGGAATATGGCCCAATTTATGCATGATAAAGCCTGCAACTGTGTGATAATGCGAGTCTTCATCTCCTGCTTCCTCTAAATCTTGATCAAAAATTTCCTCAAATCTCTCTAGAGTCATCGTGCCATCAATAAGCCATGAACCATCTTTTCTCTGGACTGCATCTAGCATTTCATTTTCATTAACTGGAATAGTATGGCCTACCAATACAGTCAATATATCTCTTAGTGTAACTACACCTTCAACTTCGCCATATTCATTTATGACCACAGCAATTTCAGATTTATGTTCCTGCAATGATTCCAATAAATCCATGGCACTTATGTTTTCGGGAACAAATTTAACAGGCTTCATTGTCTTGCGGATATCAGTTTCTTGCCCACGAATTTGCTGCTCAAATAAAGAACCCGCATCAACTATGCCCAAAACATTATCTAACTGCCCGTCGACCACAGGAAACCTTGAATACGGACTATCTGCAATAGTATTTAAGGTATCACTCAATGGTGCATTAATATCAATATAATGAATCTCACTTCGAGGAGTCATTATGGAGGCAATGTGCCTGTCGTCAAGACTAAGTGCCCGTTCCACGATATTGTGCTCTGTTTTCTCAAATAAACCAGCCGAGGCCCCTTCATGCAAAATGCCGCTTATATCTTCCTCGGTCAAACTGTTTTCTTCTTTTTTTGATATACCGATTAGTTTTAAAACAAGATTGGTACTAAAAGAAAGAATCCACACAAATGGAGCAACGGCTTTTGATAGTATGGTCATAGGCCGCGATATTAAGTTGGCAATGCGCTCCGGATAGTGAATCGCAAGTCGTTTAGGAACCAACTCCCCAAAAACTATCGATAAGAAAGTAATTGATATAACTACTATTGCTAAAGATATTTCACTGGCAAAATTGCCGAAAATAGGCGTTAAAATTGGAGTCAGCTTTGAAACTAAAGAAGCTTGACCAAAAGCACCCGAAAAAATTCCTATTAAGGTAATACCAATTTGAACTGTAGATAGGAATCTTGCTGGATCATGTTGAAGTGCTAGTGCAGCTTTTGCTGATAATTTTCCATCTTCTGCTTGTTTTTGAAGGCGTGTTTTTTTGGATGACACTACTGCGATTTCGGACATGGCGAATATGCCATTAATGAAGGTTAGAAATAAGATTATTAATATATCTATCATATAGTTGGTGCCACCACCATTTTAAAAACAAGGTTTTTCATTTTAAGGCTAAATTATTACATTTTTTAATTTTTTTTGATTCGAGGATTTATTATGACTTTTTTAGCAGATAATTTTCGTGCAATAGAGCAAAGAGTAAACGAAGCCTGTAAGCAAGCTGGAAGAGAGCCAGGGTCAGTAAATATATTGCCAGTTACAAAAACGTTTTCCACTGATACCATTAAAATGGCCATCGATTTGGGATATCACAGGTTCGCAGAAAATAAGGCTCAAGAATTAAAGGAAAAAGCAATCGAACTTGAAGAATACGATCAATTAAAGTGGGTGATTATCGGCTATTTACAAACTAATAAATCTAAAGAAGTTGCTACTTATGCTTCAGAGATTCAATCTTTAGATCGTATTGAATTAGCTAAAGCATTGGATAACCGTCTTCAATCCGCTGGGAAATCAATTAAAGCTTTGATACAAGTAAAAACAAGTCCTGAGGAGACGAAATCTGGTCTAGAAATTAGCGAAGTTCCTAAATTTTTAAATGAATTAAAAGAATCTGGTATACAAACTCTAGATCTACAAGGATTTATGACGATTGCGGAAAATACTTCAAATCAAGATGCAGTTCGTAAGTGCTTTTCTGACTTAAGAGAGTTGGCGGAGCGTTGCCGTGATATTACAGGTTTAGCATTGCCACAATTATCTATGGGTATGAGTGGAGATTTTGAAATTGCAATTCAGGAAGGGGCCACTGAAATTCGAATTGGAACCGCAATTTTCGGTGACCGTGATTACAAACAAGGTATGTCTGAGAGAATTTAGTTTTTACTTTCTTCCCTTTGCATTTTTTTAATCTTAGTTTTTATTCGATTTAGTTTTAAGGCCGACAGTTTTTCTACAAAAACTTTACCCATTAAGTGGTCAAGTTCATGTTGAATACAAATCGCTAAGAGCCCATCAGCTTTTAGCTCAAATTCTTTGCCGTTTAAATCTAAGGCCTTAACTCGCACCTCTGAAAATCGTTCAACATTATCGTAAATTGTTGGAACAGAAAGGCAGCCTTCCTCATGCACAATTTTTTCTGGACTAAACCAAGTAATTTCAGGATTAATTAATACGAGTAGGTTATTTCTTTCTTCGCTCACATCAATCACAACTATGCGTTTATGAATATCAACTTGTGTGGCCGCCAGTCCAACACCATTTGATGCATACATCGTTTCTGCCATATCCTCAACAATTTTTCGAACAGAATCGTCAACGACTTCAACATCACTAGCTATTTTTTTTAAACGAGGGTCAGGATACTTAAGAATAGGTAATAAAGCCATAGTTAAAAATGAAATTATGAATAGCTAATTATAGTAAAAACTCATTATGGACAAATTTTTCCACCCCCTTAAATGAATCTGCGTTAATTCTTATACTGGGATTTTTTGAGTTCACATGCAAAACACAAAATCTCTTATAAAGCTCTCATTATTTGATGAGTTACCATCGAAACTAATTTTTTTCTTAATCAAACATTTTAAGGAGGCACATAAAGTATTTGAGGTTCAAGAGTCTGAATTTAATTCTGCGTTAAGTTTATTTAAAGCATCTGGTGGAAACTATAGGGGAGATATTTATACCTTAATACATCAAGAAAATCGCTTTAACCATAGCCAGCTAAATAGAACACTGGATTGGCTTGAAGAAGAACATAATCAGATATTAAGTATTTTCGATTCGGACTATCCACCATTGCTTAAAAAAATTCCAGATCCACCAGTACTTTTATATTTACGCGGAAAAAGAGAAACAATAAGCAAACCATGCATAGCCCTAGTAGGTTCACGTAAGTCAACGTATCACTCGAATTTCACGGCACGAAGTTTTGCTAAAGGTTTTGCAAACAGTGGATTTTGTGTTGTAAGTGGTATGGCTAGAGGAATAGATTCTAATGCTCACATTGGTGCTTTAAGTAGTACATCTGATATGAGTACTATAGCTGTGATGGGATGTGGACTAGATATAACTTACCCCATAGAAAATGAATCTTTATCAGAAGAAATTGCACAAAAAGGTCTTTTAATTTCTGAATATGCCTTGGGTACTGAACCAAAAAATTTTCATTTTCCTGCTAGAAATAGAATTATTGCGGGACTGTCCCTCGGGGTTGTAGTTGTAGAGGCCGCTAAGAAGAGTGGTTCTCTTTATACTGCAGAACTAGCTATGACAAATGGGCGAGATGTGTTTGCTGTACCTGGCTCGATTCTTACTGATTTTCATAAAGGTTGTCATAACTTGATACAACAAGGTGCGATGCTTGCTGATACTGCTGAGTTTGTTATAAAGAATATAGCTTGGGGCGATGGCAAAATTAAGGAATCAGATCTTTTGGGACACTCTGAAATAAGAAATGTGCATCACCCTCTTGACTCTATAGGTAATCACGAATTTACAATAAATGATTTAGTGTACTCTTTAAGCATGCCCATAGATGCAGCTATAGAGAATTTAATTAATTGGGAAATTGAGGGCAGAATTACAAAGCTCTCTAATGGTAACTACCAGAAAGCAATAAATTGTTAAAATGTCAGTTTTTATTTAAGTGATTTAAAGAACGTGTCGGATTCAGAGACCTTATTACAATTTGATCATGTTACTTTGGGTTATGGTCCTAATGTTATCATTTCCGATTTGCATGTTCGTTTACAAAAAGGACAGATTATTGCTTTAATCGGTGGGTCTGGCTCGGGCAAAACTACTATTCTTAGAGCTGCTACTGGGCAATTAAAACCACAGGCTGGGCATATTACTCTATTTGGCCAAGACCTTAATAATATTTCTAAAGCCAAACTGGACAAATTACGTCAGCAAATGGGGGTTCTATTTCAACATGGGGCTCTTTTTACAAATCTTAATGTTTACGATAATGTCGCTTTTCCATTAAGAGAGCTTACGAAAGATAACGAAAAAGAGATATTTAAAAAGGTTCTTATGACTTTGGATTCTGTTGGTCTTAAGACTGCAGCACATCTTAAATTATCTGAAATCTCTGGTGGTATGGCTCGCAGGGTTGGACTTGCTCGAGCGATTATTTTAGAGCCTAAAGTAATTCTTTATGACGAACCCTTTGCAGGGTTGGACCCTATATCGCTTGGTATGACGGCTAAGCTTATTCGGGATACAGCGGACCGTTTAAATTGCGGCTCCATACTTATTACTCACGACATTGAGGAGTCATTTGCTATTGTTGATTATGTATATATGATTGGTCAGGGTAGAGTTATAGCTGAAGGTACCCCCGATCAACTACGTGAATCAAGTGATGATTATGTTAATCAATTTTTATATGGCAAACCTGATGGGCCCGTTGTCTTTGAATATCCAATGACAGATAGTTTTGATATGTGGTACAAGTCCAGAGGAGAGAAACTGGGTGTTTAACTTAATTTCTCGATTTGGAGCTTTTATTATCGCAGCCATAAGTGCTGCGGGTGCTTTTGCTAAATTTATGTGGGCCATATTCTTAGGAATAGGCACTAGTATCAGACGACCATCATTAGTTATTGAACAGCTTCATTTTATAGGTAATCACTCTCTAATTATTATTGCTGTTTCTGGGTTGTTTGTAGGCTTTGTGTTAGGTCTTCAAGGCTACCATACCTTATCCATGTATGGATCTGAGTCTTCTTTGGGATTGGTGGTTTCATTGGCACTTACCCGTGAATTAGGACCAGTAATTACTGCTTTGTTGTTCGCTGGACGAGCAGGAACTGCAATAACTGCTGAAATTGGGCTTATGAAATCAGGTGAACAATTAGCCGCAATGGATGTTATGGGTATAAATCCAATTAATCGAATTATTGTGCCTAGATTTTGGGGCGGTACCATTGCCATGCCTATATTGGCTGCTATTTTTTCATCTATTGGTGTAATTGGTGGCTGGGTAGTGGGGGTCGTATTAATTGACGTTGATTCAGGTTCTTTTTGGTCACAGATGCAGTCTGGTACCGATATAGTTCATGACATATTAAATGGTGTTATCAAAAGTTTCGTCTTTGGTGTAGCCGTCATGTTGATTGCTTTATATGAGGGCTGGTATTCAGTTCCAACCCCAGAGGGCGTAGCAAAAGCTACTACTCATACTGTCGTCAAGTCTTCGCTTTGTGTGCTTGGACTTGATTTCTTGCTTACTGCTGTAATGTTTACATAGGTGTTCGGATTATGCACAGCAACAAAACAAATTTTTTAGTTGGATTATTTTTTCTTTTAGGTCTTGTAGCAATAGCATTTTTAGCTCTCAAAGCAGGCAATCTAAATACATACACATTTGAGAAAACTTATCGCATAACTGCAAAATTCGATAATGTGGGCTCTCTTAAAGCAAGAGCAGCAATTCGTAGTAATGGTGTGGTTGTAGGTAGAGTTGATTCGGTAGAATTTGATAATTCTGAATTTAAAGGTGTGGTGTCTTTAGATATTAATCAAAAATATTTGTTTCCTTTAGATACCTCTGCAACTATCATGACATCAGGAATATTAGGAGAGCAATATATTGGTCTTACTCCTGGAGCTGAGGAGAGTAATCTTAAAGAAGGTGATGAGATTATGTACACTCAAAGTGCAATTGTTTTGGAGGAATTGATTAGTAAGTTCCTTTTCTCTACGGCAGAAAAAGAAGGGACTACTAAAGAATGAATAAACATATAATCCGAGCTATCAAATCATTATTTTTAGTCAGCATCTTATCAGCTTGCGTATCTGTACAACATCCTACCAAAGGTGATCCATATGAAAGTATGAATCGCACAATATATAAAGTAAATAAAACAGTGGATGACGCTATTGTACGTCCCGTTGCGGAACTTTATTCTGCAGTTTTGCCTGGTGGAGCTAAGAGGTGTATATCAAATATATTCTCAAATTTAGATGATGTTTGGTCGGGTATAAACAGTTTACTTCAGGGTAGAGGTGTCGATTTCTTCAACACTTTAGGTAGGGTTGTACAAAATTCAACTATGGGTGTTGGTGGATGCTTCGATGTCGCAACTAAGAATGGTGTTCCTAAAATTCCAAACGATTTTGGAACAACACTAGCTGTTTGGGGGTTGGGTGAAGGTCCATATTTATATCTTCCCATTCTAGGACCATCGAATTTAAGAGATGGTGTAGGTCTTTTAGGCGATTCAGTGGGTACCACGTTAGTGTATTCATCACCTTCAGCAATAGAAAATGTTAGGTTGCGCAATACTCTACTAGGGCTTAAATATACAGATATAAGGTATAAGCTTTTGGAAGTTGAAAACATGACTAAAGGTTTGGCTTTAGATGAGTATGCCTTCATTCGTGATGCTTACTTACAAAACCGACGTGCCTTGGTTAGAAGCAAGTTGGAGCCTAATGGTTTATATCAAGAAGAATTGGCTGCTGAAAAAAGGGCAAAACAATCAAAAGTTTTGATTCAGAAAGATAATTTACCTGTGTACGAAGATCCTGAGTCAAACCTCCCTCAATACGATGACCCAGAGAGTGATTTACCTCAGTACGAGGATCCAGAGGCTGCTTCGCCAAGCACTCCCCAGTATGTAGATCCATCAGTTCCTCAATACGAAGATCCTGGTGAATAAGGAATTAATTGAAATATTATTTATACTTTTAATTCTATAGTGTCTTATTTAATAATTTATTATTAATACATACAACTTATAAACACAGGAGGAGATATGAATAAATTAACTAAAACTCTTTTGGCTAGTTCTCTCTTTGCTTTAACAATAGGCATACAAGCGGCAGAAAATCCAAATGATTTCGTAAAGAAAGTGGCTGAGGATACTATTAAAGTAATTCAAAACGATGCTGCGGCTAAAAGCGGAGATACTGCTGCAATCCAAAAAATCGTAAACGATAAATTAATCCCAGTTTCTAATATACAAAAAACTACTCGTTTAGCTACTGGTCAGCCATGGAGAAAAGCTACTCCTGAGCAAAAATCAGCACTTACAGAGGCTTTTAAGAAAACACTTATTCGTACTTATAGTGGTGCGTTCTCAAAAGTAGACGATTCTACAGAGATTATTATGGAACCTTTTCGCGGTGATCCTAACGCAAATGATGCTGTTGTAAGAACTAAAATCAAAAACAATTCAGGAATAGTTGAAGTTGACTACCGATTAGAAAAATCTGGTGACACTTGGAAGTTCTATGACTTTAATGTAGAGAATATATGGTTGATACAAAACTACAGAAATCAGTTCGCTGGAGAAATCAACAAAGGCGGGATCGATGGATTGATTCAAGCTTTGGAGAAAAACAATTAGGTTATGTCTGAAGCAGTAAGCATAAAAAATATAACAAAAATTTATGCAAAGAAAACCAGCTTTATCAAAAGCCTTTTAGGCCGACCTGTTGGAGCTGGTTTTCAAGCATTAAAAGAAGTCAGTTTTAATATTAAAGAGGGTGAGTTTTTTGGTTTACTTGGGCCTAATGGTGCAGGTAAAACATCGATTATTTCCATTCTAGCTGGCTTATCAATTCCTACCTCAGGTAGTGCAAAGATTTTTAATTTTGATGTTCAAGATAACTATAAACAAGCTAGAAGGTGTTTAGGAGTCGTACCACAGGAGTTAGTTTTTGACCCTTTTTTTACTGTGATAGAGACTTTAAGAAATCAATCTGGTTTTTATGGACTATATAAAAATGAGTCTTGGATTGAAGAACTTCTAGAAAAACTAAATCTTACAGATAAAGCTAATACTAATATGCGAGCTTTGTCGGGTGGCATGAAGAGAAGGGTGTTAGTTGCTCAAGCACTAGTTCATAGACCCCCAGTAATTATCCTTGATGAACCAACAGCTGGCGTTGACGTTGAACTTCGTCAGAGCCTTTGGAAATTTATCAAAGAATTAAATGCACAGGGACATACTATACTTCTTACTACTCACTACCTTGAAGAAGCTCAAGAGATGTGTGATCGTATTGCCTTTTTAAGCCACGGGAATCTAGTTGCGTTAGACGAAACTTCAAATCTATTAAATTCATTGGGCGTTAACAATCTAGAGAGTGCATTTATGAAGTTAAGTCAATTAGATGATTTCTATGATACTTCCAGAAGAGAGTTGATTTAATGGAAAACCATAGACTGCAATCCAAATTAGAGTTTGGTTCTGGATTTCCCGCACTTTTAAGTAAGGAAATTGATAGATTCAAAAAAATTATTTTTCAAACTGTAGCTGCTCCTACTATGACCACAATTTTGTACTTAGTGGTATTTGCACAAGTATTAAGTGATAGGGTAGCTTATGGCTCAATACCATACGTTAAGTTCTTAATACCAGGACTTATGATGATGTCTATGATGCAAAATGCTTATAGCAATTCAGCTTCTTCGTTTTTGCAGTCTAAAATGAGCGGCAATATTGTATTTATTCTATTGCCACCGATATCGACCTATGAGATGTATTTTGCTTATACATTAGCGGGAGTGGCTCGGGCAATCTTAGTTGGCTTTGTTATTTGGTTGTGCAGTCTTTTATATGCATTAATAATCCCTGAAAATATTTTGTGGCTAATTGTTTTTGCTATTTTATGTAGTGCGACTTTTGCTGCTTTAGGATTACTCAATGGAGTTGTTGCGGATAAATGGGACCAATTAGCAAATTTCCAGACATTTTTAGTAATGCCCATGACATTTTTATCAGGAGTGTTTTATTCAATCCACAGTTTGCCTAATTTTTGGCAGTCTGTATCGTATTACAACCCAGTTTTTTATATGATAGATGGTTTTAGGTATGCCTTTTTTGGTGTCTCCGATGTTTCGCCTTGGCATAGCTTAATAGTGGTACTTGTTTGTTTTATTATTGTTTCCTTAGTTACCATTAGAATCATAAAGACAGGTTACAAACTTCGTTCTTAATTACTATGACGCAATCAAGAGAAGATTTAATTAAAGAGCTCATTGCCACCGAAATACCTTGCGAATTCATTTATGTTGAAGGGGACGGTACTCATTTTTTTGCTACTATCGTGAGTGAAGCTTTTACAGGAAAGCGACTTATACAGCGTCATCAGATGGTTTATGGAATTTTGGGGGATCGTATGAAAGAAGAAATCCACGCCTTATCCATGACTACACTTACACCAGAAGAACACAAGGCCAAGCAGGGATAATGGATAAACTAAAAGTCATAGGCGGCAAACGGCTAGAAGGGTCAATCAAAGTTTCAGGTGCAAAAAATGCGGCTCTACCTATATTATGTGCCACATTACTTACATCAGAGCCAGTAATTCTTAGAAATGTTCCAAAACTAAACGATATCAAAACTTCTATAAAAGTTTTGCAACAGCTCGGAGTTAAAGCTGAGTGGGTTGAGCCAGAAGTTCTGAAATTACAAGCTGACGATATTAAATCCTACGAGGCTCCATATGAATTAGTTAAAACAATGCGTGCTTCAATCTTAGTTTTGGGTCCACTATTAACTAGATTTGGAGAAGCTAAAGTTAGCTTGCCAGGGGGATGTGCAATTGGTCAGAGGCCAGTAGACCAGCATATTAAGGGACTTAAAACCCTATCGGCCGATATTGAAATAGAACATGGGTTTGTTGTTGCAAAAGCCGAACGCTTGAAAGGTGCTTCTATTCGTACAGACATGGTTACAGTTGGTGGAACCGAACAATTTCTTATGGCGGCTTCATTAGCTTCTGGAACTACTGTTTTGGAAAATGCAGCTCAAGAGCCTGAAGTGTACGACCTTGCAGAGATGCTAAATTCTATGGGGGCTAAAATCTCAGGGCATGGAACATCTAGGATCACTATCGAGGGTGTAGATAAATTGCATGGCACCGATTACAGTATCATGCCCGATAGGATAGAAGCTGGAACCTTTCTATGCTGCGTGGGTGCTACAGGAGGTACATTAGAGTTAACGAATGCATTGCCACATACAATGGATTGCATTCTTGAAAAATTAACTGAAGCAGGGCTAGAAATAGAGGTCAGAGAGAATTCAATCAAAGCTACAATGAACAGAAGACCAAAACCAGTTTCAATAGTTACTAAAGAATATCCAGGCTTTCCAACAGATATGCAAGCACAATTTATGGCACTAAATGCATTGGCTGACGGGGAGAGCACAATTGATGAACGCATCTTCGAGAATAGATTTATGCATGTGCCAGAATTAAATCGAATGGGTGCGGATATAAATGTTATAGAAAATAAGGCTCAAATACACGGTATTGAGAGACTTCAAGGTGCAAAAGTGATGGCCACTGACCTTAGGGCGTCTGCAAGCCTTATAATAGCAGCACTTGCCGCTGAAGGTGATACGATAATTGATCGTATTTATCATCTTGACCGCGGTTATTACAAGATAGAAGAAAAGCTCAAAAAAGTTGGTGCAGATATAGAAAGAATCTCCTAAATAAAAGTAATTTGTATGTGGATTATTCCTTCAATTTTTATTCAAGATGGCAAATGTGTCCATGTTAGTTATGGCGATAAGACTAGCTCTACGCCTTTTGATGTAGATCCAGTTGAACAGGCTAAAAAATGGGCCGATCTTGGAGCTGATAGATTGCACATTGTTCAACTTGGTCCCAATGCGGCTTCGCAAAATGCGGCAACATATTCAAAAAACAATGATGTGCTGGGTAAAATTGTAGATGAAGTTAGTCATTACTTGCCACTTCAAATTGCTGGCGGTATTAAAACAATGGCTTCGATTGAATCTTATCTAGATATGGGGTTTGATTAT
The DNA here is from genome assembly GCF_000687755.1 of Taylorella asinigenitalis ATCC 700933. Lineage (GTDB taxonomy): Bacteria > Pseudomonadota > Gammaproteobacteria > Burkholderiales > Burkholderiaceae_B > Taylorella > Taylorella asinigenitalis. The sequence continues at coordinate 65,511 of NZ_JHXN01000006.1, forward strand.
GTAGTTGTTGGATCTGCAGGGGTGAAAGACCCGCATTTTATGAACGATGCTTGTTCAGCTTTTAATGGTCAGGTTATCTTGGGTTTAGATGCACGAGACGGAAAAGTTGTGACGGATAGTTGGTCTAAAGTTACTAAGTTTGATGCCATAAGCATTGCCCAAAGACTTACAGATGAAGGGATTGATTCTATAATCTATACAGATATGGGTCCAAACGGCGATATGACTGAACTTAATTATGAAGCAACGATTAATTTTGCTCAAAATGTGGACGTTCCCGTGTTAGCTTGCGGCGATATAGATCAAGTCAGTAGATTCAAAGAAATTAAAACCTTGGTCGATTACGGAGTAGATGGAATTATTTTAGGGAAATGTCTTGATAAAGGTAACTATAGCCTACAAGATGCTATTGATATAGTAGATTCCATTAACGATTAGGAGATATTTATGGGTGGTTTTAGTATTTGGCACTGGTTAATAGTATTACTTGTAGTGATATTAGTTTTTGGTACTAAGAGACTAAGGAATGCCGGTGAAGATCTTGGTGGAGCAGTTAAGGGATTTAAAAAAGGTATGAAGGATGCTGATACTGATTACGAGGATTCTAAACCTGCAGTTATTCCATCCCCACCAGGTGTGCCATCAGGAGGTTTAGATCAAGATATATCTGTACCTAAGCCTACAGTAAAAGACCAAGTTGACTCTGATCAAATCAAAAATCCTTAATGTTTGGATTAAGTTTTAGCGAATTTTTCGTTATTGGGGTGGTCGCCTTATTGGTGTTCGGTCCCGAAAAGCTCCCAAAAGTTGCCAGAAGTATAGGGCACATTACTGGCCGCGTAAATCGATATATGAGCGATTTTAAAAAGGATATGGAGCATGAAATTGATGCAGATGAACTGCGATCTATAAAATCATCATTGACAGATGCTGCCCAAAGTATAAAAACACACGCCACTCAAATCAAAGATGAAGTTCAATCCTCTTTTTCAGAAATATCAAAAAAAGATTTCAGCCAAGAAGAGTTTCCCGACCTTCCTGATGTAATTATCCCTTCTAAACAAAATAAAGATAATGGCTGAAGTTGAAGAGGGCGGCTTACTTCCGCATTTAATAGAATTACGATCTAGACTCTTGAAATCAATCGCTGCACTAGTGGTAGTGTTTTTAGTCCTATGCATTTTTCCAGGGCCTAATGAAATTTATGATTTGCTCGCTCATCCACTAATAGCAAGTTTGCCAGCTGGAGATCGTATGATCTCTTTAGGAGTAATAACACCTTTTATTGTGCCACTTAAGACCACGCTTTTTGCTGCAATAGTAATTGCAATGCCTTATATTTTGTATCAGGCATGGGCATTTGTAGCTCCAGGATTATATAGACGGGAGAAATCGTTGGCATTGCCACTTATGGTAGGAAGCTACCTGCTTTTTATAGTAGGCATGTGCTTTTGTTATTTTTTTGTGTTTCGTCTTGTATTTCGATTCATAATATCTGTAGCCCCTGACAGCATTCAGTTTGCTCCTGATATTGAAGCGTATATAGATTTTGTAACCACTATGTTTCTAGCGTTTGGAATTACATTTGAGGTGCCAGTTGTCGTTATATTATTAGTCTTTAGTGGCATAGCTAGTGTAGAAAAATTAAAGCAAGCTAGAAGCTATGTGATTGTTGGTTCCTTTATAGTAGCGGCTATTTTGACGCCTCCTGACATAATAAGTCAGGTCTTGATGGCCGTTCCATTGATATTATTATTTGAGATAGGCCTTAGGGTGGCTATGTTCTATTCACGCGACTCTAGAACTATTTCCAAATCTTCAGAATGACCATTCCGGTAGATTTTTAATTTGATGGAGGTACCTGGTTTTTGAGCTGCGATATCAATCATCAGATGGTCTACACTAATTACTTTTTCGCCATTGAATTCTGTGATTACATCACCGTTTTTTAGATGTGCTTTTTCTGCAGGGCTATTTTTTGCTATTGATACGATTACGACTCCCGTAGTGTCGGAGAGTTTTAGAGTTTTCGCTACTTCGCTTGTCACTAACTGTGCTTCAATTCCGAGCCAACCTCTAGTAACACGGCCATCGGTAATTATCTGATTTAGGATTTTTAAAGCAGTGTCCGCTGGAGTCGCAAATCCAATTCCTAATGAACCTCCATAGTCGTCATCCGCATAAATTGCAGTATTTATACCAACTAATTTACCGTTAACATTAATCAGTGCACCACCCGAATTCCCTGGGTTAATCGATGCATCCGTCTGGATAAAATTCTCGTATGTATTTATCCCAAGACCAGATCTTCCAATAGCAGAAACAATGCCCATAGTCGTAGTCTGTCCTACGCCAAAAGGATTACCTATAGCAAGGACAACATCTCCCACATTAAGAGATTGAGAGTTTTCGTAAGTAATTGGGACTAAATCTGGTACATCAATCTTAATTACAGCTAAATCAGTATCTGGATCAGCACCTATGAATTTAGCCTTAAATTTTCGCCCATCGTAAAGTGCCACCTCGATAGAATCCGCCGCTTCGACTACGTGGTAATTTGTGAGAATGTACCCTTCTGCATTTGCAATCACACCAGAACCTAAATCTGTCGGTTCATTTAGCTTTTTGTTGTATTGTTCGATAATGAACGGGCGCAGTGATGGCACATCTCGAAGCCCCTTAAATGGGGAGGCAATGATTTTGGTTGTGTATATGCTAACTACGGATGGAGAAGCTAAGGCTACAGCATCCGCATAAGATGTAATGATAGTGGTTGTCAATGTATGTTTGACCTCTCCACTAGGCTTATATTGAAGGCCAAGATTAGCCTTTGGAGCTTCAAGCTGTTGAATTTTTACGGTGGCCGTCGGTCTTTGAGGTTCTGACAAATGCGGGTTAGTCTGAGTAAAATAACCCCTTATGTAGTCAGGCTTTAGAATACCTAACACGCATAAAACTAATAGACAAATAGCACAAAGATTTGCAAAAATAGTCCAAATTAATCTCATAGGTGTAATAATGAGCGGTATCAAATTACAAGAACTTCAAGAGTGGCTAGATTGCACTCTTAAACCCAATATGTTTAATGATTATGCCCCTAATGGACTACAGCTTCAAGGGAAATCAAAAATAAACAAAATTGTACTAGGGGTTACAGCTTCAGAAGCTTTGATACAGCAAGCCATTCAAAAAAATGCGGATGCAATAATTGTACATCATGGATGGTTTTGGAAAAATGAAGATTTACAAATTGTTGATATTAAGTACAAACGCATTGCCACCGCAATAAAAGGCAATCTGAATGTGTTCGGATATCATTTGCCGCTCGATGCACATATTGAGTATGGAAATAATGCACAGCTTGCACGCGTTCTTGATTTTCAAGTAAATATGATAGAGAAGGAGGGTGAGCTCAAACCTGAGACCTACGGGAAGTATGGCTTAATTTGGTTTGGCCGTCCTGCACAGCAAATTAAAACTCTAGGTGATTTGTGTGCATTGATTGAACAAAAGCTCGATAGAACCCCGCTTTTAGTTGGCAATGCCTCCGCACCTATCCACCGTATCGCTTGGTGCACTGGTGGTGCTCAAGGATACTTTAAGGATGCGATTGATCAGGGAGCGGATGTTTATATCACTGGGGAAGCATCTGAAAAATGCTATCACGAAGCTTTGGAATCTGGTGTGGGGTTTATAGCTGCAGGTCATCATGCAACTGAAAGGTATGGTGTTCAAGCTTTGGGATCAGCACTAAAAGATCAATTCCCTCAGCTTGAGATTGAGTATGTGGAACTTAATAATCCGATTTAATTAAATTTTTCTTGTTTTTAATTCGTCACGAATTTCTCTTAAAAGCACAACCTCTGCAGGGTCTGCTGCTGGTGCTGCTGCTTCCTCTTCAGAAACTCTTGATTTAATTTTATTGATTGTTCTTACAAGCATAAACACTACGAATGCCATTAGTAAGAAATTTATAACTACAGTTAAAAAGCTACCCCAGCTTAAAACGTTTGCTCCTGCTTCTTGAAGTGCAGCTAATGTCTCTGGTCCAGTATAGTTATCTGGCTTAGAAAGAATTAAAAATTTGTGAGAGAAATCAACATCACCACCTAAGATAAAGCTGATTAAGGGCATGATAATATCTTTAACTAAAGAGTCAATGATTTTGCCGAATGCGGCCCCGATGATTACACCTACGGCCAAATCCACCATATTACCTTTTATAGCGAATTCCCTAAATTCCTTAAAAAACGACATAATTCCCTCCGATACGATGTCATGAAAAAGGTTATTATCATAAACGAATTTTTTTGTAATATGCAATCTCATAGGGTTATAATTGGGGCGGAATAATTTTTAAACTTGGCAATACCAATAAGGATATACAATGAGTCAAGATTCACACAATTTAGTTCAAAGCGAGAGCTTGTCATTTCCTGAGCAATTGCCAGATGACCCTTCTCGACGTATGTTATTAGGGACAGCCTGTGCGATCGGAGGCGTAGCTACAATGGCTACGCTTGTTCCATTTGTTGCCTCTATGACTCCTTCGGACAGAGCAAGGGCTGCAGGGGCTCCAGTTGAAGTTGATATAAGCCAAATCGCACCAGGTACTATGATTGCAGTGGAGTGGCAGGGTAAACCTGTTTGGATTCTTCATCGCACTCCTGAAATGATTGAGTCATTGAAGGCTACTGAGGATTTAGTAGCAGACCCTAAATCAGAAAGACCTGGATACACTCCAGAATATGCAAAAAATCAATATCGTTCTCGCAAAGATCAGTGGTTTGTTTGCGTCGGTATCTGTACTCACTTAGGTTGTTCACCATCTTCGCGTCTTAAAGACGGAAATGCTGAAGGCATGTCTTCAGACTGGAAGGGTGGTTATCTATGCCCTTGTCATGGTTCTCATTTTGACTTGGCTGGACGTGTATTTAAAAATCAACCAGCTCCAGATAATCTTCTAGTTCCGCCTTACTACTTCGTGGACGATACTCATATATTAATCGGCCAAGAAGCTGCGGCCTAATCTATAATCAGGAGTTAAATAATGGCTAAAGATAAAGTTGTAGAAACGACAGGATTTTTAGGTTGGGTTGATCGTAGATTTCCTCTTACAAGCCTGTGGAATGACCACATGGCTAAGTACTATGCACCTAAAAACTTCAATTTTTGGTACTTCTTCGGTTCTCTTGCAATCCTAGTACTAGTTATACAGATTGTGACTGGTATTTTTATGGTTATGCATTACAAACCAGATGCAAATGAAGCTTTTGCATCAGTCGAATATATTATGCGTGAAGTGCCATATGGTTGGATTATTCGCTATATGCACTCCACAGGTGCGTCTATGTTCTTTGTGGTTGTATACCTTCATATGCTAAGAGGTATGTTCTACGGTTCATATCGTAAACCACGTGAACTAGTTTGGATCTTCGGTGTTATGATTTTCCTTTGCTTGATGGCTGAAGCATTTTTTGGCTATCTATTACCTTGGGGACAGATGTCATTCTGGGGTGCACAGGTGATTGTTAACCTCTTCTCTGCTATTCCTTTCGTTGGTGAGACTTTATCTGTTTGGATTCGCGGTGATTTTGTTGTGTCAGATGCGACATTAAATAGATTCTTTGCATTCCACGTTGTAGCAATTCCGCTAGTTTTAATCGGCTTAGTAGCAGCTCATATTATTGCTCTTCATGAGGTTGGTTCTAATAACCCAGATGGAGTTGAAATTAAAAACTACAAAGACAAAAATGGTATTCCTCTAGACGGTATCCCATTCCACCCATACTATACAGTTCATGATATTTTGGGAGTGGCTGTGTTCCTATTAGTTTTTGCTGCCATTATGTTCTTTGCACCAACTATGGGTGGATATTTCTTAGAATCCAATAATTTCTTACCAGCTGATCCACTACAAACACCACCACATATTGCACCCGTTTGGTACTTCACGCCTTTCTATTCTATGTTGCGTGCAACTACCGATGACTTTACGTGGGTGTTAGCTGGATTTGCTGTTATTTTTGCTCTTGGAATTTTACTAAGTAAAAATATCAAAGGTTTGTGGAAAATTATTTGGTTTGTAGTGCTCGTGGGCATTGCCATCCTACTTCGTGTTTTTGATGCGAAATTCTGGGGCGTGATTGTTATGGGTGGTACCGTTGTTATGCTTGGCTTCTTGCCATGGCTAGATCAGTCACCAGTAAAATCTATTCGTTACCGTCCTGGTTGGCATAAGCTTCTATATGCTATTTTCTGCATTAATTTTATCGTTCTTGGAGTTTGCGGTACTAAATCTCCTGATGATTTAATTAACATTATCAGCCAAGTTGGTACTGTTATTTATCTAGCTTTCTTCTTCTTTATGCCTATTTGGAGCCGAATTGGACCATTTAAGCAAGTTCCAGAAAGAATCACTTATAAACCGCACTAATAAAGAGGATATACAAGATGTTTAAAAAATTTCTAGTTTCATTACTTTTATTAGTTGCTTCAGTTAGTGGTACTTCTTTCGCTTCTGAAGGTGGGGTTCATTGGGATGAAGCTCCAATAAATTTACGCGATAAAGCTTCTTTGCAAAATGGAGCTAAGCTATTCGTTAATTACTGTATGAACTGTCATAGTGCAAATTTAGTGCGCTATAGTCATCTTCAAGAGCTTGGTTTGACTGAAAAACAGATCGAAGAAAATCTATTATTTACAGGTAAAAAAGTAGGCGATAAGATGACCATCGCTATGGACCGTAAGGATGCGAAACTATGGTTCGGTGTGACTCCTCCTGACTTATCTGTAATGGCTCGTGCAAAATCTGCAAACTTAGGTCAGCCAGGCACAGATTATATTTACACATATCTTAGAACCTTCTACCGCGATAAATCTCGTGCCACTGGGTGGAACAATATAGTGTTCCCTAACACAGCAATGCCAAATCCATTATGGGAGCAGATGAGTCCTGTAGAAGTCACTATCACTGATATTGTTGAGCAAGCTAAAGAAGGTGGTGGTACTGAATGGCACGAAGTGGTTTCTGTGATTGATGAACATGGATATCGTAAACAGGTGAGCGATAAGGCATTGCCAGACTACAAAGGAGTAGCTTCTAGTCACCAAGAAATTAAATACCTTAACCCAGAAAAACAAGCTGAGTTCGATAAGGATGTGGCAGATTTAACAGCCTTTTTAGGTTGGATGTCTGAACCTCATCAAGAGTTCCGTAAAACTTTAGGTTTGTGGGTTATGCTATTCTTAGCTATCTTCTTTGTGTTTGCATGGCAGCTAAATAAAGCTTACTGGAAGCACGTAAAATAACAATAAATTTAGAGGTAACTTATGATCGTTTTATTTTCTGGAAATACTTGTCCTTTCTCTCAAAGATGCCGTTTTGTACTTTACGAAAAAGGCATGGATTTTGAGGTTAAGGATATAGATTTGTTCAATAAACCAGAAGATATTGCACTCATGAATCCTTATGGCACATTGCCAATCTTAGTTGAAAGAGACCTAGTTCTATATGAGTCTAATATCATAAACGAGTATATCGATGAACGCTTTCCGCATCCTCAATTGATGCCAGGTGAGCCTATTATGAGAGCTAGAACTAGGTTGTTTCTTTTTAACTTTGAGCGTGAATTATTTTCTTATGTATCTATCCTAGAGGATCGCAGTAAGAAAAATAATGAGGAAGAGTTAAAAGAAGCTCGTAATATTATTCGAGATAGACTTACTCAAATCTCTCAAGTGATGTCTAAAAATAAATATATGCTTGGAGATGAATTTTCTATGCTTGATGTGGCTATTTCTCCTTTGCTTTGGAGGCTTGATCACTACGGTATCGAACTTCCTAAAGCCGCTGCTCCGATTCAAAAATATGCAGAGCGTATCTTCTCTAGGCCTGCATTTATTGAAGCATTGACACCATCTGAAAAAGTGATGCGTCGCTAATGTTTCCTTCAACTGCAAAAGGGTATGTGGTTCGTGCATTGCATGAGTGGTGCACTGATATGGGCTACGACCCTTATATTCTCGTTCATACCGATAAGAACTGTAATGTCCCTAAGCAGTTTGTTCAAGATGGGCTTATAACCTTTAATGTAGGCTACGAGTCCGTTAAAGATTTGCTTATCGGGAATGATTGGATTTCTTTCATGGCTCGCTTTAGTGGACAGCCCATGGAAGTATCATTTCCACTTGCTAGAGTGGCTGCTTTCTATTCTAAGCAAACTCAAGAAGGCCTGATGTTTGAGGTTACTGAGTTTGAAGAGTCTAATGATTCTATGAATTCAGAAAAAGATATGTCATCAAATACAAAATCCGAAAAAGAGGCTGGCTCAGAATCTAAGGATTTTGGTGGTTTTAAAATTATCGATTAATTTTCTTATCCATCGTACCCTTTGAATGGGTCATCTGGAATTTTAGTTGGAGTTGGTTCTTTCCCTTTCGGTAATGCCACCTCAACTGTTTCTTCTCTTTGTTTTTGCTTAGTTTGAGGCATTGGTGCAGTTATACCCTTAGGATCTGGGCCGTATTTATTAGGACCTGGAGTCCCTGCAAAAAAGCATAATGTTATTTGTATAAGTAACTGAACAATAGCTGCCGCTCTAGTTAATGTACCTGGTTCCAGTCCTGAATTTACTTGAGCCTGTATAAAAGCACTGATCAATAAAAAAGGTAATATAAACCAAGCACTTAGATTCATATCGTGAAACCTTCTGGCCATAAGTGAGAGCGAAGGAAATAAAATGAGTATTGAGTAAAGACCTAGCAGTCCTAATCCCACTTCATAGGCTGCGGGTCCAAAAACAACAGAAATAAGAGCTATACCGATAATAATGACTAAATTAATTACGACAAACCAGAAGTATTCTGACCTTCTTGATCGACCTGTGAATTGAAAAAATTTATTCCAAGCCATCAAATAATATTTCATGTTTTATCCCAGTTAGCAGCACTAACTCGATTATATTTCTGTGCAATATTAGTTTACTTTGGTTCGATTTATTTGCTACAAATTGTGTAAAAAGCGGCTTTAGAATATTGACATTGAATAAATTTAGCAATTATAATGTTTTTCTTTTGTAGGCCGGCTTAGCTCAGCAGGTAGAGCAGCTGATTTGTAATCAGAAGGTCACGAGTTCGATTCTTGTAGCCGGCACCAATACCTCCCCTGAAAGCGTGTATTTAAGCGGTTATTGGATTTTTAAAATATCCCATTACTACATTCATTTCCCTAATCATTACCCTCTTTTTTACCCTAACTCAATAGTGTAATAAATCCATAAATCTACTTAGTTTCGTTAATGATTGAAGTGGATTCAAAAATAAAAACCCGCCTTACAGACGGGTTCATCTAAATAAATGAAATAGATAGAAAGTATTACTTAACTTCAAACACCATAAACAAAGTTCTTTGTTTGTCGCTGAAATTATTATCTGAAACTACTATCAAAGAGCGATTTCCGTTTGGCAATGTTTTGCCCCAGCTCATCGCTTCCATGTTATCCATTTTTACGCCTCTATATTGACCTGCCATTTCTAGAAGCACTTCGCGTTTCATAGGATTATAAGATGCACCTTCCAAAGCGTTAATATTTCTAACGTTAGTACTGTCGCCAGTAATAGTAGCTTTGACGATACGAATAGTATTGCCCACGCCATCAGCATATGAACGCTCTAAAGCCAAGAATTCATTATTAGAAATTGCAAGCAACTCAGTCAAACCGTTATCCGCAAAGCCACCAGTAGGTGAAGCTGTTGGAATCTTAGGCAATTCATATACATACTGAGCTTCAGGTGCGTTTGTAGTAGGATTAAGTTTAGTTACGCGAATCCTAGAGCCTTTATCCAAAGATGCAGGGCCACCATCTTGATATAGGCCACCCTCAGTTGCTACATAAACTGAACCATCTGGGGTTACAGCTAATGCCTCAAATGAGTTATTGTTTCTAACTCCTGATTTCAAATTATCGTAGTAGTTGTAAGAAGGTGGGATATTGAGTTCACGTACATGAGTTCCATCAGTTTTCATCTCACGCACAAATGGTTGATATCTCTTAGCTGCATCTTGGTCCCAGTTTCCTTCTGATGCCCAGTATAAATTACCGTTTGGTGCAACTCTAATTGCCTCAGGATCCACTGTTTTAGAATCTTTAGGGAAATTAGTTCCGTTCGGTGTTTTCATATTGCGAACTTTGTTGAAAGTGACGCCTTTTATAGTGTTTTGATCAAAATCGATTTTGATATTGTAGAAACGTGGAGTGCCTTTTGCCCCGCCTCTATCATCTGATATAGCCCAATATGTACCGTCTTTAGCCATATCTAATCCAGAGATACCGCCAAACTCAGTTTTATCAAAAACAGTACCAGTCTTAATTTCCATTGCACTAAGTAAATTTACTGAATTTACACCTGTGCTTTGAGCGTGTGCAACTCCAAATGCTAATGTAGAAATTGCGATATTTAAATAGGTGGCAATAAATTTGTTTCTCATAAATTTCTCCTTTAAATGATTTATCTAAGTGTAGATACAAAATATTTCATATCTGTTATATATTTATAAATACATATGTAAGAATGACTAGCCATGCGGTTATAAGAGAAGATGAGGGTGGCTAAATTTATCCACCCTGGAAAAATAACTAGTTGACTCGGTTGCAAGAGAATTTGGAAGTCATGCTTTCTCTATAATATCCATCTCTCAAAATCATGCAGTGATGAATGAGGTGCGGTAAACCTTCGTGTTCCTCTTTGAAATATTCTAGAATGACTGTACGACCGTTATTTTTTACGAATCTTGCCTTAGGATTACCGATTGCTATGCGAATTTGACGCTCAGTATATCCCTTAGGAATTGTGTCAAGATCCTTATGAGGAACTGTTTGGAGCCCTGGATTCTTTTCAGTAGAAAAATGCTCCCTTTCGTATTGGGACAGTGAATCATCTTGCGTAGTCACACAAGCCGCAAGACCAATTCCAATTAGAGAACAAATCAGGATATTTTTCATAGTTTTCTCCTCGCAAATTGATTTACATATTGTAACGCCCCTAGCCCATTGTATCCTGTGCTTAATCTAAAGGTGGCAATGTTTCCGCTAACTAATTGTTACATTTTATGTTTGGGTATATAATAATGATTCTTATTACTATTTTCATTTACTAGTTGGGGTTATTATGTCCTTAAAATTCAATAAAATCTTTTCAAGTCTAGTTGTGGGACTCAGTATGGCCACAGCATCAACTTATGTTTTAGCTGATGATCACAAGCACGATCATAAACATGAACACAAACATAAACACAAACATAAACACAAACATGAGCATAAACATGACCATGATAAAGAGCATAAAAAATTTGACCATGTCCATATTGATGAACAAGCCGCACTTGAAAACTACGCAAACATTGCCCTCAAATATTATTCAGATTCCTTAAAAGACGCTAAAACACATCAACAAGCTCTCAAAAAATTCACAGCAAATCCAACTGAAGAAACTCTAAAAGCAGCTAAGGATACATGGCTAAAAGCACGTGAAAGCTATGGACTTACTGAAGCATTGCGTCTATCAAATGGCCCTATCGACGCAGAAGAGGGTTGGGTTGCTGAAACATACGGCAATCTAGAATCTCAAATTAATGCATGGCCTTTAGACGAATTTATGATTGACTACACAATCGATGCGAAAGGCAATCGCACAAGCGGGAATATCATTGATTCGACAGGTAAATTCAAACCAACAGGGGATGATGCAAAAGAAGTTGATATCACTAAAATTACTCCAGAGGTTCTCACTGAACTAAACGAAAATGGAGGAGAAGCTAACGTTGCCACAGGATGGCACGCAATTGAATTCCTATTATGGGGTCAAGATCAAGACTATAACAGCATCGTAGAAGACAAAATTACTTCTGGTCCATTAACTGCAGGTCAACGTCCGCTTACTGATTACACAGAAGATAAATTTAAAGAGCGACGTAAGGATTATTTAAATGCTACTGCAGAAAAATTAGTTAGTGACCTTCAAACTCTTGTTGATGCTTGGTCTACTGAAAGAGATGGTGCTAAAGGTTTATATCGCCAAGCACTTTTAGGTCAATTAAAAGGTGATGAGGCTTCTAAAAATATTAAAACTGATGAGGCTATAAAACAAATACTTTCAGGTTTAGGTGTATTTATTAAGTCTGAATTAGCAAATGAGAGGATTGCAGTCGCTGTACTTACTCCATCAGAAGAAGATGAGCATTCATGCTTTGCGGATAATACACATCGTGACATTGACCAGAATTTTAGAGGTTGGTTAGATCTTCTAAAAGGTCAAACCAATGGTAAATCTTCTGGAGTGTCGTTCTATGACTCTTTAGGAAAAGAGAATAAAGCTAAGATTGATAAATTAATTGCGGATATTCAAAAACGCATTAGCGTTATGAATGAAGTTGCTGTGAAAGAAATGCATTTTGATTATCAAATCTTGCCTCAAAATGAAGTTCATAACAAAAATCTCGTTAGTATGAAAAATCAAATGCGTCGCCTTGGAGATCAAATGATTGTGGTTGCTAAGTCATTGCATATTGATTTAACAGAAGCTGATGTAACTGATGCTGAAGAAACTAAAGTTAACTAAATTATTATTTAGTTTAAGTTGTACCTTACTTGTTTCGCCGTCATTGCTGGCGGCGGAGCAAGCCAAATTTACTGACGAGGAAGAAGACTCGTTTACAGAAGGAAGATCCTTTTTTCATATACCATGGGTGGCAGCTCCTAGTTCAACTACAGCTAGAGATGGTTTAGGCCCATTATTTAGCTCAAATACATGTGCTTCCTGCCACATTGCCAAAAAACAAAAATCACCATTAATTACGGATTCTTTTGTACATGGTCTTTATGTCGTTAGATTAGCTCAATTTGAAGATCACTTTAAGCGAAAACCAGAGCAAATTGCATTGCCAGACCCAGTTTATGGGCATCAACTTTCCTCAAAAAGTATTGGGACTGTGCCGCTTGAAGGAAAAGTCAAACTAGGTAAAACTAGTTTTAATGAGCCAAGCTCAGATGGTACACAAGTTAAATTATCTCAGTGGGAGATTGGTACTCATCAAATGGGCTATGGGCCATTGGATTCGAAAACGGGAATTTCTATCCGCATTACCCCTCCTTTGATTGGATTAAAGTACATAGAAAATTTGCCAGAAGAATATTTCGCTGAAGAATCTAAATTACAAACGGAAGCGGACCCTGAAATGGCGGGTAAAGCTAATAAAGTCTATGACCCAGTGAATAAAACTTTTGCCATAGGTAAATTTGGATGGAAAGCGTCTCAACCATCCATTCTTGTTCAATCGGGAGATGCGGCCCTAAATGATATGGGGCTTACAAATATTGTTATTGAAAACGAATCCTGTACTCAATTTCAAAAGGAGTGCTTAGAGGCTCCTCGCGGACGCAGACTTAAATTTGAGATGCATTTGCCAGATTATGATTTGCCGACTCATAGGTTGGAATCAATAGCATTTTATGTGGCCCACTTGCCATTGCCACCAAAAAAAGAACTCACAAAGGAAGAACTTAAATTAAGTGAGCGGGGCAAAAAGGTGTTTAATGAGTTGCAATGTGTTTTTTGTCATAAGCCTAGCCTCACAACTAAGGATGGAGTGACATTTGAGCCATTTTCAGATTTATTATTGCATGATATGGGTGAGGGGCTTAGTGATAAAAGGCCAGAATTCGAGGCTTCAGTATCACAATGGAGAACTGCTCCGCTTTGGAGAAACTATACTAAAGCCGAGTTAGGTCTTGGCTATTTGCATGATGGCAGGGCCGAAACCTTAATTGAGGCTATTGCTTGGCATGGTGGACAGGCTCAGAAAGCAAAAGAAGGTTTTTTGAGTTTGTCTGAAGAGGACCGCGAGGCTTTACTTAAATATTTAAATTCTTTGTAGGTTTAATATGAATTTTAAAACTAAATTTATCTCTGCGATTGTGGGGTCGATGATGATAGTGGGCATTGCCACAGCAGAAAAAAATCCAGACTTTAAGCCTGAATTAGAAAGCATATACGACAACATAATTAAGAAGAACGTGCACATTGCCACTGAGGATTGCAATGCATTAAGAAAACAGATCGATATGCAATCGTCAAACCCTGAAAAGTCAGGCATAAAGGATGCGTTTCTTAAATTTCATAACAGCTGGAGGGCTGTGCAAGTTAACTATATCTTGGGCGATTTAAATGAGGACTATCTAGATCATCCGCAATTTATTGACAATTTTCATTACGGAAAAGAGAATCTATACGATGTAATTCAACATGCACTCGATAGTGGGAGTCCAGCGGAAAAGGCACTGTTTAAAAATTCGACTAAAAGTCTAAATAGTCTGGAGTACGTGATATATAGAGATTTAATCCTAGATAAACGAGATATAGAATTTGCTCAGGTCATGGCCATAAATATCTGCAAACGTGTAGCTGAAATTGAAGAAGGCTACGAACAAGCAAGAGATGAGTATCTTTCTGAACCTGATAAATCATTGGCGGCTTTAGTAAATGCACTTGCGACTAGTATATTTTCAACTAAAGAGTGGAGGATAGGAGATCCTGCGGGTTTGACTAAAAAATATTCAGGAAAACCAGGATTAGAAAGGTCCGAAACGCCTTATGCATATTTAAACTCCCTCTCACTTAAGTCCATATATAAAGCTCAAAAAGAGATGGTCGACTCAAAGGCAGAAAACAAAAATCTCTACCACATATTGCAAAAATTTAAAGCACAAAAAGTGGGAGACGATATTAATAAAACATTAGATAAAGTGCTAGCAAAACTTGAACCAATTACCAGTGATGCAATGCTCTTTAAGCCAGAAAATATCAAACCAATTTACGATCTATCAAACGATCTCTACAAGTTTTACTATATCAGTTTGATATCTGCTCTCCCAGTTGTAGCTAAGGTGATGGACGCAGATGGAGACTAATTTTATTTTTGACTCTACGCAAAGGCTCTTCTGGCTATATCTTGCTAGCTCGGCTTTGATTGCCGCAATTTATACTGCAGTTGTGGCTCGTAGGAATGGGGGGAGGCTTAAATTTATTCTTAGCGAGACAAAAAATCATCTCACACATCCAAGCACAATTCTTGACTTAAAGTACTTCTTTGCGATTAGTTTTATTAAGCTGCTTCTGATAGCCCCTTTGCTACTGTCGGCTAAAGAAGTTGCACTTTTTATCTTCGAATTGCTCTTTCCATATATGGGTCCGCCGCCTGAAATTTCATATGCTTCTGTAAGTGTTTTATATGCTGCGGTGCTGTTTGTGATTAGCGATTTCTCTCGTTATTGGGTGCACCGTTTGATGCATGAGAACAAATTTCTGTGGCATTTTCACAAGGTGCATCATAGTGCGGAAATCATGAATCCGCTTACGTTTTATCGCGTGCATCCAGTTGAAAATTTCTTGTTTGGTTTGCGTTATTCTTTGGTGGCTGGAGTCGTTACAGGTGTGTTTTTGGCTATTTTCGGGCCTAAACTTAATATGTGGTCTATCTTAGGTGGCAATGCCTTCGTATTCATCTTCTCTCTTTTAGGCACGCACCTTAGACACTCTCATTTATATCTTTCATATCCAAAATGGATAGAGCATTTTTTCGTCTCTCCTGCCATGCATCAAGTTCATCACTACAGCAAATATGCTCTTAAGAACTATGGTAGTTACATTGCTTTGTGGGATTGGATGTTTGACTCATTTATTGCATCTAAAGATGCGGTCAGACAAAAGCGATTTGGATTTCCATTTCAAAAAACTCACTACAACTATTCTGTAGTAAGTATGTTGTTAACTCCGTTTGCGGAGGCATTTGATATCGAGAAAAATCATGCGAAATCAATTAGTAAAAAAATCTAAAGTATTTTTAATGTTACTTTGTGTGGGTGTGGGCGGGAGCATTGCCACAGCAAAAGAGAAGCCTACAGAGGATCTAAAGGCTTTAAAAGAACAAATGGGGCAGGTGCTTTTTAATGACACGGCACTGTCACGAAATAGAACCATGAATTGTGCATCTTGTCATGAGCCAGGAAGGGCCTATACAGATGGACGAGATAGCCCGATATACAAGATGGTATCTACTGGGGCGGATGGGTCGCATTTTGGCGATAGGAATGCTCCAACTGCTATGTATGGGCGTTATCATTTGCCATTTAGCTACGATGAAAAACGTAAAACATACAAGGGCGGCGTGTTTTGGGATGGGCGTGCAAAGGATATGGCTAAGCAGGCTGGAGATCCACCGTTAAATCAAGTAGAGATGATGATGCCCGATAAGAAAACAATTATCGATCGCCTGAAAGAAAATCCTTTTTATGAAGAGAATTTCAAAAAAATCTATGGACCCGATATTTGGGACGATATCGAAAAAGCTTATGCGGCCATGGGAGATGCGATTCAAGCTTATGAGCACACAGAGGAATTTCAACCTTTCACTTCTAAATATGATAAATATTTAAGGGGGGAATATGAATTAACAACTCTTGAGGACCTTGGTCGAACTCTGTTTTTCTCTAATAACAATGTAAACTGCAAAACATGCCATGCACTCAGAACAGAGGATAGCCCAGAAGAGCCATTTACTTCTTTTGAATATCACAATATTGGTGTGCCGACTAACCCAGATTTGATTAAATTTTTGAAATTTAAAGATGATTACAAGGATGCGGGCCTTCAGAAAAATCCTTTAGTTAATGGCGACCCTAAACAGGCTGGTAAATTTAAAACGCCAACACTTAGAAATGTTGCCGTAACTGGACCCTATATGCATAACGGTGTATTTAAGGATCTAAGAACTGTCGTTCTTTTTTACGATAAATACAATAATCCAGATAGAAAAATAAATCCTGAAACTGGTAAGGAATGGGGCCCTACGGATTATGAAGAAACAGTTAATCTTGATGACTTAAAAGCACAGGCCTTGACCGATAGGAAGGTAGATGCATTAGTTGCTTTTATGAAGATTTTGACAGACGAGAAATATGAACATTTGCTAGAAGAGCAAGATAAGGCTGCAGATAAAATTCCGACTGATGCAACAACTAAAGTTGATGCTAAGGCCTCAAATGATGAACCGGTTAAAGTCGATGTCAAGGCTTCAAATATCGAACCTGCTAAATAAAAAAAAGCTCGCTAAATGCGAGCCCATCAAACAAGGAGGTAATCTTTAGTATCGGGCGTCTTTTGGTTTTTTGCCGTTAGGCCAGTCATTCACTTTCTTAGCGAAATCTGGTCTCGGCATATGCGTGAAATATTCAGACACGTCTACGGCCTCTTGGTCGCTTAATACATGTCCCTGACCCCACATACCTGTTTTTTGGACAGACATAGGCATGTTGTCGCGAACAAAAGCAGCTGCTTTATAGGTTCTCGCCATACCAGCTCCGATATTAAATGAACCGTCTCCCCAAAGAGGTGGGAACACCATATGACCTTTATCGTCGTTTAGACCTGCTCCATCGGCTCCGTGACAAGTTGCACATTGAGCGGCGTATATTTTCTTACCGTTTTCAATATCAGGCACTAGATTATTATTAATTTTCCCGCCGATATCAACTTGCACAACGGCCTTAGGTGGAATATCTTCAACAAGCCAGTGATAGTAAGCAATCATAGCTTTCATCTCACGAGACTCAGGATCTATAGGCTTACCGTTCATAGACCTTTGGAAACAGCCATTAATCCTAGCTACTATATCAACCTCTTTACCTGCACGAGGCATTACTTTAGGATATCTGTAATAACTGTTGAAATAGTGAGCACCTAATTTCTCTTTACCGCTTCCGATATGGCAGCTATTGCAATTCATGTTTGCCCCTACATTATCTGGCAGCAACCTTTTAGTCTCATTTAATAATCGAGATCCATAAATAATTAGGTCCGCATTTGGGTGGTTCACGGCATCAGCCAAGCGAGGAATTTGATAATCTTCTGAGACAATCTTATCGCCTAATTTAATGGTGATATTATCTTTTCTTGCAGGAGTTTCAGCTACATCTTTTTTACCGCAAGCCATTAATGTTAAAGCAATAGCAACTGAGAAACTTACTTTTGAAATAAATGATAATTTCATATTATTCTCCTACGTAATGAGGTGCTTTGTTCTTAATAAACGCCCTCATTTCAGAAACTTTTTCGGTGGAGGTTTTAGGTGCTACATTCGTCCATGAATTACGAATATAGTTAACTAAAATTGCAATATCCGCATCGCTTAAATAATCGAATTTAGGCATCGCAAAACTCATTACATCATGTTTTGTGTGTGCACTGTGGCTACCCTCAAGCATTAGTTGAATTACAGATTCTGGATTTGTAGCAACCACTGCGGTGTTATTGTTTAGTGCTGGGAAAATGCGTTTCACACCGTCTCCGTCTGCTCTATGACAAGTCATACAAAATTCCATATAAAGTAAGCCGCCTCTTGATAGGTCAGTGCCTGAGAGCAATGCATTTGTAGTCTTATCAGCCTTGGTTTCACGTTTTTCTGCTCTACCTTTAGTAGGTGGCAATGTTTTTAAATACATAGCCATGGCCTTCAAATCTTCATCAGTCATAAATTGCAAGCTATGTTGAACAACATCACTCATCGCACCAAACGCAAAATTGCTATCAGTTCTTCCTGATTTTAAGAATGTGTGAAGGTCATCTGCCGACCACTCACCTAAACCATTACCTTCGCCTCGAAGACTTTTAGCTCTCCAACCATCTACCACAGCACCAGATAGATATTCATCCCCATCTGCTAGAGAATATGCTTTTTCTTGATAAGCAAATCCACGTGGAGTATGACAGGCACCACAGTGTCCAGATCCTTCCACTAAATATGCCCCTCGAGCGATAATTTCATCAGCGTTTTGAGGTGGCACAAAATCTCTCTTAGGAGCAAATAATGCTTGCCAATAAGCAACTGGCCATCTCATAGACATCCAAAATGGTAGAGTAGAGTCTTGGTTCTTTTTAGATTCAGGTTTTACGGCCTTCATAAAGTAAGCATATAGTGCTTCAACGTCTTCATCTTTAAGAATTGTGTATGAAGGGTATGGCATTGCAGGGTAAAGTGCTTGCCCATGCTTGCCTACACCATTTTTTACTGCGTTATAAAAATCTTCGTAAGTATAAGAACCTATACCAGTCTCTTTATCAGGAGTGATATTAGTGGAATAAATGGCTCCAACTGGAGTTTGCATAGCAAGTCCCCCTGCAAACTCCTTACTACCAGGTACGGTATGACAGGCATAGCAGTCAGAGGATTTCGCAATATATTCGCCTCTTTTGATTTGCTCTTCGCTAAAATTCGTAATATCTTTTACAGAGTCTTTTCTTAGAGAGGTTAGAAGAAAAGAAGCTGCGTAAAAAAGAATTCCTACTATAACTATTGTGGAAATGAAAACGACAAATTTTCTCATGATTGATCTCTTATAGGAGTGTCCCTTGATTATTATGTGCGTGCTAAAATCATTTGAAA
This sequence comes from Taylorella asinigenitalis ATCC 700933, assembly GCF_000687755.1. Classification (GTDB taxonomy): domain Bacteria; phylum Pseudomonadota; class Gammaproteobacteria; order Burkholderiales; family Burkholderiaceae_B; genus Taylorella; species Taylorella asinigenitalis. The sequence continues at coordinate 85,006 of NZ_JHXN01000006.1, forward strand.
ATGTGGAATCCCACAATCCGTTTATCTTGTTGATTTAAATCAATGTTTCCCCTTTTTCGTGCGATCTTTCTCTTCTGTTTATTCTGTTCATCAGCAATAGCAAAAACATGGACTGTAGGTATTCAAAGTCCTTATGATGCAAATAAGACTTTGGAAAATTGGAAACCATGGGCAGAGTGGCTCTCTAAGCAATTGCCAGAAGAGAAATTTGAAATAAAGATTCTCAAAATAAGAGATTTTCAAGAAAGTATTGAAAGCAAGTCAATAGATTTTCTTATTGCTCAACCTACGCAAATTCTTCTCTCTTCTGGTCTAACAGAAATGACTTGGGTAGCTAGCTTGCAGGAGATGTCACAAGCATTGCCAATAGGTGGGGATAATGTAGGGTCAGCCATTTGGGTTCGCATGGATAGTCCAATCATACGTCTATCAGATTTGAAAAATAAAAAAGTATCTGCCGTTGCAGAAAATGTGTTTGGAGGCTTTATTGGCGGCTTAGCGGTTTTAGAAAGTCATGGTGTTTTGGAGTCCGACTTGCAATTAACGTTTACGGATTATCCCGTATCTTCAACCATAGAGTCCTTACTGCATAAAGATGTTGATGCCGCTATAGCTCCGCTTTGCTTATACGAACGACTTGTGGATGAAAAGAAGATAGATGCGGATTCTATTCGTCTCTTAGAGCCCAAGCATAGATTCAAAAAAAATTGTTTGGGGAACATTTCATTTAATGCGAATTGGGTCTTGGCTTCATTGCCACATACACCTATTGATATAACAAAAAAGGTGGCTGTTGAAGTGTTAAGTGAAAGTGGTGATCCAATGCTTCCAAAATGGCTTCCGCCTCAGTCAATAACAGGGGTGGAGAGTGTATTAAATAAGCTTGGAAAACATCCACAGCAATTAAGTTTTTGGGAAAATATCGAAAATAATTATAGAAATAATAAGTACTTATGGAGAATCGCTTTCATTGCCACCGTATTTATTGTTTTAAATAATATTTTTGCTGTTTGGCTTGCACGCAAAAGAAGTAGACGCATTAAAGCTATATATCAAGACCTATATGATACGGAGCGACTCGTTCATCATGCAGATAGAGTGAGTATGTTAGGCGAAATGGTGTCTGGAATCGGACATGAGCTTAATCAGCCACTTAGTACTATCTCTTATTATGCTGAGGGTTTGAAGCTGCGGGCCTCAGATGACACCTTGCGAAATGAAGATGCAATTGATGCTTTAGAAGCCATACTTGAAGAGATAAAAGGCTCTAAAAAAATAATTGAAAATGTGCGTCAGTGGGGTCGACGTCCAAACGAAGAAGAGCTTCAAAATGTGAATATAAGCATTTTGCTCGAGGAGATAAGGAAGCTTACTTTTTTAAGTAGGAATATAGAAATTAAAATTAAATGTCAGGAAAATCTTTTTGTTAGATGCGATCCATTGAAACTTAAGCAAATTATTCTAAATGGCATAATTAATAGTTATCAGGCCAAAGCTTCTGAAATTTCAATTAATTGTGACGCAAATGCACTAACTATCCTTGATAATGGCCCTGGATTTAGTGATGAACAACTTGCTTTCCCTTTTGTTCCATTTAGAACTTCACGAGAGGATGGGCTTGGGATTGGGTTAGTGATTTGTGAAAAATTAGCTCAAAGTATGGATATGAAATTAGAGATAGAAAATCAATTAGATCTAGGTGGCAATATTATCGGTGCCATGCTCATACTCTTGTGGGGAAATTGCGTTGTCTGATATTTTTGTGCATATTGTGGATGATGAGCAATCGGTTTTGCGAGCCTGTTCATTTCTTATGGGATCGTATGGTTATAAACATAAAATTTGGTCCGATCCTCGGGAGTTTGTAAATTGCGTAGATCCACACACGAAAGCGGTTTTGGTTACTGATTTGCGTATGCCCCATATTAACGGAGAGCATTTAGTAGAACATTTATGTTCCGTTCAGTCCTGTTTAGGAATAATTGTGTTAACTGGCCATGGGGAAGTTAATACTGCTGTAAAACTCTTAAAAAATGGTGTGGTAGATTTTTTGCAAAAACCTGTAGATGCTGAAATTTTGAACGAATGTATTAAGACAGCGTGGCAATGTTCTCTTGACTCATACAGGGATTGGTTTAATCTACAAATCTATCGTAATTTAAATGAAAAAGAGAAAAAGATTTATTCGCTAATGGTTGGTGGTTCCTCAAATAAGGATATGGCTAAAGAGGTGAATCTTTCGGTTCGAAGTATAGAGGTATACAGGTCAAATATTATGGAAAAATTTTCTTGTAATCACTTGACTAATCTGGTTCGTATAAACGATCAATTACAAGAAAGATACAAATTATTAAACTTTTAATATTACGATACTGTCATAAAAGTATATATTTAAGACTTGTCATAATCCATAATTCAATTTTATAACTTATTGATTTTGTTAATAACGAATGTTGTTTTGTTGCAATTAGTTACATTATATTTTTTGACTTTAACTTTTCTTTAACTTTACATCATTATCATTTCAGCAGGTTTTCCCTAATCTATTTGGGAGTTAATTTTTTTTCCAAGAGGAAGTAAGACATGCAAAAGAAATGGATGAAATCTGTGCTTGCAACTAGCGTTTTAGCTGGTTTGTGCATGGGTGCAGTAGCTACTGCAAAAATTACTGACATTGTGCCAGTAGATCAAAAAGCGTTCGACATTGTTAAAACACGTATGGAAAACAGTGTTGAAAAAACTGGCATTGCTATTATGCCTATCGATCAAGCTAAATTCTTAAAAGGTCAACGTTTTGACTTTGAAGTTGAAGTGTTAGATGAGACAGCAGAGTCTGTTGAAGTTACTTTAAACGGTAAATCTTTCAAAGATATCTTCGGTGGCGATTTAAAACGCATCGAAAATGCTACTAAAGACGGTAAAAAGTATGTTTCTTTCCGTGCAGAAAATGTTTCAATTGCCAGTGTTGGTGATATCGAACTAGTAGTTAAAGCTAAAACTGCTTCTGGCGAAAAAACTCGTAAAGTTATGTGGTCTGTTGTGGGCGACGTTGCAGATAAAAAAGCTAAAAACGTTATTCTTTTTGTTGGTGACGGCATGAGCCTTCAAGCTAAACAAGCTGCTCGCATTCTTTCTAAAGGTATTTACGAAGGTCGTTACAACAACCGTTTAGCAATGGAATCACTTCCAGATGCTGCTATCGTATCAACATCGGGTTATGATTCTATCGTAACTGACTCAGCTAACTCTGCTTCTGCGTACAACACTGGTCACAAATCAGTAGTTAATGCAATGGGTGTATACGAAAACCGCACTCCAGACACTCTTGATGATCCTAAAGTTGAAACTATTTCAGAAATCATAAAACGTACAAGAGGTATGTCTGTTGGTATCGTAACTACTTCTTCTGTAACTGACGCTACTCCAGCTGCTGTGACTGCTCACACTCGTCGTCGTGGTGACCAAGACTATATCGCTCATGACTTTATTGCTGATCATCATCGTCCAGACGTAATACTTGGTGGTGGTATTCGTTATTTCGTTCCTAAAGCACAAGCTGGTTCTAAACGTAAAGACGAAACTGATGTAATTAAGGAATTCGAAGCTAAAGGTTACACCTTCGCTGGTAACCGTGCAGAAATGAATGCCGCTTCTAATGACAAACCTTTATTAGGTCTTTTCGCTTCTAACCATATGGATGTTTACATCGATCGTGAACATATCCCTAATAAAGAAGTAACTAAAGGTTTTGATGATCAACCTAACCTAGTTGAAATGACTAAAAAAGCAATCGATATCGTTTCTAAAAACCCTAATGGTTTCTATTTAATGGTTGAGGGTGCTTCTGTAGATAAACAACTTCACACTATGGATTGGCAACGTGCGATTTACGATGCTATCGAATTAGATAAAGCAGTTGAATTTGCTAAAAACTGGTCTAAAGAAAACGGTGATGATACTCTAATCGTAGTTATTGCTGACCATGGTCACGGTATTTCAATCACTGGTACATACACTGAAGCTGACGGCAGAAAAGGTCGTGAAGCTGTACGTACTTATGCAGAATCCAAATTCCCTGGCTTTGTAGATGCTGACGGTGACGGATTCCCTGAAGATCCTAACCCTGAAATTACATTGGCTATTCAATACGCTAACTTCCCAGACCACTACGAAAACTATCGTTTCCAAGCTAAACCTACACCTCCAGCTTTAGCTGCTAAGGATGCTGATGGTAAACAATCTATCAAAGCAAACCCAGCTCGCGCTCCTGAAGGTGCTCGTTTAATCGAAGGTAACTTACCTAGCGATAAAGAAACTCAAGAAGTTCACTCTGCAGACGATATTATTGTTATGGCTGGTGGTCCAGGATCTGACTACTTCAGAGGTCACATTGAAAATACAGAAATCTTCTTCGGTATTATGCGTGCACTAGGTATCGATGCTGTATCTGAAAAAGCACAAGCTTCTAACGATAATCAAGACATGAAATCTGAAGTTAAGACTGAAGAAACTAAATCAGAAAAGAAAGCTGAAGAAAAACCAGCTCAATAATAGTTAGTAACTAAACGTTATTATTTATTGTTTAAGACCAAGAGACTTAGGTTTCTTGGTCTTTTATTCTTGTAATATCAGTAAGCTAAAATGTCCGTGATTTAATTGTGTAGAACTCATATGAAATCCAAATTTTTAAGCTTCCTATTGCTAATTTTTTCTATTTGTTTTTCTTCTGTTAGGGCAGATCCTGTTCCATTGAGTTATAAAGAAATGTACAACGTCACTAGCAGAGGTTTGCAATTTTCTAATAAGCTTAATTCACTTAAGGGTCAGCAGGTTAAAATGCTAGGATTTATGGCTCCTCCACTGACACCTACTATTAATTTTTTCGTACTAGCTGAAGAACCCATGGCTATTTGCCCATTCTGTTCAACTGATGCAGACTGGCCAGATAATATTATTGTTGTAAAGTTGGATAAACCAGTAGTTGCATTGCCATTTGATAGACCAATTACAGTAGAAGGAACCTTAGAGATTGGTAGTGAAGTAGATGTTGAAACAGGATTTGTTTCTCAGGTGCGAATTAGAGCTAAAAAAATAAGGGAATGAAAATTTAACTTAAACTTCATAACTATTTGATATATTAAGGCGTCTTAGTTTTTGATATAAAGTATCATGATCTCAATTAGCGACTTAATAAAGGAATACCCTGACGGGCAGGGGGTAATTCGTGCTCTCACATTACCAAAACTCGAGATTGGGGATGCTGAACAGTGGGCTTTAGTTGGTCCTAGCGGTTCAGGAAAATCAACACTTCTTCACATTTTGTCAGGATTAACCAAGCCTACTTCAGGAAAAGTTTCAGTTGATGGTGTTTTGTTAAATGATCAATCCCCTCAATTTCTTGCAGATTGGCGCGGAAAAAATATTGGCTATGTTCTACAGACTCTAAGTTTATTACCCTCTTTAAATGCCTTCGATAACATTTTGAGTGGTGCATATTTTGCAGGACTTGATATTACTGACTCTCTAAGAAACGAAGTCAAGGAAATGCTTAAAAATATGGGTCTTGGAAATATGGGGCACAAAAAACCTGAGCAATTATCTCAAGGGCAGCAGCAGCGCGTAGCCATTGCCAGATCCTTAATTAAAAAACCTAAACTAATTTTAGCTGACGAACCTAGTGCTAGTTTGGATAAAGAAACTTCCAACAACATTATGGATATGCTTATAAATTACGCAAATTCAAACGGTGCGACGCTTCTTATATCTACTCACGATCCAGAGGTTAGGGCTCGCTTTAATAAAGAAATCAGTCTAGCTCACGGGGTGCATGATGCTTAGTAAAATCAGTATTAAAGAGCTTTTGCATAAGCCATTTCAATCTATTCTTCTTATTATTCTGATTGCACTCTCAATTGCAGCTTCAGTGTTTTTCGTTTCTCTAAATCAAGGGATTCATGGTGGGTTGGTGAAGGCAACTGAACCATTTCCACAAGTAGTTGGTGCAAAAGGTGGTATCAATCAACTGCTTTTGAACACAGTGTTTTTGCAAGATCGTCCAATCGGGAATATTCCTCAAAAAATTCTGACAGATTTAAAAGAAAATAAATTAGTAAATATGGCCATACCTCTTGGTTTTGGCGATAACTATAGAGGATTTAGATTAGTTGGTACCTCAACTGAAATATTCGAATACGCACCAAAAAAGGGTGGAGATAAATGGTTTACTCTTAAAGAAGGAAGAATATGGGATAAACCATTTGAAGCAGTGGTAGGAAGTGGAGTCGTTGAGTTAACTGGTATAAAAATAGGTGATACATTTAAAACTATTCATGGGTTTTCTGAGCACTCTTCGCATTCACACGATAATTTATACACGGTAGTGGGTATTATCAACGAAGTTGATGGACCTTACGATCAAGCCATCTTAACGGACATAAGATCTATTTGGGAGGCTCACGCTCACCATCACCACGATCACGATCATGAAGGACACGACCATGACCACGACCACGAGGGCCATGATCATGACCATGATCACGAACACGAAGGTCATGACCACGACCACGGCCATGATCACGAGGGACATGACCATGAGCATGAAGGGCACGAAGGCCATGACCACGAGGGACATGACCATGAGCATGAAGGGCACGAAGGTCATGACCACGAGGGACACGACCATGACCATGACCACGATCACGATGGTGAAGCGGCACATGATCACGAACACGAGGGTCATGACCACGATGATGGAGGCCATGACCATGACCATGATCACGATGGTGAAGCAGGGCATGAAGGCCACGACCACGATCATGAAGGCGAAATGGCTTTAGACAAGCCAGCAGCTAATAACGCTAATCCTATATATGTTAACGACGGAAACCATGCGGCAACAACTGGTGAAGTAACTGCTATTCTTGTTCAGCCAGCAGGTTATGGTGAGGCGATGAAGCTTGCCCAAGAATTCCAATCTAACCGTGATGCACAATTGATCTTCCCAGCTCAGAATATTATTCAATTGTTCTCTCTTATGGGACAAGGTGAGAAGTTCTGGTATTACGTTGGCGGATTCTTGATAATTACTGCATTAGCACTTGTTCTTTTAACTATGTATCTATCAAGTTTGACACGTATGAGAGAGCGTGCAGTTCTTCAAACACTTGGTGCATCTAGAGGCCAGTTATTAAAACTTGGGCTTATTCAAAACGGCGTGATTATAGTAATCGGTGGCATTTTGGGATATATCATAGGTATGCTTGCATTTGCTATGGTTAGTAATTTAACGAAGGATAGAACAGCTGTGTTTATGCCAGTTGATTTCTATGAATTACCAATTTACATTGCCATCGGAACAGTAATACTTGGGCTAATAGTAAGCATTATTCCTGCTTACATATTAAGTAAAAAAGATACTTTAAAATATCTGTAAATTCTTTAAAATTAATGGGCTGATTTCGATCAGTCCTTTTTTTTTACCTAATTTTTGGAGGTGCTATGAAATTTCGTTTTCCAATAGTGATTATAGATGAGGACTTTCGATCTGATAGTGCTTCTGGATTTGGAATTAGGGCATTGGCTGATGCGATTGAGGCTGAGGGTTTTGAGGTATTGCCAGCAACTAGTTATGGAGATTTAACCTCCTTTGTTCAGCAGCAAAGTAGGGCGTCCGCATTTATTCTATCGATAGACGATGAGGAGTTTGAAAGTGATTCTCCTCAAGACGTAGCAGAAGCCATTAGAAATTTGCGTTCGTTTATTAACGAATTGCGATTTAGAAATGAGGATATTCCTATATATTTGCATGGCGAAACCCGCACCTCCGAGCATATCCCGAATGATATTTTGAAAGAGTTGCATGGCTTTATTCATATGTTCGAGGATACTCCAGAATTCGTGGCACGTCATATTGTGCATGAAGCGAAGAGCTATTTGGATACATTGGCACCTCCTTTTTTCCGTGAATTAGTGAATTATGCTCATGATGGCTCGTATTCGTGGCATTGTCCTGGGCATTCTGGTGGTGTTGCATTCCTTAAAAGCCCTGTTGGCCAGATGTTCCATCAATTTTTTGGCGAAAACATGCTTCGTGCGGATGTTTGTAATGCGGTCGAGGAATTAGGACAACTGCTTGACCATACCGGGCCTATTGCCAAATCAGAAATAAATGCAGCTCGTATTTTCAATGCAGACCATTGCTATTTTGTAACTAATGGCACTTCCACATCAAATAAAATCGTTTGGCATGGCAATGTTGCCGAGAACGATATCGTTGTTGTGGATCGCAACTGTCATAAGTCTATTCTCCACGCAATTACCATGACGGGAGCGATTCCAGTATTTCTTAAACCTACTCGAAATAATCTTGGCATTATCGGGCCAATACCATTGTCTGAATTTGAACCTGAAAATATTAAAAAGAAAATCGCTGATAATCCATTCATTTCTGAAGAGCTTAAGAAAAAGCCACGTATCCTTACATTAACGCAAGGAACTTACGACGGAATTTTATATAACGTCGAAATGATTAAAGAGAAACTTGGAGATACCATGGAAAATCTTCATTTTGATGAAGCATGGCTTCCACACGCAGCTTTCCATGAGTTCTATGAAAATATGCATGCGATAGGGCGAGGGCGTCCTCGTAGTAAGGAGTCCATAATTTATGCGACTCACTCGACGCACAAAATGCTGGCTGGTATTTCTCAAGCATCGCAAATTATTGTTCAGGATTCTGAGTCAAGAAAATTAGATCGCAATATTTTTAATGAAGCTTTCTTGATGCATACATCTACTTCTCCTCAATACGCAATCATTGCCTCATGTGATGTGGCAGCAGCAATGATGGAGCCTCCAGGTGGTACTGCTTTAGTTGAAGAGAGTTTGCGTGAGTCTATGGATTTTCGCAGAGCAATGCGCAAGGTAGCTTCTGAATTTGGAAAAGACGATTGGTGGTTTAAGGTATGGGGTCCTCCTAGACTTGTGCAAGAAGATATCGGATGGCAAGGAGATTGGCTTTTAGAGCCAGATGCAGAGTGGCATGGATTCTCTAATATCACTGATGGTTTTACTATGTTAGATCCTATCAAGACTACTATTGTTACTCCAGGTCTTGAAATCGATGGTACATTCGATGAAACAGGGATACCTGCAAGCTTAGTAAGTAAATATTTAACTGAGCATGGCATTGTTGTTGAAAAAACGGGCCTGTATAGTTTCTTTATCATGTTCACAATTGGAATTACAAAGGGTCGATGGAACACATTACTAACATCGCTTCAGCAATTTAAGGATGATTACGATAAGAATCAGCCTCTTTGGAGAAGCATGCCAGATTTTATTAAGCAGTATCCGAAATACGAGGCTTATGGATTGCGTGATCTTTGCCAAGAACTGCACGAAGCCTATCGCAAACGAGACTTGGCACGAATCACGACAGAGGTGTATTTAAGTGACATGGAATCGGCTATGAAACCTAAGGACGCTCATAACAAAATGACGCGTCGTGAGATAGAGAGAGTAAATATTGATGATTTGGAAGGTCGTGTTACGGCTGTGCTTCTTACTCCATATCCGCCAGGAATTCCGCTTTTAATTCCTGGTGAAAGATTCAACAAAACCATTGTTCAATATTTAAAATTCGTTTGCGAATTTAATGTAGAGTTTCCAGGTTTTGAAACCATGGTGCATGGCTTGGGCTCTGAGGTTTTACCTAATGGGGAAATCCATTATTATGTGGACTGCTTAATGGATTGATTTAATGGCATAATAGTTTTTAAAAATTATGTAAGGAGCCTAATTTATGTCAGCTATCAAAGGTGTTTTTTCTGCTTATTTCAGGTTCAATTTACTATATAAAATTCTTATAGGGCTGATCCTAGGAGCAATTGCTGGGATCGTTTTTCAAAACAATGCAGATATGGCTGCATTTCTAAAGCCATTTGGGGACATATTTATTCGTTTGCTCAAGATGATTATGGTACCTGTAATTGCATGTACCTTAATTGTGGGGGCTAGTACGATATCTCCTTCGCATCTAAGCCGAGTAGGCGGAAAAGTAGTTATTTTCTATCTGATTACTTCTCTATTTGCGATAGTTATAGGTTTGTTATCTGGCATGATTCTTGAACCTGGTACTGGTCTAGAATTTGCAGGTGCAGAGGGAAAAACTATAGAAGCAAAATCGCCATCTCTAAGTTCAATTTTTCTTAACATTATTCCTACAAATCCTATGGAGGCATTTGCAAAGGGAAATGTTCTTTCAATTATTTTCTTTTGTTTACTTTTTGGAATCGCACTTGCTTATGGTAAAGATAGTAAGGATGAATTGCTCAGTAGGTCTTCGCAAACGGTATATGAATTTATAGATGGTGTAAGCCACATAATGTTCCGCATTGTGTCATGGATTATGCAATATGCACCATTTGGTGTATTTGCCTTGATTTTTATTGTGTTCTCAAAACATGGAGCTGCTGGATTTGGTCCACTTCTAAGCGTAACAGCCAGTGTTTATATCGGACTTATTTTGCAAGTAGTAATTGTATATTTTGGTATATGTCTGCTAATGGGGTTAAGCCCAGTCAAATTTCTAAATAAAGTGCGAAATCCTATGATTACTGCTTTCGTTACACGCTCATCTGGTGCAACTCTCCCCGTTTCAATTGAAGCTGCGGAAAATATGGGAGTTCCAAAAAGTATCTATGGATTTGGTTTACCAGTAGGTGCGACCATCAATATGGACGGCACCACTATTTACTTAGGCGTATGTGCCATGTTCATTGCCAACTCAATAGGTTTTGATTTAGATTTATCACAACAGCTCACTATTGTTATGACAGCTGTTTTAGCATCTGTTGGTACTGCAGGTGTTCCAGGAGCTGGAGCTATTATGCTTTTAATGGTACTGGAATCGGTTGGAATTAAAGTTGACGCAGGCACGCCCGCATCCGTAGCTTATGGCATGATATTAGGTATTGATGCACTTCTTGATATGGGTCGCACATCGATGAACGTGGTAGGGGATTTGTCTGGCGTTGTTGCGGTATCTAAAAGCGAAAAACTTCTTGATACTAATAGGTGGGAGTAATAGCCCACTTATTCAGCCTTATTGAATGGCCACACCGGCGGGAATCGAACCTGCATCGAGAGCTTCGGAAACTCTAATTCTATCCATTGAACTACGGTGTGTTAGTCACTGTTTGTGCATAATCTATTATAATTTTATTTTTAGTTCCACTGGGATATTGTATGAGTACGAACCACTCCAACAAATCAAGTCAAACGTTCAAGTTATTGTTGTTTGTTATTGCTATACCAATAATTTTAATCATAATTCTTATACGTGCCTTAAATGGTGGTGGTACCGATCCTGCTCTTATGACCACCGAAGCTATCGAGGATAGGATTGCACCAATCGCTCGATATAATTTAGTGGAAGTTGCAGCAGCTGATGATGCAAATAGAGAACCTTTAAATGGGGAAGGCGTATATAAACGTATCTGTTTTTCCTGTCATGATGCGGGGCTCTCTGGTGCACCTAAGTTTGCGGATGCAGCTGCCTGGGGACCTCGCATTGCCAAAGGACAAGATGAATTATTCACTCACGCTATTGGCGGTTTTAATCTAATGCCAGCTAAAGGCGGTGACGCTAAATTAACAGATGATGAAGTTAAGCGTGGCGTAGTTTATATGGCAAACCAAGCTGGTGCAAATTGGGAAGAGCCTGCTGCAGCAGCTCCAGCAGAAGAAGCAAAACCTGCGGGAGAAGCTAATCCAGAAGAAAACGCAACACAAGCTCCAGCCGAAGACGCAAAACCTGCGGAAGAACCTAAGCCAGCAGAGCCCGCAACATCAGTTCCAGCAGAAGATGCAAAACCTGCGGAAGAACCTAAGCCAGCAGAGCCCGCAACATCAGTTCCAGCAGAAGATGCAAAACCTGCGGAAGAACCTAAGCCAGTAGAGCCCGCAACATCAGCTCCAGCCGCAACTGATGGCGAAAAGTCTACTGCTGAAAAGGTTAAGGAAATAAAAGACAAAGCTGTAGAAAAAACAGAAGAAGTAGCAGACAACGCAGCTGAAAAAACTGAGGAAATCAAAGATAAAGCAGTTGAGAATACTGAAGAAGTAGCTGATAAAGCAGCTGAAAAGGCTGAGGAAATAAAAGACAAAGCTGTCGAAAGAACAGAAGAAGTAGCAGACAAAGCAGCTGAAAAAACTGAGGAAATCAAAGATAAAGCAGCTGAAAAAACTGAAGAAGTCGTCGATACAGCCAAAGAAAAATACGATGCTATGAAAGATGCTGCTGGCGATAAAATTGACGCCATTAAAGAATCTACTTCCGAAAAGGTTGAACCTGTAAATCCATAA
>NZ_JHXN01000007.1 GCF_000687755.1 Taylorella asinigenitalis ATCC 700933
AGTAATGCATGTAGCTAACCAGTACTAATTGCCCGAGAGGCTTGATCCTATAACTTTATCAGTGTTATGGGTCGCTTAAATTAGAATATATAGAGAGAAAAACAAAAGAGCAATCTAAGACTCTCAACCCCACCTTGTAGTGCTTCTTCCAAATGGCTAAAGATAAAAAAAGCCATAACCAGTTTGTAGCTTGACGACAATAGCAAGGTGGCCCCACTCCTTCCCATCCCGAACAGGACAGTGAAACACCTTAGCGCCGATGATAGTGGGTGGACACCTGTGAAAGTAGGTCATTGTCAGGCTCTTTTATTCATATACCCCTTATAAAAATAATAACAACCCTCCATATACTCAAAGCCCTCTAAGGTATCTCCTCAGAGGGCTTTTTTGTTGCTTAAAAAAACCGCATTACTAAAAAAATCAGAAATATATCGTAATCACTTTGTTAAAGTATTGTACAGAATATATAATACATGGTTTCATCTTGTATATAAGAGCTACAAGTGGTTACCTAGATAGAGTTTTGTAAGGGTGGTCTATGAATGTTTTAGTTATAAGGGATATTAATTTTAAAAAGAGACTCATATTGCCAGTGGCTTTATTGAGTGCTCTGCTTTCAGGTTGTCAGAGCCAAAGTAAACACTATCAAACTTCAATCGATAGAACAAAATTACCTAATAGCCAATTAATGCAACTAGCTGATCGAACCTTTTATAGAGAGCTGGATAGATTGGATAGGTACTGTCTTAAAGTGACAGATATTAATGGTCAACTTAAATCTAACTCAGAAAATCAAAAATATAACGACCAAATCTGTATGCAAAATATAAATAACTATGTTGGTTCTATGAGGGATGATTCTAAAAAAGTAGACAGAATTTATGTTCTTCTTAATAGTAGAAATAGCTTAACTGCAAATCGTATGGCTAGTAATAAAAGAGATTTGTATATCCAGTCTAATTCAACAGTAGATTCCCAATTAAATGAGCTTTATAAAGAAGATGGTAGGGTTGATGAAATGCTCTACGAATGGTCTCGCGTTAATAGAGAGCTATCAGCTATAGAGAATATCGATACATGTCATCAGATATCCTCTATTCCTCAGAATCAACCTGCACAATACTGGCACGAACAGCAAAAAAATAATGCATGGATTGTCAATTCACCAATCGTAAACACCAGTTGTGATCAATGGACTTTGAATAAGTCATCTACCAGCAACCAAACAAATTAATTTTTAGAGTGCCTATTATGAAGAAGTCTAATACATACATTTTACGTAGTAACTCAAATAAAGTTTTTAAGAAATCTACACTTAGCCAAGCAATGGTATATGCGATAGTTGCATTATCTGCTACTTATTCAAGTCAAGCATTAGCTCAAAATCAGTTAGCTTATCAAAATTCGCAAAACGCAAATCAAGCATACCAAAATCTACAAAATATTCTTAATAGAAAGTCGGGTCAAGATTGGTCAGCTCTTAAAAATGAGCAATATAAACTTCTTGAACAAGGTAGACAAGTAGTTAAACCTTGGGAGCATGAATGGCAATTCGGGTTGAACTATTGGTTTGGTGGATCTTTTGCAAACAAGGGTGAAAAATACAAATCTTATGCTTCAGGTTTTCACACACCCGTAATTAATTCATCACCAATCAAACTAAGCAAATTACCAGAAATTGATGTAAGTCTCGACTATGACCCTAAGGTTAGTAATCGTCTATTAAATAGAGATGAATTAGATCTTGATAAAGATGTAATTATAGGATCATTGGTATTTTCGAAAGCAACGGGTGCATTGCCACCAACAGAATTACCAGATGTTAGACTGAATCCAAATGTAATATTCCCGTCTTTTACCATCGTAACTCCTAAAGCTGAAAATCCTGTTGTGCCGTCACCAGCTCCGCATGTGTATTTGGCATTTTCTGACTGTAATTATTGTCCATATAATCAATTATCAGCCAAGTTTTCTAAGGGTACTCCTTATACCGACCCTGATTATTATGTAATACATCACACTTGGCCCAATAGTTTTCAGAATGAAAATATATTTTTTAAAGCTGCATATATAGATGGAGGTAGTCCTAGTACACCCAATAATCTAGAAAATAAAATGTTGGATGGAACAGCAACTAAATTAATTAATATTGATTCATTTAATGAAGAATCCATCACATTTAATAATGGTAAAACTTTAGGTCGTGCAGATTGGGAAAAGTCTGGTCCTCCTAATGGTTCCAATATTCCTAACGTTTATAAAAGAAGAAATAATCAATATTTCTTTGTCGGTGGAAGTCGAGGTTATGAATATGATCACGAAAAAGGGGGAAGTTTTATTGATGGACACGAATTAAGTTTGTCTGGGCCACTTGTATTCGGTATCACAAAGCAGGACTATCACCATGCATATAATTCAGCAATAAATTATGGCTCAATCACCGATAAGTACGAAAAAGATAAAGACTATGTTATCAATATGCCTGTTGATAGCGAAGGTTATCTTCTAAATACAATCAAATATAAAGATGATCAAGGCAATATTGTTGAAGATTCTGTTTTAGGTAAAGTTGGCGGCCCTAATGAAGGAAAATCCGTCTTAATCGGTCCAAGGCTTCCAAGTACTGTAAATAGTTGGTCTAACTATGATGAAAGCCAAAACTTCTACGAATATCGCATTCGTAAAAGTACTGATGGATACTTAGGATATAAAATCGCCATCGCAAAAATTGAAGAACAAACTGATGTTTATGGTGAAATGCACAATTATGGATCTGTTGATCTTAGAGGCGAGAATAGTGTAGGCCTTTTCGCATATATTCCAAGTCTTTCTTTTTTTGGTAATACTTACCTAATCAATCAAGCTGGTTTAGGGCTTCTCCCATCTAATAACACAAAAGAATATCGTGGTGAGATTCTAATTAGTGGCCATGATTCCTATGCAATGAAATGGTCAGCTCAGGAAAACTCTGGATCCACAAAATATTCAGCCTTCGAAAATAAAGGCTCCATCGTCTTAAGACGTAATCCAGATGGCGTGGATAAAGCCGATCACTCCATCGGCATGGGTATAAATGTAGACCCTGCTATGGAGAAAAATAAATTCGTTTCTCTTAACTACAACACAGCTAAAAATTCACCTACTGGCGTAATTCGTCTTCAAGATAATATCGAAGGCTCAGTAGGCGTATTTATAGATATAGGCACCAATTTCGCTAACCAAGGTATCGTAGAAATTGAGACGCAGCCCGACACTCACGGAGATGGTACTGAACCGCTTTACAATATCGCTTTGTATGCAAAACAGGTCAGTGCCGCTAATAAAGGTTTTCTTAACGCATCTTACAATAGGGAATTTGAAGGCCGCGAATATGAAACTTCGGTAGTCAACGATTTCTCGGGAAAAATTAAACTTCAAGGCTCATATAGTATCGGTATGATGGCTGAGGGGTCTGAAACCGGCTTTTTCACAGCTGCCGATCAAACTCGCAATGCATCTGCAATTAATAGAGGCGAGATTATTAACACCCCATTAGACGGCAAAAATATCCTTGGTATGGTCGCTAAAGATGGTGGTCAAATCTACAATAGCGGAAAAATTAACCTTAGTTTATCGAAGGCGTCGCAAGGCCCGATGGTGGGCGTGATTGTATTGCCAGAGTCTACTGGTGTGCTTCAGGGCGAGACAGTGGTCAACGGTATGAGAACCATTGCTCTGCATAATGAAGGCACGTTTGAGATGAAGGCCCCTGATGCGGGAGTGACGGCACCTGCATTGCCAGAGAATAATTTGACGCTTAGTCCAAGCACAACAAATATCGATATTCCGACTAAGTCCCTTATCAAAGCTAGCGGATCAGAGAGTATAGCAATTTATGCTAAAGGCGAAAATACTGTCACAACCCTCCGCGCTGGCAATGTTGAAGTGACCGACGGTGGTATGGGTGTTTATTCGGACTCGTCCACTATCCACTTGACACCAAGTTCAGAAGGCAGCCTTGTACTCACAGCTACTGGCGAAAACACGCTTCTCTTCGTAAATACGAACAGGCCTGGCACAGTGGATGAACCTACTGGCATATATGATTTAGCGAATCAAAACCCTACAGCTACTAATTACAACACTATCGCTAAAGTTTCTGACGGGGCATATGCATTTTTCTTAAAGAGTGCGAAAGTTGTTCAAGGCAGGGTTATTGGTATCGATAGGTATATGGATAAAATGCTTATCAATTCCAAAAATGATGGCTCTAAGCTTGAGTTAAACCTTGGTGTCCGTGGCAATGCCTTTGCTCTTTATAAACCTCAGGGTGGGGAAATTTATTTATCAAGTATCCCTGACCCTCTAACTGAAACTCCTAACTTTGGTCGCAATCTTTTGATTAAGACTCCATCGGGAGAAACTCGTTATACGTTCTACTCTATCTATCGAGGCTCATTCTTGTATGACCAAGATGTTAACCTAGATATGGATGGATCTGATGCTAGTAGTTTGCCACTTGATGATATTTATAAAATCAATATTGTATCTACATCTCAAGCTTTAAAAAAAGGTTTCACTATTAAAGGTACTAGGTCAGGACAAAAAGGATTAGTAGGAGTTAACTTTGTAGAAGAAATTGAAAATATTAAAGAGATTGGTACTCTCGATGATATCAAAATCATAAACCATGGCAATATACAATTAACTGGTGATTCCGAACCAGCAAAAAGCACATTGGCTATGGCTGGTATCTTCGTAACCCTTAATAATGAAGGTACTATCGAAGTATTAGGAAAACGCAATCTCGGTATTTATTCTGCTAGTGGTAGTGCCGTAACTAATTCAGGTTCAATTATTCTAGATAAGAAATCTGGCGGAATTATCGCTCAAAGTCGTTATAAAGATCCAAGGTATGCTGGTTTAGGTGACGGTGGTATCGATATTACTCATACTGGTACCATATCGACTAAAACTAATGCGACACAACCTGAAAACTTCATAGGTATAATCGCCAAATATAATGATATCCCTGAGAATCAAGGGGCTAAACATAAACGTGTGATTAATAAGGGCACAATCGACTTCTCTAAGGCATCAAAAAGTATTGCGGTCTATCTAGAAAATCTAAATTACACTGCTGATACAAACACTAAAATCAATGTAGGCAAAAGCTCTATAGGCGTTCAGCTTCTTGATAGTAATGCACAAGATGACGGTTCTACAATTACATTCTTCGCCGATGGTGCTGCAGCTTATCAATTCTCTAAAGATAAGGACAATAATAATTTTGTAGGTCGCTCAATAGTAACAAATCCAAATATTGTTATAGATGCGGCTGTAGGTGATGGCATTAATATCGTCTACTCTATCGACGGTGCAGATTTAAATCAAGCAACGAAAGCCGACTTGGACATTGCCAGCATAACAAGTAATAGTCCGAAAGCAGGTTTAAATTTAATCAATTTAACTAAAAAAGCGAAATACACATTTGCAAAACCATTGAGTGCATCTCTTCAGAATTTAAACGAGAGTGTGGTCTTGCTACTTCGTGAAGGAAGTGAAGTTAAGCTAGCAACAGATGTCCAATTAGAGGGCAATAACTCTATGGTCGCTTATGTGACTGATTCTGATAGCCGCATTATTACTGAGAATCCTGTGAATCTTACGCTCACAGGAAACAATAATATGGGCATGTTCTTTCATCATGTGAAGAAGGATGCATTGCCAAATGATATTATCGATTTGAAGGCAAATGTGACTATCAAGGGTGGAGAAAGCGGTATCGGGCTATTCCGTCGTGAAGCGGATTATGAAGCTGATGCTAGCTTTATAAGTCGTGGTAGTCTCGTTATGGAATCTAAAGGTACCAAAGCACTAGGTGCACGCAATGTTGGTACATTAGAGCAACATGGAGAAATCTCATTAAAAGCTGATGAAACCATCGGTATATTGCCACTTGAAGTTGGTACTATATCGATGAATAAGAAAATTTTAATGGGCACATTCGCTAATAGAATTACTGATAGTATAGGTGTTCAATCTTTAAATCTATATAATCTTAGTATTGCTGCTAGTAGTGGCATAGAAGGATATGGAGATGGCTTGATTGGGCTTGTCTCTTATATAGACCCTCAAGCAGACCAAGATATCGTATGGAATAATGCAGGCAAAATTTCTCTTGAAGGCGAAAATAATGCTGCTGTTCATTTAACAGGAGCCGCAGAGGGTAATGTAAATAATCACACAGGCGTATTTACAAATACTGGAGAAATCTCTATTGGAGATTTACCAGATAATGCTCAACACCCATCAGTAGCCATTTATTCAGATCGCAAATACTATACGATCAACAATAATGGGTTGCTAAAAGCAGGGAAAAATGTTGTTGGCATAGTTGGTCATGATATTAATTCAAACAATGCTTCTGAATTAAATATTGGAACTAAAGGGACCGGTATCATTGCCACAGGTAATCTAAACTTAGAAGGCAAACTCGTGCTTGCTGAGGGTGAAGATTCTATAAGCAAACAAACGGTTGGTGTGCTTCATCGAGGTATTGGTACAAGCGTAACTCTTAATCATAGTCCTATTACGCAAGCGGATTATTCCATCCCTTATGTTATAAGCGGTTCTAATAATACAGTGACCGTGAATACTCCATCTAGCCAACTAAGTCACGGCTCTATATTCTTATATAGCGACAGTCCTGACTCAAGCATAGTAGCTAAGACAAACATTACTACGACTGCACAAGCTTTTGACGGACCAAATAGCAAGGGACGTAATTTAGGCTTTTTTGTGGCTGGTGACCTTAAATCTAGTGGCAATATTGATATGAGCAATAGCTATTGGAACATTGCCATCCTATCAAGAGGAGAGCTAAACAATACGAAATCTGCCATTAATGAAGGCACAATTAAACCAGGACTTTCGTATGTGACTAGGGTTGAAGGCGAGCGTTCATTGTATAGCATAGGTATGTTTGCTCTAGGCGGTGCAACTCATACTGGGCATGTCGTAAACAATGGCTCTATTGAGATTGATGCTGCTGGAAGCATTGGTTTAGCGGCAGCTGGGGCTGGATCTACGGCTATTAACAAAGGCATGATTAAAGTAAATCAAAGTGCTACAGGTGCTATAGGTATGTACGCAGCTGAAGGTGCAACTATTGAAAATAGCGAAACTGGCGTGATTGAACTACATGCTAAAAACTCTATCGGTATGTACGTTAAGGGCGGTGCATTGCTTAAAAACTATGGTCGCATAATCATAAAAGAGACGGCTGAGGAAGCGGCAGATATTGTAAACAATGGCGGAAGCATTGCATCTGATAGTAAACCTGGAGAATATGAAAATTCAAATGGCTCAGGCTCAAAGTACGATGTTAATGTTGAAATTGGAAGTCATACAGAGAGATTGAATATCGATAAATTAGCTGCGGGCCGTGTGGTAAATGTAGCTGTTATTCCAAATGCAATGGACCCTAACAAGATGGTAGAGATTACTGATCCATTGGAGGGCATTGAGACTTTGACACAAGACGAGATCATTGCCAGATTAAATGGATATAATGCTCCTGCTGCAAACTTTGGTAAACCTGAAGATCTTGCTATGTACGTAGATACTTCTGGTAAACGCTTTACTAAGCCTATAGAAAACTTAGTATTAGATCCACAGGGCGAAAAGGCAATGACTTTAGTGGTGGGTACGGAAGCATCTGTGCATACTAATAGCAAAGTAATCGAAGTGGATGCATCTATTATTGAGCCATTCAATCAACAGATTTTAAGCACTTCTCCAAAAGAGGTTTATGTTAAGACTGATGCCTTGCATTGGGCTGCTGTAGCCAATTCTGCGGATGCTGGTTCTAAATTGGGCAAAGTGTATTTAGTTAAATTACCTTATGACCATTATGTAGATAAAGGAAACAAACATCATAACCTGCTTAAAGGATTGGAAGATAGATATTCTGATGTTGAGCTTGATTC
This sequence comes from Taylorella asinigenitalis ATCC 700933, assembly GCF_000687755.1. Classification (GTDB taxonomy): domain Bacteria; phylum Pseudomonadota; class Gammaproteobacteria; order Burkholderiales; family Burkholderiaceae_B; genus Taylorella; species Taylorella asinigenitalis. The sequence continues at coordinate 7,971 of NZ_JHXN01000007.1, forward strand.
TAAAGAAAAACAAATCTTCAACAAGATGAATCTATTTAGAGCATCTGAGCTTGGTTTATTTATGCAGGCGGTTGATGAGATTTCTGGGTATCAGTATGCTACACAAAATCGTCGATATACAGAGACTAAAAACTTATTCGATCGAGAATTTAATCAAATCCTTGATTGGGATACAAGTACTAAACATGCGACTAAGCTTAAAGTGTTTGGAGAATACAGTGAATTTAACACTGATGAAGCAGGTTTATTTAGTCATAAGAGAAATGCTCGTGGCTTTATGCTTGTGCATCAAAAAGAGACTGTTAAGTTAGGCGATAAGGCTGGGCTATTCTTTGGATATGCACGCGATAATATCAAATTTAATGATATGGGCGGAAGTAAAGAAGATGCTCAATCTCTATACTTCGGCATGCATTATGCGAAAGGCTTTGGCCATAACAGAGAAAGCATATTCTCATTGCGTTTAGGCGGAGAGGCAAGCATGCGTGAGATGGAACGTAAATTTGTTGTCTCAGGTGAGAAATTCCAAAGCACAGGCGAAAGCCAAATGATTGGTGGCTTTGTGGATATGAATTATGCGTGGAATAAGCGTGTAAGTCCTAATTTGTTAGTTAGCCCATCAATTGGTCTTGATCTTGGTGTTAGAAAAATCTACAAATTCAGTGAAAGTGGTGACCTTCGTTTATATGTGAATGAGGCGACTTACTACACCTTGAAACCAAAAGTAGGTTTCGGTCTAGAACATCAAACTGAGTTAGCTGATGGTCGTGTTGTTAATCGACTAAACGTGACTGCTGGTTATGATTTTGCATACAATCGTGATCCAATGCAAGTTCGTATTTCACAAGCGAAAAACGATTGGACTGACTTGAGTAAAGATAATAAAGGGGCTTTAGATATCGAGATTCTTGGACGTACAAGTCTTGAGAAACGCCATTGGGGTATCGGAGGATTCGCTGGAATTAAACCTACTACAAAACAATGGACTGTTGGTCTAGAAGGAAAAATTAAATTCTGGTAGTAGGATAAGGGTCCTGAGGCCAGCTCAAAGAAATTCTTGAGTTGGCCTATTTTGGTGCCTTATGATTTTTTTTAGAATTCTATGGACTTCTTACTTCAAAAGGTCCAAACGTGTTCTACATACCTACGGGGCTAATACATAGTCATAAGAGGCTTTAAAGCCTCTTTTTTGTTAGAATAATTTTTTCAATTCTTATTTAGCAAATGCAACTTTCGCATCTTAAAGATATCGATCGCAACCATATTTGGCATCCTTATACTTCTATCACTAATCCTCCGATAATCTATCCAGTTTCTCATGCAGAGGGAGTGTATATCCACCTCGCAGACGGAAGAAAATTAATCGATGGGATGTCTTCATGGTGGTGTACTATACACGGGTACAATGTGCCTCAACTCAATGAAGCTGCCTGCAAACAAATCGATAAGATGAGTCATGTTATGTTTGGTGGGTTGACGCATGAGCCTGCAGCACAGCTTGCAGAGCGGCTTTTGGGTCTATTGCCTAAGCAGCTGAATAAGATTTTCTTTGCAGATTCTGGGTCAATTGCTGTTGAAGTTGCGATGAAGATGGCTATTCAATTCCACGCCGCACACGCAGCCTCACCCATATCCGAAGCAGCATCCGCGCCCATGCGCACTAAATTTGCGACCATACGCTCTGGCTATCACGGCGATACATGGCACGCGATGTCAGTATGCGACCCTGTAAACGGAATGCATGGGCTGTTTGGAAGTTCATTGCCAGTACAGTTTTTCTTGCCGCAGCCTAAAAGTAGATTCGGGCACGAATTCGACCCACACGACATAGAGCCACTGAAGAGCCTGCTTTCAGAGCATTCACACGAAATTGCTGCTTTGATTTTAGAGCCTATCGTGCAGGGTGCGGGCGGTATGTATTTTTATAGTCCTGAGTATTTGCGAGCTGCAGCCACTCTCTGCAAAGAGCATGGTGTTTTGCTAATATTCGATGAAATCGCAACAGGTTTTGGCCGCACGGGACGCATGTTTGCACTTGAGCATGCACAGGTGGTTCCCGATATCATATGCATCGGTAAGGGCCTCACAGGTGGCTATATGACGCTCTCAGCTACTATCGCACAGGAACATGTCGCACAAGGCATATCGCAAAGCCCATCTCCTGCGTTTATGCATGGGCCTACATTCATGGCCAATCCACTCGCTTGTGCCGTCGCATCTGCATCCATTGATCTCTTGCTAGCATCTCCTTGGCAGGACCGCGTTCACAATATCGCGGTGGCAATGCTCTCGCATCTCTCCACTCTCTCTAATACCAAAGGTGTAGCCGATATTCGAGTTCTCGGTGCTATCGGTGTCGTAGAGCTCGATGAACCTGTTGATATGCAACGCATACAGCCTATGTTTGTGGATGCAGGTGTATGGATTCGCCCATTTGGCAATCTCGTTTATATTATGCCCGCATATGTGATATCAGAGGATCAATTGAGTCGCTTGTGTGAAGCCCTAGTAGGTGTTGTCCGTGAGTATTTACAAAACTAGACTAGAAGAACTAGAGCTGATGGGGCGAGCGAGAGTATTGCCACATCCAGAGGCCATTGCAAGTGCTCGCATAAATCTCACATCGAATGATTACTTAGGCATTGCCACCGATATAAATTTGCGTAAGCAATTTTTAGAAACTCTGACACACGAAACCCTTCTGGGTTCTACATCCTCACGTCTTCTTACGGGCAACTCACAAGCCGCAAACCAGCTTGAGGCTACGATTTCCGCACTTTATGCAAATGCCTGTCTCCTCGCAAATAGCGGCTATCATGCGAATATTGGGATATTGCCTGCTCTCGCAAATAAAAATTCACTCATTCTTATGGATAAGCTTGCTCATGCGTCTCTAATCGATGGGGCACGCCTATCAGAAGCTCGTCTGCTTCGCTTTAGACATAATGATATGCAGCATCTTAGTCAGCTGCTTGAGCAAAATCACGCACAGTATGAGCAAGTGTTTATCGTGGTTGAGAGCCTCTATAGTATGGACGGCGATTTTTGTAATTTGCAAACGCTTGCAGAGTTGAAACGCACATACGCAAATGTCTCGCTTTATGTCGATGAAGCTCATGCCGTGGGCATCTACGGAGATCGCGGTCTTGGCTATTGCGAGCAATGCGGCGTTCTTGAGGATATCGATATTCTTGTGGGCACTTTCAGCAAGGCGTTCGGTTCCTATGGTGCCTATATTATCTGTTCGCAGGAGCTGAAGCGGTTCTTGGTGAATTCAATGCGATCATTGATATTTACGACTGCATTGCCACCGATTACGTATGCTTGGAGTGATTTTGCTGTGAATGCAGTGTCCGCACAGGATTGGCGGCGAGCGAAATTGCTTAAAGCGGCGGCCACAATGCGTAGGGCCCTCTCTTTAGGTGGCAATGCCTCCCATATCATCCCCTTGATTTTAGGCTCGGACGAGGCGGCTGTGAGACTATCGAAAACCTTACGTGATGCGGGATTTTACTGTTTGCCAATACGGCCGCCCACTGTGCCTGAGGGGACCTCACGGATTCGGTTTTCGTTGACAGCGGATGTGGAAGAAGATGATTTGCAGCAATTAATTGAGTTTCTTAGAAATGAAGCGGCGATTGATTAAGGGGGCATTACCATCGGAGCGATTGATTTTGTATTTCGCAGGATGGGGAACAGGGCCTGAGTTAGTAGAACATCTGGTAGTACCAGAGGGCTTTGATGTGCTCTGTTTGTGGGATTATCGGACGGTGGATGAAGGCGTAGGCATTGCCACAGGGTATAAGGAGGTGCATATTATTGCGTGGTCGCTTGGTGTGCTCATGGCCAATACTTTGTGTGCAAATATGTCTATAAGCTCTGCGTGCGCAATTAATGGCACTTTGCGGGCCATTAATTCTGAATATGGACTGGATCCGCAGCTATACCAAGATATGATGTACTCTTTGGATGAGGGACAGCTTCAGAAATTTAATAAACTTATGTGTCTGACTAAAGAGTCGCTTAACTTTTTCGAAGCTCGCAATTTGCGTAATCTGAATGAGAAGCGGTCGGAACTTAAGGCTATATATGAAGTTGCGATGGGCAAGCAAGGCAATCCTATAATGTGGACGCGTGCTATCGTGTCAGATAAGGATTATATTTTTCCTTCACGCAAACAGCTTGCAAGTTGGCAATGCTCCCGCAACACCCTCATCGATTCTAATCCTTACGGCCATATGTTTTTCGATAAAGTTAATTCATGGAGTGAATTGCTGGGATGAATATTATCGATAAATCACGCATTAGGTCTAAATTTGCAAGTGCAATTGCGACTTATGATACGCAAGCAATAGCTCAGAAAGCGGTAAATGCAAGGCTTATTGAAATTATAAAGGAATATGGAGGCACCCAATTTAATAGTGTTTTAGAACTCGGGTGTGGGACAGGTGATTTTAGTGTGCGACTTGTGGAGTCTTGTTCTGCAAAAAAGTGGGTCTTCAATGATTTAATTGCTGATATTGAAGATATTATTAGAGGCAAGCTGCCTTTAGTAGATTTTAAATTTATATGCGGTGACTCTGAATTTCTTGAATTTAATGATAGATTTGATTTAATTGCTAGTGCTAGTACGGTTCAGTGGTTTGAAAATCTGGAGGCTTTTTTAATCAATTTAAATGACCATCTTAATAACAATGGCTTACTTTTAATTAGCACCTATTTACCTGATAATTTAAAGGAAATCCAAACGCAAACTAGTTTAAGTTTGAACTATTTATCAGAAGAGAAAATTTTAAACGCTCTTAGAAAACGCTACGAGTTGTTGTACTATGAGCCTCTTAAAGTTCAACTTGAATTTGATTCAGGAAGAGATATGCTTAATCATTTGAGAGAAACAGGGGTAAATGCAGTTTCCGATAAATCTTTTTCGCTATCAGATACTAGAAAATTAATAAAAAGGTATGAAGAAGCGAGTGCATTGCCAAATGGAAAATTCTCTCTTACATACTCGGCTTTTTTATTTTTAGCTAAGAAATTATGAACCCAAAAATTATTTTTATAAGCGGCATTGATACTGATGTAGGTAAGACTTTTTACACAGGTTATTATGCGAAATGCCTTATGAATATGGGACGTGGTGTAATCACGCAAAAACTTGTGCAGACAGGCTGTGAGGGAGTTTCGGATGATATTCGCACTCATCGTCGCATTCAGGGAATCGGGATGATGCCAGAGGACTATGAGGGACTGACCTGTCGCTTTATTTATAAATATCCATGTTCACCCCATATGGCTATGGCTCTAGAGAACAGACCTCTAAATTTAGAGCAAATCTATAAGGACACTTTGGAGCTTTCTAAAAGTTATGAATATGTTCTTTTGGAGGGGGCAGGGGGGCTTATGGCACCATTAACAGAAGAAGTGATGACACTCGATTTTATTGCCACCTATAAATTGCCAGTAATTTTAGTGACCAACGGGAAACTTGGTAGCATTAATCATGCACTATTAAGTCTTATGGCATGCGATACTATGGGCATACAAGTACAAAAAGTTGTATTTAATAAGTATTTGATGTTTGACCCAAAAATCACTAATAATACGATCGAGTTTTTAAGGGGCTATATAGAGAAAAAATACCCTCAAACTCAATTTGAAGAATTCGAGGGCATTGATATAAATTAAGCCACAAATAGTCTAATAAGCAAAAAATAACCCGCAAACTCTTTAAATAGAATTTGCGGGGCTATCAATCAACTAAGTATGAATTAATAGAAGTGCTTAAGGTTTAATAGCAACTTTAAGAACACCATCACGTTGATTCATGAATAAATCATAAGCTTCAACGATATCATCTAGTTTATATTCGTGAGTTACTAGAGGTTTAAGATCAACACGACCACTATCAACTACTTTAAGTAGACGACGCATACGTTCTTTACCACCAGGGCAAAGAGCAGTATTGATTTTGTGATCGCCTAGACCTGCTGCAAATGCACCAAGAGGGATAACTAAATCTTCAGAATACACACCAAGGCTAGATAAAGTACCACCTGGTTTTAAAACTTTGAGTGCTTGCTCAAATGTTGTTTGAGTACCAAGACATTCGATTGAAGCATCTGCACCGCGACCTTTAGTGATTTTCATAACTTCATCGATAACGTCTGCATTACGGAAGTTAATAGTAACGTCAGCACCTAGTTTTTTAGAGATAGCTAGACGCTCATCATTTCCGTCAACGGCGATAATTGTAGAAGCACCAAGAAGCTTAGCACCTGCAGTTGCACATAAACCAATTGGACCTTGAGCAAAAACTACAACGAAGTCACCAATGCGAATATTCGCATTTTCTGCACCTTTAAAGCCAGTAGACATAATGTCTGGGCACATTAGTACTTGCTCGTCAGTTAAACCTTCTGGTACAGGTTCCATATTAGCTTCAGCATCGGGAACTAAAACATATTCAGCTTGAGTACCATCAATAATATTACCGAAACGCCAGCCAGCTGTAGCTTTATAACCGTGGCAAGAGCAAGTACCATCAGCTGTTAAGTATGCACCGTCTTGTGATGGAACGCCGTCTTGGCAAGGATAAGAAATAAAACTAGGGCAAATCGCACCTGCAATAACGCGTTGGCCTTCTTTATAACCCTTAACGTTAGAACCTAGTTTTTCGATAATACCTACCGGCTCGTGACCAATAGTTAGATTTTTTTCTACTGGATACTCACCTTTATAGATATGAATATCAGTACCGCAAATAGTAGTAGTGGTGATCTTAATAAGTGCATCATTAGGACCAACATCTGGAATTTTTTTATCGATTAGTTCGATACGATTTTTTTCAACAAAAACCGCTGCTTTCATCATAGTCATAGTCAACCCTCCTAAGGTTTGCTATTAATCGGGTCTTATAATTATTACAAAATACACGCAAAAGTACAAATTACACAATTGCTTACATTTTATTTATGTACGGTGAGCATTTTTTTGTAATGTTGGCAATGCAAGTGCCTTATAATTTTAAGTTCACTTCAACACCGCATTAATATCTGTCTAGTCAAGCACATACTTTTTAATTAACTTTAAGCATAAAAATTTAAACGGATTTTGTACCAATTTGTAAATTTTGTAACGAAATGTCTATAGGTCTTTTGACGTTAATTTCATTGAAATAATTCCCCAATAATATGGTTTTATTTGGAAGGCAAGGGGTGGTATGTGTATATAGAAAATTTAGAAATTTTTAAATCTGTAAATCTGTTTAATGATTATTCTTCTCCTGATATGAAGTGTGGAGATTTAAATTTAGAAACTCTGCTTTCTAAATTTAAAATAATTAATCCATCTCAACTCTTAAATCCCTACACTGGACAGCTGTTTCAACTGGACCCGAACCCTATAACTGGATTTAAAAACAAACTAAGAAAAAAGTTGAATACCCAACAAATTACTGAAATGTTATTTGACGAATTTCGACATTTCGTTGGTTATTATTCTATGTTTGGATTAGGAGGACCATCCACAAGGATAATATACAAATTGATAGATAGATTTCAACAAAATTCATACGCTCCGTTCAATCATCCCGACCTAGATAGAATCTATAGATCTCGTATATATAAGGATGCAGGTGTTCCTTTATCTAAAGATGGATATTTAAGTATTTCTCATTTTGAATTTATCTTGAAAAACAATCTTAATATTTCAAGAAATGAATTAAGGGATTTACTTGAAAAAGCAGTGAGAAGAAAGACTTTACCTAAATTTAATTCGTTCTGGGACTACTTTAATGGAACTATAATTTCTATTCATGACATGCATGCAACTAGGATAGTTATTAAACATTTAGATATAAATAAAAATGGGTACGATGGGGTGATAGGATTCTATGCTCAAGATCATTTCGGTTTGGACGATAATGATGTTCTTAAAATTCCTCAAAATTATATACAACCCTTTGGAATATGGTTTCTCCTTCAAAGATATGAAAAATTTGCTTTCAAACCATTTTTATTTAATATGCAATCAGAAATAAAAATACAAAAAAGGTTGTGATATGTTCAAATTTATTTTGAAATTATTTATTCTGGTTTCATTGATATGGCTCGGAGTAAATGCATACTATGTATTCACAGCCGAAAAATTAGATGCTCTTTATTTCATCAAGTTTAAAGTAATTCATAACGGTTCCTACAAGCACCCCATAAAAAACTCTTATGATTTAATATTGAACAGAAAACCCTATTCAATGAATAGCTATATTAAGTGGTGGGATAGTTATTATTTAAAAATTATTAATGAAATTGAATTTGACGACGAAAAAGAAATAACCGTGTGGTTAGCTGAAGGCGGTCTAGTAGAAGCCCCAGATAATTATAAGCTCGATGGTATTTTTGCCAATGATGGGGATTATTACTGTTTTGATGAAATTAAATCTCCAAAGTGCTGTGTGTCAAAATCTAATTTATTCGGTGTTATATATATCAAAAAGGATGGGAACTACGAACTTCATAGACCTGATGCATCAATAATTGAGCCTTATTTAGTTTATGATTCTAAGTCGGGGAAGATTATTGATCCATACGCAAAAAATCTTAGGGTATTTAAGACAAATTTTTGAGCATCATTTCAGATTACCGAATTCAAAAAATCATCTCATCTAATTTAAGTAAAGTGGCTACTCCTAATAATATGAAAAGTAATGCCGCTACATACCTAATTGTTTTAAACCGCAATTTCTGAGACATCTTATGTCCAAAATAAACCGCTGGTACATTTGCGATCATTAATCCTGTAGTTGTTCCCATAATTACTGCCCACGCAGGATGATATTTGGCAGCTAATCCAATTGTCGCTATTTGAGTTTTATCGCCCATCTCCGCAAGAAAAAATGCAACCAATGTCACAACGAATGCACCGTATTTATTCCCCCGTGACTTTATTTCACCATCGTCAAGTTTATCGGGAATGAGAGACCACAAGCCCATAACCACGAAAAGGCCGCCAATAATATATCTTAGAGTTTCAGGTGAAATCTGTGTTTGGATCCATACACCAACAGCTCCAGCGAATGCATGATTTAATACTGTGGCAATAAGAATTCCAGTCACGATGGCAATAGGTTTTTTATATCGTGCCGCTAGCAATAGTGCAAGTAGCTGTGTTTTGTCGCCTATTTCAGCGACAGCCACTAAAAAAGTGGATACAAGGTAAGTGTTCATAGTGGTGCTTAAGTGAAAGAAATCATATTAGCATCGCAGAAGTAACAAAATATTTAACTTACGTTTTAACAAATATGTGGTAAATCAAGATGAGAATTACTATCATATAGATTTTCATTTTAGGGGACCTTATGAAGCCATATGTTATATGCTCTGATAAATAACAATATCGATGATATAGTCTTTTTGTACCCGTACTACGAGGCATTGCCACCTGAAGCTAAGGAGCCGATTGTTCAGTCGTGGGCAGGAGGGCTTACGACTCAATTTGAGCCCTCAAAGCACTTTAAGAATTCGATGGAATTGGCTTCTTTAATAATGTCCAAGTTAACCACGACTATGAGTGAGGTGCCACCATTTGGCATAGAAATATACACTATGCGGGTCTCACCCCAATGATAAATTACACCTACCATAAAGCGAAAAGCAATGTGCAGTTATATTCTTATAACAAGATCAATCTTTATTTTCAGTGAGCAAAAGCTTTTGATTACTGGCGGAATTGGCGTTTTTCCTTTAGGTCTTCGTAATCCTCTACGCTGCCAGCTGTTTCCCTAAAAGGATTGATATCCAGTCCGCCGCGTCTTGTGTACATTGCAAACACAGATAAGTATTTGGGTTGGCAATGCTTCCATATATCCGCATATATTCGTTCTACGCACTGCTCATGAAATCCAGAGTGATTTCGATAGGAAACGATATAGCGGAGTAATCCTTCATGATTTATTTTTTTATTGCCTGAGTATTTAATATGAACTGTTGCCCAATCGGGTTGACCAGTAACGGGGCAATTAGACTTAAGTAAGTGTGACTCTAATTCTTCAGAAATATAAGTCGAACCTTGAATTTCTTCTGTCTGAAGTAAATTTGTGTCAGGATAATATTGGAAAAAATCTATATCCAATTTATCTATATTTTGAATCCTAGAAGTGGCATTTCTCCTTATTACCGAATAAGAAAGCAGTTCTTCAGATTCATCTATATCAAAAAATTCAATTTTTACATCACCCTTGGTTGCATTTTTTAAATCTCGTGTCATTAGCTTTAAAACTTCCTCTTTTTCTAAATGTTCATTGTTAAATGAGTTCAGATAAAGCTTGAATGATTTTGACTCGATAAGAAAAGGGTTACTTGCTGGAAAAGTAAACCTAATCACCGCAATCTCAGGTTTTCCATTTGGATTAAGCCAAGAGAATTCATAAGCATACCAAATATCGACCCCTTGAAAATCTATTTTATTAAGATCGATTTCTGAACGCCCCAAATCGCGAGAGATTGGTTGAAGCAAACTAGAATCGTATCCTTGAGGATATTCGGTTGCTTTGCCTAATGCTGACTGACTTAAATCCATAACTATATACTCCAAAATATGCAGCTCCGGGACGCAATTTTGCTTTAACCCTTGAGCTTAAGTATTAAATCTCAAAGAACCTAAAGATGAAAGTCTTTAGGTTTTTTTTGCTTTATTTATCTTTTTTAAGATTGTTTATATTAATGATTTGTTCTTTTTCTAAATCGGGAAATGTGTCTTGATCAAAGGCAGTATCACCATCTTCAAAAAATTCACCAGTAGTTTTAAGATTTAAAAAGTCAAAAAGATCTGTGTCCAAAAGATGAGATGGAGCTACTGCAGATAATGCTTTAAATGTATTCCATACTTTTTTAGGACTCTGCTTTTCCCAAGTACGAATCATGTCGCCCACTTCCTTGCGTTTTAAATTTTCCTGAGAACCACATAGATTGCATGGAATAATTGGAAATGCTTTCTGCTTCGCATACTCTATGATGTCTTTCTCAGCTACAAATGCAAGAGGCCTAATAACCATATGCTTACCGTCATCGCTAACCAATTTCGGAGGCATAGTTTTAAGCTTGGCTGCATAAAAAAGGTTAAGAAAAAAAGTAGCCAAAATATCGTCGCGATGGTGTCCTAAAGCAATCTTATTGCAAGATAACTCATCGCTTACTCTATATAAAATTCCACGTCTTAATCTAGAACATAAAGAACAAGTTGTCTTCCCTTCAGGAATTATGCGCTTCACAATAGAATACGTGTCTTGATTTTCTATATGATATGGAACACCGATGCTTTCAAGATATTCAGGCAATATATGTTCTGGAAATCCAGGCTGCTTCTGGTCCAAATTTACAGCTACAAGATCAAATTTTATCGGGGCCCTAGTTTGAAGAAGACGCAAAACTTCAAGAAGCGTGTATGAATCCTTTCCTCCTGAAAGGCACACCATTACTCGATCTCCGTTCTCAATCATTCTATATTTTGTGATGGCAATGGCCGTCTCACGAACAATTCTTTTTTCTAATTTGTTGTCCATATTAGAAATCAGTTCTTGTAGAAATTAGCTGAACACCAACTGCATCAGAATCGGAGAAAGCTGCTGGTTTCCCAATCTTAAGATCGATTTTTTCTATCTCCTCAAATTCTCTATAGAGTCTTTTAGAGATAGAAATAAGTAATGTCTCAACCAAATGCACATGTTGTCTCACGGCTTCTTCATGAATAATATTTCTGATTTTTCTGTAGTCGAGTACTGTTTTTATATTTTTATCATCAACTTTAGTGGGTGTTTTTATATCTAAAACAATATCCACTTCTATGATTTGAGTGGATCGTAGCTCGTGCTCAAGAATTCCAATCTTCGCATCGATTTTGAGTTTATTAAAAAATATTTTCATCTGAGGCATTTTATTCGAATAGCTATAGCCAATTAATAGCAAGAATTGTAATGTTTACAGAGATTAAATTGGTTACAATCACTAAATTATTTCCACTAATTTTATTTTATGGCTAATCAAGTTTATGATGCTGTGATTATAGGGGCAGGACCTGCGGGCGTGTCCTGTGCAGTATGGCTATCATTGCTAGGGTTTAAGGTTGTAGTTATAGAAAGATCAAACCATATCGGAGGATTAGCTGCAAATAACCCATATCAAGATGTATGGAATGTGACAGCACCTGAATTAACAGGAGAAGATGCCGCAAAACAGATGCGTAAAAGTATTGACCATGCCCGTGTTCCCGTGCTTTTTGAACAATCTGTATATGATATTCAATCCGTAAGTTCACCATCAGATTTCAAACTCAATAAAGTAGAGCGTGGAGCTCCCCAATACAAAATCTTTTTTAAAAATACGAAGGACGGTTTGGAATCAAGAGCAATAGTGGCTAGAAGCGTGGTCATTGCCACAGGTGTAAAGTATAAAAGGCCACCAGAGATGGGGTCTAAAAATTATCCTCAAATTCTAGTGGGCCCAGGAAAACATGTATATCAGCATGATTTTGTTATGCGAGAAATTGCAATTCTCGGCGGCGGGGATAATGCTATGGAAAACGCTATATACCTTGCTCAGAGAGGGGCGAAGTCTATCGATGTATATAGTCGCACGCTTAGAGCGCAAAACAAATGGATGAAAAATATTCCTCAAGACTCTTTACATCTAGGCCCATATAAATTTGACCCCGATCATATGTCCGTAAACGGTAAACGATATGACACGATTTTAGTGTTCTACGGATATGAACCGCAGCTCGATGGTTTGCCAGATATTGGATTGCGCGTTCAGGAGAATGGCTATTTATGGACCGATGAAAAGACGGCACAAACCAATATACCAGGAATATATGCGATTGGAGAGGTTGCTAATCGTATGCATCCGTGTGTTGTTACTTCGATGGCTGATGGCATTGTTGCGGCAAAAGCCATTCAATTTGTATTGGAATTCAAGGACTAGTGCTTTGATGGAATGGTTCTCTGAACACATTGGTTTTGTCATAGGCCTAATATGGGTCTTATATATGATAGGAGTGGCGTTTTGGATTATTCTTCAAAAACGTGAGCCTTCTTCGACACTAGCATGGATTATGCTTTTGGGGTTTTTACCTTTTATCGGTATTGTCGTTTATTACTTTTTTGGTCCTAAAAAATTCAAACGTCAACGCAACGCTCGAAGACGAAGCCGCAAAACAATTTCGAAAAATGCGAATATTTGGGGTATTCAAGACGGATCTCATTACATAGATCCAAGCTACAAAGACATATCTTTACTAATTGATAACACTAGCCATACACCAACTACATATAGTTGGGAGTATAAATTTTATTCGGACGATGATATTTTTGAGGCTATTTTTGAAGGAGTTAGAAATAGTACAGAGTATGTTTTAGTGCAGTACTATCAATTCGATAGTGACACTATTGGTACTCGCTTTAGAGACTTACTTATTAAGAAACTGCATCAAGGGGTAAAAGTCTATTTGCTTGTGGATGCCTATGGTTCTAAAAGCCTGACACGTCGGTTTTTAAAACCTTTTTTAGATGCAGGTGGTCATCTTGAGTTTTTTCATAATCTAAGTTTTAAACGACTCCCGTCATTACTTAATTTTAGGAATCACCGAAAAATCGTAATTTGCGATGGTTTATATGCCTTTACAGGCTGTACGAATATGACGGATTTGGAATATCATGCGGCAAATCCAGAAGCCTTCCATGATGTGCATATCAGGCTAAATGGCCCATCTGTTATGTGGCTCGAGAGTGTATTTGCACAGGATTGGATTTATTCGACAGGGAATAAAGATTTATTTAGAGTTCTAAAAGATAGTTATAAGCGAAGAAATAATCGCAAACTCAATAAAGTAAATCTAAACACATCTTCATCCGACGATAGCGAAGATGATTCTAGATTTAGAGTTCAACTTATTCAATCTGGTCCAGACACAAAATATGCACCCATTATGCGTGCAATGATGGCTGCCATTCATAGAGCAAGAAAGCATATCTATTTAATCACGCCTTATTTCGTACCAGATGAGGCCGCAATTGAAGGGCTTACTTCAGCTGCATTGCGTGGCGTGGACGTACAAATTCTAGTACCTCTTATGAGCGATTTTAAATGGGTGACTCTTGCAACAAGATCTTGGTTTGATGAGCTCTACAAAGCAGGGGTTAAGATTCATCTATATCAACCAAGTATGATTCATTCAAAAATTCTTATTGTGGATGAGGATATTAGTTTCTTAGGCAGTGCGAATTTCGATAACAGAAGCTTTTATATTAATTTTGAAATTTCGATTCTCTGTTATGAAAAAGAGGCAAACAGCATACTTACTAAAGAGTTTAGAAATTGTGTCGCTAATTCAGAAACGTATGTCCCACAAAAACTAGGTCTTTGGACTCGATTCGTACATGCCCTAGCACGTTTATCGAGCCCTTTATTATAGCGATTTAGAAGCTAGCACAAGCCTTTTCTCTACAAGTTTATAAAGATAAATAAATGAGAAAGTCAAGCACAAATACACAATACCAGCCGCAGTGTATGCGATAAATGGCTCATAGAAAGTGCTATTAAATAGGCTGGCCGCATTAGTTACTTCATTTATAGTCACAGTACTTGCTAGAGAAGTTGCATGTATGGTCATAAGTACTTCATTGCTATATGCTGGCAATGCTCTCCTTAAACTCGAAGGTAATATAACTCTTCTCATAGTCTGTTTTCTGTCCATGCCATATGCATAAGCAGCTTCTACTTCTTTGCGATCCATATTTTTAATAGAACCTGAGAAGATTTGTGTAGTATATGCGGCTGTGTTTAATCCTAAAGCCGCAAAAATATAAATTTTCCCATCTTTTAAAAATTCAAATCCAGGCTGTTGCATAAGGTCCTGAATAAATCCGATGCTTGGAATCCCAAAGTAGAAAATATATAACTGAACTAGAAGTGGCGATCCAGTAAAAAAGAAAACATATGCTTTTATTAGAGGAGTAAAAATTGTTTTTCTCTGAAGCATAACAGCCAGAGGTACTGAGATACATATTCCAATGATTACGGACACTATGGATAAAAATAGTGTCATAGGCAATGCTCTAATACAATCGCTTAAGGCTTGCAACAACAAATCTAGGGATTCCATCAAACTTCAACCCCCTGTAAAACGCCTCTAGAATAATGCACTTCAAGATATTTGAATAATCTTAATGAAAGCCATGACCCCATTAAAAATACCAGAGCTGATAGAAGATTAAACGTAAAGGACATATGAGTAGCAGTACCTGCCATATGAGCTATTAGGGTCATATCTTCTAGTCCTATAAGCGATACCAATGCAGTTGCTTTATTTAGGACTAACCAGTTATTTTTCATTCCTGGTATAGCAAAACGCATCATAAGAGGGAAAATAATTCTAGTAGCCACTTGGAACTTGCTCATACCATAGGCTTCTCCAGCTTCAATTGAGCCTTTAGGAATGGCCAAAATAGCACCTCTAAATGTCTCTGTAAAGAAGGCCCCATAAATAAAGCTTAGGGTAAGAACGCCTGCAATCATAGGACTGATTTCAATATAATTCCATCCCATATATTCGGTGACTTGATTTAAGCCTATCTGGATACTGTAGAAAATCATAAGCATCCAAACTAATTCTGGAACCCCACGGACAAAAGTAGAATAGAAAGTACCGATAGAACTTATGACTCGATTTTTAGAAAGCCTAAACAAAGCCCCTACAAAACCAATTACTACAGCCAGTACTACAGAAAGTAATGCAACTTCTAGAGTAACCAATGCTCCTTGCAGAATACGGGGCAAATACTCTAGAAAAACTTCGAAATCTGTCATTTAGCACTATTTTGAACAATGAAACAGCAATTATTATAGAAATATCAAAATATTAAAAGTTGGTATTTTTACCCATATCCTTAAATAGTTCATATGATATATTCAAGTTACTAATTTCAAAATAAAGGGGGTTTTATGACTCTAGTTAGAAAAATTCTACTTGCTGGTTTTATGGCTTCGTCTATTGTTGGAGCAGCACAAGCAGAAGAAAAAGTTATACGTTTCGGCTCTGATGCCACGTATGCGCCTTTCGAATATATGAATGCTGAAGGCGAAGTGATTGGATTTGACATAGACATTGCCAAAGCGATGTGCGAGAAGATGAAAGCGAAATGTACTTTCCAAAATCAAGCTTGGGACGGAATTATTCCTGCACTTCGTGCTAAGAAATTCGATGTAATTGCATCATCTATGAGTATCACCCCTGAGCGCCAAAAAGCTGTAGCATTTACAAAGATGATTTGGAACTCTCCAAACCCACTAGTAGGTAAAAAAGGTACTACGGCTCAGCCTACACTAGAAGGTACTAAAGGTAAAGTTGTTGGCGTACAGCAAGCTACTATTCAAGATAGATATGCAACTAAGTATTTTAAAGATGCGACTATCAAACGTTATAAAACTTTCGATGATGCTCTAAATGACTTAGTTCTAGGTCGTGTTGAATTAGTATTTTGTGACGTTGGTGTGGGCGATGAATTCTTAAAATCATCTAAGGGTGGAGATTTTGAATTTATCGGAGATGCAGTACTATCTAAAGATGATCCAGAAATTTTCGGTGTAGGTACTGGTTTTGCGGTTCGTAAGCAAGATACAGAGCTATTAGAGGCTTTAAATAAAGCTTTTGATGAAGTGCGTGCAGACGGTACATACGATAAGATTCAAAAACAATATTTTAAAGTCGATATGTATCAGTAAGCTTTAACTATTGACGCATCCAAGTCTTCGCAGGGGTCTCTTCAGGCCCCTCATTTGTTTCTGCTTCAAGTAGCTCTTTATGGTCCATAGCCCAAATCTCAGCCTCTTGAGCCTCCGCCCAGTCCGCTGGACTTAAATCATCTTTCCATGTCACAGTAATATCAGGCCTATCTTCTGGGGTGGCAATGACATTCTCTTTCTCCATCTCAGGTGCAGAATCGAACACGACTGGCGGAGAATTTAGGCGTTTAACTATCTGTCTGAGATCATCTAGAAGCGGTGTGCTCGAAATATACAAAAGCACTAAGCCCACATAAACGGTAAATGAAAAGCCAAAATAACTATAGCCAATCGCCCCCGATACTCCCCCAATAAAAAATAAAATCAACACTTCGACCAAAAGCCAAAGCTTTTTCATATTTGCCCTAACTGGATGCACTTTCTGACCATCTCGATCGGCACGATTCCAATAAAAGGCCTTTCCTAGCTCGATTCCAATATCCGTTACGGTACCTGTCATATGCGTAGAACGTAATTTGTAATTAGATATATCAGTGATAATCGCATTTTGCAGACCCATAATAAAACACAATGTAGCCACCGTAAATGGCGTCCACAGCCACGCAACGTTAAGTTGGAGCCCGTCCATCACACCAAAAAATATTAAACCATTAGCCTCTATAAAAATTGGCAATGCATACTCACTCTGCCAATATCGATGCCTCGCAAAATTGATAATCATCGATGTACATGCTGATCCTGCAATAAAGGCCATCAATGCACCTAAGCCCCAAAAAAGATATTCAAGATCTCCTATGGTTAGCATATCAGCCATATGAGAGACTATTCCAGTCATATGTGACGTATATTCACCAACAGCAAAAAAACCACCAGCATTTATTGCGCCCGCAACAAATGACAAAAAGCATGCAAGTTCCACATTTGCAGAATATGTGCGTGCTTTACCAGTGAGTCTTCGTGAATATTTAGCTAACATCGCTTAAATTGAAGGAAAATGTAGTTATCTTTATTGTTTGATTTAAATTGCACTAAGTCGCAGATATATTTAATATTACATATCTTAATACAATTCAGTTACATAATAATGGAAATAAAAAGTATTTCAAGGCATTCATTGGACAAATGGAATGTAAATATGGCTATGGAACTATTTGATATGCCATTTATAGACTTAGTTTTTTTAGCACAAAAAATTCATCGCGATTATCATGATCCAAATAAAGTCCAACTCTCTACATTGATGTCTATTAAGACGGGTGCCTGTCCTGAGGACTGTAAATATTGCCCTCAATCAAATCGCTATCAAACACATGTAGAAAAAGAAAAGTTAGTTGCGGTCGAAGAGGTGGTTGAGGCTGCTAAGGCAGCAAAAGCTAGTGGTGCTACACGTTTTTGTATGGGTGCTGCTTGGAGAGGCCCTAAAGAGCACCATCTTGAAGTAGTAAAAGAAATGGTTAAAGCAGTAAAGGAGTTGGGCATGGAGACATGCGTAACCCTAGGTATGCTTAAAGAGGGTCAAGCAAAAGAGCTTAAGGATGCAGGTCTTGATTACTATAACCATAATTTAGATACGTCCCCAGAATTTTATGGTGAAATTATCACTACTAGAACTTACGAAGATCGCCTTGATACTTTACAAAAGGTGCGTGATGCAGGAATAAAAATTTGCTGTGGTGGTATCGTAGGAATGGGTGAGTCTAGGGCTCAGAGAGCAGGTTTATTGGTTCAACTCGCAAATCTAAATCCTCCGCCTGAATCAGTCCCTATAAATCAACTGATTCGTGTGCCTGGCACGCCTCTTGAAAATGTGGATGATCTCGATCAATTTGAATTTATAAGAACAATAGCCGTAGCTCGTATTATGATGCCTAAATCGGTTATACGATTATCAGCAGGTAGAGAACAAATGCCCGAAACAATGCAAGCTTTATGCTTTATGGCTGGGGCTAGTGCAATGTTTTATGGAGAATGTTTACTCACTACTTCAAATCCGCAAATTAATGCGGATCGAGCTTTGATGAGTAATTTAAAAATTCAAGCCGTAGCTGGTGGAGTGCAGGCTGCTACTCAGGTTTAGTTTCAGGTGCTTCTTCTTTTTTAGTATCTTCTGACTTAGGTTTTTCTTCTGGGTTAGAAGTTCTATAAACTAAAACAGAAACTTTAGCTAAAGAAATAACTTTATTAGTTACACTTCCAAGAAGAAGGCTAGATAAGCCACTGCGACCATGAGTAGCCATAAAAATTAGGTCGCAATTTTGCTCTTCAGCAATATTAACTATGCCCTCTGCAACATTGTAATTTCCGCTTATGATAGAGGTGAACTTAACATGTTCATTATTCGCATGTTCTAAGATAGGCTCAAGATATTCTTTCGCCTCCTGTTGAGCCGCTTCTTCAAAATCACCATCTGAGATTGCATATGAAGCAACCATACCATCAAAACCAATCAAGGTAGAGAAGGGTTGGGTAATATTGAGTGCTAAAACCTCCGCACCCATAGCTTTAGCTAAGGAAATACCAGCTTTAGCCGCTTCAAGAGAAATATCAGAACCGTCTATAGGTAGCAAGATACGTTTGTACATAAAAATCTCCCAACATTTGATAATATAATTTTACCACTTGTTATATCGTCAAATGTACAGTCAAATTTAGTCAAAGACTCATATCGGAAGCTCAACTTGACCCATATTTAATGCAATGTAAACTTCAGCCAACATTTGAGCATCTAACAAGGCACCGTGAGGATTTCTGTGTATTTTGGGATTGTAATTTTTATTTACTAATGTTTTATACAAAGCATCTAAAGAATATCGTTGCCTCGGGAACTCTGCCTTTGGAAATTTTTTTCTTCCGAGCAATACCGTATCAATAATATCAACCACATAATTTTTAAGGCTCGGTTTTCCACAAAGCCTAAGCTCGTTATTTAAAAATCCAAGATCAAAAGCTGCATGGTGAATTACTAGAATAGTGCCTTCAATAAAATTAAGAAATTCTTCGGCACAATCCGCAAATTTTGGTTTATCCATCAAAAATTGGCGACTAATTTTATGAGTTCTATAAGCCCCTGGAGACGAATCTCGCTCAGGATTAAAATACATATGAAGATTATGTCCCGTGCACTGGCCATCGATGACTTCCACGCAACCAAGCTCTATAACTCTATCGCCCTCGTAGTATTTAGAGCCTGTGGTTTCAGTATCAAGACTTATATAACGCATTTACCAGTTGATTTCTTTTTTGCTTTCTGCCGCTAGGGTGGCAATGTACTCGCTATGAGCCTTCATCTCTTCTTCGCTAACCTTAACGAGTTTCAAATCAAATTTGGATAGGTCTACTGATCCAGAAGTAACAGCTTCTCCATGTTCTTGTTTTGCTTCTACCTGAACTTCTGAAAACAAATCGTTTTGGCCAGAATTTAATTTAATAAAAACTTTAGCCAACATGGTGACATCAAGCAGAGCCCCGTGGATTTTTCTATCTTTTGATTTATCGAATGTTTCGTCGACTAAGTCTTTATATAGTTTATCGAGAGTAATTACGGCTGATGCAAATCCATTTTCTCGAGCATAATTACGAGAGTCAATAACGCCGTTTATAAACGAGTCTAATAATGGTTTTCCACATAATGAAAACTCAGTATTTAAGAACCCCATATCGAACGCGGCATTGTGAATAATAAGCTGAGCACCACTTAAATATTCGATAATTTGATCTGCTTTATCTGCAAATAATGGTTTGTCCGATAAAAACTCAGTAGTTAATCCGTGAACTCTTAGTGCATCTGGGTCCGAATCTCTTTCAGGATTAAAGTAGATATGTAGATCGTTACCTGTTAGTTTCCCATCAAGTAACTCAACACAACCAAGTTCGATAATTCGATGCCCAGACTTATAGTCCAGGCCAGTTGTTTCAGTATCTAGACAAACCTGACGCATTATTCATTCATGCCAGGAATTACCGCATGGAAACCATTATCCACGTGAATGATTTCGCCCGTAATGCCCTTAGATAAAGGAGATAGAAGGAATGCAGCTACATTTCCCACTTCCTCAATAGTTATATTTCTACGCATAGGTGCGTTCGATGCTACATAGTCTAGAATTTTGCTAAAGCCTTTAATGCCAGACGCAGCCAATGTTTTAATTGGGCCCGCAGAAATGGCATTACAGTTTACGCCTAGAGGGCCTAGGTCAGCGGCTAAATAACGTACAGATGCCTCTAGAGCCGCTTTTGCAACACCCATAGTGTTGTAGTTTGAGATTACTTTCTCAGACCCCAAGTAAGTTAAAGTTAAAACTGAACCTTGTGCCTTCTCTAAATATGGCAATGCTTCCTTAGCCAATGCAGGAAAGCTATATGCAGAAATATCGTGAGCTATCTTAAATGCATCTCTGCTCAAACCATCCAAAAATTTACCCGCAATTGACTCACGTGTAGCGAATCCAATAGAGTGTACAAGTCCATCAATAACACCCCATCTTTCACCAATTTGTCCGATGGCATTTTTAATTTCGTCATCACTAGAAACATCACATGAGATTACAAAATCGCTACCAAAACTTGAGGCTAATTCTTCTACACGCTCCTTAAAACGATCACCAACGTATGTGAACGCCAGTTCAGCACCTTGCTCATGACAAGCTTTGGCAATACCGTAGGCTATGGAACGGTCTGAAATTAATCCAGTGATAACTATCTTTTTCTTATCTAGAAATCCCATGGTTTTTCCTTATATTAAATTCTGAAAATTGAAGTTATCTTATCATACCCTAGTTTGTATGAATGGCCATTTTAATATTGGTGACATATTAGGGAATTAGTCTTATATAACCTTTTTTAAGGAGACAAAAAAATGAAATTACTAAATCGTTTCCGTAATGAGTTTACTTCTAAAGACTGCTCATCAACTGTTCCTGAAACTACTGTGGATAAGGAAATTCAACAAGTAATTAATGAATTGACTCAATCAATTCTTCCAAATAAAGACGATTCTATTAAACCACTAATGGAAGTAAGTCTTAAATAAAATAAGGGGCTTTTAAGCCCCTCAAATCACATTAAATCACACACAAGCTCACAAGCAAAATAATCCGTGTTCCTAGTCAAATACTACAGTCTTACTGCCGTTGATTAATATGCGATGCTCAATATGGCTTCGCACTGCACGTGATAACACCAAAGATTCAATATCGCTCCCTACATTAACAAGATCTTCCGCCGTGTGTCTGTGATCTACATGCTCGATTTCTTGCTCTATTATCGGACCCTCGTCTAAATCCGAAGTTACATAGTGAGCAGTAGCACCGATTATTTTTACCCCACGTGCATAAGCTTGATGATATGGTTTCGCACCTTTAAAACTAGGCAAGAAACTATGATGTATATTTATGGCTTTGCCGCTCAAAGCTTCACACATTTCATTTGAAAGAATTTGCATATATCTAGCAAGCACTACAAGATCAACTTCTAATTCATCAACAAGACGCAAAATTTCAGTCTCTTGCTCCTTGCGATTTTCTTTCGAAACAGGTAGATGATAAAAAGGAATTCCATAGCTTTTCGAGAGTTTCTCAAAAACTCTATGATTAGAGACTACGCCCACGATATTGATGGGCAGATTGCCGCTTTTTGTCCTAAAAAGCAAATCATTAAGACAATGTCCCTGTTTACTTACTAGAATAAGAACATTGCTTTTTTGCTCTAAATCCCATATTTTCCAATTCATATCGTATTGGGTGGCAATGCCCCCGAACTTCTCCCGCAGAGTTTCTAAATCAAAGTTTTCAAGCGAGAAATGCACACGTAAGAAGAAAGTTTTGGAGTCGTAATCGCCAAACTGCTGGGAATCGATAATATTTCCGCCAAGATTAAGAAGAAAACCAGATACAGTGTGAACAATACCTGTACGATCAGGACATGATAGTGTGAGAATGTAATGTTTCATGCAAATAAAAACCCAAAGCAATAGGGGCTTTGGGTCTGAAAAATAAAAATAAAAATTAACTTTTACCTAAGATACCAGATTTAGAAGTATCAGATGATGAACTAATTGTGTAATTTCTAACTGTACCGTTTTTATTAAATTCGAAAATGATAGATTTGCCTTTGCTGTCATTACCTGAAGAGAACATATCTACTACAGGAATAAAGTTAGTTACGTGAGATGTAGATTCGCCATAACGATAAACCCAAATTTCATAACCATTGTTATAAGTCAATTCATTAGGTTCGCCATAATATGCCCTAATATCATATTTTGTAGTTTTGCCTTTAACAACAGTTTCTTTTAGTTCTTCAACCGTAACATCTTTAATAGCAGCATTTCCTGAGCTCGCACAGCCAGAGATAATAGCTGCAGAAGCTAATACTGTAGCAATAAGAATATTTTTCATGAGGAATTCCTTAGAGAGGTGTTTCAGACGATTATATTATATGTATGGTACTGTTACATAAGATTAACTAATAAGCTAAATAAATTGGCTTGATTATATTTAGGGTAATGATGGTGGTAAAGGCTGAAAATAAAATGTGAGACCCGCATAAATACAGGCTTTCAAGCAAATTTTTGGTGCCCGAGGCCGGAATCGAACCGGCACGCCTTGCGGCGGGGGATTTTGAGTCCCCTGCGTCTACCAATTTCACCACTCGGGCTTACGTGGAAAAGTTAAAAATTATACCAATAAATTCTATTATTGTTAAAGTTTTATGAATTCTCTAAAGATAGTGGTATTTCTCTAAAAGTGCAGCCACCATATTTTCTATATTTTGCCCAGTTGAAAAATGGACCTGGGTCGTTTTTTCTTCCAGGAGCGATATGCTCATGTCCCCTGATATCGGTAATTGGGTAACGGTATTTTAAGATCTTAGTAAGTGACGAGAGGCTTTTATATTGTTCTTCTGTAAATGCATCTATTTCAGAGCCTTCTAGTTCTATGCCCAGTGAAAATTCATTGCATTTTTCACGTCCACCGAAAAAAGAAATACCAGCATGAAAAGCCATCTTATCCGTACTTACAAACTGAATTATTTCGCCCGTCCTTTTGATTAAAAAATGAGAGGATACTCTTAGATGTGAAATATTTGCAAAATAGGGGTGATCGTGTGGGTCCAATGAATTTGTGAATAATTTCTCTACATAAGTCCCACCATATTTATAAGGTGGCAATGATATGAAATGCACTACAAGTAGTGAAATTTGAGTTCCAGAAGGGCGTTCTACGAAATTAGGAGATAAAACTTTGGGGCAATTGCTTAAAAAGCCGCATCTATCGATATATGTATAATTCAATTTTCTTTTTTAGGTCGAGATAGGGCCATGCGTTTATGGTCATCGCAACAGTAGTGTTTTCCATCGGCTTTAACGATTTCACTTTCAGGAGTATGTAAGCCGCAGAAATCACACTCAATCATATTTTCTGGAGATGCATGAGATGCCTCTGAGTCAAAATTTTTATAGCTTTCTTCAACACGTTTGCGGTTTTCTCGGGCAATCTGACTGGAACGATTGAACTGACGAAAAATACCCCAAGCACCTACAAGAAAGAAAAATACTATCGCTAAAGATAGAACAAAAAACAGAAGCCTAATCATAATAACAACTAAACCCTATGTAGTAGAACTTCAAGTATAAACCGAGTTCCAGTATAAGCTAGAAAAAGCAATGCAAACCCTATAAGAGTCCAACGCAAATAACTTCGTCCCCGCCAACCCCAAATCGATCTACCAATCAGTAATACACCAAAGATTATCCATGAGAACAAGGTAAAGAAAGTCTTATGGTCTCGTGGCAATATAACCCCTCGCATATCCATAGACACGAAAATGCCAGTAATTATGGAAATTGTTAATAATAAAAAACCAACCCAAATAATGCGATAAAGCATTCTCTCTTGCACCATAAGAGGCGGTTGTGCATTTATCAATCTTGCAAAAATAGAAGTTTGCTTAGTTAAGTCAGTAGGTCGCCTTAAGTACTTATCTAAGAAAAACATAATAATTACTTGAATAGCAGCAATAGCGATAATGGCATAAGCAAAAAATGAAAATACCATATGCACTAAAAACATATTATTAAGTATTGGTATACCTATGCTTTGTTCTGATGGTGGAAATATCGCCGCAATCAAACAACTTAAAGCTGCAGCTGGGAAAATTAGATATAGGTAACCTCTAATTTTCAATAATGTACTTTCAAACAAATAGAATAGAAGACCTAACCACATCATAAAAGATATGCTTAATGCCCAATTAATTTTTATAGTCGTTAAACCATGGTGGCTTGGGGTGAACATATTAAAATGAACAGCAAAGCCATGTACAACTGCTGTTGCGATAAGCAATAACTGGAGAAGAATATTTTGGCGTTCGCGCTGTAAAAGTAAGCCTAAAAGCAAATACATCAGAGCAGCAACGTAATGAAGAACGACATCATTCGACATCTATAAAGCCTTCAACTTATAATTGATGTAAATCACAAGTATAACCTATTAAATCTCAATTAAATGTTCGAAAATTTATCAAATCGTTTAGCCCGTGTAATGCAAACAATGCGAGGCGAAGCACGTCTAACAGAGCAAAACACAAAAGACATGCTGCGCGAAATTCGTATGGCCCTGATAGAGGCCGACGTGGCATTGCCAGTAGTGAAATCTTTTATAGATGAAGTCAAGTCTAAGGCTATGGGGCAGGATGTGGCCACAAGCCTAAATCCCGGTCAAGCCTTGGTGGGCGTTGTTCATAAAGAATTAACAGCTCTTATGGGTGGAGATTTAGGGGAGCAAGCATCACAGCTTTCTTTAGCCGCTCAACCACCAGCAGTGATATTAATGGCTGGTCTACAAGGGGCCGGAAAAACTACCACCGTAGGAAAATTATCGAGATTGCTGGTTAAGGGTTTATTGCCAGCAGGGAATAATAAAAAGCATAATCCTAAAAAAGTGCTTGTTGTTAGTGCGGACGTATATAGACCAGCGGCCATAGAACAATTAAAAACTGTCGCCCAACAGGCGGGGGTGGATTTCTTTCCATCGACTTCAGATCAAAAGCCGCTTGATATCGCAAAAGCGGCTCTAGACCATGCGAAACGTCAATTCTACGATGTGCTTATTGTGGATACGGCGGGGCGTCTTGGTATCGATATGAACATGATGAATGAGATTAGTGAGCTGCATAAGTTCTTAAATCCAGTTGAAACTTTGTTTGTTGTCGATGCGATGCAGGGGCAAGATGCCGTAAATGTAGCGAAAGCTTTTGCGGAGGCATTGCCACTAACAGGTGTAGTGCTCACGAAGATGGACGGTGATGCACGAGGCGGGGCAGCTTTATCAGTACGTAAGGTAACTGGAAAGCCTCTGAAATTTATAGGTGTCTCTGAGAAGCTAGATGGGCTTGAACCATTCCATCCTGAACGCATGGCTCAAAGAATTTTGGGGATGGGTGATATCGTCTCTCTTGTTGAGCAGGTGCAGAGTAATATCGATATCGCTGAGGCCGAGCGCATTGCCAAAAAAATTAAATCTAAAGATAAATTTGATTTGAATGATTTTAAAGATCAGCTTCAACAGGTCAAGAAAATGGGCAGCATGACTAGTCTTATGGAAAAACTGCCTGGACAATTCTCGCAAATGGCTGGCCAAATCGATGAACAGCAAGCAGATAAGCATCTTCGCCGAACTGAGGGCATTATTAATTCAATGACACCGCACGAGCGACGTAAACCTGAAATTATTAACGGAAAACGCAGGCAGAGAATTGCAAAAGGTGCGGGTGTGCCTGTGCAGGAAGTCAATAAATTGCTTAAGCAATTTGAGCAGATGCAGGGCATGATGAAGCAGCTCAAAAAAGGCGGTATGGGCAAGCTTATGAAAGGTATGAACAGTCTTGCGGGTATGGGTCGCTTTATGGGTGGAAGACGATAAAAAAATAAAAAAAGTGCACCACGAGGGTGCACTTTGGTTTAAGCTTAAAAAAAATTAAGCTACGTTTTCTGGAATACGAAGAACTTGACCTGGATAGATTTTATCTGCTGAAGAAAGCATAGGTTGATTTGCTTCGAAGATTGAGTTGTATTTGTTAGCGTCACCGTAAACTTCTTGAGAGATTTTAGAAAGAGTGTCACCTTCTTTTACAGTGTACATTTTTGATTCTTTCTGACCATCAGGAACTTGAACGTTACTTTCAACTTG
Source organism: Taylorella asinigenitalis ATCC 700933 (assembly GCF_000687755.1). GTDB lineage: Bacteria > Pseudomonadota > Gammaproteobacteria > Burkholderiales > Burkholderiaceae_B > Taylorella > Taylorella asinigenitalis. The sequence continues at coordinate 34,951 of NZ_JHXN01000007.1, forward strand.
AGAAATACCTTTATTATTTCCTAAAGCTAGTGCAATACGCTCAGCAATTTCTTGAGATTTAGCAATACCATCTAAAAAGATTTTTTCGCCATCACGTTTGATTTCGATACCGTCAGTGTCGATATTTTGTTTAGCAAGTTGGCTTTTAAGTTGCTCAGGAGATTGATTTTGATCGTCGTCTGAACCGAATAAAGATTCACCAGCTTCTTTAATGAAATTGATAATACCCATTTTTCTTCCTTCATAAATGTAAGTTAAGGAAAATTTATTATACAGGTCGAAAATTAATGTTTTTTGAAAACCAAGTCCCATGAACCGTGGCCTAGCCTAAATCCACGAGTCTCAAATTTGGTTTGAGGTCTATAACTAGGTTTGTCGGAAAACCCGTGTTCATAGGGGCTTTGATTAATCAGCAATTTGTTTTTAGATAAAACTTCAAGCATTTGATGAGCATATTCTTCCCAATCAGTTGCACAATGAATGTAACCTCCTGATACAAGTCTTTGGCAAAGAATTTCTACAAATTCATCTTGTATCAAGCGTCTTTTGTGATGTCTTTTTTTATGCCAAGGGTCAGGAAAGAAAATATGTACTCCACTTAAGCTCTCTAATGGAATCATCTTTGTGAGCACCACATAAGCATCTTCTTTTATAAGCTTAATATTGCTTAAATTAGAGTCGCGGATTCGCATAAGCATGGCACCAACGCCTGCAGCAAAAACCTCAACGCCGATAAAATTATGGTCGGGTTTAGCTAAGCAAATCTTTTCGGTTGTTTCGCCCATGCCAAACCCAATTTCTAATATAGTGGGGGCAATGCGTCCGAATTCATGCTCAAAATTTAAAAGCTTCTCAGATGAGGGTATAAGCCACTTAGGGCCTAAAATCTCAATAGCCCGAGCCTGCCCCGTGGTCATACTATTTCGTTGAGAACTAAAAGAACGTATTCTTTTAAATTCTTCCAGAATGGGATTGTTTGACTGCTTTTGAGTCATATTAACCAATACGCATTCCTGGTTGAGCTCCAGATTGAGGCTCTAAAATCCAAAGCCCTGGATGTGCATCTCTATCCGCATGAGCTGCAGATAAAACCATGCCTTCTGATACACCAAATTTCATTTTTCGAGGAGCTAAATTTGCTACGACTACAGTCAGTTTCCCAATTAAATCCTCTGGATCGTATGCAGATTGAATGCCTGAGAAAACATTGCGGTTACGGCCTTCTCCAATATCCAGTGTTAATTGCAAAAGCTTAGTAGAGCCTTCAACTTTTTTACAATCAACAATTTTCGCAACACGCATATCAATTTTTGCAAAATCATCTATAGTGATAGTTTCTCCAATTGCTTGACCACCTGGCAGGATAGTTTCATTTTCAGAAGCAGAATCTGTATCTGATTTTGAAGCAGCTTCTTTGCTAGAAGCTTCAATTAAATCGTCCAATTGTTTTTCCTCAACTCTTTGTAATAAATGTTTAAAAGGATTTGTTGTGAGAGGCTCATCGTATGCATCCTCCCAAGTTAAATCTTTGCTTAAATTAAAAAGGTCCTTATATATCGATAAGCTAAGCTTAGGAGTTATCGGATATAGCCATGTGCATATCGCTTTAAATCCAGCTATAGCTTGCGAGCAGATATCTTGTAACTGAGCTTTAGTCTCATCGCTCGCTTCATTAAATCCTTTTGCTAGAACCCATGGTTTCGCTTGATCAAAGTCAGTATTTATCTTATCTGCGAATGCCATGATTGCACGTATCGCTTTTGAATACTCAAAGCTCCCCAAGTCCGCTTTTATCGTCTCAGTTGTAGATTTAATCTCATCGAAAAGAGTCTTTGAGCTTTCACTATAGCCTAATTTTCCATCGAAAAATCTATTTATAAATGTGCTTGCTCTGCTGGCAATGTTCACGTATTTACCCACTAAATCTGAATTAACGCGCACAATGAAATCTTCAGCTGTGAAATCCACGTCTTCCACTTTCGAGCTTAACTTAGCGGCTATGTAATAACGAAGATATGCTGGATTTAAGCCAACTTCAAGAAACTTCAAAGGTGAAATTCCCGTACCACGGCTCTTAGACATCTTCTCGCCTTTGATGGTTATAAAGCCATGCACCTGTATCCTATCTGGTACTTTGCGTTCTGAAAATTTAAGCATAGCAGGCCAAAACAATGCATGAAAATAGATAATGTCTTTACCGATAAAGTGTATTTGTGCCGTATCACCATTAGGGTCCACAATCGCATCAAAATCCAAGCCTTCTTTTTTTGTAAATGCTTTAAGAGCCGCTAAATAACCTACTGGTGCATCAAGCCAAACATAAAAATATTTGTCTTTTTGATCAGGAATAGGAATACCAAAATAAGGCGCGTCACGAGATATATCCCAATCCCCTAGCTTGCTTTCATTTTCCGAATCGCCCAACCACTCCTTTGTCTTAGCTAACACTTCATTTTGAAGATGCGGCGTTTCGAATTGTCCACTGCTATTAGTCCACTGATGAAGAAATTCAATACATCTCGAATCGGATAAATTAAAAAAGAAATGCTCAGAACTTCTAATTTCGGGCTTAGCCTTTGAAAGAGTAGAGTATGGTTCGATTAAGTCTGTAGGTGCATAAACAGCTCCGCAACTCTCGCATGAATCCCCGTATTGGTCCTTCGCATGACATTTAGGGCATTCGCCTTTAATATACCTATCAGGAAGAAACATCCCCTTTATAGGGTCAAAAAATTGCTCAATCGTTTTTGAGGATATAAAGCCATTAGACTTAAGTACCTTATAGATATCTTGTGAAATTTCCTTGTTTTCTTCACTATGAGTGCTGTGCCAGAAATCATGTTCAATTTCAAAGCCATTTAAGTATTTTGGTCTTTCGCTGGCAATGCGTCCGACTAGCTCCTCTGGTGTGATTCCCTCAGCTTCAGCTTTAAGCATAATTGGGGCACCATGTGCATCATCCGCACCCATAAAATAAACAGTGTGCCCCGACATTCGCATAGACCGAACCCAGATGTCGGCCTGAATATATTCCATAATATGACCGATATGAAAAGATCCATTTGCGTATGGTAATGCTGTGGTAGCAAATATGGTGCGTGCCATGTGTGTCCTATTTTGTTTTTGTTTCTACAAAGTCAACGTCCGTGATTTCTTCAGGCTCACGGCGGCTATAAGTCGGATGTCTAAATTTTTCCGCAAAGTCTTTCTGAGTTTTAACGGCTTTAGATCTTGTGCGTTTCATATAGTCTCCGAATGAGAAGGCTCTCCCAGTTAATTTATTCGCAATGAACATAAAACCTCCAATAATGAAGGCAATTAAAATCAAAAAGAGAACTAATAAAAAGCCAAGAATTGTAATCCCTATAATAAAAATATTTTGCAAGATACCAAGGATTAATTCCATTAAACAAACTCCTATACTTTATGAGGTGTTTTAATCCTGAAAGACTAAAACAAGATATTATTACAGAAATCGATATTTAAATGTATACCCATGAATGAAACAGAACTCATTATCGAAACTTTAAGTCAACTAAAAGACCCACTTACAGGCCTTGAGCTAAGAGGAATTCTTAAGCCATCACATGTAAAAAACGAAAGTGGTACCTACAAAGTTAACTTTCCAGTTGGGTATAGTTTAAGTGATAACGAAATTTTAAATCTTCAAGAGCAAGCTAGGAATTTACTAGTTTCAAATGACTTAAGAAATGTGGATATAAATTTCGATACCACAGTAAGAAAACATAAAGTGCAAACTGGACTAAAGCCACTGGAGAAGATTAAAAATATTATTGCCATAGCATCAGGAAAAGGCGGTGTCGGAAAGAGTACTTGTGCAATTAATATTGCTATTGGTTTATCTCAATTAGGGGCTAAAGTAGGTTTGCTTGATGCGGATATATATGGCCCGAGTGTCCCTACCATGATGGGTTTACATGAAAAGCCTCAGATAAATGCAAATCAACTTATGGTCCCTCATTACAAACATGGTATTTGGACAAATTCCTTTGGCTTTTTAGTTGAGGATGATGTGGCAGCCATTTGGCGTGGGCCTATGGTTGTGCAAGCTTTAAATCAATTGATTTCTTATACTGATTGGCCAGAGTTAGATTACTTAATCGTGGATATGCCTCCTGGAACTGGAGATATCGCTTTGAGCATGTCACAGAAAATACCAGTGGTTGGAGCTGTGATTATCACGACACCTCAAGATCTCGCTTTAATGGACGTTAAGCGTGGAGTTGCAATGTTTGAAAAAGTGGGGGTCCCAATTTTGGGAGTGGTGGAGAATATGTCCATTTTCATTTGTCCTAATTGCGGGCATTCGGATCATATTTTCGGCAAAGATGGTGGCCTCGAACTGGCGAAAAAAATGGGATTGCAGTATTTGGGGGCATTGCCAATAGAAATAAAAATTCGAGAGGGCTCTGATGCGGGTGTTCCATTAACTTTAAACAATCCTGACGCAGAGGTTTCAAAAATCTATCGAAACATATCGAGACAGATTGCAATATCTATTTCGAGGACTCCAAACGATATGGCCCATAAAATGCCTAACGTTGTGGTACAAAGTTAAAGATATAATTAACATTTGTTTAAATTATTGCTTCAGGAAAGTTCATGAGAGTAAGCACATGGCTCAGGCTATGTCTTTTATTTTCAATATCTGCCTCATCGTCTGCTAATCATAAGCCAGAGGTCCTTCTCATTCCGAGTGGTCTATCACCGGAAGAACTTACCGCCGTCCAAAAAGCTATTAGTGCCGTAGTGCGTCAAGCCGATGACCAAGATGGAGGCGAGGCGGCACGTATCAGAAGAAAAGGTCATGAGGCAGTTGTGACTGCACTTGCAACTATGGGTTATTATTCTCCATTAGTGACACTTGAAGTAGGTCAAGACATTGGAGGCGATACTTGGGATATTTCCATAGAAGCTGGTGAATTAAGTAAAGTTACTCAGGCCACGACTCAGTTCAAAGGTGCGATAACTAAACCTAAACATGTCACTAGAGTCCAAAGTATCAAAGCTTCATGGGAATTGCCCGAGGGAAGTGCTTTCATTAATAAAAATTGGTCTGAGGCTAAAACAGATATATTGGATGAAGTGCTACAAAGAGATTTTTATCTTGCCCAACTTCGTCAGACTAGGGCTGTTGTAGATCCAAAAAAATCTTCAGTTGAAACATTAGTGCTTATCGATAGTGGGCCCGAAGTTAAATTGGGTCATATTGAAATTTTTGGCCTTAGGCGTGTACCTAGGAAAATTGTTGAAAAATATCTAAATTACAAACCAGGTAGAGCTTACGATAGAAACGATTTCGATAAGTGGGTTAGTCTCTTACAGCAAACTAATTATTTTCGTGGCGTTTTTATAAACCCTATCGTTCCTAATGATCCAGATATTATGAACAGGGAAGTGATTGAGCTACCAGTTCAGGTTAGGGTTACCGAGGCACCAGCAAGTGTATTGACAGGTTCAATAGGTGTGGATGATAGTGTGGGTGCCCATGCTGAAGCGGTTTATAGACAGAATATTATTATCCAACAGCCACTTGTTATAGAAGGCGGTGTAGGAGTCGATAAGAAAGCTCAACGTGCTTATTTTGATGTTTACTTTCCTCCAAATCAGAATCACTCAGTCGATAGCATGGGGGTTATGGTTCGTAGATCAAATATAAATAATGAGAAAGTTTTGCGTTTTGGTTTTGGATTTAGAAGAAAACGCGACTTCAAACTTGATCCAGACAGTAATGTTGAATGGTCAAACGGTTGGGCGATTATGGCGAATCGGGATAGGATTAAGAGACCTGAAGATCCGATAAATAAAGATTATGTATTGCCATCCGTAGTTGCTACTTATGAAGTTGTCCGCCGCGATATAAAGTCAAAAGAAGACCCTCGTGCGGGAAATGCATTTGGAATGGGTGTAGGCATTGGGCGTAATCTGAAGCAGCAAAGAATGTTCTACAGAGCCTCGATTCGTGGTCAGTACTGGTTTCCAGTAGGAAAGCGTGATGTTGTGACCATTCGTGGAGAAATTGGTCGTGTATGGGCTAGTGAAGGGACTTTATATCCCGATGATTTTGCCTATCGAACTGGTGGAGCACGTTCAATTCGCGGTTATAAATATTACGGTCTTGGGAAATCCATAGGTGACACCATAGTTGGAGCTAAGAATCTGGCTGTAGTAAGTGCAGAGTATCAAAAATATTTTGATGACACATTTGGCATGTCAGCTTTTATTGATATAGGAAATGCGACCGAAAAACTTCGTGACATGAAGCCTAAGGTCGGTATTGGTGTTGGAGCTTTAGTTAAAACTCCAGCTGGCCCATTAAAAGCGGATTTAGCATGGGCTATAAACGATAAGAAAATTCGGCTCCACTTCACGCTAGGAGCTTCGTTCTAATATGAAAGCATTATTAAGAATTTTCCTGGTCCTCTTTCTACTGTTTTTGATTATTTTCGGTGTAACTTTTTATACCGTGATATTTACAAATTTTGGTCTTAGGATTATGACTGACCATGTATTGCCAAAAGCTGGAATTCATGCGGACGATGTGCAAGGCAATCTTTGGGATGGCATATTAATCGGAAATTTATTGGTTGATACACCAACTATTAAAGTTGATGCCCAAGGATTGGCCCTAAAAGCCAAGTTAGCCAAATTACTCGATAGACAAGTTTATATCTCATCCTTTACTGGTCGTAATTTACATATGCAAATTGTGGCTAAGGATGCTGCAGAAGTTGTTGAAGATGTAGCCAAAGAAGTCGATAAAAGAGAAGGTAGTGTAATTGAATATCCAAGCCTACCTGTAGACATAATTGTGGAGCGCGCCAGTCTTTATAACTTTGATATTCAACAAACGGTAAAGAAAGGGAACATTCTTAAAGAAAGCCCTCCTATGGTTGAAATAGCAGGCAAGGTTGATGATTTAAAACTTAATTTTTTAAGAAAAAAACATCTTGATTTTGAACTTGATTCAAACATTACACTAACTGGTCAGGGCTATCGCATCACATCAGATATAAAAGGTGAGGGTTCGGGTTTAAGTCCTGTTGTTTGGGATAATCTTAATATTGATGCAAAACTAGATGATAAGAGCCTTCTCTTAAATCAGGCAGTTGTAGGTGAAGCAAAAATTCTTATCGATTCTAGTAAGCAAATTAAGCCTCTTGTTGATATTCAAATTGGAGATAATAAACTTCATATCGGCGGATCATTGCCTATTGAAAAGGGTGAGCAATCTGAAGGGATTTTATTAAAAGCGACCGCCCCTAAATTGGATAATATGGCACCAGGGGCTGGTAAATCATTAACACTTGATGCAAGAATAACGGGAGATATTGCTGCTCATAAATTTAAGGTGAATGGAGTGTATGAGCCATTGCCAGATTTTCCTTTAGGAAAGGATAATTTATTAATCGATATCGAAGCTTCTGGTCAAGGTTCAGATAAGTCTTGGATTGGGGATATCACGAAAATTGATATTCATAATAATGAAAATAAACTTTTTAATAACGCCCCAATTCATATCGATGTGCAGTTTGGTCCGCCTGCAGAATGGAAAATAGCTGAAACTGAGTTGGTATTTGAACGTAAGGGTATGACGGATACTGTTATAATTCATGAATCGAGTCATGGTTTTAAAAATCAAATTTTCTCTGAAGGTTATGTGCAAGATTTGATGTATGAAAATCAACTCTACGATGCTAGATGGAACCTTAAAAAAGCACCACTTCTTGAGGCGGATATAACTCTGTCACGTAAGGGTGAAGAGAGCCTAGATCTTCAAAAAAATCCACTTTTAAATGTTAAGGAATTAATTCTCAATCTAAAAGCAACTCCTGAAGAAAAACTAGTTGTTAATTTGAAAGGTCATGGTGAATCAACTGAAGTTAAGGGTGATTTCATCGTTGACCCAAAAAATATGATTGGTTTTGAGACAGGCGAAATCGATATCACCCTCTCAAATGGAACTTCTTTAAAAGGCAATATTGGCCCTGATGCAGAGGACGAGCAATCCATTGCATTAAACGTAAATACTAATCGATTAGATGTTGAATTGCTTACTGCAGGAGCAGTTAAAGACTCTGTTATTAATGGAAATATAAACGGAATACTAAGATTAAATAAAAACAAAATTCCTACTAAAGGCAGTCTTAAACTTGATATCTCTAAAGATAGTAAATGGTTGGGCAAACCTATTTCAGGGGTTGCGGATTTAAAATTCGTTCCATTTGATGAAGAGCTTGTAGAAAACTCAACTATATTCACCCCCGTGTTATATATATTCGGGAAAGCCGATACCAATTTAAAAATCGGTTCTAACTCTATAGTTTCAAGCGGCTCTTTCGGTAGGCCAGACGATAAACTCCAGGGTAAAATCGATGCCCCTAATTTCAAAGAATTATGGCCCACATTAGAAGGGGGTGCGAAAATCGAGGGCTCTACAACAGGTACTGCTGCAAGACATACCACTACAGGTAAACTGCAATATGCACCAAATGGCTTTGGTGGAAAAGATCCACAAATTATTGATTTATCTGGTTCGGTGACAGGAGGATTGATTACTGCTGGTGATGAAATTAAAGCTTGGGCTGGTGAATTAACTAATATTAAATCAGAATTCGAAAAATACAATTTATCGAGTGACGATTCTATTCATATTGAGATTAAGAAGGAGAGCGATCTTAGTGATTTAAGTTGGAAAGTCACTAAAGGTACACTTAATCTAACCATGCCTAATAAGCATGTCATAACTCTGAATCATATCAATTCAGAAGGTCAAGGGAATAAGTGGCGCTCCTCTGGAGAAATTAAAAACATAGTCCTTGATAAGTACTTAAGCGATTTCACAAAAATGCTTGAATTCGAAGAGAATTCTGGTCCTGGTGGAATAGTCGTTAGAAATCCAGCAGATAAAAAATCTAGTGATTTAAAAGTTGATGCCCAGTGGGGTATTGAATTTGATGAAGCATTGCGTGGAGGCTTAGTTGTTAAGCGGGTTTCGGGCGACTTTGTATTGCCACGTAGTAATAATAAACATATGGGTATTCAAGAGTTTGATATCAAGGCAAACTTTGCTCCAACCACTGGAAATCGCAGTGATTTTAATGCGTCGATTGTTTTAAATACCAATACTACAGGTAACCTTAAGATTGTTGCAAAAGTACCATTTATTGGGTTACAACCCCAATTAAGAAGCGGTACTCAAGTTACGGCCGTCGGAAAAATTAATGATATTGCATGGGTGTCCGCTTTTACGGATGATTTGCTAGAACTTGGAGGGGAAGCTGATTTTGATATAAAACTTAATACAAAATCAGATGGAAATTGGACTACGACGGGATATCTTAATGCGAAAAATTTGAAGATTGTTGAAGTCGAAAATGGGGTGCGTTTCTTAGAAGGTACACTAAAATCACATCTTGATTCTGGACGATACTTTATAGATGAATTAACGTTCCCAAGTGTGTTTCGCGTAAAACCAAATGAGCCTCGCACAAGATTATGGGTCGATAAAAATGGATCTGGGGGGTATTTTAAACTTAACGGTTTCTGGGATTTAGTCGATTCAAATGGAGAATTTAAAGCTGAAGTTCGTAAATATCCAATCGTTCAAAGATCGGACCGTTTCATAATGGTCAGTGGCAATGGTGAAATAACCGCTCCTCTTCCTCAAATTAATATCACTGGTGATTTCACTACGGATGCTGGCTTTGCGAGCGTTGATATTCTTGAGTCGACTCCTAAACTTGATAGCGATATCATCATTCTAAAAGAAGGTGAGGCAAATCCTGCACCACGAAAAACTGATACTAAATTAGATTTAGATATCGATTTTAATTTGGGAAATAGATTCTTTATTGTGGGTCTTGGACTTGATTCAAAAGTTAGAGGTTCATTAAATATCGTAAAAAAAGATGGTCCTATTTCTGCAGAAGGTATGTTTGAGACTGATGGCGGAAAAATTGAAGCTTATGGTCAGCAGTTATCCATCGAAAAAGGACAAATTACATTTAATGGAGCTATCGAAAATCCAAACCTTGATATAGAGGCGATTCGCAAAGGATTTGAAGTTGAAGCAGGTATTCGAGTCCAAGGAAATGCAAGATTACCTAAGATCTCACTTGTCTCATATCCTGATGTGAGCGAAGTTGAAAAACTCTCATGGCTAATTATGGGTAGGGGGCCAGATAGTAGTGGTGCCGATTTGGCTTTGCTTTTATCTATCGGTACTTCATTGCTTGGTGGTGAGGAACCACTTTATAGAAGGCTCGGAATAGATAATATTGGTGTGCGTTCAGGGGCAGTGGGTGCGAGCGGAGCGATATTGCCACAAAGATCTGTTGCAGATAGTACTTCATATCGAGGTAGTGAAACTTCAGAGCAATTACTGTATATCTCAAAACAATTAACAGAAAAATGGTCTGCTGCTTTGGAACAATCCATATCAGGGGGTGGTACAGTTATACGAGCAAGTTATAAATTATTCGAGAACGTAACGGCCGATATTAAAGCTGGTTCAGTGAATGGTATAGAATTAATTTACAAAAGAGTATTTAAGTTTTAGTTTTATATGGGTATTAAGAACGATAGATGGATTCGAGAACACGCACTCAATGGCATGATTACACCTTATGAAGAAGGTCAGGTGCGTTACGTAAACGATAATAAAATTGTAAGTTACGGCACTAGTAGTTATGGATATGATGTTAGATGTGCACGTGAATTCAAAATATTTACAAACATTAATTCCACTATAGTCGATCCGAAAAAATTCGACGAAAAATCATTTATTGATTTCGAAGGTGATGTTTGCATAATTCCGCCTAATTCTTTTGCTCTTGCAAGAACCGTTGAGTACTTTAAGATTCCGCGTGATGTCTTAACGATATGTCTTGGAAAAAGCACATACGCGCGTTGCGGAATAATCGTTAATGTCACACCACTTGAGCCAGAGTGGGAGGGGCATGTAACACTGGAATTTTCGAATACGACGCCATTGCCAGCGAAAATATATGCAAATGAAGGCTGTGCTCAATTCTTGTTTTTAGGGGCGGACGAGATTTGCGAAGTATCCTATAGAGACAGAGGCGGCAAGTATCAAGGGCAAGAGGGCGTGACATTGCCACGAATCTAATGCAACTGAGCCAATCTTACGATATAGTCGTAATTGGGGCAGGGGCCTCCGGGCTTATGTTTGCGGCTGAACTTGCGGGTTGCACTGGTATGGAGGTTTGTCCCTTCAAAGATTCATTACGAATTTGTTTGCTTGATCATGCAACACGACTTGGAGAGAAGATTCGCATTAGTGGCGGTGGACGATGCAATTTCACAAATAAAAAAGTAACTCCAGATAATTTTGTTTCCAAGAATCCAAAGTTTGCAAAGCATGCATTAAATGCATATAAGCCCGATGATTTCCTACGATTATTAGCGTAACTCAGTAGAATGGGTTCTTAAAAATGATGTGCAGTACTTTACACGCGATGGAAGTCATGCAATCGTGAATCTGCTTCTTAAACACTGTGATACACCAAATATTGAAATACATAATCCTGTAAGTGTGCTTGAGATGCAAAAGGAAGGCGATGAATTTAGGATTATTTGCGATAAAGGTGAGGTTAGAGCAAAGTATTTAATCATTGGCACAGGCGGTATGGCTGCACCAGCAGTGGGTGCAACGGATTTCGGACTTCATATTGCTCGCAAATTTGGTCACACTATTGTTCCTGCAAACCCTGCATTGGTGCCCCTTGTGTTTGATCCAAAAGAGTGGGAGCCATTTTCGCAGCTAGCAGGCGTAAGTCTGAGGGCCATTATTGCAATTGGTGGATGCGTTTTCGAAGATGATATGCTTTTTACACATAAGGGTCTGTCGGGGCCATTAATATTAAATGCATCATCATATTGGAATGAAGGTGAAGAACTTAGCATTAATTTGTGTCCTAGCATTGATTTAGCTGAAGTATTAATTGAAGCGAGTAAATCGAGTGGATCGAATAAGTCAAAACCAGCTTCGATATTAGAGCAATATATGCCGAAAAGGCTTGAGGCGGTGATGGTGGGGGCATTGCCACCTAATAGGAATCTATCGGAATTAGGACATAAGGCTTTGCGACAACTGGCCGACTCGATTCATAATTTTCGTGTGAAACCGACGGGCACTCAAGGATATAAAAAAGCGGAAGCCATGTCTGGAGGCGTGGATACGAAGGAAGTTGACCCGAAATCAATGCAAAGCAAGCTCGTGGACGGCCTATATTTCATAGGCGAGGTCCTCGATATTACGGGCCATTTAGGTGGCTATAATTTTCAGTGGGCGTGGTCGAGTGCCGTCACATGTGCTCGGGCACTCAAATCGAGATTATCCGAATAACCTTTTCTCTGCGATGCGCGTACCTTCCACTAAGCTCTCAAGCTTGGCCCATGCGATTTGATGATGTAATCGGCCGCCCAAACCGCAGTCGGTAGATGCGATAACATTTTCAGGGCCTACGAGCTCGGCAAATCTTATGACCCGCTCTGCCACTAGCTCAGGGTGTTCTACTACATTTGTGCTGTGGCTTACGACACCTGGCACAATTTTCGTCCCTGGTGGCAATGCATGGTCTTTCCACAATGTCCATTCATGAGCATGTCGCGGTGATGATGCTTCAAAACTATAAGCGCCAGCATTTACAGCCAAACTCTGGTCCACAATATCCTTAAATGGTATATCCGTAGTGTGCGGTCCATGCCAAGACCCCCAGCAGATATGTAGTCGCACTAGCTCACGTGGAATCCCTTCGATAGCACGATTTATAGCATCGATGCGAAGCTGCAACCAATCCTGATAATCTTTTATCGATGGCTCGGGATTGATTTGATCCCATGATTCAGCTAAGTCAGGTGCGTCTAGCTGCACTATAAATCCAGCATCCGTAATCGCTTTATATTCGTGTGCCATGGCCCTTGAGCAGGCATCTAGCACCTCCTTGTCTGAAGCATAAAATTCATTTTTGATGCGTGCACACGACCCAGGCGATAGGGCGGCAATGAATCCGCGGTCAACCCCATATTTTTCAAATGCGGCTTTCATAAGTTTTATATCGGTTTGTACTTGATCAAGCCCGATATATGTTAGTTCTGAGGTTATTTTTGGATTTCCAACTTTTTTGCGGCCTGTGAAGATTCCTGAATCGGGGTCTTCGTAAGCTTCTTTGAATTTGACGCGGTCGCGTCGATCTGTAAATGAGGTTAGTTTTATATCACCTGGGGCTGAACGGACCTTATCTTGATTGGCCCAACGATCTTCGTCGGTTAAAGTTAGGCCACCTAAGCGACTAAATGAATAGTTCCACCAGGCACCGTAATCAACTGCACCGCTTGTAATATGGCCATATTCGCCCTCATTTATGATATCTAATCCGATATCGACTTGACGTTTTACAACACTATCTACGGCCGATTGCAGAATTTCAAAAAATTCCTTATCGTCAATTTTGTTTGCGGCTCTTCTCTCATTGGCCTCAAGAAGTTCTGGTGTTCTGGGCAAAGAGCCCACATGACTAGTTAAAATTTTATTGCTCATAAATGGCTCCTTATTTCATAAGAGAATATACCCGTTAACTTCTATAACCACCATTATATTTAAATAAAGAAAAGTCATAAGATACAATTAAGGATTAATTTTGGAGACTATATGAGCGCAAAACGCACGCAACTTTATGAATTACATCTTGAGTCAGGAGCAAAATTAATAGACTTTGGAGGATGGGAGATGCCCGTCTCCTACGGGTCACAAATTGAAGAACATAATGCTGTGCGAACGAACGTTGGATTATTTGACGTTTCTCATATGTTGAATATCGATTTATCAGGTGCTAGATGCGAGGAATTTTTACGCACACTTCTAGCAAACGACGTATCAAAAATCTCTACAATCCCTGGAAAAGCCCTATATTCCTGCATGTTAAACGATGCAGGAGGCGTTATCGATGACCTTATAGTGTATTTTATTCATGATGGGGCATGGCGTCTTGTCGTAAATGCAGGATGTGCCGATAGCGATTTGGCATGGATCGAAAAACAAGCGGCGGCCTACGATATCGGAGTTAAATCTCGTAGGGATTTAGCCATGATTGCTGTGCAGGGGCCAAACGCAGTGGATAGAGTAGCGGAGGCATTGCCACAAATAGAGGGGCTTTCCGATATTAAGCCATTTTCAAGTAAGCAAACGGAATCGTATTTTATAGCCAGAACAGGATATACAGGCGAGGATGGGTTCGAAATTTCTGCAACACCCGATTTAATTATTAAATTATGGAATGATTTGGTGGCACTAGGGGCTCAGCCATGTGGATTGGGTGCACGAGATACTTTGCGTCTTGAAGCGGGTATGAACCTCTATGGGTCTGATATGGACACGAGCACTCAACCTTCTGAGAGTGGCTTACAGTGGACTGTATCGCTTAAGGATGAGGGGCGTGATTTTATTGGACGTGCTGCATTAGATGACTCACGCAAAAAGGCGTTTTTAGGGGTGCGATTATTGGGACGCGGTGTTATGCGCTCTCATATGAAAGTGCGCACGGCTGATGGGGCCGAAGGTGAAATCACAAGTGGGACCATGTCGCCCACATTAGGTTATTCGATTGGCTTTGCTCGCATGCCGCTTGGGACAGAGCCTAATCAAAAAGTTGAAGTCGATATTCGCGGCAAATGGCACGAAGCAGAGTTAGTGAAATTGCCATTTGTTAAAAACGGAAAAGCATTAGTTTAAATTTAAAGGAAATTTTATGAATCTACCTACAGATCGCAAATATACAAAATCTCATGAATGGGTAAAACAAGAGGGTGACTTATTCTTAGTCGGAATCACAAATGATGCACAGGATCAATTGGGTGATCTTGTTTTTGTCGGTGATGCAAAAGTGGGTGAAACTTTAAAAGCAGGTGAAACGGCTGCTGTAGTTGAATCCGTTAAAGCCGCTTCTGATATTTATGCCCCTGTAGATGGTGAAATCGTTGAATTTAATGAGGCTTTGGATTCTGATCCAACTTTGATTAATCAAGATGCATATGCAAACTGGATTTTTAAAATCAAAGCTAGTGATGCTTCTCAATTTGATAGCTTGCTAAATTCAGACCAATACGAGGCTTAGTATTATATGAGTATTCCAGTAGGACTTTATGGTCCTGAGATTAGTTTTTCAAGGCCCTCAATATCTAAAAAGTCTTTTAAAGATAGACATATTGGTTTGAGTGAAGCTGCTCAAGAAGAAATGCTCTCAGAGCTTGGCTACGATTCTCTAAAATCATTTATTGAGGATATAGTGCCTGCGTCTATATTTGATCCTCAAAGAAATATCTCAATTTATGATTATTTTGGCTCAAGTGAGGAAGATGCACTTGATGAAATAAAAAAAATAGCATCAGAAAATCAGCTTAAATTGAATTTTATTGGGCAGGGTTATTACGGCACTATAACACCAAGCGTTATTAAAAGAAATATATTGGAGAATCCTGCTTGGTACACAGCATACACACCATATCAACCTGAGATTTCGCAAGGACGTTTGGAAGCACTTTTGAATTTTCAGACTATGGTGTCGGATTTGACAGCATTGCCAATAGCAAATGCATCATTGTTAGATGAAGGAACAGCAGCCGCAGAAGCGATGCTCGTAATGTATAGGGCAGCGAAAAATAAAAGTAAAACATGCTTTGTTTCAAAACATCTTCATCCGCAAACAATTGAGGTTTTAAAAACTAGGGCCGCTCCGCTTGGAATCGAGCTAGAAATAGGCGATGAGTTTGATGGATTCGGTGATTGCTTTGGAGTAATCTTGCAATATCCTCAATCTACAGGGGATGTGAGCGACTATTCTGAAGAAGTACAAAAGGCTCATGCACAAGGTTCATTAGTAGCTGTGGCTACAGATTTATTGGCACTTACATTGCTAAAACCGCCTGGAGAGTGGGGTGCGGATATTGCCTTCGGGAATTCTCAGCGATTTGGTGTGCCTATGGGCTTTGGTGGCCCTCATGCGGCATTTTTTGCAGTAAGCGAAAATTTAAAGCGCTCAATTCCAGGTCGTATCGTTGGTGTTTCAGTTGATGCTCAGGGTGCCCCTGCCCTTAGGTTGGCAATGCAAACGCGAGAGCAACATATTAGAAGAGAGAAAGCCACTTCCAATATTTGTACAGCACAGGCTCTATTAGCAATTATGGCTAGCATGTATGCCGTATATAACGGACCAGATAATTTAACAAAAATTGCTTTGCTTATTTATCGGGCTACAGACGATTTCGCTAAGATAATACGTAGTATGGGTTTAAAAATATTAAATAGAAGATATTTTGATACTCTACATATTGCCTGCCCATGGGCTCAAGAACTAGTAAACGATTTGGCTCAAAAGGGAATTAATATTCGTTTAGTAGACTCTAATTCTGTATCTATTAGTTTTGATGAGCTTAATAATCTAGAACTGATAGAGCTTGATGAACTTATATCTGAATCAATAAAGAAATATGGAGAGGATTACGATTTTATTCCTAATCTAGAGGCTGAAGAAGACAATCCTTCAAACACGTCTCAATCTATATGTACCCTATTTGAAGAAACATTTGGCCATTTGGCAAGAACCTCTAAATTTCTTACACACCCCGTCTTTAATACGTATCATTCTGAGACTCAATTGATGCGTTATATGCGTAAGCTTTCTGATATGGATTTGGCATTAGATCGCAGTATGATTCCTTTGGGTTCATGCACCATGAAGTTGAATTCGGCTTCATCAATGATTCCGATAACATTTCCAGAATTTGCGAATATGCATCCATTTGCCCCAGCTGATCAAGCCACAGGGTATGGAACGCTTATAGAGCGTCTAACAAATATTTTGAAAAAAGTGACTGGGTATGATGCGTTTTCATTTCAGCCTAATTCAGGGGCTTCGGGAGAGTATGCAGGATTACTCACTATTCGTGCATATCACGAGGCAAATGGTGAAGAGCATCGCAATATATGTTTAATTCCAGCATCTGCTCACGGAACAAACCCAGCTTCTGCAGTTATGGCTGGTTATCAAGTCGTTATCGTTAATACGACTAAAGATGGCTATGTAGATGTAGAAGACTTGAACGCCAAATTAAATGAGCTTGGCGATCAAGTAGCCGCTTTGATGATTACTTATCCCTCTACTCATGGTGTGTTTGAAGAGAATATTATTCAAATCTGCGATATGGTTCATATGGCTGGAGCTCAAGTATATCTTGATGGAGCAAATATGAACGCCATGGTTGGGCTTGCTGCTCCTGGTGAATTTGGCTCTGATGTTTCTCACTTTAATTTGCATAAGACTTTTGGTATCCCTCATGGTGGAGGTGGGCCAGGTGTTGGACCAATAGGCGTAAAAGAACATCTTGCCCCATTTTTACCAGGTATATTAAATGAGCAAGGAGTTCTTACGGATTCTGATGAAGCAGGACCCGTTTCATCTGCACCATTCGGATCGGCAGGGATATTGCCAATTCCATATATGTATTTAATTATGCTTGGAGAAGAAGGTTGTCAACTTTCATCTATATGTGCAATTTTAAGTGCGAACTATATTGCTCATAGATTGGCTGATTATTATCCGATTTTATATACAGATCAAAATGGTTTTGTAGCTCATGAGTGTATTATCGACTTGCGTCCAATTAAGGAGTCATGCGGTGTTACGGTAGATGATGTAGCCAAGCGCTTGATGGACTATGGTTTTCATGCACCAACCATGAGTTTCCCTGTGCCTGGAACACTTATGATTGAACCGACTGAATCAGAGGATTTTGGAGAATTAGAGCGATTTATCAATGCGATGATAGAAATTCGAAAAGAGATTGCTCAGATTGAATCGGGTGCTGCGGATGCAAATGATAATTTGCTTAAAAATGCACCTCATACTGCTCAAATGGTTGCTTCAAACGAATGGACTCATCCATATTCTCGTCAAGAAGCGGCATTTCCTGATGGAGTAGATCCTAAAACAAAATACTGGTGCCCTGTAGCTCGTGTGGATAATGCTTACGGCGACAGAAACCTTGTGTGTACTTGCCCAAATATAGAGGCTTATATTTAAAATGCGACAATACGAAGATTTTATGCGTCATGTGTTTGAAAATGGCGTGGATAAAACAGATAGAACTGGAACTGGAACGAAGTCCTTATTTGCCTATCAAATGCGATTTGATTTGCAAGAAGGCTTCCCGATGGTCACCACAAAGAAACTTCATCTAAAAAGCATAATTTACGAACTGCTTTGGTTTTTAAGAGGCGATTCGAATGTGAAATGGCTTCAAGAAAGGGGAGTTTCAATTTGGAATGAATGGGCCGATGAAAACGGTGAACTTGGCCCAATCTATGGGGTGCAATGGAGAAGTTGGCCTGCACCCGATGGTTCTAAAATCGATCAAATTTCTCAGATTGTCGAGCAAATTAAAGCCAATCCCGACTCTCGCAGATTGATCGTGAGTGCATGGAACGTAGGGCTTATCCCTCAAATGAAGCTTCCACCGTGTCATGCGTTTTTCCAATTCTATGTAGCTGAGGGCAAGTTATCGTGCCAGCTATACCAAAGAAGTGCGGATATATTTTTGGGAGTTCCTTTTAATATCGCAAGTTATTCTTTGCTTACTCATATGATTGCTCAACAGTGCGGTCTTGATGTTGGGGAATTTATTTGGACAGGCGGAGACTGCCACATTTATACAAATCATTTTGAACAGGTAAAAGAGCAGCTTTCAAGAGATCCATACCCATATCCGAAGCTTAGTATAAAGCGTAAACCTGAGAGCATTTTCGATTACGAATTCGAAGACTTCGAGATTATCGACTATCAACATCATCCACACATTAAAGCACCTGTTGCCGTATAAGAATGCTTAAAATTTGTATTATCGTAGCCTACTCAAAGAATCATGTTATCGGCTTAGACGGTGATATGCCGTGGAGGCTTAAAGGTGATTTGGCCTATTTTAAAAAAACCACCATGGGCTGCCCTATAATTATGGGACGTAAAACTAGAGACTCTTTAGGAAGACCCTTGCCAGGACGACTTAATATCGCAATTACTAGGGATACAACGTACAAGGCAGAGGGGACGGAAACATTGCCATCTCTAGAGGATGCATTGAAATTTGCAAAGAAACACTATGAAACTCGAGATATTTTTATAATAGGCGGAGGGCAAATATATAAACAGGCTTTGCCCCTTGCGGACAGAGTGTATGCAACCGAAATTCAACATGAGTTCAAAGGCGACACTTTTTTTCCGCAATTAGATGGGTCGGAGTGGATTGAAATTTCACGAGATCCACAACCCGAAGAAAACGGAATTTCGTACGACTTTGTCGTGTACGAAAAAGGAGTTAATAGTGAAACTTGAGGATTTGAAACTGGCCGTAGTTGGGCTAGGTTACGTTGGTCTACCGCTTGCAGTTGAATTTGGAAAAAAACGCGAGGTGCTCGGATTTGATATCAATCAAAAGCGCATCGATCAGCTAGAAGCGGGAGAAGATATCACTCTTGAGGTTGAGAATGATGAATTAGCCGAGGCCAAACATCTCAAATTTTCAAGCAATCCAGAGAGTCTTAAAAATTACAATACTTTTATAGTAACTGTACCGACTCCAATCGATGACCACAAAATTCCTGATTTCACACCGCTTATTAAAGCGAGTGAGACTATAGGCGGCGCCCTTAAAAAAGGCGATATCGTAATCTATGAATCGACTGTATATCCAGGGGCTACAGAAGAGGTATGTATTCCCGTTTTGGAGAAAGTCTCGGGTCTTAAATATAACGAAGATTTTTATGCTGGATATAGCCCAGAGCGTATTAATCCAGGCGATAAACAGCATCGAGTATATAACATCAAGAAGGTTACTTCAGGCTCTACTCCTGAGATAGCGGATTTGGTTGATGAACTTTATAAATCCATAATCACAGCTGGTACGCATAAAGCTTCGTCGATAAGAGTCGCTGAGGCGGCTAAAGTTATAGAAAATACGCAAAGAGACGTAAACATTGCCCTCATAAATGAGCTTGCACTGCTTTGTAATCGCTTAGGTATCGATACGGAAGATGTGCTTGAGGCGGCTGGTACAAAATGGAATTTCTTGCCATTTAGGCCTGGTCTTGTGGGCGGGCACTGTATTGGCGTCGATCCCTATTATTTAACGCATAAAGCTCAATCAATCGGCTACCATCCTGAAATTATTTTGGCTGGCCGTCGTCTGAACGACTCTATGGGACGTTATGTTGTGGAACAGCTTGTGAAAGCTATGACTAAGAAAAATGTTAAGGTCGTTGGAAGTCATGTGCTTGTTATGGGCCTTACATTTAAAGAAAACTGCACCGATATCAGAAATACGCGAATTGTTGATATCGTGGAAGAACTTAAAGACTATAACATCGATGTGGATGTTTATGACCCATGGGTCGATCCAGAAGAGGCTCAACAAGAGTATGGAATTACACTTACCGATTCAGTGAAAGATGGACAGTATGACGGCATAGTGCTTGCTGTAGGTCATAAAGAATTCCGCGAAATGGGAGTGGATAAAATTCGTGCGCTCGGCAAAGAGAATCATGTGCTTTATGATCTTAAATATGTCTTAGATAAAGAGAATTCCGATATCCGTTTGTAATTTGTAGTCTGAGACTCTAGGCTCGCTTCTCATCTGGGGCGAGCCTTTTGTTTTAGCCGAATTCTGCAATTTTTGCGTGTACAAAATCAAGCAAAGCCTCTAAATGCTCCTTGGAATCTGCTTCTGCCCGTATCGAAAGCACTTCTTCCGTTTTTGAGGGCCGTATCAATAAGAATCCATGCTCTGTTTCAATCCTAATTCCATCAATTTCAATAATCTGTTTCGGCTTTAGTAAAGCGGTAGCTTCGTCTTTCGCAAAAGTCAAAAACTCAGTAATATGTTCGTGTGAATATGGAATCCGTAGCTCTGGAATCGACTCATCTTGCGGCAAATTATCGAAAGCCTCACGCCCGGCCAATGAAAGAAATCGCAATAGCTTATACCCTGAGTAGACCCCATCGTTTAAAACATAACCGTCTTTGAAAAAATAGTAGTGCCCACTGTATTCAGCCCCAAACAACACACCGTCTTTATGATGAATATCCCATGTCATATTTGAGTGCCCTGTTTTACATATCAGTGGCAATGCCCCCGCTTTCAAAATCTCTTTTTCAATATGCCTACTTGATTTAAGGTCATACGCAATTCTTACTTTTTCGCCTTTATGTTGCATTTCATGAGAATGATGATATTTCATCATTTGCCGTATAAAGAAAATGAATACACGATCTGGGTCCACAATTTCACCGCGATAATCTACAACGCCCAGTCTATCCGCATCTCCGTCAAATGCTAAGCCAATATCAGAGTTGTTTTCGCGAACAAAATTTTGTAGCTGAACCATATTTTCAGGAATTGACGGGTCTGGATGATGATTCGGAAAACTCCCATCTGGCTCGCAATTTAATTCCAACACCTCGTGTCCCATTTTTCTGTAGAGTTCGCTGGCAATGATACCGCCGACTCCATTGCCACCGTCAACAGCAACTCTAAATTTATACTTCGGCTGTTCCAAAAAAGGCTCAGCCAAAATCGCATCTATATAGTATGAATTATCAAGCCTCTCAATAGGGGGCTCAGCGAAACTTTCTGCATCATATTTATATACACTCGCATCAGCCCCTATAAGACTTAAGGCACTGACTTTTACGATATTTATTAGTTCGCTATTAAAGGGTAAGCGATCGATATATATTTTGAATCCGTGATAGCCTAGTGGATTGTGACTTGCCGTAATATAAATCGCCAGAGCACCATCTATGCTCAGATTAAGAACGCCCAAACCCCCTGAATGCTGCATGCCT
The DNA here is from genome assembly GCF_000687755.1 of Taylorella asinigenitalis ATCC 700933. Lineage (GTDB taxonomy): Bacteria > Pseudomonadota > Gammaproteobacteria > Burkholderiales > Burkholderiaceae_B > Taylorella > Taylorella asinigenitalis. Next base: position 56,886 of record NZ_JHXN01000007.1, read on the forward strand.
AAAAATTTAATTTTATTTTCAGGAACTTTTGTTTTAAGAGCGTGATATAAGGCTTTGGCCAATTCTTGTCCGCCTTCTCTGGAATCGTGAGCAATAAGGACACATCCAAGTCTATTAGGTGCAAATATTTTCATTAAAGCAATACCTAAGATATAAGCAAATTGAGGGTTAATTTCCTCTGGGTATTTGCCCCTAATATCGTATTCTTTGAATACTTTAACTGGCAGCATGTACATAGGGTTTCCTTTAAATTTATATTGCTACAAATTATTGTAAAATCAAATTTTTATTTACACCGCTTAATGTATGTCATTATTAGAAGATTTAGTTGCATTAGTTGGAAGTGAGCATGTACTCACTGGAGAAGAAGCAAGCCCTTATCTTACAGATTGGCGTAATCGTTACTCAGGTAGGTGCTTAGCTGTTGTTAAACCAGCTGATACCGAAGAGTTGGCGGAAGTCGTTAAACTTTGTCAGCAGGCGGATGCCCCTATGGTTCCACAGGGCGGAAATACTGGATTGTGTGGTGGTGCGACCCCTTCAAATAAGGGAGATGCCGTTATCATTCTTCTATCCCGCATGAATAAGGTTCTTGATGTTGATACAGCAAATGACACGATGACTGTTCAGGCTGGTTGTATTCTTCAAGATGTTCAAGATGCGGCAGATAAAGCTGGCAGATTGTTTCCACTAAGCTTGGGAGCGGAAGGCAGTTGTACTATAGGCGGTAATCTTGCTACAAATGCTGGTGGTACTCAGGTTCTTCGTTACGGGAATGCACGTGATCTCTGTCTTGGACTTGAGGTCGTTACGGCTGAGGGTGATATCGTTAATACCTTGAAATCTTTACGTAAAGATAATACTGGTTATGATTTACGTAATCTTTTTATTGGTAGCGAAGGTACTTTAGGGATTATTACAGCAGCTACATTAAAACTATTTCCAAAACCAGCTGCGGTTACTACTGCTTTCTTGGCTTTAGAGGGGTTTGAGCAGGCGATTAAAGTTCTAAATCGCTCTAAACGTCAGTTTGATGCTTCGTTGACAGGATTTGAATTGATTTCTGATTACTGTTTATCGATTGTTCAAAAGCATTTATCGCATATTAGAATTCCATTCCCAGTAGATACTGCTCCATGGTATGTTTTGATGGAGATATCAGATTCTGAAGGTGAAGAGCATGCTCGCGAGATGTTTGAACGTGTAATCGGCGAAGCATTTGAAAATAATGAAATTTTAGATGCGGTAATTGCTGAGTCTATCCAACAGAGTAATGAACTTTGGCATCTACGTGAGGCGGTGCCATTGGCAGAGGCAGAAGTAGGAAAAGCTATTAAAAACGATATCTCTATTCCTGTATCTAAAATGGATGAATTCGTTCGAATCACAAATACGAAGCTTCAGGAATTTATGCCAGGTATTCAGATGAGTGTGTTTGGTCATTTAGGTGACGGCAATCTCCACTATAATGTATGTCCACCTGATGATGAAAGAAAAGCAGATTTTCTTACTCATCAAGATGAGATTTTTAAAATCGTGTTTGATTCTGTGCATGAGTTTGATGGCTCTATATCAGCCGAACATGGTATTGGGCAACTTAAAAGGGACATATTGCCAGAGTATAAGGATGAAAATGCTATGTGGATCATGCGTAAAATCAAACGTGCACTTGATCCTAATTCATTGCTTAATCCAGGCAAAGTCATAAGCAGTGTTGAAATTAATCCATAAAATATTTCTAGGACTTTTACTTACATCAAGCACTTACATAATTAGTGCAGCAGCGGTGGGTACAAACATACCCACCGATTCTAACTCTACAAATAATAAAACTAATCAAGTTCTACAAAAACTATTAGACCATTCAAAAAACACTGAAAAACTTTTTAATAGCAAATCAAATGCTGTGAATCCTGAAGAGGCCTATGAGGTCATGTTGATTGAGATGTCCCTTATAGATCAGGATTACAAGGAATTTGTCCGACTAGTTGCAAGATTCACGAAGCAGCATCGAGTTTTTCCTGAATATATAAGACTAGCCATTCTTTCTATTCCAGCTACGCATATGACTGAGGAGATTCTTGAGCCCGCTCGAGAGTTATATGCACTTGACCCTGATTCAAAGCCACTTCAAAGTTTGATGGCATTATTGTTTGCGGCTTCTGGAAGATATGAAGAACTAGAATTGATATTAGATAAAAATTTCACAGTAGAGGTTTTAACAAATAAGGATAGGGAAAAAGTAGATGAAACAGTAAAACAACTTGCAGCTGTTTTAATTCTTATGCCTGAACCCTCAAAAGCACTTGAGTATTTCGAAAAATATTCAAAGGGCGTGAATCCGAATAATCTAGTTTATCTTCAACAACTTGCCCAATTTTCTCTGTCAGCGAAAAACTATTCCAATGCATGGGATGCGGCTAGCAGATATTATGATTTGAATCCCAACAAAGTCGAGGGGATAGACCTTATCTATGCATTTTTAGGTGTAGAAGAATATAGACAAAATGCTTTTGAAATTATCAAAGCTTTCAACGTTAGGGCTACTAAACCAATTTATGAGAGTTCCGAATTTGCCATGCTTTTGCATTCGGCTGTTGAGACACGGGCACTTTCTCATGAATATATAGATTGGTTAAGAAAGTCCTATCCTGATGCAATCCAGTTTATTTTGGTTGAAGCCATGATGGCGTATATTGAAGTAAATGATGCGAAGGCATTAAAGCTGGTAGAGGAATTCTATAGCATTGCCAACAAAAGGCTAGAGATGGATCCAAACGATAGGCCATCTTTGCTACTAATGTCGCGTGCAAACCTAATTAAGCTTGATGTTTTGATACGCGAGCCTATTAAGGATTATAAGGAAATCCTGCGTCTCTTGGCCCTTGTGCCTGAAGATGAGATGGATTTTAAATATTTGATATCCAAGTCTGAGGCCCTAATGCAGACATGGAGGGTGCCAGAGGGCATTGCCTTATTGCAAGATACGATTACTCGTTATCCTGATTTGACGCAGCCGGCCGTATCATATGGGGTGCGGACATTGATTGATGTGGGCCGCTCCCATATGGCCCTTGATTTAGTTAAGCCTTATTATTATGCAAACCCAAAATCTGGTACTTACAGCGAGCTTATGGCATGGGCTTATCAAGCAAGTGGAGATATCAAGAAAGCGGAAGAGGTGTATAGATTTTGTTTGCGACATAATCCTGATGAGGTGTCTTGCTTAAATGGGCTTGGATACATGTTCGCAGATTTAAATTTTAATCTTGATGAAGCCTTGGATTTGCTGCGCACGGCCCATTCTCTGGACCCGAGCAGCCCATATGTGAAGGATAGTTTAGGCTGGGTATACCATAAATTGGGTATGACGGATATGGCTTTGCTTTATATTCAGGCTTCATACAATGAAGAGCCGATGGCAGAGACGGCTGCTCATTTGGTAGAAATTTATTATGGCATGGGCGATGTGCGTAGGGCGAAGCAATATGCCCGAGAAGGGCTTAAACTCTATCAATTTACAGAGTACCTGCAAAATACACTTCGTAAACTAAAAATTGATTTAAATGAAGATAAGAAAATTAAATAAAATTTTGGTCTGTGGGTGCGTGGCACTTTTGGCCGCTTGTAGTACTGTTGAGGGCCCTACTTCAGTTAACAATGCTCCCGTCCCTCCTCCACTACCTTCGACAGGTGCGGCGGATGTTGCGGGTGCTGCGGATGCTTTGGGCTCAAAAATTGTGCGACATGGCAAATTCGCATTGAACACATATGATACAAGGGACGAAAAATATATCGATTCGCTTAGCGGAAACTTCGACTGGATAGATGAAGGGGGAGCTTTGGTATTAGCATTGTCGGCGACCACAGGCCAGACCATTGCCACCATAAAAGCGAATGATACGGGGGCGGTCCTAAATGATGCTAAGGGCAATGTATATACGGCACCTACTGCGGATGAGCTTGTATACAGTGTTGTGGGGCAAAGGATGCCTGTAAGTGATATTAGAAATTGGATTCGAGGTAAGGCTTCGGATACGGCCACTTCTATAAAACGCGATTCAAGCGGTCGCATAAGCGAATTTCGTCAATCGGATTGGGTCGTGCAATTATTTGACTATGATGCTATAGGGCCTAAGCGCGTTTATCTTATGCAAGATAAGGATGCGGTTGTTACTAAGGTACGAATTTTTGCTAGGTAGTGAGGGATGCGTATTTTAAAAGTACCAGCTCCTGCGAAATTAAATCTTTTTTTGCATCTTACTGGCAGACGTCCCGACGGATATCATAATCTGCAGTCAGCTTTTGTATTAATTAATCTCTGTGATGAACTTGTGTTTGAACTTATCGAAGAGGATGAAGTTCGAATTGAGATTTTGGACAAAAGAGCTGGTGCGAGTTTTCTAAATCAAAAGATTGATATACCAGATAATCAAAATCTAGTTTTTAGGGCGGCCACAAAACTTAAGGAAATGGCTAAGTTGCGAGGGGTTGAGATATCTGGTGTTATGATTCGAGTTGAAAAGCAAATTCCACTTGGAGCAGGGCTTGGTGGCGGATCGAGCGATTGTGCAAGTACATTGATGGCTTTAAATAAGTTATGGAATTTAGAGCTTAGTTGTGAAGAACTTATGCAAATAGGTTTAAGCTTAGGTGCGGATGTCCCATTTTTTATTGGAGGAAAGTCGGCCTTGGTTGAAGGCATAGGTGATATTCTTAAACCATTTCACTTGAATCCATTGTGGTTTGTTTTAATTAATCCAGGCTTTAGCATATCAACGCCCCAAGTTTTTACTCACCCTAAGTTAAATCGAAACTTTAGAGTTATGGATTCTGATGCCCTTGAAAAAGCAAGAGCTGAAATTAATGCAGGACGATTTTATGGTTCTAATTATTTGGAATCAGCTGCATTTGAAATTAGGCCAGAACTAGCTAATTTTTTGGATTTTGCAAAGCCTCTTCAATTGCGTATGTCTGGTTCGGGCTCAAGTATTTTTAGTATGCATGTTAGTTCTGATGATGCTGAAACTGCGTATGCTGATTTGTTAGCTAAATTAGAGGAACAGAAGGACATTCGATCATATGAATGTGGTGTATACAAAAGCTATGAGAAGCACCCTATCTTTGATGTTATATAAGTGGTGGTGTCTTCAGTTTTGATCGGAGGAAATTTTTTTTAAAAAAAAGAGGTGGGAAATTTTTGTCAAAAGTGGCGGAATATTTCTTTATAAATAAACGGTTTTTTCGGATTGTTGTAAAATAGCTATCGAATTTGCTGTTAATTTAAAAGAAAGTGTCAATTTAATTGGAAATTCTCAGTGAATTTTTTAAAATAATTTTCTTTATTGCATAATAAATTGCATTTGTTGGGGCGTCGCCAAGCTGGTTAAGGCACCGGATTTTGATTCCGGCATGCGAAGGTTCGAATCCTTCCGCCCCAGCCATTGTCTAATTAGACTCTTTCACATGTGGCTTACTTATCATGGCTCATAACAATTTCATGATCTTCACTGGCACGGCTAATCCACGTCTTGCTATTGATGTCGCAAATCACCTAAACATGTCTCTAGGGAAGATGACTGTGGGACGTTTCTCCGATGGTGAAGTTATGGTTGAAATTCTTGAGCATGTTCGTGGTCGTGATGTCTTTGTTCTTCAACCTACATGTGCACCTACAAACGATAATCTTATGGAGATTATGGTTATGGTTGATGCTCTTAGAAGGGCTTCAGTAGGCAGTATCACAGCAGCAATTCCTTATTTCGGATATGCTCGTCAGGACCGCAGACCGAGATCCGCACGCGTTGCCATCACAGCAAAAGTAGTAGCAAATATGCTTCAGTCTGTAGGCGTGGATAGAGTTTTAACTATGGACTTACATGCAGATCAAATCCAAGGATTCTTCGATATTCCTGTGGATAATATTTATGCTAGTCCTGTTATCGTGGCCGATATATTGCGTCGCGATCTTAAGAATTTAGTTGCGGTATCACCTGATGTGGGTGGTGTTGTTAGAGCTAGGGCCTTGGCTAAGCAGCTTGAAGCGGAGCTTGCGATTATCGATAAACGTCGCCCGAAAGCGAACGTTTCTGAAGTGATGAATATTATAGGTGATGTAGATGGTCGCACTTGTATCATCATTGATGATATGGTGGATACGGCTGGTACTCTTTGTAAGGCTGCACAAGCTCTGAAAGAAAGAGGGGCTTCTACGGTGTACGCTTATTGTACGCATCCTGTATTGTCGGGTGCTGCCGTTGAGAGGGTTACTGAATCTGTTATTGATGAATTAGTAGTTACAGATACTATTCCACTTTCACCTGAGGCTACTGCTTGCGAAAAAATTCGCCAGCTTTCAACAGCCGCTTTACTTGGAGAAACTATTTCGCGTATTTCTTCTGCGGAATCTGTAAGCTCCATGTTTGCCGAATATTAGATTTTGAATTTTTCCTGCTGGTCGCGGCAGGGATTAGTGGGGTGATATCACCCTTTTTTTTAACCTTAAAAATTGGAGTTATCCATGAAATTTTCAGCTAAAGCACGTAGCGTACAGGGATCGAGTGCGAGCCGCCGCCTGCGCCGTGAAGGTCGCCTTCCAGGCATCGTTTACGGTGGAAAAGGGGAGCCTTTAAATATCGACCTTGACCACAATGAAATTTTCCACGCATTACGTAAACAAGAATTCCACTCTTCACTTTTAGAGATGGATTTAGATGGTAAAACTGAAACTGTTTTACTTCGTGCTGTTCAATGGCACCCATACAGACCGCAAGTTTTGCATATTGACTTCCTACGTATTGAGCGTGGTCAGCCAATCACTACAAAAATCCCTCTTCACTTTATTAACGATGAAAATTCCCCTGCAGTTAAATTGCATGGAAATCTTATTTCTAAAATCGTTACTGAAATTGAAGTTACTTGTTTACCTAAAGATTTACCAAGTGAAATCGTGGTTGATCTTGGTGAACTTGAAGCGGATAGTGTTATTCACTTGAGTAGCATTAAAGCTCCTGAAGGTGTAGAGTTTGTGGCTCATGGACATGAGGAGGATTTGGTTCTTGCTTCTGCTTCAACTCCTCGTGCAGTTACTGAGTCTGCAGATCCAGTTGAAGGACCAGCTCCTGAAGAAGCACCAGAAGAGGAAAAAGAAGAAGAGTAAAAAGTATCTTTTTACAATTATTACCTACGCAGACAGGAAAAATAGGAGAGAACGGACCGAGTGTTACTGATAAGGGCATTAGTGCAGGTGGAATGAACATATCTAATGTCGTACCACCTACAAAACCACATCATGCTTCCACAAAGGCTATGTTGACACTTATGTAAGGCATCTTGAGAGTAAGATCAATGAGCGCTACAAAGATGCTTTAGGTGCGTCCGCTTTGGCTATGGCTATGGCTTCTTCTAAGCTTATGCCGCCATCGCCTGGCAAGAGAGCATTCGCAGTTGCTAGCGATGTTCGAAGTCAAGTTGGTGGCGGTGTCTGTGCTTTTTATCAGTGGTAATTTGTTTCCTAAAATAATAAAAAAAATCAAGCTCATAAAAACCTACCCCTAGCCCCTGAATTTCGCCTCCGAATTCAGGGGATTTTTTGCTAAGCTTAAATAATAGTAAAATCTTAAGTTTTAACTTTTGCCTTCGCAACCGAAGCGTAAAAAAACTCATGAACACATCCCTAAAACTTATTGTCGGTTTGGGAAATCCTGGCCCCCAGTACGAGCAAACCCGCCACAATGCTGGCTTTTGGCTTGTCGATCGCCTCGCTCAAAAGCATGGCTGTGCGTGGGCTTTGGAATCCGCGTTTCATGGCTATTTAGCAAAGCTCCCCTCCGCCGGTGGCAATGTTTACCTACTCAAACCATCCACTTATATGAACCTCTCAGGGCGTGCTGTTCAAGCCGTATGTCATTTCTACAAAATCGCCGTCGACGAAATCATTGTTGCACACGACGAGCTCGATTTGCCAATCAATGAAATCAAGCTTAAGAAAGGCGGCGGTCATGCTGGGCATAACGGATTGAGAGATATTACGGCGGCATTGGCATCGCCAGAGTTTTGGCGGCTTCGAATTGGCATCGACCATCCACGCAAGCGAAATATGGTGCAGCCAGTTGCCGACTATGTTTTGCATAGGCCCAATTCCGAAGAAGCGGCACAAATTTTAAACAGCATCGATCGCGGCGTTGAGGCGATTGCGAAATTATTGATAGGGGAGAAGCAGGAGGCCATTGCCACGCTCAAAGCCCCAGCACCCGCACCCACCGCAGCTCCCACTAAAGAGGCACCGCACAATGATTAAGTCTATAAAAGAATTATTGCACTATATCGTGCATCCGCAGTTTATCGAGCACGGACCGTCGCATTCCGATTTTGCGTTGCATGTGCCGCTTGGTCGCATTTTCAAATGGGTGTTTTTGCTTTGGATTGTCGATATTTTTCTGCTCGCTCCGATTGTTGTGCTCGTGACAAATAAGCTCGGTGTTGAAAATCAAATCGACCCGCGCATGCCTTATTTGGTGCCCCTTGCGGCGATATGGGCGCCTATTGTGGAGGAGCTAATTTTCCGCTTTTCTTTGCGGCGGCCGATGTTTTGGATTATCTGCATTCCGCTTGGATTCATGGTTATGAGCTCAGGGCCTATGATTTTAAGTCTAGGGGTGGTTGGGGTTACTTTGCTTGTGGCAATGTACCTGGATTCCACTGGAAAATTGGAGGAGAAGTATGCATTGCCACCTAAGAGTAGGGCGTTTTACTATGCGTATTTCCCGTGGGTTTTTCATATAAGTGTTATCGTGTTCGCATGTTTACATGTGTATAACTACAATATCAAGGACCTTTCCGTCCTTATGATTTTGTTGGTCGTGCCGCAGCTTGTGACGGGCTATGTTATCGCATGGTTTAGAATGAAATACAGCTTTGCGGCGGCCGTGGTTTTTCATGCGATATTTAATGCTGGTCCCGTGATTTTGGTATGGCTGGCGATGAGGGCGATGGAGTCATTGCCACCGGAAGAAGTAGAAAAAATAATGAAGGGCATGCAAAATATGCTCTAGCAAGTTTTATATTTAATTTGAGGTTTTAAATGGCATTACAATGCGGAATCGTTGGGCTTCCAAATGTAGGGAAGTCGACTCTTTTTAACGCACTTACTAAGGCTGGGATTGCGGCCGAGAACTATCCATTTTGCACGATTGAGCCTAATGTGGGGATCGTGGAAGTGCCAGATGCGAGGCTTGAGAAATTAGCGGAAATTGTGAAACCAGAGAGGGTATTGCCAGCGACTGTTGAATTTGTGGATATTGCGGGGCTCGTGGCTGGTGCGTCTAAAGGTGAGGGGCTTGGAAATCAGTTCCTTGCAAATATTCGAGAAACAGATGCTGTAATGCATGTTGTGCGCTGCTTTGAAGATGGCAATGTTGTCCATGTCGCAGGCCGTGTAGATCCTGTGAGCGATATTGAGGTTATCAATACGGAGTTGGCACTGTCAGATTTAGCGACGGCGGAAAAGGCACTGCTAAAGAATCAAAAAGTTGCACGTGCAGGGGATAAAGAAGCTCAAAAACTGGTTGCTGTTTTAGAGAAAATTGTTCCACATTTAAATGAAGCAAAAGCAATTCGTTCTCTTGGACTAGATGAGGATGAAATGCATGCGATTAAGTCATTTGGATTTATAACCGCGAAACCATGTATGTATGTCGCAAATGTTCGTGAAGATGGTTTTGAGAACAATCCACATCTTGAAGCTGTTCAAAAATATGCGGCGGCTGAAAATTCTCCAGTAATCTCAGTTTGTGCTGCTATTGAAGCTGAAATCGCCGATCTTGATGATGAAGATAAAGAGATGTTTTTAGCAGATATGGGTATGGATGAACCTGGCTTAAACCGCTTGATACGTGCGGGCTATGACCTTCTTGGTCTACAAACATACTTTACGGCCGGTGTGAAAGAAGTGCGTGCATGGACCATTCGCAAAGGCGATACAGCACCTAAAGCAGCTGGAGTTATACACACTGATTTCGAACGCGGATTTATACGTGCTCAGACAATTTCGTACGAAGATTTTATACAGTACAAAGGCGAGCAGGGAGCTAAGGAAGCGGGAAAAATGCGGGCAGAAGGCAAAGAATATATAGTCAAAGACGGTGATGTGCTTAACTTCTTATTTAATGTATAGAATTAGCCATACGTAAAGTTATGGGGCTTACCTTCGATCAACTGGATTGGTAGGGACCTCGCTTCGAGCCCCATTACCGCACGCCGCTTACGCTTGTCCAGTCAATTTCTTAAATTTCTCCATTAATTGTTCTTCTGTTTCTGGATGATTTGGGTCTTTCGAAATACAGTCCACGGGACAAACCGACATACACTGCGGTTCGTCGTGATGACCCACGCATTCAGTGCATTTATCGGGTTCAATCACATAGATTTCTGGCCCCATGTAAATAGCTTCGTTAGGGCACTGCGGCTCACAAACGTCGCAGTTAATACAGTCTTCATCAATAATTAATGCCATTACTCTGATTCCTTTTGCGCTTTCAAATAAGCGACTTTATCTGTGAGACGTTTTTCTACTAGAGGGAACACGAACTCACTAACATCCCCTCCTAAAATTGCAACCTCGCGCACAAATGTGCCTGATATAAATTGATATTGCTCAGATGGTGTCATAAACAAAGTTTCAACCTCTGGCAATAAATACCTATTCATCCCAGCAAGTTGAAATTCATATTCAAAATCGGATACTGCACGTAAGCCACGCACAATCACTTTTCCGCCTTCCTGACGTACAAAATCTTTTAGCAAACCTGTGAACGATTTCACTTCCACATTTTTATAGTGACTTAAAACTTCTTTGGCAATGTCTAGGCGTTCGTCAAGTGTGAAAAATGGTTTTTTAGCTTTGCTTTCCGCAACGCCCACCACTATATAATCGAAAAGTTTTGAAGCTCTGCGAACCAAGTCCTCATGCCCACGCGTTATTGGGTCGAACGTGCCTGGATAGATTGCTGTAATCATAAAGTTTCTCTATTAAATTTAAATAAGTAAAAATAAACTTGTCCTGCTTTTGACTCCCTCAAAAGCTCAAATGAATCATTTAATATTTGTGGTTTGTCTGATTCAATATATACAAGCCCTCGTGTCAATAATATATGTTCCAAATATGGTTTCGTAATCTCAAGTAAATCGCTATGAAATGGAGGATCAAGGAATACTAAATTGAACCTACTCGCATCCATACGTTCAAGAATTTTAGGTACTCCTAAAGAATTAATACGCACTGCACTAGCATTTAATTTATCGCGAGATTTTCGAAGTTGTTCAATAACTTTTTGGTTCTGGTCTGCAAGAAGCACATATTGTGCACCTCTAGATGCAGCTTCAAATCCTAAAGCACCAGTACCTGCAAATAAATCTAACACAGATTTATCTTGGTAGACTCCTGACCATAAATGGTCAATCCAGTTAAATAATGTCTCACGAACACGATCTGGTGTGGGTCTAAATCCTTCAATCTCTAAGACTGGCAATGTAGATTTTTTATACTGACCACCAATTATGCGAACAGTGCGACCCATAGGTCTTAAATTCCAAGCTAAAACATTAATTATAAAATAAATTTTGTAGTTAAAATAATGGCTTATTACAGATAGAAGTTTTATATGTTCCGATTTTTTAGAAAAAAGAAAAATAAAGATGAAGCTCGCGTGGATGAAGTTGAGCAGACTTTAGAGACAAAAGAAGAGGTGGCACAAGCGGAGGCATTGCCACAAGAAATGCCACCAGAAACGCAGGAGTCTGAATCGATTTTGCCTGAGAATTCTTCATTTGATAATTTATGGCCAACACCAGATGCACAGGGCAAAGTTCATATTAAAGTGAGTTTGTCGGATGCATTGCCACCGATAAGGGATGAGGAGCTCGAGAGGGCGGCTTTGGCTGAGGTGCGTGAAGATGATTTGAGTCGCTTTGGGTACGGGGATGAGCCAGAATATGAGGATGAGGAGGTGCTTGAATCTGAGCCTGAGCCTGGGACGCATGAGGAGCCAGACCCGCAGCCTGAGCCAGAGCTTGAACCTGAGCCAGAGCTTCAAGCCGTGCCCGCAGATAAAAAAGGGTGGTTTGCGCGTCTTAAATCTGGACTTGCCCGTTCTAATATCGGGGCTATATTCGTTGGCTCACGCATTGATGAGGATCTTTTCGAAGAACTGGAGAATTCGCTGTTGATGGCGGATGCGGGGGGCATTGCCACAGAGAAAATTATTAATGAGCTGCGTCAGGCCGTCAAAAAGCAAAGGCTTGAAACGGCGGACGAAGTGAAGCAGGCACTGTGCGATATTATTGCAAGCTATCTTAAGCCGCTCGAGAAACTTTTCGATATTCACGAGGATCGTACAAATGTCGTTATGATTGCGGGCGTAAATGGTGCAGGAAAAACTACTTCTATCGGCAAACTTGCGTATCATTTTCAAGCACATGGAGCGAGTATGTTGCTGGCGGCTGGGGATACATTTAGGGCGGCGGCCCGAGAACAGCTTCAGCAGTGGGGACTGCGTAATGATGTGCAAGTTATCTCGCAACAAGGCGGCGATCCAGCTAGTGTTGCTTTCGATGCCGTAAATTCAGGGAAAGCCAAAGGGACTACGGTTGTGATGATCGATACGGCTGGGCGACTACCTACGCAAACTCATCTGATGGAGGAGCTTAAAAAAATTAAGCGCGTTATTGGGAAGGCCGATCCAACGGCTCCGCATGAAGTGCTGCTAGTTGTTGACGGAAACACGGGGCAGAATGCACTATCTCAGATTAAGGCTTTTGATGCGGCGATTGGGCTTACTGGTCTGCTTATTACTAAGCTTGATGGAACAGCTAAAGGCGGCGTTCTTGTGGCATTGGCTTCGGGAGTGCAAGGCGTGAGGCCGATTCCAGTGTATTGGATTGGAGTGGGTGAAGCTCTTGAGGATTTGCAGCCATTTGTGGCTGAGGAATTTGCTCAGGCCCTGGTTGGATAGTGTGTTTCGGGGGCTGTTGGTCTAGCGTATCAGTGTCTGTAAACATGGGGCCCATGGGTCTAGCGTATCAGTGTCTGTAAACACGGGACCTGACCGACCCACGCAGGCCCGCAAGCGACACGCTTTGCCCCACCCCCAATATTTATCGCACAAATTTTATGCACTTAGGTAGCCTGCGATGAGCCTCATCAGCCTCGCACCGCAATATTGCTATATGTGCAGCCAGCCAACCAACAGCAAACCATGCTTGCTTATGAGTTCGCACTAAATTTGAAAAATACTCATGTGCCGTAGCGTAATCGTTAAGCTGACCGAACACCTCTTGAGCATCGATTAATCGACGACTAACGCGTCCCAAACGACTAGCTCCTTCCATATTTTCATACACATTTAGTGCATATCGAATTTTCTTAATTTTCTTGCGCAGGTCGTGGTAGTTTTCAATTTCCGCTTTGCTTCTTGATTTCCAATGATTAACAATTGACTTATACCATTTGGCAATGCGTTTTTCGATCTTATAAATCAGTAATGAATCGCCCGCAACTCCTGGAGAGAGTGGAATAATATCTAAAAGCTCATTACGTATTAAATCCTGAGCCTCTTCGAACGATGTCTCTGGCTGTGAATCTCCTGCACGTGCAGCACCCGAAGCAGCCGCAACAGCCTGAGAGAGTAATCGTCTCGTCGATGCTTGCTTAGGTGCCTCCTCGTCCCTTGCCTCATCTTTTACCTCTTCCACCGCATCAGCCGCATCTTCCGCCGCTTCAGAAGAAGACTCTTGCACAACATTGCCCGTATCATTGATTTCTATCGCTTCTTCTTTTTCTGGTGGCAATGGATCCGTATTCGGCACCGTAGCCATCCACTGCATCAATCTAATCAATAGTATCTGAAACTCTCGTTCTTTTGCGATTTCCGTAGCAGGCTTCCCATCGTAGTGATTGACTTTAATCTCAGGCATACCTGCCTCTTCTAAAACAGGCATTATGGTTTCAAGCATAACGTCTGTATCACGAGTTTCACCGAACCGTTTGAAATACCCTTTTAATTCTTGTTGAAGGGCCTCTTCAGGCATATGAGCAATACCATCAAACAATCGCCAATTTGAAACTAGTCTTCTAATTCCTACGCGTAATTGATGAACATGTTCGCTTTTAGCTGTTTTTGCGACCCCAGCTGTATCCACTTCAGCCAATAATGCTGCATTTGAAGATATCTGGTCTATACACTCTTCTGTTAATTTGCTTAATGCTTTTGTAGCGGTTAAATATTTTTGAATATATGTTGTTTGAGCTTTTTTCTCGGCCCAAAATTTTTGCGTTTCAGCTAGTTCGATTGCTGCTTGATGTTGAGGGTCGGCGGTTGTGATTTTATTATTTATATTTGCTAATGCATCCCCGCGATGGGCTTTTGTGCGGTTATCCAGAATAAGACCATGTTCCTTAGTCCATCTTGCTGCCATATCAAAAATTGCACATACCTGCCCTGAAACTAGCTCAAACTCAATTTCATTAATAGGAAGTTCAAGCACTCCAGCCCTTACATATCCCGTATCATAAGCAATCTCTACCGTCCCTCGTTTAACGCGCTGTTTTTTAACAAGCCTCTCAACATGTGTCTCAAATCGACATTCCAATTCTTCCGTTAATTTTGAGATTACAATTTCCGCTGCCGTTCCTGCATAAAGGCTTAAATCCAGAATAGGGGAGTGTCTTGAGTGATTTAATTCAAACCGATTGAATTGATTTTCTCCTGCCATCTTTAAGGTTTGAACCCACGTATCTCCCTCAAGCCTTAATCGAATCGATGTTTTAGATTTAGCGAGTTGACGGCTTGGAGTATCAAAATACATCGCTCGCAAATTTACTTTAGTCGCATTATTGAGAGAATTTCTTACAGATTCACGGGTGGCAATGGGTACGTGTAGTTTAATTTCTTGTTCAGACATGGCAGGAAGGAAATTGTTAAGATTTTATTTCAATCCCATAAAATACCATAAAAAATAATGATTTAGAAAATTTTTGTTGCTAAAAGCCCTAAATTAAATCGAATTTGGATCAATAATTTGTTTTAGTTCGCTTAGTGCTTTGAGTATCTTTTTAGAATCAGTCTCTTTTAAGTCGCCCATTAATTCATATAGAGCATCATTTAACCCCTCATTCGCTTTATTAAGGATTTTCTTACCCTTAGCGGTAAGGTTAAGTGTTACTGTACGACCATCATCGATACTCTCTTTTTTGCGAATATATCCTTCTTCTTCAAGCACCTTCACTACGTTTGTAATATTGCCGTCGGACACCATAAGTCGTTCAGAGATTTCGCCCATCTTCAATCCATATCGCGAGCTATTTATATGAGCAAGTATTTCAAAACGTGTAGGTGTAAGATTGTGTGCAATTCGCAAATACTCGCGCACATGGCTTTGAATAATATGATTGCATGCGTTTAGACGTAGCCAAATCTTTGCGTATGACGTATCGCTTGATGAGAGGCGGCTTTCAATGTCCATGTTCTCTTTTTTTGGTGGCAATGTTTACTTAGTATATCAAACGCTAAGTGTTAAAATCTTTGATTAACTCAAAAGTTGGTATCAGTATGAATGCTTCTACAAAAACTCAGAATCAGGTTAATACCGAATTAGATATTCGGGAAGAGGATTTTGGTATATCCCCAATTACTGAGATTATTGAAGATTTAAGATTAGGGAAGATGGTCATTATCGTTGATGAAGAAAATCGCGAAAACGAAGGCGATTTGATGATGGCTGCTGAATTCGTAACCCCAGAGGCTATTAATTTCATGATTACTCATGCTAGAGGTCTAGTCTGTCTAACTTTGACTCACGATCGTTGTGAGGAGCTTAATTTACCAATGATGACTAGTACAAACCGTTCTGGATTTGGAACTAATTTCACTACTTCAATTGAAGCGGCTGAAGGAGTAACTACTGGTATTTCGGCTGCAGATCGTGCTCATACTATTAAGGTAGCTATCTCTAAAAATTCAAAACCTACTGATATCGTGCAGCCAGGGCATATATTTCCAGTAAGGTCCGTTCCAGGGGGGGTGTTAGTTAGAGCGGGACACACAGAGGCTGGGTGTGATTTAACTAAATTAGCTGGACTAACACCTGCATCAGTTATTTGTGAAATTATGAATACAGACGGAACTATGTCTCGCCTTCCAAATCTTATTGAATTTGCAAAAGGCCATGGAATTAAGATAGGCACAATTGTAGATTTAATTCAATATCGCAGTGAACATGAATCTATGATTGAGTGCATTGGCTCCCGTGAAATTAAAACGTCATGGGGTACATTTAAGGCTTTTGCATATCGCGATAAATCTGCTGGAGCTCCACATATAGCTTTAGTAAAAGGCGAGATTAAAGAAGATTTAGATACCTTAGTAAGAGTTCACGAACCGACAACAGCACTTGATTTGCTCGATTTAGAAGGGCAGTCGCATAGCTGGTCATTGCCACAAGCATTAGAAAAAATTGCAAACTCTGAGCGCGGTGTTGTAGTTCTATTAAATGCACATGGCTACGAGGGTCGGATTTTTGATGCTATTTTAAATTGGGGGCAGGAAGCTAGGGAACCTAAAACACTTAAAAATGAGCGCTACGATTTGCGTACCTATGGTATCGGGGCTCAGATTCTTCGTGACTTAGGGGTGGGACGTATGAGACTTTTAAGTAATCCTCTTCGTATGCCCTCTATGGAAGGCTTCTCTCTTACAGTTACTGGATACGAGCAACCCTAGAGGATTTTGAGGGGGTGGATGAATATGTCCGCCCTTCATCTCGGTGTCAAATCCAAATCTATATAATTCCTATATAATCTTTACACACCACTACTTAAATAGGAGCCTCTATGAAACCTTATACTATGGAACCAGATCGCAACGGTGAAGACCTTTATGTTGGAATTGTACTTAGCCGTTTTAATGAAGAAATTGCCTACGCAGAACTTGAAGCTTGCTTAGATGAACTTGAAAGCCTTGGTGTTGATGAAAGCCAAGTTATGGTAGTTAATGTGCCAGGCTCACTTGAACTAGGAATCGCATTGCAACAAATGGCTATGAGCTATGAGTTCGATGCTTTGATTGCTTTAGGTGCCGTTGTTCGCGGTGATACATATCATTTTGAAGTTGTCTCAAATGAAAGTGCCGCAGCTATTTCCAAAGTTGCCCTTGAGATGAATATCCCTATCGCAAATGGTGTGCTCACTGTAGAATCTGCTGATCAAGCACATGCACGTGCTGAAGAGAAGGGTCGTGATTGTGCTCTTGTAGCAGTGGAACTTGCTAATCTTATGGAAGCATTAGTACCTGAAACAGATGAAGATGATGATCTCGACGATTTAGAATATTTCCTTGATGACGAAGATATGGATTACGACGATGAGGAAGAGTTCGAATTAGACGAGGACGAAGACGAAGACTTCGATGAAGATTCTGAGGATGAAGAATATTCAGAGGATGATGAGGATGAAGATGAGTACTTTGATGATGAAGATGATGAAGAGTACGAAGATGAAGACGATGAGGATAATCGTCGTTAATAACTAACTTAACATTAGGAGACTTATTTTAATGGGGCAAAAAGTCGGCATTAGTGCTAGACACTTAGCTAGGGAGTTTGTAGTAAAGGGCCTTTATTCGTGGCTTATATCAAACGAAACCCAAGATAGTGCGGATATAGATGCACATATGCGTGAACAAGAAAATTTCGATTTTGCGGATCTCGATTTATACAAAAATTCTCTATACGGTATCATCCGAGATGCCAGTATGCTCAGGGAACATTTTGCCCCATTTATAAGTCGCTCATATTCAGAGCTTTCACCAATAGAACACTCCATCATGCTTTTAGGGACCTATGAATTAATTAATTCTTTAGATGTGCCAAAAAGAGTTGTTTTAAATGAAGCCATTGAACTTGCAAAAGACTTTGGTGGAACTGATGGGTTTAAATTTATCAATGGTGCCCTTGATAAATTAGCTGAGAAAATTAGAATCCATGAATAAAGAATTCGACATTATTGAAAACTATTTCAGTTTTTCAAAAGCAACGCGAGAAGTACCTATAACGGTGGGAGATGATTGTGCAATTTTTACGCCACCGTTTGACCATACGCATATTGCAACAAGTGCTGATCTATTGATTGAGGGTCAGCATTTTTTTTCTGATGTTAATCCTAAAAATTTGGGGCATAAGGCACTGGCTGTAAATCTATCGGATTTAGCGGCTATGGGAGCAGAACCAATTGGATGCCTGTTGTCGTTGGCATTGCCATCTATAAATCAGTCATGGATTGCTAGATTTACTGAAGGGTTTAGAAATTTATCAGAAAAATATATGTGCCCTTTGATTGGCGGAGATCTCTCCAAAAGCAAAATGGGCATCATTATAAATGTCACAGTTTTTGGCGGCCTAAATGTAAATTTTAGAAGAAGTGCTACTTCGGCGTTTATGACTCGTGCGGGGGCACGTGCAGGTGATGATATTTGGGTTTCAGGCAATCTTGGAAAAGCTCATCTCGCATATACCACTAAACGCGACAATCCAAATGATTTAGCTAAATATGCGATGATTTTTGAAGCTCTGGAATTACCGGAACCTCGTATAGATCTAGGCAAATCTCTAATTAGACGCGCTACTTCATGCATAGATATATCCGATGGGCTTGTTCAAGACCTAGGTCATATCATGAAAAGCAGCAAAAAAACCGCAGAAATTCACTTAGAAAAAATTCCATACGATAAGAATTTAGAAAAGCAATTTAGCAAAGAACAGATTCGTGAGGCTATTTTATCTGGGGGCGATTGCTATGAATTATGTTTCACTGCACCCCCAGAGAATCGTGCCATAATAGAGAGGCTTTCTGATTCTTTGCAACTAAAATTAACGAGAATAGGTGAAGTGAGCTGGCGTTTTAATATTGACAGAGAGAGAAGGGAACGAGTAAGGCGTAGACAGGAATTGAGAAATAAATTTGAAAAGAATAATTATTATGTTGATACTACGCCTTTCACACCTATTCCACACGCTCAAAATAAACCACGCCCACCAGTGGAAGTTTATGAAAACGGGGAGTTAATTGAAGTTCCAAATGGTGGGTTTCAGCATTTTTGATTTATATTGATTGAGATGGAATCGGGAAACATTGCCACAAAAATATCTTTCGCATGGATGCTTCGAAAGCCTTATAGAATCTTAGCCTTAGGTTTTGGGGCAGGACTCATAAAACCAGGGCCAGGGACTTGGGGCTCATTTGTTGGCTTATTAATATGGTGGTTTTTCGATTTGCTATCACTCTCTTTATTATGGCGATTTGTAATCATATGCGTGATGTTTATTGCGGGTTTGAGGATTTGTGGACAAACTTCGAAAGACATAGGTGAACACGATAGTGGCTCAATTGTGTGGGACGAAATAGTGGCCGTGCTGTTTTTGATTCTTTGTATCGCTCCTCAAGAATACGCATTTTATTTTATTGCAGTGATTATTTTTCGAATCTTTGATATATGGAAGCCATTTCCCATCGCATATTTCGATCGAAAATTGAGGTCTTCATTTGGAATAATGTTCGATGATTTATTAGCTGCTGTATATTCTTTTTTAACGTTCAAAATTTTGATTCTTATTTTAATATTATGGATTTACAAGTAGAAAAGGTAGCAAAGATTCTTGTAGATCGCTCGGCTCGAATTTGTTTAGTAGAGTCATGCACTGGTGGGCTTATTTCTAAAATGTTAACCGACATACCAGGGTCTAGTAAGTGGTTTGAGTGTGGCCTAGTTACTTATTCGAATGAATCTAAAATCGCTCTAGTAGGTGTTCCTAGCGCAGTTATTGCACAGTATGGTGCTGTAAGTGCAGAGACTGCAAAAGAGATGGCCATGGGCGCTTTGAAGCGATTTGATAGGTGCGATTACTCAATTTCTGTAACGGGCATTGCAGGTCCAGGTGGTGGTTCAGAGGCTAAGCCAGTGGGTACGGTGTTTTTTGGTTTAGGCGTGCGAGATGAACATGGGGCTATAAGTGCAAGCGTGCACGGGAAACATATAAAAGGGGAGAGTCGAGATCAGATTCGAGATGTGAGTGCTAAGTGTGCACTTTCCCTATTTTTAGAATTGTTTGATTGATTTTGTCCCGAGTTTTGCGAGCCACGTCTGATGCGGCTTGCAAGAAATCTTCAGCACCGCTAGCGTATAAAATCGCACGAGATGAGTTGATTAAGAGAGCATTGCCACCGAAAGAGAGGGCGGCAGTCACAGTAGCCTCCAAATCCCCGCCTTGAGCCCCTATGCCAGGAATCAGAAGCGGCATATCAGGCCCAACAATTTCTCGCACGCGTGCTATCTCATTCGGATAAGTCGCACCCACAACAAGCCCAAGCTGCCCGCTAGCGTTCCACTTTTTGCACGCAAGGGTGGCTATATGCTCGTAAAGCTTCATCCTGCCATATTCTCCCTCGACCTCAAGAAATTGAAGATCCGAACCACCCGCATTCGATGTACGACACAAAACGATAACACCGCGATCCTTCCACTCCAAATACGGCTCTATCGAATCAAAGCCCATATACGGATTCACGGTCACAGCATCTGCACCATAGCGCTCAAAAGCCTCAATCGCATACTGCTTCGCCGTCGTGCCAATGTCCCCGCGCTTTGCATCTAGAATAACCACAAGCGACGGATGCTCCCGACGTATATGCTCGCACAACCGCTCCAGCTCTAGCTCCGCACCCAATGCCGCAAAATACGCAATCTGCGGCTTAAATCCGCACACATAAGGAGCACAAGCATCCACCATATCGCGACAAAAATCGTACACACCTTCCGTAGTGCATGCATAATGAGTGGGAATTCGGCTGATATCAGGATCAAGCCCAAGCATCAGTGCCGAATTTTGCTTCTCCCACGCCGCACGAAGTTTAGTGATGAAATCCATAATTACGACCAATCAGCGAAATAGCGAATTACAAAATAAAGCCATGTGAAAAATGAGAAGACAAGACATAGGAAAATAGCGGCACTTCCAAGATCCTTCGCTCTTTTGATCATCTCGTCGTAGTCATTTATTATGCGATCGCCCAAGGCCTCGAGTGCGGAATTAAGCAACTCTACGATAAGCACAAGAAATAAGGTGAATAAAAGCACAATCACTTCGATTGGCGTGCGTCCAAGAACAAATGCTAATGGGCACATAAAGCATGCGATTAAAAATTCCTGGCAGAAGGAGGCTTCGAATTTGAAGGCAGACCTGAACCCTTGGAATGAATATTTTGTGGCATTCCAGATACGGTTATATGTGAGCTTGCTTTTGTATGGACTTTCGTAGTCTTCTGACATTTTAGGTGGCAATGTTTTCGAATCCGAAAATTATAACTGATACCCGCAAAAATAAAGGCATAAACCCCGTGTGAAGTTTACGCCTTTCATTGTGTATGGTTATCTTAAAAATTAGAAGCCCATGCCACCCATACCGCCCATGCCGCCCATGTCAGGCATTGCAGGAGCAGGTTTGTCTTCAACAACTTCAGTTACTGCAGCTTCTGTAGTTAGAAGTAAGCTTGCAACTGATGCCGCATTTTGCAGTGCGTTACGAGTCACTTTAGTTGGATCAAGAACGCCTTGTTCCATCATATCGCCGTACTCACCTGTAGCTGCGTTGTATCCGTAGTTACCTTTACCGTTAAGAACGTTATTTAAAACTACGCTTGGCTCCTCACCAGCATTTGATACGATAGTGCGAAGTGGAGCTTCGATAGCACGTAAAACAAGTTTGATACCAGCATCTTGATCTGCATTTTCGCCTTTAACCGCAGAAATTGCTTCTTTAGTGCGAAGTAAAGCGACACCACCTCCAGGAACAATACCTTCTTCGACTGCAGCACGAGTTGCGTGTAGAGCATCTTCTACGCGAGCTTTTTTCTCTTTCATCTCAACTTCAGTCGCAGCACCAACACGAATGACAGCAACGCCACCAGCTAATTTAGCTACGCGCTCTTGAAGTTTTTCGCGATCGTAATCAGAAGTAGCTTCTTCGATTTGACGACGAATTAAATTAACGCGAGATTCAATTTTTTC
This sequence comes from Taylorella asinigenitalis ATCC 700933, assembly GCF_000687755.1. Classification (GTDB taxonomy): domain Bacteria; phylum Pseudomonadota; class Gammaproteobacteria; order Burkholderiales; family Burkholderiaceae_B; genus Taylorella; species Taylorella asinigenitalis. Next base: position 78,998 of record NZ_JHXN01000007.1, read on the forward strand.
TACAGCACCTGCACCGTCGATAATAGTTGTGCTTTCTTTAGCAACTTCTACACGTTTAGCTTGGCCAAGATTCTCTAAAGTAGCTGTTTCTAAAGACATACCAGTTTCTTCAGAAATAACAACACCATTAGTTAGGATTGCGATATCTTCAAGCATAGCTTTACGACGATCACCAAAACCTGGAGCTTTAACTGCAACAGTTTTAAGAATGCCACGGATATTATTTACTACTAATGTAGCTAGAGCTTCACCTTCCACGTCTTCAGCGATAATTAGAAGAGGGCGGCTAGTTTTAGCAACTTGCTCTAACACTGGCAATAAATCGCGGATATTTGAGATTTTTTTGTCGTAGATAAGTATAAATGGCTCATCTAGAGCAGCGATTTGTTTTTCGCCGTTATTAATGAAATATGGAGATAGATAGCCACGGTCAAATTGCATACCTTCAACTACATCTAACTCATTTTCAAGTGATTTACCGTCTTCAACAGTAATAACACCTTCTTTACCTACTTTATCCATCGCATTAGCGATAATTTCGCCTACTGAAGTATCGCTATTTGCTGAGATAGAAGCAACTTGAGCGATTTCTTTTGAAGTCGAGCTTGGACGTGAAAGTTTTTGAAGCTCTTCTACAGAAGCCGCAACCGCTTTATCGATACCGCGTTTAAGATCCATTGGATTAATACCAGCCGCTACATATTTAAGTCCTTCTTCTACGATTGATTGAGCAAGGACTGTAGCTGTAGTGGTGCCGTCACCCGCATTATCCGCAGTTTTAGAGGCAACTTCACGAACTAGCTGTGCACCGATATTTTCGAATTTATCTTTAAGTTCAATTTCTTTGGCAACGCTTACGCCGTCCTTCGTTACTAATGGTGCACCAAATGAGCGCTCTAATACAACATTACGTCCTTTAGGGCCAAGTGTAGTTTTAACTGCGTTAGCTAGTACGTTTACGCCACGAACAATACGTGAGCGTGCGTCATCACCGAAAAATACTTGTTTAGCTGTCATTTTATAAATTCCTAATATTTTTTAAACTATATAAATGTGGGGTCAATAAGCGATTATTCAACTACAGCAAGGATTTCTTCGTCACGAATAACTAAGAATTCTTCACCGTCCATTTTTACTGCTTGTCCAGCATATTTACCGAAAAGTACACGATCGCCTACTTTTAAATCTACAGAAATTAACTGACCGCTTTCTGATTTACGACCTGGGCCAACTGCTACAACTTCACCGATATCTTGTTTTTCTTCAGCACTTCCAGCAAGGATAATGCCAGACTCAGTAGTTTTTTTGTTATCTACTCGTTTGATAACCACTAAATTTTGTAATGGACGTAATGCCATGGATAAACTCCTAATACGTAATCAAAATAAAAAAATTAGCACTCAATGCTCATGAGTGCTAATTATATGGGCTAAATTGTAAATTTCAAGAGTGGATTGAAATCCTTCCCATTTTAGCGAACAGGTAAACCGTAGTGAAGTCCGCCTTCAGTGTATAGTTTATTGATTCCACGCGGAATTTTAAGAACACTGTCTTTTCCTACATTTCTCTCAAAGCTCTCACCATAGTTTCCAACTTGTTTGATAACTTGGTAAGCCCAGTCCTCACTAAGTCCTAAGTTTTTACCGCTTCCTTCAGTTACCCCAAGAAGTCTTTGTACATTAGGGTTAGTAGATTTTTTCTGTTCATCTACGTTTTTACTAGTGATTCCAAGTTCCTCTGCATTCCATTGAGCATGCATAACCCATTTAACTATATTGAACCATTTATCATCGCTTTGACGTACAAAGGGTCCTAGAGGTTCTTTAGAAATAATTTCTGGCAATACCATATACTCTTCTGGATTAGAAAGTTTTGAAATTCTGATTGATGCCAAGCCAGATGCATCAGTCGAGTATACATCGCATCGACCAGAAGCAAATGCATTAACTACTTCATTAAACTGATCAAATACTACTGGTTTATATGTGATTTTGTTTGCACGAGCCCAGTCAGCCATAGTGTTTTCGTTAGAAGTACCAGTTTGCATACATACAGTAGCACCATCTAATTCTTTTGCACTTTTAACTCCAAGAGATTTTTTGATTAGAAATCCTTGACCATCGTAGAAATTAACGCCTGGAGACATAAGCCCGATAGCAGTATCTCTTTGCTGAGTTACTGTAGTGTTACGAGTAAGAATATCGATTTCCCCTGATTGAAGGGCAGTAAATCTTTGTTGAGAGTTCAAAGGTACAGTTTTAAATTTAGTAGCATCACCAAATACTGCCGCAGCAACAGATTTACATAGGTCCACATCAAGACCTTCCCATTCACCTTTATCGTTAGGAGCTGAGAAGCCAGCAAATCCAGTAGTGGTACCACATACTACGTGACCTCGACTTTTAACTGTGTCTAGAGTGTCCGCTTGAGCTTGAGCAGAAGCTAGTACAAGCCCAGCAAATAATAAAGATAATTTTTTCATATATTCCCCTAAGAGAGTAATAGTTTGTTTAGAAAATATATCAAATTTAGGGTCAAAATGTGACAATGTAGCAAAAGGTAAAAAATCTTTTTCTTTATTTCAAAATGTATACACAAGGTATATACATAGTTAGAATATTTTTACTTTCTAATCCAAATGGAGATTTATTATGAAATCAACACTTTTCTTAACAATGGGTTTGGCATTCAGTTCTGTAGCATTTGCTCAATCTGCTTCTACTATGGTTGATTCAGCTAAGGATGAGATGAAATCGGCTGTGGTTGAAAATACTGATGCAGATAGAAAACCTCTTCTTATCAAACCTAAAAATCAAGCTCAACCTACATCAGAAACTAAAACTAATACTGATGAATCTATGGACGGCATGAAAGATGACCATGACCATGACAAACATGACCATGACAAACATGACCATGACAAAGATCATAAAAAACATGACCATGACCACAAGAAACATGATCACGACCATGACCATGACAAACATGATCATGACCATGACAAACATGATCATGATAAAGAGCACAAAAATGATGTTCTAAAAAAAAAGCACCAGTAAGTAATGTAAGCGAAAACGACATTGATATAACTCAATGTTGGATAAGGCTTTTCCCTTCTGATAGGTTCTCTGCTTTATATTTTGATATAAAAAATAATAGTGAATCAGAAACTGCTTATGTAGTGGGTGTCAGTTCCGAAAAATTTGGGGTTGCTGACCTTCACGAAACATATACATCAGAAGATACATTAGTTGGTATGAGATCAGTTGATTGGGTTGAAGTTCCACCTCAATCAACAGTGAACTTCAAAAGTGGTGGATATCATGTAATGTTATCTAAACACGAAGTAAAAGTGGGTGATGAGATTGAGTTTAATGTCAAACTAAGTAACGACAAATCTAAATCATTCTCTTGTAAGGCTAATGATGTAAAAGCCACAACTTACTAAGATGCGTAAAACTTAAAGGGCTAATTAACTTAGCCCTTTTTTGTTTTTACTACACGATTTTGCTAGGATTTTTAACATTTAAATTTTGATTTCGCCTAAACCTTCTGCATTGATTCTATATGCTCGATAATAAGTTCGTTAAATTTGTGTGGGACTGCTAAATTCATACCATGAGAAGAGGGCCCTATTATATGTAATTTAGAAGACGGCCACATATCATGTAAATCTCTAACAATTGTTGGGAAGGGTTCAGGACTATGCTCACCTCCTATAATCGTAATAGGAACTTCTTTATCTATATTTTCAAGATTTTCTTTCTCTATCAAAAATGGAGGTTCACTTTTCTGAACGTTTAGTGTGTGTATATTATCTAGAACCATTTCTTTAAACCATGGAACCATTTTCTTATAAGTCCCAGCCCCACTAACTAAGTCCACAAATATTTCGGCACCTTTTTCAATTTCACCATCAAGAATAAATTGCAGGGCTTCACGTCGACCAGCTAGACCCTCCGTAAGTTGGGATTTGGTCCTAATCCCAGGGTCGGCAAGGATAATGGATTTAACTCTATCTTTGAAATCCAAGTACATTCGCATAGCTACCGCACCACCTCTAGAATGTCCAAGCACATGGAATTTATCAATTCCAAGATGATCCATAAGCAATATTAAATCTTTCGCATGCGCTTCATAATTAAAGTGCTCTGGGTGTGATTTGTGTGGCCAGTAGTGGGTCAAACTTGGAAGTATAAGACGCATATGTGAAGATAGGGGTTTCTCTTGTGCCTTCCAATATCTATAGTCGCACAAAGAGCCATGTATCATTAAAAGAGGAACCCCTTCACCTATATCCAAATAAGCAAAGGGGATATTATTTAAAACTAAATCGGAAACCATATTAATTCATATTTAGACGCTCTTTAGCTGTATCAGCCGCAGGTGTTCCAGGATACTCCTTAATAATACGATTTAAGGTGCTCTTATATTCATCTAAATTCTTAAGTTCATAATGATTACCTGCAATCACTAGCAAGGCATCACCAGCTTGAGGATTATTTGGATAAGTATTAACCAACTTAGTTAGTGTGTTTATAGAGCCTTTAAAGTCTTTAGTCGCATATCTGCTTCCCCCTTCATAAAAAAGGGCACTTGGGACTAGAACACTATTCGGATATGTAGCAGAGAAATTAGCTAATGCAGTAGCTGAAGCGTCATAATTTCCCTGTCTAAATAAATCTAAAGCTGTATCGTAAGCATTTTGTTCTACAGGGTCTCCTACCTGAGTAGGTGCAGTCACATCATTTGGACCGCCTGAAGATAAATTTTGTTTACGGACAGAATTTGATAGAACTTCAACTTGTCCGCGTAACTTACGAATATCCTCTTGAAGTCTTACGATTTGATTAGATAACTCATTACGCATAGCTTCTGAATGCTTAAGCTGTGCACGCAATTCAAGAATGGCTCTGCGAGCCTGTTCATCCTCTGCAAAAGCTGGAGATGAAATAGCTACGAGAGCCACAGCCGATATTAAAAATTTAGATATCGTAGATTTATTCATCTAACTCAAATCCTATTATTTCATGTACTGAATATCAGCCCTACGGTTTTGAGCGTGAGCTTCTTCAGAATTACCCATAGCTTGAGGTCTTTCTTTACCGAAACTTACAGCTTCAATTTGAGCAGAATTAACGCCATATTGATTTAACATACGTGCAACAGCAACAGAACGTCTTTGACCTAATGCAAGGTTATACTCCGAGCTTCCTCTTAAGTCAGTGTTACCTTCAATGCGAACAGAACGTTGAGCATTTGAAGTTAAGTATTTAGCATGAAGTTGTAACATTTCGTTATATTGAGGTTCAACATCATACCTGTCAAATGCAAAGTAAACAGATTTGTTTTGATAAAGAGGGCTTGCGGGGTTAAACGGATCCAAAATCACTTGAACAGGAGTACCATTTTGGTTAACTGTCGTAGTAGTTGCCCCTTCATTAGTCGTAGAAGTTTCAGTAGTAGAACAAGCAGCTAAGGCTAAAACTATAGAAGCAAGTGAAATTGATTTAATTATTCTTAGTGACATAAGTTACTCCTTATTTAATAAACGGACCCCATGCAACAGCCGATACTGCACCCTTGCTTGGAATTACGGTAGAAAAGTTACTAACAATGTTAGATATCTTTATTTTACCCGATGAAACATGCATAACTTGCATTCCATTAGGCGAAAAGCTAGGAGAGAGGTCATCTGGGCCATTAGAAAGAACTCTTTCCTCTCCTGTGGCTAGTTTCATTGTAACAATTACATAGTTACCATTTCTTAAACTAGTGTAAGCTAAATTTTCTGAGTCAGGTGAAATTCTAGGTGAAAGATTTTGAGATCCCTCAAAAGTAATCCTAGAAGAGGCACCATTACTTAAACCGGTACGATATACTTGAGGGCTACCACCTCTATCAGATACAAAGACAATACCTGAACCATTAGGAAAAAAGAAAGGCTCAGTCTCAATCTCAGGAGAAGAGGCTAGTAAACGTGGAGCTCTAGTTGACCCATCCCCCGAAATCATATAAATATCAGATAAACCATCCATACTTAGAGCCACTGCCATTGAACGCCCATCAGGCGAAAACGCAGGTGCACTATTATTTCCTTTAAAATTAGCCACTGGCACACGAACACCCGAAGATAGCTGTTGCACATAAACGGTTGGTTTTCCTGACTCAAAACTCACGTAGGCAATGCGACTGCCATCAGGAGACCATGTTGGTGAAATAATAGTAGCCCCAGAAACTAAAACCTTAGCATTAAAACCATCATAATCAGAGACATATAAAGTCTGTCCAGACACATATGCAATCTTCGTTGAAAATGCCCCTTTTAGCCCTATACTTTGCTCATAAGCCTTATCCGAAATATTATGAGCAATTGCCCTTTGGGATGGCTTGGAAATACGAGCTTCTTCACGTATGGTTTGCTGAATAGGGTCTACATATCGATAATGTACATGATCCCCATTATCGAATCCAGAGATAATATTTGCCCCTTGCGTAATTTGAATTAACTTATCCCAGTTTAGTTTTTCCTTAGAATCCTTTGCAATGCTGGCAATGCGTGTGACATTAAATTGCCCCGAATTATTCAAATCTCTAGCGACAATATCCGCGATTTCCTTTCCTCGAGATCCCTTGAAATCAGCTACGAAAATAGGTAAGCGATTATCAACAGTATTCACTCCAGACAAGGGCACCTCAATCTGTGCAAATGACTTCGCAGTAAAAATAAAGCCTAAAGAAGTAATTGCTAGAAACGCAACAATCTTAAGGAAACGTGTCAAGACCATACTTACTCCAAATAAATATCTATAAATAGTTTATCAACTCAAATTTCATAATTAAGGCCAATGCTCAATTCCATGTTACATTCATTTACAAACTATCGTGGAGAATAGTTGTAGGGACCCTGAACAACATTGCCCTTAGGCGGTTTCGGGAAAGGTTTACATTGATATATTGCCCTCAACACAGCCGTATCAAATGCCTTATTCCCCGAAGTTACAGCAATTGTAGCCGACTGAACCTTGTTATTAGACCCCAAAATAATTTTGTATCTAAGAGTCAATTTTTTCGGCCCATTGAATTTCAGATGCGGTTGCACACATGCTTGAACTTTACGGATATATTCAGAGTTTCCGCCTCCGCCACCTTGTTGATTCACACTATTTTGGCCGCCCTTAATTCCAGCTCTGCTTAAGATATCACCCCTGATAGCATCGCGTTTTGCCTTCTCTTTGGCAATGCGCTCGGCTTCCGCCTTTTTCCGTGCTTCTTCAGCCTTGCGTTTTTCTTCTTCGGCTTTTTTC
>NZ_JHXN01000008.1 GCF_000687755.1 Taylorella asinigenitalis ATCC 700933
ATTGTAATTCTTCATCGTTAAAGATGTTTATCATTAAATACACGTTAAGCGTCCACACTATAAGGCTTAATGAAATTAATAACAAAAAAAATTGTATTATCTGATCAACTATTTTGTGTATATTTGAAAGAACATTAATGGCATCGTATTTGATGAAATTAACAATTGAAGTGATTAGCATTGCAGATGCTAAGGATGAGATAGGAATAAAAATAAGACAGAACTTAATTATTACATCTAGTGCAAATTCGCCATTATAAGGTTCAGGGTCATAGTCGAAGAACTTTATCAATTCTTCTTCATTCAATTCAAATACAAAATAATAAATGGCTATGAAAGTATAAATAACCAATAAAAGTTTAAAGGTTTTAGCTAACATACGCTGTTAATAGAATCTAGAGCTCTAACAAGAATGATTCCGTATGTTCTGATGCTTGTACTTGGAATGTTCATCGGCTCTTGGTTTAAAAGCTAAGCCCTTAAAAAATCAAATTGACTTTTATATGTAAGGGTTATACAACCTAATGATACACCACTTCCAACCTTGGGATGGAGTCTAAAAAGGCTTCTTTCATTTGAATTATAAGTCGTAAAGTCGTCAATTTTATTATCAACTCTAAATAGAGCAAACCAGTCATCTTTCAGCGTTGGTTTGGGATTAATACCGAAATACTTAAGAGTTTCCTTGTAATGTCCCAAAGGTCTATCAACAATCCAATAACTACCTGGAGGAATAGGAGCGTAGGTTATGTGAGCACACTCCAATCTATTGGTATAGGGATCCATTCCAGTAAAAGCGTCAAATGTACCAATACCAGGACAAATCAACTTAGCTGATTTCTTGGAGTTATTAATTTCAAATCGACAAATTAGCATGAGATTAATATGATAACTGGGAGTATTTACTAACTGCTATGATAATGAATCTTAATTTAGTTATTATTTCAATGGTAATTTCAGATTGACTATTGCAATTATATATTTGAAATTTTAAATCGTGTAAGGCGGAAAACGTAGTCCAGGGGCGAATGATATTGCAAAGAAGCAAATGAAAAATGTCAAAAGCAGTTCAGGTATGTCTGCTAGCTAATGTTTTAAATCTTTATGAGACAGATAAATTTTAGTATTTCGGAAAATTAAAATAATTGAATTGTTAATATAAAAAATTTATTTTTTAAATTCATTGAATAATTTTTCGTAACATTCGCAAAATCACATTTGCTAATACCTTTATACGAGGCTTTGGATAAAGCGGTAATGCATGTGCTAGTAGGATTAGTTTTGCTTAGAATAAGTCGGGTTTATAAATTGATTCCATAATAATTAAGAAACTGAAAATAAAAACTTTAATGGCTAAAGTTGGAACGCTCATTAACTTTAGAATGAGTGAACTTAAGAAATACCTTACACATATCATAGGAGCTCCAAGCTTATAAAACATTAAAACCCCATTTGATGGTTAGTTAAAATTGAAAAGTGAGATATTTTTTTGACATCCCATTTGGTAAAGATACAGCCCTATTCACTCTATAGAATGGGACAAATTATAGATAACCTACCTTCGAGGATTACTTTACATATCTCAAAGGGTCAAATCCAAAAAATAAAACTCAAAGAAGTTTATTTTGGGGGATAGTATGAGATTTATTAAATTTAAGTATTTTTATTCTATCCGTTTTAGGTTCAATCTCTTAATCAGCATCGAAAGAAAACAAAAGAATATGGCATAATTTGAGAAGTTTTACTTTTTCAAGTTGTTTTGCTGGACAAGACAACAAAATCTTGTCTCTAGAAGGGATTATATGGGCCAAAATATATGAAGGCAACTTAGAATTTGACCTTGATAATGTTATTTCCTATAAATGAATTAATTTATTAATCGCTAAAGGAGCCAATTACGTATTACATTGGCTTTTATAAACCTAGTGAAGATCATACTTAAACATTACTAGTAGTTACTTGTTTTGAATATGTGAATAACCCATCTAAGATGAATTTATAAGAAATAAATACAAAAGAATTTTGAAATCTCGATAGGATATATTAAGTTTTTATGAAATTCATTTGCTCCTTGAATTTATTTCAAACAAAATATTATTCTGAACAATGGGAAAATATGGCTAAATACAGGATGTTATACACTTATTGTATAAGAGTGGGATATATTATATTGCGATTGACACATTGGTTTAACTTATTTGGTCGAAAATGCAAATTAATCACCTTTTTTAAATTTAGAAACCGTTATGAGCCGACCACAATACATTGATCTAACTAAACATTATCCTCAAAGAAGTTTATATAAAGATTATATTACGTTGCATAAACATTTGGGGGGTACTGCAGCAATAAATTTAGGGAAAGAGTTCATTAATACTTGTGCTACACGTATAAGTGTCGCCCTTAATGGTGCAGGTCATACAATTGACTCCTATTATTTAAAGAAAATTGGTTTTCAATATTTTTCAGACAAAAATAAAAACCCGATAATCTATAGATTAGATGTATTAGTTAAATATTTGACTTATAAGTGGGGTAAACCAGAAATTTCTAAAAAAAATACTATTGAAGATTTTGGTAGAAATAAGGGAATAATGTATTTTAATATAGCTTTTAAAGATGCTTCAGGGCATATAACACTTTTTAATGGATCTGGAACTAATTTTGGAAAATTCCCTGATATGGTCCATGACGATTATTTTGGTCTTAAGGCTTTGAATTACGTGAGTTTATGGATATTAAAAGATTAGTACCAAAATTAGTGATATTTTTTTACTTTGTTGCCTTTATGGCTCTAAAAGCCGATGCTAAGGCACCTGAAGCGGATTATCCTAAGGAAATCTTATTTGCTACGTGTTTAGCTTCACAAAATTTAGACGTTTTTAGAGAGCAAGGAGAGATTTGGTTAGAAGAATTGCGTAAAAATGATCAAAACAATTCTAAAAATTTTGATCATCTTTTTGAAAATTCAGTTCAAATAATATCTTCATTGCCAATTCCATATTTTTCCGTAACAAAAGACAGATATCAGGAACCCGATCGCTTTTACACAAACCCACTTTTCGTCTGCCATAGATATGTGGATTTGTTTGCGAATGAAAGGCCTAAGAATTTTTCAATGTATGAACTTTTGTTTAAGGGTATAGAAACGTTTTACGAAAAAAACATTATTTTTGTAAATTGTATGAGTGAATTAACTAATAATTCTTTTGGTGGTTTAGATTTTATAGATGGTACAGAAGCCGATATCAAGTTAAGTAGAGAGTTCAAGGATGCATTGCCACTTATACAAGATTTAATCAAAAAAGATAACTCTGATATGAAATCGGTACCTGCGAAATACTGCTACCATTTTCAGCAAAGGCATAGTAGACAAAGATGAAATTCATATATTATTTTTTGGTGTGCTTTAGTCTATGTTGGGTCACAGTGGCAAATGCAAAATACTTTATAGACAATATAGAGCAGGTTGAGGAGGAAATGGCCTTTGCAATTTGCCTTGAAAATCAACCCCATCCATATCTAGCAAACCAGGGCAATGAATGGCGTAAAAAACTAATTTCCAGAACGGCTGGACTGCTCGATTCTTCTGAGTTTTATGATTTTAAAATTCTGTATTTTCTATGGAATTTTCCTCAGCTTTTTGATGAGGATAGAATTAGTAAAAAATATTTTTCAAATGGACTTTTCTTTTGTAAGCGTGCTGTTGAGCAAAGAAAATATTTTGAAAAGTATGAAGACGATTCTCTAAAAAGTTTTTTACAAATTCAAAAAAAGGAAATGATTGAAGGTATTTCATTCGAGTTTTGTTTGCAGTCATATTCAAACGAATATTTGTCAAACCTATCACACTCCTATCAAGACAGAAATATTCAATTTGACAGCGAATTTGTAAATAAAATTAAAAACATTTCAATCCTTCAAAATACTGAATCCGAATCGCCCATTATGACGTGCTATCAAAAAACTAAGGGTAGTCAATTGCAGTCATTCATTAAGGAGTATCTCAGTGAATAAGTATTTCTTTTTATTGATTTACCTGTTTTCTAACAGTGCTTTTGCAAGTGATTTAAACGTAAAAGAAGCTGCATTGATTTCATGTTTTTCGTTACAGCAACATCCACTTTTAGTGCAAAACGCCCTAGAGTGGGAGCAGGAATATAAAACAAATGATTGGTTTGATGAAAGCCAATACACAAAAATTTTTAAATCTGTTTTAGAAATTGAAAAATCTCATCCAATGCATTTTCGCGAAAATACACAGAGTAACTGTGTTTCATGTTCTCAGAGTAGTCATATTGCTGAACCCATATATCACTGTTCTCTTGTATCCAATACTTTATCTAGAAATCCCCCGCCTCAAGAATATAAAAATATTAAATTTTCACCACTCACCAAAAAAGAAGCTATTGAAAACTTAATTGTAGAAAAATGTATTTCCCAGTCAGGTGATAATTTTTTTATCACTCAGTCAAATAGTACATCTACTCGTATGTCAAATGATTTATCTGTATTGGATGAACATTTAGATTTTATAAATAATACTTTATTGCCTAAAGTGAAAGAATTTGCCAGTGAAAATTTTAGAAATTATCATGATCTAAATGGTGTGCTTAAGTTTTGCTTCAAGTTGTCTGAAAAGCCTGAAATTCGTTCGATATTAAAAAATAATTTTGAGGATTGATATGAACTTACTCTATAGTCAGATAACACTTTTTATAAGTAGTTTAATATTAATATCTCATCCATCATTCTCAAATGAAATTGTTGACAAACTAGAGGAAGAAATTGCATTTTTTTCTTGTCTTCAGATGCAGGATGACGATATTTACAAATCAATAGGGAATTCTTGGAAAAAGGATTTTCTAAAGGAAAATCCAGTACATGATATCAATAGACGCAATGTGGGTAAGGCTGTAAAGTCTCTTGTTTCATCATTGCCACTAAAAGAATATATGTACTTGAAGCCAGAGTCAGATGGCGTGCCAAAGATTAATCATAATGTATTTTATCTATGTAAGCGAGTGTCTTATAACTTAAATATAATGTCGCCCCCAATATCATTGGATTATAAAAATTGGAAAATTGAGGAGTTTCCGATTATTAGCGATGAAGAAATGGGAGAAATTATAGCTTTCGAGGGATGTATGGCTAAACTGGGACATGAGTCGTTTATTAAAATGTCCAAACCCAAAATTTACACTGATCAAATTAAAAAGCTAGGCGACGAATTAAGAAATTTTGACTTAAAAGATAGTGACCTGGCTGTTCGTGAATGTTTTAATTTCTCGAAAAATGTAAACGTTAAATCAATACGTTAAATCTTTATTCACAAAGAAGGAATAACCAGCCCCTTAAGAATTATAAATAGCTAAAGAAATAGCCCTTGTCGTTCCACTCATGTCTGCTGAGCTTGAAGACCCTAGCCGTTGACTAAATTCGCTACCTGCCTCCAAACCCAAAAATCTAGTTACATTAACGTTTGCATATTCTTGTTAAAATTACCGATTTTTTCATTACAAGTTGTATATGCAATACTTAATTCAAGCGCTTTACGCGGCAATTTATTATTTCTTCATATCTCCTTGGATTTATGTACCCGCAGTAGTGGTAGTGGTCGGGGACATTGCCACATTAATAAATCGAAAAAAATCAAACGAATCGGTATGGGTGGGCGAAGAAGATTCTCATAACACAAAAAAGACACCTTTGTTTTGGAGGCTTGTTTTCCTTGCTGGGGTGGCAATACCTTCGTATCTCACCATGCATTTAGTCCAACTATCCAGAGGTCGTAGCTATCCCTGAATAGTCAATGACTCCTAAGCCATAACCCCTCGAAATATGGCTTAGGGGCACACTAAAATATAAATAATATTTTTAGATTCTTTACTTAAACCAAATATCTTTTGGGCTAATACTGACCTTACTATAGTCTTTAAATTTTTTTAGAAAAGATATTATTTTTTCTGGTAGTAAGTTATTTGAAATCCAAATACTCTTATTATCGAAACCTTTTCGTTCTAATTTTTTTAGGAGGTTTTGATCTTTAATAAAGTTTGACTTAAATTCTTTGGAGCCTTGAGAAGAAAATAATTTGTATAGGTCGTTTTTGTTTTTTAACAAAGAGCATGACTTTAACAATTCATCTTCCAAATTGTTAGCCTGACCTAATAAATAAACCTTACTAGCCTCTCTTATTATTAAATTGCAGTTTGATTCAAAATAATCCAAATTGGTTAGATCATCTGTATCGAATATTAGGTAAACTATATTATCTTGACTTCTAGAAAATCGCCTGGTTTGTGTTGAAATCTTATTTTTATTAAACCAACAGCTAAGAATATTTATTCGTCCTGATTGTAAATAATCGTTTTGAATTAATGAATCAACCAAGTGTTTCTCAGTTTCACCCTCAACAAAATACCAATAGACATAGTTCTTTCTAGACATCTAATAAATCTTCCAGCTTAGAAGTATCTGGAATGGTACCAAATACATTGTTACGTAAGTAACCAATTAAACTGCGGTCATTTTTCTTTATCTTGTCTTCAGCTTGAACAACACTTGTGTGTTCTTGAGGTTTGTTCATAAATATATATGAATGTACTGGCAAGTTTAAATCAAGAACATCATAATTGTGAGTTGTATAAAATAACTGGGAGTGTCTAGGTAAATTTTGTATGATTAGGCTAATCATTTCTTGTTCTATTTCAGTGTGCACATAAGCCATAGCCTCATCCACATAAAATATAGAACTTATATCATTATCCCTAAATTGAACCATTACATCGAAGAGTCTGGCTATAGCTAAACCGTTAAAAGTGCCATTGGATAATCGATCTTTGTTTGTTATATCACCATAGGTATCAAGAACCAATTTATCTTTGTTTTTGAAATTGATGGTAAAGCTCTGTAAATTGTGTTCATCATCTTTATTTTCAGATATATTCTCTATCAATGGGTCAAAGGTTTTTAGTACTGCTTCTAGTATTAGATTATTTTTTAATTGAGGCAATTGAGCTAAATCCTTTTGAATATTGGATTCAATTTGATAGAACCATCCAAAACAAGGGTTAGTTAAACCTTGAGAGATTAAAGAGAAAAATTCAAGAGAAAAAATATTTTCCTTAAATTCATAATAATTTTTGCTCTTCTTACTGTCTGAAATTAGATTAACCCGTTTCCTAGCTGAATAAACAGTATCTTTTAACCTTAGACGTGTGAAGTAGTAGGTGGCATTTATATGTGGAACATTTTCCAATTTAGACGGATGCCAAACTAGTTTCAGACGATTGAGTTTCTTATCTTCATCGTTAGGGAAAACATATTCAATTTCTATTTCTGCTTCCGAGGACTTATCATAGATAAATTTTTCTATTGATGGAATACGAGAAAGGCAAACAAGAGCTTGTAAAGCATACAAAAGTTTACCTAAGGAACTTTTCCCGCTTGAATTAGAGCCCGAGATTATACAGACCTTTTTAAATCTGAAGTTATTGAATTCTTCAAGAAATTCATCTGGAATAGTACTATGTTTAGATTTTCGCTTAATGCTTAAATCAATAAATATATCTTTAAAGGAGAAAAAATTCTTAATTTTTATCCCAGTAATTATCATGATAAGTTCCAAATTCTGGAAGTTAATTGAACTTTAATATAACATGTCCAGAATTATATTTCAAAATCTTTGGCTACAAATTACCCTAAATATTCTCGTAACAGTTCCCTAGCTACAATACCTTAACTTCCCCCTCAAACTTCTTCTGATGAATACTCCAGCAGCCACATTAAACGAAATTAGCCCTAGATCTGGAATTAAAGGTGGTTTACTTATCTTTTTTGTCTATCAAATTTTGGATCTGGTTGGTTGGATAATCTACTATGGAATGATAAGTACAGTGCTATTTAAATTGCGCAGTTTAGTTATACAAACTTTTCAAAGTCATTCTGTAATTCCTAGTAACTATAATTTTGCACTTAATTTATTGCTTGCTACTGCTAGTTTAAATATTCTTGTGGGCTTTTATTCAATATTCTTAAAATACAAAATACTGCGTTTCACAAGGGATAAAAGCAATCCAAAATCTCCTAGAAAAATCGTTAAATTAATGTGGATTGATTATTTATGTAATCTTATGGGTTATGGGTTTTTATTAATTAGCGTGTTTTCTTTAAATGGATTCAGAACAAATAATGCCCTGGAATTCGGAACTGTCGCTGGTCTAATAGGTTTCAAAATTATGTGGACTTGGTATTTTAAAAATTCAACTAGAGTTTTTAATACATACGGGGCAAATGCCTAAGCTTATATATTTCAGGATTTAAGAATGAATACACACTCAAATCAAAATGCTTTAGCGGCAGAGACTAATAATGTTGGTTTAGTCCCTAATGTAACTCAGAGGATTAACGGTGCATTAGGCTTTTTTTACTTAACAGAATTTATTCAATTGTTATTTACCTTAACTCTTCTCTCTTCAAATGTGGCTTCTAGCTTAGTACTTTATGGGAAAATTTTTTTTGATTATCAAAGAATAGATTTATCAGTAATATTTCTTCTGTTATGTGCACTGACTGCATTCACATTAATACTCTTATGGGTAAAACTAAAATTTAAAAGTATCCGTTTACTTCGTGATGTAAATAATCCATCAGTACCTAAAGAAGTTCTAAAAAATTATTTTAAAGTGTTTTTGCTTGAAACCATATCATTACCTATAGTGACCCTTTTAATTCCTATGTTCTCACTCAATTTCAAATTGGACAGGGGTGCAACAATAATAGCTTTAATCCTTAACGTGATATTTAAACTAGCTTGGAGGCACTATTTCAAAACCTCCATGCGTGTGCAAAACACTTACGGTGCTTTAGCTTAAAAACATATCGCAAATAAAAAAGGAGTCGTCAAGACCCCTTCATAGCATCTAATTAAAAAATTAGTTCGCTTTCTGACCCGCAGTACCCGCAGTGCCACCAGCACCCTCAGCACCAGAAGCTTGCTGAGCCGCTTGTTGCTGTTGAGCTTCTTGAATGCGAGCTTGTAGATTTTGCTCGTACAATGCTTGGAAGTTAATATCCGCAAGATTAAGCTGTGGTAAACCAGTACGAGTAACCATATCAGCTAAGTTAACGCGTAGGTAGTTAAATAAGTTTGCTGGGCAAACAATACCAAGTAATTGATCGATTTCTTGAACTTCAAAGCCAGAAATTTCGAAAATACCAGCTTGTGTACCTTCAAGCATATAAAGTGTGTGTTGACCAATTTTCGCATGAACTGTGGCACGTACTAAAGAGTGGTAGTATTTTTCTGAAAGTGGCTCTGCACCGATATTTACAGAGATCTCATATTGAGGATTTTCTTCAGCCATAAAAATATGTGGTGCATTAGGCATCTCAAGAGAACTTTCTTTCAAATAAGTGCGTTGAAGATTAAATGATCTTTGTTGTTCTTGTGGTTGATCCTCGCCGATTTTGCGAATTGATGGCTCGCCCTTAGCTTGGCCCTCTTGAGCAGCCGCAGCCCCAGCCGCAGCTCCAGCACCAGCCTCAGCACCGTTAGTTTGAGCATTTTCTTGATCTAAATTTTTGTTTTCTTCTGACATATTAGTCCTCAAGTTGTATTCAGTTTAATTTTAGAATTGTATTTGAAATTTATTACAAATAATATTACTCAGCTTTTGCGTCGCGCACAAGTAAGCTGCGTACCGCATCCTCTGGTTTAACGCCCTTAAATAATACATCGCACACCGCTTCTGTAATTGGCAATGCCACCGCCATCTCTCCCGCCTTCGCTAATGTTATCTGCGCACAACGAACTCCCTCAGCCGTGAGCCCCGAGCTCAGAATATCTTCCAAACTTCGCCCGCGAGCGATGGCCAATCCGACCTGACGGTTTCTCGACAAATCGCCAGTCGCCGTAAGCACGAGATCACCCATTCCAGTTAGCCCATAAAACGTGCTCGACATAGCTCCCATAGCCACTCCCAGCCGCGACATCTCCGTAAGACCGCGAGTGATCAGCGCTGCCCGAGCATTATGCCCAAGCCCAAGCCCGTCACTTATCCCGCAAGCAATCGCAATAATGTTTTTCAGAGCACCGCCCACTTCCACGCCCACCATATCGCCGCTTCCATAGACGCGACATGAGCCATTATGTAGCACATTCGTAACACGTTCGACTACTATATCGCTTGAAGTCGCAACGGTCAAAGCCACTGGCAGCCCTTGTATCACTTCCTTCGCAAATGATGGCCCTGATAGCACACCCACTTCCTGAAATTTACTTTGGGTGGCAATAATCTCGTGAGCTAACATCCCAGTATCGGACTCAAAACCCTTGCAAGTCCATACGATAGGAACATCCTCCGCAAGCCACTCACTCCACGCCTTAACCCCATCTCTCATCCCAGCCACTGGCAATGCAAATATGACCAACGCCTCATCTGGAGATGCCCTCAAAAAATCACGTGCCTGCTCGTAAGAACAAGTCCCCACAACCCTTTGAGGGATTTCAAAATCGCTTAGATAATTAGGATTTTTATGAGTCGCATTGATGACCTCTACTTGTGCACAGTCACGCGACCAAAGAAGAACATCGCCCTTAAGACTGGCAAGGGTAGCCAGAGCCGTCCCCCAGCTACCCGCCCCAATTACTAGAGTCTTATAAGAGCTCATAGACAGGATTAGTTCTCGGAACCTTTTCCGCCACAAGAGCCACAGCAGCCACCTTCGCCGCCTGAACAGCTACCAGATCCTTCGCCTTTTGCTTCGGACGAAGCACCCGAGCCCACATCCGCACCCGCAGATCCAGCCGCAAGCTTAGCATCAAGCCCGCCTTCAGCATTAAGCTTGATTAAATCATCGCATCCGCCAATATGTTCGCCGTTAATAAAAATTTGTGGCACAGTAGTACGACCGCCCGAGCGAGAAATCATCTCAGCTTTCGCCTCTGGATTAGTTTCGATCTTAATTTTCTCTATATCGTTAACACCCTTGTCGCGTAGTAATTTTTCCGCTTTGATGCAGTACGGACAGGTTGTTTTACAGTACATTGTGATTTGAGCCATAACTACTCCTTCGATTTTTTCTTGGATTTGATGGGAAGACCTTCATTTTTCCATCCAGTCAAGCCATCCTTTAAAGTATACACATTTTCTATATTAAGTTTTTTCAATATAGCGGCCGCCTCTAGAGCAGTACGTCCCGTATCACAAACTAGTATTAATGGTTTCTTTGGCAATGAACTCGCTTTCGCTTCCAAATTAGATTTTGGAAAATTCTTAGATTGGGCTATATGTCCTGCCTGATAGGCTTCAGGTTCGCGTATATCTATAAACTGTGCGTGGTCCGTGTTACTAAAGCGAACAGCCTCTTGAGCTGATAGTGTAGATTGACCGCTTTTACGAGAACCAATCACAAGCAATATTCCCGACACTACAGCGGCAATTAGAAACAAATAGTTATTGTTATATAAAAGAAAATCCACTTAAAAAACCTTGAATTTATTGAATAAAAATTAGCCTTAAATTATAACAAGTTAAAATAAGCATTTATTTGAGATTTCCTAACGGACAGCTTATGTATAAATTAGTTTTAATGCGTCATGGTGAGAGTCAGTGGAACCTAGAAAACCGTTTTACGGGATGGGCTGATGTAGATCTCACCGACACAGGTCGTCAGCAAGCGAAAGAAGCAGGAGCCTTACTGAAAGCTGAGGGGTTTGACTTTGACATTGCCTACACATCAGTATTAAAAAGGGCTATTCGCACACTATGGATTGCTTTAGATGAGATGGATAGCTTGCATTTGCCAGTAGTAAAGTCGTGGAGACTGAATGAGCGTCACTATGGGAATCTGCAAGGCTTGAATAAATCGGAGACTGCCCAAAAATTCGGGGACGAACAAGTCCTAATTTGGAGAAGGGCATATGCGATTGCACCCGATCCTATTGACTCAGAAGATAAGCGTCATCCAAAATTTGACGCAAGATATAAAGATTTAGATGCCTCTCAATTACCAAGCACGGAGTGTCTTAAGGATACGGTCGCACGCGTAATTCCATTATGGAATGAGCAAATCTCCGAGGATATTAAGGCTGGAAAGCGTGTATTAATCACAGCCCACGGAAATAGTTTACGTGCATTGATTAAACATTTGGATCAGATAAGTGATGAGGATATCGTATCTTTAAATATTCCTACAGGCCAACCTCTAGTTTATGAGCTAGACGAGAATCTTAAGCCAATAAAACATTATTATCTTGGCGATCAGGAGGCCATTGCCGCTGCTGTGGCTGCTGTTGCTGCTCAAGGAAAGGCCAAGTAATGAGATTAGTGCGAGCTGTGTTATGTATCGGGATGGCGGGGCTGTTTGCGGGTGCATTGCCAGCTCAAACTAATTTAGATAAGCAGCAAGATAAGGTCGAAAAACAACGCAGTGCTCTACAAGAGAAAATCAAAAAACTAGAGCAAGAGATTGAGAGCAAGGAGTCGCAAAAAGACGATATCCTAGATGACCTGCGAAAATCAGAAAAATTAATCTCAGAGCACACCAAATACCTGCAAGAAATCGAGCAAGAAATTAAGGAAACGGAAGGGATTCTCAAGCAGCTAAATCTTGAAAAGCAAGAGCAGATGCGGGCCTTAGAGAAACGTAAAGATGACTTGGCCGCTCAAGTTCAAGATCAATATAAGAGTAAGGTTTCGCCATGGGCGACACTGTTATCGGGAAACGATGCTCAGAAAATCTCACGTGATATGGGATATCTATCGTTTGTGTCTCGAGCTAAGATCCGCATGATTACTGAAATTAATCAGAATTTGGCGCGCATTGCCATAACTCACGAGAAGATTGATAAGTACTCAAAGGAGTTGGCAGCCACTAAATCCAAGGAAATGAATGTAAGGACAGACCTTAAGAAAGAGCAAAAGGAATATAAGAAAAAACTCGTTAATGTAGAGTCAACTCTAGCAAAAAGACGTAAGGAAGCTAAATCTCTGAAAAACGATGATTTGCGATTAAGTCAAATTATCGAAGGAATTGAGACGAAAATTCAGGCTGAGCGGGAGGCATTGCGAAAAGCGGAGTTAGCAAAGCAGAAGGAAGTTTTAAGGCAGGCTTTGCAAGCTGAGGAAAACCGCAAGAAGGCACAGACTGAGGTGCAAAAAGCTAAAGAGCTTGCATCAGAGGCTGATTCCTCGGCTAAAGAGGCAGCTAAGCAAGCAGATGAAGCTTCTCGCAAAGTTGAGGAAGCACGCAAAAAAATAGCTGAAACTTCTAATGAATCTAGTCATATAAGGACTGAGTTTTTCAATGCTTCTCCTGAGGAACGCAAAAGAATATTAGCCGAACAGTTGCGTGAAATTGAAATAGCAGAGGCGGCTGCACGTCAATTAGCGGATAATGCAGAAATTGAAGAGGCTAAGGCCAGATTGGCTAAACATAAGGCTCAGAAGGCAGAAACACTACTTAAAAAAGCCCGTGAAGATGAAAAACGTATTAGTGCAAAAAGAAATGCTTCATTGGGATCGGGGCTGCAGAAGAATTCTCCATGGCCTATAAGAGGTGAGCTTATGGCGTATTTTGGTCAAAATAGAGCTGATACTGGAGATTCTTGGAGAGGAATATTGATTAAGGCTCAAGCAGGTGCACCAGTGAAAGCTATTGCCTCAGGGCAAGTTGTGTTTTCTAATTGGGTTCGTGGCTTTGGAAATTTAATAATTCTTGACCACGGTAATCACTATTTAAGCGTTTATGCATATAATCAGAGTTTGCTCAGTTCAGTTGGTCAAACCGTTAAGGTTGGTCAACAAATCGCAAAGGTTGGAGCGACTGGTGGTCAGGTTGAACCTGCACTCTATTTTGAAATTCGCAGCGGAACACAAGCTGTCGACCCTTTAATATGGCTTGCTCAATAATATGAAATTGTTTATTAAATTCTTATTGTTTACTTTTCTAGGTGCACAAATTAATGTGTTGGCACAAGTTCCAGCACAAAAGGCCCCATCAGAAATGCTGGAGCAGGGCGAGAATACATCTGAGGAATATAAAAATACTTTCGATTATCTTCAGTATGACGCACTTGGCTCAAAAGCCACGGAGCAAGCCGAAGAAGAAGCAAATCTCAAATATGAGGAGTTGCGCAGATTTGCCTTAGTATTTGCAAATATACGCAATCGTTATATTGAGAAAATGACTGACCGTGAGATTGTGGATGCTGCTATCAAAGGACTGATGGATGATTTAGATCCGCATAGCGTTTATCTAGATGCAGAGGATATGGCCGACCTACAAGAAGAAACTGAAGGTGAGTTCGGTGGTCTTGGAATAGAGATGGGTACATCTAACGGCAAGATAAAAATAATAACACCTATCGAAGATACACCTGCGTCGAAAGCGGGATTATTGCCAGGGGATTTAATTACGGAAATAAATGGACAAGAGACAGAAAAAATGACCTTATCCGAAATTGTAAAGACTGTTCGCGGAGAACCAGGCACAAAAGTCAATCTTGTTATAGAGCGAAAGGGGAATGAAAAACCTCTTGAATTCAATATAACTCGAGAGCTAATTCATATCGATAGTATCAAGACAGATATGATTGAAGATATGCTCTATATCAGGATTTCGCAATTTCAGCAAAACTCATATGAAGATTTAGCTAAGGCGATTTTAAAAATCGAGAAAGCACCTAAGGCGATTATTTTAGATGTGCGAAATAATCCTGGAGGGCTTCTTAATTCTGCTGTGTTGATTGCGAAGCTGTTCGTTGCCACTGAAAAGCCGATAGTAACTACGAAATCGCGTGATGGGGTGGTAGAGGATTATGCGAGCATGCTTGCGGAGGCATTGGCACGGGAGGATGTGGATCAGGCTAAACTCCCGACATGGCTTAAAACGGCACCTATGGTGGTTTTGATTAATGTAGGTTCTGCTTCTGCATCCGAGATTGTGGCTGGTGCGATGCAAGATTTTCAAAGGGCGAAGATTATAGGCAACCGAAGCTTCGGTAAGGGGTCTGTGCAAATCGTGTTAAATATCGATGACGAGACTGGCATGAAACTTACAACTTCTCGATATTACACTCCGAAAGGTCGTTCAATACAGGCTCTTGGGATTACTCCTGATTTTCAAGTGACGGACACGGAATATGGTGATTTATTTCCGCCTGCACGTGAATCTGATTTAGATGACCATCTTAAAAACGACAAATTGTCCGATAAAGAATCTAATAAGATTTTAGAGAAAAAAGCGGCTAACGATGATGGAAAAGAGGCACCAAAAGAGAAAACCTCAAGCGAAAGTTCTAAAGATTCTAAGATGGAATCTGATACAAAATCAGGGATAGTTCCGCCTCTTAAATCCAAGTCAAAAGCTACGGATTTCAAACCTGCTAAAGGTGCAAAATCATTTAAATTTGGTTCGGCTGAGGATTTCCAACTTCAGCAGGCCATCAATTTTCTTAAAGGTAAACCCGTTATAAATGGTCCAACCAATAAATGACGAACAAATGTTGAGATATTCTCGACATTTGATGCTCGATAACTTCGGTTTTGAAGGACAAGAGAAAATAGGATGCGCACGCATTGCCATCATAGGATTGGGTGGGCTTGGATCTGCAGCATCTATGTATTTAGCGGCATCGGGTGTGGGCGAACTTGTATTAATCGACGATGATATTGTGGATCTCTCGAATCTTCAAAGGCAAATCGTGCATAACGAGAGCGAAGTGGGATTCAAAAAAGTTGTATCGGCTAAAGAGTCGCTCTCTAAGATTAATTCTGAGATAAAAATCACTCAAATCGGTAAGAAATTTTCTGACAGTCTTTTAGAGGACAAATTCGATGTAATCCTTGACTGTACCGATAATTTTAAGACGAGACAAGAGATAAATTCGTATTGCGTTAAACATGACACTCCGCTTGTGTCTGCGGCGGCTTTGCAATGGACAGGGCATATTGCGACATTTGACTTGCGTAAAGAAAATTCTCCTTGTTATGCGTGTCTTTACGATCCGTCCGACGTGGCTCCATGTGAATCGTGCGCAACGCTTGGAGTGATATCTCCTTTGCTTGGGATAATGGGGAGTTTTCAGGCTCTTGAGGCGATTAAGCTTATTGTTGGTAGCAGTGAGCAGACACTTTGCGGACAGCTGTTGAAATTCGATGCCTTCACAAGTATGTGGGAGCGGCTTAATATAAATCGAAATCCTCGATGTAGTGTGTGCAAATAATGAAAATAAGATTATTGGTGATAGGCGTGGTTATTGCCACCCTAGGAGTGTTTTATTCATTTGTGCTACCAAAAAATGCAAAGTCCGTGAAAATTGGATATGCCCTCAACAATGAATCGCACTATGGTGTTAGTGCTGCTCGCATGCGAGATGGGCTAAAAAATAGTTTAGACTTAAAGTTATTTCCAAATAGCATTCTTGGAAGTGAGCGCGTCATGATTGAGAGCCTAAAGCTCGGAACGCTAGATATGGCCATCGTCTCGACGGGTGCATTGCAAAATTTTGCTCCGCAAGTGGGTGTATTTGATATGCCATTTTTATTTCGGGATTTGAAGCACGCCCGCAATGTGCTAGATAACGATATCGGTCAGCAGATGCTAAAACAAATCAGTCATGAAGGCATTGTGGCAATGGCTTGGGGTGAGCAAGGATTTAGGCATCTCACAAACAATAAGCATCCCGTACGCGTTTTTGAAGATGCACACGGCCTCAAAATCCGCACTACACAAAATGCAATTCATATTCGTGCTTTTAAAAGCATGGGGTTTTCGCCTGCTCCTATGTCGTGGACGGAAGTGCCATCGGCCATGAGCCAAGGCGTAATCGACGGTCAGGAAAATTCAATAGCTGTGATGCTCTCTGAAAAAGTCTTTCAGTATCAAAAGCATTTATCGATGACGGGCCATTTCTATGCACCCGCACTGATTCTTGTTTCTGAGCATTTTTATAAATCATTGGATGAGAATCAGAAAGCAGATTTGTTGAAAGCCGCAGCAGCTGGGGCTGAGCAGATGCGTGCATTTGTAGACAAGATGGAGTCTGATGGTCTCTCGAAATTAAAAGAAGAGGGCATGGAAGTGGTCGAAGATGTGGATAAAGAGTCATTCGCCGCCCATGCACGCAGAGATGACCCCTATTATTTCAAGCTATTTGGCGAGGATTTGATCAAAAAAATTCGGGCTACTCCCTGAGTTTTCAATCTTGATTTTGTCCGCTTCGGATCCGAGGATGACTTCGTATGTTCTAAGCCTATCTCCTCTGAAGACGCTCACTGATACTGATTCTTCGGGGCCATAGCCTTTGAGCAGGTCCTCCCACTTATCGCTTTTCGCTTTGATACCGTCTATTGCGATAAGCTCATCCTTCGCAGAGATGCCTGCTTTGGCCGCCGCCCCGTCTGCGTATACGTTTGCAAAGAAGATGCGGCCGCATTCTGTCTTTAATTTCGCATTCATGGTGGCTGCATTTGATTTTTCCGTGCTTAACTTTAGGCCTAACTTCTCTAACATCTCTTTTAGTGGCAATGCCTCCGCCTCATACGCCCACGCTTTTATTTCATCGAACATATGAATGCCAGTTGCTTCCTCGATTAAATCGATGATATTGAAATCATTGCCACAGCTAGGTTTTTCGATAGATAAAATTCCACCTCGCTCATCAATATCTCGTGCGTAAAAATTCTCGCCCAATTTTTTCCAGATATGGCTTAGTACCTTCTCTAAAGAATGACCCTGAGAGCGCAAATGCAAATCGATGCATAACGCGACCAACGCACCCTTCGCATAATAGCTGACAATGCTATTGGCCGCATTCTCATCTTGTTTGTAGTACTTTGTCCACGCCTCAAATGAGCTCTGAGCCGTCGACTGCATGCGATAGCCGGCAACGCTAAACACATCACTGTATGTTTTCGATAGGATTTCGAGGTATTTTTCAGGGGTGATAAGCGAGGTCATTGCCAACAGCAAATCATCAAAATACGATGTAAACCCTTCAAATATCCACAAAGTATGAATCGGATGCATGCCATCAAGTAGCAATCGCTTATGCTCCGCTGGCACAATCCGCTTCACAAGCCACGTATGAAAATACTCATGGCTCACAAGCCCCAGAAATCGCACATATCCGTCATCAGGCTCGCCCATATTCTTAGTTGGCAATGTATTCCGCGGACATATCAAGGCCGTACTCGAACGATGCTCCAAGCCGCCATACGAATTTTCCGTAACATGCGTCAAAAACACGTAGCGCTCAGAAGTGTCCAGAAACGCAGCTCGCTTATTTTGTGGATCGAACAGCTCAATTTCGCGCTCGCAAATTTTCTTCGTATCCGCTGCAATCCTCTCTAAATCTATATTTGGCAATGCCCCCGCAAACGCCATCAAGTGCTCCGCTCCATGAGCTTTAAAAGATACGGTAAGTGGGGTGCCAATTTCAACAGGACTATCGATAAGCTCAAAATAATCCCTCGCAAGATAACGCCCACAAGAGAATTCGGGCGTTTGCGAATGTCGTTGCAAGGATGTGTATACTTTCCAATTCGCATCGAACCCTTCGATATCCAGAGTGCAGGGAGCATATTCATATCCGCGAATAGCAAAAAACAAGCTTGTGCCATTAAAGAATGCGTGCGTATCATCCACATGGGCAGCACGCACCGACAAATCATATGCATATACAAGATAGGTGATTTTTATATCTTCGTTGGGTGCAGCATTAAGTTCATATGAATGTGGGTCTATGGCAATGCCATTGAGTTTAAGATTAATTATGTGTTTTGAGAAATCTCTTATCATATAGGAGCCAGGTGTCCATTGGGGGAAATAAATTTCTAATTTATTTTCTTTTGTTTGAGCCTCTTGAAGAGGGTTTTTAAAGCTCATTTCTACAGATAAAAGATGCTCGGAAAGTTTGTGGGGTTTAACCTTATATAAAACAGTAAAAGCCATAAAATTATTTTTATTAAAGCGATTTTTGTATTTTACATTTAACATAAAACTAGATATACTTATGTCAGTTTTGAGTTCGCAAAACATTAGGGATTTTATCTATTGGAAGCTTATAAACTCACGGCCGAGGAGCGTCTTAGATTAGATGCACAAGCTTCACGTGGATTAATCTGGGTTGTGATATCTCAGCTTATATTCCTCCTTGCAGTATCAGCTTTATTCGCATTGTTCGCTTCGTGGAATCATGCTTACTGGTCATGTATAGGAGGATTAGCTTATTTAATACCTTCAGCTTTTGTCGTATTGCGTATGATTTTACGCATCTACTCTGGTAGGATGGCTTCATTTGGAGGTTTATTTGTAGCTGAGGGTATTAAGGTCTTTGGGACCTTAATGATTTTGTGGTTGGTTGTACGGAATTTCGGCAATTCTATTATGTGGTTGCCTTTATTAGTTGGCTTAATTGCAACTATGAAATCATACTTCCTTCTTATTGTTTTGAATAAATTTTAGTTCTTATATAGCCTTTTTAGCAGGAGTTTTTTGATGGCAGCAGCAGGTGCATCACCACAGCAAGCGTACATACAGCACCATCTAGGACATTTAAATAATTTTGGGCATCCCCAAGATACTATCGCTAACTTCAGCTATATAAATTACGATTCTATTTTTTGGTCCGTTCTTATGGGCCTTATCGTAATCGGCCTTTTATACATGGCTGCTCGTCGCTCAACTTCTGGTGTGCCTTCTCGTTTTCAAGCGGCTGTTGAAATGGTCGTTGAGATGGTTTCTGATCAGGCTAAAAGCATTATCCCTAATGAAAACTCTCGCAAGTTTGTAGCACCATTAGCTCTTACTGTTTTCCTGTGGATTACTTTAATGAATGCTCTAGACTTAGTGCCTGTAGATTTGGCTGGTCAATTATATAACTGGCTAGGTCTTGCTGGTGATCACCATCATCCAGGTCCTTTGTATTATCACCGTATTTTACCTACTGCCGATTTAAATATCCCTTTAGCTATGTCTATGGGTGTATTGCTCCTCTCCTTATATTACGGAGCAAAAATTCACGGCTTAGGTCATTTTATTGTCGGATTATTTACAGCACCTTTCCACGCAAAAGGTATCACTGCTATTTTATTAGCTCCAGCAAATTTTGCATTAAACATTATTGAGTATGCTGCTAAAACTGTATCATTAGGCATGCGGTTATTCGGAAACATGTTTGCTGGCGAACTCGTATTCATGTTGATCGCTTTATTAGGCGGTGCATGGACTGGATTCAATGCATTGAGTATTGGATTGGGTGTTGGTCATGTTCTGGCTGGATCCGTTTGGGCAATTTTCCATATCATGATTATCTTGCTTCAAGCGTTTATCTTTATGATGCTGACTCTAGTTTATATTGGTCAAGCTCATGAGGGACACTAAGTTTATTATTTTTTAATCTGTTAAATTGGTTTATCACTACAAGGAGTTGTTATGACCACTTCAGCTTTCGTAGCACTAGCGTGTGCATTTATCATCGGTTTAGGTGCTATTGGTGCTTGCATTGGTATCGCTATCATGGGCGGTAAATACCTAGAAGCTTCTGCTCGCCAACCTGAGCTTATGAATGCACTTCAAACTAAGATGTTCCTATTAGCTGGTCTTATCGATGCTGCATTCCTAATCGGTGTTGGTATTGCTATGCTTTTTGCATTCGCAAGCCCATTCGGTGCTTAATAGCACGATTTGTAAGTACTGACCATGAATTGTCTTGGTCAGTTGTATGATAGATGATCTATCTAATATAGCAAAAGGAAAACGACCGTGAATTTAAATGCGACGCTCTTTTTCCAGATGATCGTATTCTTTGTATTGGCATGGTTCACGATGAAATTTGTGTGGCCACCGCTAATTAAAGCTATTGACGAACGTCGTAAAAAGATTGCAGAAGGCTTGGCTGCCGCAGATAAAGGTAAATCAGACTTAGCTCAAGCACAGGCTCGTATCACTCAAATTGAACAGTCAGCAAAAGCGGATAATCAATCTCGTTTAGCTGAAGCAGAGAAGCAATCTGCTCAAATAATTAGTGATGCACGCGAGGAAGCGGAAGCTGAACGTGCACGCATTCTTGCTCAAGCTAAGCAAGATGCAGAGTTAGAAGTTCAACGTCTAAAAGATTCGTTACGTGATGATGTTGCTTATTTAGCAGTAAAAGGTGCTGAGCAAATCTTGCGTAGAGAAGTAGACGCTGAGGCTCATTCTGATTTGTTAAATCAACTCAAAGCTGAGCTTTAATTAGGATAAGTATGGCTGAACTATCAACACTAGCTAGACCTTATGCAGAGGCGATTTATGGAACTGCACAAAATACTAATGCAGTATCTACTTGGTCTCCTATTTTGGAAGAATTGGCTCAACTAGCATCTCACGAGGATGTGGTAGCTATGCTTCATGACCCTTTGCTTTCGAAAGAACAAAGAAAAAAAGTTTTTCTTGATTTAATTTCAACTCAAGACAAACCGAAAGAGTTAGAAGAGTTTGTTGAAGTTTTGATCATTAATAATAGGGTTGAAGCTCTACCAGAAATCGCTGAGTTATATGAAATTTTAAAAAGCAAGAATGAAGGGTCGGCAGTAGCTCAGATTATCACTGCTTTTGAAATAAGCGATTCGCAGTTGAACGAAATTTTAAGCGGTCTCGAAAGAAAGTTTGGAACTAAGCTTAAGCCAGAAGTTATTATCGACAAATCAATTATAGGTGGCATCCGCGTTGTAGTGGGTGACCAGGTTTTAGACACATCCGTGCAAGCTCAATTGGAGCGTTTGCGCGAGTCCTTGGCAGCACAATAGTGGCCAAGTAACAAGGGTTTCAGGAGTATAAAATGCAACTCAATCCGTCAGAAATCAGTGATTTATTGCAAAGCCGCATCCAAGGTCTTAATGCATCCACTGACGTACGTACTCAGGGTACTGTAGTTTCAGTAACAGATGGTATTACCCGTATTCACGGCTTATCTGATGTTATGCAAGGGGAGATGTTAGAGTTCCCAAATAACACTTACGGTCTTGCACTAAACTTAGAGAGAGACTCAGTTGGTGCCGTTATTTTGGGTAACTATATTGGTATATCTGAGGGTGACCAAGTTAAAACAACTGGTCGCATTCTTGAAGTACCCGTTGGTCCTGAACTTTTAGGTCGTGTGGTTAATACACTTGGTATGCCTATCGACGGAAAGGGCCCTATTAATGCTCAAATGACTGACGTAATCGAGAAAGTTGCTCCTGGTGTAATCGATCGTCAATCAGTGTCACAACCTCTTCAAACTGGTATTAAATCAATCGACTCCATGGTGCCTATCGGTCGTGGTCAACGTGAGTTGATTATTGGTGACCGTCAAACAGGTAAAACTGCTGTAGCTGTAGACGCAATCCTTAATCAAAAAGGCACAGGCGTTAAATGTATTTATGTAGCAGTTGGTCAAAAAGCTTCTACAGTTAACAACGTGGTTCGTACTCTAGAAGAGCATGGTGCTATGGAGTACACAATTGTAGTTTCTGCTACTGCTTCTGAATCTGCTGCTATGCAATATCTTGCTCCATATGCTGGATGCACTATGGGTGAGTACTTCAGAGATCGTGGAGAAGATGCACTAATTATTTATGATGATTTGACTAAGCAAGCATGGGCCTATCGTCAAGTATCACTTCTACTTCGTCGTCCACCTGGTCGTGAAGCATATCCAGGTGATATTTTCTATTTACACTCTCGTCTTCTAGAACGTGCAGCTCGCGTAAATACAGATTACGTAGAAAAGTTTACTAAAGGTGAAGTAACAGGAAAAACTGGGTCATTGACAGCATTGCCAATCATTGAAACTCAAGCAGGTGACGTATCTGCATTCGTACCTACAAACGTAATTTCAATTACGGACGGTCAAATCTTCCTTGAAACTGACTTATTTAATGCAGGTGTTCGTCCAGCGATTAACGCGGGTGTATCAGTATCACGTGTGGGTGGTTCGGCACAAACTAAAGTAGTTAAAAAACTATCAGGTGGTATTCGTACTGACTTGGCTCAGTACCGTGAATTGGCAGCATTCTCTCAATTCGCATCAGATCTTGATGAAGCAACTCGTCGTCAATTGGAACGCGGTAAACGTGTAGTTGAATTATTAAAACAACCGCAATATCAACCTCTTAAAGTTTGGGAACTTGCTATTTCTCTATATGCAGTAAATAACGGTTACTTAGATGATATTAAAGTTGAAGATGTTCTTCATTTCGAGAAACTTCTAAAAGATCATTTAGAGCGTTCTCATAAAGATATTATCGATGATATCGAGAGCAAAAAAGAGCTTACAAAAGAAAATGAAGCTAAGCTTAAGGAAGCTATTGCCAACTTTAAGAAAAATAGTTCATTCTAATTTAGGAATCTAAATGGCTGGAATTAAGGAAATCCGTAAAAAGATAAAGAGTGTTCAAAATACTCGTAAGATCACAAAAGCGATGGAGATGGTTGCTGCATCTAAGATGCGTAAAGCTCAGGATCGCATGAAAGCTGGTCGTCCATATACGGAAAAAATTCGTACTATTGCCATGCATATGATGATGACTAACCCAGACTACAGCCACGCTTATCTTGAAGAGCGTAAAAATCAGAAAAAAGTCGGGGTTGTCCTAATCACTACAGATAAAGGCTTGTGCGGCGGTTTAAATACCAATATCACACGCCTTATGGTTAATCGTCTTAAAGAATTTAATGCTCAAAATATTGAGATTCAAGCTACGGCTTTTGGAAGTAAAGGTATAGGATTTTTACAAAGAGCTGGTGTAGAGATTGTTTCTGAGCAAGTTAATTTAGGCGACAAACCAAATTTAGAATTGCTTATTGGTGCTTTGAAAGTACAGATTGATGATTATATGGAAGGAAGGATAGATGCCTTGTACATTGCCACTAGCCAATTCATCAATACTATGCGTCAGGTTCCATCTTTCTTTAGACTTTTGCCGCTGCCAGATGGTTTAGAGGATCCGTTTGCGACAGAAGTGGGGACTATTCAGGCAGAGGAAGAGCTTAAGCAAGAATATAGTTGGGATTACATTTTCGAGCCAAATGTTCAGGAAGTAATCGATGATTTATTGCATCGTTATGTTGAAGGTGTGGTCTATCAATCTGTTGCGGAAAACATGGCTTCAGAGCAATCTGCACGTATGGTCGCTATGAAAGCCGCATCAGATAATGCTAAGAAAGTTATTAACGAGCTTCAGTTGGAATACAACAAAACTCGTCAAGCAGCAATTACAAAAGAAATTTCAGAAATCGTGGGAGGTGCCGCAGCTGTTTAATCAGCATAAGCGTTGCCCGATGTTTATTTAAGGAAATAAAATGAGTAAAGGTACCATCGTACAGTGTATTGGAGCAGTGGTTGATATCAAATTCCCACGCGATAATATGCCTAATGTTTATGAAGCACTTGTTTTGGATAACAAGGGTGAGGAATCCTCTTACGCTGAAAAAGGTTTAACTTTTGAAGTGCAACAGCAACTAGGCGATGGTGTGGTTCGTACTATTGCACTTGGCTCAAGCGATGGTCTTAGCCGTGGCATGTCAGTAGATCGCACAAATGCACCTATTTCCGTACCAGTGGGTAATGGAACATTAGGTCGTATCATGGACGTATTAGGTCGCCCAATTGATGAGGCTGGTCCAATTGAGCATGAAGAAAAACGCAGCATTCACCAAGCGGCTCCAAAATTCGATGAATTATCTCCATCAGTGGAATTGCTTGAGACTGGTATTAAGGTGATTGACCTTGTATGCCCATTCGCTAAAGGCGGTAAAGTTGGTTTATTCGGTGGTGCGGGTGTAGGTAAAACCGTAAACATGATGGAGCTTATCAATAATATCGCTAAGCAACACTCTGGATTGTCTGTGTTTGCTGGTGTGGGTGAGCGTACTCGTGAGGGTAATGACTTCTATCACGAGATGGAAGAATCTAATGTCCTAGATAAAGTTGCGATGGTGTTCGGTCAGATGAATGAGCCTCCAGGTAACCGTCTACGTGTTGCGCTTACTGGCCTAACTATGGCTGAAAAATTCCGTGATGAAGGTCGTGACATTCTACTTTTCATCGATAATATTTATCGTTACACACTTGCTGGTACAGAGGTTTCGGCTCTTTTAGGACGTATGCCTTCAGCTGTAGGTTATCAGCCAACACTAGCAGAAGAGATGGGTGTGCTTCAAGAGCGTATTACTTCAACTAAAACTGGTTCGATTACTTCTATCCAAGCGGTTTACGTGCCTGCCGATGACTTGACTGACCCATCGCCAGCAACTACGTTCTTACACTTAGACTCTACAGTGGTTCTTTCACGTGATATCGCATCACTTGGTATTTATCCAGCAGTTGACCCGCTTGATTCTTCAAGCCGTCAGCTTGATCCACATGTTGTGGGTGAGGAGCACTACACAGTGGCTCGTGCGGTACAACAGACATTACAACGATATAAAGATTTACGCGATATTATTGCCATCTTAGGTATGGATGAATTGAGTCCAGAAGATAAGCAAACTGTGGCACGTGCTCGTAAAATTCAACGTTTCTTATCGCAGCCGTTCCACGTTGCTGAGGTATTTACAGGTGCTCCTGGTAAATATGTTCCACTTAGCGAAACAATTCGTGGATTCAAGATGATTGTAGATGGTGAGTGCGATTCACTTCCAGAACAAGCATTCTATATGGTTGGTACGATTGACGAAGCTTTTGAGAAAGCTAAGACTCTTTAATTAAAAGGAAATTTTATGTCGACTAAGACTTTAAAAGTTGACGTAGTTAGTGCGGAAGAGAGCATGTTCTCAGGAACTGCAAAAATGGTTGTTCTTCCAGGGGTGACTGGAGAGTTGGGTGTATTGCCAGGGCATACTCCACTAATCTCTCGTGTTAAGCCTGGTCGAGTAAAAATCACTCGCGAAGATGGCTCTGAGGAGACTTTGTTCGTTGCGGGTGGTTTGCTTGAGGTTCAACCATTTGCTGTGACTGTGCTTGCTGATACTGTTGTTCGTATGGAAGATCTTGACGAACAAAAAGCTCTTGAAGCACGCAAAAAAGCAGAAGAATCTCGTAAGAAAGCTACTTCACGCGAAGAGATTGCAGTTATTGAACGCGAACTTGAGATGCTTGCAGCTCAAGCACATTATGCTAGAGTGTATACAGAGAAAGTTAAGAAATAATTTTTTCTTTTTGTTTTATAAAAGGCCGCCTAATTGTAAGGCGGTTTTTTTATGGTGTATTGATTTTTTTTGTCGCAGAAAATGTAGAATAATATGCATTTTCGTCTTTAAGTCTACAAATAATCTATGATTTCAGGTCTTTTTTCAATCAAATTTAAAAGTTTAAGAGCACAACCACTAGGGTTTCTTTGGCCCTGTTCCCATGACTTTAGTGTACTTGTAGAAACTCCTATTTGATTTGCAAATTGGCTTTGAGATAGGCCAACTTTTTTTCTTATATTTGAAACCCTATTTTTATCAATAACAGTTTTTCTAGCAAAAACTTTGTTCTTGCATTGAATTAAAGAGGCTTTCAATTCTTTTTTGTGATTTTTTAGTTCAGGATCGTCTTGTATTAGGGCATTTAAAATGCTGTCGACATCAAAATTACTGGCTTTCATTATTTCTCCTGACTAAACCTTCTATAAATTAGGATTTTAAATTGCTAATCTCAGATTTCCTATAGATATAAAGTAGATAAATTTCCCCATGCATTAAATTGATTTTATAAATTACCCTCAACCCAGCTCTTTTTCCTGTATTATTTATTTCCCAACGAAATTTTCTACAAACGCCACTTGCAGGTATAACATCTCCGATATAAGGATTTAAGGAAAGATAAGAACATAATTTTAGTCTTTCTTCAGTTGAAAGTAACTTATCTACTTTTGATATAAAGATATCTGTCTCATAAATTGTATACATTTTAGCATCGTTTGTGTTCTAACACATTTGTATTTCTGTTATTTTCAATTCTGTGCTGGAGAAAGAGGGCGGGAACATTGCCACCTTTAGGAGATGTATTGTTTTTATGTGTGAGTGGATTTTATGGGCTTATCGTTTTATTAATTTTAGGCCCAGTACATAAAAAAGCTCGACGTTTCCGCCGAGCCCCAATGAATGCATTCTAATTCTGACCAATCACATTCGGAAGCCAAATCGAAATCTCTGGAACGTATGTAATCAAAATCAAGAACAAAAGCATAATCATCAGCCATGGAAGCGTCGCACGAATCACTTTCTCGACAGGCAGCTTTGTAATCGCAGATGATACAAAAAGATTCAATCCGACAGGAGGCGTAATCAGGCCAATCTCCATATTTACAACCATCATTACACCAAAGTGAATTGGATCGATACCTAGTTGAGTGGCAATAGGGAAGAGAATCGGCACCATAATCAAAATAATCGCTGATGGTTCCATAAACGCACCAGCAACTAGCAGTATCAAGTTAACTACAATCAAGAACTGCCATGCTTCAAGATTCATATCTGCAACGATGCGTGTGATATCTTGAGGAATGTTTTCCGTAGTCAATACATGTGCAAATAACATCGCATTTGCAATGATAAACATAAGCATTACGCTTAGTTTTGCAGCCTCGAGAACTACACGTGGACACTCTTTTAGCTTAATATCTTTGTATACAAACACAGCCACAAAAAACGAATATGCCGCCGCAACAGCCGCCGCTTCAGTTGCTGTAAATGCACCCGAATAAATCCCACCTAAAATAATAAATACAAGAATCAATCCCCACAATGCTTTGCGTGCTGAGATAATCCATTCACGGAAAGTAGCACGAGGTTGTGCAGGAAGATTTTTGCGACGTGCCACGATATAAATCGCAACCATAAGCACAGTACCAAGCAACAGCCCTGGTATCACGCCCGCCATAAACAAGCGTCCCACAGATTGCTCAGTCACAGCCGCATACACGACCATCGTAATAGAAGGCGGAATCAGTATGCCCAAAGTCCCTGCATTTGTAACGATACCTGTGCCAAACTCTAGGGGATACCCAGAGCGAACCATGCCCGCAATCGTAATCGATCCAACAGCCGCCACCGTCGCAGGACTTGACCCTGACAATGCCGCAAACAACATGCACGACAACACCGACGCAATCGCCAAACCGCCGCGAATATGGCCTACCGTAGCATTTGCGAAATCGATTAATCGCTTAGCCACACCGCCTGTGGTCATAAATGCCCCTGCGAGCAAGAAAAACGGAATCGCAAGCAAAGTGTAGTGCTCTGAGGTTTCGAAGATTTTTACGGCAATCGAGGAAATCGAATCCGCACTAAAGAATAAAATGATAATGCTGCTAGATAGGCCTAATGAAAACGCAACGGGAACTCCCATCAACATAAAGAAGAAAAGAGTGCCAAATAAAACTAATATCGACATTTTAAATTTTTCCTTCAGCTTGCAGTTTCAATGCATCTTCCGTTTCATCGGCCAAACCGATACTGTGTTGTTTGCCTTGCAAAATGCGAATTAAAATTTCGACAAAGCGATAAATAAGCAATGCATAGCCAAGCAGCAAAATCAAACCAATATGCCAAAGCTTAATGCCAAACATCTCAAGATCTTCCGCTTCCACATCGGCCGTATACAAAGCATTCACCCACTCCCAAGCTGCATACACAACAATGCCACAATAAACAATACATAGAACTACAGCTACGGTGGCAATGCTTCTCTGTACATTCAGTGGAAATCTTTTCGTCAGAATATCGATTCCTATATGTCCAGCCGTTCTTACTCCATATGAGGCACCTAAAAACACTAACACGGCACACAATAATTTCGTCAAAGCCAGTGTGTAAGTCATTGAAGAGGCTGCTTCCAAAATATAAATTCCCACATCTTCAAAAAATGAAATTTTCGACCCTAGCCATAAAAAGGGCTCGTAAAGTTTATTTAGCAAAACATATATGAACGTTACTAAAGTCATAGCCGACAGCCCGAAGATTAAGAAAAATTCTTCTAATCTGCTTAGCACTTTATTAGACATAATTACCACCTACTGCAATGAAAAAAGAGCCCCGTCGCTTATCGCAGCTTCAGGGCTCGGGGGAGGAGTATTCAGTACCCTATTAGTTATTTGATTTTTGGGCAGCCTCGATTAAATCGGTACCGATTTCGCCCTCAAATTTTTTCCAAACAGGAACCATAGCCTTACGCCACTCATCTTTTTCAGCGTCAGTGAGTGTAAGGATTTCAGTTGTTCCAGCTTTAATAATGCGATCTTTTTCTCTTTGATTTAATGCTTGAGCTTCTTGATTAACTTTCACTGTAACATCAGCCAAAATTTCCTCTAAACCTTTACGGATATCATCAGGTAATCCACTCCAGAATTTATCGCTAGTGATTACCATATAACCTAATGGTGCATGTCCGGTTTCAGTTATATATTTTTGAACTTCATGCATCTTTTGAGAGTACACATTTGAGTATGGGTTCTCAGTACCGTCTACAACACCTGACTGAAGACCTTGATAAACCTCAGCGAATGCCATTTTGCGTGGAATAGCAGTTAGTCGTTTAAATTGGGCATCAAGAACGTCCGAAGCTTGAACTCGGAATTTTAATCCACGAGCATCTGAAGGTTTACGCAATGGTTTATTGGCTGACATATGTTTAACATCATTGTTCCAATAAGCTAAACCTATAATTCCTTTATCGCGCATTGAATTGAGTAATTCTTTACCTTTATCACTGTTTTGGAATTTCTCTACAGCAGCTATATCTTCAAAAAGGAAAGGCAAATCGAAAATTTGAATTTTCTTTTGATATTTAGAGAATTTCGCTAATGATGGAGCTAGCATCTGAACATTCCCTGTTAAAAGAGCTTCCATCTCTTTACCGTCACCGTATAGAGATGAGTTCGGATATGTCTCTACTTTAACTCTTCCAGGAAATTTTTCTTCAGCCAATTTTTTAAATAAATCGGCCCCTTTACCTTTAGGTGTATCAGATGCAACAACGTGTGCAAATTTGATAACGATAGGCTCATCTGCAAATGATGGGCTAACTAGTGCACACCCAAGTGCCACTACTGACAATGCTTTCATAAAAAATGGCTTCAT
Source organism: Taylorella asinigenitalis ATCC 700933 (assembly GCF_000687755.1). Lineage (GTDB taxonomy): Bacteria > Pseudomonadota > Gammaproteobacteria > Burkholderiales > Burkholderiaceae_B > Taylorella > Taylorella asinigenitalis. Next base: position 30,097 of record NZ_JHXN01000008.1, read on the forward strand.
ATAAAAATCCTCAGAAGTAAATTTATAAATCTACAATAAGCTATTTTTAAAATGAAGCCCTTAGTACATTCCCTTAAATTAAGGGAAAAACCTAGCCTACGCCAGACATTGATTTAGTCCCTCAGTGAACACATCGTGCGGCAGATTTTTTCCGATAAATACGATTTTGCTTTGTTTCTTAGAAGAGCCCCACGGTTGTCCAGGATTTGTACCCAAGACCATATGCACACCTTGAAGTAGGAATTTTACAGGTGCCCCTTTGATATAAATGATACCCTTGTAACGATACATATCAGGCCCATAAACTTGCACAAGCCCACTTAAGAATTCGTCTAAGCGAACTGGGTCAAATGGCTTATCTGAAGTATATACAAATGCCTTTATCGCATCGTTGTGATGTGAGTGGTGGTGGTCATGGTGATGGTGATGTTGATGGTGATGATCGTGGTCATGTTCATGTTCATGGTGGCAATGCTCCCCGCACTCATGGTCGTGTTCATGTTCATCATCTTCGCATTTTAAAAATTCTGGGTCTATCTCCAAAATTTCATTCAAATTAAATCCAGACACACTTAGAATTTTCTTAAGGTCAACTTCACCGAAGTTCACAGGCATAATTTCTGCACGTGGATTCATATGAACTAGTCTATGACGTAGGTCCTCGTATTCTTCTTTGCTTACTAAATCAACTTTAGAAATTAATATCCTATCAGCAAAACCCACTTGAGTTTGAGCTTCAATCTCATTTGTTAATGTGTCCATACCATGTTTTGCATCTACAATGGTAATAACTGCATCTAGCCTATAGAATGCGGCTACTTCATCGTTAAGAAAGAAGGTTTGGCAAATAGGGCCTGGATTTGCAACACCCGTGGTTTCTATAATAACTCTCTCGAAATTACTTTCACCTGAGTCTAATCTAGCTTTTAAATCTAAAAGTGTATTCTCTAAGTCCACGCGAACAGAACAACAAATACATCCATTTTTTAATTCGATTATTTCTTCGCCAGTGGATTGAATCAAAATCTCATTATCGATATTTTCTTCACCGAATTCATTTTCGATAACGGCAATGCGTTGTCCGTGAGACTCTGTAAGTATTCTTTTAAGAAGGGTAGTTTTACCTGCACCTAAAAATCCAGTCAGTACAGTAACTGGGATCATATTTTTCTGTTGCATATATGGATAATTTCTTTTATTAAATAATCTTACATTTTAAAAGAAAATATGTTTTTGGCGGCACTCACTACAAATAGAACGAATTTCTGTTTTGGGAGAGCGGTTTTCAAATCCTGCAGATTCTAAAAGGGATGTGATAAAGGGTGAGATATCGGTTGGGTCAAGTTCTTGAACTTTATTACATCTAGAGCATACGGCAATAACGCTTATATCATCTTGGCTTTCTTCGTCTTCGTGATCAAAATTATTACATGCAACCCAACCGTTGATAGTGTCTACTCTGTGTACAAATCCTTCTTGAACAAGAAAATCAAGGGCTCTATAAACAGTTGCTGGCTGAGAGCTTTTATGATGAGCTTTCATCATATCGAGTAACTCATACGCTTTAAGACTACGGGCAGCCTGAAGAAGTAGTATTAAAACCTGTGAGCGAATGGGTGTGAGGCGAAGTCCTCTTTGATTGCAAATTTCTGTTGCTTGCTTAATACGGTCCTGGATATTTGCAGTGAGAATTTTAGGGGCTGCCATAGACTTGCTTAATTTGATATGTTATAACATTGTGAAATAATATAACGATACTATGTATCATTAAGAGTTGAGATATTTTATATTCAATTCTTTACATATTATTGAAACCCGTAAGTCGTTATTAGGTGGATACCATAGAAAAGCGCGATACGAACCATAATCATGATCACGGAAAGGTTAAACGTAGTTTGCTTACTTCTTCCGCTCTAAGCAGATTGGTCATGGTTCTGGTATTATTAGCGATTATGTGGTTTGTAGCTTTTAATCTACTTGAGTGGTAGTTATGGACGCGATTAGGTTATCAAACGTAACTCTGTATCATCCTCATCATACACACTCTCCAATCCTTAACGATGTGACGGGAGAATTTCAAGCAGGGTCTCTCACTGCAGTATATGGGCCTAACGGCGCAGGAAAGACCATGCTCATGAAAACTTTGGCTGGGCTCATAAAGCCTGACCAAGGATGCGTTGACTACGCCCCTTCTCTCCATCGTGATGTGAGTTTTGTGCCACAGATTAGTCACATCGATAGGGGCTTCGCAATAACTGTGGCCGACTTTGTGGCACTGGGAGCTGGTTATAGAGTTGGGCTCTTCAGTCGCTTTAGAGAGGAAGAACTCAGACTAATAGAGCACTCTCTCGAGCGAGTCGGTTTGCACAGTAGGTCAAATTGCCTCATTTCTGAACTATCGGGTGGGCAGATGCAACGCTTACTCATTGCCAGACTAATTCTAAGAGATCCCAAAGTTGTACTACTTGATGAGCCGTTTTCTGCGATAGATAACGATGCATTGCCACTTTTGATGCAAGTTATCCTCGATTTTATTGCGGACGGAAAAACTGTAATCGCCGTCTCCCACGATCAAAATCAAATTCGCACATATTTTCCGCAGACTTTGCTTTTGTCGGGATGCGTTGTTTATTGGGGTGATACGGCAACTGCCTTAAATCCAGAGAATTTGTCGAAAGCTCGAGAGCTTGCTTTGAAGGGGTTCTAATGTACGAATTTTTTATTGAGCCCTTTGTTGTCGACCTTACCATGTCATATGCCCTTGTAGCGGGCCTATTTCTGTGCATCTCCGCAAGTGTGCTTGGTGTATTTTTGGTTATCCGTCGCATGAGCTTGGTGGCTGATGCGATGTCTCACGCTTTGCTTCCAGGAGTAGCAATTGGGATGATGATCGCAGGGTCCGCATCGCTTGTTGTGCTTGCGGGTGGCGTAATAACGGGGCTGGTAGTGGCTATCGGGGCAGGTATTATTATGCAAAATACGCATCTGAAAGAGGATGCGAGCTTTGCGACTACCTATATTTTGTCCCTCTCTTTAGGTATGATTTTAGTTGGCAATGACGGACACGAGCTCTCCCATATTCTTTTTGGAACTATTTACAATATTTCGGATATCGATATATGGGTCATACTGATTGTTAGCAGTGTAACCATGATTTTGCTTGCTTTGTTTTACCGTCCAATTGTTATGGAATGTCTCGACCCTTTATTCATGAGAATGGACGGCGGTCTTGGGCGAATTACACATCTTTTGTTTTTAGTAATGTTAGCTTTTAACTTAGTTGCTGGGTACAAGGTACTAGGAACTTTATTAGTAGTTAGTGTGATGCTACTGCCTGCGATTACTTCTACATTTGTTACAAGAAGTTTAGAGCGTCAAATCGTTCTATCCGCAATAATATCGCTTTGCATTTTGTATTTTGGTCTTGTAATTGCCTACAATTATAATTTTCCTCCTTCCGCTATAATCGCCATTTTAGGCGGTGTTTGCTATGTAGTAGCATTACTTTTTGGTGCTCAAAAAGGGATACTACGCCGCACTAGTAAGATTCAAGCTTCCCCTGTTTAACCACACAAAACAAGCCTTTCCAATAGCCCTATCTTTGTGCATCGATTATTTTCGTTGCTTTTTCTTCGCACGTGGATGTGCCTTATCGTAGACTTCGGAGAGATGTTGAAAGTCTAATCTCGTATATAGTTGCGTAGTAGATATTTTAGAGTGACCTAGCAAATCCTGCACTGCACGCAAATCTTGAGAAGACTGCAATAGATGACTAGCGAAACTGTGTCTTAAAACATGAGGATGAATATTTGATGGGATATTTGTTTTTGCAGCAAGTTTTTTAAGCTGCAGTTGCACTACACGAGGCGAGATGCGCTTGCCCTTAGTGCCTAGAAACAAAGCATATTTATCGCTTGCACTTGTCTTTGGGCTTTCCAATTCAACACGCCTCGAAAGCCAATCACGAATTGCCTCCTCAGCCTTCGCTCCAAGCGGAACAATACGCGGTTTGCGGCCTTTACCGATAACAGTTATCTCATGTGCATCAAGATCAAGCCATCCTCGCGATTCATAGCTACCGCTTTTGTGAAATTCAATATCCAAATTCACAAGCTCAGACAGACGCAGACCACTTGAATACAGTAGCTCGAACATCGCCTGATCGCGGGCGTGCACAGCAGAATTATCGTCCGTCTGAATACCCACATCGAGCAGCATCTTCGCCTCATCCGCTGTCAATGCCTTCGGAAGCGGCCGTGCCACTTTCGGCGTCTTCACACCCAAAGTTGGATTCATATCCAACCCATATTTCAGCGAATACCATTTATAAAAATTGCGCCACGAAGATAAAATACGCATCAAAGAGCGAGGATTAAAATCCCTCGAATGTAAGGTGGCAATGCCTTGGCGAATCTCCATATTCGTTAATTCGCCCAGCTCCCTCTCGGGATAGAGTTCTGCGAGATGATTAAGATCACGCCTATAAGCGGCCACCGTATGAACCGAGGAATTTTTATCAATTCTCAGACTCTCAAGCCACTCATTTACGTAATCTGACATAAGCTAAACTGGAGTTAATTCAGGAAAATCTTCTTCTTCTTCACCCTGATCTAACCGTGACAATGCCGCCACCACCAAATCGTGAATCATCTGCAAAAATGTGGTCCCCATCTCATCACTAAAATGAGAAACAGAACGATGAGAAAACCCTAAAATACCAACAACACTATCTTTATAGTTAAGTGGAATAAGTGCAAAACTTCCAGATTCAGCTGTCCACCACTGCTTGATATCATCAAGTACCATCGAGCCTAAGTATGGCTTCTCAAGCCCTTGAGCCCATTTTTTAACTTCCTCGTTTTTATAATTGTAAGGATGATTTTCGTTTATCAAATTCCACAACTTAAGTTCCACATTAAGCTCAGGAAAAACTTTTTGCAAACCAGTATGAATTACAAGTGGCAATTGATGTGGATTCTTTTCGGCCACTAATTGCACACACCATTGCAAAATACTATCGTTTATTTGCTTATTATCGTCTGCAACTGTAGCTAGAACTTCAAGGCCTTCTTCGAGAATAGAATTACGAGCACGTAAAGTGTTTATTTGCTTTTCAAGTAATGAGATGGTCCCACTTCCATTCGGATCAGGCACTTTCATCGAAATAAATAATTCCTCATATTGCATAAAAAAATCGGGGTTTTCCGACAAAAAATTTGCAATCTCTTGAGCCTTTTGATCATTCATTTGTTAATACCTCTTTCGGAATGTCCGACAGTAATTTATCGATATCGATTTGGCCTTCAAACACCGTAGTCGCAGGCCCTCTCATACACACGTTCGAGCCATCATAGCTAATTTCAATAGTGCCGCCACGCATATTAACACTAACAGGGCTCTCTAATAAGCCACGTCGAATACCCGAGACAACGGCCGCACAAGCCCCCGTCCCGCATGCGAATGTTTCTCCCGCACCTCGCTCATAGACCCTAAGATTAATTTCATGAGCCGATAAAATCTGCATAAACCCTGCATTTATGCGGTTTGCAAAGTAGGGGTGTGATTCAATTAGAGGTCCCTGAGATTGTACAGGTGCCGTCTGAACATCATTTACGATTTGAACTGCGTGTGGATTGGCCATGCTTACGACCGTTATTTCTATGGTGCTTCCATTATTTAGTGGCAATGCCCACACATCCGCTTCATTTTCTTTTCGCAAGCTTAATCCTTGCGTATCAAATCCCACATTTTCCGCATCAAATGAAGCAGGGCCCATATCAACGGTGACGGATGAATCATCGTTTCTATATAAGCTAATAACGCCTGTTGCGATTTCAGCTTTAATCGGATTGCGTCCAGAGAGATGCTTTTCATGAACAAACTGAACAAAGCAACGGGCACCATTACCGCAATTTTCAACTTCAGATCCGTCCGAATTAAATATTCGATATTTGAAATCGGCTTCTGGATGGCTTGGATTTTCAACAATAAGAACTTGGTCCGCGCCTACACCAAACTGTCTGTGGGCAATGGCACGGATAATTTCAGGCGTAATTTCAAGAAAATCACTAACGGCATCGAGGATCACAAAATCATTTCCCACGCCATGCATCTTAGTAAATTTCCAAATTCTGTGCCCTGTAATCATTTTAGTTTTTCAGCCAATACTTCGTTAACTTGAGCAGGATTTGCCTTCCCTTTAGCCACTTTCATAACTTTGCCCACTAAGGAATTAAACGATTTTTGCTTGCCTGCTTTAAATTCGGCAACAATATCCGCATTCTCCGCTAAGACTTGATCAATCATCGCAGAAATTGCACCTCTATCATTGATTTGTTTAAGCCCTTTAGCTTCAATAATTGCATCTGGATCGCCGGCATTTTCGCCACTCCACATGGATTGAAAAACGTCTTTAGCGATTTTGCTTGATATGGTTTTATCTTCAATGCGCTTAATCAATGTGGCCATATGTTCCGCAGAAATAGGGCATTGATCGAAACCTATTTCTTCGCGATTTAGATTTGCCGAGATATCGCCCATAATCCAGTTAGCGACAAGCTGAGCATTTTGGCTTCCAGCAAGTGATAGGAGTCTCTCGAAATAGTCTGCCATCTCACGAGATTGGGTAAGTTGAGCTGCATGATACTCAGAAAGCCCGAAATCTTTGCTATATCTAGCTTTGCGAGTTTGTGGAAGTTCAGGCATTTCGCTGCGAACTTTTTCAATCCACGCATCATCGATATGAAGAGGCGGAAGGTCGGGACAAGGGAAATATCTATAATCATGTGCATCTTCTTTTGAACGCATGCTTCTAGTTTCATCATTTATATCGTCGTAAAGACGAGTTTCTTGAGTTACTTTTCCGCCGTCTTCGATAAGCTCAATTTGTCTGCGAGCCTCATATTGAATCGCCTTTTCCATAAACTTAAATGAGTTTAAGTTTTTAATCTCAGTACGTGTACCAAACTCAGTTGAACCCTTAGGTCTTACGGAGATATTAACGTCGCAACGGAAAGAACCTTCCTGCATATTTCCATCGCATACACCCAACCATACTACAAGACTATGTAATGCTCGTGCATATGCAACCGCCTCAGCCGCTGATCTAATTTCAGGCTCAGTCACAATCTCAAGCAATGGAGTACCTGTGCGATTTAAGTCGATGCCTGATGATTTTTCGCCTAATGGACCTTCAAAATCCTCATGCAATGATTTGCCCGCATCTTCTTCCAAATGAGCACGAGTCAAATTTACAGTGTGCTCCGTTTCACCTACATAGAACTTAACTTTTCCACCCACAACAGTTGGGTCTTCATATTGCGAAGTCTGATAATTTTTAGGTAGGTCGGGATAAAAATAATGCTTGCGAGCAAAAATCGAAATAGGTGCAATTTTCGCTTCAACCGCAATACCAAACGCTATTGCACGCTCTACCGCTCCATAATTCATTACTGGCAATGTCCCCGGCAACGCCAAATCCACTGCATTCGCCTGAGTATTTGGCTCAGCTCCAAATGCTGTACTACTACCAGAGAATATTTTTGATTTAGTCGATAGCTGTGCGTGTGTCTCAAGACCGATAACAATTTCCCATTCCATTATGCAATCTCCAACTCACGTAAATGCCAATCAGTATGTTGCTGATAAATATGACCAAGTGCAAGTAATGCACCCTCATCAAAATGCTTACCGACAATCTGTAAACCAATAGGACGCCTACCCGAAACACCGCCAAATCCGCATGGAATGGACATTCCAGGCAAACCAGCCAAACTAACGCCAAGTGTATAAATATCCGCAAGCCAATCAGCCGTCACATCGTCCGAATTTTCGCCTATGTTTTTAGCGACGGTTGGTGTAACTGGGCCTACAATAAAATCGCATTCTTCTTTTAAAGCATGGTCAAAATCCTGAGCCAACAATCTGCGCACCTTCTGAGCTTGCAAATAATATGCATCATAGTATCCGTGTGATAACACATATGTGCCCACCATAATGCGACGTTGCACTTCAGGGCCAAAACCCTCAGAGCGCGAACGCGATACCATCTGCTCTATACCCTGATAATCCGAACTTCTATGCCCATATCGCACACCATCGTATCGTGATAGATTGCTCGAAGCCTCTGCTGGTGCAATTACATAATATGCAGGGATAGCAAATTTTGTCCGTGGCAATGACACCTCGACTCGCCTTGCTCCCAGTTCCACCATCTTCTCGATAGCCGCCTCAGTAGCAGCTCTTACTTCATCAGATAGTCCTTCTGTGAAGTACTCTTTAGGAACACCGATTCGTAAACCTTCAAGCGGTTTAGAACCTTTGTTTTCGAACTTTTCTAGTGCGGTTTTAAACTCTGCTTTGACGCGTCCTTGCTTGTTTTCAGAAGATCCACAAACTTGAAGCGATGTTGAATCTTTTGGATCAAATCCAGACATAATATCAAGCATTTCTACTAGGTCTTCACATGAATGTGCGATAGGACCCGCCTGATCTAAGCTTGAAGCAAAAGCTATCATGCCATAACGTGACACTGTGCCATAAGTAGGCTTTATACCAGATACACCACAAAGGGCAGATGGTTGTCTAACAGATCCCCCTGTGTCAGTACCTGTAGTAGCACAAACAATGCCTGCAGCTACAGCGGCAGCCGAGCCACCTGAAGAACCTCCTGGTACAGCTTCTAAATCCCAAGGGTTTAAGCATGGACCAAAAGAGGAATTTTCATTTCCAGAGCCCATAGCAAATTCATCGCAATTTAGTTTACCGATATTAACGGAGCCGACTGCATTTAAATGCTCAACTACAGTGGCATCAAAAGGAGATACATAAGATTCAAGCATTTTGCTTGCAGCTGTAGTTCTCCAGCCCTTTGTTACGAATATGTCCTTATGTGCAATAGGTATGCCTGTTAATGCGGTTTGACGACCCTCTGCAATCATCTGATCTGCAATCTTCGCTTGAGCTAAAGTTAACTCTGGATCGATATGTAAAAATGCATTTAATTTTGAGAGTTTTTCGGCTTTCTCTAAACTTAGCTTAGCAAGTTCAGAAGCACTAATCTCTTTGTTATCCAGGGCTTTGCGCACTGAATTTATTGATGTTAGACGCATGAAATTTAATTAAGAAATTTTGTTTAAATTATTTTAATACAAACAACTCTATGAACTTCCTAAGACTTAAACTAATGGCTTAGTTATGAATGTAATTTAGGGTAAGAAGTCGTTTAGTACTTATCTATAGAAATATCAAAATTAATGCCAGCTGACATGAGGCATTAATTTATTCGATAACTTTAGGTACCAAAAATAAACCTTCGGATTTAGCTGGAGCATTAGACATCAAAGATTCTCTCTCTGGTACACCTGAAGTCTCTGTAACTATATCGTCTCTTAGACGAAGACTTATGGTTTGGTTCAGTGATAGTGGGTGAGAAAGTGGCTCTACGTTACTAGTTTCAACTGACTGCAGAGTCTCTATAAGACTAAACATATCATTAAGCTCGCTGTTTAGCTGCTTATGGGCTTCTGAGTCTAGTTCAAGACGTGCTAATTTTGCTATGCGAGTGATATCGGTTGAATCAAGAGACATAAGAAAAAATAATAGTCAATAGTGGTAAAATCGTAAAATTCTACTAATTATAAATTATTCGTTATCCAAATTCTCTAAAAAATATATGTTCGGATTCCTTAGAAACTATTTCGCCACTGATATGGCCATTGACCTTGGTACCGCAAATACTCTTATTTTCGTTCGCGGGAAAGGTATTGTCTTAGATGAGCCTTCTGTAGTGGCTATCCGTCATGACGGCGGGAATGGTAGGAAGGTTATACAAGCTGTCGGCTTAGCCGCTAAACAAATGCTTGGACGTGTTCCAGGAAATATTGAGGCCATTCGTCCTATGAAGGATGGTGTAATTGCGGATTTCTCTGTTACAGAACAGATGATTAAGCAATTTATTAAGCTTGTTAATCCTAGAGGTTTTTTCTCACCTAGTCCAAGAATTATTATTTGCGTGCCTTGTGGCTCTACTCAAGTTGAAAGAAGGGCTATTCGTGAGGCGGCTATTGGAGCAGGTGCTAGCCAAGTTTACTTAATTGAAGAGCCTATGGCTGCGGCTATTGGTGCAGGGTTAAACGTTTCAGATCCTAGTGGTTCTATGGTTGTTGATATCGGTGGTGGTACTACCGAAGTTGCCGTTATTTCACTAGGTGGTATGGTTTACAAAGGTTCGGTTCGCGTAGGCGGGGATAAATTCGATGATGCAATCGTAAACTACGTACGTCGTCACCACGGCATGCTTATCGGGGACCAAACTGCTGAGATTATCAAAAAACAAATTGGTGCAGCATTTCCAGGTACTGAGGTTCGTGAAATTGAGGTTAAGGGGCGCAATCTATCTGAAGGTGTGCCTCGTAGTTTCACAGTAAACTCTAATGAGATTCTAGAGTCACTTAACGATCCGCTTAATCAAATCGTATCTGCAGTAAAAATCGCACTTGAACACACTCCTCCAGAATTAGGGGCTGATATCACAGAAAAAGGTATTGCCTTAACAGGTGGTGGTGCTTTATTACGTGACCTTGATCGTCTACTTCAAGAAGAAACTGGCTTACCAGTTATGGTGGCAGAAGATCCATTAACTTGTGTAGTTCGTGGTTGCGGTGAAGCTCTAGAACATCTTGAGAGTCTTGGACCTGTATTTATACAAGAATAATTTTGTATATGATTTGGGGTCGTCATGCCACAAGAGAAATCTTGGCGTTTATTTAAGGACGGAAATCTTTCCAGCTCTACTGTTCTATTGATGATCATCTTCTGCGTGGCAGTGATGATTATCGATTCTAGAACAAGTTGGCTTACGCCTGTTCGTCAAACTCTTGCAGCTGTTATCGACCCTACATATCGCGTAGCAATTTGGCCTAAAAATATTATCGATAAAATTTATCGATGGTTTAATGCGGTAGATCTTGCTCAGCTTAGTGTTCAAGAGTCTCAAAGAAAATCTATTGACCTTACTCAGCTTCAAACTCAAGCATTGCAACTGACAGCAGAAAATGCTCAGCTGCGCAGATTGCTTGAACTTAAGGAAAATATTCCAGTTAAATCGCTTGCTGTTGAGATTCTTTATATTCCTAATAATCCAGTTAAGGGAAATATTGTTCTTAATAAAGGTGAGCGAGAAGGTATAAAACCTGGTATGCCAGTTATTGGTGAAGGTGGCTTAGTTGGCCAAATCCAAAGAGCCTCAACTCGCACATCTGAGACGATTTTAATTACAGATGAATCAATTCAAATCCCTGCAATTTTGGTGCGTAATGGGCTCAGAGTAGTAGTTTATGGTGCAGGTTCAGGCTATCCGCTGGAATTGCGTTATCTTTCTCCAGGGGCTGATATTAAGGTCGGTGATGAAGTAGTGACCTCTGGTATAGGTGGTATATATCCTTCAGGATTGGCTATAGGTAAAGTTATTCGTATAGATCAAAGTTCAGCTCAGGGGTTTGTTGTAGGGCTAGTAGAACCAATGGCTCGTCCTAATCGAAATAAACATTTTCTTGTTCTTAAAACTGAAGGTACTCAGAAAATCGAAGAATTAGATGAAGAGGGAAATCATGAATAATCCCAATCACAAAATACATACCTTCGATGAGAATCCAGATACCTTTCATCCTAGTTTCTTTTTAGTTTGGGGTAGTTTATTTTTTGCATGGCTTTTTTCTCTTCTCCCATGGCGTGCATGGGTGGGTTCACCTGATTTATTAATTCTAGTAATCGCTTACTGGTTTGCACATAATATTCGAGGCATGGGTTTTGCAGTAGCCATTATTGTCGGTATGTTGGTTGATGTTTTTGATACTACATTGTTAGGATCACATTCACTGCACTACATTTTGGCTCTCTCTGGAATTGCATTGTCTAGAAATCGTATGATGCAGTATTCTGTATTTGTGCAATTTATAGTCGTACTACCGATATTTATTTTTTCAGCATTGCCATCCCATTTATTTGAATCATGGCTTCATGGGTCATGGGGTGGATGGGCATGGCTTATCTCTGGACTAATAACTGCACTATTGTGGTTTGTGGTCGATATAGTATTTAGGTTCCTAGGTACTATTCATTACGAGTCGAATTAGTATGTTTGAATTCGCTCCAAAAAAAGGCGTTAATCGCAAAAAACTACTTATACGAGTTTTTGTAGCGATGCTTCTTGTTTTAAGTTGTTTTGGGCTACTCGTTTATAGGCTTTATTTTTTGCAGATTGTGCGATATCAAGGGTTTTCAGAGAGAGCCGAGAGAAATCGCATCACACTTTTACCCATTCCTCCAAAACGTGGTGACGTAGTTGATAGAAATGGAGAGGTGTTAGCTCGCAGCTATCGTGATTACACAATCGAAATAGTGCCGCATGATTTTAAGGATTTAGATGCACTTATAAAGGAGCTACAGGAAATCATTGCCATCTCACCGCTAGATATAAAGCGGTTTAAACAACGCGTGGCAGGTTCGAATCGATATACGTCTATTCCATTGCGTAGAAATATTACAGATAAAGAAGCGGCCTTATTTGCAGCGAACTCATATAAATTTCCGAAAGTAAGCTTAAAGGCTAGGTGGGTGCGCGAATATCCTCAAGGGGAGACTGCGGCTCATTTGATCGGTTATGTGGGACGAATCTCTGAAAAAGACCAAGAAAAGCTTGAAGAAAAGGGGATTGAGGGCAATTATCGAGGCACTGATTTAATCGGCAAAAAGGGCATTGAGCTTAGCTATGAAACTCAATTGCATGGGAAAACAGGATGGCAGGAAGTTGAAATTTCTGCTTCAGGTAAACCTGTACGCATTCTGCGCAGTACTGATCCTGAGCCTGGATTAAATCTTAGGCTTTCTGTAGATTTAGGTCTTCAAAAATTAGCCGAAAGCTTATTCGTAAAAAATGGTGTGGTAGAAAGGGGAGCTTTAGTAGCTATTGACCCAAGAAGTGGGCAGGTGCTTGCTTATGTGTCATCTCCATCTTATGATCCGAATCTTTTTGTGGATGGAATCGATGTAGATGATTGGAGGCGCTTGGCCGATGATGAGAATTCGCCACTATTAAATAGGCCGATATCGGGGACATTTCCAGTAGGGTCGACTTATAAGCCGTTTGTAGGTCTTGCTGCGATGCAGCTGGGTGTGCGAGCTCCAGAAAAACGTGTCTATGACCCTGGCTATTTTGAATACGGCAGGCAGCGATTTAGAAATGCAGGTGGTGCCGTATATGGAAATATCGATATGCATAGGGCAATCGTAGTTTCCTCCGATACCTTTTTCTTTAGCTTAGGTCCTGAAATTGGTGTGGATCGATTGCACGATTTTACGATTCAGTTTGGATTTGGAAAGCAAACTGGAATAGACCTAGTGGGCGAGAAGAGGGGGATATTGCCATCAAAAGAATGGAAATCCAAGGCATTTAAGGACCCAAAGAAAAAATCATGGCTCGTAGGTGAGACTATTTCTGTAGCCGTTGGCCAAGGCTATAACTCATTTACGATTATGCAGCTAGCTCAAGCCACATCAGTGCTTGCGGCTAATGGTGTGTATATGAGACCGCATTTAGTTAATCTACTTGAAAATCCTCTAGATGGATCTGTTACACCTATCGTAAAAGAGCCTGAATATATCATTCCACTTAACCAAAAATATATCGATGTTGTTAAAAATGCGATGGTGCAGGTAACACGCTCAGGGACCGCAAGACGAGTATTTGCAGGAGCAGATTATTTATCGGCAGGAAAGACTGGTACGGCACAAGTTTTTAACTTGCGTGGTTCTCGCTACAACGCAAGAAACCTAAAAAAACGTTTGCATGACCACGCACTTTATATTGGATATGCCCCTGCAGACAACCCAAAAATCGCATTAGCACTTATAGTCGAAAATGGGGGCTGGGGATCGACCGTAGCCGCACCCATTGCCAAAAAAGTATTTGATTATTGGCTCTCTCCACAACGTCAAAAAGTGTATGAAGAGTCACTTATTAACGATGGCTATGATACAACGATATCACCTGCAATTGAGGACAATATTGATGCAGAGAGTGAAAGCTCACCTGATACCGAAGTGCCAGAGAAGCCATTGTCAAACCCTGAGGATAAGCCTCTAGATACGCGTCCTGAGATATTTAGAGGACCTAATTCGAGCCAGTATCCAGATGAATAAGACCGTAAATAATATCGCAAACATGATTGCTGGATTGATATATAAATCATTCCGCTCAATCGACTGGCCGCTGATGATACTGCTTGTATTGTTTGCGGTGGTGGGTTTGTTCGTTATGCATTCGGCCGTTGGTGGGGCTGAAGGGAGGTTTATCGCACAAAGCAAAAATTTTCTTATTGCTCTTTTTGTTATGTGGTTTGTGTCTCTATGGTCTCCTCCAACAATCATGAAATTTGTGATTCCTATGTATGTTGTGGGATGTTTGCTGCTTCTTGGAGTTTTATTATTTGGAGAAACAAGTAAAGGTGCTACGCGCTGGTTAAATATTGGAATAGCAAGAATTCAGCCTTCTGAGATCATGAAGATTGCTGTGCCTATGATGCTTGCATGGTATTTCGATAAACGAAGAAATGATCTAAATGTCTTCGATTATTTAATAGCGGCTGTGATGTTATTGGTACCATTTGGTTTGATTATTAAACAACCCGATTTAGGAACTGCGTTACTTGTTTTTGCTTCAGGATTTTTCGTAATTTATTTTGCTGGCTTATCCTTTAAGTTAATTCTTCCTATTGGGTTGATTCTAGCCGTTGGCATAGGCTTAATCATTTATTTTGAAGATACCTTATGTAAACCAGGTTTTGACTGGTTTGTTCTGCACGAATATCAAAAGACGAGAGTTTGCACATTACTTGATCCAATGTCTGATTCTCTTGGAAAAGGCTTTCATACTATACAAGGCATGATTGCAATAGGCTCTGGTGGGCTATACGGCAAAGGGTATATGCAAGGAACTCAGACGCATTTAGATTTCATACCCGAGCAATCAACTGACTTTATTTTTGCCGTTTATGCGGAAGAGTTTGGTTTGTTCGGAAGCGTGTTTTTGTTGGTCATGTACACATTGTTAATTGCACGATGCTTTATGATCACATTAAATGCCCAAACTCAATTTAGCACTTTGCTTGCGGGTGCCTTAACCATGATTTTATTTTTCTATGTATTTGTAAATATGGGCATGGTCATGGGTATTCTTCCGATTGTGGGTGTGCCATTGCCTTTTATGAGTTATGGAGGCACAGCTCTTCTTACTTTAGGAATTGCGATGGGGCTTATGATGAGTATCTCAAAATATGTCCCACCGCCTCAAAGCAATTAGAATTTTGTGGTTTTCGTGACAGACCAAGCGGCTGAAATAGAAGCCACAAGCATAACAATCAACATGCTAATTAATAAATAAAAGAAGTTTGGAAGTTCGAGTGAATAATTAATTCCGTACGTGCTTGCAAATTCGCTTAATGCCCCATTTAGGCTCATCAATGCGATTTTCGCAAAGACTATGGCTAAGATACTTGCAAATAATCCCGTAATCGCTCCGAACACGCGAAAAGGCCTGCGCACAAAACTTTCGGTCGCACCCACAAGTCGAGCAACTGCAATTTCGTCCCTTTGTACCAATGCTTGCATGCGAATAGTGTTAAATACAGTCGATACCACGACAATAATTACTCCCAAGGCCAAAACTCCCAGCAGTGCTCGCATAAAATTTAGAAGTGATTGAAGTTTCTTAATCCACTCACTGTCAAACTGTAATAGGTCCACTAGATTGTCTCGATTGATGCTCTCTGCAATGCCCTTCGCTTCTTCGCTAGTTATCGAGTCCTTTAGCGTTACGATAATACTATGTGGCAATGGATTCGTCTTCAATGTTTCAAGCGATTCGGCCCATTCAGGTTGCTGTCTCAGGGAGGCGTATGCTTCATCTTTGGACACCACACTTGTGCTTGCAATGAAATCGGAAAATTTAGATTTAAGATTTTGTTCGAAAGATTCCGTCTCTTTTAAACTCACCGACTCTTTCATAAACACGGTGATCACAGGATTTACAGATACTCTTTGAGTTGCAGGTTCCAAGGCTGTAACTATCGAACTTAATACCAATGGTATCGATAATACAAATGCAATAACCACAATATTTAAAATGCTCGAAGCGGGCATCTGAGCCAGTCTTCGAAAGGCAGTGTTTATCGCATAACCGTAGTGTCTTAGCCAAGATTTCATACTTGACCCCCTAAATCGGTGAATTTGCCTGGTTCGATAATAATGGTACGGTTCGCATAATTTTTTAATAAATCCGTATCATGAGATGAAATTAGTGTAGTTACACCTACACGGTTAAAGTCTTGGAATACGTCTAAAATTTTACGTGCCGTATTTTTATCTAAGTTAGCTGTTGGTTCATCTGCAATTAAAACTTTAGGCCGATTAACTATCGCTCTGGCAATGGCAAGTCTTTGCTGCTCTCCGCCAGAGAGTTCAATTGGATTTGCTTTTTCTTTATGCCCTAAACCTACTTTTTCAAGAGCCGCTCTAGCACGTGCTCCCGCTTTATCCCGACTAACGCCCATGACAGCCAATGGTAGCATCACATTTTCAAAAGCATTTCTATCATAAAGAAGATGCGTATCTTGCAAAATAATGCCTATGGCTCTTCTAACATATGGTTGGCTTCTTGAATTTAAATCACTGAATTTTTGATCGTTTACGGTTATGGTTCCGCGTGAAGGAGACTCAAGTCCAGCAATCAATTTTAATAATGTGGACTTACCTGCACCAGATGGGCCAGAAATAAAAACAAACTCCCCATCCTTTATCTGAAAATTAATATCAGCAAGAATATTGGGGTTTTTTCCGTAGGACTTAAAGACGTGCTGAAAAGTAATCATATTGATTTAGGGCTTTCACAAATAGAATTTAGTATACATTTAATGGTATATTGCTTTTTTTAAAAGTAATAAAATGTATGAGAAAAATTCGCTTCTCTTGGAATGATGAGAGGTTTAGAGCGATTATTTATCAGATTATAGTTTTTGCACTTGTTGTTGTAGGCATCTGGTTTTTAATTAGCAATCTTTTAGACAATTTACATTCAAGAAATATTCAAACAGGCTTTGCATTCTTAGATAAGGAAGCAGGCTTTGCAATTAGTGAAAGCTTAATTGAATATAAGCTTACGGATACTTATTTACGGGCTTTATCGGTTGGGTTTTTAAATACTCTATTCGTTTCATTTTTAGGCATAATCGGCTGTACGATTTTAGGGACCATCGTCGGTGTCTCTCGACTGTCACCAAATTGGTTAATTAGTCGTCTTGCACTTGTCTATGTAGAGGTTATGCGAAATATACCTCTACTTATACATTTGTTTTTTTGGTATTCATTGCTTACGGAAATATTGCCAGGGCCAAGACAGGCTTTAAATCCTATTGACGGTGTGTATCTTTCAAATCGTGGCATCATTTTCCCTAAGCTTGAAGGGGAGGGGCTTTTATATATATGGATTGGTCTTTTAATTGGGATTGTTCTTTCAATATTAAATAGCTACAGATGTAAGTTAAAGCATGCAAAAACAGGTAAGTGCAGTCCTGTGTTTTGGGTTAATACTTTGATGATTATAGGTTTGCCTATTGTGGGTGGATTGCTTGCAAGTTCAAGTATTCAATTTTCTGTGCCTGAATTAAAGGGCTTTAATTTTCGTGGAGGGTCGCTATTTACTCCTGAAATGTCTGCCCTGCTTATTGGCCTTGTGCTTTATACGTCCGCATTTGTTGCGGAGATTGTGCGATCTGGCATTCAATCTGTTGGACGTGGTCAGTGGGAAGCAGGCGAGTCCTTAGGCTTATCTAAAATGCGTACGTTGCAATTAGTAGTAATGCCACAAGCCATACGTGTCATGATTCCATCTATGTCCAACACATATATGAATTTAATGAAAAATAGTTCTCTTGCCGTGGCCATCGGATATCCTGATATTGTATCGATATCAAATACTATGCTTACACAAACAGGTCAAGCAATTGAAGCCATATTCATAATTATGTTGGCTTATCTAACTGTGAGTTTGTGTATTGCACAGTTTATGGCATGGCTAAATCGTCGCATGATGATTGTGGAGCGATAGTATGTCATTAGCTATAACTTCACATTCGGGACCTTGGTATTGGCTTCGCAAAAATTTATTTGCCTCTCCGGCACATATTATTGCCACAGTTCTGATTCTTTGGTTTCTTATTTTTTCGATCCCACTTTTGGTTGAGTGGTTTTTTATTGACGCAAATTTCGATGCCTCAAAAGCTGCGGAGTGTCGCGATTCTACGGGTGCATGTTGGTCTTTTGTGCGACATAAATATCGCATGATCCTATTTGGTCTATATCCATATTACGAGCAGTGGAGACCTCTCGTAGTCACGATTTTACTAATTGGAGTGTTGATTTACAGTGCATTGCCACGGGCATGGCATAGATCACTAATATTTGTATGGCTTGTCATTTTAACAATATGTGGCATATTAATGTATGGGGGCGTTTTTGGACTAAGCCACGTTGAGACAGCTCGTTGGGGCGGACTTCCAATAACATTGATGTTATCGATTTTTGGAATTATGTTTGCGACACCATTGGGTATTGTTCTTGCACTCGGTCGTCGCTCGCATATGCCGCTGATACGAGTATTAAGTACTTTTTATATTGAATTGATTCGTGGGGTACCTTTTGTAAGCTTGCTCTTTATGGCTTCGGTAATGGTTCCTTTATTTTTCCCTGAAGGTGTAACGTTCAATAAACTTTTGCGTGCTCAATTGGCTGTGATTGTGTACATGTCCGCTTATATCGCTGAAGTGGTGCGTGGGGGTTTACAATCAATTCCAAATGGGCAATATGAAGGAGCTAAGTCTTTAGGACTTTCATATTGGCAATACATGCGCTTAATTATCCTGCCTCAAGCACTCACCGTAGTTATACCTCCTCTAGTTAGTATTTTTATTTCGATATTTAAAGATACTTCCCTAGTTGTTATTATTGGTATCTACGATTTAACGCTTTCAGCGAAAGTAGCACTTTCAGACCCTGAGTGGTCTGGATTAGGCTTAGAGGCATACGTATTCTTAGCAATCGTTTATTTTATTTTCTGTTTTGCTATGTCTAAGTATTCTCGATATATAGAATCAAGACTGCACACAGGTCATCGTCATTAATGGAGACCGAATGTCACAAGAACTAATCATAAAAATTCGCAATCTCAATAAATGGTATGGAGATTTTCAAGTTCTCAATAATATAAATTTTGAAGTTGAGACGGGCGAGAGGATTGTAATATGCGGTCCTTCAGGAAGCGGTAAATCTACGCTTATACGATGTATCAATGCTTTGGAATTTGCTCAGGAAGGGGAAATAGTTGTTGATGGTGTGCGAGTAGACCATAATCTCAAACATTTGCGAGAAATACGTCAGAACGTTGGCATGGTTTTTCAGCAGTTTAATCTATTTCCACATCTCACAGTCCTTGAGAATCTGACATTAGGTCCAATCTGGGTTTTAAAAAAATCAAAAAAAGAAGCACGTGAAGTGGCAATGCAATATCTTGAGCGCGTAAAAATTGCAGATCAAGCTAACAAATATCCAGGTCAATTATCTGGTGGGCAGCAACAACGCGTAGCCATTGCCAGAAGCTTATGTATGGCACCTAAAATTATGCTTTTCGATGAACCAACTTCAGCCCTTGACCCTGAAATGGTTAAAGAGGTTTTAGAGGTTATGGTGTCGCTTGCGGAAAATGAAGGTATGACTATGCTTTGTGTTACGCATGAGATGGGATTTGCACAGCAAGTGGCGGATCGAGTGGTGTTTATGGATCAGGGTGCTATCGTTGAGCAGGCTACACCGCAAGAGTTTTTCACTAATCCGAAGACCGAGCGTGGACAAGCATTCTTAAAACAGATTTTGTAGATTTCCGCACGATTGAGAACAACATTTTGATGAGATAATTAACCCTGAGGTCGATTAACATCTCAGTATGGCTTCTACTAATAATGCTACTTTAATTGAATCGACATCTATAGAAAATCGATTATGGGGTGGTTTTAAGTTTGTTTCTGGTGTAGTTGAAATGCTAGTGGCAGGTGGTTTGTGTTTGAAATTATTGAATCAAATAAATTTACAGTTGTATTAAAGCCAATTAAATACAATGGGAAACCTTACTTCATATTAACTTCATTTGTAGGAATTTAAATTTAATGCCTCAATTTAATGAATTAGACCTTTTGATATATGGATATCTGAATGAGGACTTCGATTTAATCTGCCACACTGATTCATTAGAAGGTGCTATTGATTATTATGTTACCGATGTAAGCGAAAATACTTTAAAAGCACGCTTAAAAGAACTGAATGATTTTGAACAAACTTATGATGCGAATAGAGATGAAGAATTCGAAAATCTTTTTATGTCAGGAGTCGATTACATCTCCGTTGATCATTTATTCGGTCTAATCAGAAGCACTATCAAAAAACACTATTCTGATTTAATCGAAGGGGCTTAAAAGGCCTTTCAATAACTCCTCATAAGCTCCCTCAAAATCACCTCAAAATAGTAAGCTCTTAATAGTCCTCAATTTCGATGTTATCAATTAACCTAGTCTGACCTTCTATTTTTGCCGCTGTCAAAGCTACCAGTGGCACACCAGCATTAATTTCGTCCATTGAAGGTTCATGCAAATCGCTTTGTTTACGAATTGTGAAATAATCTATTTCCCACCCATCGGAATTTAATCGCTCCTTAGCATCCGCTTCAATAGAAGCAAAATCTTTATTGCCAGATAAGATTTTTTCTTTAAGACCAACCAATTCTTTGTAAAGTTTAGGGGCTTTCGCTTTCTGAGTCTCAGTTAAATAGCGGTTACGAGAAGATAAAGCCAGACCTGAAGCTTCTCGCACAGTTTCGTGTGCATATATTTGAACTGGCAATGCAAACTGTTTGCACATAGCCCTCACAATCATCAATTGCTGGTAGTCTTTCTTCCCGAAAACAGCAACCTGTGGCTCTACGCATGAAAAGAGCTTCAACACCACAGTACACATGCCTTCAAAAAATCCAGGCCTAAATTCACCCTCAAGAATATGCCCTAAATCAGGCGTCTGCACACGAAAATTCTGAGGCTCAGGATACAGCTCCTCTTCAGACGGTGCAAATAAAACATAAACATCACGTCGCTCCTCAAGCTTCGCAATATCCTCTGCCAATGTTCTCGGATAACTCCCAAAATCCTCATTAGGCCCAAATTGCAGCGGATTTACAAATATGCTCGCAACCACGGGATCGCCTTTTTGAGCAGCCAATCTCATCAATGACAAATGCCCCTCGTGCAGATGGCCCATAGTTGGAACAAATGCTGTCCGTGTTTGACCGCGAAGCTGCTCGCGTAAATCTTCAATAGTGTGTACAACTTTCATTTTATTCCTCAGAAGAAACTACAGGCGTATAACTCAATTTCAAATAGATTGGTGCGTACGGCTCAGTTTGCGTAATATCTATTAATTGCTCACGGCATAGCTCAAGCATGGCCATAAAGTGAACGATTAATACGGCAGGAGGATCGCCCTCGTCGATGCGTTCTAAAAATAAATCTTTAAATTCAATAAATTCGGTATTTGATAATCGACGCAAAATATGACTCATGTGTTCCCGCACAGAAAGCTGCTCGCGACGAATATGATGTTTTTTGTTGAGACTTGCCCGCTTTAAAATATCAAGCCATGCAAGTCGCAAGTCCTCCGCATTTACATCTGGAAGTGGCCGCATTTTGCTTAAAGATGGATCGGCCGAAGCCGCATAAAAATCCCTCCCTAATTGTGGCAATGCCTCCAATTTCTGCGATGCAAGTTTAATCTTCTCATACTCAAGTAGCCTTCGAATAAGCTCTGCTCGCGGATCTTCTATTTCTTCATCCGCATTATCTGCTTTCTTTACTGGCAATAACATCCGCGACTTTATCTCAATGAGCATAGCTGCCATGAGCAAATACTCTCCAGCCAGCTCCAAGTTATGAATATGAATCTGTTCAACGTATTGCATATATTGCTCTGTAACTTCCGCCATCGGAATATCGAGCACATTGAAATTCTGCTTGCGAATTAAATATAAAAGCAAATCGAGTGGCCCTTCAAATGTCTCTAAAAATACCTCTAGAGCATCTGGGGGGATATATAAATCATTGGGGATTTTAAAAAGTGGCTCACCGTAAAGCTTTGCGAACGCAATAGAGTCTACAACGTCCGTCGTAGAATCAACCTCTGGATCAATTAAATTATCCAGCTCGGCCTGAAATTGAGCCATGAGAAATTATTTTAGAGAATAATATTGATAAGGCTTCTGTGGCACGCGAGCTTCCTCAAATTCCTCTTGTTCACGAGGGTCAGTTTTACGCACCCACCAACGAGCACGTCCCGCCTTTTGCCTAGCTTCAAGCTGTGGGTCGTCTTTTTTGAGTTGCTGTAAGAAAAGTGTAGTTTCAGATTCAAAGCTCTTAGCCATGTTTATCTCGAACGCTTAAAAAAGAGATTATAGCAAAAGCAAAAAATCAAGTATGTTTAAAAAATCCATGACTTTTTTGTCCAATTGCGGGTGGCAATGCTTTCTGAAACAATTCAATTTTTAGGAGAATCACATGAACAACATTAAAACCAATTGGAAAATCGAAACCCTTACACCTCGTGAAAATCAAGTCTTAAATTTATTAATGCGTGCTCATACTACAAAAGAGGTCGCAGAAAAACTGGAATGCTCTCCACGAACCGTTGAAGTGCATAGATCTAGAATTTTAAAGAAAACGAACTCAAAAAATTTTGTTTCTCTAATGTGTCGTCTTCACGGAAGGGCCGATGCATGAGACTTTGCTCACAGTCATAGAATTCTTACTAATTTTTGTGAGTGTAAATGCCACTTTAAATTACTTGTTTTTTAACTACTTTAGAAAATATGAGCTAAGAGATTTAATTCTGTCATTTGATGCATTTTATTTAAATACAAAGCAAACACGCACCGCATTATTTATAGCTGCATTCACAGCAGCCCTTTGGACTGAGACTATCTATGAGTCACTTTTTGTAAGCTTACTTTTGCTTATAAGTGTGATGGATTTACGTCTCAATCTAATCCCCTTAAGAAGCGTGATTTGCTTGGTAGCCCTAAAAGCCTTGTATGTAGGAGAACTTCTAGAACCCGCATTGGTGCTAATTGCAATACTAGTAATTGCTTTTTTTCCATCTGTATTTATGCTAGGCACTGGTGACATTCTATTACTGTTAGCTCTAAAAGTGCATTTCAATACGTTAGAATGGCTTAATATGATTCTATTGGCTTGCATAATAGGGATTGTTTTCGGCCTTACGGTCCGCATAATATTGCATAAGAAACTTATCCCCTTTGGGCCATGCATTTGTTTTAGTGCTTGCGTATTTTTATGACTTGTTTAAAAGTAGGACTTACAGGCGGTATTGGTTCAGGAAAATCAACTGTCGCTGAATTTTTAGCTGAATATGGTATTACAGTAGTAGATGCAGATGCTGTTTCTCGTTCTCTTACGGCTTCAAATGGAGGGGCTATTGAGAAAGTTCGTGAAGAGTTTGGAGATGAATTTATCGATTCAAACAATGCCATGGATAGAACCAAGATGCGAGAATTGGTTTTTTCTAATCCTAAGCAGAAAGAAAGGCTTGAAGGCATTCTTCACCCCCTTATAAGAGAAACGATACTTGCAGAGCTAGAGGAGGTGGTACGCAGAGGCATTGCCCCCTTTGTAATTGCAGACATACCATTACTAATTGAATCCATAGACTTTTATAGGTCGGAACTAGATATCATTTGCGTGGTCGATTGTGATATTGAGACGCAAATTGAGAGGGTTGAAAAACGCAATAATTTCAATAGGACTAAAATAATTGATATCATTAATAGCCAAGCCAGTCGCGAAGAGAGGCTTGCTCATGCTGATTTTGTTATCGATAACGGTGCGGACGTAACTTTGGAAGCATTGAAACTTCAAGTGGAACAGTTGCATTTTGAACTGATGAGGCTTTGCGAAGATACAAACGCATAAAGGATTGATTTTGATTTTATACGAGCATCCGTTTAATGAGCGCACGCGATACATGATTCGCTTAGAGTATTTATTTAAGCAGTTATTCGAGTTTTCAAGACTTCCCGAACCCATGTATCAGCACGTAGCTTTCTCGATATTGTTCGAGATATTGGATGTGTGCGAGCGCGGAGATTGTCGCAATTGGGTTATACAGGAAATCGAAAAACAGAAAATCAATCTAGAATCTCTACGTAATCACCCAGACGTTCAGAAAAATTTGCTCGATGACACTCTTAACAAACTTAATAGAGTTTCAAAAAATCTAACAGCTGTAAGTAAGCTAGGTGGTCATATGCGTGAATCAGAGTGGCTGATGTCACTTCGGAATCGCTTTGTGACACCAGGGGCGACATCGCCAATGGACAGCCCTTCATATAATGCTTGGATGAATGGAAGCGAATCTGAGCGACTTCAAGTGATGCGTAGTCTAGTTGATCCATTTATGCCGCTATACGATGCCATTGCCATGTCGCTTATGGTTTTGCGTGAGGCGGCGGAACCTACAGAAGAGGTGACGGGCTCAAGCGGTGTTTTCGAGAAATCCGTGGGTGGACGTATCTATCAAATGGTACGAGTATGGCTTCCGACTGGAGATAGGATTTACCCCGAGATGTCGGGAAACAAATACGTGGTCATGATTCGCTTTTTTAAAATTAATAAGGATTTTGAGCAATCCTTTATCAAGCATCCAATTCAATTCAAGATGGCACTTTGTCACGTTTAATCATGGATAATTTAAAAATTTTTGAAAAATTAAAGCATTCACGTCAGACGTGGCAGGAAAATCAAAAAGACTATCACGTAATTAGAGGGGTGCGTAGGCCGTCAAGAACAGTTATCGGTGAAAATACAAAAAAACTGGTTTCCGCATTGTTTCCCCTTACGCTTGGGCCTTCGGATTTGCAATTTTCCAATGTGGAAAATTTCGTAGCCTTTACTATCAATAAAGTGCTTACCGTTTATATAGAGCAAGCCGCATTAGAATACGGATTGCTTGGTTGTGAGGATGACTCCGTAGAGATGTGTAAGAAAAGAGCACAAGAGAGTGTGGAGAAGTTTGCGGAGGCATTGCCAACGATACATGGCCTTGTAGAACGCGATGTAACTTCGGCTTATCGAGGAGACCCAGCCGCTAAAAGCTACGATGAGATACTGATGTGCTATCCAGGCATCCATGCAATGATTTACCATAGGATTGCACACGAGTTTTACAAGCTTGGGCTTACATTAATCGCACGTATTATCTCTGAAATTTCGCATTCTGAGACTGGTATCGATATTCACCCAGGGGCTCAGATTGCGGGTGGCTGTTTTATCGATCATGGTACGGGAGTTGTTATCGGAGAAACGTGCATTATCGGCGAGAATGTGCGGATTTATCAGGCTGTAACTTTAGGGGCGAAAAGTTTTCCTGCGGATTTGGATGGGTCGCTTAAAAAGGGCTTATTGCGACACCCGATTGTTGAGGATAATGCTGTTATTTACGCTGGTGCTACAGTTTTGGGTCGTATAACGATTGGGAAGAATGCAGTTGTTCCAGGAAATGCTTGGATTACTAAAGACGTGCCAGCGGTGGAGAACTAAGCACAGCTATTCCATGAGCTCCATGCCTCAATGCCTCTCTAAAAGTATCGGCATTCTGACCACCAATTGCAAATACAGGTATGGCACTCTCGGCCGCCCATTGCTCAAACTGGCTCCATCCAATAGGCTCAGAATCTGGATGCGAAGTTGTCTCTAAAACATGCCCCAATACAACAAAATTTGCCCCCAACTCATGGGCATATAGCAAGTCCGCCAAATTATGACAGGACACCGCAAGCAAGCCGCTCTCTGGCATGTCCTCTAGCTCCATCTCGATTGCATCCGCCGCTCTAAGGTGCAAACCGTCCGCTTCTTCTGCCCATGCCCTTGGATGACAGCTATTTACAAGCACCTTCGCCCCATATCGGTGGCAATGTTCCCGCATCTCATCCAAATATCGCTTCAATTCCTCAGTCTTAAGCACTTTAGCCGCAGCTGGTTCTCGAAACTGAACGAGCCTCACACCCGCCTCAAGAGCTGCAGTCAATTTCGTCCAAAACGCAGTTTCACGAGGGGCTTGGCCCGCACCTTGGCCCGCACCATGGCCCGCACCATGACCCACGCCCGCACCTTCGTTCGAATCGAAAAAATTGCTGATCAGATAAACATCTCCAAAGGAGAGCCACTCTATGGGCTCCACGGAAGCTGGCAATAAATCTCGGTCCGTCGGCATCTGCGTAAACCACTCAAACGCCTGCTTTTCGAGACTTCGCAGCTCGCCGCTCCACTTAAAACATCGATAAAAATGAAGAAGCACGTCTGTCTTAGGGTACTCATAGCTCATAGTCACCCACGGATAGGTGCTCTCGGGATCGAGCTCCACGCCTAGCTCTTCACGGAGCTCACGAATTACGGCTTCTTTAGGCGATTCACCTTCCTCAATCTTCCCGCCTGGAAACTCCCACCAACCGCTCCAAGACTTATCCTCGGGACGTTGAGCCATCAAAAATCGCCCCTCCGAATCGATTAGAACACAGGCCGAAACATTGAAAAAAGGTTTCTCTTCAGACATGATTTGCAACCCAATATTTTACGAAGTGGGTGGCAATGCGCCCCGATCTCGACCCTCTTTGTGTTGCCCATTGCAATGCCTCGGTGTGCGCTTCGGATGTTCTCTCTTTCGGCCAACCCATAGATATTAAGCCATTGTCCACGACCTCGAGATATTCGCTTTGTGAGAATTGATAAAAAGAGATCCACAACCCAAATCTATCTGATAATGAAATTTTCTCTTCGCTTGCTTCACTAGCGTGAATTTCATTTTCGGAAAAAAATTCTGGCATAAGATGCCTGCGATTTGAGGTCGCATAAATGAGCACATTGGAGCTGCGGCGTGCAATAGAGCCATCGAGAAGAGATTTAAGTTCTTTGTAGCTGACATCGCCTTCATCAAAAGAGAGGTCATCGCAAAATATAATAAATTTTTCGTCTCGCTCACGAAGAACGTCGACTAAATCCGATAGATAAATAAGATCAACTTTATCAATTTCAACTAGACGCAGCCCGCTTTCCGCATAGATAGTAAGCATGCACTTAACAAGAGAACTCTTACCTGTACCTCTTGCACCTGTGAGTAGCACATTGTTTGAAGGTTTACCCTCTAGGAAAGCTTTTGTATTTTTATCGATAATCTCATATTGGGTGGCAATGTTCTGTAGGCTCTCTGGCCTTACTTCATCAAGATTTTTTATCGCTTCTAAATAAAATTTGTTTTGAATGGTTCGCAAACGGTAGGCCCAAGCTGACCAATCGACGGGCTTTGGAACTTGAGGAAGATAGAATTCCAGCTGCTCTAAAACCGTCATTGCCTTAGAAATAAACTCATCTTTCATAATGTAAAATACAGAATATCGTTAACCCAACTTGGAATCGTTTTGAGCATTAAAGAGATTTTTCAGCCCATATCGGAGGATATGAGTGCCGTCGATAAAGTAATTAGATCCCGATTGAATTCTGATGTTGTTCTTATACGCACTATAGGTGAGTATATCATTAGTGCAGGCGGTAAACGTATACGTCCTGCTATGCTTTTAATGATGGCCAAGGCTTTGGGGTATGAAGGTAGCCTTCATCATTTAATGGCTGCCGTTATTGAGTTTATTCACACATCAACTCTTCTTCATGATGATGTTGTTGATGAATCGGATATGCGTCGAGGAGCTGCTACAGCAAATGCTGTTTTCGGTAATGCGGCGAGCGTGTTGGTGGGTGATTATTTATATTCGCGTTCATTTGAGATGATGGTAGAAGCTGATTCTATGCGTATTATGCAAATTATGTCAGAAGCGACTACTGTAATTGCCGAGGGGGAAGTTCTACAACTACTAAATGTTCATGATTCGAATGTAGATTTCGATCGATACATGAATGTTATTAAATCAAAAACCGCAAAACTATTTGAAGCTGCTACTCGAGTTGCAGCTGTTCTTGCGGGTGCAGATAAAGAGACAGAACAACATGCAGCTTTATATGGAACACATGTCGGTACAGCATTCCAAGTGATAGACGATGTGTTGGATTATTCTGGATCAGCAGAAGATCTCGGAAAAAACGTAGGAGATGATTTGCGAGAGGGCAAACCGACATTGCCACTAATTCGTGTTATGCAAGTGGGTTCGCCTGAGC
This sequence comes from Taylorella asinigenitalis ATCC 700933, assembly GCF_000687755.1. Taxonomy (GTDB): domain Bacteria; phylum Pseudomonadota; class Gammaproteobacteria; order Burkholderiales; family Burkholderiaceae_B; genus Taylorella; species Taylorella asinigenitalis. Next base: position 58,479 of record NZ_JHXN01000008.1, read on the forward strand.
AAAAGGCTTTAATTCGTCACGCAATTGAAGAAGGTGATGGCGATTTTGAGAGAGTAGCCGAGGCTATTCGAAGTACCGATGCGATTGAATATACCAAAAGTATTGCCAAAGAGCAGGCAGATATTGCTATAGCCGCTTTAGATTCGCTAGCAGAATCACCTTATAAACAATCTCTTAAAGACTTAGTAACTTTTTCACTTGCAAGGACTCAATAATGCCTGACTACCGCTCAAAAACATCTACTCACGGAAAACAAATGGCTGGAGCTCGGGCACTATGGCGTGCGACGGGCGTTAAGGATTCTGATTTCGGCAAACCGATAATCGCAGTCGTAAACTCTTTTACGCAATTTGTGCCAGGGCATGTACATCTTAAGGATATGGGTCAGCTTGTGGCACGATGCATTGAAGCTGCAGGCGGTATTGCAAAAGAATTTAATACTATCGCAATCGATGATGGTATTGCGATGGGGCATGGGGGGATGTTGTATTCATTGCCATCGCGAGATTTGATTGCGGATTCGGTGGAGTATATGGTGAATGCTCATTGTGCGGATGCAATGGTGTGCATTTCCAACTGCGATAAGATTACTCCAGGAATGCTTATGGCAGCGATGCGTCTAAATATTCCTACGATTTTTGTTTCGGGTGGTCCAATGGAAGCAGGAAGGGCCACACTTGTGACAGAGGATAAAGTTATAAAGCTTGATCTTGTTGATGCCATGATTCATGGGGCGGATCCAGATATCGATAAAGATGATTTGTACGCAATTGAATCGAATGCCTGTCCAACATGTGGGTCCTGTTCGGGTATGTTTACGGCAAATTCTATGAATTGCTTGGCGGAAGCGTTGGGCCTTGCATTGCCAGGAAATGGGACTATCGTGGCTACCCATGCGAGTCGAAAAGCATTGTTTGAGCAAGCTGGTGAGCTTATTGTGCAATTAGCGAAGGCTTACTATGAGGAAGAAAATGATTCGGTGCTACCGAGGAGCATTGCCACTAAGGCTGCATTCGAGAATGCTATGGTCTTAGATGTTGCGATGGGCGGCTCTACAAATACTGTACTTCATATTCTCGCAATTGCACATGAGGCGGGCGTTGATTTTACTATGCATGATATCGATGCGATTTCTCGGCGTGTGCCATGTCTATGTAAGGTGGCACCAGCTACTCAGAAATATCATATCGAGGATGTTCATCGAGCAGGCGGTATTTTGGGCATTTTGGCGGAACTTAACCGAGCGAATCTTTTGAACACAGATGCATTGAATATCCATAGTGGAACTCTAGGAGATGCTATTGCGAATTGGGACGTGTTAGGTCCTAATTCGAATGAGGCTATATTGCAGTATTTCCGTGCGGCCCCAGGTCATGAAAAAACTACGCAGGCATTTTCGCAAAATTCTTACTACAAGGAGAACGACCTCGATCGAGCAAATGGCTGTATACGTGATGTGGCACATGCATATTCCGCAGATGGTGGATTGGCTGTGCTTTACGGCAATTTAGCTGAAAACGGATGTATCGTGAAGACTGCTGGTGTGGACGAGAGCATTCTTACATTTACGGGAACCGCTGTAGTATTTGAATCTCAGGATGATGCATCTGAAGGCATCTTAGGTGGTGCGGTTAAAGAGGGTGATGTTGTAATCATTAGATATGAAGGGCCTAAGGGTGGACCAGGCATGCAAGAGATGCTTTACCCTACTTCATATCTAAAAACGATGGGGCTTGGTAAGCAGGCGGCTCTTTTGACGGACGGTAGGTTTTCAGGAGGCTCCTCAGGTCTTGTTATTGGACATGCCTCACCTGAAGCAGCTGAAGGTGGCGCGATAGGTCTTGTTAAGAACGGCGATACGATTGAAATTGATATCCCAAATCGTACAATCCGTTTAGCAGTGTCTGATAATGAATTACGTGAGCGTCGTGAGGAGATGGAATCTCGTGGAGAAGATGCGTGGAAGCCTGTTTCACGAAATCGTGTGGTATCAAAAGCATTGCAAGCTTATGCCGCACTTGCAACCTCTGCGGACAAGGGTGCAATAAGAGATTTGTCTCAAATTAAACGTAAATAATTATCTAAAGCGGGGGTCTTCTTCTTCGAATACTCCCGTTTCGATATCCTCCTCTTTATGTTGTGATTTTTTCTGCTCGTCAATATAGTCTTGCAAGGCATAAACTAAATTTTGTGTTCCTTCACCTGTAAGAGCACTGATAGTAAAAACAGGTCCTTTCCAGCCATAGGCTTTAACGAATTTCTCTTTTACTTCATCAGGATTTTCAATCATATCGAATTTATTAAGCACTAGCCAACGAGGTTTTTCGTAAAGTTCTTCGCTATATTTTCGCAACTCTTCCGATATAGCACGGGCATCTTTAACAGCTTTTTCGATTGAATCCACTTCAGGGTCAAGACTTGAGACATCAACAATATGTAAAAGAAGACTCGTGCGTGTAAGGTGTCTTAAAAATAAGTGTCCAAGCCCAGCTCCCTCACTAGCCCCTTCAATTAAACCAGGGATATCAGCCACAACAAAACTTCGCGAATCTGAAGTCCGAACAACACCTAGATTTGGATGTAGAGTCGTAAATGGATAATCTGCGATTTTAGGTTTTGCATTTGAAATTCTTGTGATTAAAGTACTTTTTCCTGCATTCGGAAGACCCAATAAACCAACATCAGCTAGTACTTTAAGCTCCATGCGAAGACGTCTTTGCTCACCATCTTTACCGTATGTAAATTGCCTAGGAGCACGATTTGTACTCGATTTAAAATGAAGATTCCCTAAGCCACCAGCACCACCAGCAGCAAGTACAACTTTTTCGCCATGCTTATCTAGATCGAATAATTGCTCGCCCGAATCCGCATCATAAATAACAGTGCCCACAGGCATGCGTAAAACAATATCTTCAGCTGCGGCACCATATTGATCTGAGCCACGGCCATTTTCGCCATTGCGTGCACGATGCAGGCGTGCGTATCGGTAATCGATAAGCGTTTTAATATTTCGATCTGCTATGGCAATGATGCTGCCTCCGCGTCCACCGTCCCCACCATCAGGACCGCCTTTGGGGATAAATTTCTCGCGGCGGAAACTCGCGGAACCATTGCCACCTTTACCGGCAATCACCTCAATAGTCGCTTCATCTACGAATTTCATCTTAATCCTAAAATAAAAAGAGCACCTAATGGTGCCCTTCAAAAACCAATACGATATTATAAAGAATTTATTCTTCAGGTAAATCGACTGGAACAAAGTACACAGTATTTGCGTCTATTTTTTTAGTAGCTGGCAATATTTTCTGTGACACTTTTCCTTCTTTACTTGATGAAATCGTAAAGTCATCATCGTTTATAACAGCAAGTGTTTTATCGTCTTTTAACCACATACCTTCAAATTTCTCATGAGGGTAGTTAAGCTCTTTCACTAAAACGAGTTGCAAAGACTGCAGGAAGCTTGCGACCTTCATTTTTAAATCCTAATGGGCTGATACGCTCTTGCTGCACACCTTCTGCATTAAATTTGGCAATGTGTGGGCCGTACTCATCTGATACCCAGAATGAACCATCTTCAAGAACTACTAAACCTTCAGTGTCTATACCATATTCATCAACGCCTAACTCTTTACCCTCAGGGCTTACAGCTTTTTCTCCTGTAGCACCGATAAATGCGATAGACGCAATAAGAGTTTTAAGTATAGTGTTTGGCATTTGATCTCCATATAGCCATATAGAAACCAACGGATATTAAATTTATTTAATTACATGTTTGTGAAAAATGTTGTAAATATATGAAACACTAGAAGTTTTTTTATGAAACGTGTTGAAAAGATTACATTTATGGCTTAGAATCAATCCATGTGTTGTTTAAAACATAGATCTCCTTTGAAAGTAAGTTGTATGTAGTGGTTAAACCCTTGGTTCTTATGAACTAAGGGTTTTTTTATTCTATTTAGCCCCTATAATAAAGTTATAAGAAAAGGAGGTGACTTATGAAAAAAGCACTATTAGGTCTATTACTTGCAGCTGGTTCTACAGTTGCTTTCGGTCAAGCTGTTGGTTCAGGTAAAGGTGAGGTTCGTCGAATCGATACAGCGAAAAGTACTATCGCAATTAAGCATGGTGAGATTGCAGATCTTGGACTGCCTGCTGTAACCTTGGTTTACGATATTCCTGCTAACTTATTAAGCGGTATTAAACCAGGGGATAAAGTTAGTTTTACGGCTAAACACGAAAACAAAAAATATATCATTACAGAGATTAAAAAATAATTAAGTATTGATGTATTGCAGGACCATTGGTACAAAGTAATGCAAAAAAAGCCCTCGCACGATTTGAGGGCTTTTAATTTATAAAACGTACTGCGATAGGTCTTGATCTTTCACGATATCTTGAAGCTTATCATTCACGTAAGTGTCATCGATTGTTATCGTAGTTCCAGATTTTGAATCCGCATCAAATGATATCTGCTCAAGCAATTTCTCCATCACGGTATACAGCCTACGGGCACCAATATTTTCCATATTTTCATTCACTTCGTACGCAAGTTCTGCGATGCGACGAATGCCATCATCTGTAAAATCAAGCTTCACGTCTTCCGTCTCAAGAAGTGCGCAATACTGCTTGATAAGCGAGGAGTCCGTCTCTTTTAAGATTCGCACAAAATCTTCTGTACTTAAAGCATCTAGCTCCACACGAATCGGCAAACGGCCCTGCAATTCAGGGATAAGATCTGAAGGCTTACTAAGATGAAATGCACCTGAAGTTATAAATAGAATATGATCGGTTTTAACCATACCATATTTAGTTTTTACAGTAGTGCCTTCTATTAGTGGCAATAAATCCCTCTGCACGCCTTGACGAGATACATCCGCACTAGATTTTTCTGAATTCGATGTGATCTTATCGATCTCATCTAAAAACACGATCCCGTTTTGCTCTACGTTAACGATAGCTCTCTCACGAATATCTTCTTCATTAAGATGCTTCTCGGATTCTTCATCGGTAAGCACTTTAAGAGCTTTTTTAATATTCATTTTTTTCTTATTCTTTTTCTCTTTAGTAATGCTAGAGAATAATCCCTTAATGTTATCGCGCATATCATCCATCGCATCGATACCAAGAATCTCCATTTGAACTGGAGGCGGTTTTACGTCGACTTCGATTTCCATATCGTCAAGCTGCCCTTCACGTAGTCTTTTGCGGAAAACCTGACGTGCAGTATTTTCTTCGCGTACAGGATTTCCATCAGAGTCGTGAGTAGGTGTCACGAGAATATCTAAAATCCTATCTTCTGCCGCATCTTGAGCAATCGATTTAACGCGCTTCATATCGGCTTCGCGAAGCTGCTTAACAGATATATCTGTTAGGTCGCGAATAATAGTCTCAACATCGCGTCCCACATATCCTACTTCTGTAAATTTTGTAGCTTCTACTTTGATAAATGGGGCTTTAGCGAGTTTCGCTAGTCGTCTAGCAATCTCAGTTTTCCCTACACCTGTAGGCCCAATCATCATGATATTTTTAGGATGTATCTCGTGGCGCAAGGGCTCCGATACTTGCTGACGACGCCATCTATTACGCAAAGCAACCGCAACGGATTTCTTTGCTTTATTCTGTCCGATAATATATTTATCTAATTCGGACACGATTTCTTTAGGAGTCATAACACTATTTTGATCCATTAAGATTCCTCTTTACCTTTAGATTCTTGAAATTCAAGTTTCTGAATTACGTGATTTTGGTTTGTATATATGCAAAGATCACCTGCAATTTGTAATGATTTTTTAATAATCTCTTCAGGTGATAAATCTGTATTTTGAAGAAGGGCTTGAGCAGCCGATTGTGCATACGAGCCTCCAGAACCAATAGCAGCAATTCCAAGCTCAGGTTCTAAAACGTCTCCATTTCCGGTTAAGACTAGAGTATGGTCCTTATCTGCGACAATAAGCATAGCCTCTAATCTACGCAATACTCGATCCGTTCTCCAATCCTTAGTTAATTCTACGGCTGCACGCAACAAATGGCCTTGATGCTTTTCAAGCTTAGCCTCAAATCTCTCTTGAAGTGTAAATGCATCCGCCGTCGCCCCTGCAAATCCAGAGAGCACTTTGTCTTGATAGAGCTTGCGGATTTTTCTTGCGGTACCTTTGATTACAACATTTCCTAAAGTGACCTGCCCATCTCCGCCAATAGCTACCTCGTCCCCGCGACGGACGCACAGAATAGTAGTTGCGTGAAATTGTTCCATGGATTTTCCTTATAAGTTATAGAACTTTTATTTGGGGGCAATGCTTCCGAAATCAACCCACAAGTTATAAGAGTAATATCGGATTAATTTAACGTAAGTGCAATACAGCCTTGCTACATTTGAGTTGCATTCGTACCTTTGATATTTTTTGAGAGGAGTTAATATGAAGAAGATTGCACTATTACTAGGTTTAACCTTTGCTAGCGGAGCATATGCTGCCGAACAATTTCCTGCAACTTTAGTAGGTCACGCATTATTGCCTGCTGCTACATTTATCGATCCACCTGAAGATGCTCCAGAGTACTTCAAAGTTAGTGCTCGTTATAAAAATAGTAAGTACAACCGTGTAGATGAAGCTGAAAGTGCTGATGGTTTCAATGGCAAACGAAAAACTGGTATTAAAAAACCATTCAAAGGTCAACCAATTCAAGGTCACTCAGGTATCAAAATCATGGAAGATGGTACATTTTGGTTGATTTCAGATAACGGCTTTGGTAATAAACTTAATTCGCCAGACGCATTGCTTTTCTTGAATCAATATAAAGTAGATTTTGAATCTGGAAAATTCGAACACTTAAAAACTGTATTCTTTAAAGATCCAAACAGAGTTATTCCTTTCCATATCACTCAAGATGCAACTAAAGAGCGTTATTTAACTGGTATGGACCTTGACCCTGAAAGCTTCCAGCCAATTGGCGATCACTTTTGGGTGGGTGATGAATTTGGTCCATATCTTCTTGAACTTGATGCAGATGGAAATGTAGTCTCAATCTTCGAAACTGAAGTTGACGGTAAAAAAATCATCTCTCCAGATCACTACAGCATCAATCTTCCAGGAAAACCTGACGGCAAAATGCCTGTATTCCAATCAAGCCGTTCTAAAGGTTATGAAGGTATGGCTTCTTCTCCAGACAAAACTAAACTATACCCACTTCTTGAGGGTGCACTTTATGACCACGACAAAAAAGAGTATGAAAATACTGATGGTAAATCATATCTTCGCATTCTTGAGTTTGATGTAGGTGCAAAAAAATGGACTGGTAAATCTTGGAAATTCCATCTTGAAGATGCAGGTCATGCAATTGGTGATTTCAATATGATTGATGAAACTTATGGATTAATCATCGAACGCGATAACACTGAAGGCTCTGCAGATAAAAAATGTGCTGAAGGTGCAAGTGGAGAAGACTGCTATGAAACTACAGCAAAATTCAAACGCATCTACAAAGTGAAATTAGATCCAAATAGCGATACAGCAGAAAAAATTGCTTATATCGATTTAATGGATATCCAAGACCCTAATAAAGTTGCACGTAAACCTTTAGTAGACGGTAAATTCACATTCCCATTCTTCACAATTGAAGACGTAGATGTGCTTGATAAAGACCATATCATCGTAGGTAACGATAACAACCTTCCTGGTTCTGCTTCTCGTGACCCTAATAAAGCAGATGATAATGAGCTTATAAAACTTAAAGTTACTGAGTTCTTAGAGGCTAAATAATTATGTTTGAGATGCACTGAGGCCTTTGCTTTGATCTTTGTGCCTTGTGTGCTCACACATTTTTAGATAGCATTAAGCCCCGCAATATTCGCGGGGCATTTTAATAAAAGAATGCACTAATCGTTATATAGTTTTTGGCGTTTCTCACGTCGCTCTTGTGCTTCAAGAGAAAGCGTAGCCGTCGGACGAGCCAATAGACGAGGAATGCCTATAGGTTCTCCCGTCTCCTCGCACCAACCATATTCTTTAGATTCAATTAATTGAAGAGAATTTTGTACTTTTTTAAGAAGTTTGCGTTCACGATCTCGAGTGCGAAGCTCTAATGTATGTTCTTCTTCTATAGTTGCACGATCAGCTGGGTCGGGAACAAATTGAGTTTCTCTAAGATTTTCTGTGGTTACATCAGCATTATTAAGAATATCGCTTTCAAGCTTTTTGAGGCGATCTTTGAAGAAAGCAAGTTGAAGGTCGTTCATATACTCATCTTCAGACATCTGCTTTATTTGTTCTTCTGTCAATAAAACTTCGGTTTCCGTCTTGGACGATTTAGATTTTCTTGATGTTTTGGCGCTTTTAGTAGCTCTAGCCATGATAGATTTCTCCATGCCCCGAGGGGACATACTATCTGTTACTAAAAAAATAATTGACTAGTATAAACCATTTTGAAAATATTCATCGGTTTGTTAGTCAAGCTAGAGATTGTATCAAAATTTATATCTCGTAACACCTCTTGTTACGATTTTTACAACTTTTTGATTTCCCTTTTTCGGAGCGGTAATTTTAAATGTATCGGAAATTTCAAATGCATGCTTTGATAAGGGATTCGCTAAAATTTGAACTCAAATTTGTGTTTCAATTCTAGGTGGACAAAAAAATCTCTACCTAGCCCCAATTTCCATATATTACTGAATTATTACAGTGAAACAACTTTTCACTTCGATGATAGGAATTGTGATGAATTAGGGTAATAAATGAGAGATTTATTGGATTGTGCTGTGTTGTATACAAAATACTTTCGGGACTTGTCTACACGATTAGTAAACATGACCGATAAAGTAAAACGCATTCGATTCAATGAATTTAATATGACCGAAGTCATTAGACAAGATCTTGCTCCCTATGAAGTTAACGGATATACACTACCAAACCCTCTAACTTTAAGAGATCTCGGACCACTTTTCCACAGGTACGATGTTGTAATTATCCCAGTAAATCAAAATGCCCTAATTTGGCTTAGGGTTATGTTAGGGAATTGTGAAAATTTTCCATCTCCCGTGGTAGTACTTAGTGATGATGTGCAACCGACGGCATTGCCAGACCTAGCAAAATTAGGAGTTGTCGATTTTATAAACATTAATGACTCTGTTGATATTATTATGGCTCGAATAAAAAGTGCAATTGAGAGACATACGTATTATCGAAAGCGGGAAATACGGGCCGTTAATAAATTGATGGATGAATTAGAAGTTCAAAATCGAGATCTCTTATTTGCAAAAGCAGCCGCTCGAGCAGAGATGGAAATGCGGCCTGAGACCCTCAAAACGCTCGAATATACTGAATCACCAGGGAGTTACACACATCTAGAGTTTTTCGATTCAAGCTCCACTCTTAATTATGAAAAGGGAAATACGGGGCAAATAGCAAATGTGGAAACCAGACGAATATCCTTTATCCCACCCTTTAATCCCGCCGATTTTGATGACGCCGCCCTTAAACCTAACTTCCGTCGCCTCCCCAAACGTAAAATAATCAGTGCAAAAATCCACACAGTTACAGAGCCCCAAAGCTACGATAAAAATGATACTTTCAAAGATGCAAAGGACAAGATAGTGTCCGCATTTGAAAAAGAATTTATTATTAATGCACTCATAAGCTCAAAAGGGAATATCGCCCAAGCCGCTAAAAGAAGCGATAAAAATCGCCGCTCTTTTTGGGAATTAATGAGAAAACACGAGATATCGGCTGAGCAATATAGGCAATAGTGGGTATAATTTCCTATCTTTACTGACCATAATAAAAATGATGAATGATACTTTTTTAAGAGCACTTTTGCGTCAAAAATGTGAGTACACGCCTATATGGCTTATGCGACAAGCGGGAAGATACTTGCCTGAGTATAGAACGACTCGAGAAAAAGCTGGGTCATTTTTAAAATTGGCCATGAATCCTGAATTAGCTTGCGAAGTAACATTGCAGCCTATTGAGCGATTTAATTTAGATGCTGCGATTTTATTTTCAGATATCTTGATGGTTCCAGATGCAATGGGATTAGGACTTGAGTTTGTCACAGGTGAGGGCCCACAATTTGCTAATCCAGTTCAAAGTGAAGAAGATGTAAATCGATTGCGTGTCCCTGATATGGAATCACTTAATTATGTGTTCGATTCAGTGCGTCTAATTAGAAAAGAGCTTGATGGACGTGTTCCACTAATTGGATTTGCTGGATCTCCTTGGACCATCGCCTGTTATATGGTGGAGGGCAGAGGCTCTAAGGAATATCGCCAGATTAAGTCAATGATGTATTCGCATCCAGATTTAATGCATAGAGTTTTAGATATTAGTGCACAGGCGACTGCAAAATATTTAATAGAGCAGATGAGAGCTGGTGCTCAGGCGCTTATGATTTTCGATAGTTGGGGTGGAGTGTTAGCTCATGGCTATTATCAGGAATTTTCTCTTAAATATATGAAGCAAGTACTAGATGCCCTAAGAGAGGCTATGGTAGCCGAGGGTACAAAGGTGCCTGTTATCGCTTTTACTAAGGGCGGAGGACTTTGGCTCGAGGATATGGTCGAAGCTGGTTTTGATGCATTGGGTCTCGATTGGACCATATCATTGAGCGAGGCTAGAAAAAGAGTAGAGGATAAAGTTGCTTTGCAGGGTAATTTAGATCCGATGGCTTTATTTGCAGATGAAAAATCTGTTCGTAGTCAAGCAAGAAAAATTCTTGATGATTTTGGAAGTGTTGGTTTTGGTGGACATATCTTTAATTTGGGTCATGGCATTTCCCAATTCACTGATCCCGAAATCGTAGCTGCACTTGTTGATGAGGTGCATGAATATAGCAAATCAAAGCATTAATAGTTGAGTTATCCACAATTGTAAATTTGTTTAACTTAGCATGCTTATTTTAAGTGATGGTTTACCATGCATGTATAAGCCCTTGAATTTGCAGTGAAATTTATTTGTCAAGAAAAAAATTTTTATTTTTTTAAGTTTTTTGTAAAACTTTTGAAATAATTGTGGCAATGTTATTCGCAAAGTTATCCACAACTTTTGTAATCAACACTAAGTACGCAGGTTTCCATAAAAATGGATAAAAAATGGTGTCGAGTAGCCCTCGATATTCCTCTTTTTTACAACTTTGACTATATCATTCCTGAAGGCGTGAGGGTTGAGCGTGGACAAAGAGTAATAGTCGAATTTGGTACCAAGGAGCTTATTGGAGTAGTTATCGAGCTGCTAAGTGAAACGGCCGTCCCTGCAGAAAAACAAAAACCAATTCTCGAAGTGCTCGACGATTTGCCTCCGTTTTCAGAAAAATGGTTAAACTTTTGTGAGTTTGCTTCAAAATACTATATTAGGCCCATAGGAGAGGTCATACTTCCTGTACTTGCACCACCTCTTAGAAATATAAAAGCATATCGTGGCAAAACCCGAACCAGCCCCGTCTATAGGCTCGATAAAAAGAAAAAACCGCTGCAGGAGATGGAGCACAAGAGCATTGCCCCCAAACTAAATCCCGATCAGGAGGCTGCGGCCGAATATATTAAATCAATAAGAGGATTTGAGACGGTGGTCCTTCATGGCATAACTGGAAGCGGAAAAACAGAAGTCTACTTAAATGCAGCAGAAGCAGTTCTCGAAAAGGGACATCAAGTCGTTTTTCTTGTGCCCGAAATCAATCTCACACCACAATTCGAGGCATTAATTCGTGCCAGATTTGCCCATAAAGTTGGAAATGCCTCCGTGCTCATCATGCACAGTGCTCTCTCCGACGGGGAGCGCCTTGATGCGTGGGTTCGCATGCAAAGGCAGGAAGCGAAAATAGTTATTGGAACACGCATGTCCATTTTTTCGCCATTTGAAAATATCGGTCTTATCATAGTTGATGAGGAGCACGATACTTCCTATAAACAGCAGGACGGTCTTCGCTATTCGGCCCGCGATTTAGCTATTTGGCGTGGGCAACAGCTTGGTGTGCCTGTTGTGCTAGGCTCTGCCACACCATCTCTTGAGACTTGGAGGGGCGTTCAAACTGGCCGCTACAAAATACTGAGTTTAAAGGAGAGGGCCAGTTCTGGCTATCCTCCGAACATTCGCATACTTAATACCAAGAAAATTAAAACGCATAATGGAATCGCCGAGCCGCTTATGGATCTTATTTCTAAAAAGCTCGAAGTAGGAGAGCAGGTCATGATTTATCTCAATCGTCGAGGCTTTGCCCCAGTACTTCGATGCGGAAGTTGCGGCTGGGTAAGTGGCTGCCCAAATTGCTCGGTACATATGGTTTTGCATCGCGATTTAAAGCGAAAAACAAATGTGCTCCAATGCCATCATTGCGGCTTTAGTAGCTCGGTTCCGAAGCATTGCCCCGATTGCGGGGAGATCGACTTATCGGCACTAGGTTATGGAACACAAAAGCTTGAAGAGGGGCTTAAAGAGGCCTTCCCGAGTGCGAACATATTGCGTATCGATGCAGATAGCACGAGTCGTAAGGGCTCTGCGGAGCATCTGTTTTCGAAAGCGACTAAGGGAGAAGTCGATATTATCGTAGGCACACAAATGCTCGCAAAAGGGCATGATTTCAAGAAACTGAGCCTTGTTATCGTTCTAAATGCTGATCTTATGTTATTTAACGAAGATTTTCGTGCTGGCGAGCGGCTTTTCGCACAGCTTTTGCAGGTGGCTGGTCGTGCTGGGCGGCATATTTTGGACTCCCTTGTGGTGGTGCAGACCGAGTTCGAGCAACACCCTTTGTACGACGCCCTTGTCGCCCAAGATTACGAGAAGTTCGCTGAAAATGCACTGGCTGAGCGGGAAGAGGCTGCATTGCCACCATATAGCTATCAAATTTTATTTACGGCTCAAGCTCGAGACGTAAACGACGCCCTTGCTTTCCTTGAGCAAGTCGCAATTGTGGCAATGTCCTCGCCCTCATCCGATGTTCGTATATACGACCCAGTTCCCTTGCAAATCGTGCGAGTGGCGAATGTGGAGCGAGCTCAGCTTTTACTTGAATCGAACTCGCGTGCGAGCCTGCATGGGCTGGTTTACGAGATATTGCCACAGATTGATAATATTAAGTCATCAAAAATTCGCTATCATATAGAGGTCGATCCTCTATCAATTTAAGGTGTGCCATGTCTGAATGTAAAACTGTATTCCCTGTCTTAAAGCCAGTAACTATCGCAATTTACGGTAAAGAAGAGCGTTTTCCCGTGGGCCGCATATTTTGTATCGGCCGCAATTATCAAGAACACGCCGCTGAAATGAATTATGAGCCAGTGGACAAAAGCCAGACCGACCCAATATTTTTTATTAAATCTGCGTGCCATGTAGCACATTCGCATGCTCAAGAAAGTTTGCGTGTGCCATATCCGCTGGGTACGAGTAATTTGCACCATGAGGTGGAGCTTGTGCTTGCATTTGGAAAGGAATTGGATGCGGGTGCGGGTGCGGACTCAGGGCTGACCAAGGAGCTAATTCTCGATGCGATATACGGATATGCCGTTGGCCTTGATATGACTCGTCGTGATTTGCAATCTGTGGCTAAGAAGAATGGCTTTCCATGGGATGGGGCGAAGGATTTTGCAGATTCCGTAATTCTCGGAGAGCTTACAGAAAAGACTGCATTGGCGAATCCGTGGATGGATAATGTGGGCATAAAGTTGACGGTAAACGATGAAGTGCGTCAAGACGGTGTTACATCTGATCTTATTTGGACAATCGATGAATGCATTGCATATCTTGCTAAATTCTATGATTTTAAAGCAGGCGATTTAGTGATGACTGGTACTCCAAGTGGTGTAGGTCCCGTTGTGAGGGGCGATAAATTGCACGGCTCTGTGGAAGGCTTGCAGGACTTGAGGGTCGAATATTTTTAGGTTGTAGTTGAAAATTTTGGATTTTTGAGTAAATTTTCAAGTGTGGTTGAAAAAATCTAGTTAAATCTTCAAATAAGATTTATAAGATTTTATGTTTTTAACAATTTCCCTACAATTTCAATGAATATTGTGCACTTAATGAGATAGAGCAAAACCGCTCGAGTTATGCAAATTATCTGGATGAGGGGGCATTGCCAGAGTTATTTAATCTGCCTTCGTATGAAATGAAGCATAACTATGTTTCATCCATAAAAGATACGATATTACTGCGTGATATAGGTGCAAGGTATAAAGTCAAGGACATAAAACTTATCGATGACTTATTTGTATATTTAGTAAACATCGCATCCAGCTTTATTTCTATAACAAATATTATTAATTTCTTCGCTTCAAAAAAGCGAAAGACAAATTACGAGACGATCGCAGCTTATTCTTTATTTCCAAGTTACTCTTCAACTATCTTATGAACCAACTATGGAAAGGGAATTTCGACCTTTAAAAATGATCGATGATAATTACTAAAAATATGTGATTAGCATGGATAAATTTTTAGAAGAAAATTTTTCAAATTAAGCTAAATTTTTATAAAATCACTGTAACAGTTTTGCGGCTATGGGCATTCCGCTCATAGTTGGCAATGGTGTCTTGCTTAAAAAATACAATATGAAAAAACCTGAACTTCTACTACCAGCTGGTGGTTTGGAGCGTATGCGTACGGCTTTCTTTTTTGGAGCTGATGCTGTGTATGCTGGCCAGCCACGATACTCACTACGTGCCAGAAATAATGAATTCGTGCGTTACGAAAAAATGCATGAAGCGATAACAGAGGCACACGCTTTGGGCAAAAAATTTTACGTGGCATCGAATTTATTGCCACATAATTCAAAGCTTCGAACCTATCTAGACGATCTCGCACCAATTATGGAACTTAAGCCAGATGCATTTATTATGGCGGATCCTGGTCTGATCATGAAAGTGAAGGAGCGATGGCCTGATGCGGTCATTCATCTTTCTGTGCAAGCGAACACGACCAATTATTGGGGCGTGCAATTCTGGCAAAAAATGGGCATCAGTCGGATTATATTGTCGCGGGAATTATCCTTAGATGAGATTGAGGAGATTCGTCAAGAGTGTCCTGATATGGAGCTTGAGGTGTTTGTGCATGGGGCATTGTGTATTGCTTATTCTGGAAGATGCTTGCTGTCAGGGTATTTCAATCAGCGCGACCCGAATCAGGGGACCTGTACTAACTCTTGCCGATGGGATTATAAAGTATTGCCAGCAGTGGAAAGCGATGCTGGAGACGCTAGGCTGGCACCAGGTGCTGAGAGATTTGGATTTGGTGGGGGTTCGGGGTCTGCTGCGGGCTTATGTAGCTCACCAGGCGGAGCTGGTGCGGCGGGCGTGAGTCACTCAGCGGACGAGGCTTGTTCACCAGGCGGCGTGGGTTCGCCAGTGAGCCGCAACTCCACAGGTGGGCGTTCATCGAGCGAGTTCCGTGTGCCAAACGCAGGTCTTGAGGGATTTGATTTCAACGCTATGCGTGAAGAAGCAGACTCCAAATTCGCCTCAGTAGGCGGTGCTCCACGTCATCCACTTGCGGATAATGTATATCTATTGGAAGAAGGCAATAGACCTGGTCAATATATGCCGATTATGGAAGACGAGCACGGCACATATATTATGAATTCGAAAGACTTGCGTGCAATTGAGCAGGTCGAACGATTGGTGAAAATTGGTGTGGACTCACTGAAGGTGGAGGGCCGCACAAAATCGATGTACTACGTGGGTCGCGTGGCGAATGCATATCGTCGGGCAATTGACGATGCTGTTGCAGGACGTCCGTTTAACCCAGAGCTGTTAGCTGATTTGCAAAATGTGGCGAATCGCGGCTATACGCCTGGATTCCTCGAGCGCCATCAGACACAAGATTATCAGAATTATTTGCACGGTTATTCTGTGTCTAGATTGTCGCAGTTTGCAGGGGTGGTGCGTGATGTGGATGATGACGGGTGGGCGACCGTCGAGGTGAAAAATCGATTCCGCGTGGGTGATAAACTGGAAGTGATTCACCCAAGCGGCAATATGGTTATAGTACTTGAGGCGATGGAAATAGACGGGGAGCCCACCGACCTCGCTCCTGGCAATGGCCGTGAGGCACGCATCCCTGGTATGCACGGGAAGAAGGGGGCATTGTTAGCTCGGTTGTTGAGCGAGGGCGAGCGAGAGCGGTTAGTGAAGCTGACAGGGGTGAGCGGGGAGTGAGGTTAAATGTAAAACTCGCCCATTTGTGCATTACCTTCGAAATTCAACCCTAATTTTGAATCGTAGTACTTTTCATCCAAATAATAGATCCCTGTGTCGTTAATTGGATGAATTGCTCCCTCATCGAGTAGCATCTTCCATGTGGAAGGGTATAGTGCCACACTAAATTGCTGAGCTTCAATGAGAGTTTCTCTAAACTTTTTAGGATCCCATTCACCACAAAGTATAGCTATTAAATTCACGCCTTTTTCATATGGACATATAACTGATTTTGTAGGTGCATCTATTGATTTGAAATTTTCCGCTGCAATTCTAAAAGATTGTTTGAGCAAACGGTCATCTAAATCTTTGCGATAAATACAATCTGAATTAGCTGACAACAAATCAAGAATTGATGTTTGTTCAGACTCAATTGGGTAAATTAATTCATTTCTTTGGAGTTCATAGTATTGTTTAAAGTATTTGTTAATAGCATCTGGTTTTAATATTTTATGTAAATCATTATTAAATTCATGGAGAACTGCTTGGACACTAACTTTTGCATTTGATATTTCTGGAAGTTTATCTAAATTTTCAAGAACATCAATAATATATAAATTTCCTTTATCCTGTTCTTTGTTCCTGTTACATCTGCCAGCTGCCTGAGCGATACTATCTAATCCAGCAAGCACTCTTATAACTGTTTGGAAGGATATATCAACACCAGCCTCTATTAATTGAGTGCTTATGCAAACAGTCTTTTCATTATTTCGCAATTTTTCTTTTAATTCATTAATAATTGCTTTTCTATGTGAAGGGCATTGATAAGTTGTTAGTGCGTATATATTTTCCAGTGAGTAATTATATTCTTTAAATTTGTTAAATAAATCCAGGACTGTTTTTTTTGTATTGGCAATGAAAAGTATTTTATTTTCGCTATTGTAGATTTCCTTAACAAATGAAAATGTTTTATCGATATCTTTTTTTACACTGTCAAAATGGATGTTTACTCTACTTAAATTATCGTAAAGTTCATCAACTTCATTTAGGTTACCAATTATCTCAGAATCATTGTCAAACTTTAGAGCCCCATTTTCCTTTGGTTCTAGAAGCTCAAGAGGGGGCTGGGTTGCAGTTGATAAAACTATTGAGCTATTGCCATATAGATTAAGCCAATTAATGACGTTGCAAAACAAGTATGTGCATTTTAGGGGAAGACTTTGAATTTCATCGAAAATAATCACAGAGTTAGTCATAGGATGAATATGTCTAACACCTCTAGTACCAATGCTAAACCATGAATCTAAAAATTGAACCATGGTAGTAAAAATTATTGGTTTATCCCAATTTGATGAAATTAGCTTGTTTTTCCAAGTTACTTCTTCAGGTTCTATATTTGAGTGATGTTCATGTACCCATTCATCCCCCAAGACTTTTCTAACAACTTGAGCGTTCTGATCAATTATCGAAGTAAAGGGGATTACATATATAATTCTGTCAAGTTTGTGTTCTAAACAATGTTTTAAGGCAAATCTCAAACTTGATAAAGTTTTTCCACCTCCTGTAGGAACTGTAAATTTAAAAATATTTTTAGGTTTAGAGCCACATTCAAAAGCTTTATTTGAAATAGATTCTCTTATTTTTTGTATATCAGATTCAGAAGAATAATTTTTAAGGTGATTTTCAAGAGTTTTTAGGGCAATATCCCATTCGTAGTTTCTAAATATATTTCTATCTGAGGTACTAGTGTTGCTCTCAAAATCTGCACTATCAATCCTATCGGCATCTATTAAACAGCTAAATAAAAATTTAGTAAGACAACCCAAATAGAATTTTTTTTCAATATAGCTTAGATTATTGCTGTTATATAAGCTTGAAATATGCTTATTGAAAGTATCAAATGATGATTCCTTTAATTCGACAGCTTTTTTTAGTGCAATACTGTTTGAATTAACGGCATTAGATAATGCTGATTGGAAGTTGGTTTCTAGCCTACTCTTTTTGAGTCTATTAAACCAAGTTTTTTCGTTATTATTTATGACATCTATCAAGCCCTTTCCATGATGAGATGCAATACATATACTTAGTATTTGACCAAGTAAAACATTATTATTACTATTTAAAAAGTGGTCTTTTATCCATTGAGCACCGCAAGTGGAGTGATCCACTCTTGAAATATGAATGTTATTGTTTATTTCAGCGTCATCTTTATCAGAATTGAAGGAATTGTATTTGATGTAATTTTGAAAATTATCTGAAAACTTGCCCAAATCGTGAAGCAAGCCTAATAATTCACCTATTTCCCCCAAGTTTAGTTTTTGAGCAAACTTTTCAGATAAGGAGCCAACATTCATGAGGTGTGCATCAAGAGGTTGGGTAACAGAATCTAAAGTCCGAGTATGTGCTATAAACATTTATATGATTTCCTAATAATGGATGTGCAGCCCTAAGGCTGCACGACTCAGATTAAAGTCAATTAAAAATTGTTTAAACACACTTACTTTTTTGCAAGCAAGAGGTTAATTTTAATACTTACCCTGAGCCTAGGTAAATAAAAGATTAATCTCAATTTCAAATTGGTAATCAATAGAAAAATACTTATAAATAATAAAGTAATATTATTTCCATAAAGTGATTAAGAATAATGAATTTCTATGTAAAACAAAATTCAATTTTAAAATCGAATTATGATTTAGAAGCTATTTTAAATTTTTGCCTGTTACTGTAGTAATACTACTGATAAATATACTTATAAATAAAGCTAGTTGAGTATCTGGCATTTTATGTGTGAGTTCATACATGGGTAATAATTAAACTTTAATATAAGCGGTCTTAACAGTTATAGATTCAACTAAAACTCATTTCTTAATCTGTCGTTTAAACACACAGTCAAGCGAACGTGACTGAACTTTTGAAGTTTACTTCC
>NZ_JHXN01000009.1 GCF_000687755.1 Taylorella asinigenitalis ATCC 700933
CTTTTTTAGAAAATCCATTTTTCTTTTTAAATTTTCGTTATAGCTATTAAAACAATACTTCGCATCGTTTCAATAATTTTGATTTTTGAATTCATCTTAAATCCAAAGTTTTAAATTTTTTTTCTTCCAAATATTGTAATTTTGGGAGAATGGTTTTTAGAGAAGCTTAGGAAAAATTAATTTGGATATTTGTTAAAGAGAAAGGAACCACAAAAATGAAATCGCTTAGAGTAAAAGAAGTATATCTACCCAAAAAAAAAGGCAACCAAAAGATTGCCCTTACAGTTAAAATTTTTTAACCGTACGTTAAGGCAGTACGTCACCAATGAATTTAACCGTACGTTAAGGCAGTACGTCACCAATGAATTTGACCGTACGTTAAGGCAGTACGTCACCAATTTTTAACTGCATGAATATTTTACAAATTTTTATAAAAATAATCAAAACTTTCTGCCCTAAAAGACATCAATTTTGAACAATTCTATCAAATTTAAAATTATATCTATCTCCATCTTTTTCATATGAGAGATAGCTAGGATATTTTTGGCCTTCTATTTTTTTAACTACAATTTGCTTTTTATCGTTTCCATGGAAACTATATGTGATTTCTTTGGCTTGAACACCGTCTATGTCAACCATTTTAGACGATTCATTCATTACTAATGGATCCATCTTATAGATTTTTTTACCGTTTGTATATTGGAAACTATCAGGTAATTTTCCAAAATATGAGAGCTGAAAAGCAATGGAAAATAAATCGAATGTTGGTAATTCTAAAGTCACTGAATTCTTAGTTTCTTTAGCCTTACCGTATGTTAATTGACCGTTTTTCACGACCGCATCAGCATATACCTTTCCGTTTCTAACATCTTTATAAGTTTCAAGTTCAAAAATTCCGTTTTTGATACTACCTTCTGTTGAAAAACGCATTTTATATAAAGGTATATTTATAGCTGTTGAAACCTTATAATTTGAGCCATCAACAATGTATGTAATGTAAGCTGAAATAAGTTTATTGGAGTTATATTTAACAGTCACATTTTGATTTTCTTGTGCAAAGCTACTAGCAGCTACACCAAAACATAAACAGGCACTAATAAAAACGTTTTTAATCAATTTCAATGTTCATCCCTCCCGTAAAATTTAACCCCTAATTCAATCCTAGGGCGTCCTTGACTTAAACGGTATCGATTTGCATCTCTCAATGAATGACTGCATCCACAATATTCTTGCTGATAAAAGCCTTCTCGCTTGCTAATTTCAACCATACGAGCGGAGCCTCCACCTTTACGCCAATTGAAATCCCAATACACAAGATCAGGGTAGGGTTCGACAGCTCTGTGACCGCAGCCGTTGATTTGATTCATATCCTTCCATCGCGATATTCCTAGGCTACTTGTTAAACAATCAAATCCATGGTCGTGGGCAAATTTAGCACTTCTCTCAAATCGCATATCAAAGCATACTGTACAACGTGGGCCACGCTCAGGCTCCCACTCCATACCTTTAGTACGTGCATACCAATTTTCTGGATCATAGTCGTCATCGAAAAATTCAATTCCATGCTTTTCAGCAAATCGAATATTTTCGTTCTTACGAATATCATATTCTTTACGAGGGTGGATATTAGGGTTATAGAAATATATTGAATAATCTATTTCGGAAGCCAGTAGTGCTTCCATGATCTCACCAGAACACGGAGCACAACAGGAGTGCATCAAAAGTTTTTTCTTTCCCTGTGGCAATGAAAGTTTGGGTCTCTCAATAGGAGTGACAAAAGGTTTTTCGGTATTCATTGATGATTAATTTAATACTAAATTAGTTAATTGTTTAACGGCTTCAATCTCTGAATTTAAGGTACTTGGATCCACTTCCACGACCGACTTTTCTTGAAGCCTATACTCATGTTGTATTTTACGATAAGTTCTATATGCGCTTGCACATTTTGCGGCAAGTTCAGAAGGTATAAGTTCTAAATCAGATGCAATCTGCAATAGATTTATATTACCTAAGTTTTTAGTCAATATATCGTGTTTATGAGAATAGCTTAAAACTAAAAATTGAGTTATAAATTCGATATCAATCATGCCACCATTGCCATGCTTGATATTAAAAAATCCAGATTTGGGTGGAGGATGTGACCTAGAGATGCGCTCCTTCATTTTATGTATCTCGCCCTTGGTGTCCATTTGATCACGTTTACGTCTTAAGATTTCTAGACGCAGATTTTCAAATTCTTCGCCAATTGCAGGAGATCCAGCAACAAAGCGAGCTCGGCTAAGAGCCTGATGTTCCCATACCCATGCATCTTCAAGTTGATATTTTCTAAAACTATCCATAGTGACAGTCAGCAAACCCGAATCGCCATCTGGCCTAAGCCGCATATCGACCTCGTATAGACGTCCTGAGGAAGTCATCGCTGTAAGCCAATTTATAAGACGTCTGCCTAACTTACTATACATCTCAGAGGCATTTGGATCTTCGCTATCAAATATGAAAACTAAATCTAAGTCAGAGAAGTATCCGAGTTCTTTGCCACCTAATTTACCGTACCCAATAATCGCAAATTCTGGATTCTCGGGCCAATTTTCTTTGCGAAGATTCGCCCAGCACCATTTTAAGCAGGTCTCAAGCAAAATATCCGCTAATAAAGATAGGTGATCTGCAAGTTTTTCAACTGTAAAAGCACCCTCTAAATCTTGAGCAAGAAGTTGAAAGTTGGCAATGTTAAACGCATCTCTAACTAAATTCATTTGACGCTCAATGTCAGCATATCCTTTTGCATCTACGCTTGCAGCCATTTCCCTGTCTAAATTTTCTTTCAATGCATCAAAGTCTAACGGCTCCATTAATGCATTCCAATCAAGTAGACTATCTAGCAAAATAGGGTGCGTCAGAAGAACTTGAGCTGCTAATCTACTTGCACTCATAATTCTAGCTACTCTATCTATTACATCAGGATACTCAAGAAGCAACGTTATATATGTGCTTCTTTGGGCAATGGTCTCGATTAGCTCACATAATAGATTGAATGTTTTCACATAATCTTTGGATTTTAGGCTACTATTTGTAAGGTGAACAAACAATTCATCAAGACGTTTGATATTGCTAGTACTGAGCTGCTTTATTTTGTTTTTGTTTTTAAATTCTCCCCAGTTTTTTTTAAGCAACTGCAATTCTTCAGAATCATTAGATACCTCAAGCTCTGCATTATTTCGTGAAGAATCGCTTTGCAAACCGACTAAATTGAAGACTTCCTCAAATTTCTGAGAAACAAAGTCGCAATTTTCCTTTAAAAGCTCCTCAAACTTTTCTAATTCATAACCTAGTGCCTCAGCTAAATTTCGACGCGTTTCTTGATCATCAGGTAAATCATGAGTTTGCTGATCTTCGCGGTATTGCAACATATGCTCCAGTCTTCGATGGAAATAATATATTTCAATCAAACGAGAAGCATCTTCTGAGTCCATAAGACCAGCAATACTTATCGCCTTCAAAGCATTTACTGTTCCACGCTCTTGTAGACTAGGGAGCCTTCCACCTTTCATAAGCTGAATCAGTTGTGAGATAAATTCAATTTCTCGAATACCCCCATCACCCAATTTGATATTAAAAGCGGCATTTATTTTAGATTCAGTTTTTCTATCCCAATCTTCCTTAATTTGCTCCCTCAAATCTCTCAGCGAATTAAGCGTATCAAAATCGAAATATTTTCTATAGACAAATGAAGTCCTAAGGTCTTCAAAATAGTCATAGTCATCTATGTTTGACGGTTCCGAATCATCTAAATTTATTGCACGTGCTTTAAGATATGCATAGCGCTCCCACTCACGACCCTGAGTAATTAGATAATGTTCAAACGCCCCCAGACTCCATGCCAATGGACTCCCATCGCCGTCTGGTCTAAGTCTAAGGTCGGTCCTAAAAACAAATCCATCCGCATCCCTATCTGACAGAATATGCATTATTCTTTGGGTAAGTTTGTGATAAAACTCGTGATTTGATATAGGTTTGCGACTGTTTGTATTTCCTTGAACAGAATACAAAACAACTAGGTCTATATCGGATGATACATTAAGCTCATAGCCACCAAGCTTGCCCATCCCAATAATTATTGGTGCCAATTCCAATCCTGTCTCTGGATCGGTTGGATATCCATATGTAGCAGCAAGTTTTGAATTAATAGTTTGATAAGCTATTTTTATGCATGTGTCTGCAAGCAAGCTCATCATTTGAACTACTTGTGATGTATTTATTTCTTTGGCAATGTCCTCGACTATTGTCGTTAGGAGTATTCTTTCCCTAACTCGTCTAAGAGCCGACTTAATAATAGTGGGATCCAAATTTGCGATATCCTCATTTAAATCCAAACCTTCTTCTTTTAATACAAAAGAAAGTAAAGACCTTCCATAATCAATGGTAAGGTCCTTATGGAGATGCTCTAAAACAGTATTTTTCGAGTCTAATCGATTTGCTAAAAAATTAGACCATTTAGCGGCCTTATCGATTTTTTCCATTTATTATTTGGAGAAAATCCTCTTAAAGACTATTTGATCAACTGCAAATGCACCAAAAAGTGAAACTACAGCTAAATGTGACCAGTGTACTTGAACATGTTGAATAGTCATTAGAACAATTGCTGTACCCGATACTGCACCTATAACTGCTCTAGCAGCCAAGTAAACATAATTTTCATCTCTTAATTTAGGTAATTTTGATTTGGAAAAAGCTAAATCGCTATTACTGAAGCTACAAGTTCCAACAGATACTACAGTACCTAACATACCAAAAAATAAAGTTATAAAGCTAACAGACCAGGAAATAAGAAGCCCGATAATTCCAAAGGCAATTAAAACAAGAACAAACATGCCGTTTGAGAAAATTGATTCTTGCTTCAGTTGAAGCTCAGAATTATCTTCACCGTTAAACTGATTGATATCATTATTCATAGACACCTCACAAAATTAGTAGATAAGTAAGCTAAATTAAGCTATATTTTTACATAGAATAATAAATTTTTTAGGAGAATCATATGATTAGAATTATTATTACAAGTCTTTTAATTGCCTTAACAAGTGTATCAATTAGTGCATGCTCTGTAGGCGGTAGTGTTAAAGCGAATAATAGCGGTGTTGGCGCTAGTGTTGGTGGCGGAATTAATTTCAATTGAATTTAGTTAATTTTTTATTTCGACTTTAAATATTTCCCATCTTAAGTAAAATAACAAGTTAACAAAAAAATTTATAACTTATCTAGGGTATATTCATGATTACCAATAATGAATCAAAAGTTGAAAAACTTGATGGCTTAAAACGTCAAATTGAAATTCGTGTTAGCCAAAAAGCTGTGGAAGATGCTTCTCAAGCAGAACTTAAAAAAATCGCTAAAACAGCCAAAATTCAGGGCTTTAGACCAGGTAAAGCACCTATTAAAATGATAGAACAAAGCCATGGCCCTAGTGTTAGGTATGATGCATTAAATAAAGAAGTTACTAAAGAGTTAGATAAAGCAGTTCGTGAGCACGATTTACGTATTGCAGGTAAGCCAGAAGTTGTACCTAAAGAGGGTGAAACTTCAGAAGAGGATTTAGTATTTTTAGCTAAATTTGAGATATATCCTGAAGTTAATTTAGGTGATATTAGCTCTATGAATTTCACCAAGTTTAAAACTGAATTAGGTGATTCTGAAATCAACGATACTATTGAAATTTTACGCAAGCAACGTACAAAATTCTCAAAAGTTGACCGTGAGTCTCAAGATCAAGACCGTGTTACAGTCGATTTTGTAGGAAGAATTGATGGCACTGAATTTGAAGGCGGAAAAGCTGATGATTTTCCGTTTGTTTTAGGTGTTGGTGCTATGCTTCCCGAATTTGAAGAAGCAGCAAAAGGCTTAAAGGCAGGGGAAGAGAAAACATTTCCACTAGCATTTCCAGAAGATTATCACGGAAAAGAAGTTGCAGGAAAGACAGCAGAATTCACTCTTACTATGAAAGAAGTTGCTGAGCCTGTACTTCCAGAGGTTAATGAGGAATTTGCGAAATCCCTTGGTCAGACCGACGGAAATGTAGAAAAACTTAAAGAAGAAATTAAGTCTAATCTAGAACGTGAAACTAATACACGCACATTAGCTCGCACAAAAACATCTGTTTGGGATGAATTAGTTTCAAAAGTTGAGATGGAAGTGCCTAAAGCATTAGTTGATATGGAGATTGAGGATCGCATTGCCACAATACGTCAACAATTAGCCCAAACTAAAACTCCTAATGCAGATACATTGCCAATTGATGGTGAAAATTTTAGAGAAGAATCTGAAAGACGTGTAAAACTTGGTCTGATTGTTGCTCATATCGTAGAGAACGAGGATATTCAGCCTACTCAAGAACAAGTTAAGGCAAAAATCGAGGAGATTTCTAAAAACTATGAAAAACCTCAGGAATTCGTTGCTTATTGTTTAACTAATCGCGAGGCTCGTTCAAATATTGAGAACTCTGTTCTAGAAGATAATGTTGTGGATTATTTCCTATCTAAAGGACAAGTTAAAGAAGAGTCGATTCCTTTCAAAGAACTTATGGGTCAGAAATAATGAGTTCTTTTGATTACAACTCAAAATTCATCGATTTTTATACGTCATTTTATGGGGGCGATTCTGTTCGTCCTCATGGTTTAGGCTATATTCCGCATGTAATTGAGCAATCTGGTAGAGGGGAGAGAGCATATGATATATATTCTCGTCTTCTTAAAGAGCGTATCATTTTCATGGTCGGTGAAGTAAATGAGCAGACAGCTAATCTTGTCGTTGCTCAATTGCTTTTTTTGGAGTCGGAAAACCCAGAAAAAGATATCTCCCTATATATTAACTCCCCTGGTGGTGGGGTGTATGCTGGTCTTGCCATATATGACACTATGCAATTTGTAAATCCTGATGTGTCTACTATGTGTACTGGTCTTGCTGCAAGTATGGGTGCTCTTTTGCTGACTGCAGGTGCAGATGGTAAGAGATATAGTTTGCCTAATTCGCGTATTATGATTCACCAGCCATTAGGCGGGGCAAAAGGGCAAGCTACGGATATTGAAATTCAGGCTAGAGAGATACTTGATCTTCGTGAACGTTTAAACCGCATTCTTTCTAAACACTGCGATAAAGATATCGAAATCATTCGTAAGCATACTGAACGAGATTACTACATGAGCCCAGAGGAGGCTCTAGAGTTTGGTCTTATTGACACAGTATTTACTAAACGCAGTGACATTGCCAAATAATATATGACTTCAAAATCTACTAAAACTCAACGCTGTTCTTTTTGCTCCCGAAAAAAAGAAGAGGTTAACCAGCTTATTGCCGGGCCATCTGGCTTGTTTATCTGTGATGTGTGCGTAAGTGATTGTACAAATCTAATCAATGAACAATCAAAATCTGCTGAGGGGGATGCTGAACCAGTTAAGCTTCCAACTCCTACGGAAATTAAGGATTTTTTAGATAAGTATGTTATTGGGCAGGAAATTCCAAAAAAACAATTGGCCGTCGCAGTTTATAACCACTATAAACGTATCAGGCATGCAGGCACAAAAGCTGATGATGTTGAATTAAGTAAAAGTAATATTTTGCTAATTGGACCTACGGGATCTGGGAAAACTTTGCTTGCACAAACGATTGCAAGACAATTAGATGTACCATTTGCGATGGCAGATGCGACTACATTGACAGAGGCAGGATATGTAGGTGAAGATGTAGAACATATCATTCAGAAACTGTTACAAAACTGTGATTTTGATATTGAAAAAGCACAGCAAGCCATTATATACATCGATGAGATAGATAAAATCGCTCGGAAGTCTGAAAATCCTTCAATTACTCGAGATGTATCGGGTGAGGGTGTACAGCAAGCTTTGCTTAAACTCATTGAAGGAACGGTTGCAGCTGTACCACCGCAAGGGGGTCGTAAGCATCCAGGGCAGGAGTTCATTCAAGTTGACACTACAAATATATTATTTATAGTGGGTGGTGCTTTTGATGGACTAGAGAAGATCATTCAAAATCGCACTGAGAAATCAGGAATTGGTTTTAATGCATCGGTCTCTCATAAAACCGAGAAAGGTGTGGGTGAATTATTTGCTCAGGTCGAACCCGAGGATATTATTAAATTTGGATTGATTCCTGAACTTGTTGGTCGCCTACCAGTTGTGACTACATTGCAGGAATTGGATGTAGAGACTCTAGTACAGATTCTTACAGTTCCTAAAAACGCTTTAGTTAAGCAGTATCAGACTTTATTTGCGATGGAAGATGTTGAACTTGAAGTTACAGATGAAGCATTAAAAATAATTGCAGAAAAAGCGATTAAGCGTAAAACTGGGGCTAGGGGACTGAGATCCATAATTGAGTCGGTACTTATGCCTATTATGTATGAGATGCCTTCTCGTAAGGATATTAAAAAGGTTATCCTTAACAAAGAAGCCGTTTCAGGTGGAGAGCCAGAAATTATCAAATGATGACTCTCCCTTTATTTAGAGGAAGTATATGTCATTAGATAAAAAACAGGTAAATCTACCATTATTGCCACTACGTGATATCGTAGTTTTTCCTCATATGGTTGTGCCTTTATTCGTGGGTAGAACAAGATCTATTGCCACCCTCGAGAAGGCTATGGCCGAAAAAGATGTACATCAAGTTATTCTTACTGTTCAGATCTCTCCTGAAGTAGACGAGCCTAAGTTTGACCAAATTAACAAATTTGGTGTGGTGGCTAATATTCTTCAATTAATTAAACTGCCTGACGGAACTATAAAAGTTTTAGTGGAGGGTGTTGAGAGAGTTCTAATCGATTCTATCGAGGATGATGGGAATCACTTCATGGCTACTGGTAGTATCGTTGAGACTACTATATCGGATGAAGATCAGGTTTCACCACTTGTGCGTACTGTAGGTACAAAATTTGAGGAATTCGCAAAAATAAATAAACGACTTCAACCTGATGTTGTTCAATCTATTTTACGCATTGAAGACCCAGTTCGTTTTGCAGACACCATTTGTGCTCAACTTCATATTAACCAGAGTAAGAAACAAAGTCTCTTAGAAAAAGAAGATTTAGTCGATAGATTAAATAGTCTGCTTTTCTATCTTGAGTACGAGATGGATATCATCTCATTAGAGAAAAAGATTCAAGATCGCGTAAAAAAACAGATGGAAAAAAGTCAACGCGATTACTACTTGAATGAGCAAATTAAGGCTATTCAAAAAGAGCTTGGGGAAGGTGAAGACGGTGCGGATCTTGAGGCTTTAGAGAAAAAAATAAAAGATGCTGGCATGCCTCCAGAGACAGAAGAGAAGGTGCTATCGGAGCTTAAAAAACTCAAACAAATGGCCCCTATGTCTGCTGAAGCTGCGGTTATTAGAAGTTATATTGATGCCGTAGTTGCTGTGCCGTGGAAGAAAAAATCTAAAGTAAATACTAAGCTTTCATTTGCACAAGAAACTTTAGATGCGGATCATTACGGGCTAGAAAAAGTTAAAGAGCGCATTGTAGAGTATCTGGCTGTTCAAAAACGCGGTAATAAACTTAAAGCGCCTATTCTATGTTTGGTTGGGCCCCCAGGAGTGGGTAAAACTTCTCTTGGTCAATCTATTGCAAGAGCTACGAACCGTAAGTATGTTCGTATGGCCTTAGGTGGCATGCATGATGAATCAGAAATTCGTGGTCATAGACGTACATATATCGGGGCTATGCCAGGAAAAATTATTCAAAATATGACTAAAGTTGGAGTAAAAAATCCGCTATTTTTACTCGATGAAATCGATAAAATCGGTCAAGATTATCGCGGAGACCCTGCTGCAGCATTGCTTGAAGTTTTAGATCCTGAACAAAACAACACTTTCCAAGATCATTATCTTGAAGTGGATTATGACCTATCGGATGTATTGTTTGTTGCTACTAGTAACACGATGAATATACCTGCTCCATTACTTGATCGTATGGAAGTAATTAGGTTGTCGGGGTATACAGAGGACGAAAAACTGCACATTGCCAAAGACCATTTAATTCCAAAACTTATGAAAAATAATGGAATTAAAAAGGGTGAACTTAGAATCGATGACTCGGCTATTATAGATATTGTTAGATACTATACACGCGAGGCAGGTGTACGCTCTTTAGAGAGAGAATTAGGAAAAATTTGTCGTAAAGTCGTGAAGGCTGTAGTTCAAAAAGAAGAAGAGACATCCAAGAAAGTAGCAACTACATTGACTGTAGTCGATAGCGAAAATCTTGATAAGTATTTGGGAGTACGTAAGTTTACTTTTGGCCTTGCCGAAAAAGAAAACCGAATTGGACAAGTTACAGGTCTGGCTTGGACAGAGGTCGGAGGAGATCTACTATCTATTGAGGTTGCTGTTGTTCAAGGTAAAGGACAAATTCAGCATACAGGCTCGTTAGGTGATGTGATGAAAGAATCTATGAGTGTGGCACGTACTGTGATTAGATCGTGGGCATACCAATTAGGTTTTTTCGATAATCTTTTTGAGAAAAAAGATATGCATATTCACGTTCCAGATGGAGCTACTCCTAAAGATGGTCCATCGGCAGGTATTGCTGTGACTACTGCCCTTGTGTCTGCTTATTCAGGTATTCCTGTTAGGGCTGATGTAGCTATGACAGGTGAAATTACACTAAGAGGAGAAGTCCTTGCCATTGGTGGTTTGAAAGAGAAACTTTTAGCCGCACTTCGCGGAGGAATTAAAAAAGTTTTAATTCCTCAAGAGAACGTGAAGGACTTGGCTGAGATTCCAGATAACGTTAAAAATGGTCTTGAGATTATTCCTGTTAAGTGGATAAATGAGGTTCTAGAGCATGCTCTAGAAAGACTACCTAAGCCACTTTCCGAAGAACAAATCTCAAAACTAAAGGCAGAAGCGCTTAAAAACGAAACTTCTTCTGGTTCAGCTTCACAATCTATTAATTAATAGGTGTTGGAAATTCCCCACTTGGCTGAGGCTGAGTGGGTTCTTCAATGATAGGCTCTGGGAATGAATTCCTTGGGCTTTCATCATTTGATGTGGAATCAGCTTCATCCAAAGGCTCTGGAAAGACAGTATTTGTTGTTTCTCCAATATAGTCCTCTGAGTTTTCCCCTTCAGATGTATCTCCCATCTGTTCGGCGGCTGTATCAGATTGCAAATTATCGAAGGATGCCTCCGAACTCGTGTCAACCTGCTGGGTTTCAGGAGTATCAGGGGTATCAGGGGTTTGAGCTGTAATAGAGCCTGTAGCCGTAGGATTATCTTTAGTATTTGGTAAGTTAAGCATGTTTGAAATACCAGACTTTATTTCAGAGTTAGGGGTTGCTTTAACGACGGGAATACTTGGCTCTTCTTTTTTTATTTTTGGACCTGTGTTCGGTGCCGTTAGTACTCTAATTAATACTGTGGCAATGAACACGATAATTACAGCTGAAATTAGTAAATAAATCCAAGATATATTCTTTTTCATATAGATATTATATTTAGTGCTAAAATTTAGAGTTATATTGAAACTTTACTAATGATGCATTTTTATGCGTCTTTTTTATTTTAGGTTTATTTTTATAGATGATACAAGTAACCCTTCCTGACGGTTCTTCTAGAAGTTACGAAAGTCCACAAACCGTAGCTCAGATTGCACATTCAATTGCACCAAGTTTAGCTAAAGCTGCAATCGCAGCAACTGTGAGATCAAATGAAGGTATTGAATCAACGGTCGATACAAGTTATCTCATTGACCGTGATGTTTCCTTGTCTATTATCACACCTAAAGATGATATTGGCTTAGATATTATTCGTCACTCAACAGCTCACTTACTTGCTCATGCGGTTAAAGAATTATTTCCAGATGCTCAAGTAACAATTGGTCCAGTTATAAATAATGGCTTTTATTATGACTTCTCCTATAAGAGACCATTTACACCTGATGATCTTCAAAAGATTGAAAAACGCATGAATGAACTTGCTAAGCAAGACATTGCAGTCGTGCGTGAAGAATGGGATAGGGATGATGCAGTTGAGTTTTTTAAAAAAGAGGGTGAACTCTACAAAGCAGAGATTATTTCGTCTATTCCTCAAGGTGAAACTATTAGTCTTTACAAGCAAGGCTCATTCATTGACTTATGTCGTGGTCCTCATGTACCGTCAACAGGAAAGCTTAAGGTATTTAAGTTGATGAAAGTTGCGGGTGCTTATTGGAGGGGAGATTCTAATAATGAGATGCTTCAAAGAATTTATGGTACAGCTTGGAGTTCTAAAGAGGATCAAGCTCATTATCTGAATATGCTTGAGGAAGCAGAAAAAAGAGACCATAGAAAATTAGGTAAAGAACTTGATTTATTCCATTTTCAAGATGAAGCACCAGGGCTTATCTTTTGGCATCCAAAAGGTTGGACCATTTGGCAGCAAGTCGAGCAGTTCATGCGTAAGGTTTACATAGAAAATGGTTACCAAGAAATTAAGGCTCCTCAAATTCTTGATCTCAGTTTATGGAAGAAAACTGGACACTGGGATAACTATAAAGAAAACATGTTTACTACTCAGTCTGAAAACCGTGAGTATGGCTTAAAACCAATGAATTGTCCTGGTCATGTTCAGATTTTCAATTCAACCTTGCACTCATATAGAGAACTTCCAATAAGATATGGTGAATTTGGTCAGTGTCACCGAAATGAACCTTCAGGCTCATTACATGGCATGATGCGTGTTCGTGGCTTCACTCAAGATGATGGCCATATTTTCTGTACGGAGGATCAGCTTTTGGAAGAGTGTTCTGCATTTACGGCACTTCTTCAAAAGGTCTATAAACAATTCGGATTCGATAAGGTTCTTTATAAGATTGCAACTAGACCAGAAAAAAGAATCGGTGCGGACGAAATATGGGATAAAGCCGAAGAGGCTCTTATGGAAAGTTTACGCAGCTCTGGATGCGAATTTGAGATTTCTCCAGGTGAGGGTGCGTTTTATGGACCTAAGATTGAGTACACACTTAAAGATGCTATTGGTCGTCATTGGCAGTGTGGAACTATTCAAGTGGATTTCTCAATGCCTGCACGTTTGGGTGCTGAGTATGTGGATGCGGATGATACCCGTAAAACTCCTGTGATGTTACATAGAGCTATTTTAGGCTCTCTTGAAAGATTTATCGGTATGCTTATAGAAAACCATGCAGGTGCTATGCCTCCATGGTTATCTCCTGAACAAGTAGTGGTATGCCCAATTTCTGAGGCATTTAATGATTATGCACTCGATGTTCAGTCAAAATTAAACGAAAAATTTAGAGTTAAGGTGGATTTACGCAACGAAAAAATAACTAAAAAAATCCGTGAAAACTCTATGCAAAAAATTCCTTATATCCTTGTGGTTGGAGAAAAAGAGCGTAGCACATCAAGTGTTGCGGTTAGAGCCAGAGGAAATGTGGATTTAGGCGTTTTAACCGTTGATGAGTTTATAGCTCGTCTTCAAAATGAAATCGATAACAAATTAGATGTTGTCGTACCATCTGTTTAATTTAATAGGAGTTCTAACATAGCTACTGGAAAAACCCACAACATTAATGGCGAAATTAACGCCAAAGAAGTGCGTCTCATAGGTTTAGATGGGGAGCAATTAGGTATTGTCCCACTGAAAGCTGCTTTAGCTAAAGCCGAAGAAGAAGATACTGACCTAGTTGAAATTGCACCTAACGCTGAAGTTCCTGTTTGTCGACTAATGGACTACGGAAAATTCAAATATCAAGAGCAAAAGCGTCTTCAGGAAGCAAAATCAAAACAAAAGATTGTACAGGTTAAGGAAATTAAATTCAGACCTGGAACAGACGAAGGTGATTATCAAGTAAAACTTAGAAGTCTCAAAAGATTTATTGAAGACGGCGATAAAGCCAAGGTTACTTTAAGATTTAGGGGTCGTGAGATGACACATCAGGACCTTGGTATGAAGGTTTTGGAGCGAGTTAGAGAGGATTTAGGCGATTTAATTACCGTTGAATCAATGCCTAAATTTGAGGGCAGACAGATGGTTATGGTCGTGGCCCCTAATAAAAAAGCTAAATAAATGATATCAAATTCACCAGATACATTCGTTGTTCTTTGTGTTCATAGTCCTATGCATAAAGCCTATTTAGAGGTTATAGAACATATTGGAGAGAATAATACAAAATTTCTTGGGTATGACATTGTTGCAGATGTAGAGCCTGAAAGAATAGCGAATCAAATTTTTGATGAAATCTTAGGCACAATTGAAGAGAAGCAAAGTGTGCTGATACTTACCGATTTAATAGGTGCTACTCCATACAATATTTCTAAAAGTGTCTTAGAGAAATTACAAAAAAAAGGTGTTCAATCAGACTTGATTTCTGGCATTAATATGGGCATTTTGTTGACTGCATTACGAAGTCATTCTTTGCCATTTAATGAGCTGAAACAAAAGATAATTCTTTCGGGAAGAAAGTGTATGAAACTTGACTCGGAAGTGAACGATATAGCTGAGAGTTGAGGTTCATGTTATGACACAAGTTGAAGTAGTTATATCTAACAAACTCGGATTGCACGCAAGAGCCGCATCAAAATTAACTCAGCTTGCATCTAAATTTAAAAGCGAAATATCAATATCTAAAGGCAATCAAAAAGTTAACGCAAAAAGTATTATGGGCGTTATGTTGCTAGCAGCTGGAAAAGGTTCAACCGTTATATTAAATGCAAATGGTGACGATTCAGAAGAGGCTTTAGAAGCTATAAAGGAGTTGTTTGACTCTAAGTTTGGCGAAGAAGAGTGAGATAAATAAAATATGCGAAGTACTGCCGTTATTGCACTTTACGGTAAAGGAGTATCCAAGGGCATTGCCATCGGTAAAGCCTTGCTCTTAGGCTCTGAATTTAATGAATCAAATTTCTCACATATTACAGAGTCAGAGATAAGTAGCGAGTGCATTCGCCTTGAAAATTCACTAAAAGCGGTATCTAAAGAATTGCGTGCATTAAAGGATGCATTGCCACCAGATGCACCAAAAGAAATCGGACCACTTCTTGAAGTACATAGTTTATTGGCTTCTGACACTTCTCTTTGCTCGGAAACTAAGGAAATAATTAAATCTAATTTATACAATGCACAGTGGGCACTTGTTAGTTACGGCAAAAAAATAGAAAAACAATTTGAAACCATTGAAGATACGTATTTAAAAGAGCGTCTATCCGATATTCAACAGGTGATTGAAAGAGTTGTTTCGCATCTATCTGGAAATAGTGCACGTTATCTACCTAAAATTTCTAATAAGTCTGACAGCTTTATTCTTGTGGCTACGGATATAAGTCCAGCTGATTTGCTTGATCTTGGAAATCAAAAATTTGGAGCCTTTATATCGGATTTAGGTGGACCTACATCTCATTCTTCCATTGTCGCAAGAAGTATGAGATTACCTGCAGTAGTTGGAATGAAAAATGTCAGAGAGCTTGTAAATCCAATGGATTTGCTTATTGTGGATGGAGATCAAGGTCTAGTCATAGTAAATCCATCTCACAAAATATTAAGCCAATATAAGAAAAAGCAGTCTGAACAAAAATTAGCTCAAAATAAATTGATGGCTTCAGTGCCGAAAGTCCCACTTACTAAAGATGGTGTTGCTGTAAATTTAGAGGCTAATATCAAGCATCCTTCTGAAGTGGAGTTTGCTAGCAAGTCTGGAGCTCGTGGAGTAGGGCTCTTTAGAACAGAATTCTTATTTATGAATAGGGATGAGCTACCGACTGAGGATGAGCAGTTTGAGGCGTATAAGCATGTTCTAGAGACTATGAATCCATTGCCAGTTACTATCCGCACTCTTGATATCGGAAATGATAAGCTCTTTAAGAACGCCACCAATACAGAAGTAAATCCTGCTCTTGGTTTGAGAGCTATTCGTTATTGTTTGTTGAATTCTGAAATCTTTATTACTCAACTAAATGCTTTAGTGAGAGCTTCTAAATACGGTCGCTTGCGTATCTTATTACCTATGATTTCGCATGTAGACCAAGTTGCACAAGTTAAGGCCTTGCTTGAGAAATGTCAGGATTCTATTCAATTTGATAATCGATCCAATTCAACTAAGATTGAACTTGGTGCCATGGTTGAAATTCCTGCCATGGCTATAGCTATTGCACCTTTTCTTAAAGAGCTTGATTTTGTGTCTATTGGTACAAATGATTTAATTCAATATGCATTAGCAGTTGATAGGATTAATGATTCTGTGGCTAGTTTATTTGAGCCTTCACATCCTGCAGTAATTAAACTAATCAAAATGATTATCGATGCATCTGATAAATTTAAAAAACCTGTTCATATGTGCGGTGAGATGGCAGGAGACTCAATTTTTACTAGCCTTTTGCTTGGTTTGGGATTAAGAAATTTCTCCATGCATCCAAACAACTTTATCGAGGTTATTCAAAGAGTAAAATCCACTGATATATCGAAAGTTAAGCAATATATCGAGCCTTGTTTAGAAAAGGATGCATATATTGATTTAGAGAAGTTAAACGCATTATGAGAAATTTGCATTTCTTGATTCTGTCTTTTGCCATTATAGGGCTATCAGCATGTTCTGGTGCCATATATGAAGAGACTGATGTTCACTTCACCTACAATTGCACCTCAGGTGATGGATGTCCTAAGAAAATTGAAGAATTTAAGAATATTTGTTCTAAAAAATATAATGGAACTGTTATCGATACTGGCCGTCGAGGAAAATATGTTCACCTTAGATGTAGACCATCAGAAGCGAAAAAACCTAAATTTAAAATCTTCAATCCTAAAAAACCATTTGTAGAACCTAAAGCTTAGTGTTTCTTTTTATAAGATTTAAGCTTCTCTTGATATCGGCTTAGGACACCGCTAGGTCTTACAAAATCACCTCTAGCTCTCACGAGATCTGCTCTATCACTCTCTTTCGTATTAAATGCAGTCCCACCGTCCATAATTGATTCACTAAGTACATTACGCATAGCTTTAGCAATCTTTGTCCAATCTTTGTTTTTTAATAAACAAATTGGTGTGCTTGGATCGATGCCAGATTCGTATATAACCTCTCGAGAATAAATCGCCCCGCATCCCTTAATAGCTCCCGACTTTCCTATAAAAGCTAGTAAATTCATTTTCGAATTTACCCATTTTTTTGTCGTTTGAATTGGATGATTCTGAATAAAATTTATAAGAGATTTGGGGTCAAAGTCAGATAAGTGCGGATCCCAAGATGATATAAAACTATTCTTGAAGTCGGCTAATTCTTGATCATTTAAAATAGCCCATTCTCCAAATCTTCGTACATCGTGAAATAAGAATACGCGACCATCTTCAAGCAAAAATCCAGTGTGATGATGTTTTGCAAATACTCTGTCTGTTGATGTATTTAATAAAGAGAGAAAATCAAGTCCTCTGCCCAAAGCAATCAGTTCCTTATCGTTTTCTGTGGCAATGATAGGGTAAATTGTCGCTGACATGCCTAGATGGACAATAATATGCAAACCAATATTTGTGCTAATAATTATAAATTTGGCGATTCTTTCAATTGATAAAATCTGAGCACCAGATAAAAGTTTGCGTCTGTTTTCGTAGTCTAATATTTGAGCAATAAAATCTCTTTTGTTATTTTTTGGATTTGTTTTGGCAGAGTAAAACTCTTTTGTATATGGCAATGCATACGCAATTGTCTTCGATTTTGGGCTATTATCGCTTCCCAAAATCATATCGTTCATATCTTGTTTTGTGACTTCTACTTCTGGAAGTTCTGGCATATTAACAGAGTCCTAAACAGTGTGGATTCTGATGGTTTTTAGCATAATATTCAGTAACTATCTTAAGCACTTCATCTGCATCATCCGTAACGGAAATTAGATCTAAATCTTTGGGTGAAATATAACCATTTGCAAGCTGTCCATTTTTAATGAAATCTAATAATCCTGACCAGAATTCACTTCCAACTAAAATAATGGGTGCTTTATTTGCTTTGCCTGTCTGCACTAAAGTTAGGGCTTCAAATAATTCATCCATAGTGCCGAATCCGCCTGGCATAATTATGTATGCCCAGCTATTCATAAAAAAAGTGGTTTTTCTAGAGACAAAATATTTAAAATAAATGCTTTGAGATTGATATGGATTATTGGTCGTTTCATGCGGTAATTTAATATTTAATCCGATACTATGACCATTAACTTCATGTGCACCTCTGTTAGCGGCTTCCATTATCCCAGGTCCACCACCTGAGATAATAGTAAAACCAGCAGAAGCTAACTTTCTGCTAATATCAGTTGTTAGTGCATAAAGTGGATCATCTTGTTTTATACGAGCACTACCAAAGATACTTAGTGCTTGAGTTACATTTTTTAGATGAGATGCTGCATCTTGAAGTTCACCAGCAATCTCTGTAATTTGACCTTGTATAGTTTTAGATCTTAATTCGACCATGAAGAAAACCTTGTTATTAGTAGATGGTTCTAGTTTTTTGTATAGAGCTCATTTCGCGATGCCAAACTTGCGTAGCCCTGATGGTGAGCCTTCAGGAGCAATTTTTGGCTTAATTAATATGATGAAACGTACGCAAATAATAACTAAACCTGATTTTATAGCATGCGTTTTTGATGCACCAGGTAAAACATTTAGGCACGACTTATATAAAGAATATAAAGCTCATCGACCTGCTATGCCAGATGACTTAAGAGATCAAATTGAGTCAGTTCATCAAGCTATAGATGCTCTAGGATGCAATATTATAATGCAATCGGGGGTGGAGGCTGACGATATCATTGCCACCTTAGCGGACTACGCCACAAAAAATCAGATTAAAACAGTAATCGCTACTGGGGATAAGGATATCGCTCAACTCGTAAATAGTAATGTTGAAATTATTACTGGAAAAGAGGAAATCCTAGATAGAAACGGAGTTTTGGAAAAGTATGGTGTCTATCCAGAGCAAATAATTGATTATTTAATGCTTATGGGTGATAACTCGGATAATATTCCAGGCGTAGATAAGGTGGGCCCTAAAACTGCAAGCAAATGGCTACAAGAATATGGCACATTGGAGAATCTTCTACAAAATATTGACTCACTTAAAGGTAAGGTTGCTCAAAATTTAAAAGAAGCTAGTCCGCAATTTGAATTGACTAGAAAATTAGTAACCATCAAAAATGATTGCGATATTAGTCAGTGGGTTTCATCGATGGATGATTTGCTACCTAAAGATAAGGATTATGCTGTTCTTAAGGAGATATATACGCGATATGGTTTTAAAACATTTTTAAAAGACTTAGAGCGGATAGATGAGCTCTCTAATGAAGAAAATGATATGGGTGGAGAAGGCGAGGGCATTGCCACCATAGAAAATATAGAAACTAACTATAAGTTAGTAGATACAAAAGAGGCATTAGCTGAGTGTATTGAAAATATTCAGAAGGCGGATTTAGTTGCAATTGATACGGAGACAAATAGTCTAGATCAAATGCAAGCTAGGCTTGTTGGTATCAGTCTATCAACAGAGATCGGCAAGGCTTGGTATATACCCGTGGCACATCAAAATGAGCTTGGCATAAAGCAGCTTGATAAAGCTGAAGTTTTAGATGCTTTGAGGCCGTGGCTTGAGTCAGAAAAGCAAAATAAGATTCTTCAAAATGCAAAATATGATATGCATGTGTTCGCAAACGAAGGTATATCGCTGCGTGGTATTAAGCACGATACTATGGTATTGGCTTATGTAATCGATACAAATCAGAAAGTAGGTTTGGAGGCTTTGGCAGAGAAATATCTGAGCAGAAAGGGGTATAGCTATGAGGATATTTGTGGAAAAGGGGCTAAGGCCATAACTTTTGACTATGTGCCGTTGGATAAAGCGACTCAGTATGCATGTGAGGATGCGGATTTTACTTTTCACTTGCTAAGTGTGATTAAACCTCTATTAGATATATCAGAGGGTTTGCAATTTATATATGATTTGGAGATGAAAGTATTGCCAGTTTTATTTGATATGGAAAGAGCTGGTGTACGAATTGATTCTAAAAAATTGCTTAATCAGTCAGAAGGTATTTCTGAACGTCTTAAGGAACTGGAAGGAAAAATATATGAATTGGCTGGTGAAGAATTTAATATTAATTCTCCAAAGCAGTTAAGTGAAATTTTATTTAATAAATTAAAACTTGAAGCACAACGTAAAACAAAAAGAGATATTGGATCGACCGATGAAGATACGCTTCAAAAGCTAGCACTGGACCACCCTATTGCTGTTCATTTGCTTGATTATCGCAGTTTGTCTAAGCTTAAATCGACATATACGGACAAGTTGCCGACTATGGTATCAAAAAAGACAAACCGCGTGCATACTGTGTTCTCGCAAACAACTGTGATTTCTGGAAGGTTATCCTCTTTTGACCCGAATTTACAAAATATTCCTGTTAGAAATGATGATGGACGTATGGTGCGACAGGCTTTTATCGCACAAGATGGTTTTAAACTCGTATCTGCAGATTATTCGCAAGTAGAGTTGCGACTTATGGCTCATATCTCAGATGATGACGGGATGAAAAAGGCATTTAAAAAAGGCTTGGATATTCACAGATCTACTGCATCTGAAGTTTTTGGTGTACCTATTGAGGAAGTTCAGGATAGTCAAAGGAGAGCGGCTAAGGCTATTAATTTTGGATTGATTTATGGCATGGGTGCTTTTGCTTTAAGTAATAATCTCGGAATTGATCGCATGACGGCACAAAACTATATCATGACTTATTTCGACCGTTACCCTAACGTAAAGCACTTTATGGATAATATAAAACTTAAAGCGTTAAATGATGGATTTGTAGAGACGATCTATGGAAGACGTATCTATCTGCATGGCATTGAAAACTCTAAAGGTGCTCAAAGATCGGCTATAGAAAGAGTAGCAATAAATGCACCTGTTCAAGGCAGTGCGGCCGATATTATCAAAATGGCTATGGTGGCTGTACATGATTGGCTTAAATCTGAAAATCTAAAATCAAGATTGATTTTGCAAGTGCACGATGAGTTGATTATTGAAACTCATGAAACAGAAATCGATTTAATTAAAGAGAAATTACCGCAATTAATGCAGGATGTAGCCGATTTGAGTGTGCCGTTAATAGCGGAAGTAAGTGTAGGGGAAAATTGGGATGAAGCACATTAATTTCCTTCACCTTACGTAAATTGAAAAAGGCCCATTGAGTGGGCCTTTATTTATTTAAAAAATCCTGACCTATCAAAGTCTTTATTTAGTGGTTTATTTTTGGATTGTGAAACTTGAGTTTGAGTAACCTGAGGTCTTTCGAAGTTTTTAGGATTCGCCTTCCAATTTTGAAGACTAGCTATACGTTTTTCGATAGGAGGGTGTGTAGATAATACGCCCCCAAAACAGATTCCGAAAGCAGCAAATCCACTAGGTAATTTTGCTGAATCTTTTAAGCCACCTAAAACACTTAAAGCATCAATCATAGACTGATTATTTTGAAGTAAGTCAGCAGAACCACTATCAGCCCTGAATTCTCTTCGACGAGAGTACCAACAGATAATTAAAGTGGCAATGCCTCCGAGAAAGGTCTGCAATACAAAATAAACGCCGAAGTACATAAATCCACCTCCGCGATTATCTCTAGCAACTGCTCTGCCAATTAAACGAGATAAGAAAATAACAAATGTGTTTAATACACCTTGAAGAAGAGTCATAGTGACCATATCCCCATTTTTAATATGAGACATTTCGTGGCCAATAACTGCTTCAACTTCATCTTTATTCATGCTTTGCAAAAGACCTGTAGACACGGCTACCAATGAGTTATTTTTGCTAGGACCAGTTGCAAATGCATTTGGTGCACCTTGGAAAATTCCAACTTCAGGGCGTTTTACATTAGCAGCGTCAGCTAATTTGTAAGTAGTATTTAAGATCCATCTTTCTGCTTCGTTGCGTGGAGCATTAGGGTCAATCATCTGTAAACCCATAGTGGTTTTAGCAACAGTTTTACTTAAAAGAAGTGAAATGAAAGAACCAGTAAAACCGAAGATTAGAGAAAAAATGCCTAATGTAACAGTTTCGTTTGATGTGATTCCATATTGTTCAAGAAATGGTGACAATAGAAAAAACATAATCATTAGTAGGGCTACTACAGCTAAGTTAGTAATAGCCAATAAAAGGAAGCTTTTCATTAAAATATCCTGTAGAGGGTGGAAATGTCTTGATGAAATAAAATCTATTAAATTATACTAAATAGAATTTTTTTTATTATTTACAAGAATATGCAGTCTTTCTGGATGTTACTTGCGAGCATAATGTTTGCTATTATGGGGGCAACGATCAAAATCTCTTATGATTTTGGTATGAGTACTCCTATGATTGTTGTGTTCAGAGGAATGCCTTCATTTATTATCATTTTTGTGTGGGTGATACTAACCCACAAATCTCTTAAAACTAAATACCTTGGCTTACATATAAAAAGGAATGTACTCGGAACTACGTCGATGTGGCTTAATTTCAATGCATTGAATTTATTGCCACTTGCAACTAGTACCAGTTTGAACTAT
This sequence comes from Taylorella asinigenitalis ATCC 700933, assembly GCF_000687755.1. Lineage (GTDB taxonomy): Bacteria > Pseudomonadota > Gammaproteobacteria > Burkholderiales > Burkholderiaceae_B > Taylorella > Taylorella asinigenitalis. Next base: position 22,558 of record NZ_JHXN01000009.1, read on the forward strand.
TCCTCATCTTTATTTTTAGGCCTCTATCTTGTTTTAATTACTTGGCGCAAACATGCTAATTGGGGAAAATTAGGCTCTTTAGTCGTTGGGTTTTTTGGTATTTTATTAATACTAAGGCCTAGTATTGGACATGATCAGTATCTCGGAGCTGCTTTTGGTTTGGGAAGTGGGATTCTGGCAGCATTTGCTATGTTGCAAGTTAGGTCTTTAGGTGCGACAGGTGAACCTGTTTGGAGAACCGTATTTTATTTTTCCATTATGATGAGTTTAACTGGCTTAATTGCAGTTGACTATAATGAATTTGCAACCTTAGATATTAGATCTTGGATGATTTTGCTTTTGGTTGGGGTGTCTGGTCTTGGGGGTCAATTAGCCTTAACTCAAGCCTTTGGTGCTGGTTCGCCAATAGTTTCAGCCGTTCTCCAATACTCTACAATTATATTCTCGGCTATCTTAGGAATCATTATTTGGAATACCATACCAGACTTGTTGTCATGGGTTGGTATGTTGCTTGTTATTGTCGCAGGCGTGCTAGTAGTTGTTATAGATCAAGCACGTGCTTTAAGAGTTAGATGGAAGTATATTGTTAGACATTACCATCATCACCATCATCCTCCTCATCCTCATCGAATGCACGACAGGAAGCACTAATGACATACTTGATATCCCCAGAAAAGCTAAAAGATAAGTTAGATTCAGTTAGGATTTTAGACGTTAGACATGATTTAAATGACCATTCTTGGGGACGTAAAGTATACGAAAAATCCCATATTCCTGGGTCGATATTTTTTGACCATGAAATTGATTTATGCGGTCCTAAAACAAAGCATTCGGGCAGGCATCCATTGCCAGATAGGAATCAATTCGCAAAATTTTTAGCCAGAAATGGAATTGCTTTTGATGATGAAGTTATAGCCTACGATAATGGTGTATTAATGTTCGCTACACATATGTGGTGGATGCTCAGATGGCTTGGCATGAGCAATGTTAAGATTTTATCAGGCGGTTATGATGCGTGGGTGGAATTGGGATATCCTACTTCGCAAAATATTGAATCTTATAAACCTGTTGAGGAATGGGCTCCTAGAGACTCCCTAGTTCGTCTTGTAACTATGCAGGAGGTACAAAATAATCTTAAGGATAAAAAATTTGATCTACTTGATGCCCGTGTAGAGGGAAGATATAAGGGTGAATTTGAACCTATGGATCCCGTGGCTGGACATATTCCTGGTGCATTAAATCATTCTGTGGAATTGAATCTAGAAGACTTAGGTGTTTTAAAGGAAAAAGGTGAATTAGAGGGTATATTTAAAAAAATAAATACTGACCCATCAAAAATTGTTCATCAATGTGGTTCGGGTATTACAGCCTGCTTAAATTTGTTTGCCATGGAAGAGGCGGGATTAACTGGAAGTGGCTTGTATGCAGGTTCTTGGAGCGAGTGGATAACGTATCCAGAAAATCCTGTGGTTACTAAATCAGATTAATTTAAATCACCATCGAAACAGAATTTATCTCCGTTATGCCACATCTCAACATATGTGAGTGGCATTTCATTTGAGTACGTATATCTGGTGAGAACTAAAGCTGGATCGGACTCGTTCATTTTGAGTTGCAAAGCAATATCTCTAGGACAACGATAAGCATTTATTTTGTAGTGACCATTTTCTAATGGTGAATTCTTAATTAAATATTGACTAGGACTTATAGTTAAGAAATCTTGCACTTCAAATGAAGGAATTAAATTTAAGTCGACAAAACGCCTTTCGTATTGAACTGGAATGCCATCAGCCATATGAAGCATCTCTATACAAAATAAATTTTGACATTCGAAAAAAACATGAATGGCTTCCTCAGGAAGCTTTTTATGCTCTATTCGACCTTTGCGGACCAATATCGCCGAATAAAAACGTCCAGTAGCCTCAATGTCAGCCCTAATATTTCTTAAAGTAACGAAAACATTACTAAATTTTTTCTGAGCAACATATGTGCCAGCTCCACGTCTTCGCGTTAATACACCTTCGGCCGTAAGTTCAGTAACGGCTCGATTAACTGTCATACGCGATACATTAAACAATTGAGCTAACTCATGTTCGCTTGGTATTAATTGATCCATTAGCCAAACACCAGTATGAATTTGTTCCACTATATAGTTTTTAATTTTTTTGTATTCAGGCAATGTATCTTGCGTCAAAATGTTACTCCGTAATTAAAACGATTAAATTCTATCATTGAAAATATTAACTAAGATTGGGGTTTCACCCAAGAGCAATGATTATAGACAAATAAATAATTATGTTAAATTTTTGATTGTATATACAAATTGAAAAAGGTTTCTAAGAGCAAATATTAAAATTGAAGATACTGATATAGAGACTTTGCAAAGAAATCTGATTCTATCGCATTCGGTTGGCACTGGCCCTTCATTACCTGAAGATGTTGTTCGGCTTATTATGGTTATGAAAGTAGCTAGTCTTGCTCAAGGTGTATCGGGTGTACGTCGAGAGGTTATAGATTGTCTTTTGGCATTGATTAATAATGATATTATCCCCGACATTACTGAAAAGGGCTCTGTAGGTGCATCTGGGGATTTAGCTCCATTATCTCATATGACATTGACCATGATTGGTGAAGGCAGTGCATATGTGGATGGAGGATTATTGCCGTCTAATGAGGCACTGGAGCGTTTTGGTCTTAAGCCTATCAAGCTAAAAATTATTGAGAGATAATTTTTTTATAAGCAAAAAAAGGGCACTCAGTGATTGGTGCCCTTAAATGTTTATTTCATCATTTTTCGATACCAAGCATGGAAATGTTCCATACCATCCTCAAATGGTGATTGATATGGACCGTATTCATCCACGCCTCTGTTCATCAAAGAAAGACGTCCTTGATCCATTCTTTCAGCAATTTCATCGTCTTCTATAGCCGTTTCCATATAAGCAGCTTGCTGTGCTTCAATAAACTCTCTTTCAAAAGCTACTATTTCTTCTGGATAATAGAATTCAACAACATTTAAAGTTTTCTGAGGACCTTGTGGATAAAGGGTAGAGAGAACTAAAACATGAGGGTAAAGCTCAATCATATGCGTAGGGAAATAGGTTACCCATACAGCACCAAAATTAGGAGTTTCACCTTGACGATAATTTAAAAGTGCATCATGCCACTTTTGATATGTTGGGCTACCAGGATTCGCTAGAGCTTGATGAACTCCAACTCTTTGAGAACTATACCAATCCGAAAAATCCCACTTCAAATCCGAACAGCTTACAAACTTTCCTAATCCTGGGTGAAAAGGCTCAACATGGTAGTCTTCTAGATAAACTTCAATAAAAGTTTTCCAGTTGTAATTACATTCATGGACAATGGCCTTATCGAACACATATTCAGAGAAATCAAATTCCGCAATTTCAAATAAAGCCTTCATATCAGAGGCTGCATCCCGTGCACCTTCAAATAAAAGACCATGACAATTTGAAAGATTAAAAGGAGTTAAGTTCTTACAGGGATTCTCTGGAAAATGTGGTGCAGCAATCTGTTCGCCCTTAGAGTCGTAAGTCCATCTATGAAGCGGGCACACAATATTTCCTCCCGTTTCCGAAAGATTTCCACGAGATAAGTTAGGGTCACTAACATTACCCGCACGCCCTCCAAGCATTAATGCTTGACGATGTCTGCAAACATTTGAAAGTAGTTGAGGGCCACTTTCATTATGTACAAGAACACGCCCAGCTTTATCTTGTGGCAATGTATACCAGTCCCCTAATTCAGGTACTGTTTTCTCATGGGTAACATATATTGAAGAATTTTTAAAGATTCGCTCCATTTCTAGAGCAAAGTGATTTTCATCGAAGTAAGCGGCTACTGGTAGTGTTGTTTCGCCAGATGAAAAGTTTGTTTCCTTTACGGACATTTCGGTTCCCCCCGATTTAAATAAACTAGAAACCACTCATCACCAAGGGTCATGTTGAGTGGACCAAATGAAATAGTATTTTATATTAAAATATACGTTTACTTCTTGGAGGCAGCTATGACAAATAATGAATTTGAAACTCCTAGCAATTTTGAAGACGCTATCAGTGAACTTGAGAGTATTGTTTCTGATATGCAAAACAACAAACTGTCTTTAGAAGATTCGATGAATAAATATAAAAGAGGTTTAGATCTTGCTAATTTTTGCAAATCTAAACTCGATGCTGCTCAAGCTCAAATTACCGTGATGCAAGAGGACGGCACTAAAAAACCTTTGGAACAAAACACTTTTCCAATTGAATGAACAAGCTTCAAGATATTAAGAATTTTGATGAATGGCTCGAATCAGTCGTTAAAATTTCAAATTCTAATCTAGAAAAATTATTTGCATCTCTCTCTGATGTACCTTCAGAACTTTTAGAGGTTATGAAGTATGCTTCATTAGGACCAGGAAAAAGACTCAGAGCTGCTTTGGTGTATGCTACTTCCGAAATTTACCTAAAGGATATTGATGAGACTGAAAGCGATTATTTATCGCATATAGTTAGTGCAATAGAACTAATTCATGCATACTCCTTGGTACATGATGATTTGCCTTGTATGGATGATGATGATCTAAGACGCGGTAGACCAACATGTCATATTAAATACGGTGAAGCTATGGCATTGTTGGCTGCTGATGCACTACAGCCACTAGCTCATGAGCATCTTCTAAGTTCTTCTATAGAAGCTGAAATAAAGGTTAATTGTTCTTTAGAGCTTCTTAATGCCACAGGTGCTTCGGGCATGGTGGGAGGCCAAGTTATAGATATATTAAATGTTTCTAATCTTCTTAAAATAGAAGATTTGAAAGATATGCATAGTAGAAAAACTGGTGCCCTTATTAAGTCATGTTTAACTATGGTTATTGCACTATTTAGGGATAAACACGGTTTCAGTGAGAGTCTAAATAAATATGCTGAGCACATAGGCATTGCCTACCAAGTAGTGGATGATATTTTAGATGTAACGCAAGACAGTGATACACTAGGAAAAACTGCTGGAAAGGACGAGCAGAACAATAAACCTACTTATGTAACGATTTTGGGTTTATCGAAAGCCAGAGAATATGCTACTGAACTTTATGAAAAAGCTATCGAGGCTCTCGCTAGTATTCCAAATTCAGACAGGCTTAAAGATTTAGCCCACTACATTATTTTGAGAAATTTCTAAGAAGATGACCACATCAGACCCGATTCTAAAATCTATAAATTATCCGGAAGATCTACGGAAACTTGACGTAGATCAATTGCCAGAGTTGTGTTCTGAATTGCGGGAATTTATCTTAGAGTCTGTTTCTAAAACTGGTGGTCATCTATCTTCTAACCTTGGTACTGTTGAGCTTACTGTTGCTTTACACTATATTTTTAATACTCCAGACGATAAATTGATTTGGGATGTTGGACATCAAGCCTATACGCATAAGATTCTCACTGGACGTCGAGATCGCATGTCAACCTTACGACAAGCAAAAGGTCTCTCTGGATTTCCAAAACGTGATGAATCAGAATATGATGCTTTTGGAACAGCCCACTCTTCAACTTCGATATCTGCAGCCTTGGGCATGGCTATAGCCTCCCACTTAGATAATGAGGAGCGTCAACATATTGCAGTGATAGGAGATGGGGCTATGAGTGCGGGCATGGCCTTCGAGGCTCTGAATAATTCTGCTTCCGTTGAGGGTATTAATCTAATTGTCATCTTAAACGATAACGATATGTCTATTTCGCCGCCAGTAGGAGCATTAAACAAATACTTAACGCGTCTATTATCTGGTTCTTTAGCTCGTGATGCTCACGATTTCGGCAAAGCAATGTTGGAGCGTCTCCCTAGTCCTGTTCTAGATTTGGCTAGAAAACTCAAGGGTCACGCTAAGGGAATAATTAGCCCTGCAACATGGTTTGAGGAATTTGGATTTAATTACTCTGGTCCTATTGATGGACATGATTTAGGGGCTTTATTACCCACACTAAGAAATCTAAAAGAACTAGGCGGACTTCAATTTTTACATGTGGTAACTAAAAAAGGTTACGGATATAAATTAGCTGAAAATGACCCCATACTCTATCATGGCCCAGGTAAATTTGATAGGACCATCGGTATTTTAAAACCCTCAAAAAAAGCTTTAAATTTTTCTGATATTTTTAGCGATTGGGTATGTTATCAAGCAGCTGCTGACTCTAAACTTATAGCCATCACACCTGCTATGAGAGAAGGTAGTGGGCTCGTAAAATTTGAGCAACTTTTCCCAGAGCGTTATTTTGATGTAGGTATTGCAGAACAGCATGCGGTGACATTTGCTGGTGGATTAGCGTGTTTAGGATATAAGCCGGTAGTAGCTATTTATTCTACTTTTCTTCAAAGAGCATACGACCAATTAATTCACGACGTGGTATTGCAAAATTTGGATGTCACAATTGCTGTTGATAGAGCTGGGATAGTGGGTGCGGATGGAGCAACTCATGCGGGAGTTTTTGATATAGCATTTATGCGTTGTTTGCCTAACTTAGTCATTGCCACTCCATCTGATGAGGCTGAATGTCGTTTGCTTTTATCAAGCTGCTATATGCATAAAGGTCCAGCAGCCATTAGATACCCACGAGGAACTGGTATTGGCAGTGAAGTCGCAAAATCATTAGATACAGTTAGTATTGGAAAAGGTGTAGTTAAAAGAGAGGGTAGTGAAGTAGCGATTTTATGTTTTGGCCCGCTAGTGCATGAGGCACTTAAAGTAAACGACACTTACACCGTGGTTGATATGCGATTTGTTAAACCACTAGATACAGATTTAATCGATAATCTTCTTGCAAATCATAAGGCATTTGTTACTGTCGAGGAGGGTGTTGTATCAGGCGGGGCTGGTAGTGCTGTGAATGAGTATCTTACGTCAAAAGCCTGTAAAATCCCACTTCTTCAGCTTGGACTTCCTGATCGTTTTATAGATCACGGCGATCAAAAGCAATTAATGATTGAGGCGGGTCTTGACGCAGCTGGTATTCTAAAATCTATAAAAGAATTTGAATCAAAAATTTCATGATAGTTGATGAGCAAAATGCTATTCCTGATGTTCAAAATCGGGATGATGAACGCAATTTAGTTATACAAAAAGTAGGTATACGACGTATTAAATATCCCTTTAAATTATTGAGCCAAGAAGGGAGTATCTCTACTATAGGGGAATGGTCATTAGCGGTGACATTGCCAGAAAATAAAAAGGGCACTCATATGTCAAGGTTTGTAAATCTTCTACAAACGCATAAGGACCATACGTTTACGCTTTCTGAATTTAAAACTCTATGCAGCGAAATGACGGATTTGCTTGAGGCTGATAGGGGATTTATTGAAACGCAATTTACTTTTTTTGTGCAAAAAGAGGCACCTATATCTAAGGTTTTAAGCTTGATGGAATATGCGGTTAAGTGGGGGGTGTCTTATGAAAAATCCAAAAACTCATATGGTTTATCTGTTGAAATTTTAATCCCTGTCATGAGCCTATGTCCATGTTCTAAGGAGATTTCTGATTACGGGGCTCATAATCAAAGATCGCATATAACGGTAACTTTGTACGGAGATTTATGCGAAAAGTGGGAGAGTGTTATTGCTATTGTAGAGGGGCAGTCATCAAGCCCACTTTGGGGATTGCTTAAGAGATCGGACGAGAAATTCGTTACTGAGCACTCTTACGATAATCCTAAGTTTGTGGAAGATTTAATACGAGATGTGGCTCGAGCTCTAAAATCTATGCAGGGAAATGGAAGATTTGATATACAAGTTGAAAATTTCGAATCTATTCATAACCACTCTGCTTTCGCTCAAATGTCTATAAATGCGGGCGATTTATAAAAGCTACAAAATTTTAAAAAGCTATTGATTTAAAACGATAATTTATACTAAAATATACGCTTTTCTTTTGCTCGATATAAATTTATGTAGGGTACATATGATTTATACGGGCTTTAATCCAAAAAAGGAGTTATAAATTTTATGCGTCACTATGAAGTCGTATATATAGTGCACCCTGATCAAAGCGAACAGGTGCCAGCTATGACTGAGCGTTACACCACACTAATTAAGTCTAATGGCGGACAGGTGCATCGTTCAGAGGATTGGGGTCGTCGTATTTTGGCTTACCCAATTCAAAAATTAGTTAAAGCTCACTATGTGTGCTTAAATATAGAGTGTAATCAAGAAACTCTTGATGAACTAGAAAATAATTTCCGTTATAACGATGCGATCCTTCGTCACCTTGTTATTAAGCAAAAAGCTGCAGTGACTGAGCCATCTATTATGATGAAGTCTACTGAACGTGAAGAATCTCGTAAAGCTGCTTCAGCTGAAGAGAGAAATAATCCTAAACCAAGTAATGTTTCTGAAGAATCTGATTCAGATAACCAGGAATCAGTAGAAGATTCAGATTCGGATGCGAATTCTGATTCTGATTCTAATTCTGAAGAGGATACAAAAGAGTAGTTTGGGGAAATCGCTTGAATATTGTTCGCCTCGATGGAGTGATTGTTGAGGCTTCAGAGATTAGATATTCTCCAGCCCAAGTTCCGATTTTAGATTTGATTTTAGAACACAGTTCTGAATTAGATTTAAAGCATAGTAAAAGAAAGTTGAATTTCAAAATCATGGCTCAAGCTAGTAATTCATTAGCTGAAGAGATTTCAAAAATTACTATAGGAACTAAATTGGAAGTAACTGGATTTTTGAGTGAGACTAGAAAAAATTCAAGCAAACTTCGATTACTGATTCAGTCATTTAAGAAAATTTAATTGGATGTAGTTAGGACTACATTCTTAAGAGAAAGGAAATATCATGGCTTTCATGAAAAAAGGTAAAGAAAAACGCAGCAAATTTACTCAGCAGAACCCTTTATTTAAACGCCGTAAATTCTGCCGCTTCACAGCTGCAGGCGTTGATGAAATTGATTATAAAGATATCGACACACTTAAAGATTTCATTACAGAGACAGGAAAAATTATTCCTGCACGTCTTACTGGTACAAAAGCAAACTACCAACGTCAACTTGACACAGCTATCAAACGTGCTCGTTTTTTAGCTTTGCTTCCATACACCGATAATCACCAATAAGGAGTCCTCAAATGCAAGTTATTCTTTTAGAAAAAATCGGTAAATTAGGTGATTTAGGCGAGGTAGTAAAGGTTCGTGATGGTTATGCACGTAACTATTTAATCCCTCAACATAAAGCTCGCAGAGCTACAAAAGAGGCTATTGCTGAATTTGAAACTCGTCGTGCTGAACTTGAAAAACAACAAGCTGAACGTCTTGCTCAAGCTCAATCATTAGGCGAAAAATTAAACGGCTATCGTTTAGAAATGCCTCAAAAAGCTGGCGTTGATGGACGTTTATTCGGATCAGTTACTTCTATGGATATCGCTTCTGCACTTTCTGAAGCTGGGTTTGATGTTACTAAACAGCAAGTTCGCCTACCTCAAGGTTCGCTTAAAGCAGTTGGTGAATATGAAGTATCTTTACACTTACACGCTGACGTAGATGCGGTTATTGTCGTAAACGTTATTGGTGAGATGGTTTAATTTACTTAAAACTTTTCAACCAAATAATCCCAAAGCGTTTATAGTCTTTGGGATTTTTTTTCTATAAAATAAAACTTTTTACCCCCATCAATTTATGCATTCCGAGTACAGTGGTCCTCCTGTAATAGAGTCTGATAGTATTACTGAGGATACAGCATTAAAACTGCCACCCCAATCAGAAGAGGCCGAGCAATCTTTGATTGGTTCATTACTTATTAATCAAGATGCTTTTGATTTAGTGTCTTCCATTATTACGGATGATGATTTTTATTTCAGTAACCACCGAATAATTTGGGAGCATATAAGAAAATTACATTCTATTGATAGACCAGTAGACTCTATCACTGTATTTAATGCATTAAAAAACTCCGATAAAGATGAACAGGTTGGCGGATTTGAATATCTACAAAAACTTGCTTTTAATACACCATCTGCACAAAATGCTGTTAGATACGCCGATATTGTTAGAGAGAAATCAATACTTAGGAATTTAATTTCAGCTTCAGAATCTACTATTGATGAGTCATATCATCCGCAAGGCAAAGATGCGAATACTATATTGGTTGATGCTGAAGCAAAAATATTAGATATTGCTCAGCATGTTAGTAATAAAACATCTGATTTTAAACAGCTTAATGAAGTAATGGCCTCAGTGTTGGACGAGGTTGAAATCCTTAGCACTCGCAAGGATAAATCTGTTATCACTGGTCTTAAAACAGGGTTTACAGATCTCGACAGAATGACTACTGGACTGCATCCTGGACAATTAATAATAGTAGCGGGTAGACCTGCTATGGGCAAAACCTCATTAGCGATGAATATAGTCGAGAGCATTGCCATAAATGAAAAAAAACCAGTTGCGGTTTTTAGTATGGAGATGGATGCTTCTCAACTTGTTCAACGCATGCTTGGGTCATTAGCTAGGATAGATCATATAAAAATACGAACAGGAAATTTAGGTAATAGTGATTGGCCTAATATTACTGAAGCAGCCAAGAAATTGAGGGATGCAAAAATTTATATTGATGAATCTCCTGTGCTTAATCCACTCGATATACGTGCACGTGCTCGTCGACTTAAGGCTAGAGAAGGATCTTTAGGTTTAATAATGGTCGATTATCTGCAGCTTATGTCTGGTACAAACAAACGCTCTGATAATCGGGTGGCTGAAATTTCTGAAATTAGCCGCTCGCTTAAGCAACTTGCACGTGAGCTTGAATGTCCGATTATTGCATTGTCACAGCTTAATCGTAGTCTTGAACATAGAGCTGACAAGCGACCCATCATGTCAGATTTGCGTGAATCTGGAGCTATTGAGCAGGATGCGGATACTATATTGTTTATTTATAGAGATGAGGTATACAATCCCGATAGCCTTGAAAAAGGATTCGCAGAGATTATTATCGGTAAGCAAAGGGCAGGTCCTATCGGTACTGTAAGACTTGCGTTTGTAAAAGAGATCACTAAGTTTGAAAACGCCTTAAAAGAAACTGCTTATGGTTTAGATGGGCCTAATTCATATTGATGAAAAGAGTGTGCCCCGCACCATGAGGGCAGCCCCGTGCCCCGCACCATGAGGGCCAGCCGAATCTCCAAGCCCAGAGCCCCAAGCCCCGTGCCTTAAACACGCATTTATTACTCAAGATTCAAGGACTGCTCTCTTAATTGGTCCACAAGAACTTTAAGATCAATCACATGATTCGTAATTGAAGTGTCGCTTGATTTGGAGCCTATAGTATTTATTTCACGATTCATCTCTTGATATATAAAATCAAGCCGCTTTCCCTTGCTTTGATTTGCCCTCAAAGCTGAATCTTCAGAGAGTATAGAGCGAATTTCTTTGCTATGAGATGTAATCCTATCGAGCTCTTCATTGATATTGCCCTTAACAAGCATAGTTGCGACTTCAAGGGCAATGCGGCTATTTATCTCTTCCTTCGATAGCCCCTCGAGTCCCTTAGGATTCAACTCCTCCATAATATTTTGGATCTTAACAGTCAGTTTTTCGTTTATCTCTTTTGTTAGTTCAGGAAGCTTCGCCCTAATTTGCTCATGAATTTTTTCGATTTCTTCTACATATTCAAGCATCACGTTTGCAAGCCGCTGCCCCTCACGAGCACGCGACTGCAGAAATTGGCTCAAAATCTCTTCTATTTGGTTCAGAATGGTTGCGTCCTCTAGCTCTTCACTTTCCTTGCTTTTAAAAGTCTGACTTAATTCAATAACTTCTTTAAAGCTCGGTGCCTCTAACTTTGGTATAAAATTCTTGATATGCAAATATGCATCATTTATTTGGGTGGCAATGCCCTCGCTTACAACCGCTTTACTATCTTTTACACTATTATTTCTAGTTATCTGCAGGTCGATTTTCCCGCGTAATAAACTTTTGCTTATTTTCTCGCGAATCTGTAGTTCTAAATGTCTTATAGATTCGGGAAGTTTTAAATTCACGTCTAGATATTTATTATTCACGCTTTTCATTTCGACAGTAAAAGTCGAATTTTCGCTTGCGTTACTAGCAAATCCAGTCATACTGTAAATCATTTTTAATCCCAGATATTAGTTAAAATTAATTTTACTAAATCAATCCTATAGGACGCATATGTCAGATTCATTGAACAATAGGTCTAATGGCAGGGCTTATAACCAAATTCGCGAAATATCTATAACTCGAAATTACACACCGTATGCGGAAGGTTCAGTTCTTATTAAAGTGGGTAATACTCATGTTCTATGTAACGCAAATGTTCTTCAGAAAGTGCCTCCATTCCTTAAAGGTAAAGGCACAGGGTGGGTGACCGCAGAATATGGAATGCTACCTCGAGCTACTCAGGAGAGAACTGATCGTGAAGCCGCAAAAGGTAAACAATCAGGTCGCACACAAGAAATTCAAAGACTAATAGGCCGAAGCTTAAGAGCATGTATAGACCTAAAAGCATTAGGTGAAATAAGCATACATCTTGATTGTGATGTTATTCAAGCTGATGGTGGAACTAGATGTGCGAGTATAACGGGTGCATGGGTTGCCCTTTATGATGCCATTCAAAACTGTGTAGAACAAGGCATAATCAGCTATAACCCTATCCATCAACAAATCGTAGCCACTTCGGTTGGTGTTGTAGGGGATAAAGCATATTTGGATTTAGATTATTCAGAAGATTCAAACTGCGAGTCCGATATAAATGTGGTCATGACCTCGAATAAAACTTTTGTTGAAATTCAGGGTACGGCGGAAGGTGAAACCTTTTCGCGATCAAAATTTAATGAACTATTAGACCTTGCAGAACTTGGGTGCGAGCAATTGATTAAAGCTCAATTAGATAGTTTAGGCCTTAAATAATTCACAATTAAGACATAGTATGAAAGTAGTTTTAGCCTCAAATAATAAAGGGAAACTTCGAGAATTCGCAGAACTTTTACAAGGTTTTGAAGTCGTATCACAGGGTGATTTAGGGGTAGGTCCCTGTAGTGAACCATTTGATACTTTTCTTGAAAATGCACTTCAAAAAGCAAGACATGCTGCTCGAGAAACTGGTCTACCATCAATCGCAGATGACTCTGGAATCGTGGTTCCTTCTTTAGGTGGTGCCCCTGGTGTTAAATCAGCAAGATATAGTCCTCCGATTGAGGGCCTAGAACAAGACGAAGCAAACAACAGGCTCCTTGTGCAAAATCTAAAACATAAACATGATCGATCTGCCTACTATGTTTGCTATATCGTATGGCTAAATTCGCATAATGATCCAAGTCCCATAGTTGCCTCTGGACGATGGCACGGAGAAGTTCTTCTCGAACCCCGCGGAAATGGCGGCTTTGGCTATGACCCATATTTTTATGTGCCATCTTTGCAAAAAACAGCAGCAGAATTAGAACTATCCCAAAAAAATCGCATTAGTCATAGAGGATTAGCCCTGCAATCCCTTCTAAAACTTTTACATGAAAACAATATCATCTAATGTGAGGTTTACGGGGGCATTGCCACCATTATCGATTTATATTCATATCCCTTGGTGTGTGCACAAATGCCCATATTGCGACTTTAATTCGCATGAAAGGCCCTCTGAAGGTATCCCAGAAGAGGCATTTCTGAGAGCTCTGGAAGAGGACCTTATCTACAATCTTCCGCATATTTGGGGACGCTCGATAATTTCCGTTTTTATAGGGGGTGGCACTCCTAGCTTGCTCTCAGTAGCCGCTATTGATCGCATTCTTCAAATACTTCGAAATTTACTTAATATTTCGAGCGATATTGAAATTACGATGGAAGCGAATCCTGCTACATTTGAGTCCGAGAAGTTTGCTTCGTATCGTTCTTCAGGGATAAATCGACTCTCAATCGGCGTGCAAAGCTTTAATAATGAGCATCTCAAGGCACTTGGTCGCATTCACGATTCTGATGATGCTGTACGTTCGGCCGAGATTGCACATAAGCATTTTGAGAATTTTAATTTGGATTTGATGTATGCATTGCCAAATCAGAGCGTAGAGAATAGTATCTCTGACTTGCAGATGGCTCTAAAGCTTGATTCGACGCACTTATCAATGTATCAACTTACTCTTGAGCCGAATACTGTTTTTGCAAAATTTCCGCCGCCCAGAATGCCCTCTGACGATGACATTATTAATATGGAAGAAGCATTGGTTGATATTGCAGATGCCCATGGATTCAAGCGATACGAGGTATCAGCCTACGCAAAGCACGGGTGGCAATGCTCCCATAATCGCAACTATTGGGAATTTGGCGATTATTTGGGTATTGGTCCAGGTGCTCATAGCAAAATAAGTTTCCACGATAGGATTGTTCGTGAGGTGCGTGAGCGTCATCCGATGCGATGGATGGAGAAGGTATTGTCTGGCGAGAAGGGGGAGAAGGGGGAAAAGGGGGCTCAGATTATTGAGTCACGCTCTGTGGGTGTGCATGAACTTCCGTTTGAATTTATGCTTAATGCTCTGCGCTTACGGGAGGGTGTACCTACGCATTATTTTGAGGAAAGATGTGGGGTGTCGATTGCGGTGTTATTGCCACTTTTAGAAGAGGCTGTAAAGAAGGGGCTTATGAGTGAATTGCCAACAGAATTACGGGCCACGGAATTGGGGTGGAATTATTTAAACAACCTACAAGAAATTTTTTTAATTTAATTGAATTGCTTTAAAAAAAATGAAACAATATGAGATTATTCACGGAGAAGTGTATGTTTTCTATAGAAGATATCCTAAATCTTATTAGCGAAAGGGAAGTGAAATTTGTTGATCTAAGGTTTACCGATACTCTAGGTCAGGAACACCATATCACTATCCCATCACATCAACTAGACGAAGATCGTTTTGAATCTGGTCAGCCATTTGACGGTTCATCGATTGCCGGATGGAAGGGGATTGAAGCTTCAGATATGTTGCTTATGCCCGACTCTAAGTCAGCTAGGATCGACCCATTTAGAGAAATCCCAACTTTAGTTATGACTTGCGATGTAGTTGACCCTACAAATCTTCAAGGATATGACCGCGATCCGCGTTCGATTGCAAGACGTGCAGAGCATTATTTGCAATCTTCGGGCATTGGAGATCAAGCTTATTTTGGACCTGAGCCTGAATTCTTTGTTTTTGATGGTGTGTCTTGGCATGATGATATGTATAACCGTTTCGTTAAGATTTCTTCTGAAGAAGCGGCCAGTTCTAGTGCTCTTGATATGGAGGGAAAAAACCCAGGACATAGACCTCGAATTAAGGGTGGTTATGTACCTGTTTCACCTATCGATTCTTTTAGCGATCTTCGCTCAGAGATGTGTACTGTTCTTGAAGAGCAGGGCGTGCCAGTCGAAATTCATCACCATGAAGTTGGAAATTCAGGGCAATTAGAGATTGGTACTAAATTTAGTACTCTTGTCCAAAGAGCTGACTGGAATCAAATCCTTAAATACACGGTAAAAAATGTTGCACACCTATACGGTAAAACAGCAACATTTATGCCTAAACCAATTGTTGGGGATAATGGCTCTGGTATGCATGTTCATCAATCCATTTGGAAAAATGGTGAAAATCTCTTCCACGGAAATGGATATAGTGGCTTATCAGAGACTGCACTTTATTATATTGGCGGCATTATTAAGCATGCACGTGCTTTAAATGCTATTACTAATCCAGGTACAAATTCTTATAAACGCCTTGTACCTCATTTTGAAGCTCCAGTTAAACTTGCTTACTCAGCTCGTAACCGATCTGCTTCAATTCGTATTCCTTACTCAAGCAGTCCAAAAGGGCGTCGCATAGAAGCAAGATTCCCAGATCCATTAGCAAATCCTTATTTAGCTTTTGCTGCACTTCTGATGGCTGGGCTTGATGGTATTCAAAACAAAATTCATCCAGGCGATCCAGCAGATAAGAATTTATATGATTTGCCACCTGAAGAAGATAAATTAGTACCTACAGTGGCGGCTTCATTAGAACAAGCTATTGAGGCACTAGATGCTGATCGAGAATTCTTAACTAAAGGCGGTGTCTTTAGTAATGAGATGATTGATGCCTATATAGGTTTAAAAGAGCAAGAAATCAATAGACTCAGAATGACTACTCATCCTGTTGAATTTGATCTTTATTACTCTTTATAAATAAAGCCCCAAAAATTTGGGGCTTTTGGTTATCTGTCGTAGGCCTGAGCTACATCTTTGCGTATATAGCTTTTAATTTTTTCATCTGTGCTTTGAAGAAAAGATTCTGGTGTTCCCCATTGCACAAGTTTTCCATCATTAATAATGCCAATCTTATCTGCAAATGCAAAAGCTTCTACCTGATTATGGGTGACTAAAATTGCACTCATTCCTTGATCCTTAAGAATTTTCCTAACATCTAAGGCTAACTTTTCACGCGTATCCACATCAAGATTTGAAAATGGTTCATCAAGTAGTAATAGTTTTGGATTTGGAGCTAGTGCACGTGCCAATGCAACTCTTTGCTGTTGTCCACCACTAAGTTCATGAGGATAATTATCTTTATACTCAGAAAGACCAACCAAATTTAGCATATCTTTAGTAATTTCTTTGGATTCGCTTTTTGGTAGTTTGTATAAACCAAAAGAGACATTTTTCTTTATATCTAGATGTGGAAATAATGCATAATCCTGAAACATCATTCCAATTTGACGTCTTTCAGGCGGGACCATCTCACCTTTGCGAGAAAAACATTTTCCACCCACGTTTATTGAACCCTCGTAAACTGGCTCAAAGCCTGCGATGGAGCGTAAAACGGTGGTTTTCCCTCCACCTGAAGGGCCAAGTAAACATGCAATTTCGCCTTCTTTTAGATCGAAGTTTAAATCGGAAACAATAATCTTAAATTTATTGTCCACTTCATAACCAAGTTTTAAATTGCGTACTTCAAGAAGTATTTGTGGGTTATTGAGATTTTTCATGATGATTAATGGCATGCCTCAATTGAGTGCGTGCTAAAAAAATAACAGGCATTATGCCTACTAAAACAATTAAAAGAGCTGCAATTGCACCTTCTTCATAAGTCTCACGTGCAGCTTCTGCGTAAAGCCATGTTGAGAGAGTTTCAAAACTCAAAGGTCTAAGTAGAAGTGTGGCTGATAGTTCTTTCATAGAATCTACAAAAACTAGTAATGCAGCAGCCCCTAAAGCTGGTTTAAGGAGCGGTAAATGAATTTTCATAAAGGTTTTACCTTGTTTAACTCCTAGGGATTTAGCAGCATCATCAAGTGAGAGCGGAATTCTAGAAAGCCCTGCTTCCAATGCCCCAGTACTAACAGATAAAAAGCGAATGACATAAATAATCACAAGGCCAGCAATACTACCTGTTATATATAGTTGAGGTGGGGCGTTAAGCAAAAATTCCATAACTGAACTTATATAGTTATCAATATGCCCTAAGGGGTATATGAGGCCTATTGAAATAACTGAAGCAGGTACAGCATAACCAATAGTTGCTAATCTAACTAAAATTTTCCCAAATTTATATCTTGGATTTCTGACCACCCATGCAATTATCAAACCTAGCAAAACAGTAATAACTGTAGCGATTGTTGCTAACATAAAAGTATTAAATGTTGCATCAAACAGATCAGAGGACACATGACCATAATTATCAATCCGTATATATGATTCGTAAATTAAATAGGATGCAGGAAAGAAAAATCCTACGAATATAGGCAACCACCCAAATATTATGGCTAAGGTTGCACGAATTCCTTTCAGTCTAACAGGCTCAATCGGCTTTAATTTTTGAGTGTTTGAATAACGTTCACGATTTCTACTAATTCTCTCTAAATACAATAAAACGGTTACTACAGCGAGCATAAGCATAGCAATTTGAGCAGCCGATTGCATATTGTGTTTAGTAGTCCACTCCGTATAAATTGATACAGTCATGGTCTGAATTCCTAAAAACTCCGATGCACCAATATCATTCAGAGTTTCAAGCAATGCCAAGCTTATTCCGACAGCGATGGCTGGTCGTGCCATTGGAATCATGACACGAATGAATGCTTTGGATGGTGTACATCCTAGTGTTCGAGCAGCTTCAATCAAATTTGCTGATTGGCTCATAAACATTACTCTTACGCTTAGGTAAACATATGAATAAAGCGATAGACCTAAGACAATAACAGCTCCGAATATGCCCATATCACGCACATCTGGGAGCCTAAATTCTCTTGGAGAGGCATATCCTAAAATTTCTCTTATAGTGCTTTGAATTGGACCAAGTGCATGAGTTAAATCTAAGTATGCAAATGCCATAATATAAGACGGTACTGATAGTGGCAATAACATAGCCCACACTAATACACCTCTTGTTGGAAATGCAAATGCTGTTGTAAGCCAAGCAGCTCCCGTCCCTACAGCCCCTACAAAAATTGCTACTCCTATTAAAAGAGCCACAGTATTAAAAGCTGTATTTGGCAATGAATACCGCAATAAATGAGACCAATTATTAAAGTCGCCGAACAGCGCAATCAGTAGTAGTGTGACAATAGGCAATAAAACCACTGCGGTTATACCATACGCAACCCATGTCCACTTTAAATGATAATTATTTCTTTTTAACTTCGGCATTTCGTAAGTATACAAAAAACAAAGGGATGATAGATTCATCCCTCTGTTATTGGAGTCATATTCCTAATTAGTTATCAAAACCAATTTTTTCAACTATTTCAGTAGCTGTTTTTCGGTGTTTAGGTACCTCTATTAGTGGCAATGAATCCGCTTTAAATTCTCCAAATGCGGCAATAATAGGGTCAGGTGCTACACCAGCTCGAATTGGATGCTCAAAGTTTACTTTTGCATACATTTCTTGAGCATTAGGTCCTACTAAGTATTCAAGCAATTTGACTGCATTTTCTTTGTTTGGTGCATATTTTGCTACAGCTGCACCTGAAATATTTGCGTGTGTACCGCCTGTTTTCTTAAATGTAGGTTTAATAACTTTAATAGCTTCAGCCCATTCTTTTTGTCTAGGGTCAGCATGCATTTTCCCTACATAGTAAGAATTAGCAAATCCTAAATCGCAAATTCCGCCTAGAATATCGCGTGCAACATTACGGTCACCGCCGGTAGCTTTACGTGCCAGATTGTTTTTAACGCCTTTTAAGAATTCCTCTGTTGCTTCTACACCGTTATGAGCAATCATTGCTCCAAATAGTGTTGCATTATATGGGTGTTTACCAGAGCGTATGCATACACGACCTTTGTATTTAGGATCAGCTAAATCTTCATAGTTAAAGGTCTCTAGAGGCATATCTTTGCTTACGTAAAGAACACGATATCTTAAAGATAGGGCAAACCAATGGTTGTTAGGGTCACGATATTGTGCTGGAATAATATCTGTAAGCACTTTTGAATCAACTGCTTGAGTTAGACCGCGATCAACTATATTTGTTAGTTGTGAAATATCCACAACCATTAATAAGTCAGCTGGAGATTTATCGCCTTCACTCTCTACGCGTTCAGCCAAACCGTCTTTTACGAAAACAGTTTCGGCTTTAATGCCTGTATCTTTTTCGAACGCTTCAAGAATTGGTTTTAAAAGACCTGGTTCACGGGTTGTGTATACATTTACTACTTCATTAGCTTGAGCAGCAGAAGCACCTAGTAAAACAGCTAATACTAATGGTTTAAGAAAATTCTTAATATTCATATTTAATATACCTTTTTTGTAAATAAGAATCATTTTCAATCGCAATAATAATTAGTTTTATGAGATATGTCAATTTATTATTTAAAAATATTAAATTAATGCACCATTCATATAAAATTATGTAATTGCCAAAGAGGTTATTCATGGAAAAGTTAACTATCAAATCATCGAATGCCCCAGAAGCATTGGGCCCCTATTCCCAAGGAGTCCTAGTGAATTCTGGTAAAACACTATACTTGTCTGGTCAAATTGGTTTAGACCCTAAAAGCAATGAACTTGTATCAGTTGATACATCTGAGCAGGCTCAACAAGTGTTTCAAAATATAAAAGCTGTACTTCAAGAAGCTGGCTGCGGATTTGAAAATGTGGTGAAACTTACTATTTTCCTTACAGATTTATCTAAGTTTTCAGAGGTTAACGAAATTATGAAAACTTATTTTAAGGAACCATTTCCAGCACGTTCTACAGTAGAAATTAAATCCCTACCTAAGAATGCTCAGATCGAGATAGAGGCTATAGCAGTTTTTTAATCTATGGTTAGACCTTCAAAATCACTCATAGATGAAAAGATTAAATCTCTAGGTCTATTAAGACCTATTGATTTTGCTTTGCATATTCCTTTGAGATATGAAGATGAAACCAAGATTTATAAAGTTTTTCAAGCGCAAACTGATGCGATGATGCAGTTTGAAGGTCAAATACATAATGCGGAAGTTACTTATGCTCCTAGAAAGTCCCTAAATGCTGTTCTAGATGATGGAACTGGACTTCTAAAACTTAGATGGCTTAATTTTTATCCTAACCAAGTTAAATTTTTGGAGACTTCTCCTAAAGTTAGAGTTAGAGGACCAGTGAAGGGCAATGATAGGTGGGGTTTTACGATTACCCATCCAAAAATTGGAAAAGTCACGGATCCATTGCCACAGACACTTACTCCAATTTATCCTAGTACAGCGGGCCTAACACAAGACGTTTTACGCAGAAAAATTAGAGACGTGATTTTGCATATGGATTCCGTAGATGGGCTTAAGGATACATTGCCACAGGAAATCCTTACTAAATATTCTCTTCCATCATTTAAAGAGACTATTTTTACTTTGCATAATCCAAAAATCCAAGATGCTCTGGCCTTAGAAAATAAAACGCATCCAGCTTGGCTACGACTGGTTTTTGATGAACTTTTAGCTCAGCAATTAACTCTTCAAATTGCACGTGAGAAAAGAGAACAACTAAAGGCTATTGCTCTTGTTTTAGATGATACGTCTCTGTATGAGGGGGTTTTACGTGAATTTTCTTTAAAACTAACCAGTGCACAGATTAGAGTTTTGGAAGAAATCAAGGAAGATTTAAAAAAATCTAAGCCTATGAATCGACTTTTACAGGGGGATGTTGGAAGCGGTAAAACTATTGTGGCAGCATTGGCAGCTTCTCTTGTGATATCAAATGGTTATCAAGTTGCGATAATGGCTCCCACTGAAATTCTTGCAGAACAACATTACTTAAAACTAAGTAAATGGTTTGAGCCCTTAGGAATAAGTGTTACAAAGCTATATGGTAGTTTAAAGGCTAAGGAGAAAAAAGAGGTCTATAAGTCTATAACTAATTCAAGTGCAAAATTAGTTGTGGGTACGCAAGCTTTAATTCAGGATACTGTTGATTTTGCAAATCTTGGATTGTTGATTGTAGATGAGCAACATAGATTTGGTGTGATGCAGAGACTGACGCTTAATAAAAAAGGTGAATCGGGTGAATTAGTTCCTCATCAACTAAGTATGAGTGCTACTCCTATTCCACGAACATTAGCGATGTCTTATCTTGCTGATATTGATGTGTCTACTATAGATGAATTACCTCCTGGCAGAACACCAATTGTGACTAAATTAGTGAAAATCGAGAGAAGAGAAGAAATTCTCTCATTCTTAATTTCTCAATGTAAGAAAGGTCATCAAGCTTACTGGGTTTGTCCTTTAGTAGAAGAGAGTGAAGCTTTGCAACTTCAAACAGCAGTAGACACATATGATTGGATTAAGGGTTTATTGCCAGATTTAAAAGCTGGGCTGGTTCATGGAAAACTTAAGCCACAAGAAAAAAATGAGATTATGGAGAAGTTTAAAAAAAATGAACTCCAAATACTTGTGGCTACTACAGTTATTGAAGTTGGGGTCGATGTGCCTAATGCCTCAATTATGGTTATCGAACATGCAGAAAGATTCGGCTTAGCACAATTGCATCAACTTCGGGGTCGTGTTGGAAGAGGTTGTAACTCCTCGATTTGCATTTTGATGTATCAGGAACCATTGACGGCCGTAGGGAAAGAGAGAATTCGTGCTATGTTTGAGACTACCGACGGTTTTGAAATAGCAAAAAGAGATTTGCGAATTCGAGGGCCGGGAGAGATTTTGGGTCAAAAGCAATCAGGTATAGCAATGCTAAAGTTCGCACATATTGAGATTGATTATGAAACCTTAAGCATTGCCAGAGAAGAAGCAAAAAAATTTATTAAAAATTATCCAGATTTAATTAAAGCGCATATAGAAAGATGGACGTTCGGCAGAGACGAACTTCTAAGAACTTAATAGGAGAACCTCTATGAAATTGATGGAATTAAAGTATGTTTTGGCCGTATATAAGGCCAAGCATTATGCTCGAGCGGCGGAGTCGATGAATGTAAGCCAACCGACTCTATCAGTTGCTATAAAAAAACTTGAGAACGAACTCAATGTTGTTATTTTTGAGCGCGGAAGTGGAGAGGTTACCACAACTCCTATTGGTCAAAGAATTGTCGATCAGGCTCAAAGAGTAATCGAAGCCACAGAGGATATTTATGATACGGCCAGAAGAGGCCAGGACCCACTGACTGGGCCACTTAGATTAGGCATTATTTATACAGTGGCTCCATACATTATTCCGAAGTTAGTCGGAAATCTTCGTACCATAGCACCTCAAATGCCACTTATTTTGCATGAGCACTTTACGACAGACTTATTTGATAAGTTAAAAACAAATGAAATTGACTGTGCAATAATGGCTATAACTCAGCCTATTGAGGAATCTCAATTTGAATATTTGCCTCTTTACAAAGAAGATTTTGTCTTAGCTGTAAATACTAATCATCCGTGGGCTTCAAAAGAAAGCATCTCTATACAAGATGTTCAAAGAGAGACTATGCTCTTACTAGGGGCTGGACATTGTTTGCGCGATCAAATAATTAAATCACTTCCAGAAGCTAATTATTCTAATCCCAAAGAAAGAGCCCTAAGGTCGTTTGAAGGGTCCTCTCTACACACGATATTGCACATGGTCTCTGCTGGGCTTGGAATTACCCTAATACCAAATAGTGCAGTGCAAGAAGGCCGTCATGTGGTGAATATTAAGTTTGTAAAACTGCTAGAGACAACCACAAATCGTGAAGTTGGTATTGTGTTTAGAAAAACTTTTCCAAGAACAAAATCAATTGATGCGGTTGTCGAGGCTCTTAGAACTAGTTCTATAAAGGGTATCGAATTTATCGAGAAATCAAAATATGAAAGATAATTTTATAGCACAAGATAAATTAGTTCTCAATGACTGCTTTATCTTGTGTCTTAATCCCTTGTTTTTCAAACCACCCTTTATTAACCTCTAGTGCGTATTTTGCTGGTTTGCTTGAACAAATTGGAGTTAAATCCAATGGTTTCATGTCAAGCAAATCAATTATTTTATAATCTTCATCCATATAAGCGATACTTAGAGGAATCAGTGTATTTTTCATCCAAAAGCAAAGCTTTTGCGATTCTTCAAAAATAAATAGCATTCCAGAATTTTCTTCGAGTTCTTTACGAAGCATGAGACCAAACTCTCTAGAGCCTGGATTATCTGCTATTTCAACAGTAAGTTCAGAATCATTAATTTTAAGTATTTTTTTATCTGAAGAAATTTTTTCTTGATTGGTTCTAGAGGTTTCTTCAGAGTGAATAATAGGGGAATGACTCGCAAATATCGATAGGAAGAGGAAGTATGTTAGAAATTTGCGAGTCATATATAATTAAACAACTGGTTGAATATTGATAGCTTGTTTGCCTTTAGGGCCTTCAGTAATTTCAAAAGAAATCTTTTGATTTTCTTTTAAGGTTTTAAATCCATCCATTTGTATAGATGAAAAATGGATAAATAAATCTTCGTTACTGCCTTCAGGAGTTACAAATCCAAAACCTTTTGTATCATTGAACCATTTTACGGTACCGATAACTCTATTACTAGAGGTTGAATTTTCAGACATACTATACCTACATACAAGTTTATAAATTCTGATTATTATGAATTAATTAAGAATTTGTTCAATCAGCACTTTTACTAATAAGCTCATTAGAGAAGACAATTATGGGAAACAATTTGTTAAACAAGTTACTTTCAGAAACATTCGCAGAGGCTATGGTCCTTAAATCACCTGAAGTAAATACATTGCATATGTTATTAGCTCTTGTCAGAAAAGACATAATTAAGTTGTTTGTCGACGCAATAGGTTTTGGGTCAGATAGACTTGTCGATAAAATCCATGAAAGATTGAAGCAAGATGGTGAATATCAACGTCAAAAAGATGAAGAAATTTCACCCTCTAAGGAGCTCGAGGTTATTATTGCCATCTTTAATTCTCCTAGATTAGAGAAGTTAATTAGAGATGATACGGATGAAGAAATTTATCTGCATTATTTTGAGGTTTTAATTAAATCAAAAGAGGTATCAGATTTTTTAGAGCCTTTAAATATGTATGAGGATTTATTGAAAGGGATTCCCATGCAAGATGATTCGAAAGAAGAGGATACATCCCGTCCATCTGAGGAGTCATCAAAATCAAAATCTAAATCTAAATCCAATAAGATTTCAAAAAAAGACAGACTTTATTTAGATGATATTTCCTACTATAAAGATAAGGACAAAGAAGAATTTGAATTAATCCCTAAATTTGCTGTGAATCTTAATGAACTTGCAGAGAAAGGATTAATCGCAGACGCCTACGGACGGGACACAGAGATTGAAAAACTTATTCATTGTCTAGGGCGACTAAAAAAAGGAAACCCCCTATTGGTTGGTGAAGCTGGGGTGGGAAAAACTGCTATTGTCGAGGGTTTGGGCTATAGAATATTCAAAGGTGAGGTTCCAGATTTTCTAAAAGAATCGACAGTATTTAATGTGGATATTGGTGGCATGCTGGCGGGTTCTAAACTGAGGGGAGAATTCGAGATGCGCTTAAAAGGACTTATTGAAGAAATCAAGCAAGTTCCTAATTCCATTATATTTATAGACGAAATACATACCATAGTTGGAGCTGGTAATTCTGTTAATAATGAAAATCTCGATGCTGCAAACATGATGAAGCCAGCCTTAAGTGCTGGTGAAATTCGTTGTATAGGCTCTACTACGCATGAAGAATACGAAAACTCTATAGCTAAAGACCCTGCACTAAAACGTCGGTTCCAGACGATTAATATTGATGAACCCGATCCAGAAATAACTCTGGAAATATTAAGAAGATCTCAGAATAAATATTCAGATTTTTTCAAGCTTAGATATACAGAAGAGGCCCTTAAGGCTTGCGTTACATTGGCAGAAAGGTACATTACGGACAAACATTTCCCAGATAAAGCATTCGATCTAATGGATTTAGCTGGTTCTTATGTAAGAATTAATAAACCTGAGGCATCACTTGTTGAAATCAGTGATATAGAGAAGATGGTGTCTATCCTAGTTAAAGTCCCTGAGGTTCAATTATCTACTTCTGATAAGCATAAATTAAAAACCCTTTATAAAGATCTTACTTGCGTAATTTTTGGACAAAATCAAGCGATAAGCAAAGTAGTTGATGCTATTAAATTAAATCGATCTGGATTAGGCAAAAGTAATGGTCCTATAGGAAGTTTTTTATTTGTTGGTCCAACTGGAGTTGGTAAAACAGAGCTAGTTAAACAACTATCAGAACTACTTACCGTTCATTTGATCAGATTTGATATGTCGGAATACAACACTGAGATGGGCATTACTAAATTGCTTGGTACTACAGCTGGCTATGTTGGATATAAAGATCAAGGATTACTCTCAAAAGAGATATTAAAAAATCCTTATTCCATTTTATTGTTGGATGAAATTGAGAAATCACATCCATCAATCTTTAATTTACTTTTACAGATAATGGACAATGGCATTGCCACAGATAGTATAGGACGTCGATTAAATTTCAAGCATTGCATCATTGTTATGACCAGCAATTTAGGAGCGGACAAACTAACTTCACAAATGGGATTTACTAATTCTCCTAATTCAAGAGATGTAATACCCGAAGTTAAGAAATTTTTTACACCAGAATTCGTAAATCGACTAGATGCTATTGTGCCATTTGAACATCTGAGTGAGGAAATTATTCTTAGGGTGGTGGATAAATTTTTCCTTGAACTTTCGCATCAACTGAAAGAAAAGAACGTATTTATTATTTTTTCTGATAAAGTTAGAAAATACGTCGCAAAAGAGGGCTACGACAAATTTATGGGAGCTCGGCCGATGTATAGATTTATCGAAGAACATATTCGCAAACCTATAGCTGATGAACTCCTATTTGGAGCATTGTCAGAGGGTGGGTCTGTGTCAGTGGATTTAGATGAATTCGATAAACTTAAATTTGTTTTTTCAAGCGATTCTCATAAAGATGAGGATCTTATTTTTTAATAACCTTTTAGGAGAAAGGATGAAGTCTTTATTGAAGCAAATAGGCATCGCATCCGTGATGCTAGCTCCTCTGACAGTGTCTGCAGAGGTTACAGTTGGTGTAGTTTTGTCTAGTACCGGTCCAGCTGCGGCTATCGGTATTCAATCACAAAATGCCATCAACTTGTGGCCTAAGACAATTGCTGGAGAGCCGCTTCGATGGCTTATCTTGGATGATGGATCGGATGTTAGTCGCTCAGTAAAAAATGTTCGTAAGCTTATTTATGAAGATAAAGTAGATGTAATTGTAGGACCTAATTTAACGGCTACTGCAGTCGCTTACCTTGAGACTCTTGCCGAAACTAAAACTCCTATGATTGCACTTGCGGCTAATTCTACGATTGTCGAACCTCAAAGCGATACAAATAAGCAATGGGCGTTTAAAATGCCACAAAACGATAGTCTAATGGCTGATGTTTTAGTCAAAGATATGATTGACAGAGGCTATAAGAAGATCGCATTTATTGGGTATGCGGATGCCTATGGCGAAAATTGGTATAAGGAGTTTGCTAAAAGAGCCGAAGGAAAAATTGAGATAGTTGCCAGAGAGGCGTTCCAAAGAACAGATACATCGGTGACTGCTCAAGTTCTAAAATTGATAGCATCAAATCCAGAGGCGATTTTAATTGCAGGTGCAGGGACTCCGGCAATATTGCCACAAAGAGCTCTTTATGAGAGGGGATATAAAGGCCAAATTTACCAAACTCATGGTATAGGCACTTTAGAATTTCTTCAAATAGGAGGAAAAGTAGTGGAGAATACTCTTTTCCCAACAGGGCCTGGAGTTGTAGCTAGAACATTGCCAGATAGTAATGAAGTTAAAGATGTTGCCCTTGAATTTACGAAAAAGTTTGAGGAAAAACATGGTGAATTTACTACCACGCAATTTGCGGGCGACGCTTATGGGGCTTATTTAGTATTAGATTCAGCTATAAAAAGGGCTTTAGAGGCTGGAGTAAAGCCTGGCTCCGTTGAATTTAGAACTAAACTAAGGGATGAAATTCAAAACACTAAGGAGCTTACAGTCCCAAATGGTGTTTTGAATATTACTCCAAAAGATCATCAAGGATTCGACTCAAGAGCTGCTGTAATGGGCACAATTAAGGAAGGTAAATTCGTTTACGCTCCAAGATAATTACATAATTACAACTAGCTAATTTAAAAAACCTCATGAGTACGCATTTAGCGGAAAATGAGGTTTTATTTTTCTTGACAAAATCATACTCAGATAAGCTGCAATTCGTGATCCAAAGCTCAATAACTTAGCTACACTACATTATTCTATGCAGCTCCAGTGCTACCAAATCCACCACTGGCCCTATCTGAAGCCTCAAAAGAATCAACAACATTAAATTCAACCTGTTGTACAGGAACGATCACTAATTGTGCCATACGATCTAGAGGATTTAATGTGAAAGTCTCAGTTCCACGATTCCAAATCGAAACCATAAGCTGCCCTTGATAATCTGAGTCGATAAGCCCAACCAAATTTCCAAGAACAATTCCATGTTTATGGCCCAATCCTGATCTAGGTAAAATCATAGCAGCATAATCTGGATTTGCTATATGGATGGCAATGCCTGTGGGAATCAAATGTGTTTGTCCTGGTTCAATCGTAAGAGGCTCATCAATACATGCTCTTAAATCAAGTCCAGCTGAGCCAGCAGTCGCATATTTAGGTAGCTGATTCTTAATTTTTGAATCCAAAACTACTATATCAACCTTTTTTAGTGTCATCCTTGATCTCCTCAGTTTTATGATTTGAATAAATGATTTTTGATTTAGATTTCGCCTCTTTTTTTGATGGCCATATTAAAAAAAGAAATAAGACCACACCTAAAAACACCGAAAAATAAGTAAGATATGTCCCGATATTGCTACCACTTGCTTCTACAACTTGTTTTGAAGCCTTAGCCGAGAAATACCCAGGTGCTAGCATCACAGGGACCCACACAATAGCAGATAATATATTTGCTATTTGAAATTTACTTTGCGATAAGCCCATCACTCCAGCTATAGCAGGAATTGTTGAGCGAATAGGTCCCATAAAGCGACCTAAAAATACCGACATTGTCCCGTATTTTCTAAATAATAATTTTGCTTTAACAAACATAGGCCTATATCTGGCAAGTCGAGGCTTTTTCGTTATATCCCATCCTAGCCATCGGCCAATATAAAACGATATTGCATCGCCGACAATGGCCCCAGCCATACCCCATAATCCTATTTCAATAGGGTTTAATATATCTAGACCAATAAGTCCACCTGTAAACAGCATTAAAGCAGTAGCTGGAATTAAAAGTCCAATTACAAGCAATGATTCTCCTATGCAAGATAGGAAAATGATAAATCCCGCCCACTCTCTATGAGCAGAAATATACTCCTGAGCCGCTATTAAGAAATCATGCATCTTTGCTAAATCTTTTATGGATGGCAATGATTAACTCATCCGCCGCTTTTGTTTTGGGAAGAGTATCAAATTTTTCTACGCCATTAGAATCGAATAATAGTAGGGTAGTCGTTTCTTTACCCATAACGTTTTGGGCTAGATTACCAACCAATAGCGGAACACCTTTGGACTCAAGTTTTTCTTTTGCATATTGCTCGAGGTTTTCCGTCTCAGCAGCGAAACCTACACACCATGGGCCATCTTCAAGTGCTGCAACTTCAGCCAAAATATCTGGATTTTTGTGAAATTCCCAATTTGGACTCCAAGTATCTACACCTACTTCTTTTTTTATTTTTTGTTTTGCTGGATTAGGCAAATACCAGTCCGCAACCGCTGCCACACTAATGAAAATATCGTATTCTGAAGCCACTTGCATAACTTTTGTATGCATCTCTTTTGCGGTAGTGACTTCTTGAAACTCAATGCCATAAGGTGCTCTTAGGCACGTAGGTCCAGATATCAATTTAACTTCAGCCCCAAAATCTCTAGCAGATTTTGCAAGCTCGTATCCAGTTTGTCCAGATGAGCGATTCCCTATATATCGCACAGGATCTATTTCTTCGTGAGTAGGTCCCGATGTAATCAAGATTTTCATTCCATCTAAGATATCAGGCTTAAAGTATGCAACTACCTCGTCCAATATATCTTCAGGCTCTATCATGCGGCCAACACCAGTTTCACCACATGCTTGAGAGCCGCTATCTGGGCCCCAAACATGAATGCCATTAGAGAGCACTTCAAAGTGATTTTTTTGAGTAGCAGGGTTCATCCACATAAAAGAATTCATGCTTGGTACTATGGCAATGTCCTTGTTACTAGCCAAACACAAAGAGCTAAGTAAATCATCTGCTATCCCGTGAGCTAGCTTCGCCATAAAATTAGCGGTGCATGGAGCAATCAAAACTAAATCACACTCTCGACTTAAGTGTATATGAGACATTGAATCGGCCATGCTAGAGTCAAGAATTTCAGTATGCACAGGGTTTCCGCTTAAAGCTTGCATAGTTGTAGGCGTAATAAAGCTTTGAGCCGCTTCTGTCATAACAACAGTAATATCCGCTCCTTGAGCCTTAAGCTTACGACATAGGTCTGCTACCTTATAACAGGCAATGCCACCAGTCATACCTAATAGAATCTTTTTATTTGCTAGCTTCATTTAACTCTCGTGATTTCTTATGTAGAAAAAACTCGTTTATTAATAATAAGATTACTCCAACTGTAATACATGAATCCGCTACATTAAAAGCGGGGTAGTAAAAATTCCAACTCTCCCAGTAAAACAGTAAGAAATCTACCACATATCCATAAACAATTCTGTCGATAGCATTTCCCAAGGCCCCTGCAATAATCAGGCTCATCGCAATGCATCCAAATTTATCGAGAACATTTTTGCGAATAGTATAAATAAGCCAGGCACTAATTCCGAAGGCCAAAGCTAAAAACATATATTTTTGCCAGCCACTAGCATTGGAAAACATACTAAAAGCAGCTCCGTTATTGTGTGCCAAAATAAAATCAAAAAATGGCAATACATTCGTTCTTTGCCCAAGCTCATAAGTTGACTCAAAATAGAATTTTGTAATTTGGTCAACTATGATTAAAACTAGTACTAAGAAAACATATAAAAACTTAAGTTTTCTTGCTTGCTCAGAAATATTGTGCTTTGAAGTATCAGGCATAGTTTCTTGATTCGCCACCTTCAAACAAATTGCTCACGCATCTAGAACATATAGTTGGGTGCTCGGAATTTGAACCCACATCTTCTCTATAATGCCAGCAACGCTCGCATTTTTCATGTTCTGAAGTTTTTATTTCAAAGGCCAGAGTTTCGTTTTCTGATTTTTCTAGGGTCACATAAGAAACCATAAACACAAAACGTAAATCATCTTTTAATGAAGCAAGTAACTCATATTCTGCATTTGGAGCCTTAATTACTACCTCAGCTTGTAATGAAGAGCCAATTTCACCAGCCTCACGCTTATTTTCGAGTTCTTTATTTAAAAGATCCCTGATATCAAGAATTTTTGACCATTTCTCTAAAAGTTTTTCCGCACCTGTAACTTCAGGAAGAACCTCAAATATCTCAGTGAATATAGTTAAGTCGCTCTTAAAATCTGTGTTTTTTAAGAAAGTTTTGCACATCTCACTCCACGCTTCTTCTGCTGTAAATGATAGTATTGGTGCCATCAACTTAATCATATTCATAGTAATATGGTATAGAGCAGATTGAGCAGAACGACGAGCAAAACTTTCAGCTGCACATGTATACAAGCGGTCTTTGAGAATATCTAAGTAGAAAGAACCCAAGTCTTCAGAACAATAAGTTTGCAATCGAGCGACTGCAGGGTGAAACTCAAATCTTTCATACAAAGCAGAAATTTGAGCTTTTAATCTAGATGAAACTGCAACGGCATATTGGTCAACTTCCATCATTTCATCTACAGAAATTAAATCCCTTGATGCATCAAAATCATGTAAATTACCTAAGAGGAAACAAATCGTATTTCTTATACGACGATAGCTTTCAACAACGCGCTTTAATATTTGATCGGAAATTGTAAGTTCACCTGAATAGTCATTAGATGCCGTCCATAGCCTTATGATTTCAGCACCTAAAGAATCTGCTACTTGTCTTGGAGCAATAACATTTCCCAAAGATTTAGACATCTTGCGTCCCTGTCCATCCACAACAAATCCATGAGTGAGAAGAGATTTATATGGTGCACGACCATAAATCATAGAAGAGGTTAGAAGCGATGAATGAAACCACCCACGATGCTGATCAGAGCCTTCAAGATAGAGATCCGCAGGCCATGAAAGCACATCTTTGTGTGAGCCATTAAAATCTTTATCCTTACCGCCGTTTACTGTGATATGTGTAGATCCAGAATCAAACCACACATCTAAAGTATCTGAATTTTTAATATAATCTTTAGCCTCTTCTGGTGGCAATAAATCCGCTACCTCCACCGACTGCCATTTCTCAATACCTTCTTTTTCTACTAAGTCTGCAACTTTGTTAAGCAACTCAACAGTTCGCGGGTGAAGCTCTCCTGTTTCCTTGTGTACCAAAAAGGCCATAGGAACACCCCACTGTCTTTGACGTGAAAGCGTCCAATCTGGCCTATTTGCAATCATGGCATGTAAACGTGCTCGACCCCAAGAAGGATAAAAATTGGTTTCCTCGACAGCTCTTAATGCTTTTTCTCGTAAAGTTGCAGATTCATCTTTAGGCTTAATATCCATACCTGCAAACCACTGACTTGTAGCACGGTAGATAACAGGAGTTTTATGACGCCAACAATGCATATAGCTATGTTGAAGTTTCAATGTTTTAAGTAAAACCCCTTGTTCACGCAAAGTGTCTACAATTTTTGGATTCGCATCCCATATGCTTAATCCGCCAAACAATGCAAGCTTCGATGAATAGACACCATCAGCCATAACTGGACTAATAATCCGCTCATCAGATAAGCCACGTGATTTGCATGAAATAAAGTCATCCACACCATAAGCTGGGGCAGAGTGAACAATACCAGTACCTGTGTCTGTAGTTACATAGTCAGCCACATAGATAGGAGATAGCCTGTCGTACTGAGGATCTGCCTTATATAGTGGATGATGAAAGGCAATGCCATCGAGCTTATCCCCCTTACATGTGGCAATAATCTCGCCTTCCAACCCCCAATTCTCTAAACACGCTTCGACTCTCTCCTTAGATAAAAGCAGTAAAGACCCAGTCCCTTCGCGAACATTAGATAATTTCACTAAGGCATATTCAGTTTCAGGACCTACGTTGAGAGCCTGATTTGAAGGGATTGTCCAAGGAGTAGTAGTCCATATCACTACCGCACCATCTTCAACTGAATCAACCCCAAACGCAGACGCCAATTTTTCTTTTTCTGCAAACGGAAAAGCAACATCTATAGTCGGGTCTGTTCTATCCTGATACTCAACCTCAGCCTCTGCCAATGCCGACTGACAATCAAAACACCAATTAACGGGTTTTAAGCCTCTAAATACGTAGCCATTTTCTATAATGCGAGCAAGTGCACGAATCTCGTTTGCTTCATTAAGATAATTCATGGTTAGATAAGGATTTTCCCAATCACCCAAAACCCCAAGCCTTTGAAATCCCTCCATCTGTCTTTGAACCTGCTCTGCAGCATATTCACGTGCTTTTGATTGCACCTCAGCCGTAGGAAGGTTTTTACCGAATTTTTTCTCGATTTGAATCTCAATAGGCATACCATGACAATCCCACCCTGGAATATATGGTGCATCAAAACCCGCCATAGACTTGCTTTTCAGAATAATATCTTTAAGGATTTTGTTTGCTGCATGCCCTATATGAATATCTCCATTAGCGTACGGAGGTCCATCATTTAGAATAAATTTAGGTCTGCCTGAACTAGCTTTTCTGATAGCAAGATAGACACCATTATCCATCCAATCTTTAATCCATTGCGGCTCCCTTTTTGAGAGATTGCCGCGCATAGGGAAGTTAGTTTTTGGTAGTTGTAAAGTATCTTTATATTCCATATTTTTTAAAATAATTTTTTGTTTTTTCTATATCTTGGTGGATGGCAATGGCCATGGCTTCAACGGACGAGAATTTTTCCTCGTCCCTGATAAATTCTAGGAATGAAACATTAATAATTTTACCGTAAGAAAAAATGTTTCTATCTAGAATGTGAACTTCTAGTAATACATCACCCGAACTATCTACAGTTGGGCGAATGCCTAAATTAGCCACAGCTGGCAATGCCCCCGCACTCAATCCTCTCACTTCAACCACATAAATCCCTGATCTTAGTGCAAACCGCTGTGGCACTCTCATATTCATAGTAGGAACACCTATGTCGGTTCCAAGTTTACGGCCATGTATAACGCGTGCTGTGACTTGATAGGGCCGTCCCATAATCTCTTTGGCAATGCCCACGTTGCCGTAAGCAAGTGCTTGTCTTAATTCTGAGCTTGAATATCGAACCTCATTTTTATCTAAAATGTCTTCTATAAATTCGATTTCAAATCCAAATTTTTCGCTATAAGACTTAAGCATCTTAACGTCGCCTTGTCTTTTATAGCCAAAACGAAAATCTTCTCCAACGTATAAATATTTAGTTTTTAACCCTTTAACTAAAATTTCTTCAATAAAAGCTTCAGGTGCCATAGAAGCTGTTATCTTATTAAACCTATGTATAAAAACTTTTTCTATCCCGCAACTGAGTAAAGATATAACTTTATCTCTCAAACTTTGTATTCGAGTAGGTATTAGCTCGGGCCTATTACCGATAACTCCAAAGTATTCTCTTGGATGTGGTTCGAAAGTAAGAACACTGGGAATAAGACACCTATCTTTTGCAACTTGTGTTACTTGTTTTAATATAGCTTGATGACCAAGATGTACACCATCAAAATTTCCGATTGTGAGGGCTGTATTAGACGTGGCATTAAGATTTCTGAAAATATGTTTGGAATTGATGGAATTAGACACTTCTGAGCGATTAAAATTTTATGTTTTATATTTAAGGATTAAGCATTCATGCGTTTTGTTATTTTAATCTCTGGTCGCGGTTCAAATATGAAAGCGATAGTGAATCACGCAAAAATTAATAAAAATATAGAAATTTGTGCTGTTATCTCACATAATGCTAAATCTGAAGGGCTCGCTTGGGCTAGGGAAAATGGTGTACGTGTAGAGCACGTGCCACTGCCACAGGATAAGGGATACGATAGGGAAGAGTTTGATCGCAAGCTCCTAGATATAGTTATATCATTGAACCCAGATTTTGTGTTGTTGGCGGGCTATATGAGAGTGTTAAATGCTTCTTTTGTTAGACCATTAGAGGGCAAGGTCATTAATATACATCCATCACTTCTTCCAAGTTTTCCTGGACTGCATACTCATGAGAGGGTTATCGAGGCAGGAGTAAAAGTTCATGGTTGTACTGTTCATTTTGTAACTTCACTTTTAGATGATGGTCCAATTATTGCTCAAGGTGTAGTGCCCGTTAAGCCTGAAGATGATGCGGATTCATTGGCTGCAAGAGTTTTAAAGGTTGAACATGTAATATACCCTTCAGTGGTTGGGTATTTAGCTGATGGCTATGTGATTAATGAAGATGGTGAAGTGAAGTACAAAAAGTCTATAAAAACCACGTTTTATTCTGAAGAAATATGAAACTAAAATTATCTTATCTAAGAGTTTTTCAAATTGCTGAAGTTCTTGAAGAAATTCTTAAATTCAAGTATCCAGCAGACTCTGTTTTATCGAACTGGTTTAAAAATAATAAAAAACTAGGTCATAAAGATCGTGGCATTGTAGCCTCTGCTGTATTCGATATATTACGCAATCTTAGAAAATATAGAAACTATGCTCAAAGTGGTGTAGGGCCAGAGAACCAAAGATTAGCCTTGCTGGGTTTAAATTCAATTTATAGTGCAGATGAAATAAAAAGCATGCTTAAGGAAGATCAAGAGCAGTGGTTTGATAGAGTACTAAATATTGATGAATCCACTCTTAATGATTTAGTGAAATATAGTGTTCCAGAGTGGTTGTTTAATAAAGTATCTCAACTTCCAAACTTTGAATATCTTCTCAACAGTCTTAATCAAAAAGCACCATTAGATATAAGAGCAAATCCTTTGAAAGCTAGTAGAGAGGAGATTCTTGAGATAATAAAACGAGATGAACTTCTCGATGAGATTAATTATTCAATAACTAAATATTCGCCTTGGGGTATAAGGATAAAAACAAATCCATCTCTTAATACATGGGATATATTCAAGAGTGGTCTTATAGAAGTGCAAGATGAGGGAAGTCAGATACTTTGCCAGTTAGTTAGTCCAAAAAGAAGTGATTGGGTTGTAGACTTCTGTGCTGGTGCCGGCGGAAAAACTTTGCTATTAGGGGCATTGATGCATTCTCATGGGAGATTGTATGCCTTAGATACGGCAAGTAATCGCTTAGCAAAAGCTAAACCTAGGCTCGCTCGAAGTGGTTTAAGTAACGTAACCTGCATACCTATAAAGTCAGAAAATGATGAACGTGTAAAACGACTGTTTGGAAAGGTGGATAAAGTATTAGTTGATGCCCCATGTACTGGATTAGGTACTCTTAGAAGAAATCCAGATCTTAAATGGAGACAAACTCCAAAAGACTTACAGGAGCTTATAGAACTTCAAGAAAAAATATTAAAAGCAGCATCAAGATGCGTTAAAAAAGGCGGAAGATTGATTTACTCAACATGCAGTATATTGCCACAAGAGAATCAACAACAAATTGAAAAGTTTTTATCAAATAATCCTGAATTCAAATTAATAAATCCAGAAAAGGTTTTAGGAGATAGAATCACTGGTCTTGAGTCACATAAGGATATGCTTATACTTAGACCAGATGTGCATGGCACGGATGGGTTTTTCGCTGCCGTATTAGAGCGTGTGGAGTAGGAATGCAATCGGTTTTAGAGTCATTAAATAAAGAGCAATTATCTGCAGTTACCAGTGATGCACAACATCTTTTAGTATTAGCTGGCGCAGGTAGTGGTAAAACGAAAGTTTTGACTACTAGAATTGCATGGCTTGTAAAACAAGGCATTGCCACCCCTGAGAGAATTTTAGCTGTAACTTTTACTAATAAAGCAGCTAAAGAGATGATTGAGAGGATTGGTCATTATATTCCTGTTAGCCCAAGAACGTTGTGGGTTGGTACTTTTCATGGAATTAGTCATCGAATATTAAGAACGCACCATAGGGAAGCGAGCTTGCCATCTGCATTCCAAATTATGGATATGGGCGATCAAAAATCCATGATTAAAAGAATTCTTAAAAGTTTGAATATGGATGATGAGAAAGTTTATCCTATTCGCGAAGTTCAATACTTTATTAATAATTTGAAGGAAGCTGGTATTAGAGCTAGTGAAGCTCAAGCATTTGATGATTTCGAAAAAGATGTCCTTAAGGCATATACAACATACGAGAATCAATGTAATAAAGAAGGGGTGGTCGATTTTGCTGAGCTGCTTTTGCGAACAGTGGAGTTGCTAAAAAATAATCAGAATATAAGAGAGCATTACAACTTAAGATTTAAGCATATATTAATCGATGAATTTCAGGACACCAATAAACTTCAGTATCAGTGGCTTGGCTTGTTAGCTGGAAAAGAATCTTCTATTTTTGCTGTTGGAGATGATGATCAATCGATTTACTCTTTTCGCGGTGCAAATGTAGGAAATATGCGGCATTTCGAGCAACAGTATGCGAAAGAAAACTTGATACGCCTTGAGCAAAATTATCGTTCATATAATCATATTTTGAGTGCCGCAAATAAACTTATTTCAGAAAATAAAGATAGACTTGGAAAAAATCTTTGGTCAGATAAAGGTGACGGTGATTTAATTCGAATCAATTGTCTAATGGATCAAAATGAAGAGGCTTCTTGGATTTTAGATGAAACTAAGTCACTACTCAGAGAAGGGTATGACCATTCACAAATAGCCATACTATACAGAAGTAATGCACAATCTCGTGCCATTGAACATGGCTTTGCTAGAGCGGGAGTTCCATATATTGTTTATGGTGGCCTTCGTTTTTATGAGCGACAAGAGATAAAACACGTAATTGCGTATTTGCAATTAATTCATAATCTAGATAGCGATAATGCATTTTCAAGAGTAGTAAATTTTCCAGCTCGTGGCATTGGAAATAGGACTATTGAAAAATTAACTGATGTCGCACAAGCGGTTGGTTGTAGTCTTGCATTGGCTGCTGGTGGGCTTAACGGTGAAGCGGCTAAAAAAATAAATGGATTTTTAGATTTAATTAAGAAACTACAAGAAATTGCAAAAGAGAGTACATTGCCAGAGTTGGTTGAGGCAGTTATTCAAGAGTCGGGTATTGCGGAGTTCTACTCAAGTGAGCGCGATGGTGAGGAACGTTTGGAGAACTTATCTGAACTTATTGATGCCGCTAAAGTCTTTTGTAATGAAGAAAATATCGCCTACTTGAAGTCAGTTGAATTGATTGAGGGGGCGGATATGGAAAATATGTCTCCTTTGGCATTGTTTCTAAGTTTAGCTAGTTTAGAGGCGGGAGATAATCAATCTAAACGCGGCCTTGATGCAGTACAGCTGATGACAGTGCATTCTTCCAAGGGTCTTGAATTTGATGCTGTATTTATTGCAGGATTGGAGCAGGGGCTATTTCCACATGCGAATAGTTTGTCTGAACTAAATGGTCTCGAGGAAGAGCGTCGCCTTATGTATGTAGCAATGACTCGTGCTCGCAAACGTTTATATTTACTATTCACTGAAATGCGTCAAATATATGGTCAGACTACTATGACCACGAAATCTGAGTTTATTGACGAAATTCCTGACGAACACGTTAAATGGATTTCACGCAAACCAAAATCATATGCTGATTCAAGATACTCTATGGATGGGTTTGAAGAGTATGGTTCTAGAAAAGAGTCGATTAAAACTTATAAATCCGATTCGCCCTATAGAATTGGTATGAGCGTAAGTCACCCTAGATTTGGTGAGGGTGTAATTCTTAAGCTTTTTGGCGAAGGTTCTAATGCACAGGCTCAAATTCAGTTTTTTAAAGAAGGTACAAAGACATTGTCACTAGCTATCGCTAAGTTAACAATTCTTTAATTTTCAAGTATTTACTATCAATTGACAGTCAAGAAAATATAAATTATGATTTCGTAACGAAATCAAAAAAAATTATCTTGAATATGTCGGACTCAAAACTAAAACTCGTTCATGATACAGGCTCTAGGGGCGGCTCTCGTAAGGGAGCAGGTCGCAAATCTGTACTTGGTGAAGCTATG
Source organism: Taylorella asinigenitalis ATCC 700933 (assembly GCF_000687755.1). Lineage (GTDB taxonomy): Bacteria > Pseudomonadota > Gammaproteobacteria > Burkholderiales > Burkholderiaceae_B > Taylorella > Taylorella asinigenitalis. The sequence goes on from NZ_JHXN01000009.1 coordinate 61,295, forward strand.
GTCGTTAAAAGAGTTCCTGCAAGCTTGATACCTACAATTGATACTTTAATTGAAAATTTGAAACTGCAGCAATTTCCAGATTCTTGGGATGAGAGTTCGGCTTTAGAATTATCTATCCCCCTAGCTCTTGAGAGAATACCCGCAGGATTTCCATCGCCAGCTGAATCATATGTGGCCGATTATTTGGATTTTAATACCTACTTAGTTCAGAATCCTATGGCCACTATCGCTGTAAGAAGTGGTGGGGATTCTATGATTGATATTGGTATCGCAAAGGATGATATTTTAATTATCGATAGATCTGTGACAGCTAAGCATATGGATATTGTTATGGCTGATATCGGAAATGAGTACACAATCAAAAGGCTTTGCATACTTCCAGATGGATCTGTGGAACTAAGACCAGAAAATCGCAGTGGTATTTACACGCCTATTAAGTTTAAGGATCAGGAGCAATTAAGAATAGTAGGTGTGATTATGCATGTAATTAAGGATTTTCGCAGTTAATTATGTTTGCTTTGATAGACGGAAATAGTTTTTATTGCTCCTGTGAGCGAATTTTCCGACCTGACTTAAGAGAATCACCAGTTGTAGTGTTATCAAATCAGGATGGCTGTGTTGTAGCGCGAACTCGAGAAGCTAAAGCATTGGGCATTCCTATGGGCATGCCTTTTTTTCAGATTAGAGACCTGGTTGATAGAAAAGAAGTTTATGCCTTTTCAAGCAACTACGAGTTATACGCAGATATTTCATCTCGCATGATGAACACAATCGCATCGGTAGTTCCCGATATTGAAGTGTATTCAATAGATGAGTGTTTTGCCTTTATAGATACTTGTGATGTTAAATATTCATCTTTTAAAGAAATAGGACACACGATAAAAGACAGAGTTTTTAGATGGGTTGGTATTCCGACTTGCGTAGGCATTGCCCCCACAAAAACTTTAGCTAAATTTTGTAATCACTTAGCTAAAAAATACCCCGATGCTTTTGGTGGTGTAGTGGTATGGACTGATTGGTCCGACTCATTAAAAGAGAGGGCATTTAGGTCTATGGAGGTATCTGAAATTTGGGGTATTGGACGACGCATTTCAAAGCAACTTAAAACTATGGGTATCCATACCGTCTATGATTTAGTTAATGCAGACTCTAGGCTCCTACGTAAGCATTTTTCTGTCGTTATGGAGCGCACACAATTAGAATTACAGGGTACACCATGTGCAGATTTGGAAGAACTACAAGATAGAAAACAAATTGTATGTAGTAGAAGTTTTGGGGAACTTATAACCGAGCTTGAACCGTTGCAATCGGCCATATCTGAACATATTGCTGAAGGTGCCCGTAAATTAAGAAAGCAAAATAGCTTCGCAAAAGAAATTTCGGTTTTTATTAAGACAAATCGTTATCGAGAGCAAGATAAACAGTACGGGGGCTATAAGATGGTGCGTTTGGTGGAAGCTACGCACGATACCTTAACATTAAATGCAAGAGCACAAGAGTTATTAAAATCAGTTTATAGAAGGGGTTTTAATTACAAGAAAGCGGGCATAACTTTAGGTGAGATAACTCCTGCACCTACTAGTCATCAATTATCATTATGGGATACTGCGGCACACTTAGAGAACTTCGATAGGAGAAGCTCTCTTATGAAGACCCTAGATGATACAAATCAAAGATTCGGAAAAGGCACCCTTAGACTAAGTAATTCACTATTATCTACAAGATGGCATATGCAGCGAAATTATTTAAGTCCATGCTTCACTACTAGATTTAAGGATCTTCTAGTTTGTTCATAAATTAAAATATATTTTTTGCCCATCATTATCATTTATGTCGCGAATTAAAGAGATATTTACAAAAGTATTGCCACAAAAATTAAAAGGTTTCAAAGTTCGCGATGCTCAAGTCAAGCTATCAGAGAGCATAGATAAAGCCTTAAAAAACAAGGGTACATTACTTGCGGAATCTGGTACTGGTACAGGAAAGACATGGGCGTATCTTGTGCCCATAATCCTATCGCATCATAAATCAATAATTTCAACTGGGACAAAAACGCTTCAGGAGCAAATTTATTATAAGGATATACCTGCGATTGAAGAAGCTCTTGGAGAGGAGATAAATAGCTGTATTTTGAAAGGTAGAAGCAATTACCTATGCTTATATAGATATAGAAATTTCTTAAGCGAAAGAGGTGAATTGTTTGAGCATGCTGGTATAGAGGAGGATGCCCCTGCAGAATATGCGAGTTATTTAAAACATATTAAATTTTTTGCATCGAAAACTAAGTCTGGCGATATTGCGGAATGTCCTCATGTTCCTGAAAATTCAACTATCTGGCTTAAAGTTACATCTACTACACAAAATTGTCTTAAGGAGAAGTGTTTATATAGAGATGAATGCTTTGTTTATCGTGCACGCGAACGAGCTGTTATTTCAGATATCGTTGTAGTAAATCATGCCCTCACATTATCTGATATGGATAGCAAAATAAAGTATGAGATTGGTGTGCTCCCTAAAGATATGAATATTATTTTCGATGAAGCACACTCATTGCCAGAGGATATTACTAATCATATGGGTTATAGGTTTTCTAATGTAGCAGTGGAATCCTTGTTCGGAGAACTACAAAATATTCGAAATCCTGAATTTCAAAAAATCAAAAGTTCAGAGAGACACAAATTTTCTGATATTACTAATTTAATTAATGAGTACGATAGTCTATATAAAGCTCTTCGCTTATCGGTATCGGAATATTCGAATAGAAAATATGCATCTAAATTAAAAATGGAGGAGTTCAAAAAGGTTTCGCCATTATCTTTTACCGTTTTGGAGGGAATTTATAATTTACTTCAAACTATGGGTGGTTTACTTAAAGACCTAAGTCTCCAATACGAAGTTTTAAAGAGCATATCAGAGGAGATTTTAGCTCTTAAAAACACATTAGGAATTTGTATTCATGATGAGATTTCTAAAGATGATTCAGTCGATCAAGACAAAGAAAATATTCAACAATATGTAAAATGGGCCTCCATATCTAAATTTGGGGTGACATTACATGCTCTACCATTATTGGTCGATTTTTTTGGAAAGATTAAGCCTAAAAATTTATCTTGGATCCTAACCTCAGCCACACTTTCAGTTGATGGAAATTTTGATTATATTTCTAAGCAATTGGGTTTAGGTAAGCATGACTCACTTATAGAACCATCACCCTTTAACTATCAAGAAAATGCAGGTTTATTAATTCCACTCAATCTTCCTGAACCTAAAGATGAAATTTTTCTAGATGAATTTGTAAATTTCGTACTTCCATTAATACGTAAGGTTCAAGGTGGTGTACTTATTTTGTGTACAAGTATAAATTCTGTTGAATTTATTGCTGCAAAATTAAGAAATATACTTCCAGAAAGAACCATTCTTAAACAATATCAAGAAAGTACATCTAGCTTAGTTAGAAAATTTCTAAATACTCCTTCTCCCATCTTAGTTGCTACATCTACATTTTGGAAGGGTGTTGATTTTCCTGGTGAGCAATTACAACTTTTAATTGTAGAAAAGCTACCTTTTGATTCTCCATCTGATCCATTAGTTAGTGCACGAATTGAAAATCTTGAAAATCAAGGAATAAGCTCATTTATGCATCATATGGTTCCACAAGCTGCCATAGATTTAAAACAGGGTGTAGGCCGCTTAATACGCACAGAGACGGATCGTGGTTTAGTTGTGATAGCGGATAAAAGGCTGATTACAAAAGGATATGGAAAAAGAATACTTAATTCTCTTCCAGATTTTAAAAGAATTAAGGACCTCGAAGAGGCCCTTAAATTTATAGAAAGTTTTAGTTAAACCATTTACTAGGTGATAGGTATTTCATAAACCCACCTTCACCTTTAAATCCATGAGTCAAATAACGACTGTTAGGAAAGTTCTTAACTAAAACGCTTTTTGCGTCAGCAGCTTGTTCTTCAGAACCTAGAGCTTCATAGGATTTCATAAGAATATATAAAGCAAGTTCTGCTGAAGGTACACCTGAGAACTCTGTAAGAACAACTTGTGCACGATTTACAGCTGCAACGTAAGCTTTCTTCTCGTAATAATATCTAGCTACATTAGTTTCATGTTCAGCTAATGTAGTAACTAACCACACTAATCTTTGACGTGCATCAGCCGCATAACGGCTATTTGGATAATTATCCACCAACACTTTAAAGGCAGTATAAGATTGTCTTAGTCCACGAGGATCACGCTCACTTGGCTTTTGACCTGCAAAACTAGTTAAAAAATGTGATGGAGGAGTAAATGTAATCAGCCCTTTCAAATAAAGCATATACTCTGTGCCAGGATGGCTTGGATATATTTGCAAGAATCTATCTATAACTGCAATAGCTCTCTCTGGCTGTTCATCCTTCCAGTTAACATAAGCTTGATCAATCATAGCTTGTTGAGCATATGAACTATAAGGATGTCTGTTTTCAATGGCATTTAAATATTTTCTAGCACTATCCCAATTTCGACCACGAACATGCTCACGAGCAGTGTCGTATAGTTTATCTGCGGGGATACCTGCAGTTTCATCTATTTCGCGACCAAAAATACCGCATGCAGATATGATAGTAGTAAGGGATAGAATTAAAATGTTTCTTAGAGTTCTTTTCATTTAATTAAGTTACACAAATCTTAAAAATAGATCGCTTAATAATAACATTATCTAGACCTACAAATATAATCAATAAATTAATATTCGATCAAATATATGTTAGACGAACCCCTTGAAACAAAAAAATTTATTCTTGAAATTGGCACAAAAGCTGATCGTTTAGACAAAATTCTCGCTAAATTATTGCCTGATTATTCTAGGAGTAGAGTTCAAGATTGGATTGAATGTGGCCATGTAAGCGTTAATGGTAAATCCTCCAAGGAATCAAAAGTTCGGCAGATTGTTGGGCCATTAGACGAAATTGAAGTGTGTATTCAACCAGATGAGCACACAAAAGCTTTTCAGCCAGAACAAATTGATTTTCAAGTTTTAGAAGAATCTCAAGAATGGATAGTCATTGGAAAACCTGCTGGCTTAGTTACTCATCCTGGAGCTGGTAATTGGTCAGGAACATTATTGAATGGTCTTCTTTTTAAATTTCCTGAATTAAGTTATGTACCTCGAGCTGGCATAGTTCATAGACTTGATAAAGATACATCTGGAATCTTGGTTGTAGCTCGGACTGAAGCCGCTCAACTTGATTTTGTTAAACAACTTCAAAGTAGAACAATGGGTCGAAGTTATATTGCGATAGTATCTGGTTGCACTTCAGATTCGGGTTCAATTACAGACGATATTGGTCGCGATCCACGAAATCCAATAAAGATGGCTTCAACTAAGCAAAGCAATCCTATAGCCCCTAAGGAGGCACGCACTCATTTCACAACTTTATCTCGTGCGGAATTTGATGGAAAAAACTCAAGTCTATTATTGTGCAAACTCGAAACAGGGCGTACACATCAAATTAGAGTACATCTTTCATCTATTAATCATCCTCTATTAGGGGATTCTCTTTATGGCGGCCCAGACCTTAAAAATTTCTCAAACTTAAGGCAAATGTTGCATGCATACAAATTAGAATTTAATGATCCTAAAGATGGCAATAGACTTGCTTTTACGTGTGAAATTGATAAAGATATGAGAGAAGTTATGAATAATATATTTGGGGAGGTAGAGATAAAACTCTAAGAGTAGAAAAATGGTTGCGGGGGCAGGATTTGAACCTACGACCTTCGGGTTATGAGCCCGACGAGCTACCAGGCTGCTCCACCCCGCGTCAAGAAAGAATGATTATAATTTAAAAAAAATACTAACTCAATACTTTCTGTAAAAATAATTTAATATTTTGACATTACGTATTTTTTTAAAATACACTTAGTACTTAATTTTTAGCCCATATATGATTCAGACTAATGCATAGCGATACCATCTCTAAAATCTTAGAGGCTTGTTTGCTTTGTTCTAACACTCCTTTAAAAATTAGTGATTTGCGGAACTTATTTTTAAGCTCTGATGAAGTTAGTAATGTGGATATTGAGCAACATCTTTTAAGCCTTAAGGATAAGTGGGCTGATAGTGGGTTAGAATTAGTTGAGTTATCGTCAGGTTGGAGATTTCAATCTAGACCTGAGATGCAAAAGTACCTTGAGAGGCTCAATCCAGAAAAACCTCCTAAATACTCTAGGGCAGTATTAGAAACACTCTCTATTATTGCTTGGCGTCAGCCCGTTACTAGGGGTGATATTGAGGATATAAGGGGTGTGACAGTTTCCTCTAACATAATTAAAACTTTGGAAGAGCGTGGTTGGATAGACGTGGTCGGGTATCGCGATGGTCCAGGAAGACCTTCACTTTTAGGTACTACTAAACAATTTTTAGATGATTTAGGTTTAAAGTCTCTTACTGAATTACCTCCTATAGATTCTTTAGGCGAAGAGGGTCTAGAAAATTTAATTGACTCATCATCTAGCCAAACTAATAATTCACAATTGAATTTACATGAATCTAATTAGATTCCTTTTTTTATGACACAAAACGCAGAAACTTCATCTTCTACTGAATCGCGTGCTCGTAAACTTCGCAGCCCCTTTCGCAGAAGACAAACAACAAATACTAGATCAAAATCTAAACATAATCCAAAGCTTGGTTGCGAGGATAGCAATTCTATAGAGACCAATAATGTGGATAGTAATGATTTTGAAGATCAGAATGTCTTTGAGTTCTTGACTGAGGGACATAGAAAATTCGAAAAAAAAATCAATAAGCTAGCTAAAGTAGCAGAAAATTCCTCACGACCTAAGTTGCACAAAGTTTTGGCTGATGCTGGGGTGGGCTCAAGAAGAGATATGGAAGAACTCATCATTCAAGGACGCGTATCCGTAAATGGTGTACCAGCTCATATTGGACAAAGAATTTCGGATGAAGATATCGTCAAGGTTAATGGAAGACTTATCAATAAACCTAAGGCAAATCGAGTGCCCAGAGTTATTCTCTACCATAAGCCAGCTGGTGAAATAGTCACTCAAGATGACCCTCAAAATAGGTCCACGGTATTTGCACGTCTACCTAAAATGAAAACAGCAAAATGGGTATCAGTGGGTAGATTGGACATTAATACTGAGGGATTACTGATATTTACGACTTCAGGTGATTTGGCTAATCGACTTATGCACCCTCGATACGGGAATGAGCGTGAGTATGCCGTTAGGATATTAGGCGAATTAAGTGATGAGCAAATAAAAATTTTGCAAGATGGGATTCAACTTGAAGATGGTTTAGCCAAATTTGGAGCCATTGATTTTATTGGTGGAGAGGGCAGTAATAAATGGTATCGCGTCACTATAAACGAAGGAAGAAATCGTGAAGTGCGCCGAATGTTTGAATTTCTTGGCCTTACTGTAAGTCGACTAATCAGATCGCGATTCGGGGATGTTCATCTTCCAAGAAATTTGAAACGCGGGCGTTGGGAAGAATTAGAGCCTCTACAAGTATTAGGTTTAATGGAGTGTTTAGGTTTAAACAAAAAACCTGATTCTTATGAGAAAAAAGGAAGAAGAGGTCCTGTTTCACATAACAATGCATTGCCACCAGGGTTTGAGAAATCAATGGATCCAAGTCATAATTTTTCTATTCATCAGGTCAGAAAAAGTGCAGGTGGACCGCAAAGGGGCTTGACTGGTAGGGCCACACCTAGTCAGAAAAGAAGTCGCAGTTCTAGGTCAAGTAATGGCTATTCATCAAAACATTAATTTTCTTGTTAAATCAGACAATTATTGTTAAAATATTTCATTAGTTGAGACTTAATTTAGTCTTATGATAGTAGCAATATTTAAAGAAATGGGCTAATTCAAAGCCCATTTTTTTTATTCAATTATGAAAGATTTATTTGAAATAAGCCTAGGTCCTATTGAAGGGCTTGGTTACGAATTAGTTGATATTGAACGAGCAGCACATAATTTGCTTAGAGTTACGATAGATATTGATAGGGGTATCACGATTGATGATTGTGAGGAAGTATCCCGTCTCCTGTCACGCCTTTATGAAGTAGAAGATATTGATTATGCTCGACTAGAAGTGGGATCTCCTGGTACCGATAGACCACTTAAAAAAGAGGATGATTTTTATAGATTTAGTGGACAAAGGGTTGAGGTGAAGTTTCACGATGCCATTGCCAACAAAAAAATATTCAAAGGGATACTCGAATTGACTGAGGATTCAAAAAATCCCTTTCGATTGGTATTAGATCAAGAAAAGAAAACATCTAAATCTAAAAAAAATAAAAATACTGATCCTGCACAAGAGGGTGCGGAAAAGGTTATTGAATTTAATTACTCTGATATCGATAGAGCCAAATTAGACCCAATTTTAAATTTCAAAGGTAAAAAATAATGAGTCGCGAAACTATCCATTTTATAGACGCAATTGCACACGAGAAGAACCTTCCAGTAGAAGAAATTTTTGCTGCTATTGAGGGTGCTCTGGCCTCGGCTATGAAGAAGCAATTTAAGGAAGGGGCTGATGTTGTTGTTAGGATTGATCGCGATACTGGTCAGTACGTCGGGGTTCGTCGTTGGGAAGTGGTACCAGATGAGCATGGCATTCAAGAGCCTGAGCGTCAAGAAATTTTCTCGGATGCGGTTGAAGACTACCCAGATATTAAAGTTGGAGAGTTTATTGAGGAACCTTTGGAGCCGCAAGAGTTTGGTCGTATAGGAGCTCAAATTGCTAAACAGGTGATTCTACAAAAAATCCGTGACTCTGAGCGTAAACAGCTTATAGATGAATTTGTAGCCCAGAACGAAACTATTGTTTCAGGAATTGTTAAGCGAATAGACAAGGGTGATGTAATTGTTGAAATAGGTAAGCTTGAGGCGCGTCTTCCTAAAGCTGAGATGATTCCTAAAGAAAATTTCCGTATTGGAGATCGTGTTAGGGCCTATGTACAGAAAATTGATAAAGAAACGAAGGGTCAAATTATTCAACTATCTCGCATTGACCCAGAATTTTTAAGAGAACTTTTTGAGTACGAAGTTCCTGAAATAGAACAAGGTTTACTCGAAATCAAAGCGGCAGCTAGAGACCCTGGTTTAAGGGCGAAAATTGCTGTTCAAGCATATGATAAGCGTATTGATCCTATTGGTACATGCGTTGGGATGCGTGGATCAAGAGTCGGTGCTGTAAGACATGAATTAAACGGAGAACAAATTGATATTGTTTTATGGTCAGATGAGCCGGCTGAATTTGTTATATCGGCATTGTCACCAGCTCATGTTTCTTCGATTATCGTTGATGAAGAAAAGCATACGATGGACGTTGTCGTTGATGAGGATAATTTAGCTAAGGCTATTGGTACTCGCGGACAAAATGTAAGATTGGCTTCGGAGTTAACTGGATGGCAGATTAATATCATGACTCCTGAGCAAAGTCAGGCTCGTCAAGAGGAAGAAGATAAAGGAATTATGAATCTGTTTACCGAGAAGCTAGATATCGATGAAGAGATTGCCTCAATCCTTATTCAAGAGGGCTTTACGGGTCTAGAAGAAGTGGCTTATGTACCTGAACAAGAGTTACTTGAGATTGAAGGCTTTGATGAAGATCTTGTACATGAACTTAGAAATAGGGCTCGTCACAGTTTATCGATTGCAGCTGCTGAAAGAGATGAAAGAGTTGCATCTTCAGAAGGTCTGATGGATATTGAGGGCTTAAACGCAGATATGGTTTCAAAACTTGTTTTAAATGGCATAAACAATAGAGATGACCTAGCGGAACTGGCTACGGATGAGCTTTTGGAGATATTAGATATTGATGAAAAGTCGGCTTCGGAAATTATTTTGAAAGCACGCGCACATTGGTTTGAATAAATTTTATAGGTATTTGAATGACCCAAGATACAGTTAAAACAACTGAAAACAGCACAAAGAAAAAATTGACCTTAAAGCGCAACGAGCACTCAAAGATCAAGCAAGCTGACGGTTCTACAGTCTCAGTCACTACGAGAAAAAGACGTACGGTTGTTCTGAATGAACCCAAAAAACAAGAAGCTGCTAAATCTGTTGCTACGAAGCCTGCTGAGCCAAAAAAACCAGCTCAAACTGCTTCAAAACCTAAGGTTGAGCCTAAAGTAGAGAAAGATACTAAAGTAAGCAGAGAAGAAATTGCACAAAAAGAAGCGGCACAGCTTAATAAAAAGCTTGAGCAGAATGCACAGAAAGTTTCAGAGACTAAAGAGAAGAAAGTAGAGACATCTACGGTTAAAGAACCTGCTGAACCTACAGTTAAATCTGAAGAAACTCATAAAGGTGAACCAGAAAAAGTTGAGAAAAAAGCACAAGCATTGCCACAAAAAGATGAGCCTAAGCCTGAACCTAAAAAAGCGGCTTCAACTAAGGATTTAAAAGCGAGTGAAGCTGAGCCTAAAAAGTCTCACGATGCTACCAAGGATAAGGAAGCAAAAGCGAACGCAGAGGCAGATGCGGAAGCGGAAAAAATGAGGGAGGATGCCCGTAAGAAAGCCGAGAGTGAAGCAGCAGCATTGACTAACTATATGCGCAATCCAAAACCGGCTAAAAAAGCGGCGCCTCCTCCTACAAGTGCTCCTAGTGCGACTCCTGTTCAAGCGAAGCCTCAAGTGCAAAGTGAGTCAGATGATGAATCTGAAACTAAGAAAAAGGGTGGCAAATCTAAGTCATCTAAGGGGGGCGATAAATCCGATAAGAACTGGGGCGATGGCATAAGACCTAGCAAAAAACCAAGTTCTACCGACAGGCACGATAAGCGAAACTATACAGATTCTGGCGAAGATACATGGAGAGCGGGCGGTGGCCGTTCGAGGCAGAAAAATAAAAATGTCGAAGTAAAACAGCCACAAGTGCAGGAGTTCATCGCTAGAGAAATTCATGTGCCTGAGACGATTACAGTAGCGGATTTGGCTCACAAAATGTCCGTAAAAGCGGCTGAAGTTATTAAAAAACTTATGTTGCTTGGTCAGATGGTTACTATTAATCAGGTGCTTGATCAAGAAACGGCGATGATTGTAGTTGAGGAATTAGGTCATACTGCAATTCAAGCTAAGCTTGATGACCCTGAGGCATTTTTGGATGCGGAAAATGAATCTCGCGACTACGAAATGTCTACTCGAGCACCTGTTGTTACTGTAATGGGTCATGTGGACCACGGTAAAACTTCTTTGCTTGACTATATTCGTCGCACTCGAGTGGCATCTGGTGAGGCTGGCGGTATTACTCAACATATCGGTGCTTATCGAGTGAAAACCAAATCAGGTGATGTAGTTACGTTTTTAGATACACCAGGGCATGAGGCGTTTACTGCAATGCGTGCACGTGGTGCTCAGGCTACCGACATTGTTATTATCGTTGTTGCGGCTGATGATGGGGTTATGCCTCAAACTAAAGAGGCTATAAGCCATGCAAAAGCAGCTGGTGTGCCCATGGTTGTTGCCATCAATAAAATCGATAAGCCAGAAGCGAACCCTGAGCGAGTTAAGCAAGAATTAGTGGCTGAGGAAGTTATTCCAGAAGAATATGGTGGTGATGTTCCATTTGTTCATGTCTCGGCTAAAACTGGTGAAGGAATTGAGGACCTATTAGAAAACGTTCTCCTCCAAGCTGAGATATTGGAATTAAAAGCTCCTGTTGATTCTCCAGCAAAAGGTATTGTGATCGAAGCTCGATTGGATAAAGGTAAAGGTCCAGTTGCTACGATATTAGTTCAAAGCGGTACTTTACATCGCGGTGATGCAATCTTAGCGGGTGCAAGTTTTGGCCGTGTTCGTGCAATGCTTGACGAAAACAATAGAACAATTGATGAAGCTGGTCCATCATATCCAGTAGAAATTCAAGGCTTATCTGAGGTACCAGATGCTGGTGATGAGGTGCTTGTGCTTTTAGATGAACGCAAGGCACGTGAGATTGCATTATTCCGTCAGGGTAAATTCCGTGATGTGAAACTTGCACGTCAACAAGCTCAAAACCTTGAAAATATGTTCCAAAATAATGAGGGCGTGAAGACATTGTCACTTATTATTAAAACTGATGTACAGGGGTCGCAAGAGGCTCTCGTACAGTCACTCTTGAAACTCTCAGGTGATGAAGTTCGTGTTCAAGTTGTTCATGCTGCAGTTGGTGGTATCTCTGAATCAGATGTTAACTTAGCAACTGCTTCAGGGGCTGTGATAATTGGCTTTAATGTACGTGCAGATCAAGGGGCTAAAAAATTAGCCGAAAACAACGGCATTGACATTCGTTACTACAATATTATTTATGATGCGGTTGATGAAGTTAAAAGTGCTCTTTCTGGCATGCTTACTCCAGATAAGAAAGAGGAGATTATCGGTCTTGTTGAAATTCGTGAAGTTTATACAATTTCTAAAGTCGGTAAAGTTGCTGGTTGCATGGTTACTGAGGGTCTTGTACGTCGCGAATCACAAGTTCGTCAATTAAGAAATAATGTTGTTATTTGGACAGGATATCTTGAATCTTTAAAACGCTTTAAAGACGATGTAAAAGAAGTTAAGTCTGGTTTCGACTGCGGTATTTCATTGAAAAACAATAACGATATCGTTGTTGGTGATCAGCTTGAAGTGTTTGAAATTCGTGAAATTGCAAGGACCTTATAGTAAAAGTGAATAGACATAAAACTAAAACTGGACCGAGCAGAAACATACGCATTGCCGACCAGATACAAAAAGATCTTGCAAGCTTGATTCAACGCGAATTGGGTACGCGTCATGGTCTAATCACCTTGACTCGCGTTGACTTGTCGGCTGATTATGCTCATGCAAAAGTGTATTTTTCTGTTCTTGGAGCTGAGCCATTGGATGCTCAAGATGCTTTAAATGATAAAGCTGGGTATCTGCATTCCTTGCTCTACAAAATGCTTCATATTCATACTGTGCCTACTTTGCGATTTTTTCACGATGACCAGCTTTCGCACGTAATGGAGATGAGCAAGCTTATAGATAAAGCAAATAATGCAGCTTCGGACGATGAATTATACGCAATTGGCGACGAGTTTGAGCCTCCTAAAATTCGAGGTCTCTAGTAAAAGTTTACACTCATGACTCGCAGAAAAGGTCAGGATATAGATGGCGTTCTGTTGCTTGATAAGCCCGAGGGGTTATCGAGCAATTTCGCACTTCAACGTGCACGCAGATATTTAGATGCAAAAAAGGGGGGTCATACTGGTACTCTTGATCCATTTGCTACGGGACTTTTGATATGCTGCTTCGGAAAAGGTACGAAGTTGTGTGCGACTATGCTTGATGCAGATAAATCCTACCTTGCAACATTATCACTAGGAGTAGAGACTGATAGTGGAGATTGCACGGGCATTGCCACCCAAAAAAATTGTGATATAGAACCGACTTTGGAAAAAATAAAAGACGTACTTCTAAAGTACACAGGAGAAATTGAGCAAATTCCTCCGATGTACTCGGCTCTCAAAAAAGACGGGAAGCCATTGTACAAATATGCACGTGAGGGAATTGAACTCGAACGTGCAGCACGGAAAGTTACGATATTTAATATTGAGTTAATCAAATACGAGTATCCTACTCTAATTTTGCATGTGAAGGCTAGTAAAGGTACTTATATAAGAACGCTTGCACAAGATATAGGTCGTGATTTGGGGTGTTATGCACATTTGAGTGCTTTAAGACGTACAGCAGTTGGGCCTTTTGAAATAGCGAATTCTATTAAACTGGCTGATTTTCAGGAACTTGAGCATCCTGTGGGGGCATTAATTGCATTAGACGATTTGCCCGCAGAGGTTGCTATTAAAACTAATTAATTTATTTTAAGGACAATTATGAGCAGAGCTCTTCGAAATATTGCAATTATCGCTCACGTAGACCACGGTAAAACTACGCTTGTGGACCAATTACTCAGACAATCAGGTACTTTCCGCGAAAATCAACAAGTTGCAGAAAGGGTGATGGACTCAAACGATATTGAGAAAGAGCGCGGCATTACCATTCTCTCTAAAAACTGTGCTGTGCAATATGAAGACACGCATATTAATATTATCGACACTCCAGGACATGCGGACTTTGGTGGTGAGGTAGAGCGTGTGCTTTCAATGGTTGATGGTGTACTTCTTTTGGTTGATTCGGTTGAAGGTCCGATGCCACAGACGAGATTTGTTACGAAAAAGGCATTGGCACAGGGACTTAAGCCTATCGTGGTTGTAAATAAAATCGACCGACCTGGTGCACGTCCTGATTATGTGCTTAATACGACTTTTGATTTGTTCGATAAATTAGGTGCTACTGAAGAGCAGCTAGACTTCCCAGTGGTATATGCTTCGGGACTTAATGGTTATGCAGGATTAACTGAGGATGTAAGAAGCGGGGATATGCGTCCTTTATTTGAGACAATTCTTAAATACGTTCCTCAACGTAACGATAATGTTGATGGCCCATTCCAAATGCAAATTATCTCTTTAGACTACAACAGCTATGTAGGCAAGATAGGGATTGGCCGTATTAATCGCGGTCGCGTTAAGCCAGGGCAAAACGTGGTTGTTAAATTTGGAGAAGACGGAGAATCTTTTAACGGCCGCATTAATGAAGTGCTTAAGTTTAAAGGTCTTGAGCGCGAGAAAGTGGATTCTGCAGAAGCAGGGGATATCGTGCTTATCAACGGTATCGAGGAGATAGGAATTGGGTGCACATTGTGTGATGTGAGTGCACCGGAAGCATTGCCAATGCTAAAAATAGATGAGCCTACTCTTACTATGAATTTTATGGTAAATACTTCTCCGCTTGCTGGTCGTGAGGGGAAATTTGTCACTTCACGTCAATTGCGTGATCGCCTTAATCTAGAATTAAAGTCGAATGTGGCTTTGCGTGTAAACGATACGGACGATGACACTGTGTTCGAGGTAAATGGTCGCGGAGAGTTGCATCTTACGATCTTGCTTGAAAATATGCGTCGCGAGGGGTATGAGCTTGCGGTATCTCGTCCTCGAGTGGTGTTTAAGGAGATTGACGGCGTGAAACATGAGCCTATGGAGTTATTGACCATTGACCTTGAAGATGAGCATCAAGGGGGCGTTATGGAGGAGTTAGGCCGTCGCAAAGGTGAGCTTCTTAATATGGAGTCAGATGGACGTGGACGTACTCGATTGGAATATCGCATTCCTGCACGCGGGTTGATTGGATTTACGGGGGATTTCTTATCGATGACCCGCGGTACCGGATTAATGAGCCATATTTTTGATGATTATGCTCCTGTGCGTGAAGGCTCTATCGGTGAGCGTCGCAATGGTGTATTGATTAGTCAGGATAACGGGGATGCTGTGGCATACGCATTGTGGAAATTGCAAGATAGGGGCCGTATGTTTGTCTCTCCTGGTGAAGCTTTGTATGAGGGTATGATTATTGGAATTCATAGCCGTGACAATGATCTCGTTGTCAATCCAATCAAGGGAAAACAACTGACTAATATTCGTGCCTCTGGTACTGATGAAGCAGTACGACTAGTGCCGCCTATTAAATTAACTTTGGAATATGCGGTTGAGTTTATTGATGATGATGAATTAGTTGAGGTTACGCCTAAAAATATTCGTCTGCGCAAACGTCATTTGCAAGAGCATGAGAGACGTAAAGCAGCTCGTGAAGCTGTATAATGATTGATTGTATAGGGGTGTATAAATAATACAATTTGATTAAAATCAGTACTCGTTTGCTTGTAATGGGTGCTTATTTTAGTTAAAATCACATCTTTACTAATTTTGATGCCCAATAGCTCAGTCGGTAGAGCGACGGACTGTTAATCCGCAGGTCACTGGTTCGAACCCAGTTTGGGCAGCCATCCTTAGTATTCATAT
>NZ_JHXN01000010.1 GCF_000687755.1 Taylorella asinigenitalis ATCC 700933
TATCACAACAGATGCCCTAAGCCTAGGAGTCTATCACACTAACTATAACCCTAATGGTTCGTACTTTGATTTAGTAGGACAAGTGAGTAAGCTTAAAAACAAATACAATGCACGCAATGGTATTAAGGTTGATCAAAGCGGCTGGAGTGCGTTGCTATCGGCAGAGATTGGACATAAGTTTGCACTTGGTACTGCAGGTGGATTTATCGAACCACAAGCACAGCTTGCCTACCAACATCTAAGCCTAGATGACTTTAAAGACAAAGCTCGTGAAGTCAAGGGAGTGGATGCAAATGCCCTAAGAGGCAGAGTTGGTGTAAGGATGGGATATGACTTAGCCCCTAAAGCATCTGCAGTAGGCAGCTCGGTGTATATGACAGCTAACTTAATCACAGATATAACATCAAATCCGAAAGTGAAAATCGGTAAGGATAATGTGGAAGAGAAATTCAACCGCACATTCTTAGAGATTGGCTTAGGAGGACAAGCATCTATGAGTAAGTCTTTGAACCTATATGGTGATATAAGAGTACAGACTAATGTAGGCAGCAAAGATCGCTCAGGAATCAAAGGTCAAATTGGTCTTAAGTATAGTTGGTAGTAGTAAGGGTCCTTTGGACCCTTGCGATAAGCCCAAGATACAAAAAAGCCCACCGTCTCAGGTGGGCTTAATCATATGCAAAAAAAAATTATTTGCAGTTCTTACTTACGCTTTTATTCAAAGAGTCACCATCTAAATACACATCATTAATTTCGCATGCTCCAGAACTTAAGCAATTCACATCCCAGATCACAACCTCAGATTCTCCGATTTTAGCGAGCAAAATATTTTTTGTGATTTCACTAAATGTGATGGATTGATTGAAATCAGGCTTATCCGCATTCCACATAATATTTTCTTTTACACCGCAAGAATTACCGTTGCGTGTTGATTTCTCAAGTTTCAACAAAGAATCTTTTAATCGACTTGAGGCCGCTCCATAAACAACATCCGTAGATTTAGCTTTGCCGCCGCTTTCAAGAACAGCGACATACAATTTTGCGAGAAAATCGGACTGCAAGTTTGAACCGCTCTCTTGAGAAATAGCAGAAGCAGCACACAGGAGTTGAACACTTAAAAAGCCTAAATATTTATAAATTTTTCTCATTTTGAGCGGACAGAAAATAAATAAATTATTTTAACATTGCCACTTATATTCTTATTAGTTATATACTTATAATTTTTAGTTATAAATATGAGGGTTTTGAAGTGACTAGGGATTTGAAAATCAGGGCGGCATTAATAGTTTTAGGTATGGCTTTAGTTGCAATGATTCTGTCCCATATACCACCGATTAACTCCTTACATTTAAGTCCTCTTATTATTGCAGTTTTGCTTGGAGCCTTAGTCGGTAATATCGTTCCCCGCATTCTCAAGCTTGTAGTTTTAAGCGGCGTTTACGCAAAGTGTACTAGAGAGGCTCTTCGTCTAGGAATCATTTTGTATGGTTTTAGGATAACGCTTGATCAAATAATGCTTGTGGGATACGAAGGCATTGCCTACGCATTTATTATCGTATTTACTACTTTTTTTGTTGGCTTCTTCGCTTCGCGAGCTATGGGTCTGGATAGGCAATCTGCTTCGCTCATAAGCTCAGGAAGTGCAATCTGTGGGGCTGCAGCTGTTCTTGCCACTGAAAGTATTGTTAAAGGAAGTAGTCAGAAAGTTGGTATTGCTGTAGCCACTGTGGTCGTATTCGGCACCACATGTATGTTTGTTTACCCTTTGGTCTACGAATCAGGCATATTAGGTTTTACAAAGGCTCAGATGGGCTTTTTTATGGGCGGCAGTTTGCATGAAGTTGCACATGCGGTTGCAGCTGGGTTCTCTGTAGGCGGAGAAGCAAGCTCAATCACCGTTATTATTAAAATGCTGCGTGTACTTATGCTTGTTCCATTCTTACTGATGCTTGGATTGAATTCTGCGTATTTTGGCTCTCCTGAAGGGGCTTCATCTATTCGCAAGTCTATTCCAGTATTCGCAATTTGGTTTTTGGTTGTAGTGATAGTTGCGTCGTTATTGCCACTAAACATAAGGCAAACTATTACTCCAACAATCGCTCTGATAGACGATTTTCTACTCACCGTTGCGATGTTCGCCCTAGGGCTATCAATACAGAAGGATATGTTCAAAAAAGCTGGATTTAAGCCTTATATAATTGCGACTATTATGCTTTGCTGGCTGATTTTGATTTGTTATATCGGTGCATCGATATTGGTCACTCAGTAGCTATTCAGAACGCAAAGTCAGAAGCTCCAAATATCGATCTTGATCAGGGGGTCGACCCGCACGTTGCGACTCCCAAATAATCTGCCCTAAACTCTCCATCATAACGTGATGGGCCTCATGTTCGCCTTTTTTTGCGGCAAGCTTTTCGAATACTGCACGTATACCGCGAGGACTATCGATGGATAGCTGCTCTTCAATCGATAAATGCATAGATAGATGAAGAAAAGGATTAGTCTGCCCAGCCGCAACCGTAAATTCCGCATGCGTTGCATCAGGGTTGCGCAACAAAGCAAAATATTCGGGATGCTGAAGGATCCACTTAATCGCTAATTTGCCCATCGCATCAAGTGGCTCGTTACGTTCGTAGCGCCCAAAAGTGCCAACAAAAAATTCACGAACCTGATTGACCGTAGGGTTAAATAAAGACATAATTATTCAGAGCTTGATACGAAAAGAGAAAGCATACCGGCTGCGATAAGAGGCCCGACAGGCACGCCTCTAAAGAAAGCGACACCTATAAGCGTTCCAATTATTAGCCCAGTAATAAGGGTAGGGTGAAACTTCATTAATGTTACCCCGCGACCCCCAAACCATGCGACTAAAACGCCTACCGCAATAGCGGAGATAATTTTCCAATCCAAGAATTCTTTTAATGACGGCAGTAATACTTTTCCTGAAACCAATGGACTCAATACGCCTATCGTTAAAATGATAATCCCTAGATTAATGCCATTTTTATTTATCCATGGCAATGCCGCCGCCAACCCCGTCTGTTGCACAATCAACAGCACGAGTGCAGATATCGCAATCGCTACGTTATGCCCAAAATACCCAAGTAAAACTAGAGCAATCAAAAGCCCTGTAACCGCATTGAAGTGAAAATTTATCATGTTATTTTATTTAGAATTAAGAGTGCCCCATCGCCGCCAATACTTTCTGGAGCAGGCACAAAAGCCGCAACACTTGGTCTATCCCGACACCAAGACATAACAGCCGATTTTAATACAGGTACACCATCTTTTGACCCTAAGCCTTTTCCGTGTATTACCATGCAACAACGCACCTTATGGATAATACATGAACTCATAAATCGCTCAAACCGTTCGTATGCCTCATCTTCCGTGAATCCATGTAAATCCAAGGTCGATTCAATAGCCCAATGCCCATGCTTTAATTTCTTGATTACATCATGTCCTATGGATGGAGCAAGATAAAAATCATGTCCGTAATTGTCCACTACTTTGGCAATGTCCTTGCGTTGTTTCTGAGGTTTTGTATCTTTAAGAGATCTCTTAGGTTTCTCAATCCGTCCTTCTGCTTGAAGTCGTTTGTTTTTGAATACTTCTGTGAGCTTTTTTTCTTGAGGTTTTCTTTCGTGGCGATTTGCTTTTTCTAGTTTTACGACACCTTTAATTGATTTAATAAATAGCAGCTTGTCCTCTGGCGAAATATTAACTTGAAACTTAACATTTTGTGGAGATACCTGCTTGGATATTTCGCTTCGCCCCTCTTTGCTTGTTTTTTTGGTGCTCGTAGTTTGCGATCGCTCTTTCGTAGAGGACTTAGGCTTGGGGTCAGACGATTGTGCTTTCTCGTTCTCGCTTTGAGCAGATTTTGAGGCCTTAAAATCCTTTAAATCCTTAAGCCCAAGCCTTTGTTTTTTATTAGAGGGCATTTTGTTCCAACCATGCCTGTGCATCGAGAGCTGCCATACATCCCGTTCCTGCACTAGTTATCGCTTGCTTATAGATATCATCCTGCACATCTCCAGCCGCAAACACACCCTCCACTGATGTCATGGTGGAGAAAATTTCGCCTCCTTTGCGTGTCACGATATAACCGTTTTTCAGCTCCAGCTGCCCCTCAAATATTTTTGTATTTGGAGTATGCCCTATGGCAATGAAAACGCCACTCACCTCCAGCTCTTTTTTACTAGAGTCAAGTGTAGATTCCAACTCCACGCCAGTAACTCCAAGGGCATCTCCTTTTACTTCTTTAAGAGTGCTATGTAAGTGAAGTTTTATATTTCCTTCTTCACCAGTTTTCGCCATTAATTTTTCAATCAAAATAGGTTCGGCTTTAAATTTATCGCGTCGGTGAATAAGATGTACGGTTTTACAAATATTAGAGAGATAGAGTGCCTCTTCTACTGCCGAGTTCCCGCCGCCTACAACGGCTACATCTTTTCCACGATAAAAAAATCCATCGCATGTAGCACAAGCTGAGACGCCACGTCCCATAAATTCTTGTTCGCTCTCTAGACCTAAATAACGAGCTGACGCCCCTGTGGCAATGATTAGTGAATCGCAGCTTATCTCTCTTGCTCCATCTGTTTTTAATTTAAAAGGGCGTGCAGATAAATCACAGGAGATAACTGAATCAAATAAAACTTTTGTATCGAACCTTTGAACATGTTTGAGCATTTTGTCCATAAGTTCTGGTCCTTGAATGCCATCTACTTCTCCTGGCCAATTATCTACTTCGGTCGTAGTAGTTAGTTGTCCTCCTTGTTGAAGTCCAGTTATTAGTAAGGGCTTTAGATTTGCTCTTGAGGCATATAGTGCAGCCGTATATCCAGCTGGTCCTGAGCCTAAAACAACCACTTTTTCATGTACGAAATCGGACATTCTTAAGTGCTCCATAAATTTTGTATTAGTTATAATATTTTGCAAACTATTATAAATTAGATTATGGCACTCTCTAAGAAATCTCCACCGGCTCCAAAGCCTCAAAGTCGCTTCGGGTCGTTGCTTAACGAAATCAAGGGTTTAATTTTTATGATCATAAGTCTTGGACTTGGACTTATGCTTTTTTCATGGTCACCTGCTGACCCTGGTTGGTTAAGTACAGTTAGTTCAAACGATTATGTTCATAATTATTTAGGCTACTTTGGAGCCTATATTTCTCAAGGAATTTTGTATTTGATGGGCTATTCATCGTGGTTCATCGTATTGATTTTACTGGTGCGTGGTTTAAGCCTTACCCGTCGTACATATCAGAAATTAGTTTTAGATCCAGATTTTGTATTGCCACGTGTGGAGTGGGAGATTTGGATTGGTTTTGCCATGGTCATGATATCGGCCATGATTATTGAAGCCTCGCAGTTTCATGATATTTCTTCTAATTTACCTGGCGGAGCAGGGGGCGTAATTGGCATAAGTTTGGCCTCAGCAATGCAAAGTTTTATAGGCGTGATACCAACAAATATTTTTATGATATTTGTGTTTTTGATTGGTATATCCTTAGCTTTAAAATTTTCTTGGTTTGATATTTTTGAGTGGGTAGGTGCAGGTCTTTTAGGGCTTTTTGGTTATTTTTCCGAAGTCAGTGAGGCAAATGCGGATCGTAAAGCAGGTGAGGCTGCAATTGCGAACCGACGCTCAACAGCTGAGTTTGAGGATGAAACTGAGCCTGAAGTCGCAAGTACTAAATCAGACCCAATCGATAGCATTCTAAGTACTAAAAACGAATCAGACTCTGATATAGATGATGAAGTTCGTATAGAACCGAAATTAAGTAAGGGTGGGATGAATGCGGGGGCATTGCCACCTAATGAGCCTACGATTAAACCTCAAAAAATTGTAGTGAAAAAAGCTGTTTCTCAACAGGGGTTATTCTTAAACGGTTCATCATCAGTGGATTTGCCATCTATTGATTTGCTTAACCCTCCATCGGCAGAAGTCGAGACAGTTACAGATGAGACTATTGAATTTACTTCACGACTTATCGAGAAAAAATTAAAAGATTTCGGTGTAGATGTTAAGGTCGTGGCCGCTCAGCCAGGTCCTGTAATCACAAGATATGAGATCGAACCCGCAACTGGTGTTCGCGGCACACAAATTGTAAACCTGTCTAAGGACTTAGCTAGATCTTTAAGCCTTGTGCGTATTCGTGTGGTCGAAACTATATTAGGTAAAAATTTGATGGGGATTGAGTTACCCAATCCACGCAGGCAGTACGTAAATATCTGCGAGATTATAGGGTCTGAGGTCTATCATAAAAGTCCGTCTCTCTTAACTGTTGTATTAGGTAAGGATATTGCAGGAAACCCTATTGTTGCGGACCTTGCAAAGATGCCTCACTTGCTAGTTGCGGGTACTACGGGTTCGGGTAAATCAGTAGGCATTAATGCGATGATTTTATCGATTCTCTATAAAGCGAAACCAGACGAAGTTAAGCTTATTTTGATTGATCCGAAGATGCTAGAGATGAGTGTGTATGAAGGCATTCAGCATTTGTTGGCTCCAGTCATTACAAATATGTCTCATGCAGCAAATGCTCTTAATTGGTGTGTGTCTGAGATGGAGCGACGTTATAAGGTTATGAGTAAAGTAGGCACTCGCAATTTAGCTGGGTATAACAATAAAGTGCGAGAGGCTGAAGCTAAGGGCGAGCCACTTACGAATCCATTTACATTGACACCAGAGGATCCAGAGCCGCTTGAGGTTCTTCCAATGATTGTGGTTATCGTTGATGAACTTGCCGATTTAATGATGCAATCAGGTAAGAAAATTGAGGAATTAATCGCAAGGCTTGCTCAAAAGGCTCGTGCAGCGGGAATTCATTTAATATTAGCTACTCAAAGACCTAGTGTAGATGTAATTACGGGTTTGATTAAAGCAAATATTCCAACTCGTATATCATTTCAAGTGTCTTCAAAAGTTGATTCACGCACTATTCTCGATCAGATGGGGGCGGAGTCACTTTTAGGGCAAGGCGATATGCTTTATTTGCCACCTGGTTCTGGACTTCCACTTCGTGTTCATGGGGCGTTTGTTGCAGATGATGAGGTTGCACGTGTTGTAGATTTTCTCAAACAACAAGGTGAACCTGATTATGTAGACGGTATCATAGAAGGTGTTTCAAGCTCTGACGGATTTGATGGTGGGGGCTTTGATGGCATTGACGGTGAAAAGGATGAACTCTATGATAGGGCTGTAGAGATTGTTATTAGCTCAAGGAAAGCATCAATCTCTTTTGTTCAAAGACAGCTTCGCATTGGGTACAACCGTGCCGCACGTTTACTAGAACAAATGGAATCAAGCGGTATCGTATCTCCTATGCAATCTAATAATAATCGAACTGTCCTTGTACCTGGTCCTAACGGGGAGGAATGATATGCGTAAATTATTGAGTGGATTGATTTGTGTGGTTGGGTTCACATTAAACATGGGAACTTCATTTGCTCAAACTCAAGGAGAGGAGTTGGTGTTTACCTCTATCTCAGTTTCACCTAGATCACAGCTTAAAAATTTTATAAGTAATGTTCAGTCGGCTTCTGGAACTTTTGAACAAGCTCAGGTTGTTATGGGATGGGGTGCTGCAGAAGGGCAAACTTTAAAAACATCTGATTTGCAAAAGGGTGAATTTATCTTCGAGCGTCCAGGTAAATTCTTATGGATTGTAAAAGAGCCGCTCGAACAACAAATAGTGTCTGATGGAAAAAAACTTTATCAGTACGATCCAGATTTATTGCAAGTTACTGAACGTAACGTTAAGCAGGCCATCGGTACATCTCCTGCCTCGATTCTATTTGGTAATTCTAAAATCGAAGAGAGTTTTAAACTTACAAATCTACCCGAAAAAGAAGGCTGGTTGCGTGCTACACCCAAACAATCCGATTCAGGTATGAAGTACCTTGATATACATTTAGTGGACTCTAAACCAGTAGAAATTCTTATACTCGACTCATTCGATAAAATGACCTCGATTAAATTCACTTCTCTTAAAGAGGGGAATCCAAAAGGTTCTTCAGCTTTTAAACTTCAAAACATACCTAAAAACGTAGATCGAGTTAAGCTATGAATTCGCCACTAGCAGAAAGGTTGCGTCCGAAAACCCTTGATGAGGTTGTAGGGCAACGGCATCTGCTAGATGTTGGAAAACCTCTATACACAGCTTTCAAATCTGGACGTCCCCACTCTATGATTTTTTGGGGACCTCCTGGGGTCGGAAAAACTACTCTTGCTCGGTTGATGGCTAATGGTTTTGATGCAAACTTTATAGCGATTTCTGCAGTATTGGGTGGCGTTAAAGATATACGTGATGCGGTTGCATCGGCTCAAGCTGCACAAAATCTAGGTCAAAAGACCATTTTATTTGTGGATGAAGTTCATCGATTCAATAAATCACAACAAGATGCATTTTTACCGTATGTTGAAAGTGGGCTATTTACATTTATAGGTGCGACCACTGAGAATCCTTCATTTGAAGTAAATTCGGCTTTGCTCTCACGGGCACGAGTGTATGTCTTAGAGCCATTGACATCTGAGGATCTAAAGCAACTATATGCTAGGGCTTTAAAACTATTGAATGAGCAAAATGCGACATTTTATCTTGAGGATGAGGCACTGGAACTTTTAATTCAGTGGTCTGATGGGGATGCACGTAGATTTTTAAATAATTTAGAGATCGTGTTTGAAGCGGCAGATGTTGAGGGCGTGAGCATTGCCACAAAAGAGCATATTGAGAAGTATTTAACACAAAATACTAGGCGATTCGATAAGGGCGGTGAAGTTTTTTATGATCAAATTAGTGCCTTACATAAATCTGTGCGAGGCTCTGATCCGAACGCCTCGTTATATTGGTTTTGTCGCATGCTTGATGGTGGAGTTGATGTAAGCTATTTGTCGCGTCGCATTGTGCGTATGGCTTGGGAGGACATTGGGCTTGCGGATCCGCGTGCCATGCAAATTGCAAATGATGCGGCAGCTACATTCGAACGACTTGGCAGTCCTGAGGGCGAGTTGGCATTGGCTCAGGCTGTGATTTATCTTGCAGTGGCCCCTAAATCCAATGCGGGATATAAAGCCTTTAATGAAGCGAAAGCTTTTGTCGCTAAGGATACGAGTCGTTCGGTGCCATTACATTTACGCAATGCACCTACGAAGCTTATGAAAAACATGAATTATGGTTCTGCATACAGATATGCACATGATGAGCCTGAGGGCTATGCGGCAGGAGAGAATTATTTTCCAGAGGGTATGCACGCACAAAATTGGTATCGACCTGTTATGCGGGGACTTGAGTCGCAGATTGCTCAAAAATTAGAAAAACTAAGAGAGCTTGACCGTGAGTGGGTGGAGAAGCACGGGAACATTGCCACAAAAAAAGACTAAAATAGTCATTTATCATCCGTACGTTTTAGATTATGTTAGATATTGCATTACTACGCAAAGATTTGGATTTTGTGAAGGCTCAGCTTGCACGCAGAGGTGTGAGTTTTGATGAGGCTCGTTTTCAACAATTGGAAGAGGAGCGTAAGGCTGTTCAGGTTGAAACTGAGCAATTGCAAGCCTCGCGTAATGGTATTGCTAAGCAAATAGGGCAGGCGAAATCTAAGGGCGAGGATGCTTCGGATTTAATGAAACAAGCAGCGGAGATTCCTGAAAAATTAAAGACTTTGGAAGCGAAATTAAGTGGGATCAAAGAGTCGCTTGAGTCTATGTTGCATGGGATTCCAAATCTGCCACATGCATCTGTGCCTGATGGGGCGGATGAATCGCAAAATGTTGAGCTTAAGCGATGGTTACCTGGTGGCGGTTATGTAGAAGCCTCTGTAGGTGTGGAGCCATTGGGTTTTGAGCCTAAGGATCACGTAACTTTGGGCGAGCCATTGGGACTAGATTTTGATTGTGCGATAAAGCTTACGGGATCACGTTTTTCTTTTATGAAAGGTGGTATCGCACGTCTTCATAGAGCTCTAGCTCAATATATGTTAAATACGCATACTGCTGAGCATGGCTATACGGAATGCTATACGCCATATATCGTAAATAGTTCTACACTTTTTGGTACTGGTCAATTGCCTAAGTTTAAGGAGGATATGTTCTGGGTCACTAAAGGTGGTGAGGGCATGGATTCTGATTCAGAGGTGGCTGAACAGAAAGAAGATTTATATTTAATATCAACAAGTGAAATTACACTCACAGGCACAGTAAAAAATTCGATTGTTGCGGAAGCGGATTTGCCTATGCGATTGACGGCTCACAGTCCATGCTTTAGGTCTGAAGCTGGGAGCGGTGGTCGTGATACGAGAGGTATTATTCGTCAGCATCAATTTGATAAAGTTGAGATGGTGCAAATTGCACATCCAGAAAAATCTTATGAGGCTTTAGAAGAGATGCTTGGGCATGCAGAGAATATATTGCAAGCGTTGGCATTGCCATATAGAGTTGTGCAGTTGTGTACTGGAGATATGGGATTTAGCTCAGCAAAAACTTATGACTTAGAGGTATGGATTCCTTCACAAAATACTTTCCGCGAGATTTCATCGGTATCTAATTGTGAGGCGTTTCAAGCACGTCGTCTTCAAGCGAGATTTAAAAACTCAGCAGGCAAAAATGAATTTGTTCACACGTTAAATGGCTCTGGAGTGGCTGTGGGTCGTGCTCTTGTGGCAGTTATGGAAAATTATCAAACTGAGAAAGGCGAGATTGAAATTCCTGAGGTGTTGCGTGCGTTTATGGGCTGCGAAAAATTATGTTAGTTGTATTGTCACCAGCGAAAAGTCTTGATTTTGATTCGCCGCTTAAGACGGAATCGTTCACTGAGCCTATGAATCTTGCGAAGTCCAAAGAATTAATGGATATTTTGAAGAAGTGTTCGGAAAAAGAATTGATGAAGCTTATGGGCATTAGTGAGGCTTTAGCGGAATTAAATTTTGAACGCAATCAGACATGGACTAAAAAACATACTTTGGAGAATTCCAGACAAGCGATATTGGCTTATAACGGTGATGTGTATGAAGGGTTGGATGCGAGGGCATTGCCACAAGGGAAATTAAATTGGGCTCAAACGAGGGTGGCCATTTTAAGTGGCTTATATGGTGTTTTGCGACCGCTTGATTTAATTCAACCACATCGATTAGAGATGGGTACGAAACTTAAAAACGCTGCAGGGGCTGATTTATATAAGTTCTGGAAAGAGTCACTCACTAAGCAATTGTGCGATTTAGTGCATGAGTCTGGGTCCAATGTGCTTGTAAATCTTGCATCAGATGAGTATTTCAAAGCTTTAGATGCAAAAGCTATAGAGGCGGCTGGGATTCGTATCGTGAAGTGTATATTCCAAGAACTTCGTGGTGATATGTACAAAATAATTAGCTTTAATGCGAAAAAGGCACGCGGACTTATGACGCGATTTATTATCGATAATAAGATTGTGAAGCCTGAAAGCATGCAGGGCTTTGATATTGAGGGGTATGCATTTGATGCGGATGCCTCAGATGAGGGCAATTTTTATTTTAGAAGGTCGGTTTGACCTTGATTAATTTATCGCCATCAATTAGACTAATTAACTTATGACAGTAACCTAACGGTCAAAAGCTGTTAGGGTACTTATCTATTTCGTACTTTAGCAGCGAATTTCGCATTGCGGAGTAGGTCGATGCTTCGATGAATACGAGATGTTCATTTGTGGAGGGGCTCTGTGAGTACCTAAGCACTATGAGGATTGCGTTAATTCAACGAGGTGTAAGTTGGCCCGCAAAGCAAGTAATGAAAGGATTTTCTTATGGAACTTATCGGAGCAGAAATATTGGTTGAGTGCCTTGCAGAACAAGGCGTGAAGCACGTATTCGGATATCCTGGTGGTGCAGTTCTCTATATCTACGACGCCATCCAAAAACAAAAACACTTTGAACATATATTAGTAAGACATGAACAGGCAGCTGTACATGCGGCCGACGCATATGCACGTGTAACTGATCAAGTTGGTGTATGTGTTGTTACGAGCGGTCCGGGACTTACGAATGCAGTCACGGGCATTGCCACAGCGCATATGGACTCTATTCCACTTGTAGTTATTAGTGGGCAGGTGGGCACAAAATTTATTGGTCAGGATGCATTTCAAGAGTGTGATGCTATAGGCATTACGCGACCATGTGTTAAACATAATTTTCTTGTAAATGATGTGCGAGATTTGGCGGATGTTGTGCGCAAAGCATTTCACATTGCTCGCACAGGAAGGCCAGGCCCAGTTCTTATCGATATACCAAAAGATGTATCGATGACTTCGTGCAAATTTTCTCCACCTGAGAGTGAAGTTAAGATTCGTTCATATAACCCAGTAGTGAAAGGGCATGCGGGCCAAATTAAGAAGGCGGCTCAGATAATTGCAAGTGCCCAAAGACCCATAATTTTAGCGGGTGGTGGGGCGATACTATCTAATTCTTCGGCTGAGCTTAAGGAACTTGTGGAATTAACAAATGCACCATGTTCACTGACACTAATGGGTCTTGGAGCAGTGCGAGCGGATAGTAAAAATTATCTTGGAATGCCTGGAATGCACGGCACATATGAGGCGAATATGGCTTTGCATAATTGTGATTTACTAATTGCCGTAGGCACTCGTTTGGATGACCGTATTATCGGAAATGTCCGGAATTACAATTCATTGCCACGAAAAATAATTCATATCGATGTAGATCCATCTTCAATTTCTAAGCGCGTAAAAGCGGATGTCCCTATTGTTGGAGATGTGCGTGAGGTGCTGTTGGAGCTTAATGCATTGCTTGCTAGCGATGGACGATTTAGTGAAAAATATCGCACTCATAACGAGCAATGGTGGAAGCAAATTGAGGAGTGGCGTTCTAAAGACTCACTCTCATATGACCGTGAATCGCAACTTATAAAGCCACAATATGTGCTTGAAACTTTATGCAAAATGACGGGCGGAGATGCATATATTACTTCGGATGTGGGACAGCATCAGATGTGGACGGCTCAGCATTATCGTTTTAATCAACCGAGACATTGGATAAATTCAGGTGGTTTGGGAACCATGGGTGTTGGTCTACCATATGCGATGGGTGTTTTGAAAGCGAAGCCTGATGCAACTGTTGCATGCATCACGGGTGAGGGTTCAATTCAGATGAATATTCAGGAATTGGCTACTTGTAAGCAATATGGTTTTAATCCGAAGATTCTATGCTTAAATAATCGCTATCTTGGTATGGTACGTCAGTGGCAGGAGCTTGAGTATTCGAAACGATACTCGCAATCGTATATGGAATCATTGCCAGATTTTGTGAAATTGGTAGAGGCGTATGGGCATGTCGGTATGCAAATTGAGACTAAGGCTGATGTGGAACCTGCTATGCGTGAGGCTTTTGGAAAATACAAGGATAGGCTTGTGTTCTTAAATTTCTTAACCGATAGAGATGAGAATGTTTGGCCTATGGTTCAAGCTGGAAAAGGGCTTACTGAGATGCTCTTAAATCCAACACATGCACGTGAAGTATTAGGCATTAAAGGAGAGGCATAATGAAACATATACTTTCCATTTTGCTTGAAAATGCCCCTGGTGCTCTCTCTCGTGTAGTCGGCTTATTTTCAGCTCGTGGTTATAACATTGAGACTTTGACTGTAGCACCGACTGAAGATAATTCGGTTTCGCGCCTTACGATAACTACAACGGGGTCAGCAGATGTAATTGAGCAGATAACTAAGCATTTGCATCGCATAGTTGATGTAATAAAGGTGGTGGACCTTACAGATGCGGAATATGTAGAACGCGAGCTTATGTTGGTTAAGGTGCGTGCGGTAGGGAAAGAGCGCGATGAAGTTATGCGTTTGTCACAGATTTTCCGTGGTCATATTGTTGACGTGACAGATAAATCTTACACCGTTGAGCTCTCTGGAACTCAGGAAAAAAATAATGCTTTTCTAAAAGCACTGGATCATTCGGCCATACTTGAAACCGTAAGAACGGGCATTACTGGTGTTGGACGAGCAGAACGAATTTTGAAATTATAAATAGGAGAAAATATGAAAGTTTTTTACGATAAAGATAGCGACTTAAGTTTTATTAAGGGTAAACAAGTTGCCATAATTGGATATGGTTCACAAGGCCACGCACATGCATTGAATCTGCACGATTCAGGAGTAAATGTAGTTGTTGGTGTGCGTAAAAATGGTGCTTCTTGGAAAAAGGCCGAGAATGCGGGTCTTAAAGTAGCTGAGGTTGCTGAAGCCGTTAAATCTGCTGATTTAGTTATGGTTTTATTGCCAGACGAGAGCATTGCCGACGTATATAAAAAACAAATTCATGAAAATTTACGTGAGGGTGCGACATTAGCATTTGCTCACGGATTCAATATTCACTATGGTCAAGTTGTTCCACGCAAAGATATTGACGTAGTTATGATTGCTCCTAAAGCTCCAGGACACACAGTTCGCGGCACATATACGCAAGGTGGGGGCGTACCAGCTCTTATCGCCGTATATCAAGATGAGTCAGGAAAAGCACGCGACCTTGCCCTCTCTTATGCTTCTGCTATAGGTAGTGGCCGTGCAGGCATTATTGAGACTACATTCAAAGAGGAAACTGAAACTGACCTATTCGGTGAGCAAGCTGTTCTTTGCGGCGGTGCAGTAGAGCTTATTAAAGCTGGGTTTGAGACTTTGGTTGAAGCTGGCTATGCCCCTGAGATGGCGTATTTTGAATGTCTTCACGAATTAAAACTTATCGTAGATTTGATTTATGAAGGCGGTATCGCAAATATGAATTACTCAATTTCGAATAATGCTGAGTATGGTGAATACGTTACAGGTCCTAAAGTTATTACAGAACAAAGCAAGGTGGCAATGCGTGAGTGCCTCAAAGATATTCAGTCAGGCGACTATGCGAAGAATTTTATCCTTGAAAATGCTGCGGGAGCTCCTACTTTATCCTCTCGTCGTAGAATCAACTCTGAACACCAAATCGAGAAGGTTGGTGCTCAACTTCGTGCGATGATGCCTTGGATTGCGAAAAATAAATTGGTTGATCAAAGTAAAAATTAAATTGAGGGATGCGAAAGCATTGCCACAAACATAAAATAACACCCGACCTGATTTGGTCGGGTTTTTTATTTGAATATTAGGGTTTTGTATTAGTTACAAGCTCTAGATTTTTTGGTATTAATTAGTAATTGTTTTTTTGGAGTCCATATGGAACAATTCAATCAGCTTATTAATACTGTAAGCGGGTTTGTGTGGGGACCCATCATGCTCACACTTTTGGTAGGGACAGGTATTCTTTATACGATTCGCCTGGCTTTTCTTCAATTCAGACTTCTACCATTTGCATTAAAACAAGCCTTCACTTCAAGAGATGAAAGCGATGGGCATGAGGGAGATGTTTCTCATTTTGGTGCTCTTATGACTGCATTATCCGCGACTATCGGGACGGGTAATATTGCGGGTGTGGCTACTGCAGTAGTGCTTGGCGGCCCTGGGGCTATTTTTTGGATGTGGGTGACTGCGATATTTGGGCTTGCTACTAAGTATGCGGAGGCGATTTTGGCTGTTAAGTACCGCATCGTAAATGAAAAGGGCGAGATGAGCGGCGGTCCTATGTATTATCTTGAAAGAGGGTGCAAAATGAAATGGTTAGCTGTTTTATTTGCATTTTTCGCGATAGTGGCTTCTTTTGGGATTGGTAGTTCGGTGCAATCAAATTCTGTAGCTGCCTCTGTGCAGACTAGTTTAAATATTGATCCTTGGATTACTGGTGTAGTGCTTACTGTACTCACCGCAATTGTGGTTTTAGGTGGTATTAAGTCTATCTCTCGTGCGGCTTCTATTATCGTGCCTATTATGGCTGTGGTATATGTTTTAGGCGGACTGTTTATTATTTTTAGCAATGTGGATTTACTAGTACCAGCTATAAAAAGCATTATCTCCGATGCGTTTACAGGAGAGGCTGTAGCTGGTGGTGCGGTATATGCAGTAATTCGATATGGTGTTGCTCGCGGAGTATTTTCTAATGAAGCTGGTATGGGTTCTGCACCTATTGCCGCTGCTGCAGCTAAAACTGACCATCCTGGACGTCAAGCATTGATTTCTATGACAGGCACATTCCTAGATACGATAGTAGTATGTAGTATTACTGGTATTGTATTGGTTATGGGTGATATGTTTATCGGAGGAGAAACTGGGGCTGCTTTAACAACTTCAACTTTCGAAGCAATGCTTCCTGGCCTTGGTGGAGCTTTAGTTACATTCGGTCTTGTTTTCTTTGCGTATTCAACAATATTGGGTTGGTGTTACTACGGTGAAAAATGTGCAACTTATCTTTTTGGTGAACGGTCTTTAAACATTTATCGCCTTGTTTATGTAGCTACTGTTATGATGGGTACGGTCTTAAGTTTGGATTTAGTTTGGAATTTAGCTGACACATTTAATGGCTTAATGGCTATACCGAACTTAATTGGTTTAATTATTCTATCTGGTGTAGTAGTTAAAGAAACTAAGGATTTCTTAGATAAAAGAAAATCAGGTGAATTAATTTAAAATGAAAGCGACCAAATAGGTCGCTTTTTTATTAGAAGCCAAAGCCAAATCCGAATCCAACGCCAAATCCCCAAAATGGATATGGCCAACCCCAATCGGGTTCATACATAGGATCAGGGCCCGAGTGTCTGTGAGTTACTTTGGTTTCATCTCCCCCAAAATAAACATGCATTAATGCTGGCCAAGTGCCATCCTTCTCGTAACGATAAGTCCAAATAAGAGCTCTTTTTTCGCCGAATCCTAATCTTTCAATTTCATAGGGATGTCCAAAAGAACATAAAACATCTTGTTGGGTCCAAATACCAGTATCTAATCTAGCAAAAGATTTCTCAGTGTGTACCTCAGTGAATGGTCCAACTGTACCACTTGCATTAACTTGTGCACCTACAACATCACCTGCTGAAGCACTTCCCCACAGATAATATTGAGAACCATCGGAACTGATAGGGCAAGAGTGCTGAGGATTACCTAAGACTTTATTTACTTCGGTAATATTGCTGTTTGGTGGGATATCCCTAAACGTTGTGCATGCAGTCAATGCAACTGTTGCAATTAAGCTAGAAATAAGTTTAAGGTTCATAATAACACCAGAAAATTATGTTTTCTTATATGTTTATAGTAAAATAATCGATTAATTTTGTAAACGCTTAAAAAAGCATAATTAATCTCACGCTTAGGATAAATTTTTATAAATAATTTCTTGCCTAAGCGCTTGTAATTATAAGGAAATTATATGTCAGTTCAAGATATTAATACTAAAGAAATCATTTCAAAATTTTCACGTGCTGAGGGTGATACTGGATCTCCAGAAGTTCAAATTGCTCTTTTGACAGCCCGTATTAATGAGTTAAATACTCACTTTAAAGAACACGTTAAAGATCACCACTCTCGTCGTGGTCTTCTTCGCATGGTTAGCCGTCGTCGTAAACTTCTTGATTATTTAAAAAATCGCAAGCCATCTACGTATTCTGAACTTATCAAAGAATTAGGTATTCGTAAGTAATAAAGCTTTTGCTTTGAAAGACCGCTCTCAGTTGAGCGGTTTTTTTGTGCTATATAATAATAAATTACGAAGATTTTTAGTTCGCTTTCAAAATGTACAGTGTCTTGGTGCATTAACGTGATGAGAGCATTTTTTAGGAAAATTTATGTTTAATAAATTCAGTACTTCTTTCAAGTACGGTGACCATGATGTCACTATCGAAACAGGCGAAATCGCTCGCCAAGCCTCAGGTGCAGTTGTTGTTACTATGGGTGGTACAGTAGTTTTAGCTACTGTAGTTGCAGCTAAAGAAGCAAAAGCTGGTCAGGATTTTTTCCCTCTTACAGTTGATTATGTAGAAAAAGCCTATGCTGCTGGTCGTATTCCAGGAGGCTATTTCAAACGTGAGGGCAAACCTACAGAAAAAGAAACTCTTACTTCCCGTCTTATCGATCGACCTTTAAGACCGTTATTCCCAGAGGGATTTTATAACGAGGTTCAAGTCATTGTTCATGTTTTATCTGTTGACCCTGAGATTGACCCAGACATTGCCTCTATGATTGGTAGTTCTGCTGCTTTAGCTATTTCGGGTGTTCCTTTTAATGGACCTCTAGGTGCAGCTCGCGTAGGCTATATTAATGGTCAATATGTTTTAAATCCAACTGAATCTCAAATTAAAGATTCCCAAATGGACTTAGTAGTTGCTGGTACTGAACAAGCTGTTCTTATGGTTGAATCTGAGGCTAAACAACTATCAGAAGATGTTATGCTCGGCGGTGTGGTGTTTGGGCACGAACAACTTCAATTGGCTATCAACGCTATTCATGAATTAGTTAAACAAGCTGGTAAACCTGAATGGGATTGGGTAGCCGCTCCTAAAAATGAAGAACTTATTTCTGCTGTACGTGAACAAGCGGAAGCTTCTTTAAAAGAGGCTTATTCAATTCGAGAAAAACAACTACGTTCAAATAAATTAAAAGAGGTTTCTGCTCAAGTTAAAGAATCTTTAGCTAAAAAGGCTGAGGAAGCTGAGACTGATGCTCCAGATGAAGTCGAAATCGATAATATACTGTTTGATTTAGAAGCTTCAATTGTTCGTGGTCAAATCTTAAATGGTGAACCACGTATTGATGGTCGTGATACACGTAGTGTAAGACCTATATCTATAAGATTAGGTGTATTACCACGCACTCATGGTAGTGCATTATTTACTAGAGGTGAAACACAAGCATTAGTTGTAGCTACATTAGGCACAAAACAAGATGAACAAATCGTTGATTCTGTTATGGGCGAAGTTCGCGAACACTTTATGCTTCACTATAATATGCCTCCTTTTGCAACAGGTGAAGTCGGTCGTTTCGGTAGTCCTAAACGAAGAGAAATTGGACATGGCCGATTAGCGAAAAGGGCATTGGTAGCTACATTGCCAAATCAAGATGATTTCCAATATACCATTCGTTTAGTTTCTGAAATTACTGAATCAAACGGCTCATCTTCTATGGCTTCTGTGTGCGGCGGTTCATTGGCTATGATGGATGCAGGAGTCCCAGTAGAAGACCATGTTGCAGGTGTTGCGATGGGTCTAATCAAAGAGGGAAATAAATTTGCTGTTCTAACTGATATTTTAGGTGATGAGGATCATCTAGGTGATATGGATTTTAAAGTTGCGGGTACCGAAAAGGGTATTACGGCTTTACAAATGGATATCAAAATCCAAGGTATCAACAAAGAGATTATGCAAGTTGCCTTAGCTCAAGCACGTGAAGGTCGTATGCATATTCTTGGAAAAATGAGGGAAGCAATTTCAGGTTCTCGTGAGGAACTCTCATCTTTTGCACCTCGCATGATTAGTATGACTATTAATCCAGATAAAGTTCGTGACGTAATCGGTAAAGGTGGAGCTACTATTCGTTCATTAACTGAAGAAACTGGATGCCAAATTGAAATTACAGATGATGGACACATAACCATTGCCAGCGCAGATTTGGAAGCGGCACAAGAAGCTCAAAGACGTATCGAGGAGCTTACAGCTGAGGTAGAAATCGGGAAAGTGTACGAGGGTACTGTTATTAAGATGCTTGATTTTGGCGGTGTTCTTCAAATCTTGCCTGGAAAAGACGGGCTATTGCATATCTCTGAAATTGCGAATTTCCGCATTAAGGATATTAACGATGTGCTTTCGATTGGACAGAAGGTTAACGTTAAAGTCATCGAATCTGATGATCGTGGACGTATTCGTTTATCGGCTAAAGCTATTGGTGGAATTCCAGGATTGGTTGACCCAAATGCAAAAGAATCTAATTCGGAAGAGAGTGAAGCGAAGGATTCTGTTGTTGATCAACAAAAGGATGAATCTGATTCAGAGTAGTTATTTCTAGCATATTTTGAAGAAAAGGGTGTCTTTTGGGGCACCCTTTTTTTATGCTTAAAAAATTAATTGCCTCAATGAATTGTATATATATCTAATAAATTGTAAAATTTTGTAATTCAAATTTTCAATCTATTTAATTATTAATGCTATGAAAAATATTAAATTTAATGCTATAAGCTTAGCTTTCGCATCTGCTTTGATTACGCTTGCAGGCAGTGCTGCTGGGTTAGGAACCGGATCTTATGAACTTGGCCCAGGAAGTACTGCTGAGGGCAATAAGGCCGTTTCCATAGGTAAGGACAACATTGCTGATGGGAATGAATCAGTAGCTATTGGTAAAGATACTAAAGCCATGGATGATAAATCTGTAGCTATAGGATTGACTTCTTATGCGAAAGCATTTAATTCTGTAGCTCTAGGTTACTTAAATTCCAGTAATGGAGATTATTCAGTTGCGTTGGGGGCTCAAAATAGAACAACTGGATATATGTCTTCTGCTTTAGGTTTTAATAACAGCGCTCATGGAAAATTTTCGGCCTCTGTTGGGAAAAGTAATGTAACTAAAGGCGAAAACTCTGCAGCTATAGGCGTTGAAAATACTGCTGAAGGGAAAGATTCATCCTCTTTTGGCTATTTAAATAAAGCGTTAGCTGAAAGTTCTTCTGCTGTAGGATTTCAGAATAAAGCTGAAGCTGTGCTATCAAATGCCTTTGGTGCTTTTAATAAAGCCTTAGCGGAACAATCTACGGCTATGGGGTATTCAAATACAATAAACAAAGGTGCTACACATTCAATAGCTATTGGATACGGTAATACAGCAGATGGTACAGCAAAATTTGGTACAGCACTGGGTTATAGTAATTTTATAGATGGCGAAAAATCTACTGCTTTAGGTTTCCAAAATAATACGGTTGAAAAATACACTACAGCAGTTGGTTATAAAAATTATGCTCAGTTTGAGGGGGCTTCAGCAATAGGTTATGATAACTTTGCTTATGGAAAATATTCGTCAGCTGTTGGCTATGATAACACAGCAAATGGTATATATTCCGTATCGATTGGAAGTCTTAACGAAACTAATTCTACAAAAGGAACGGTAGTCGGATATACCTCTAAAGTTCTTGAAGCCGCTTACGGTGGCGTTGCAATTGGTGCTTCAGCTAAATCTGAAACCTTTAAATCTGTAGCATTAGGTACTGGATCTGAAACAAAAAGAACATACGGAGTTACTGCCACACCCACAAATCCAGATAGTGTTGTCTTTACAGCCCCAACAGATATTTATTTAGGTGATGAAAAATATTTGGAAGTATCCGATAGTAAGGTAAAGGATACCTTTAAAGGTAACCTTGGTGAAATCTCTGTGGGAAATGAAAATGCAACCCGTCAAATCACCCACGTAGCTGCGGGTTCGAGTGATACAGACGCAGTTAATGTCGCACAACTTAAAGCCTTAGAAAAAAAATTAGCTAGTGCTATTGGAGGTTCAGACCCACAACCCCCACAACCCCCTAATCCTCCTCAACCTCCAGCAGTTGATTTAACACCCTTACATGAAAAAGATGAGGTTCACGACCAAGAAATCGCTAAATTGAAAGAAAAAGATGGCTCTCAAGATAATTTAATCAAAGAGCTTCAAAAAGAGATACTAAAATCGAGCAAACTATCTCTGAAATCCAACAGTCTAATACTAGTATTTCAAATACTATTACAGAACTAAAAGAGAAGGATAAACAACTCGAAAACGCAATCGCTAAAAACTCAAAAGCTACAAAAGCTGGAGTAGCTCAGGCGTTAGCGGCGGGGACATTGCCACAATCAACTATTCCTGGAAAAGGACTTGTTTCTATAGGCGGTGCTACTTATTCAGGCGAGTATGGTTATGCAGTGGGCTTCTCGTACCTAACACCAAATCAAAGAGTTATTATTAAAGCTAGTGCTTCAGGTAACTCAGGTAAAAGTGTTGGCGTAGCTGCGGCTGTAGGCTTCCAATTCCACTAATCTATCAATGAAAAGGGTGTCTTTTGGGACACCCTTTTTTTCACATTATCTAAAATCGCAGTCCCAGATTTAAAGAAAAATTCCTTCCCATCTGCGAGACATATGGCAATGCAGAGTTATGTATCCGAACTTTATGATTTAAAAGATTATCGCCTCGCAAATCCATCGTGAAAGTCATATCTTTGAATTTCTTCTCATACTGAACTCCCACTCCAAGCAAGCCATATCCCTTAGTCGGCAATTCACGCACCTCATATTTAACTAAGCTCTCATCCTCAGGCGTATCGATATCATCCCTATGCGACCTATCCGCTAAAGTCGATACACTAATTTTGTCCTGATCGAACACATGCAAATAATCGATCGAGAATGCCCAGCCATTTTTAAACTTGCTCTCCCATCGCAAGCCCAACCTAGCAGGCGGCAAACGAGGCGGTGTTCTATCAGGTCGCTCAATTTTATTTATGCCAATCACATCCCAGCAAGAAGTCCATTCCTCCCACTCTTCGTCATAGCACTCGTATTCAGGACCATATATTTTCGCCCCTTTAAAATCCGAAAATCCACTCAATTTACCGTTTACAACATCGCCCATAACAGTGAATTTGTGATTTTCGTTAAAGCGATACGTAATGCTTCCCTCAAGCCCATAAATTCTAGCTTTCGATTGAGCAAACCGCCGCATATATAAAGTCTCATCTCTGGCAATGTCTTCGTTAAATATATAGTTTTCGAAATTATTCACGTAGGCACTTAGATTCGCCTCCCAGTGTTCAGAATAAAAACTAAGACCTAATTCAAAATTGTTTGAAGCTTCGGGTTTTAGATTTTTATTTCCATGTTCAAATGAGTGGGTGGCAAGATGTTTGCCGTGAAAATATAGCTCCATAGGCGAAGGAAGCCGTTCATTGTGAGAAATCGTGCCAGACAGAGATAAATAATCGTTTATATCCCATATCATCCCTAGAGACATTGATATTGCATGTTCATCATATGCAGAGTAGTCAGGGTCCTTATGTTCAAACGCTATCGGCTTAGTTATGCCAAACGCTTTTCTATGTCTCTCTAAAATATCGAAA
This sequence comes from Taylorella asinigenitalis ATCC 700933, assembly GCF_000687755.1. Taxonomy (GTDB): domain Bacteria; phylum Pseudomonadota; class Gammaproteobacteria; order Burkholderiales; family Burkholderiaceae_B; genus Taylorella; species Taylorella asinigenitalis. Next base: position 22,979 of record NZ_JHXN01000010.1, read on the forward strand.
TCGTAATTTATATCGATATGTTGTCGCTCATAACGAAAGCCGGCGGATAAGAGAACATTGCCAACGCGGAGCTGCTCCAGACCAAAAAAAATAATCTGTTTTAGTTTATGAGGTGGCAATAAATGCCGTGGATCGGCTTCACTTAAATCCACGCCAGAAAGCCATGCATTCATTTGATCGGTGGGCAGATAGGGAATTTGAGCGATGCTATCGAGAGTCTGATATTGCATGCCAAATACGCCTTTTAACCCATCGACAGGCTTGTGATGGAATTCGAGACGCAAATTGTGCCCCTTGTGACTGAAGTTCGCCGTCGGATGGCCATAATTTATAAGCTCATCGAAATTCTTCGTCTGCTCATTTTGAACCCCAGGGTCTTTTTCATCATGAAAATAATCTGAGTATGTATAGGAAAGATTGATTTTCTCAATTCCAGCGAACGGATTCTTTAGCTCGCCTCGCACATCCCATTTTTTCGTATGCATATCGATCCAGGGACCAGATGAATAATTCTCAAAATTCACAGGCTTACCAGGCTCATGCAACACACCATCGTGATAATGTGCTCGCCGACACCTATCAAAGTGCGGAAAGCCGATTATATCTTCGTCTTCCATAAGGTGTGGATAGGGTCCGAGCCAATATTTTTCCCATGTCATAAAATGCTCAGCACATGTATCAAATTCATGATTGTGGCCTGGAATTCCATACTTATCGCGACGATCACGATACGCCACGCCTAGCATGGCTTTATCTGAGACAAAGGAAAGACCAAGCGATGCGACTTGCGATTTATTGTACGAATCAGGCATTGTGGTAGTTTCCGTTCCATTGATTTTCATGGATGGGACTTTGTAGTTGCCCGCATTTCTTTTAAGACCCTCTAAGCGAAGAGCGAGAAATTTTCCAATGGCAAATGTCGCCCCTATGGTGCCCACTTTTTCATTATTATTGGTGTTATATCGAACTATGGCCTCACCTTCATAGCCTTTTGCAGGAATTGAAGTCGGAACACTATTATCTATAACATTGATCACACCAGCTGGCGATGCAGATGCGTAGAGCAGGGTGGGGGTACCACGGAGAATTTCAACTTGCGATGATAAAAGCGTATCTGCAGCTACAACGTGATCTGGAGAGATGGCTGAGGCATCGATTACATCCATATTATTATTCAGGATCTTGATGCGCACACCTTCTTGAGCACGTATTACGGGCCTGCTCGCACCGCCTCCGTATGCGTTTGAGTGAATGCCAGGCTGATTTGAAAGAGCATTGCCCAAAGTGGCAGATCTCATTTTAAGGACTTCTTTCTCTACTATTGAGTCCGATGGCTTTTTGGCTTGTAAAGGCGATGAATGAAAGGTGGCAATGCTCTCCTCTACATCAATATCTTCTATTTCCTGAGTCTGAGCAGCTACTATATTTGAGAATCCTAGCAAGGATAATGTAACTAGCAAATATTTATGAAAATACATAATCATTTCCAAAAATTAGTTAAGAAAATGATTTCATAATATTGTTAATGCAATGTGATTTTCGTGGCTTTTGCGGGGTAACAAATTGTAATTTCAAGCGTATAAAAGGCCCACTAAAGTGAGCCTAAAATTTATGCGATTTAAATTATCTTAAATCGCTTTTGCGTCTTGGATTGGTGTGCAGTTTATAGGGCACCTTGTTGGATCATAGAATCCGCAACTTTTCTAAACCCAGCAATATTTGCTCCCAAAATTAGGTTATCAGGTTGACCAAATTCCTCTGCAGTTTGAGATGCGAGAGTAAAGATATGAGACATAATGTTTTTAAGACGATTATCGACTTCTTCAAATGTCCATACACTCATACTAGCATTTTGTGCCATCTCTAATTGGCTTACAGCAACACCGCCTGCATTAGCCGCTTTAGCTGGACCATAAAGCAATTTAGCTTCTAAGAATGCTTTAGCTGCCTCTGCAGTAGATGGCATATTCGCACCTTCAGAAACTACTTTAACCCCATTGTTAATTATATGTTTTGCATCTTCTTCATTAATCTCATTTTGTGTAGCACATGGGAAAGCTATATCAGCCTTAGTATTCCAAAGAGGGTTATATCCTTCTGGATAAGACGAGCGAGGAGTATATTTAGCGTCAGAATGGCGTTTTGCATACTCTTCTAGAGAGTTATTTGCGTTAGATTTAATCTCAGCTAAAGTATCAAAATTAATACCAGCTTTATGATAAATAAATCCGCGTGAATCACTGCAAGTAACTGGTTTTGCACCAAGCTCGATAAGTTTTTTGATGGTGAACATTGCTACATTTCCAGCACCAGAAACTAGAGCAACTTTTCCTTCTAATGAATCGCCTTTAGCTTTAAGCATATTTTGAGCGAAATATACGCAACCAAATCCAGTAGCTTCTGGGCGTGCTAGAGAACCGCCCCAATTCAAGGATTTACCAGTAAGTACACCCTCATAAGAACCAGTTAGACGTTTATACTGACCATATAAATATCCAATCTCACGAGCACCGACACCAATATCACCTGCAGGAATATCAATAGTGTCGCCGATATGACGATATAACTCAGACATAAATGATTGGCAGAAACGCATAATTTCGTTATCTGATTTACCTTTAGGGTCGAAGTTCGAACCACCTTTTGCACCACCGATAGGTAAGCCTGTCAATGCATTTTTGAAGATTTGCTCAAAACCTAGGAATTTAATAATACCTGCGTTTACGCTTGGATGGAAACGAAGCCCGCCCTTATATGGACCAATAGCAGAATTAAATTGAACACGGAAGCCTTTATTTACTTGAACTTGGCCTTTATCGTCTACCCAACATACGCGGAAGAATATTTGACGCTCTGGCTCAACGATACGTTGCAAAATATTGTGCTCTTGATATTTTTTTTCTTTTTGGAATAAGGGTTCAAGCGACTCTACAACTTCTTCTACAGCTTGATAAAACTCAGGCTGAGCTGGGCTTGATTTTTTTAAATCATTTAATGTATGTTCAATTAAATTTGGCATATATTTTTCCTATAAAAAAATTTTATTTACAAACTTCTCTTACTTTCATCGGAGCTGCAGCGGCATTCACCATTTTTGTAAGCTGAGAAGCATTATTAGCTTTAAATACTTTTCCGCCTGTTATTGTAGCTAAGCAATTCGCTGCTCCAGTACTTCCGATGTCTACAACATTAATTTTAAGCTTAGGCTTTTTCTTTTTTGTGCTTGAAGCGACACTACAAATATTTGGCCCGCACGTACTCGCACCATCACTTAGGACCAAAATAAATGCTTCACGATTAACCCCATCCACCATATTTGCCGCTTTTTGAATGCCGTTAGCTAGTACAGTACCACTACTATTATTTGTATTCATGCGATTAATGGTGCTTTTAAGTTGTGATCTTCTAGAAGGTGGGAAAAATCCATGGTTCGTAGCTGAAGGGCATCTATCAAGTGAAATAAATCCTATGTCGATATACGGGTCGATTTTATTAATAATTGAATTTGCCGCTTTTTTTGCGGTTTCAATTCTAGTTGGTCCTGTAGGTTTCATCAACCCACTTGGAGCTCCAAAGCCAGAAAGCATAGAGTTTAGTAATTGAGCCTCTAAATTAGCCATAGAACCATCCATTGATTGAAGCATAGACATGGAATTGTCAAACACTAAAACCATCTGAGGACGCTCTTGTGGTGTAAGCTCCTTACTACATACTGGCCCCTTAGGTTTTTGGACAACTTTCTTAACGGGTTCCTCTTTTTTTACAACCTTAGGTTTCGGTGCGGGCTTAGGCTCTGGTTTCGGTTCAGGTTTTGGTTCTTGCTTAGGCTCAGGTTTCGGTTCAGGTTTTGGCTCAGGTTCAGGTTCAGGCGGTCTCGGTGGCGGTTTTACAGCCAAAGGATCGTCAAGTTCAAATGCAGGTTCTATAGGCTCTATTGCTGGCTCTGGTGGTGGAGGAGGGGGTGGCTTAGGCCTTGGAGGCTCAGGAACATTAATATCTGGAATATTAATTTTTATAACTGGTGCAGGACGATTGTCAATAATTTTTGGTGCAGGCGGTGGGTCATTTTTCTTAACTACGGCTGTTTTGGATCCCCAGTTAAACCAATCTCCAAACCATTGATTTAACCTATCGGTGCCGCGGATATATCTATCCCAAAGCCACCATCCAAGACCAATCAATAAAAGTAAAATTAATAGCCACCAAAGCCACGCAAAGCTCCTACGTTTACTCGCTACAGGTGCCAATGGCGGTGCCGCCGCTACTGGTGTCGCATCAACCCATCCCACAAGGACAGGTTCATTGTTAATGACATAGATTTTCTTGCTACTTGATTGAGCTGTGGCAAGCAGGCTATTTATAGATGCATAGTCCTCAGGTGAAATTTCCCCCTGGGATTTAAGGTGCGTAAGATAGTCTCGGATAGCTGTAAGCTTGTTTGAGATCTTTGCTGCTATCTCAGGCGATAAATCCTTTTCTGGAACCTCATAGGCTTGCCCCTCAAGCGTCGTATACCATTCGACCATGTCCCCCTTTACTACTGGTTCTGCAAGAATAGTAAAGGTGCTCGGTGGCAATGAACTTCTAAATAAAGAATAAAGGGATTGAAATTTAAGAAATAAATCAATAGAGCCCTGGTTATGTTCACTGTACGGGGTTCTTGTTAATCTCTGCATTTAATCCCTCAGTATTTATAATTTATTTGATCTTCTTAGCTTTTCTAATTGCAAACGTTTTGCCTTTAAAGAATTGTCCTCTGAAGGTGTGGCAATGCTTTCCGTACCATCTCCACTTCTACTATTTCTAAATGCAGATTGTGCACGTTTTTTATTATTTAGATCTTCCTGCATCTTTTTGTTTAATGTACTTAGGCGATTAGATTCTCTTTGTTTAGCATTTCTCTGTGCTCTAGTGGCCTTACGTTTACTCTCAAGTTGAGACTTTTTGTAATTGAGCTGTTTGTTTCGATACTGTTCAGCATTAAGATTTGCTTCTTTCTGCTCAATACGTTTGTCGTAGCTACCGCTTGTAGAACATCCAAGCTTATCGAAAAAGTTCATTTCTACATTTGGGTCACAAGTTTGTGGGCTTGACTGGCATGCAGCCAAAACCGCACAAAGTATAGGTGCAGTGATATATAACTTCATATGATATCCTTAAGCCTTAATAGCTGAACGGTTGCGTTTAGCTATGGCAATGAGTTTTTTTTGCTTAGCAATTTTGCCGTCGAGAATTCTTCTTTGAGCATCAGCTTGTGCAGTATTTAACTTAGCGGCTCTAGCTTGCCTAATGTTCTGAACAGATGCAGTTCTTTCATTCTCTAAAGTTTTAACTAGAGATTCCATCTCTTGGATATTAGCGTCTAATTCACGTTTTTCCTGTCTTATACGTGCACTAGAAGCCCTCTTAGCCACAATATCACGATTTAATTTATCAATTTTACGTCTATCACTATTAATCGTAGCTTGAGTTTGACTAACGATTTCCGTTGAAATTTGATTGATTTGCTTTAAGCGTCTAGTTTCAGCAGCTAGGGCATCTTCTTGATTTCTATAGCTTACTCTTTCACGTTCAAGTAAATAGTTACCCCCAACACCTGCACCACAACCTAATGATGCTCCTACAGCTAAACCGAGTGCAGGGTCATTGTCGTGAGAAGAGTTAATCAGTAAACCGATTACACCACCGATAATACCACCTACAGCACAAGCCATTTGACCAGATTGGCTAAATGGATCAGCCTTTTTCTTTCCGTATTGATCAGTGCCAGTAGTTTGGCAAGCCATTAAGGCGGTTGAAAAGAATACAGATATACCGATTTTTTGAAACTTATTCATAAGCACCCCTTTTGTTACACATTAATAATAGCAAATTTCCTATTGAGATTTGATATCTGTGCAATTTTTAAGCCATTCATCACGTTTAACATTGCCATCTTTGTAAAAAGTTGAAAGATGTTTCCAATAAACATTTACATATTCATTGAGATTCGATCTACGTCTTTTTTGCATTTTGGAGATAACGGGTACTATCTGACTTTCAATTAAATCGTAAGGGTAGTTTGTTGCGGTCGCTACCAAGTTGTCCGCATAATATCGAACTACAAAATCTCTCGCTCTAAGCCCTTCTTCAGCAATCACCTTAAGGTCAGGGCATTCTTGCTCAAAAGTGGTGTCACCTGGCTGACAAAGAGTTTCATATCTTGCCTTTTTCTCATCATAAGCCGATTGCAGATCTGAGGAGTTTGCACAAAGAAAGGCGCCTAGCTGAATATTGGATTGAACCGCAGAATTTCTCTGTTCGTCTTTAGCTTGATTAGACGCCCTTAATGCATCTTCTAATTTTTTAAGCTCAGCTTTTTGTTTCTCATCGTTAAGAGCTTTCGTGATATCTGTAAGATTATCGACGATTATGCTATCACCGTTTTTAGACTCTTTTCCTAATTTTTGCCACTCATTATTTAGTTCTTGAACACGTTTATTAGAAGTAACAATAGGGGTTACAACAGCCACCCTAAATCCTACTTCTTTAGATGAATAGGCAGTGCCAGAGGAATTGTAATAAGGGGCTTCCACACGGAAGGCACTAGAGATTTGCTCTTGAGGAGTAAGAAAACTTCCGCCTCTAATTGTGATACCACCACTTTGACCGTGATAGCGATCGAGTTTGTTCATTCGAAAAGAATCGAGGACATACTCGGAAGCATTGCCAAGGATATCATGTAAACCAACAGGATTAGGTTCAAGAAGACCACCTAACTGCAACTTCCCGTTCGAAGATGAGCTCCCAGCAAACCAAACCGTTTTCTGCAAAGACTCTTGATGCGGGTATACTTTTTCGCGAAATTCCGACTCGCTCACATTATTTGCACCACGAGCCGCATACTCCCACTCTGTGTTAGTAGGCAGGCGTACAAAGCCCGAAGTTCCATCATCTTTCGGAAGTTTATCAGGATGATTTGCTAGCAACCACTCTGAGTATCTTTTTGTGAAATGAACGGCCTCAAACCATGAAATATTCGTAGCTGGAAGGCGACCTTTCATATTTGCTTTAGGACATTCGCCGTCAATACCTTTCATAATAGAATCGTACTGAAGCTGTGAAACTTCATATTTACCCATTAAAAAATAGCGATCGCCACCCTTATCTGGAAAGCTTCCAGAAATATAGTTTGGCGTTGCGTGTTCCGAAAAACCTTGCTCAGAAGAATCATCACCTAAAATAATGGGCTTGTCCTCAAGCGGTTTCTTTGTATCTGTATGCACAATTCTAAAAGCCATCGAACCATCGCACGGCATAGGAAGAAACACAGTGTCATCGCTCGGTTTTGGATCGAAGAATTTCGCATCCCAAGCAGCCGTGGCATTAGACTGCATGCCAAAAATAAAACTTGATATAACAAATACGGTTTGGAAATTAAGCTTCACGTAAACTCTCCGATGGTTGAATCTTAACTGCTCGCTGAGCACCAATTAGAGCCACTAATACGGATATAGCAACCGTCGCTCCATACCCAATAAGAATATGTTCAGGTAGCAACAGGCTCACAAATGTGCTCTCGTCTAGGTTTTGACCTAGTACCCTATTCATAATGTTACTACTTACAATATATAACAAATATGAACAAATATATGCAGTTGTAGCTAAGATTAAGGCCTGAAGTACTATGAAAAATCTTATTCCGAGCCTATTAAAGCCATAGAGACTTAATAGGGAGATATCCTTTCGTTTTCTTTCTATGTTTGCAAGAAAAGAACCGAACAATGAGAGAATCGTGCCTACGATTGTAGTGAGTGCGATAATAAGAAACACAGTATTGAGCACTCGGTCAATTGATTTCACGCTTTCAATGGAGTCAGCTTGTGTGCGGCTATCAATGCCTTCTTTGCGCAGTTCAGCGGCCAATGGAGCCACATCGTCCAAAGATTTTGCGTAGATTCTTGCTTTCGCATATCGATCGCGTGGTTTGGTGCGCTCCGAACCGTCGCTTGGTTTTTCTATATATTTATTTAGCTTAAATCCGTCTCTATAATCCTCTATAGCCTCTAACAGTGGCAATGCCACAAAAGCCGCTGGTCTTGTTAAATAACTCTCTTTAATAATCCCTACAATTTTCATTTTGATATTGGCCATCTGGTTTCGCCCCTCTAGGGTTCGCCCAAAATAAAGGCCCACAATATCACCAACTTTCGCATCAAGTTTTTGGGCAATGATCTCGTTTATAATCAAATCAGTGTCTGTACTTAATTGAATCTCTTTAGGAATAAGAGGGTCGTTGGCTTTTGTTGGAATAAGCTCTACATCGTTATAAAAGTGTTTGTTGTCTTTTCTTAAGTTAGCCTGCATATTCAGTGAACGCGTCATGGGAATAACAAAACCAATGCGCTTATCATTTTGTTTTTCTTCAAGCCATTTCTTATTTATTGAGACATTGCTTTTTACACCATGAATCTTGATTTCAAGATTGTTTGGGTCGTTTAAAAGTTGCGACTGAAGCTGATTTACAATTCCAAATTTTAAACTAAATAATAAAAGTAGGGGAGCAATAACAGCCACCAGAGCAGATATTACAAAGAATGATACTTTCCAATCGTGTTTTAAATCCTTAAAAACTAAGTTTAAAAGTAGGCCTATTCTCATAATTGAACCTTAGAAAATACAGACCTACTTTCATATACCTCGGCCGTATAGCTTGGCAATGCATGCTTCACAACATGACTCCAATCATGCGTTACGATAATGGCACACATCTCAAGTTCAGCCACAGACTCAAGAATAATATCGAACAATTCATCCGCTTTGTGCGGGTCTAGTGCAGCTGTAGGTTCGTCTGCTAATAGCACTTGAGGCTTATGAGCTATTGACCTTAGAAACGATACTCTTTGCCTTTCACCTATGGAGAGTTGACTTGGATATTTTGATAGCAAATGACTGGCCCCAAGCCTATCGATAATAGGGGAAAGCCAGGGCTCATCAAGTTCTTCGCCGATTATTTTGCAAGATAAAGCAATATTTTCAAGGCTTGATAAATAGGGCAATAGACCGCCTGTCTGAAGCATAAATCCAAAATTTCGTGCCCTTAATTTCGCTAGTTTTGCATGCTGTGCATTTAGTATCGGGGTGGCAATATCCTCGCTTCCTAGACTATACGCTTTTAAAGAATCTGGTTTTAGAATAAGCCCAATAACTTCCAAGATACTACTTTTACCGCATCCACTTTGGCCACACAATGCGACGGCCTCTCCATAGTTTGCTACAAAATGAGAGAGCTCAATTTCAAATGCTTGAGATCCCTCACCTCTAGTTATAAGTAGCTCGCTGATTTCAAGCATGACTTATGGAAGTGCATCTAGAACCACTGGATACACATAGTCTTTTGGATCGCTCTCAGGATTTAGTGGAATCCAGCGGCTCGAGTCTGCATTATATTTTTCGTATAGTCTTAGTTTTTTCTGAAGATCCATAATAAATTTTTCTTGTTGAAGACTTCCCATATTCTTCCAAGTCTCTTCATCGATATTTGAGATTTGGCTTTTGTATGGAAGTCCATCCAAGTACTCTCCAAGTAAACCAAGGTCTGCAATCTTAGTAGATTTGTTGTCCTTAATTTTTTCAGGATCTTGGCCCATAGCTGCGGCCACAGATTTTAGTTGCTTAAACATATCGTCAGGTGCAATAAGCCCACTAGTAGCCGCATCCGAAATTTTCTTAACTACTTCACTAAGGTCACTTAATTGCTCCTTACTTAAGAGCACGCGAACTTCAGCAGTAGGGATATCTGGTTTGGCAAAGTCTCTGTCGCTTATCCATGCTTTGAAAAATGACGGTGCTTTCTGATTATTTGTGCGACCTAAATATGCAAGACGCATAGCTTTTCCGAGAAGTTCGGAATCCTCAAGCATGGCCGCATTTTCCTTATCTTTAGGCTCTTCTTTTTTGGTCTCAGTTGCAAGTGAGCTTCCTGCAGACATCTCACCTGTATAAGCTTTTTTAACTTGTTCAGTAAGTGCTTTGGATAGAAGAGAAATCTTGGTGGAAAACTCATTAACATCACCTGCATTTACGGGGTAGTAAAGAGATTTATTTAAATAATCATTAAATGTCAATGCACTATATTGCGACTCCGCTTCTTGGTGATTTTTAGTACCCGCTTGAGTTTTTAGATGAAGAGTATAGATGGCAACGCCCTTGTGCTGAGCTTCTTGACGTAACTGTTCAGCTCCAAGTCCAGTGGAGGATAGGGGATTATTGCCATCGATAGCACCAGCATCAGTAATAAGCACTATATAACGAGCACCGAAATCATTCCAATTAATGTCGCTTAGTGCTTGATTAATACCTGCAAACGAATCCTCACTAAATTCCTTACTTGAAACTTGTGCTTGTTTTAGGCTAGCAACCTTATCCATAAAGTCTTTCCCATCTTTCACTTCATTAGGATTTACATACATTTTTGAAGTGTATTCAAGGCCAGGAACCGCCTCCGTACTAGATCTAAAGGCTACTAAACCAAATTTCACCTGATCAAGTAAATCTTCTTTTTCAATCTGCGTATAAAGCTGTTTTACGGCATCACGAGTTTTATTAATATAAGGATCCATCGAAATTGTGGAGTCGATTACAAACACCACAGCCGCTTTGAATTCCGTCAATTTAGAAGGTTCACTCTTAGGCTCAGGTTTTGGCTCGGGCTCATTTGCTTTTTCAGGCTTTTTGCTTACAGATGCGACTTCTAACACACGTTGATAGAAGCCCTCATTATTCATAACTTCCTCACCCTGCAGAATAGGTAGTAAATAGAAGTTCTTTTGAAAATCTACAGGCTCAGCAGGCTCAATAGAAACTATCTTGTCTGACTTGCCTTCAGAATTGAGAGATTGCCTGATTTTTTCGTATTCCTCTGCAGGTTTATCAGAGGACATCACTGCATCTAAATCTTCCTTGGATTTAAAAAATAAAAGTCTGTCGCGATTTGCAGGATTTGTAAATGTCAAAGTCATCTGCATATTCCAAGGAATTGTGCAAGATGCATCAAGCCACCCTAAAGTTTTTCCATATGGATCGGCACCTACATTGAGCCATTCCGTATTATTTTCGGTCTTTCTCTCATAAATATAATATCGAGAAAAGGCAGGTACAGCTTTCCCTTTTTGCCCAATTGTTTGTGTCAATGAACACTCTGGCGTCGATAGTACCCTTTGATATAAAGTCTTTTTACCGTCTTGAAGTAATGGCTCAGCCGCATAGACAGTGGCAATAGAAAGTAGTGAAAGTGAAAAAGTGCTTAGAAATTTCTTCATTTTTGTAACTCCTGCAAACGGGCTTTAGCCTCCGCATTATTAGGATCATCTGAGAGCCCAGTCTCATACCAATATATAGCCGTACCCTTATCTTCCTTAAAGCATCCCTCACTAGCAGCTGTTTTAGGGTCATATTCTTTTGCATATGCAAATGCAATGACACTATTTCCACTCTGAGCTTTGTTTGCGTAAAGTCTTCGTGCTAAATCACATTCTTTTGCGGCTTTTGCTTCATTGATAATTTTTAAAATTTGATCCGTGTTTGGGTTTGTTTTGAGACATGATTGAATAAATGCCATCACATCTGAACCGCTCTTAACTGTACATGCCGATTCCGCAGGAGCAGCTGCTGGAGCAGGAGCAGGAGCAGGGGTTGGCTTCGGTTCTGGTTTTGGTTCGGGCTTAGGAGTAGGTTTAGGTGCAGGTGGTTGATTATTATTTTGTGTGGGCACAGGATTAGGCTTAGGTGTGGGAGCTGATTTTGGGTCCTCCCTAAACACAAACCACCACACAGCCGCTCCAATAGCAGCGATAAGCAATATCATTAAAATAATCCAAACAATTGGACTAGTTCTTCTTTTTGATGAATCATCCTCTATAGTAGGAAAGTTCGCACCCCCAATATTGGACGCATTTTGAGGGTCTATAACGGGCTCCATTACAGGTGGCATTGCCCCCGCCTCCATATCAGTCGCAGGAATTTCAAAAGGCTCAGATACAGGTTCAGGATCTGTAAATGTCTCTATCACTGGCTCAGGTTCAGGCACAGGTTCAACATAAGGTGTGTGTGCTTGTGCTGAAGGAGATTGTGGTGTGGGGTTATTTAGTTGAGTTCTGTTCAAATTACCCGCTGCTGAAGATGCAAGTATGTTACTAGCCATCCTAACAACACCGTCATCCCTAAAAGAGCCACTAGATTCTCTGAGTGACATCATGAACATAGTCTGACCGCCAGTATGAACAAGGCTGTCCGTAACCCAAGGTTCAAATGTACCTACTAAATTGCCGTTAAATTCAGAAAATCCAAGTGCATGCCATACAGGCTCTACTTTCCATTCTTCGTGCCCTGCAAGATATCTTTCATCCTGATTGCGTTTAATAGTAAATTCAAGAGGTGAGTCAGTTGACCCTGACCATCTCTTAATTTCAAAATCAGCAAACCCAGGTCTGTTTTCTTTTAGTGAAACTATAAATGTCACTTCATTCCTCTTTGATATTAGATTTCAGCGTCTTCAATACGAGCATCTTCAAATTGATTCAAAATCTGGCCAAGGAGAGTATTTAATGCTGCCGAAATCTCACGTTCGGCCCTATGTCCCGCATTGCCAACGGTAATTTCTGCTAGAGCTGTAAACCAGTCCATCAAATAAATCAAAGTAAATTTTTCAGGCGTTTCAGACAATAGCGGAATCTTATCGTTATTTGGCGTGGTCTTGAATACAGGCGGCTCAAACAAGGATTTGCCAGGCCTTATCTTACTCAAAGGCCTATCAGCGATGGCAATGTCCCCGAATCCCAACCACGAAATAAAGTCCGCAATATGAGTGTAAGCATTGGTCACTTGTCTTGAAGCAAGTTGTTCGCGTTTATGACCTGCTCTCTCGGTTTCACGGAATTTATCACTAAGCTTCTCAAGCAACTGCAACCGAACGGCCGCAGTAATTAATTCACTTATGAAATTATCGATAATATTTTTGTTTTGAACCGATAGATTGAAATATCGCAAAAAACTCTCATCAGATGTTAAGCCACGCAAATGTTCAACCCATCCATCGAATACGGACTGAGAAAATAAAGCGATATTTGATTTTTTAGTTTCAGTATTTGCAGCTGGAGTAGGGGCATCATCAAATAGATTAAAACCTTCCATACCGTCAAATGAGAAATCAGTATTTCCCGAAGATTTATCCTCTCCATCTTCTACATCTTGATAGTCGACCGCAAAATAAAGCGAACGAATAGTCTCCTGCGGGAGTGTTAAATTATCTAAGAATTCTCCTAAGATACCAGCTTGCTGTCTTAGTAAAGCATAGATATCGTTGGCTATCCGTTTTTTATCTTCAACAGCACGGTCGCCTTCGCCCTCATACCAAGCACCGAAACGACGAACTACATTTTCGATTTCGCGATTAAGTTGCTCAGTTAAACGGTTAAATTTCAACGATGGGTCAGAAACTTTATCGAGATATTCACTCAAATACTCCATACCGCCATCGTTAAGCTTAAGCATGGCGTCCCATTTTTCTTCTGGATTAGCGACATATTTCTGAATATCTGGGTTTTGAATAAATGTCGATCTCAATATATTCATCTTAGGCATTTGAGAGTCCATATATTTCACGTCTCGACCTTCGGATGTTTCTATAAATCCACCTGAATAACCAGGTTTTCTTACTAGAAATACGTTATCGAATGGTATTCCTCTAGACCAATTCTTAACCCAATTGTAATGACCAAAACGCTCTAATATAGTTTGTTTAAGCAAACCATCTACTCCCCAAGATTGTTTTAGATTTTCTTCAGATGTATTAATGCTAACTTCTGTTCTTTTATCGAATTTTGTAAAAGCCCAGAGCAAGGAAGGAAGCCTTTTTCCACGAATTTCAGCTGTTTCACCTTGGGTTTTATCAATCCATTTTTCAAGAACTGGCCCTACATCATTAATCTCTAATTGAGCATCACTTGGAGTACACATAATCAAGATATTCATCTCCTGACTATCTGTATAACTTTCAAATAGATATGCCACTTTACCGCGAAGAATAACTTGACCTACGGTATTATCTCCTTGGTCAAAAGTAACTATTTTCATACGTCCGCGGTAGCCAGGGAAATCTAGTAAATCAACCTTATTAACGACATCGCATCGAGGCTCATTTTCAAGAGGGAAAATTAATTCTGTAGTTAGAATGGCTAACTGAGCTAAAGATATATTTACTGGTTGACCAAGTTCACCCTTCCAGCTAACTGGTATAACATCGACTTTATAGTTATCTTCAGGTTTACCTAAACGTTCAACCATATTAACGTTCATAATACTAGAAGCTTTGGATAAATTTCCGTCTTCAGTTTCTTGTACAAGAACATCTAATGGTGCATAAACAAATTCAGGATGCCCCAAGCTAGAGAGTATTTTCGCAAACAAAATATAAGTTTCAGTTAACTCAGGGAATTTTTCTCCATACCAAAGAATTGAAAATAATTTTGCTCTATCTTCGATACTAAGGTGAGGAGCTAGTTGAGCAGCCTTAGACCAATAATTAGCCTTATAAACAGTAACAGAACGAGCAAAATTGTTATTACAGTAGTCCTGTAAATCAACAATATCTTCTTCAGCTACACCAGCAACATAGTCAGATTGAACTTTAGGAGTAAGCTCTTTTACAAGCTTATTGATCATTTGTTGATCTGGTTGATACAAAAGCTTATCGTGATCAAAATCGTTAAAAAAGCCATTTACAAGAATTTTTACGATTTCAATTTCAGAAAACATTCTTAGTTCAATAGGATAGCCTTTAATTCCTACATCAGCTCTCTTAGTAAATCTTGTAGCCAACCCAGTAGCCTCTTTACCGCCACCAGTAGGATTAATATGATCCATAAAATCCAGTTTTTGGCCATCGAAGGTTGTGGTTAACTTTCCTTGATCATCAGCGGCTAAAGATGAAATCAAATATGATTTACCAGCTTGCGACAATCCAAAAAGGCCCACAGAAACTGGATGCTCCGATGAGTATCCAAGTTTTCGTGCCATAACACGAAGTCTTCTTAAGCTTTCAATTAAACTATTTGCCTCACTGGCAACGCGTGGGCTTTCATTGCGTGCAGCCTGAACCCAATCGATGGCCTTTTTAGCCCCATCATAAACACTATCCCATGATTCAGAAAGTTTACTCATTTATAAGGCTCCCACTGTCCAACCAATATTGCGAGTCATTAAGACCAGAATCTAAAAGCGTATTCAAAGTCATTTTTAATCCATTTGTCTTACGACCACTTGATAAAAATGCCTGATCAATTACAAAATTTTCTACTTGTTTATTGTGACGATTTTTCTTGTCAAGTTTTAAAGTCACATTTACAGTTTGTCCTTCTGCAATCTGATTACGTAACTCATTGCTCTCGATAGTTATCGTATAAAGAGGGGAGGCTGCCCATCGTTCCGTATTTAACTGCCTAAAGCCAATACGCGTTTTACCGCGAATTGGGAATGATTGGTCTGGCAATTCATAATCCTCTTTATCGAGATTGATATCGGAGTAGTAAACGTTTTCTTTTGAAATAGTATTGTTATTATCGATAAGGCCAAGATTCTTAATAGTTGAATAAGGTTTCAGAGCCATCGACCTAAAGTAAAAACTTGGAATTCTCGAATTTTTGCTCAAAAAGCAAAGCATAGCTCCAACTGTAGCAGTTGTTTTAGGGTCATCGATTCTGCCTTGTTTGTGGAACGGATACCAATTACCTGTCTTATAACCATGTAATGGAAGAATTCTATTAGATGGCAATGGCAACTGATTCTTAAAGTATGCTTGTACACCTGGCAGCAATGAAGGCCTACCAGTTAACAACAATACATCGCATTGGTAGAAATAAATAATCTCACATAAAGACTGGAATGTTTTGCAGATATCATAATGACCTTGCAAGAAATTATTATGGATTTGAAGCAAATTAACTTGCAACGGAATATCAAGAATATTGAAATCTTTACCCAACTCTCTTGAGATAGGTATATTTACGAAATCAAGAACTTTTTGAGTAGGGGGTTCAAATCCTTCAAGAACACTTCCAAATGTAGCCCCCATCAATTTATTTTTACGCTCTAATGGATCGTATTGTTCATAAGCTTGAAGAACTTTAAGTCCTATCGGACGGAAAATTTGTAAAGTTAGTTGCTGTCTCAAAAGCCTGATTTGTACGCTATCTGCACCAGAACCAATTAAATCCGATAGCAATGAATCATAATTTTTTATACCCTCTGAAATTAGGTATTTCTTAAGAGATTCAACCACGACATCCCGAATAATATCAAGTAATATATCATCGCCCGCAACCTTAAACCCATCTCTAAATCTCTGGATAGGTTTTATAAATACATTGGTACCATAAGATTGAGGTAGGCCGTCTTCTTCCTCATTGCCATAGTCTAAAGTGAAATCAGTAATCACTAAATCTGTAGTACCACCACCAATATCCACAGTTGCTATGGTGACAGCATTTTTATTTGAAGTTTTATCGGGACGCACCATATCGCTTATAAACTTTTCTGCACGCCCGCCATAATTGATTTGAGTTTCATTAAATAAGTAGACAACTTGACTTGCAGTCGCCTCATCCCATTGCACAATTACCTCTGGCAATGTTGGCCAATATTTTTCATCAAATCTATATGCAAAATCCACAGGGTCATCCGTCTTATCCCATCCCATCATTTTCCAAGTTAAACCTATAGCCTGATGCATACAGTTTTTGAAATTATTTATTTCTGGCGATGGCATCGCAGGTGGAACAGTCAATATTATTGACCTTAGGAAACGTGGAGATTTTGCATGCTCAAGTTTCGCTCTTTGAGCTGGGCTGTTTATTTGCATCAAAGCATGAAGTAAGACTTCGGATAATAAGAATGTCATTAATGAACCACGAGAATAGTGTGGTTGGAATACTGGCATCTTACGTTCAAACTCTTCATCAATATCGTCTGAGAGTTCATAAAGAGCTTCACCTTGACCATTTATATAACCTGAAAGTGGTGCGGCTGTTGCAAATGGTTCGTTATCGGACTCCACATATGATGAGTTAAATCTCCATGCTTGTTCATATGGAGTTAAATCCCATAAATATCTTTTTGGACTTGATAATCCAGTAGAGCCTTCATTTCCTTTACGACGGCTAGCTAATCGACTAGCCTCTTTACCTACACGAACAATACTAGGCCATTGGAATGCATCTCTGCGTCCACTTTGAACAGAATAGTGTTCTTTGCCGAAAAAGGCCTGAGCAAATTCGACTCTACTCTCGAAAGGTTCAGAATAAGCAAACTCTGGCATCGATAAATCTCGAATTGATAATTCGTAGCGTTTTTTAAGGCTATCTTGTTCTTGTGCATGGTCTTCAACAAGAATTCCACAGCTTCTAGAGTTCCCTACATCTAGGATAAGATCTACGGCAATACCTTGGTTTACATCACTGCGATTGTGGGCAATGATTTTGAAATTCGGAATATTGAGTTCTTCACCTATTAATGCTAAAAGGTTCAGATAATGAGCTTCATGACTATGATTTTTAAGCTCTTCCTCAATATCATCTTCATAAATTTTTAGCCTATCTGGTTCAGGAGCAAGTTCTCTAAACAATTCAGCAAGCCAATCTTTCACCCATTTTAGATCTAAGAACCATGAAATATGGTTTGATTGGTATGCATATGTGAAGACAGAACCTGCACGAATATCATCTTCCATAGGCCCTAGATATGCGGTGTCTGAGCTATGAGTAAATATTTTTGTATCAATGGCAAGTATTACTCGATGTGTATGACCATCCTCATCAGGTTGAGCAAGTTCAACGATTCTAGCCCTAGCCCAGTTAAATGGACCGTTATCGAATCGGTTAGGAGGCATACTTCTCAGAATTGGGATAGGTAACCAAATTCCATTGAATAATTTAAGAGACTCCTCAACACTAAAATCAACTGGATTAGTTATGATTTTTCCTGGAAGGGCAGGGTCTGAATATCCGGAACCGCTTCTATCCAAAACTAATCGACGGATTGGGTCATTATTAGAAGAGGCTAGAAAATAACCTGTATTCTTTTCTTTCCACTTTTTGTCTTTCCAATCTATGGTTAAACCAAAATCTATGAACTGAATTCCACTATTCATAATAAGTGGAATTTCTTTTCCAAATGGGTGTATGTCAGCCAGCATAATATCCTCGAATTTGGTTAATTAGTTTTTATTTGAATAGGGAAGGCCTTACCTTCACCATAGGAACCCTTACAATCAGCATTTCCGCTTGAACCTGCATCGCAAGTTACTTTAGGTAGTTCGTACGAGCTTCCGTCGGTACATTTTGCGTTACCTTTAGCATTAATCTCCAGCTTACCGTTAACAGTGCTTGAAGTGACGCCTGTCTCACATGAAACTCCATCCCCGCGATTAAGTTTAACCGTGCCATTTCCCTTGTCGTCGAAATTGTACGCAAGGCGTAATGGGCGTCCAGTTGCATTATCCTGCAAGCCTGAATTTGACGACCAATTACCCTTAAGGAATTTCATATCGCCTGATTTAATATTTTGCTCGGTCAATGCCAACGGTTTAGTGTTAGGATTTTGTGCAACATTAGGAGCACCTGTAGACCCAGTTGCATTGTTAGTATTATTTGTGTTGTTATTCATACCAACTGGATCTACTGGTGGAACAACAGTATTGTTACTTTGAGTGTTCAAATTAGGGTCGACGGGTTTAACAGGATCGACTTGATTGTTTTCCGCTTCAGGCTTGCCTTCTGGACCATTTTTGTTTTCCTCGCCTGGAGCTTTGTTAGTTTCTTGCCCAGTTAAAGCTGGATCAGGTATTGGAGCAACAGGATTATTATCCTCTGGCTTAGTCTCACCTTCACCTTCAGGACCCTTATCCTTCCCTTTTTCGCCTTCGCCTAATCCAAGGCCTTCAGCAGTTCCAGTGCCTGTGCCAGTGCCGTCAACACCACCTTCAGATCCTACGGCTATGCCATCTTCACCGACAACAACACCATCTTCCCCGACAACAGTGCCATCAAGAAGATTTACACCTTCAAGAGTTTTAAGAATCTCTGTGTCAGTTACTACAGTATCACTATTTGCTATGTACCATTTACCATTTCGTGATACATAATAATTATTTTCCTTAAATGGAAGTAATATGTCACACTCTCTTGGTTTAATAGTTAAAAACTTACCGTCTTTATCCATTAAAACAGTTTCAGAAACTTTGTAGTATGTAATTGGGTCTTTGCATTCCTCTACAACTTCTTTTGTTTCCGCTATCCCAGTAATTTTGTTAGTTTCTTTTCCACTTACGGGATCTTTCTCAGGAGCTGGAGTGGGAGCAGGGGCGGGATCTGGAGTAGGTTTCGTTTCCTGTCCTGTGATTTTGTTAGCTGGATCATTTTTGTTTAAAGGAGCTTCAACAGTTCCTATCTTATCAGGGACATTGATACCACTGATATTTTTCTTGCCGTGGTCTTTGAAATAAAACCAGTATGCAGCCCCTGCTAATAATAAAAGTAATAGTAAAAGTAGTAGCCACCATAACCATCCGCTCTTTTTAGGTGGCAATGCCGCCGGAACCGCCACGGTAGGCGGTTTTTCAGCCGGTTGAAAATTAGAATGAAGTTGTATAAATGGGTCGGAATAAGGGGCTCTATTTTTATCTATAAAGCCCCAAAAAGTAATAACAGGTTTTCCGTCTACAAGATAAATATGTTCATTATTAGGAAATCTTATCGCAGTGAGTTGGTCTTTCATTTCCCCATTTGGGAGATATAGAAGTCTTGAGAAGATTTGTTGATCACTACTTGTAGATGTAGCAAAATCTTTTCCCAATTGCTCCATCTTTAATTTGAAACATTCTAATTCAGCAAGAGCAGTTTGACGCTCTTCATCTGTAGCAGAAGTCCATGGGATAATTTGATGTGTTCCATCCGCTCTGGTGCTTTCAAATGGTACATACCAATCGATAACATTTCCAATTTCATTTCTTTGTGGAACTGCTAAAAAATCAGCATATTTTTCTCCACATTTGAATTTGACGGCATTACGAAATTGAGAGGCCACAGTATAAACAGGCTGTCCATCCTGCCCCAAGGCCGTATAGTTTTTAAGCTCTCCGCTTCTAAGTAATGCACTCATATACCAAACCCCATTTTTACAATTTGTATCAATAGATTATATAAGAAAAAAAAGACTCCTCTTTGTCAGAGGAGTCTTAAATCAAGGCTAGGATTAAAGATTATCGTTAATTACCGTCAAAATACGTTTCGCTGTATTAGTTTGTTCAGGTTCACCTTTAGGATTTAGAACCCTTATTACACTTTTTGTCGATTCATCGTTAATCATCACAGTGTAAGGAAGAGGGGTTAGGTTACCTCTATCGCCCCACAATCTACTGATGGGATTTGATCCCTCCCTTTTTTCTCCTGTATCAGTGTCAAGATACAGAATAACAAAAGAGTTATTAGCTCTGTTTGAGCTTTGTACATTAAAACCAGCTCTGTTTAAAGCTTGTTGAACAGTTTCAAAACTGGTTCCTTTATTAGGTATTTCAAGAGAAATGTCGCCTGGGTCAAAAGATACTGGTCTAGATGAGTTGACCATTTGAACAACTTTTTCTGACTTAGTAGGCATTTGAGCTTTAGGTTTACCAGTTACTACAGGAGCTTCCGATGGCATGGCAGTAACGATATTGGTTTCAGATGCTTTTGCAGCTTTTGCAGCAGCTTTCTCTGCTTTTAACTGCTCTTTGTATTCACGCTCTCTTTCTCTAGCTCTCTTAATGCGTTCATCTTCACGTTGTTTTTTAGATTTTTTGAAATCAATACCATCATAAGCAGTTTTAGCTAAATTATCGCTAGCTCCTAAGTGCTTCATAAGTCTAGCAAGCATTAGTGCATTTAGACTTTCATCCTCTGGAGCTGGCAACCATTTGAATGTGTCTTGATTTCGATCCATTGCAGTCTCTTCCATTCTTTCATTAGAGATAAAAATTTCAGATCTGCCGTTGATGCGTTCAATTCTAGTTGTGAAGCGTTCGCGTTCGCCGCTATCGTAAACGTTATCGATTAGAGAACCCAAAGTTCTTCTAAGTAAAGTATCTGGGATTTTAGCCCTGTCCTCAGCCCAATCAGTACGAATAATACCAACTTCAGGACGGTCCTGATCAATAGTAAAACCTAAATCACCCCAGAAAGAAAGTAATAGTGGATAAACTTCGTTAGGGTCTGCATCCACTTGCAACCAACGAGTAGAGCCCTTAGATAGGATACGCATATTATCGTGTTGAGGAAGAACTACATTTCCGCTGCGTTTGTTTGCTTGTTCCTTAGCTAAAGCTTCATTAAATTTAATCGCTGAGGCCTGCCCATCTCTAGTAGAGTATTGGGGAGTTATTGCTGCAGATGATAAATCAGGTGGCAATGCCAACGGATCCCCTCTAACTGCACTTTTATAATCAACTTCTTTTTCAGGCAGTATGTCATCTGTGGAACTACATCCAACCATAACAGCTGATGCAACTAAAGCCGAGCAAATGAGATGTTTATTTTTAAAATTCATATGTAACCTGCTTCAAATTAAATTTAAGTTTTTTAATGATTGGTCAATTTTTTCTGCTAGACCATCAGTAATTTGTGTTAGTGGAAGGCGATAGCCTAGTTGTGATTTCCCGATTTTATGAACTGCATATTTAACAGGAATAGGGTTGGGTTCTTTAAAAAGAATATGATTTAGTTCATCAAGCTTAGAGTTGATTTCTCTAACTTTTAAAATATTTCCCTCTAGTGCAGCAAAGCATAATTCATGCATTAATTTAGGTGCAACGTTTCCAGTTACTGTAATATTTGCCTGAGCCCCTAATAGAATCAAAGCCGCAGCTGTTAAGTCATCCCCAGAATAGATTTGGAAATGTTCTGGTTTATTTGAAACTAATTCAGTTATCCGTGAGATATCTCCAGTAGCATCTTTAAGTCCAATAATATTTTGTAGCTCAGATAATCTAAGAACCGTATCATTTTTCATGTCGATAACAGTTCTACCTGGTACGTTATATAAAATAATTGGAAGTTCTGAGTTTTCAGAGATAGCTTTGTAGTGCTGAAACAAACCTTCTTGTGTAGGTTTGTTGTAGTATGGAACAACTGACAGGCCTGCAGATGCACCAGCTTTATGAGCATGATTAGCGAGAAAAATAGCTTCTTTGGTAGAGTTACCGCCTGTCCCAGCAATTATGGGTATACGACCCGCAGAGTGATCTACAGCAAGACTAACTAACTCAACATGTTCATTAAAATCGATGGTTGGAGATTCTCCAGAAGTACCAACAATAATCAAAGCATCAGACCCTTCCTCGACATGCCAGTCAATAAGATTTTTAAACGCATCCCTATCTATGTCACCCGAAGGAGTCATCGGAGTAACCATAGCGACAAGACTGCCTTTAAAAACAGGATATTTGGAAGTAACTATCATAAACCAAAGTCTAACTTAATTAATGCACTAGTTTAACTAATTAATTATGGGCTGTAATAATTTTGTTATGGAATAAAAGAAATTTTTTTGATATGTATGAGGAGAAAAAGAATAAAGCTGGCACCCCCGGCGAGGGCTTTCATTAAAATTTCATGCATTTTCAGTGTTGCATAGAATATAAAAAATTCAATACAAATACCGTGCTTAGAAAAAATATCTATATTGTGTTATAACACAAAGTATTATAATAAAGGATTGTCCATGTATACAATTATTGAAACTTTTGATTTTCAGAAAAAAGTTAAGGAAATTTGGAGTGAAGATGAAAAGTTTGAATTCTTTATTTATATAGCTACGTATCCTGAAGCTGGTGTTGTTATCCCTGGTGCAGGTGGACTAAGAAAGATAAGGTGGAGTAGTTCCAATAAGGGTAAAAGGGCTGGTGCAAGAGTTATCTATTACAACGAACTCCAAAAGGGATATATTTATCTGTTAGATATATATAAAAAGAATCTGCAAGAAAATATTAAATCTGGAAAACTGAAAACGTTAAGGAGAGATATAAAATGCAAGTGAAAGAAAAAATAAAGAATTGGAATGTTGATAGCATAGTAGAGGCGGTCATCAAGGATGATCCTGATGCTGAGCAAATCAGAGAAAGTCTTACAAGGGCATTACATGAAGTGAAGGCTGGTAAGTTCGCAAGTGCTACACGTATTAATGTACCTAAAATTATATCTATTAGGCATAGATCAGGGCTTTCTCAAGCTAAATTTGCTAATCAATTAGGCATATCTGTTAATACACTCAAATCCTGGGAGCAGGGACAACGCAATCCAAGTGGTGCCGCACTTAAGCTAATAAATCTTATTGAAAAACGTCCTGAACTTATTTCAGAGCTTTAATGTTATCCCTTGAAACCCACCATATTTTTCCATGAACGCAAATTGTTAACTGTTCGATATCATATTCACTGACATATTCTGGTAGATAGATAGTAGGCTCATACTATCGACCGTATTAGTAATAATTCGTATTGTATCCTGAACAGCACTAGCAAAATTCTGAACAGTCCATTCTTCTAACTAATGAGGCATTTAGCTGGCACCCCCGGCGAGGCTCGAACTCACAACCCCTCGCTTAGAAGGCGAGTGCTCTATCCAGTTG
The DNA here is from genome assembly GCF_000687755.1 of Taylorella asinigenitalis ATCC 700933. Lineage (GTDB taxonomy): Bacteria > Pseudomonadota > Gammaproteobacteria > Burkholderiales > Burkholderiaceae_B > Taylorella > Taylorella asinigenitalis. The sequence continues at coordinate 46,670 of NZ_JHXN01000010.1, forward strand.
AGCTACGGGGATATAAAAGAAGATTATTATATTATTTTTTTTACAACAAAACTATATTTTTAGCCTAAAACATATCGTTAGTATTGATTTTGTTGCCTAATTAGCATTAAAATCTTATTTTTCAAGCTTTATGGTGGCTGTAGTTCAGTTGGTAGAGCACTGGATTGTGATTCCAGGTGTCGTGGGTTCGAGCCCCATCAGCCACCCCATTTTCTCATATCCTCATACTTCCCTATACAACTTTTTAAAACTTTTTAGAAAGAATATTTACCTGTAAAATCATAGAGTTAAACGATTTTCTTATTTCCTTTTATCACTTCCTAATCCCCCTTAATAACCCTTACAGCATAGCTTATATACGGTAACAAATGAGATGAAAGTGATAGTAATATAAGAAAAAATTCTCAGTGAAGATAATATGATCTTTGAGAAATTTATTGGATACAATCATAGTAATGAGTAGTGAACTCTTTAATTGATTGTTACAATTTATATGTGTATATCTGAAAGTAGTGCAAAACATTTTATATTCGGAAAATAAAGAGACTTTTCAATATATATCTGGATGGGAAGCCCTAAATATCACAAATGATAAGGGTTTAACAGCAGATTGGCATCCACTAAATTATTTTCAAAAAGATAAGCCTTTTAAGTTATATACCTTAGATAAATGTATGCCATTAGGTACTAAGGGGATTAAACTTAGGTACATACCATTTCTAAAAAATCGATACTATGTTGCCTCTTTCGCTAGAGCAATTGCTGATCTTGTGTATTTAGATCAATGCTATGGGCTAAAAAATTGTGTATACGATTTTCTTGATGAAAAAGACGCCAAAGAGCTTTATGACTATTTGAAAATAATAAATAAAACAAAAAATGTTGAACAATTCATGAGGTATGAATTAACAAAACTTTATTTTGAGGATAAAAACCATGCTTGATTCTCAATATGACAGAATAAAACTTATCAAAGAAATCTTACCTCTTTTAGGTGATAAATTTGTATTAAAAGGCGGAACCGCTCTATATCTATACTATGGCTTAGATAGATACTCTGAAGATGTTGACTTAGATTGTAAAACTTCTAATATGAACTTTTTGAATAAATTAAAAAATCACCGAGATTTTAAAGACTGGAAAGTAACAATTAAAAAAAACACAGAGACGGCTTTTAGATTAATGATAGATTATGGAGCTGTATCTAAAGAAGGTCCATACCCTCTCAAAATTGAAGTAAGTGCAAGAAATACTCAAAGACTAAGAGATTTTCCTAACTTGTACCAAAAACATGGCAATGTTAATGTCTATGGTATAGATGAACTAATACACATGAAAACCGCTGCTTTTACTGGTAGAGATAAAGTTAGAGATCTATATGACTTAAACTTTCTTTTCAAAAAGTACCCAGAGAATTTCTCTGAATCTTTATTAAGAGTTATTGTTCCCAAACTATACTACAGCGGTGAAGATGAATTAAACAATTTATTAGAATATGAATTCAATAAACACAATCTGTCTATTAGTGGATTTGTAGATTTCAAAAATTTCACTGAAAGTTTAGAAAAAAGAATGACTGAAAGATTAACATTTCTAGAAAAAAACAAAACAATATATCCTACAAACTCAAAACATGATAACGATGGGAATAACTATGATCTTGAAGAAATGATAAAGAGGGTTGAAGGGGAATTTGTAAAAATGCCCGATAATTTTAAATTAGAAGAATTTAGAAAATGGGTTAAAGATTATAAATCTTAACTAAGACTACCAAAACAATTACTAACTTTTGTTTACCCTTAATGCACATCACTCTAACTCCTGCCCTTATCTTTTATTGGATTTTTTTAAATTTTTAAACTAACCTTTTTTAGAAAATCCATTTTTCTTTTTAAATTTTCGTTATAGCTATTAAAACAATACTTCGCATCGTTTCAATAATTTTGATTTTTGAATTCATCTTAAATCCAAAGTTTTAAATTTTTTTTCTTCCAAATATTGTAATTTTGGGAGAATGGTTTTTAGAGAAGCTTAGGAAAAATTAATTTGGATATTTGTTAAAGAGAAAGGAACCACAAAAATGAAATCGCTTAGAGTAAAAGAAGTATATCTACCCAAAAAAAAAGGCAACCAAAAGATTGCCCTTACAGTTAAAATTTTTTAACCGTACGTTAAGGCAGTACGTCACCAATGAATTTAACCGTACGTTAAGGCAGTACGTCACCAATGAATTTGACCGTACGTTAAGGCAGTACGTCACCAATTTTTAACTGCATGAATATTTTACAAATTTTTATAAAAATAATCAAAACTTTCTGCCCTAAAAGACATCAATTTTGAACAATTCTATCAAATTTAAAATTATATCTATCTCCATCTTTTTCATATGAGAGATAGCTAGGATATTTTTGGCCTTCTATTTTTTTAACTACAATTTGCTTTT
>NZ_JHXN01000011.1 GCF_000687755.1 Taylorella asinigenitalis ATCC 700933
TACTTATTCTTAATGCTTATAATCGCTAAGCTATTAAAGTAATAAGGATTCAAATTAGAATTTTAGCAAAAGTTCAAAAACTTTTTGATTTTTAAAGAACAAAAGTATCGCTAATCTTATCTTAATCCAATGTTAACTAGAGGTTAGCGTCAAAGAATTAAAGGGTCCTTATAAATATCTATTGAAGGTTTTGCACCGTGATGTTCAACCTTTCCCCGCCATTTGCTTCCCAAATTGTAGAATCTCAAACTGTCTTTTTCAGGGTCGTATAAATCTAGCAATGTAGTCTTTAATTTTATCCACTTTTCTGGATCTATATCACATTCAAATACCGAGTACTGAACTCTTATTCCGAAGTTTTGACATGCATTCGATATTTTTTTCAATCTTTTAGCACCTGAACTGTCTTTCATGTCCACATCATAAGTAATTAGTATTAACATGTTCACCTCATTAGGAATGGTGGATATTCCTGTAATTCACCTCTTATATGACGAGCCAGCAATTGCGATTGTATATGTGGAATTAACCCTATAGGTACTTTTTCGTTGATATAAGGATGTATTATTAATTCTTGTTTTTTTGATTGATAAATACTTAAGATTTTTTTTCTTAAATCATCTTTCATCCTAATTGCACCGCTTAGCTCAAACTCAAATCCATTTACATCTATTTGCTTTAGATTTATCATTGTAAGAACAAGTCTATCAACCAACCATGCTCTTAGCTCTTCTAGGATATCTAAACTCAAACTACTTCTCCCTGACCTATCTGAATGCAAAAAACCAACCTGTGGATCAAGCCCTACACCTTGTAAAGCACTTGTTATATCATTAGATAAAACTGAATATAAAAATGAAAGAAGGGCATTCACTGGATCAGTCGGAGGTCTTTTAAATCTTCCATTAAATCTAAAGTTTGATGGTTTAAGTATTAAGGTATCAAAGACAGAGAAATACCTTGAAGCTGCATCTCCTTCTAAGCCAAGCAGTGATTGTTTAGAAGTTATATTTTTAATATTGTTTAAAATAAACGTTAAAGAATCTATTGTTGATTCTATTTCTGAATTATTCGAATGATTCCTTATGAATCTTTGTAAAACACGCTTAGAGGATTGAATCTTCGCAGCAATTATATTTTTAGCAATCGGCAAAGGGCAGTTATCTGCCATTCTATATTGATTTTTTCTAAGTAGTACATTTCCATTTTGTTTTCCAACATATCTTCCTAGAAATCTTCCATGTTCAGTATATAAACACAAAAGAACATTTTTTTCGCCACAGAAACCTACTAGAAAAGGAGATATTAATACATTGCCAAAGCAGAAAATTTGCCCAATTGAGTGGATAGGAATTTGAGCAACTTTTTTTTTATCAACTTCCAAAACGATTGTATCCCTTTCTTTGTGTAAATAACTACCTTGAGAAGTAACATAAATTGAATTAGTCAATTTCTTCATAAGAACTTTCGTAGAGGTTATCAATATATTCTTTAGTTTTATCTAAACTTATTATATTTGGCAAACAAGTGTCATATATAGAGCAAGATTTGCAACTAGAGCAAAGTATGGGATTTGGAGCTTTAGGATTATCAAACAAAATTTTAACTTCGTTTATTAATGAAATGGTCATATCTCTAAGTTCATCTGTGAAACAAACTTTATGTCTAGCTTTATTTAGATCGTACCAAATGTAACCATAGCTGAGTTCAACACCTAACATTTCTTCTAAACATAAAGCTTGAGCACAAACTTGAACCTCGTCCATTTCATTTGGTTTAGGCTTTCCTCGTTTATATTCAATGATGGTAATATGATTCATATCTGAATATTCAATCAAATCTATAAGCCCTGACATTTGGTATTTATGAGAAACGATTTGAATATTTCTAACTTGTTTTATGTTGTTTCTTGAATCTGAAACTCCAGAATCAACTTTTGTATGTATCAATTCACCAGAGGCTGTTAGATAGTTTTCAGCCCAAAGCCCCTCAACATAAATAAGGTACGCTTGTCTTTTGCAAAAGGCATAATGTTGAAGGGCTGAAAGTTGAAAATAGGGTTTATCTACCATCTAAAATTTCAGGTTTTAATTCACTGAGATCATTAATGTTAAATGAACCATCTGAATTTACTTCTAAAGATTGATGAACTTTAGCTGATGAATGCTTACCTAATTTGGAATCGTGTTTCCACCAAATTAGCTTTAATATTTCCATGCTACCCTCAGGTCTCGCAGATGAAGCATCTCCCTCAAACATAGATAACATAGCATTTTTAAGTATGTCTGCATCATCATTAGAAAAGCCTGTTTTTTCAGCTAGCTGAGGTGAAATTGAGCCAAATGATACATAAACAGCTTCATCTATTCTATGTTTCATACCCATAGTATCGGAGCTTTTCTTTTTTCCATCTCCAGATCCGCTAACACTTTTTGTAATCTGTGTAGATGTGATATTAACTGGGTCAACTGAAAAAGCAGGTTGAATTGTTACGGGGCCTCTTATTCCTATTGATACACCTTCTGATTCACCTGCTTTCTTTTTTATAGCAAAAACTTGACCGAAAGCTCTGACATCGTACCATTTTTTGCATGCGTTCTCGTATGCAGTATTTCGATCATTAAATCCTTTTTTACCTAATCCATGCTCTTCATCTTCTGCTCTTTTTTCTAGAGTGGTAATGCCATCCACATTATTATCATCAGACTGAACAAAAATTTTGAATCCATCTTTGTTTTCATTGAGTGATAAGATTCTGTTACGAATTTTTCTCTTCAAGCATACATCACTAATTTCTCCGAGACCATCAAAATTTACTCTCGGTCTATTACCGTTAAGTGGATCTCCATTTGGATTAGCGTTTTTTACTTTTATGATTAAAGCAAAGTCAATTTTATTATCTAAAGACATTATTTTCTCCTATTAATTTAAAGTTGATTCTTCTGTTGTATCAGTGGTTTCTGAATGAGTGTCAGAGCCCTTTCTTTTATATATTTCATTTAACTGGCAATGGTATCCTAATAAAAATTCAGGACTAAGTGCCTTGTCATTTTTATAGCTATCTTCATCAAATAGTTCCATAATTTCTCCAATTATTATGTCTGGATTGCCAAATCTATATCTCTTTGAATATATTTTTAGCGAATCGTAAATTACCTTCCAAGTTGTATAGGGACGAGTTGAGAATCTTTGGAAATATCTCTCCGCAGATGTATCTCTTTTAGAGCCAGGCTCAATATCTTTAATTACTGAATCTTCTACTGCCTGTGCTACGGCCAAGAGCCTACCGTATAGATAATCTCTTGATTTGTTTGTTAAGTTAAGTGACATTTCAACCTCCTTATTTAAGTTTCGAATAGAGTATCCTTTGAAAATTGAGCAAGCCAAGGATATGTTTTTTCTGCGTTTAAAATTGTCATATTTCAATGGGTTACATGCATTATGAAAAGCTTTAGAAACCAAGTCCCACGGAATTTGTAAATTGTTAATTTGTATTGGGATTAAGTTTGATAAAATGGAAGTTTTTAAAGTAGTGGATTCGTTTCCATATAGTTCGTTAACTATAATCCATGGTGAAGGGCTGAATTCATATGCTTCACCCTTAATAGAAAAAGTCCATGACAAATCCTCAATCCATTTGTTTATATTCCTCAAATAGTCATCTTTAAGCATTTCTCGAAAGTAGAGTATTGATCTCCTACCAGGAGAAGCAGATTTAAAGATGATTATTGAAATCTTATCGCTGTCAGATAAGTTATTACTAAAACCAGCAAGTTTTTCTTTTAGTTTTTTAGATGCTTGAAATCCATAAGAAGAAGTCCAATCAGGTTCACTGTTCGTTTCTTCATCATCAAAAGGATTTGAAGGTTCTTCAATTTCTAAAGTTGGCAATACTATAGGTTTCAAATTTAAATTAGCCCAAGAAATTATTTCAATGTTATCGTAAGTAAAAGATTGACCCCTCTCTTTTAGCCATCTCAACATAGCGTGCAATTTATAAGAGGCTTCAACTGAAATTGTCGCTGCTTCGTGAGCTTCTATTGCTCTTCCTCTGTATGTGAAGCCTTTTGAATCATTAGATGAAATTATTTTTTCTCTGTCCCCTGCGTTCGAAATTTTGCAAGAGTAACTTGTAGAATAAGTTTTGTTTTCGCCATAATAAAAACAGAATTTTTTGTCAAGTTTTGTTGAACAAAAGTCGATCCAAGAGGAAATTAAATTTTCATCACTCCACGATTGATATGAGTTGCCTGCAGAGTCAATTACTGACCACACTACAAATAATTTATCAACATCACCCTTATCAGTTAAGGAATAAATTAATTTTTGTTCATCTGAGATAGCGAGTACATTGTTATTTAACAGGTCTTTAATTAGAGATTTTTTATTTACATATTTGTTAATAGCTTGGAGAACTTTATAACTTTCAGTTTTGCTCCACAGACCTATTAACTCTAAATATTTGGAATTCTTTTCTTCAAATTTATTTACTTCTTTAGGTGTGGAAAAATAGTCTTTTAGATCTCCAGCAACATAGCCTAGATTATCAGCGAGTGGGTGTGGTTCGGTGCCACTAGTTCTGGAATCGGACTGGGGTGTTACAGGAATTAAATAAGATTTATTTTTGCTTTCTGAAGAAATTGTTTCTACTGATTTGAAATTTCCGTCTATATCAATTGTTACTATTAAATCAACTTTCTGTTTGTTGTGCAGAATGGGTGTTAATGGTTCAATCTTCTTGGATTCGTTTATATTGGATTTTATATCTTGATCAATAAAATCATATGCTTCTACTAAAGAACTAATCCAACTCATTTTTACTCCTCTATCTCTGAATAGAGATTATTAGTATTGTTTATGCTTTCTTCCCCAAAACATTTAGTAGGTCTCATTTCTCTTATGAAATTGACTTTTAATTTAGGGTCATTAATTTCTGGAAAGGAAATAATTCCCTTTTTCATTTCAGCTGACCAGAATCTGTTTATTAATTTATTTTCCCCAGTTTCTTCAGGATATCCGTAACTGTGAAACATATTCCCAAAAGTTAAATCTGCATCATCATAAAAGCCATTCCCTGAATTAAATTCACAAGGTTCAACATAGCCCTGGCATTCTCTTGAGCCTAAGAAAATATCTTGACGGCCTCCTCTCTCCAACATCCTTTTGGCAATGGATGAGTGCTTCTCCGTATTTCTATCTTTTTCGAGTTCTACCCAATTTTCATTCCATGTGAAATGTGCTAGAACTTGATATTCAACGTTTGTTAGATATGTGTAGTAGGATAGGCTGTTTTCGTCAACGTTCCACTTTCTAGGCTTCATTGACTTACTTGCCATTTTGATTGGATTAATAATTCTTATTTTGTCAATATACCAAATAAAAGTTGGTTTCCAATATATACTTTTAACTATACCTTTTATAGCTTCATAAGTTGGAACTTGATATGTAAATTTTTCGCCACCTAACTTAGTAAGTGGGTCAGTGAATAAAGCTTCTCTTCCCCATACTTTAAAACTTAAGTAATTTGATTCCATGCTGCATCTCCACAAGAACTTTTTTATATGATAGGAGATATGTCATAAAATGTAAAGTAAATTATAAATTAAAGTTAAATTTGTTGTATTTAATTCATAAGTACTTTAATCTAGGTTCACCGAAGTTTATACCTTGCACTCTTTCGATTTAAGAATATTGCACATATGAGGGTTTATTGGATATAGCCCACTCCAGGCCCCATGTAGTTAGCTAATGATCTTTTTGAAAATGTCCTATAAACTACAGATGTTTCTCAAAAGTAAATAATCAGAGAATTAAGTTCTAAGATAAACAAACTTTTTCTAAATTACGAAACTGAGAAGAATGTGGCATATTTATCTATATTAGAAGGTAGCAGATAAACGGCCATGCCAATTAAGAATTAGAGATATGATTTGGATCAATTCTGTCTTATGTTTGAAGATAGAATTACAAAGTATCTATATTCTATTTACTCCAAAATTTACAGGCAACTAATTAACTTGCTTTCAATAAATAACAATAACCTCACCACCCATTGTTTTCCTACTTTTACAGCCTTGTGAACTTTGGCGTTTTACCAGTTGATGTGTATTGGTGGGTAGAGCTCATACTAATTCATCTTATAATTATTTTGATCTGATATACCTATTTTTACGACTCCACCTGTAACGGTAGACATTACATATATAACACCCTTAACCATGAAAACTCCATAAATCTTTTGTGATTAGTTGAAACAAATTAATAATCATGATACATCTTCAAAATTATGTTGAAACATATAAGTCTTTGTGGTGTAAGTATTTTTAGAACTTAATTGGAGGATAGGGATGTCAAACAAAAATAAAATTTTGGATTCTTGGATATTGGTTGAGCAATTATCCGAAGGTGAGATAAAGCCTAAAGAATATGAATCACACTCTAAATTTGATTTCTCACACTCAAAATTAGAGGATTATGATTATTTTGATTTGTTTACGCAAAAAATTAATGTCACTAAAGGAGATGAGCATTTACTTGCACTTTACTTGAACTACATAAAATTTGAAGAATTAAACAAGATTCTTAAATTAGTGCCAAGTGAAGAAGCTTATAAATTTGATAGAAAATTTTCTATAGCAATTTATTTTGATAAAGAATTAAAACTGATGACAAAAGAGATTTTTGTAACTGTTTCTTCTTTCATTAAAAATAAGAATGCAATTCCATCTATAAAAGACTTTCAGGATTATGAAAATAATATTAAACAGTCTATTTCAAGCTTATTTCCAAATGAAAATATAGTCAATTATAGAGAAGTTTTTAATGAAGGTATCAAAAATCTTTTTAAAAATTTTCTTGTAGATAAAGTTAATAGTGGATTCAAAGTATATTCATCCTTAGAAAGGGAAAAATCAAATTTGCATTCTTTCTTCATAAAGGATCTTCAAAAAGCGAAAGTCCTTAGTACTAGAAATTTAGATAATTATCTAATTGATAATTTAGATGCACGTTTGCGTCATAGAGTTAACTTAGTAACAAAAGTTGAGTCAGATGATTTCAATAAAAAAACTATAAGGGCTTTTCTCAAAATACTACAACCAAAAAATTATCCTATTTCTAGATTTCCATCTTCTCCTAAATACGCTTTGAGTTTAATGCAACAGGTTGCGGTTAATTTATCTGTTCATGATGACAGTAATACAATTAGAAGCGTAAATGGACCTCCAGGCACTGGCAAAACCACTTTGTTAAAAGATATTTTTGCTCATTTAGTGGTTGAACAAGCCAAGGAAATATGTTCTTTGAGTAATAAAAAAATAGAGGGTACAGAGACCACGAAGTATTCTGATACCAAGTCTATAGGTGTACTGCAAAAGCAAATTTCTGATAGAGGAATAGTGGTAGCCAGTTCAAACAATGGAGCTGTTAAGAACATTGTTGATGAACTTCCAAAAATTGAGTCAATTGCTGATGAATTTAGAGAAGCAATTCTACAGGTAGATTACTTTAAAGACGTAGCTAACTCAAAAGAAAATTCAGATAATGATCGATGCGAACAAATCAATTCAAAAGGCTGTAAAAACTGGGGACTATTTTCAAAAGAAGGAGGTAAAAAAGCTAATATCAATCAGATTTTAAGTGCCCTTGATGGCGTCATAAAAGATTTGAAAAACAATCCAAATCCTAACTCAAATGTTTATGAAGAGTTTAGAAATCACCTCAAAGAAATCAACGAATTCATAGTAAAAAAACAAAAGGAATTTGAACATCTTAAAAAACAAAAATTCTTTTCAAAAGATATATTAAAGCAATTTCACAATGAAGGAATTAAGTTAGAAAACCCTGGCAGTATAGTTAATAAAGCTATAGTTTGCAAAACTGAGCTTGAGAAAGTTCGTGAAAATATAGCGAAAGAACGCGAAGCTTTTAAGTTAAAAAACTTGCCTCAGCCAAAATGGTACGATTTTTGGAGTAATGAAAGGAAAGAATTAAACAATTTAAAAAGTGAACATAATAAAAAACTCAAACCTTTAAAGAAACAAGAACAAGAACTATTGACTCGCTTTAATTACTTAAAGCAAGTTCATAAAATAGCTTCTGAGGCAAACAAAACAATACTTGATTTCACTGATGGCTATGAATCATTGCATCTAAGTAATCCCTGGTTTGATGCTAAATTCAGAGAAATGCAGTCAAACTTATTTATAAGTGCATTAAAAGTTAGGAAGCAATTTCTTTTAGAAAATGTGGATAACCTAGAAGCGGCACACTGCATTTGGAAGGAACAACTATATAAACCTAAATCTAAATTTATGAACGATGCGGTTATTACTCAAGCGTGGAATTGGATTAATTTAACTATTCCTGTGATAAGTACAACTTTTGCAAGTGTTTCAACTATGTTCAAAAATCTAGACAATGAGGTTATAGGTAATTTATTCATAGATGAAGCTGGTCAAGCTCTTCCACAGGCAAGTGTTGGTGCAATATTTAGAAGCAAAAGAGTTCTTGCTGTGGGTGATCCAGCTCAAATCAAACCCGTTCTCACATTAGATCCTGTGATACTTGAGATGATAAGAGAGAAATTTAATGAAGTTAAACCTGAAATTCCTAAAACTTATCTTTCTGAAAATTCTTCAACTCAAACATTGATTGACAGAATTAGTAAATATGGCTTTTATAAGAATAAGAAAGATGATAACTGGATTGGCATACCACTTTGGGTTCATCGTAGATGTAAATCTCCAATGTTCGAAATCTCTAATCAAGTATCCTATGATGGAAATATGGTGCAAGGGAAAACTGGTGATATACGTGGTAAAGCAGAGTGGTACGACGTTACAGGTTCTGCAGATGATAAATACGTAGAGGAGCAAGGCGAATGTTTGGTTAAAAAGCTAAAATATTTAGAAGATAATAAAAAGTTTTTTGTTATTTCCCCTTTCAAAAATGTAGCTCAGAGACTTATTGAAAGACTGGATTCTGAAGGCTTCGTTAGAAGGGATAAAAATGGAAAAGTAACAAATATTGGCACTGTACATACATTTCAAGGCAAAGAAGCTCCTATAGTATTTCTTGTATTGGGTGCAGACGAAGAAAGTAAAGAAGCTGCAAAATGGGCAATGGGTAAAGACCATCCTAATATTATGAATGTAGCTGCTACTCGTGCTAAAGAGGAGTTTTATATTATCGGTAATAAAAAATTGTATCAGGGATTAGAGAGTACGGTCGTTGATACAGCAATAGAAAAAATCGAAGAATTCAATATACAAAATAAATAATAAATACTTAACAGCTCCTCCACATCCCGCACCCCACATCTTAAGTGGGGTTTTTTCATCTTAAATTTATTTCTCAATACTAAGTACATCTCTCCCACAAATTAGCCATTTCAAAGCTGATCAACACATCAACCCTACCATTCGTGGAACCTCACCCCAACATGCCAAAGTCTACTATTAAGTACCTTCAGACGCACATACCACCCTCTCGTAACCGCTCAACCCCCCAGCCTTTGGTTAACCCTAATATATTGCCCTAATATTAATTAATAATATTGTTTATGAAATTTCCTTGGAGGATATTACAGGTATATAAAGAAAACTATTTTATATGTTGCTATCGCAAGCTTTGCCACTATAGGATTGGCTCAGTCGGCAAATGTACCTGCGGGAACTGAACTAGCAGCTAAGCAGGAGTTTAACAGGAATAATGGTACGAATCCTGCTTCATTCGACCCACAAAAAATCGAAGGCGTTCCTGAGGGTAACGTTGCACGTCAAGTATTCGAGGGCTTAGTTACTTCGGATGTGAAAGGTAATTTAAAACCAGGTGTCGCTGAGAGCTGGGAACATAGCGATGATTTTAAAACTTGGACCTTCCATCTTCGCAAAGATGCGAAATTGTCTAACGGCGATCTTGGAGGGCGATCTGCCTTCTCCAATCAATCCTCCATCTGGATGTGTTTTCAGAACGCGATGCCCAATTGCCGATAACAATTGGGCACAAATTAAGCCTGAGTTAGTGGGCGATAGAGTTCATAAAGTTGCTTGTTTGAAGTCTTAGTAAAACTGATTTGAAAAAACAGCAATTGTTTGAGGGAGTCCCCGTGTTTTGCGGGGCTTTCTTTTTTTATAATCTTTTTGTTCAAACTCATTGCCATGGAATGGGTTTGAAATGTTGGCGTTACAGTTTTGGTATCTACGGGATTAGGATATTTTTGTCCAGCACTAATTGCTTAAATAGGATGGGGCATTTAATATTTATTTACTTTTTTTGCATTTGAAAGAATCATGGTCTTCTTTAATAAATTAGATAGAAATCAAAAGGATGGATTGGCAAACTTTTTTGATTTAATTTCTGTACCTTCACTAATTGCTTTTGTATTGGATATGTTTGGATTTACTCAACTTTCAAAAATAGAATTAATCGCTTTACTAGTGGTGTTTGTGCTATTATTTACGTGTTCACTGACTCTTAGGAGGCTAGAATGGCAGGAGCAATAACACTATTTACGATTGGGATTGTAGCTGTACTTATTACAGCTTATGTAATTGCGGCTGATAAGTGGGGCAAATAATCACTTGACTCATATCCTATTAACTTCCGTTCATGTGAGCGGAGTTTTTTGTGAGTTTTAATTTTGTAAATCCGTTCTAATATTTCAAGACAGCTTTATATATTCTAAGTGCATCTTACATAAATAAAACAATACACAGAGATGCAATTGCGTGAATAAATACGTTAACCATGCCGTACACGAATCTATACAGTGAGTGAGAATCTAGCATACCCAATGAAACTAAGATTTTTTTAGTACACCATAAAAAACCCCGTTCAAATCGAACGGGGGAATTCTTCATAGTTTTAAAACTAATGACAATTAGTTCTTAGTTGATTCAACAACTGAAACTGTATGTTTATTAAGAGCTCCACGATGAGAGAACTTAACTACGCCATCTTTAAGTGCGTATAAAGTGTGATCTTTACCCATGCCTACATTTTCGCCTGCATGTACACGAGTACCACGTTGACGAACGATAATAGAGCCAGCATTAATAGCTTGATCACCGTACACTTTTACGCCTAGGCGTTTCGACTCGGAGTCGCGACCGTTGCGGGTGGAACCGCCACCTTTTTTCTGTGCCATGTGATACTCTCCTTAAGCGATAGATTCGATTTGAATCTCAGTAAAATTTTGACGATGTCCTTGGCGCTTTTGATAGTGCTTACGACGACGCATTTTGAAAATACGAACTTTTTCGTGACGTCCGTGCGAAAGAACCTTAGCTTTAACCACAGCACCATCAACAAATGGAGCACCCACTTTAAGCGAGTCGCCTTCACCTACCGATAAAACTTGGTCTAGCGAGATTTCAGCACCGATGTCTGCAGGTATCTGTTCTACCTTTATTTTTTGGCCTTCAGCAACACGATATTGTTTGCCTCCAGTTTTTATGACCGCATACATTTAAGGTTAACCTCTAACTAAAATTAGAAAAACTATCATTTTAGTAAATGTGGCAATGCTTGTCAATCTAATCTATATTTATAAGCTACTGATTTACAACAAGAAAGCTTAATGGCGGATACATCCCACAGCCACACTCCACAGCCGCAACCTAAAGCCGCACTCCACGGACACCTTCACCCAAGCCTAATTGCAGCCGCACTCCACAGCCTTATCCCCAATCGAATGTTTTATAAACGCATCAAGCAAAGCCGCATGATACTCAGGCACCATCTTATAAAGTTCAGCCAGCTTCGCTAAATATGCATCATCGCGCTCACGCATATTGTCGCTCCAAAAGCTATTTGGATAACGCAAGTCCCATGAGAATCGCGGTATCACGTGCCAATGCAGGTGCGGTACTACATTCCCGAACTGAGCAAGATTCACTTTAACAGCTTTAAGTAAGTTGCGTTGAACGCCTTCAATTAAATAAATATGGTCCATTAAATAATGACGGTCGGCAATGCTTAAGTCCGTCATCTCTTTAGAATGATCCTCCCAAATGACGCGTGTATACATCGGGAAATCGGAGTCATTTGCATTGATAACTCGAAGCTTTGAATCGCGATAGATAAATGTGCCACCTAAAGCCTGACAGAATTCGCAAGTCTCTGTGTCGGTCGCAAGATTGTGATTGCAAGGGCTGCAAGTATCGTGAATGTGATTATGTTCGCTCATACGGGTACTTCGCTTTTTTTAAATCTGATTAGGAACTTGTGCTTGTTATTGTGCTTAGTTTTGAGTCCGCAGAAATTCTACTACGCATCTCAGAGATTACATCCTTATAATTAGATGCCCCAAAAATTGCGGAGCCTGCAACAAAAGTATTAGCTCCAGCCGCATAAATCTGAGCGATATTATCGAGCTTAACCCCTCCGTCCACTTCTAGAAAAATGTCTCGCCCTGATTCTTCACGGTAAGCATCTAACCGTTTACGTGTGTCTGCAATTTTCTTATATGCACTTGGTAAAAATGACTGCCCTCCAAATCCAGGATTTACAGACATAAGTAAGACTACATCTAGCTTATCCATGACATAGTCCATATATTCTAAAGGAGTGGCAGGATTGAATACTAAACCCGCAGAACATCCTTGGTCGCGGATTAAGCTTAAAGTGCGGTCAATATGATGCGAGGCCTCAGGATGAAAAGTAATAATATTGGCCCCAGCTTTTGCGAACATAGGAACAATGGCATCAACTGGCTCTACCATAAGGTGTACATCAATTGGAGTGTCCCCTGCGTAAGGCTTAATCGCTTCGCACACCATAGGACCTATAGTCAAATTTGGAACAAAATGATTATCCATCACATCGAAATGAATCCAGTCCGCACCAGCTGCAATAACTTGTTCGATTTCCTGGCCAAGACGTGCGAAGTCAGCTGAAAGAATACTGGGGGCAATGCGAATGCGACTCGCCTCTCGAGTGTTATACTCAATATTTGACATATTTGGTCACCTATTTTTTGCAATTATTATACATTCGCAGCTCGAATTAGGCTCGGATTAGGCACGGTTAAATAATGAAAAAATTACTATTATCAGGGATTGTTTTGGTGTTGGCTGCATGTGCAGGGCCTAAAGGAGGTGGGTCAGGTTCAGAAGTATCAAAGGGTGAGGCTTTTGATATGAGAGCCCCGTTGAGAGTACCTGACATTGCCACATTGAAAGATACTAAGCCCCGAAAATTAGTTGGAAAATATGTTAAGTCGGATTGGTCTAAGTTGCCAGGTTGGGCTCAAGATGATGCGAAAGATTTATGGCTCGGGATGTATAACAATTGTCGTGGATTGATTAGACCAGTGTCGGGGTCGTTGTCATTGCCAGCTAGGGCGGCACCGCGTGATTGGGTGGGTGTGTGTTCGAAGGTTGCGGCTATGGGTCTTGATGTAGATGCACAAACTGCTAAGCAATTTATACAATCGCAGCTGCAGCCTTGGGCTGTGTTTAAGTCAAATAATACATCTAAGGGCATGGTCACGGGCTATTATGAGCCGGTTGTGCGTGGGTCTCGCTCTGCAGGGGGTGTCTATCAATGGCCTATGTACTCTGTACCGTCCGATTTGATTACCGTAGATTTAGGGCGTGTGTATCCTGAACTTGCTGGTAAGCGTGTACGCGGTAAGCTTGTGGGGACTAGATTAGTGCCTTATGATACTAGAGGTGATTTTAGTAATAGAACTTCGAGCGAAAAATCTAAGGTTATTGTATATTTAGATGACCCAGTGGAAGCCTTTTTCTTGCAAGTACAAGGATCAGGCAGGGTTATGCTTCCAGATGGTTCAGCCTTAAGATTGGCATATGCGGACCATAATGGGCGTCCATACTCATCTATCGGTAAATGGCTTGCAGATAGGGGTGAGTTGCCCATTGCCAAAGCATCTATGCAAAATATTAAGGCATGGGCTCAGCAAAATCCAAATCGCGTGCCTGAGATGTTAAATAGCAATCAAGCACTCGTGTTTTTTAGAGAAGAGCCCATTGTGGATGCTGTAGTCGGTCCTAAAGGTGCATATGGAATTCCACTGATTGCAAAGAGGGCCATTGCCATAGACCCAACTGTAGTTCCTTTGGGGTCACCAGTGTATTTATCGACTACAATGCCTGCAAGCTCTGAGCCGTTGCGACGTATGGTTTTTGCTCAAGATACTGGAGCGGCAATTAAGGGAATCGCAAGGGCGGATTTTTATTGGGGCAGTGGACCTGAAGCGGGTCAGCTTGCTGGTCGTATGAAACAAGACGGATTTATGTGGGTCTTATGGCCTAAGGATGCGGGTCAACCATCCGCTCGATAATTTTTTTATAGAGGTACATGTGAAATTAAAATTTAATTCTATATTTGCGGTGCTTGCTTTGTCTTCATTTGCTTCTGTTGTAGCGGCTCAAAATGCGGCTGTGGTGCCTCCTATGGGGGCCGTGGAGAAAGCACCTGTTGAACAAACTAAAGCGGAGAAGGCTGAGGCGACTTCGGAAAAATCAAAGGTGGAGAAAGCGGGGGCATTGCCACAAGAGAAAATTAATGCAATTACATCTAACATCGAAAAATCTTTTGGCGTAAAGGTGCTTGAAGTGAATGCCACTCCATATACGGGCCTGTACGAGGTTTTGACAAATGAGACTATTGTCTACACAGATGCGGATAGTTCGTTCATTCTTGCTGGGCATTTATTTGATACGAAAACGACCGACAATCTTACTCAACAACGCGTGAAAGAACAGTCGGCGAAGGCGTTTGCAAAATTGCCTGTGGGTGAGGCTGTCAAGCGCGTTAAAGGCAAGGGTACTAGAAAACTTGTGACATTTGAGGATCCGAATTGCAGGTATTGCAAGGCTCTATATAAGGAGCTTGAGCAAATGGATGATGTCACTATCTATACTTTTTTAGTGCCTCTATTAGCTAAGGATTCTGTAACTAAGGTGCGTGATATCATGTGCTCATCGAATCCTGCATTGACATGGCATGAATGGATTGAAAAGGGCCAAAAGCCTGCTCCTCATAGCAAAGCGAATTGCGAAGAGCCGAATCCTAAAACTCTCGATTTAGCTAGAAGCGTGGATGTAAGGGGTGTTCCAGTGATTTTATTTCCGAACGGGGAGCGTCGAAATGGTTTTGTGCGTCTCTCTGAAATCGAAGAGATAATTTCACAAAAATAAAAAAATGGGAGGACATGACACCTCCCTTTTTTATGATTGCTGTTTTAGTGTATTTTCTAAAGTTTTGAGGAAATCCTCAGAATTATATTTTCCTACGAAGGATTTTACGATCTCTCCGTTTCGATCAAGTAAAAACATAACGGGAGTGAATCTAACATTACCGTAAGTTTTAGCCAATGAGCCATCTAAATCGTATGCAACATTAAAAGGCAATTTCCACTCATTTACGAAATTCTTAATAGCACCCAAATCATCATATTTCATAGCTACAGCCATGATATCAAATCCCTGAGGCTTATATTTTTCGTAGTATTTAATGACATCAGGCATATTAGCTACGCAAGTGGTGCAAGTGGTTGCCCAGAATTCGACAAGCGTAACTTTGCCCTTTAAGTCCCCATGCGAGAGTTTTTTTTCTGAAATAAGCTCATATTTCAAATCTTCCAAAGGATTTGAACTACTGCGATTCAAAAAATAAAATCCTGCAGCGATTAAAACTATAGCGGTAATAATAGGTAAAACCATTTTTTGCATAGGCAGTTTTCTCCTAATTCACTGGAAATGTTTGTACGCCTGAAGCAGGTTTGCTTACAGGGGCTGGTTGAGCGGGTGCTACAGTAGTAGGCCCGCTATATGAGTTGTTTTGAATTCGATTGTATGTCGGTGCAATAGTCTTGTTTACGGGATCGATAATATCGAACACTTTTACAACTCGCTTAACGCCTTTAACTCTAGAAGCTGCATTTGCGGCTTTATTCGCTTCATCCGCTGTAACTTCGCCCATCAAATACACAACTCCCTGAGATGTTGTGATGGCAATGGGCCTGCTTGGTACGTTTTCCGCTAAAGTCAGCTCTGTGCGAACTTTAGACGTAATCCAGGAGTCGTTCGTTCTCGATTTAAGAGATGACTTAGGTCCCACAACAAGCTCGTTTACAATATATTTAACATCTTTTGATAACTTAGCAGCCTCAGTAACTCTAGCTTTTTCTTCTGCTGAGGCAACCTCGCCTGTAATCAAAGCCCTCTGATTAAACGCCGCAACATTAATGCGTGAAGTGTCAGGATTTACGACCTTTTTCGCCTCATTGGACACCGCAATATCGATTGTTTTATCAGTAAGCTGCATGCCAGTCGTTCGCCTGTCGCTAACAACAACAGCCGTCACAACAGCAGCCGTCCCAACAGCCAATGGCACGCAAGCTGTAAATGTACTCGCAGCTAATGTAGATAAAAGTACTGTTTTGAAAAATCTCATGACTTATCTCCGAAAAGGATGGCATCAATACCATCACACAAAATATGTAATAGAAGAATATGAACTTCCTGTATGCGCATCGTTCGATTACTTGGGACGCAAAGCTCAATATCATCTTCGCGTAAAAGCCCACGCATAGCCCCACCATCGCGTCCTGTCAGTGCTATGACCTTCATGCCCGCATCATGGGCCGCATGAATAGCCTCGATAACGTTTTTAGAATTTCCGCTTGTACTGATGGCAATGATAACGTCGCCCTCAACCCCAAGCCCTCGCACCTGTCTTGCAAATACATCATCGTATCCGTAGTCGTTTGATACAGCCGTCATAATCGATGTGTCCGTATTTAGTGCAATGGCTGGCAATGCATTCCTCTCTCGCTCAAATCGCCCAATCAATTCTGCTACAAAATGCTGTGCATCAGAAGCGGAACCGCCGTTTCCGCAGGCGAGGATTTTCTTATTTGCTTTTAGGCAAGCATATAAAGTTTGAATAGACCGCTCAATAGACACACCGAGTGCCTCCAAGGCATCGATATGAGCCTTAGCGTTTTCCTCAAAGTGTGATTTAATGCGTGTTTGGAAATCCATATTTATTCATTTTGCCAAAAAATTTTGCTAATAAGAAATTATAGAGTATTAAATTTATTGCAATATGTTTTTAATCCAGTCCATAGACTCAGCCCCAGCCACACCGTCAATATAAACGACATCAAAACGCATCTGATAATTCTTTACATGCGGATAACTCGCTTTTATTGATGGCAATAAATACGTGGCCGTCATCCTAAATCTTTTGAGCTTGCGAAATGAGATGGACTCGAGGCCATTGCCAAAATTGGCTTGCTTTCTATATCGCACCTCAACAAAAACAAGCTCAAAGCCATCAGTCATAAGCAAATCTATTTCTCCAACTTTGCATCTAAGATTTTGATCCAAAAATTTGAGGCCATGAGATTCAAGAAAGCTGCGTGCTTTTTTTTCGTATTGATGTCCTGTGCGTTGGTTCGGAGAATTTAGTAGTAATTTCGGAAGCGTTTGTGTGTATGTCATTTTGTGCGAGAATAATGGTTAAATTTATATTTTCTAATTTTGACCTCTCATGTCCAAGCCTGAAGGACAATTTTGTCCACCCCATTTGCTCGATAATTTAAAACATCAAGATTGGCCAGAAGCGACTCTGTATGTGGTTTCTACGCCTATAGGGAATCTGGCCGATATTTCTTATCGTGCTATTTATACTCTGCAATTATGCGATGTGATTGCATGTGAAGATACTCGTACTTCTAAGCAACTTCTGTCGCAGCTACATATTGAGCCTAAGAAATTGATGGCTCTTCATAAATTTAATGAGACGGAATCCATAGATTTGGTTGCATCCTATCTATCGGAGGGGCTTAGGGTTGCGATGATATCTGATGCTGGAACGCCTGCGGTATCTGACCCAGGAAGTGTATTGATAGAGGCTATGCTCGGACGAGGATTTCGTGTGGTACCTATACCTGGGGCGTCGGCCGTAATAACTGCTGTTATGGCCTCTGGTGTTAGGCCAAAAGATATTTCCTTGAGTGGATTTAGTTTCTTGGGATTTTTGCCATCAAAAGCCAGTGAGCGCAAAGGATTCATAGAACAGGAATTGACTGAGAATATTCGCCCTGCGGTGGTGTTTGAATCGCCTCATAGAATCGAAGAGTCCATGAAAGATATGATGGAGTTGCTCGGTGAGGATAGGTTGATTACTGTGTGTAAGGAGCTTACGAAGAAATTCGAAACTGTTGTGAGAGGCAGTGTGCGTGAGATAGTGAATTGGCTTGCTGCGGATAGCAATAATCAGAAAGGCGAATTTGTGATTATTGTGGAGGGCGTGGGCATTGCCACCCGAGAGGGGGAGGCGGAAAGCGAGAAACTGCTACGACTGATGTTAGGGAAAGGAATTTCGGTAAAGGATGCGGTTGCTGTGGTGCATGAGTTTATGTCAAGCCCTAAAAAACCGATATACGATATGGCTCTTCGCATCAAAAGCGAGGGGGAGGGCTAGGGCTAGGGCGTGCCGCACATGGGAAGCCGCTTAGAGGCCACTTAGTAGCCGCACACGGGCCAAAAGCATGAAGCCGCTTGGGAGCCGCAAAATAGCTACTTAGCTTTCTTATCTGATTTAAAGCCTACGAGTTCAATCGTAACTTTATCCGTGCCTTTTTTGTGAATCCCCAATTGCTTCGCAGCTGCGTACGAGAGATCAATAATGCGATTTTTATGGAACGGGCCGCGGTCATTAATATGCACAATCACGCTTTTTCCTGTAGTCTCGCTCGTAACCTTAACGATACTATTAAACGGCAATTCCTTGTGAGCTGCTGTAAGGGCGTTTTGATTGTATTTCTGGCCATTTGCTGTGAGGCGGCCATGAAAGCCAGGGCCATACCATGAAGCCGTCCCAGTCTGAGTATATTCCTTTAATTTAGTAAATGGACGATAAGCTTTTCCTGCAACAGTATAGGCCTTACCTTTTTTGGCTTGAGAATCATGGTAGAAATGCGGCTGATCAGCAACGGCAGCGGCACTTAGAGCTACACCGACTCCAAGTAAAATAGAAGATAAATAAGCCTTACAGTCCATAAATATCCTAAATTAAACTCTCGCAAAATGAGAGAGTGCTCTATGCCTTACACGCAGCGGTTTATGATCTTTGAAAATATCGGCTAGTTTTTCTGCGATATAAACAGATCTATGTTGACCACCCGTGCACCCAATCGCAACCGTCAAATAACTACGAGTGTCCTGCATATACTGGGGAAGCCACTTCCGTACAAAGGTGGCAATGTCCTCGATCATCTCGTTTACTTGTGGTTTGCTACCCAACCACTCCGCAACCTCAGTGTCTAAGCCCGTCAATGGCTTAAGTTGAGCATCGTAGTAGGGATTAGGTAGACATCTTACATCAAAAACAATATCTGCACTACTTGGGACCCCGTATTTGTAACCGAATGATTCAAATGTGATTAGGGTATCTCCACTGCGAACATTGATTAATTCTTTAATCCAGTTTCTAAGTTCGCTTGGTTTAAGTAGTGAAGTATCAATTACTTGCTCACTTTCTTTAATGGAACTTAATAAGTTCTTTTCGTAGTCAATGCACTCCTCTAAAGATGGAGTATGATTTGTCTCATTTTTGATACGCTTTGTGAGTGGGTGGGCTCTTCTCGTTTCAGAAAATCTATGAATTAAAACATCGAAAGCAGCATCTAAATAAAGAACCTGGACGTTGTATCCGAGCTCTCGCATACGTTTAACGGTCTCTGGCAAATGATGAATATCGTTATGGCTTCGTGCATCAACAGCAGCCGCAAGATAATCTTCTCCCTTAAGGCTAGAGTCATCAATAAAGTTCTTTATAAGCGATACTGGTAGATTATCGACGCAATAGTAGCCTAGGTCTTCAAGCTGCTTGATAGCAACTGATTTACCTGATCCTGAGATTCCAGTAACTATCACGACAGACTTCATATAGGCCCTTTATATCTTTGAATCCTTAAGAATAGCTTCTGATTGTTTCTTCATGAAGTCACTCAGTGTATCGATGCCTCGAATCTTGAGAACCATGTTCCGCACTGCAGCTTCAACTAAAACAGCTAAGTTACGTCCAGCTGCGACTTGAAGAGTAACTTTCCTAATCGGAATGCCCAATATATCATCTGATTGCTCTTGCATAGGAAGTCTTTCGAAAAATTCTGTATTTGCCCTAACCAAATTAACTATAAGCTTTAGGCTCATCTTGCGACGTACAGCCGTCTCACCGAAAATAGTGCGTATATCCAAAAGCCCTAAGCCTCGAACTTCAAGTAAATTTCTTAGTAGTTCAGGACAACGTCCTTCAATATAGTTTGGATATGTACGGGCAAATTCAACTGCATCATCGGCTACCAATCCGTGTCCACGTGAAATAAGCTCAAGTGCAAGTTCACTTTTACCCAATCCAGATTCCCCTGTAATTAAGACTCCAACTCCTAACACGTCTAGAAAAACTCCATGAACGGTGGTTTTTGGGGCAAATCTTCTAGTGAGAAAAACTCTAAGCACATCGATAATGCGAGATGCATCAATAGGGGAGGTTAAAAGAGCAACTTTATTTATCTCACAAAATTCAATTATGGATTTAGGCGGAGGTATATCTTCAGCAATTACAATGGCTGGAACTGAGCCATTTTTTAAAGTCTCAAGGTAGTGTTTAGTTTGAGTTTTGTCTAAATTTTGAAAATATTCAGTTTCCACTACACCAAATACTTGCACCCTTTGGGGGTGCATAATATTTAGGTGTCCGATTAAATCTGCGGCTGTAGTATTCGTATCCTCAATTGAAGAAAGCATGCGATCCCCAAAGGAGTCGCTTAGATACCAACTGAACTTTAAAGTACCAGTATTTTCTTCAACTAATTCTTTAATACTAAGCATCAGTATTGTTATTATCCTCTAAGTTGGAATTTGAGTCGGCCTTGGTTTCTGCTTTGACTTGGGCTTCGGCTTCGACTTGTGCGTCGGCTTCAGCTTCAACTTCCGCTTTGAGATCAACTTCAGAATCAAGCCCATAATTAGGTTCATTTTCAGATTCCGATAGAATACTCAATACTTCTTCAGTAGTCTCAACATTAAATAATTTACGTCTAGTCTCTTCATTTGAGAGTTTTTTGGCAATCAATGCCAACAAGTCCAAATGTTCCTGAGTAGCAGATTCAGGAACAAGCAAACAGACTAGTAAACGAACATTCTCTCCATCAGGTGCATCAAAGGCAATTGGAGTTTCTAATCGAAGAACCGCAATATGCGTATCTTCTAATTTTGGAATGCGACCATGAGGAATTGCAACTCCATGCCCTAAAGCAGTGGAACCCAATCTTTCTCTTGCAAAAAGGCTATCAAAAACCGTTGCTCTGGCAATGCCATACTGATCCTCGAATATTTGTGCTACTTGCTCAAAGGCTCTTTTTTTACTTGATGCCTGAACATCAAGCAGAATATTTTCTTGTGACAAGTTAGCTGAGATTTGATTCATAATTAATTATCCCTACATACGGAAATTTTCGCCCAAATATACTTTACGTACTTCGGGATTTAGAATTATTTCATCGGGTGTGCCACTAGTTAAGACACTACCGTCAGAGATTATATATGCTCTATCGCAAATTCCTAAAGTTTCGCGAACATTGTGGTCAGTAATAAGTACTCCAATATTACGCCTCTTGAGGAAATTAACAATTCTCTGAATTTCAATAACTGCTATTGGATCCACCCCTGCAAATGGTTCATCCAAAAGAATAAACCTAGGTTTTGTGGCTAAAGCTCTAGCAATTTCAACCCGTCTTCTCTCTCCACCTGACAATGATATCGCAGGACTGGTCCTTATATGTTGAATTTGCAGTTCAGAGAGGAGATTTTCTAATTCTTCATTTAGATTGAATTTATGGCCTGAAGCCTTTGAGTGGTATTGCTGTATTTCTAGAACAGCTAGAATATTTTGCTCAACCGTGAGCTTTCTAAAAATTGATGCATCTTGAGGTAAATAAGAAAGACCTATTCTTGCTCTTTTATGTATAGGAAGGGTAGTTACTTCCACTCCATCAATTTCAATTAAACCGTAGTCTGCAGGTACTAGCCCTACAATCATATAAAAGCTCGTAGTCTTGCCAGCTCCATTAGGACCAAGAAGACCTACAATCTCTCCGCTATTAACTTCGAGACTGACATTTTTAACTACAGATCTTTTTCCGTAGTCTTTGCGAAGTCCAATGGCCTTTAAAGTACCATCAGAGTTAATTGGAATCATACTTTGTCTTTTATGATTGAAGGCATGGGCTTGCCATTATACTTTTTTTTACATTCCTCTAAAGCTTTGTTACCGTTAGCTCTAGGTTCTAATACAGAACGCACTCTGCTTGAATTGGAGCGTTTTGCTGTATATGTGTTATTTGCGTTATCAAAAATAATTTCTTCGCCAGATATACTATCTACTATATTTCCGCAAACGCTTCTCGTAATAATTGCGTTACCCTTGAGGATAATTTGGTCAGAACTTCCGTCATAAATTGCCGATTTTCCTGATCCTTTTAATAATTCATATTGCTCTGGCCGTTCATTAAAAAACTCTACCTTCTTATTTGGCCCTACAACAGCCTCACCCCTTTGGGTACCATCAGAATTTTCAGTGATATGCAATTCATCTGCTGTTAATTTCATCAATCCTCTCTGTAAAATTACATTTCCAGAGAAGACGGTCTCATTTGTATTCTTGTTATATTGAAGAGAGTCTGATAGAACGGTGGTTTTTGGTTCTTCTGCACCTTTTGAACTACCAGTGTTCATAAGATCTTTTAGACCTTGTGCATGAACAATGCTCGTAGAAAATATAGATGCTAAAAGAAAATATAAAAGTCTTGAATTCATAGCTTATCGCAACTCAGTTTTGAATCGCTTATTATCTGAGCGACCTTTGTTTAAATCTTCTGGGGCAATTTCAAGACCAGAGTTATTAAGAACATTTAGTAGTCCCGTCTTGTTATCGAAAGTCATTCCAACCCCCTTGAGTACCGAATCTCCGTGATGGACAACGACCTCACTTTTAGTTTGTATTAAACCCGTTTTTGTGTGAATTTCTAGTTTATCAGATTCGATTTTTATGTTTGGTTGATTCTCAGTTGCGGGGCGATTTACGATTGCATCCCCCTCTAGAATAATCAAATCTCCATTTTGCATTACCCTAGCTTTATTTGATCGGCCGATTGTTCTTGGATTTTTTGCATCTTCAGCTATTAAGTGGGCATCAGTAATAAGATAGAAATCATTAACAGGAAAATGCTCGATTCGCTGGCCTATAAGTCTATTGATAGCATGCCCTTGTTCATCTGAGGTGATCATTTTAAATTCCCCCGACCAGGCATCGGGTTTGTTTTTTTGCACGCTAACTTGATCTATGGGTATAGATTTTTTTGCGTATTCTGAGGCCCACCAGGTGGCAATGACCAGTAATATCAGCAAGCCAAATGCTAAAAAGGTGGGAAGTCTTTCTCTCATATTACTGTAGGTTTAATTTAGATTTGAGTGATTGGTTTAATAAACCTTGAGCAGCCAAAATAATATCAATAAATTCGCGAGCTGCCCCATGCCCCCCATCTTTAGTGCTTATCCAATGAGCGGCTTCCTTAATATACTCAGGTGCATGTGGAACACTTGCTGAGAGTCCAACAGTTTTAAGTAGGGGATAGTCTAAAATATCGTCCCCCATAAAAGCGACCTCTTTCAGACTAAGCTTATATTCTTCGAGGATGGATAACATGATTTGATATTTGTCACGGGCATTTTGATATAAGGCGTGAATTCCAAGTTCCGCTGCACGTTTCTCGACAATAGGACCTCCACGCCCAGTAATCCAAACCACCTTAAATCCGTGCTCTTTTAGTCTATTGATCCCACCGCCGTCTTGAGTATGAAATCGCTTCATAACCTCACCATCTGGACCCAAGTAAAGAGCTCCATCAGTAAGTACACCATCTACATCAAAGGCAACAAGCTTTATTTCAAGAGCCTTAAGCCTCACACTTGGCGGGACATGTGATAAAACCTGAAGTTCGCATGGAAGCCTTACTTTGTGCATATATACCCCTTAGATTACTTTTGATCTTAATAAATCTTGCATATGCAGAGCCCCAATTAATTTTTTATCGGAATCTGTCACAAGCAGAAGATTAATAGAATGCTTCTCCATAATATTCAGAGCCTCAGTGGCCATCAATGTATCCGAGATAGTTTTGGGATTTTTAGTCATCACATCGGACATCTTAAACGAGCGAATATCGCCTTGTTTTTGAATAAGTCTTCGCAAATCTCCGTCTGTAAAAATGCCAGCTGCACGTCCTTGCTTATCCGCATAGCAAGCCATACCAAGAGTTTTAGATGACATGGTTTTAAGAATTTCGTCCATACTCGCATCCTGTGACACGCATGGCAAATCGGCAAGCGGTCTCATAATATCTGATACTTTAGTTAGCAGCTTACGCCCCAAAGCCCCGCCTGGATGAGAGCGAGCAAAATCTTCGTGATTAAATTGCATAGCCTCCAAGCATGCGATAGCAATGGCATCGCCCATAGCCATAGTAGCAGTTGTACTACTTGTCGGTGCTAAGCCCATAGGACATGCCTCTCGCTCCACTCGCACACTCAATACCACATCTGAAATTTGTGCAAGTTCAGATTTAGTGTCTCCAGTTATGGCAATAATGCGAGCCCCTGACCTTTTTATTAGTGGCAATATCGTCGCAAACTCTACGCTTTGCCCAGAGTAAGAAATCGCAATTACAATATCATCCTTGGTAATCATCCCAAGATCCCCATGCACAGCCTCTGCTGCATGGACAAAATATGCAGCAGTCCCTGTCGATGCCAATGTAGAAGCGATTTTACGTGCCACATGACCAGACTTACCTATACCCGTAACGACTACACGTCCCTTACGAGTAAGAATAAGCTCACATGCCTCAATAAACTCATGCCCAATATGGGTGGCAATGTTCTGTAGGGCACTCGCTTCTATATTAAATGTAGTCCTAGCGGACTTTAAGTGATTGATTGATTTCATGCGCATATTTTAACTTAGCTTATAATAATTAAGTTACAAATCTTCCCCATAATCATGCAATACAACCCCATCGAAACAGTAAGACAAAACATTCGCACAATTCCAGATTGGCCTCAACCTGGAGTTAACTTTAGAGACATAACACCCGTTCTGCAGGACCCGCGTTGTTTTCGTATGCTTATCGATATATTTGTCTCTCGCTATATGAGTCAAAATCTCGATGTTGTTGCAGGGGTTGATGCACGTGGATTTATTTTAGGAAGTGTTGTTGCCTATGAATTGAATTTAGGCTTTGTCCCAATTCGTAAAAAAGGAAAACTTCCTTTTGATACTTTAGGCGAAGATTACAATCTTGAATATGGGAGTGCCTCAGTCGAAATACACACTGATGCTGTTCATGCTGGGCAGAGGGTTCTTTTAATGGATGACTTGATAGCTACAGGAGGCACATTGCTTGCTGCGAGTCGATTATTAAAACGTCTTGGGGCTAACATTGTGGAGGCCTGTGCCATAATCGACCTTCCAGATCTTGGAGGTTCCAAACTTATAGAAGAATCTGGAACCTCTGTTTTTAGTCTATATAAATTCTAGTAACTATAAGAACATTTTGTAAGCAGGGTTATCGGTTTCATTTACATACCTATAACCCAAATTTTTAAGCACTTCTTTAAATGCCTTTTTGCTGTCTGGAGGCACCTGTATTCCGCAGAGTACATGCCCAAAGTCTCCTCCAGTATTGCGATAGTGAAACAGACTAATATTCCACTCAGGATTCAAAGCTAATAAGAAGTTCATCAAAGCCCCTGGCCTTTCAGGAAACTCAAATCTATATAGCAATTCATTTTCCGCAAGAGGGCTCTTACCGCCTACCATATGACGTATATGCGTTTTAGCTAAATCATCATTACTAAGGTCGCGAACATCATAAAACTCCTTATCGAGTTGAGCATGAAGCTTACGAATGCCTTCTTGATCAGTAGTCTGAATCCCAATAAATATATGAGCTTGCTGTTTATCTGAAATGCGGTAATTAAATTCTGTCACCTGACGGTTACCGATAGCAGCACATAATTTTTTAAAACTTCCCTTTTTCTCGGGCATCGTAACTGAGAACAGGGCCTCTGTATAATCACCTACAGATGCACGCTCTGCCACAAATCGTAGCAAATCAAAATTCATATTAGCTCCTGTAGTTACAGCAACTAAATTAGTGCCTTTTAGACCTTTCTCATAAGCATATTTCTTAGCCCCTGCCACTGACAATGCCCCCGCAGGCTCCACCACATTTCTCGTATCAAGGAACACATCTCTAATAGCAGAACAAATCTCATCGGTATTCACGCAAACATAATCGTCCACGTAGTTTTTACAAATCTCATATGTACGCGACCCAACCTGTTTTACGGCAGTACCATCAGAAAATAGCCCTACATCTGACAATGTCACCCGCTTATCCGCTTCTATACTTAATTTCATGGCAGCTGAATCCTCAGTCTGAACACCTATAACTTTAATATGCGGATACAAAGCTTTGATATAGATGGCAATGCCCGAGATCAATCCACCCCCACCGATTGGACAGAAAATCGCCTCAATATCTGGAGTAGTTTGTCTCATAATCTCCATGGCAATGGTTCCCTGACCTGCAATTACATATGGATCGTCAAATGGATGAATAAATGTCAGGTTTTGTTCTTTACAGAGTTTTTTTGCATGGGTTTGTGTCTCTGTATAAGACTCACCATGTAGGACCACTTCAGCCCCAAGACGTCTAACGGCATTTACCTTTACTGCGGGTGTTGAAACGGGCATACATATAATCGCCTTACAGCCTAGTTTTCTAGCTGATAGGGCAACACCTTGTGCATGGTTTCCTGCTGAAGAGGTAATAACTCCACGCTCAAGTTCTTTTGGAGTCAGATGTGCCATTTTGTTGTAAGCTCCGCGAATTTTGAAGCTAAATACGTCTTGGCTATCTTCTCGTTTAAAGTAAATGTTGTTATTAATTCGGGCTGAAAGTATCGGAGCAAAATCTAGTGGAGTTTCTTCTGCGGCCTCATAAACCTTAGAAGTAAGTATTAGTTTCAGATAGTCATTCAGCATTTTTCGTTACAATTCAAAACGATTTAAAAACTAACTATTCTATAATATTTTGTTCTTCTTGTTCAAAATTCTGAATTGGGAATATTAGGCTAAATGTACTACCTTGGTTCAATTTAGATTCAATTAGAAGTTTAGCTTGATGCCTTAAAGCGACATGCTTAGTAATAGCAAGACCTAATCCAGTCCCACCAGAAGCTCTAGAGCGGCTCTTGTCTACACGATAAAATCTTTCCGTTATTCGAGATATATCTGTTGGAGATATTCCTAAACCTGAGTCTTTGACGCTAAATACAGGGTTCCCTTTATCATTTAGCCCCCAAAATACATCAATACTGCCTCCCTCAGGAGTATATCTGACAGCATTAGTCAAAATATTTGTAAATGCTGATCCAAGTTCCGTCTGTTTTCCACGTATGGTTAAATCCTCATCTACATTCCAAGTGATTTTATGATGCCCCCCTGAGAGCATATCGATGGAACGCTTAGCCGATTCTAGTAGGGCAGAGACCTTCACTTCGGGTTGCTGAGAATAGTCTAATTTAGAGGATTCAAGTTCAGATAATGCAAGTAGATCGGATATGATCGCCTGCATTCTTATGGCCTGCTCTTGCATTAATTGGTGAAAATGCTCTTTTTGCTCATTTGTCAGTGAGTCTGGCAGATTACCTAATGTTTCCAAAAAGCCAATAAGTACAGTAAGTGGAGTTTTTAGTTCATGAGAAACATTTGCCACAAAATCTTGTTGCGTAGTTTTCATGCGATCAATAGCTGTATTATCAAAGCATAGTACCAGTATTCCACCGTTATGGTATTTGGTTAATTCATATTTCAAGTTATACGTTTGCTCATTTTTATGCACATAACTTAAATAGGGTTTTGTCCAAATTCCAGAAATTACATATTTATAAAAATCAGGTGATCGCAAGATATTAAAAATACTAGTACCAATATCTCGTCTATTATCTATACCGATAAGACTATAGGCATTTTTATTGCACCATTGGATTGTGTAATCACTATTTAAAATAATTACACCTGCAGGGTAAGCGTTTGCCGCTTCCATAATATCCCTGTTTAGGGACATAAGATTTTTATTTTCGTGAGTCAGTTTTTTGAAATGACGAAAAAGAGGACTAATAATAGGTTCTAAATACCCCATGTAAATTGGAGGGGTCGACTCAAGATTATTTACCCATGACCTAATTTTGTAAAGCTTAACGCGGTTGATTATATGGAAAATCATTAATACACCGAATGCTATTAAGATTCCCCAAAAGGAGTGCAGATAATACTGAGCAACTATGCCAGCAAAAAAGGAGAGAATAATGGCAAAAAATGGAGGGAACATAACGATCCCTGATACTAATTTGAAGAAGGCAGTCTAGTAGTAAATCTATAACCGCTACCACGAACAGTTTCTATTAGTTGATCATGACCACTAGGCTCAAGTGCTTTACGAAGTCTTCTGATATGCACATCCACAGTGCGTTCTTCTAGGAAAACGTGATCACCCCATACGTGATCTAATAGCTGGCCACGACTAAAAACTCGCTCCGCATGAGTCATAAAGAAATGAAGCATACGGAATTCAGTAGGACCTAAAGAGAGAAGGGTGTTATTACCTGTAACTCGATGCGATCCTGGGTCCAAATGTAAGCCAGCTATATTAATTTCATCATCTGTAAGCTGAGGGGCTCTTCTTCGAAGAACAGCTTTGATGCGTGCTAATAGTTCTTTAGGAGAGAAAGGCTTTGTAATATAGTCATCAGCACCATTTTCCAAACCCTCTACTTTATCAGCTTCACTATTTTTTGCCGTAAGCATTATGATAGGTATATCCTGAGTTCTCTCATTGCTACGGAGAGATCTAGCAAGAGAAAGTCCAGATGTATTAGGTAGCATCCAGTCAAGAAGAATCAAGTCAGGAAGTTCCGCATCAATAAGAATTTTCGCTTGTGCGACATCTAAGGCACGAAGCACTTTATGTCCCGCAAACGTAAGGTTTACTGAAATAAGCTCTTGAATAGCTGGTTCATCTTCTACTACTAAGATTGTGCTTGCCATAATACGGTAAAATTAAAAGGATTAAATAAAGGTTTTGTTGGCTGTAACTTTGTTACAATCAACCAATATTAAATTCATTATATGTCATGTTTGTGACATTATTCTTTTTTGATTCATATGCAAAACCAAATTCCCCCAGATGAAAGCAAAAAAACCCATTTTGGCTTTCAAACAGTAGACGAAGACAAAAAAGCGGAAAAAGTCGCTGATGTATTTCATTCTGTAGCAAGACGATACGACATTATGAATGACTTTATGTCAGTAGGTCTTCATAGAGCATGGAAGTTCTTCACCATAGGAAAAGCCAATGTGCAAAAAGGCATGAAGGTGCTTGATGTAGCTGCAGGTTCAGGAGATTTGACTATCGCCTTTGCAAAAAAGGTGGGCAAAGAAGGGGAAGTCTGGCACACAGATATAAATTACTCGATGTTAAGTGTGGGACGAGACCGTCTAATCGATAATGGGTTCAATATTCCTAGTGTTGTTTGTGATGCGGAAGCATTGCCATTTAAAGATAATTACTTTGATGTTGTGACTGTTGCTTTCGGTTTGAGGAATATGACTCATAAAGATAAGGCAATTGCTGAAATGTATCGTGTTCTTAAGCCAGGCGGTAAATTGCTTATTCTTGAGTTTTCAAAAATTTATCAACCACTTGAAAAAGCATATGATTGGTATTCGTTCAATATATTGCCTTGGCTGGGCAAGAACATTGCCAAAGATGAAGACAGTTATAGATATTTAGCGGAGTCTATACGCATGCACCCAGATCAGGAAACTTTAGCTCATATGATGCGTGACGTGGGGTTCGAGATGGTTGATTATCATAATCTTAGTATGGGTATAGTCGCACTTCATGAGGGTATTAAGCTATGAGTTTACTGACTGATTTACTAAATGGGGTAGGCGGCTTATTAGAGCAAGCCACACGTGCATCAAGTTCAAGCGGAATTGGTGCCTTAGTCTCAAAAATAAATCCCATTAAATTAGGCGTTCTGCTCCTTAACTCTGCAATTGTTAAAAATCCACAAATCAAAGGTCAGCTCGATCAATACTCTGGGAAAATTTTGTGTGTTCGAATTCTCAATAAAATCCATTATTTTAGAGTCATGGGTGGTACGGGTCTTGAGTATATAGATGGTGCTCAAGCTTATGAGCCGAACGTTACTTTAACATTGGATAATAGTGTTTTATTTAAAATTCCTTCATTACTAGCTGATGGAATTTCTATTGATGACTTGACGGAACTTATGCATATTGAGGGGGAAGCAGGTTTAGCAAAAACATTGGCAGAATTGGTGGTCCTACTTAAAGAGAGTGGTGTGGCTGAGTTAAGCAATACAATTGGTCCTCTAGCGGCAGGTACTATTTTTGAGGGTCTAAGAAAAAGTAAAGAGCTTTCATCATCAATTTCTAATAAAGGTTTTGAGCGAGCAAGGGAATTTATGTCTAAAGACTTTCATGTAACTGTTACTAGAAATGAGTTTTTAGAACTTAAATACGATATTCAAGATTTAGATCACCGTCTTGATAAATTAAATTGGAAACTTAAGACGGCGAATTCTGTAGTTGAAGATGCTGTAATGCTAGGTGAATAATGAGGCTATTTCGCTTACTACGTATAGGTTTTGTAGGTTGGAAGTATAGTCTTGATGAACTCGTCTTGGAGAGGATGAGAAATCCTTATGCAACTACTTTTCTTAATCTAACTCGCTTTGGTCGCAACCCAACCAAACCTAGAGGGGTGCGCTTGCGTGAGGCTCTAGAGGAACTTGGTCCAATATTTATTAAATTTGGACAGGTACTCTCTACTCGCAGAGATATAGTACCTCAGGATATAGCCGACGAGCTTCAGTTATTGCAGGATCGAGTCCCTCCATTTCCATCAAAAGAAGCGGTATCTATTATTGAATCGACTTTTGGAAAATCTGTCGATGAACTATTCGCAACTTTTAATAAAGAACCGTGTGCCTCAGCTTCTGTAGCTCAAGTGCATGAAGCAACTTTGCATAATGGAAGACGTGTAGCCGTAAAAATTTTAAGACCTGAAATGCAAAAAGTAATCGAAAAAGATTTGCTTTTATTGCATAGTTTTGCTGGATTTATTCAAAGATTTGTACCCGATGGAAAGCGTTTAAAGCCTAAAGAAGTTATAGCCGAGTTTGATCAATATCTTCATGATGAGCTCGATCTACAAATTGAGGCAGCTAATTGCAGTCAACTAAGAAGAAATTTTAAGAAAAAAGGTCGAGAAAATTTATTGCTTATACCTGAAGTGCATTGGGACTATTCTAATTCCAAAGTTTTCACTATGGATTGGATGGAAGGGATACCGATAGCTCAAATTGACTCTGTAATTGAGGCTGGTGTTGATATTAAAAAACTTGCACGTATGGGTGTAGAAATCTTTTTTATGCAAGTTTTTGAGGACGGATTTTTTCATGCGGATATGCATCCAGGAAATATTTTTATTTCCGTAAATCCGCAAAGCTTTGGTCAGTATGTCGCACTGGATTTTGGTATTGTAGGCTCCCTCTCTGACTTTGATAAGAATTATTTAGCTCAAAATTTTCTTGCATTTTTCCAAAGAGACTATCGAAGAGTTGCACAGTTACACATTGAGTCCCAATGGGTACCGCCAAATACCCGAGAAGAACAATTGGAAGCAGCCATTCGTACAGTTTGTGAGCCTTATTTTGATAGACCTATAAGTGAAATAAGTTTAGGAAATGTTTTAAAAAAATTATTTCAAATCTCAAAACGTTTTCAAGTTTCTATACAACCGCAGTTAGTATTGCTTCAGAAGACTTTGCTTAATGTAGAGGGTATGGGTCGCGAGCTTGATCCAGATTTAGATTTATGGTCTACAGCAAAGCCCTTCCTTGAGAAGTGGATGATTAATAGGGTGGGGCCTAAGAGATTTGTTGAGCAACTCAAACATGAATCTTCTCAGTGGGCTGATATGCTACCGCAAATCCCAAGACTTGTTTATCAAAACTTAGAGCGTCAAGATAGAACAAAAGATCTTATAGAAAAAATAGATAAGCTTAATGAGCAACAGGACTTGAATTCAAAATCAATAATCTTCGTCTTAATACTTATGCTTATTATGTTCATCTTATTTATTATCTATTGATATGGTTGGATACGAAGCGAAGATATTGCCACCAAAAGAATTGCAATTAAGGCTTAAATACGAGTCGAATATCGTATTTACCAATGGTGTATTCGATATTTTGCACCGTGGGCATGCAACATATTTAGCACAAACCAAGGAGCTATTTGGCGGCAAACTTGTGGTCGCGCTAAACACGGATAACTCGGTGAAGCTCTTAAATAAAGGGGATGCGAGGCCCTACAATAATTTGCAAGATAGAATGGCAGTGGTGGCTGCTTTAGAGAGTGTGGATTATGTTACTTATTTTGATGAATCCACTCCATATGAATTGATAGAGCTTTTAAAGCCTCAGACGATAGTAAAAGGCGGTGATTATGATATGTCTAAGTTGCCCGAGAGTGAGTTAGTTAAATCGTGGGGCGGTCAGGCGATTGCTGTTCCCTTTGAACATAATCGCTCGACCACTAAGCTAGTAGAAAAAATCAGAAACTCTAATTAAAAGGTGAAATTTGATTCGACTAAAGCGGCACCGTGCAGCTTATCGATTAAAGTTTCTGTCAGTGTTTGCTCTTCAAATTCCGAAGCACTTAGACGAGTAATCAACTTCATTTCAATAACAGGTGGTGTCCCAACAAATGCAACGAGACGGCCTCCAACAGATAGCTGATATTTAAAAGCATCAGGAAGTTTTGGGCATGATCCTGTGATTGCAATAGCATTATATTCGCGTGTACCCCATCCAGCAGATGCATCCCCGACTTGCACACGAACATTACTAATATGATTTCGTGCAAGATTTTCCATAGCAAAATTTGCGATATTAGGATTGATTTCAACAGTCTCAACTTCGGAACAAAGTCTGCTAAGAAGAGCCGCTTGAAAACCGCTACCTGTCCCAATTTCAAGGCAAGTGTCTGAAGGCAAAAGAGCTAGCGATTCTGCAATTCTCGCTTCAGTGATGGGAGTGAGCATATTTTCACCTGAGGGTTCTCCGTTGATTACAATAGGAATCGACGTATCAGAATATGCCACAGTGTCAAATTCAGGTGCGACAAAGGCCTCACGTGATAGACCCAAAAGAGCGTTGAGCACACGCTCATCCAACACGCCAGCAGGCCTAATTTGCTGTTGGATCATATTGATGCGACTTTTCTCGAGTAGTGAATTTAAGCTTGACATAGAACACCTCTAAATTGAGAACACATTTTACCAAACATTGTAGAAATGATGTATGGGTCCATGACCATTGCCAACTGTCAATAAGCCCGCATTTTCTATAGCTTCATGCACATAATCTATGGCAATGCGCGTCGCTTTCGGAACGTCTTCGTATTTAGTTTGCAAAGCACATATCGCAGAAGAAAGCGAGCACCCCGTGCCGTGCGTGTTTTTTGTTTCATGTTTGGCATTCACATGTTCTATCATCTTATCGCCATTAAAAAGCAAATCAACCGTCTCAGAGCCGCTTGAATGGCCGCCCTTGAGCAACACCCAACTCTCGCGTGATTGGTTCATTAGTTTATGCAATCGTTCAGTTGCCTTATATGCTTCTTGTATGGTGGCAATGCTCATGCTTTCCAACAACTCAGATGCTTCCGGCAAATTCGGTGTAATCATCTGGGCAAATGGAATAAGATCTTCTCTAAGAGATTTAATAGCAGAGTCCTCTAATAATTTATCGCCGCTTTTTGCAACCATAACGGTATCGAGA
Organism: Taylorella asinigenitalis ATCC 700933; assembly: GCF_000687755.1. Classification (GTDB taxonomy): domain Bacteria; phylum Pseudomonadota; class Gammaproteobacteria; order Burkholderiales; family Burkholderiaceae_B; genus Taylorella; species Taylorella asinigenitalis. The sequence goes on from NZ_JHXN01000011.1 coordinate 34,044, forward strand.
ACGATAAAAGGTGGTTTATGTTTTTCAAGACCATCTGCTACAGTTCTTATGGTTACTGCATCACCAAGCATGCCGATTTTTACGCCATCAATTCGTACATCTTCAAAAAGCGTATCTATTTGAAGTTTTATAAATTCCTTATCTATAGGTTTAACGCCCGTTACTCTTTGAGTGTTTTGTGCAGTTAGGGCGGCAATGATACCGCATGCATATGTGCCTAAAGCTGACATAACTTTTATGTCTGCTAGTACTCCAGCTCCACCCGACGGGTCAACGCCAGCAATTGTTAATGTATTTTTAATCATGGTTTAGGTAGGATAATTTAGTGATTTAATAATATTGTAAAGGCTTCAAGTAGTAAAATAACGAATGTTACATTTTCAGATTACGGGAGCCCCATATGGTCGCTAAGAAACCCTCTAGCGCAACTAAAAGGACTACAAAAAAGTCTACTGCAAAAACATCAACTACTGCTAAAAGAAAGACTTCAACTAAATCATCATCAAAACCCTCTTCTACAACTGCACGTAAAGCTATAGAAGGAGATACAGTAGTTGGTTCTACTCAAGCTGGCACTCGTAGAAATGTAGTATCTCATAAGGTTCAATCAAAAGCGGAGCTTCAAGCGGCTAATTTAGCACGTGAACTCTCTCGTGCAGAAACATCAGTTTATAGACATGAAAGAGCAAATGCACTTTTAGAAATATTGTCACCTGATGATAGGAATGCACTTCTTAAAGTGTTGCGTGAAGAAAAACGTAGGCTTGAATCAACTAGCAAAACCAATCCTGACTTAGTATTGGTTGATGATTGGCAAAAAGAAGGCGTCTATCCATACAAATATTTGATGAGTCGCCGCAATTATGAGTTCCAAAAATATAATCTTCAGGTTGAATTATTAAAACTTCAACAATGGGTTCAAGACTCTGGTGCTAGGGTAGTTATTATTTTTGAAGGACGCGATGCGGCTGGTAAGGGTGGTACTATTAAGAGATTTATGGAGCACTTAAATCCTCGTTATGCACGCATCGTGGCTCTTCAAAAACCAACTGAGCGCGAAAGAGGTCAGTGGTATTTTCAAAGATATGTAGAGAATCTTCCTACAAAAGGTGAGATAGTTTTATTTGACCGTTCTTGGTATAACCGTGCAGGTGTGGAGCGAGTAATGGGCTTCTGTACTGATGCTGAATATCAGGAATTTATGCGTCAAGCTCCTGAATTTGAACGTATTCTTGTTCGCAGTGGCATAACGCTTATTAAATTTTGGTTCTCTGTAAGTCGTGATGAGCAACGTCGTCGATTCCGTGAGCGTCAGCACCACCCATTAAAAAGATGGAAATTATCGCCTATTGATCTTGCATCCTTAGATAAATGGGATGATTACACAAAAGCAAAAGAAGCGATGTTCTTTTATACGGATACAAGCGATGCTCCTTGGACTGTGGTTAAATCAAATTGTAAAAAACGTGCACGTTTAAATGCTATGCGTTATGTTTTAAATAAATTTAACTACAACAATAAGGATATGGAAGCTATCGGAAAAATAGACCCACTTATTGTTGGTCGCTCAAATGTTGTATATGAATCTGGTGAGGAATTCATAACACATATGACTAAGAAATAGATATAGCTTGCATATCAAGCAAAACGGCAATACTTAGTATAATGAGTATTGTCGTTTTTTTTGGAAGTTTTTATGCATTCTTATGATTATGATTTGTTCGTAATAGGTGCTGGTAGTGGAGGCGTTCGTGCTTCTAGAATGGCTGCTAGTGCTGGTGCTAGGGTGGCTGTGGCTGAAGATGCCCCACTTGGCGGAACATGCGTAAATGTAGGTTGTGTACCAAAAAAACTCTATAAATATGCTTCTGAATTTTCAGGCGAGTTTGAAGCATCTAAAGGATACGGATGGTCTCTTGAAGGGGTTTCTTTTGATTGGGAAATATTAAAAGCTAATCGTGCAAAAGAAATAACTCGTTTAAATGGAATTTACCAAAATATATTAGAAAAACCAGGTGTTCAAATTATTCGTGGTCATGCGAACTTAGTAGATGAACATACTGTGGAAGTAGACGGGAAGCAGTACACAACAAAATACATACTTATTGCCACAGGTGGGTGGCCTGTTATACCTCAATTTGAGGGTGGAGATTTGACAGTAAATTCAAATCAAATTTTCGACCTTGAAACATTGCCAAAGAAAATATTAATTGTTGGCGGAGGTTTTATCGCATGTGAATTTGCATCTATATTTAATGGCCTTGGAGTAGATGTTAGACAAATAGTTCGCTCGAAAATATTAAAAGATTTTGATGCCCCAAGTATCGAATTTTTGAAGGAAGAGCTTATTAAAAGCGGTATCAATATATCTGAAGGCGTAAATATTAAAGCTGTTAGAAAAAATCCTGAGGGTTCAGAATATAAGCTTACCGCTGAACTCGACACTAATGAGACTTTGCAAGTTGATGAAGTTTTAATGGCCTTAGGGCGCAAACCTAAAATTGATGGTTTGAATTTAGAGAAAGTAGGTGTCCAAATTAAGGATTCTGGACATATCAAAGTAGATGAAAATTCACAAACCTCAGTTGCATCTATTTATGCAATAGGTGATGTTGTAGGACGTATGGACTTGACTCCTGTTGCGATAGCCGAGGCTATGGCTTTTGTAAGCCATGTTTTTGGAGATGGCAGTCGTAAAATGTCTTATGAAAATGTGCCATTTGCAGTATTCACTAAGCCAACGATGGGCACGGTGGGGCTTACGGAACAAGAGGCTCGAGAAAAATATGCAGATGATATAGTAATTTTCGAGTCTAACTTTAAGGCCATGAAACATACATTATCTGGTTTGGATGAGCGTACATTGATGCGATTAATCGTTCAAAATTCAACGGATAAAGTATTGGGGGTGCATATGGTCGGAGACTATGCCCCTGAGATTATTCAAGGCTTTGGCGTTGCCTTAAAAGCAGGTGCGACTAAGGCACAGTTTGATGCTACTATCGGTATCCATCCAACATCTGCTGAAGAATTCGTTACTATGCGTTCACCAAAATCAAATTAGGAATTGATATGACTATTATTTCATCGACCGTTGCTGTAGGAACTTTAGGGGGAACTATCACAATGACTAGTTCCGATAAGTTGGCGGGCATTGAGTCGACACTTGGAGCAGAGGAATTGTTAGAAGCTGTTCCAGGTTTGAAAGATATGTCACTTGATATATGGCACAAGACCATTGCCAACGTAGCGAGTGGGTCTTTGAGTTTTGATTTGCTATTTACGGCATTGGCTTGGGCTAAGCAACAGGTAGAGCGTGGTGCTCAGGGTATTGTCCTTGTGCAAGGGACGGATACGCTTGAGGAGACATCATACTTTCTTGACCTATATTGGCCATATGCAGTGCCTTTGGTATTGACAGGGGCTATGCGACATCCTGAAGTTGCAGGTGCGGACGGGGCCTCTAATTTACTAAACGCTATTAGGGTAGCGGTTGATATAAGATCTAAAGGGCATGGGGTGTTTGTAGTTATGAACGATGAGGTTCATCAAGCTCGATATGTGACGAAAACTCACGCAAATGCGGTAAATGCTTTTGAATCACCGCAGGTTGGTCCGATTGGTGTGATTTTGGAAAATCAATTTATTCTAAGAAGGCAGGCCAATGAGCGATTGTTATTTCCAGTTCCAGAAGATACGAGCCCTTGCGTTTTGCTCCTTGAGTCTACTCTTAATGAGTCCGAGGAAATATATGACTGGATTTTGCATTCATCCTATAAGGGACTTGTGATTGCTGGATTTGGGGCGGGGCATGTTCCCGGAAACATTGCCAAAAAACTTGTACCTATTATTGAAAATATGCCTGTAATGATATGCACTCGTACTGGACGGGGCTCAACTACATATAAAACATATGCGTATGAGGGTAGTGAAATTGACCTTCAACGCAAGGGTGCGTTAATGGGGGGATTTATTTGCCCTCGAAAAGCTCGTTTGCTACTGACGGCTATGCTTTGGTCAAAAATGGATAAAACTAAGATAGCTGAACATCTTCGCAATTACAGCAAGGATTCTAACTAAAGCATGGAAAATAAGGCTTTAGTTATTTTTTCGGGCGGTCAAGACTCGACGACTTGTTTGCTTCAAGCGATTGAAAAATACGGTGTCTCAAATGTAGAGACCATTACTTTTTTATATGGGCAACGACACGATATTGAGCTTCAGAAAGCTCGTGAAATTGTGACTGAACTTGGTGTGAAGCAAACTATTCTGGACCTTAGTGTGATTAAGGGCATTACATCTAATGCTTTAATGGAAGAGGGTGCAGAGATAGGCCAAAACGAAGATGGTTTGCCAAATACATTCGTGGATGGCCGCAATGCTTTGTTTATTTTGTATGCCTGTATATATGCCAAATCTCAGGGTATTCGCAATATTGTGATTGGAGTTTGCGAGACTGACTTTAGTGGATATCCCGATTGTCGCGATATCTTTGTGAAATCGATGAATGTTAGTATGAATTTGGCTATGAACTTTGACTTTGTCATTCATACTCCTCTTATGTGGCTCACTAAAGCTCAAACATGGGAGCTGGCCGATAAGTTGGGATATTTGGAATTTGTTAGAAATCGCACGCATACTTGTTATGAAGGTGTTGAGGGTGGATGTTGTAAATGTCCTAGCTGCATTCTTCGCAATCGTGGTCTTGAGGAATACTTAGCTTCTAAAGATGAAAGTAGTAAAAACGTTTAATTTTGATATTGCCCACTTGCTTGATGGTCATGATGGTAAATGCAAAAATTTACATGGGCATACCTATAGGCTTGAGGTAGAAGTGACGGGTCCAGTAATTACAGAGGGGCCGAAGATGGGCATGGTTATTGATTTTGCCGATCTTAAATCGATTGTGGAAGAGCTTGTTATTGAACCTATGGACCATGCGTTTTTATATGATTCTACAAATGATAGAGAGTCTGAGATTGCGAAATTGTTAGATGGGTGGAAGATGAAGACGTACGCATTTGCACATAGAACAACTGCAGAAAATATCTCGAGCCATATCTTAAATAAATTGCGCTCCAGAATTGAAGGCGTATCTAGAGTACGTTTGTGGGAGACGCCCTCATCATATAGCGAATGCATTTTTAATGAAGACTATTAATATTAAGTCACTGTCCGATGCCTCGGACGAACCACAATTTCGCATAGTTGAGATATTTAAAAGCCTTCAGGGCGAGGGGTATAACACAGGAATGCCCTCGGTTTTTGTACGGCTTGGTCGATGTAATTTATCATGCGAGTGGTGTGATACAAATTACGAAGAATTTGAGTATAAGCCATTGTCAAGGGTGCTCGCAGCTGTTGGGGCATTTGATGTGCGAAATATAATTCTGACCGGTGGAGAGCCTTCGGTTCATCCGCGGGTTGAGGAATTGGTGGCGGCGTTTAAGGCACGGGGCTACTTTATGTGTATCGAAAGTAATGGGCTTGCGAGAGTGCCGGTCGGAATCGATTTCATTGCCATCAGTCCGAAGTATTGCTATAAGGAGCGCTACGAGCAGGCTGTTGGGTTTGATGTGGATGAGTTGCGTATCGTTGTCGATAGTGTGGCAATGCTCTCGCATTCCATCGATGATTTTATGTCTTGGGCTGAAGCTATGGCTTCGAAGTTTCCCGCTAAGCACAGATTTCTGTCACCGCTTGAGCTTGAAGGTCAGATGAATATTCTTCAAACAATCGAAACTATTGGGAAATTAAATGCTAAGGGAAAGCAGAGATGGGCTCTTAGCCTGCAAACTCATAAGCTTGCAGGCATCGAGTAGTTAGTTAATTATACGACCTGACCCCTCAAAGACATCTGCGTCTTTTGCATCAAAAGGGTTTTTGGCTTTAGCCTGTGATTGAGCTTGTTGAGCTTGCATACGTGCAAGTTCATTAAACCTTTGCTTTTGATTGTGTTCAGATAGTGCATAAACGGCCCATATTGCGGCTGGAATCCATCCAATTATGGTAATCATCAGAAAAAGGTTTAGTATCCCTAGTCCTGGTCTACCAATTGTAAAAAACAAAATTGGCGGAAAGAAAATAGCTAGAAATAAACGCATAAAACCCCCAAAGAAAATAGACAATAATGTAACCAAATATTTCCCTGCTTATACTATTATATATAGATATTAAAACTAAAAAATCAATAAAAGGAGAACTAAATGTCTAGTTTTTACGAGTTACAAAAAAAGCGTCGCTCTATATATGCACTAGGGAAAAATGTTGATCTTTCTAAAGAAGAAATCACAGATTTAATTAAAAATGTTGTAAATGAATCTCCTACAGCCTACAACTCTATGTCTAATAGATTGGTGATTTTGTGGGGCGAAGAACATAACAAATTATGGGAGCTTGTAAAAGCCTCAATTAAGGCAGTTGTTAGTGAAGAAGATTATCCAAGTTCAGAGCAGAAAATTAATTGTGCATTTCAATCGGGAATTGGAACCATCCTTTACTATGAGGACGGTAAAACTATTGAAGAATTGAAGAAAAAATTCCCTTTATATGCAGAAAGCTTTCCTAAATATGCTCAACAAAGCAATGGAATGTCTCAATATGCCGTATGGACCGCACTGGCAGAGAAAGGTATTGGAGCTTCGCTTCAACACTATAACGAACTGATAGAGGATAAAGTGCGTGAGATTTTTAATATTCCAAGTGAATGGATAATGATTGCTCAAATGCCTTTTGGATCTAAGGAAGGTGCACCAAATGAGAAAAATTATTTATCTGACGATGAGAGATTTAAAGTATTGGGGTAAGATGGATAGGGTGTTTTAATTTTGGTGGTTTGGGGCGGAATCGAACCGCCGACACGCGGATTTTCAATCCGCTGCTCTACCAACTGAGCTACCGAACCATATTTGACTGTAAGCTGTATATCATACTTAAAAACTAATAATTTGTGAAGTAAAAATAGAAAGTTTTCAAAAATAAGTTATGGTCTGACACGAAATTGTATTATTTCGGCTTTTAAAACCCTATAATATGTAATTGATTTGAAGACCCATTGAATCTAATGACTAGTGTATTTACATTTGGACTTAACCATCATTCTGCACCAGTAGATGTGCGAGAAAGGGTTTCTATGTCTGGTGATCTGGTACGTCCTGCATTAGATGGTTTAAGAGCCTGTTTTAACGGTCGCGTGAAAGAAGCGGCTATTTTATCAACCTGTAACCGCACAGAAATTTATGTTGCAGCTCAGCCTGATGCTGCTGAACACATAGGTCAGTGGATGGCTGATTTTAATTCGCTCGACTCTTCTGTTATTTCTCCACACCTTTATGAATACTCTCAGGATATGGCTGTGCGACACGCTTTTCGTGTAGCTTCTGGTCTTGATTCAATGGTGCTTGGTGAAGCCCAAATATTAGGTCAGATGAAAAATGCTGTTCGTGCAGCATCTGAAGCAGGTGCTCTTGGTACTATGCTCAATCAATTATTCCAAAAAACATTTTCAGTAGCTAAAGAAGTTCGTTCCAACACTGCTATTGGTCAAGAATCTGTATCTATGGCTGCTGCGGCAGTACGAATGTCCGAAAGGGTGTTCGGTGACTTGGATAATTCTAAAGTTTTATTTGTGGGTGCAGGTGAGATGATTGAGTTGTGTGTTACTCATTTTGCAGCTCATAATCCTAAGCAAATTGTTATTGCGAATCGCACTATTGAACGCGGTGAAGCACTTGCATCAAGGTTCCGTGCAGACGTGATTAAGCTTGCGGAACTGCCAGAGCGTATTCATGAATTTGATGTAGTTGTATCCTGTACGGCGTCAACATTGCCAATTTTAGGGCTAGGAATGATTCAAAGTGCCCTCAAGCATAGACGATTCCAACCTATGGTTATGGTTGATCTTGCGGTGCCGCGTGATATCGAGCCTGAAGTAGGTCGACTTGGAGAGGTGTATCTTTATACCGTAGATGATTTAGGTCGTATGGTACAGATGGGTAACGATATGCGTAAAGCTGCTGTTGTAGAGGCTGAACAAATTATCGATTCAAGTGTAAGCAATTTTATGAATTGGCTTAAAACTAGAGAAGTCGTTCCTGTAATACAATCTCTTAATAATTCTGCTCAAACACTTGCTCAAGTTGAACTCGATAAAGCTCGCAAACTTTTAGCTAAGGGTGTGAGTCCAGAAGAGGCTTTAGAGCGACTTGCTCAAGGCCTAACTCAAAAATATATGCATGCACCTATGCGTGCTCTTAATAAATCTCAAAATGAAGAAAGAGAGCAAATTCTCGACGTTCTTCCTAAGCTATTTCCTACTCATTAGCTAATTCTTTTTTCCTTTTTTATTATGAAAGATTCAATGCGCTCCAGATTGGAGCAGTTAAGTCAAAGACTTGTTGAAGTTGATGCCCTATTGGCAGAACCCGATGTTGCGAACGATATGGATCGCTTCCGTAAGCTCTCACGCGAAAGAAGTGAGATTGACCCAGTAGTGGCTCTGTTTAAGGAGTTTGAAGCGGCTGAGAGTGATCTAGAAGCTGCAGTAGAAATGATGTCCGATCCTGAACTCAAAGAGATGGGTGAAGAGGAGATGAAGGCTACAAAAGAGAGACTGGAGCAGCTAGAAGAGAAGCTGCAGTTGGAATTATTGCCAAAGGATCCAGATGATGCACGAAGTGTGTTCCTAGAAATTCGAGCTGGCACGGGTGGAGATGAAAGTGCCATATTCTCTGGCGATCTATTTCGCATGTATAGCCGCTATGCAGAGCAAAAGGGGTGGAGAGTTGAACTTATGTCGGAGAATCCATCGGAACTAGGGGGCTATCGCGAGGTCATTGCCAGAATAGAAGGGGATGGCGTTTACGGACAACTTAAATATGAGTCAGGAGCTCATCGTGTGCAACGCGTTCCAGAAACTGAATCGCAAGGCCGCGTCCATACGTCAGCTTGTACTGTGGCCGTTATGCCAGAAGCCGATGAATTGGCGGAAGTAGTTTTAAATCCAGCTGATTTGCGTATCGATACGTTTCGTGCGAGTGGTGCGGGTGGTCAGCATATTAATAAAACCGACTCCGCCGTTCGCATTACGCATATTCCAACGGGCATTGTTGCGGAGTGTCAGGACGATAGGTCGCAACATAAAAACAAAGCTCGTGCCATGAGCGTTTTAGCGGCTCGTATCAATGATATTCAACGCCAGGAGCAGCAAAGTAAGGAAGCGGCAGAGCGCAAAAGTCTGGTAGGTACTGGCGATCGTTCGGAGAGGATTCGCACGTACAATTATCCGCAAGGCCGCGTTACCGATCACCGCATTAATCTTACGCTTTATAAGTTGCCACAAATAATGGAAGGCTCGCTTGATGAGCTAACTAATGCCTTGATTAGCGAAAGGCAAGCGGAATTGCTTGCGGCTTTAGGCGACGAATAATGTCAAGCGTCTCTATCGCAGCGGCTCTTCGGGAATGCAAGCTCGATAGATTGGAGGCCCAGCTATTGTTGGGGCATGTCTTGGGCGTTGATCGCGTTTGGCTTTTGACGCACGATGATGAGGTGCTTTCTGATGAGCGGCGGCTTCATTTTGAGAGCCTTGTGGATAGGCGAAATGCGGGCGAACCCATTGCCTACATACTTGGGGTGCGTGAGTTTATGGGCCTTGAGTTTGAGGTAAATCCAAGTGTTTTGATTCCGCGTCCTGATACGGAAATTTTGGTCGAGTTGGGTTTGTCTTTTTTGCACGAGCGCTCACGCTCACTATCACGCTCACGAGAACCTGCGAGGCCCGCTCGGGTGCTTGATCTTGGGACGGGTAGTGGTGCTATTGCCATCTCGATTGCACGGTATTTCGATTTGTGCGAAGTATATGCGACAGATGTGTCGGATGCGGCTTTGCAGACGGCCGCTCTAAATGCTCAAAAGCACGGAGTTGCTGTGCAGTTTTATGCGGGGTCGTGGTGGGAGGCATTGCCACCTGAGATAGAGGCGTTCGATTTAGTGCTGTCGAATCCGCCATATATTCGTGCAGATGATAAGCACTTGAGTTGCGGAGATGTGCGGTACGAGCCATTGTCCGCTCTTGTTGGTGGCAATGACGGCGTGAACGCATACCGTGATATTGTTTCGCGCTCTCGCGAATTTATGCGATCTGGGGCGATGCTTGCGTTTGAGCATGGGTGGGACCAGGGTGAAGCTGTGAGAGGGATTATGCGGCGGTGGCATTGCCACAAGATAGAGACGCATAGGGACTTAGCAGGGCATGACAGGGTCACTTGTGGGGTTATAACGTGAAGCCTGAATTTTGTAGGTACAATTAGGAAAAATGGAGATTTAGATGAGCGAAATTCAAGAATATATTAAAAAAATCGTAAGCGAAAATCCTGTAATTCTTTTTATGAAAGGGACGGCAAATGCCCCGCAGTGCGGCTTTTCGATGAGGGCGGTCGAGGCTTTGCGTGAGGTAGGCGTGAAGAAACTTGCGACCGTAAATGTGCTTGAGGATCAGGAAGTGCGTGAGGGCATTAAACAATACGCAAACTGGCCTACTATTCCGCAACTTTATGTGAACGGCGAATTTATCGGCGGCTGCGATATTATCCTTGAGATGGCTGAGAGCGGGGAACTTAAGGAAGTGCTTGAGCCTACAGGCGTTTTGAATGACTAAGAGATTGGTTGTCGGAGTCACGGGGGCGACTGGAGCTATATACGCTCTTAGGCTCTTGGATAGGGTGCGCTCGATGAGAGATGTGCAAGACGTGGAAGACGTGGAGACGCATCTTATTGTGTCGCCAGCTGGCTTGATTACGATTAAGCACGAGCTTGGTATGGATCGCAAGGAGTTCTGTGAGCATGCGGATCATACGCACGGATACAGGGATGTATCCGATATGCTTGCAAGCGGCTCAGTGACTACTATTGGGATGGTTGTTCTGCCATGCACGATGCATACTTTAGCTTCGTGTGCACATGGGCTGGCCGATAATTTGCTATCGAGAGCGGCTGATGTGCATCTGAAAGAGCGACGCCGATTAGTGCTTGCGGTAAGAGAGACTCCTTTAAATCTCGCTCATTTGAGAAATATGACGGCCGTTACAGAAATGGGGGGCGTGATTTTCCCGACATTGCCAGCGTTCTATCAAAAACCGCAAAGCATCGACGAGATAGTCGATCATTCTGTAGACCGCATACTAGCACTTTTTGGATTTGATTTGCCCGAAACTTCTACCTGGCAGGGACTGTAGTCAATTCGCGTCCATCTTTACGGATCTTATCGAGTAATGCTAAGCCGTAGTGTGTGCAGGAGATAATAGAATACACGGGCATGATTAGGCCTAATAATGGAATTAAAGACAGCAAAGCACATATAAATCCAATAATCCAAAAGCCACTTTTATAATTTGAAATTACATATTTTCTCTCTTCTGGAGTTGCATGCTCAACGATGGCATCCACTTTGGTCATATTTGCGTATGCATAGCTAATCCAAAATAGGGATAGTACGATGGAGAGCCCTGGTATCAACCAAAGTGGCAATGTTATAAGCCATCCTAAAGCGAAGATTACTGTCACTTTAATTGAATTCAATATACTGATTCCAGTAGCATATTTTCCATCACGAGTAAGGTAGGGATAATGATTTTTGCTAATTAGATTTACGGCAAGCGGGGTCACTAAAATACCTGCTATTACAAGCCCAATAATTAAGCTCAACACAATAACGCAAATTAAAGTGATTATCCAAGCAAAAAACTCTCCGAAGCCACCAGCATTAAGTCCCACATCATTCAAGAGTATGCCAATTTGATTTAAGATCCACCAATCACTTGTAGATGTAATAAGCCATGAACTGACATCCGACCATATGAATATACAAAATATAACGAAGGCTGCGACACTGGCAATTAATGGCAGAAACGCAGCAAATATCATTTTTGGGTGAAACATGGTTTCAAAACCATTTTTGAGAGCTCTAAAAATTTCAAACATAATCAATCCATAAAAAAGAGCCTAATGCAGAATACATCAGGCTCTTAGATGAGCGAGTTTGTTAGATAATCCTAAGTATTATTTTAGATGACCTAACCAATCCCAGTAAGTTCCTGCAAATAGAACCATCAGTAAGTAACCAATTATAGTAATAGTGATACCAACTTTTGCGAACTGTTTTGCATTAAATGTGTCTGTACCTAAACATACCATATTTTGAGGAGCGTTTACAGGAAGTATGAAACCATAAGAAATTACAAAACCTAGTATCATGGTCATACCTAAACGATCCACAGATCCATCTGGCATAGTTTTTAGGATAGAAATCACAATAGGAATCATAGAAGATGAAAGTGCAGTTGCACTAGCAAAACCTAAGTGAATGATAATTAAGAATGCTGCTAGGATTGCAAAAATCATCAATGGTCCAAGAGTATCCAATCCTGTCCACACAACGATTTGATTACCTAACCATTCACCTGCACCAGATTTAAGAATAGAGCTACCTAAACTGATACCAGTACCGAATACAATCAAGGTACCCCATGGTGTGCGTTTTTGCATTTCTTTCCAATTGATTACACCGATTTTAGGAATCAATAGAACACCTAGGGCTACGATTGTTGTAGCTGCGGTACTGTAGTTATGTAATTTACCTTCAGTAGCCCAAAATCCAATTAAGATAGTGGAAACAATCAAAAGTCGAAGTTGATCGGAAGTCATAGGTCCGATTTCTTCTAGCTGCTTACGAACAGATTGTTTACCGCCTTCAAGTTTTTTAACTTCAGGACGGAAGAAGGTTAGAACTACAAAGTAAAGTACAAATGACATGATAATTGACCATGGCAATGCAGCAATTAACCAATCAATCCATGCTACACGTTCGCCTAGCAACTCAGTCATAAAGCCTACAGTAATTAAGTTTTGTGCTGCGGCTGTTTGAATACCTACGTTCCAGATACTGATACACTCCGCCACTAGAATCATAAGCCCTACAGCAAGTTTAGATTTATTTTCCACACCAAATGCAGCAACCATACCCATAGCGATTGGAATCATCGCTGCGGCACGTGCAGTAGCAGAAGGTACAACTAAAGATAGAATGATAGTTACTAAGATCATTCCGAAGAAAATGGATTTTGTACTGGTACCCACAAGATTCATGGTATTAAGGGCGATACGTTTATCTAATCCTGTATACGTCATGCAAGCTGCGATAAATAATGCCGCTGCTACTAATGCAAGTCCAGAGCTACTAAAACCTGCTAAGGCCATAGTCAAGGCACTTTTAACGCCCCATTCCACTGTCGGGTCCTTGAGTGAAGGAGATAAACCCACAAGGAATATAATAAGCCCCATAATAATAATTGAGCTTGCCTCATAGGATACGGCTTCAGAAACCCACACGATAATAGCAAATACCAAAATCGCTAACATGCGGTGACCTGCTGGTGAAAGTCCTTCAGGCGTAGGCAGTAGTAGAATACCGATTAGTGCGGCAAATCCAATAAATAAGAATAAGGGGAATTTTTCGGGACCAAAAAACGATCGTTTTTGGTGAGATTGGACGTTATTAGTATCCATATTTAACTCCAATGATTAACATGCATTAACAGTATAAATCTAATAAATGACAAATAGGTAAAACCCTAATATTTTTTGATTTACATTAAGTTAAAAATATAAGATTTAGGTGGCAATGTACCTCGGTTTTTACGCTTGGCCCTATTACTTGCCTTTTGATTGCAGATCTTCTCTGTGGCAATGCCCCCTCATTCGACCTTTCTCCTTTTTCCGCAAACAGATTTTGATTCATTCGTGAGGTTTGCGAGGCGTTGTTTGGAGCACAGAGCTCGGGCAACTGATGCGGGCGTTGAAATATGCATAAACACAACATGATTTGGAGCTTAAATTAGGGTTAACGCTAAAAAGATTTGACAAAGACTTTAAGTTTTATGTATATTAATAATCTTTCACTTTTCCCACATTTTACGAATTTATTACATATGAATTTTGTGTGGGGGTGGTAGTGAAAAAAATGTTCTTTAAAAATTAATACAGCCGATAAGTGTGGGTACTTGATTTTGTTAAATGTTAGGTTTTAATACATCAAGTCTTACGCTTATAAATGTGAAGAGAAAAAGAGAGTAGATAAGAGAAGGTTTTTACTTAGGGCCAATAATAAAAGAAATGGGGTTCTAGGTGTAATCTTTAAATAAGTTAATTCTTTTTTTTGAAGTTTTAAGCAATAAAAGTAAGCGATA
>NZ_JHXN01000012.1 GCF_000687755.1 Taylorella asinigenitalis ATCC 700933
CTGCAAAAAAACCTGTAGCTAAAAAAGCAACTACTAGCAAATCTGTTGCGGCTAAAAAACCAGCAGTAAAAAAAGCAGCTCCTAAAAAAGCTGTAGCTAAGGCAGAGGAAAAAAAAGTAGATCTTAAGGAAGAAGACAAAAAAGCTGAATCTGTGCTTGATGCTTCTAAAAAAGAAGAAAAGAAGTCTGAATCAAAAAAAGAATCAGGCAAAAAAAAAGCACAAAAGAAGCAAAAAAAGTAACTAGTACTCTTAAATCACCTAATAGTTGGCCATTTCCAACAGGATCTAGCCGTCCTTAAAGTGTGATATTTTTATCTAGGCTGAATTTCGATTCAGCCTTTTTTGTATTAAACTTTTTTTATTTAAGCATCTGCAATGACCGAAACACTTATATTTCTTATTAAAACGGTGGCTAGTATTTTTTGTGCTCTTTTATTTATTAGAGCCTGGCTATTTTATTTGAAGGTTCCTGCTTTTAACGACTATTCAAGATTTATATATAAGCTTACAGATTTTGCAGTTAAGCCAACGCAAAAAATACTTCCCACTGGGGACAAAATTGATTGGGCTAGCATGATACTAGCTTTTATTGTTTGTGTTGCAATGGCATTTATAGTGACCACTCTTTGGATTTCTTCCATAGAAATTCCATATAAGGGGCATTCAAGTGCGATGTTTATTGATATCGGCCATGTTTTATTATTTGGACTAAGTTATTATTTGCAGAATTTCCTATCCATAATATTGTGGGTTGGTATCGTTTATGCGATTACATCATGGTTGGCCCCTCAATCCGCACTTATGCCTTTTCTAAGATCGATGATGGAGCCTATGCTTATACCCATTAGAAACAAACTTCCTGAATCTCTCAAACAAAGTCCAGTGGACTTGTCATTATTCGTTTTATTGATTGTGGTTCTTCTACTTCAGGTTTTAGTGGGAAATATTATTTAATCTCCCGATCGATATCATAAACTGATTTTAAGAGACTATTAACGGTCTCTTTTTTATGCCAGTAATTTTGAGGGCCCTCAACAGCAATCTTTAGTGCACCCATAATATTAGCAAGGCTTGCACTCTCAACCCAAGACCAACCATTAGATAAACCATATAATAGACCGCCTCTATGAGCATCACCGCATCCAGTAGGGTCCTTTACTGCTTCAGGTGCAAAAGTAGTAATCTCATGCATTTTAGAATCATGATAAAGTCTGCTACCCCTTGCTCCCATAGTAACAACCACGGCATCAAGCAAGTTGGCAATGTCCCTCATATCCATACCTAGCCTTTGTTCTACTACAGAAGCTTCATATTCATTAAGTGTCAATGCATCCGACAAATCAATCATAGTTTTTAATTCAGTAGCATCAAACAATGGCATCGCTTGCCCTAAATCGAATATAAATTTCACACCAAGTTCATGCAGTTTTCTAGCATGTTCAAACATTCCCGCTTTAGAGTCTGGAGCAACAATGGCCCAATCACAAAATGCATTCTCAATAGCATTTGTATGGGAAAATTCCATAGCTCCTGGATGAAACGCACTTATCTGATTTCCATCTAAATCAGTAGTTATATGGCATTGAGCTGTAAATGATTCTGGAATTTGCTTTATGAATTGGGTGGAAATGCCCAGTTGTCTCATCCGTTCAATATAGTCATCTGAGTCTTTACCGACTGTCGCTACTGGAGCAGCATAGCCGCCGAGCATATTAAGGGCATACGCAATATTTCCTGCACATCCACCATATTCTTTTCGCATGGTCGGCACAAAAAAGGACACACTCAAAGACTTTATATTTTCAGGAAGCAGATGGTCCTTAAAATGACCGTCAAACTTAGTAATAGTGTCAAAGGCCACGGAACCACATATTAAAACAGGTTTTTTATTTCCCATATTATTTTGAAATTGATAATTTAAATTTTGTTATTGCGGGAGCTGGAGCTACAAATTTAATTTGAATATGCTTTTGCGATTTTGACGTAAATGCTTCTTTATCTTGAGCTAAAAGATAATCCTGTGGTCTCAAAATTTTGCTATAGAGAATAGCATCTTGAGCATTTTGCAACTCAAGAAATAGAGGTGGCCATGCTATGTCATATTCGCTTTCATTTACAAGAATTGATTGTAGTTCATATGTAACCGTTTTATTAGTTGCATCTTCTTGAAGAACTTGTAAAAACTTATCTGTGATAATAACTTCAGATGCATCTTTTAAAAGATCAAGCTTACATCCTAGTACATCGCACATTTGCTGTACATATGGTCTAGATACTGGCAATGCCGACACAATCGCATTCCTGAAGAAAAAAATTGCTTGAAAAATTAAAAGCAACAATAAAAGTAGGCTAATAAACCCAGTTAAAAATGATCCGCCTTTTCTAGAATCTTCATACTCCTCATAAGCCTCATCTTCGTTCTCGTACTCGTCAGATTCGTAATCATCTGGATCAAGTACTAGCGGTCTCTCCACCCTCTTTTCAGTGATATAGTGCGAGTCATCTGTTGAGGCGGTTCTAGAGTATTCAGCTTCAGTATTCCTATTTGTGCGGATAATAAAATCATTTAAGCCACGCTCAGAACTTGGTTCATATCGAATTTGTGTAGTTTGATCTCTAGGTGGCAATGTCTCTGCAACCTCGTGATCAGTTTTAATCGGCTCAGTAGGCTGTTCAACATTATTTTTATGAATAGAAATTATTTTTACAGCTGGTACTTTAGCTGGAATATTTTGGGGAGCTGTACGAATAGGTTCTTCTAACTCATCATCTTCGGTAAGTAAAGGAAAATCATCTTCGATTAAGTTATCGATGGCATTAAAAACTTCCCTACAATGGCCGCATCTAACACGACCCTGTTTAAAGTCTAATTGTTCCTGCGTAACCTTTAATATCGAATGACAGTTAGTACACTGAGTTCGCATTTTTAACTCCACTTAAACAAACCCAACCATCCTTAGCCTTCCATATGGATAGCTGTATAAATTCAGAATAAACCTCGATTAGTTCTTCAGCTTGCCTCTCTAAAATACCTGAAAGCACAAGACTACCTCCATCCTTTAAACGAGCAACAAGCATAGGTGCCAATAATTTCAAGGGATTAGAAAGTATATTTGCTACAACAATATCGTACTGGCCTTCAGGAAATTCATTAGGGTCAAAAAATTTAATTTCCGTATCATTATTTGAGGCGTTGAATTTAGCTGTTTCTACAGCCTGCTCATCGATATCAACCCCTACAACTGGAGATGCCCCTAGTTTATAAGCAATTATTGCAAGGATACCGCTTCCACAACCATAATCAAGTAATGATTTATCCTCTACATTATTTGAATAAATCCATTCTGCACACAAACTAGTAGTGGGGTGACTGCCCGTGCCAAAAGCCAAACCTGGATCTAGATTAATAATAGTTGCTTCATCTAAATCTGCAGATTTAGTTTCATCCTTATGCCAACTTGGCAATATCCATAATTTTTCAGCCAATTGAATAGGAGGAAACTGAGATTGTGTCAATGGCACCCAATCTAAATCTGGAACTTTTTGGATTTTAAAAGAGAAATTTGTACTAAATTTTTCATTTAAAGTATTAACGATTTCTTCGCATTCTGTTTTGTCTTCAAACAGGGCTAGTAAATTATTTTGATTCCAAGTTTGAATATTGGAATCAGTACTTTCTTCACCATGTTGAGGAGGTTCCCCAAAAATTGGGTTCTCTGAAGGCGTGTCCACATCTGCATCAAGCAAGGATACAGACAATGCACCTAAATCTAACAAATAGTCAGAAACCTCGTCGGCAAGTTCTTCGGATGAATGGATAAGAAGTTCAATCATATAAGCACCAAATTAGAGCCTATATTATAAGAAACCCCGAAAATTTCGGGGCTCTTTGCTTATTTCAATTCAGATAATCGTTTTTCAAGATAATGGATTGTGGTGCCACCTTCTTTAAACTTAGGATCTTGCACTAACTGTCTGTGTAAAGGAATATTGGTCTTAATTCCCTCTACTACCATCTCAGATAAGGCAATACCCATTCGTTTTAGAGCTTGTTCTCTGGTGGAACCGTAGGTAATTAATTTACCTATCATCGAATCATAATTTGGTGGAACCTTATAACCTGCAAATGCGTGAGAGTCTAATCTCACCCCTGGTCCACCTGGTACATGCCAAGTTGTAACCAATCCAGGAGAAGGAATAAATGTAAATGGATCTTCAGCATTTATGCGACATTCAAATGCGTGACCTAATAACTTAATATCCTTTTGTTTATATGGAAATGGCTCTCCCGCCGCAATCAAAATTTGAGCTTGAACTAAGTCTATTCCAGTAATGCATTCAGTGACTGTATGCTCTACTTGAATCCTAGTATTCATCTCGATGAAATAGAACTCACCTTTTTCATATAAGAATTCAAAAGTACCCGCACCACGGTATTTCATGTTTTTGCAGGCTTTGACGCAACGCTCACCAATTTTTTCCACTAATGATCTATCAATACCAGGAGCAGGAGCTTCTTCAATAACTTTTTGATGTCTGCGTTGCATTGAGCAGTCACGCTCCCATAGCCAAACAGCTTGTCCTAGACCGTCCCCAAGAACTTGAATTTCAATATGCCTTGGGTTTTCAAGGAATTTTTCCATGTAAACTTCGGCATTTCCGAATGCGGCAAGAGCTTCGGTTTTGGTAGTTTGAACTGCACTTAAAAGAGCTGCTTCTGTATGTACAACACGCATACCGCGACCACCGCCTCCACCAGCAGCTTTAATAATTACGGGATAACCCACTTTATTTGCGAGACGTAAAATTTCTTGAGGGTCATTTGGCAATGCTCCCTCTGACCCAGGCACTACTGGTACTCCAGCTTTGATCATAGCTTGCTTAGCAGAAACTTTATCTCCCATGACTCTAATTGATTCAGGATTCGGCCCAATAAAAACGAAACCACTGTGCTCTACACGCTCAGCAAAATCAGGGTTTTCTGAAAGAAAGCCATAACCTGGGTGGATAGCTTCTGCATCAGTAACTTCAGCTGCTGCAATGATAGATGGCATTTGAAGATAACTTTGTTGGGGTGCTGCGGGTCCAATGCATACCGACTCATCGGCTAGTTTTACGTACATGGCCTCGCGATCTGCCTCTGAGTGAACTACAACTGTTTTAATTCCTAACTCTCGGCAAGCTCTTTGAATTCTAAGTGCAATTTCCCCACGATTGGCAATAAGGATTTTTTGAAACATAAATGTCCTAAAAATGTCGTGATAATTTAGCCAATAACAAATAAAGGCTGACCATACTCAATTGGTTCTGCATTTTCGACTAGAATTTCTTTAATTACTCCAGACTTATCTGCCTCGATTTCATTAAGTAATTTCATAGCTTCGATAATGCATAAAGTATCACCCTCTTTGACTGACATACCTACTTCAACAAATGGAGGTGCACTAGGATTAGGTGCTCTATAGAAAGTGCCTACCATAGGAGCTTTAACTATATGACCAGAAATTTCGCGTTTAGTTTCCCCAGCGGATTCAGAACTAGCTGCAGGAACAGGTGCAGTTTGAGCAGATTGTTGTATAGGTGCAGGTGGCGGTGCGTATGCTTGAACTTGAGGCTGTGGAGCATAAGCAACAGGCGTTTGTTTTACAATACGAACTTTGCTGTCGGCACCTTCAGTAACTTCAAGTTCAGAAATATCAGACTCAGCAACTAAGTCTATAAGTGTTTTTAACTTTCTTAAGTCCATAGAATCGCCTTAAAAAAACTGTAATATAAATTTAGAAAATAAGGTAATTTTAAAGACAATTTGATGAAAATGTCTACATTTTTGTAACTAATAGGGCAAAAATGTGTTTATAAAGTGCAATGCTTCATTAGATAGTAGATAATATAAGGTTAAATATTTTTCCTCTTAAATTAATAATGCATATACATATTCTTGGTATTGGTGGTACCTTCATGGGCGGACTAGCACTTATAGCTAGATCTGCAGGTCATAAAGTAACTGGTTGTGATATGGGCGTATATCCACCTATGAGCGAGCAACTCAAAGAACAAGGTATAGAATTTATAGAAGGATTCCAAGAGGATCAAATAAATCTAAATCCTGATCTATATATTGTAGGAAACGTTGTTACTCGCGGAAATCCATTAATGGAGGCTATTTTAGAGAAAGGATTGCCTTATACATCTGGCCCGCAATGGCTTGGAGATCATATACTTCGAGAACAATATGTTTTAGCTGTATCAGGCACTCATGGAAAAACTACTAGTTCCTCAATGCTTACACATATACTGCAATGTGCTGGATTAGAGCCTAATTTTTTAATTGGCGGAATTGCAAAAGACTTCAATATTTCCGCCCGTTTTAACCCCGATTCTAAGTACTTTGTTATTGAAGCGGATGAATACGATACGGCATTTTTCGACAAGCGATCAAAGTTCGTACACTATCACGCAAACATTGCCATCATAAACAATATTGAATATGACCACGCAGACATTTTTCCAGATTTAAAGGCAATTGAAAACCAATTCCATAATTTTGTACGCATTTTACCAAGAAATAGCTCACTTATCGTTCCAAGCAAAGACGAAACTGTAGCAAGAATTCTAGCTAGAGGCCTATATTGTGACAAAGTTGAAGTTGGTCCTGATGGAGCATGGTCTTATTCAAATGTCTCTGACTCTACTGAATCATTTGATATTCTTAGAAATGGAGAAAAAATCGGGTCTATAAAATGGAAACTTACTGGAATACACAATATTAAAAACGCACTCTCTTGCATAGCTGCAGCTGATATTATTGGAATTGAACCTGATAAAGCATGTGAATATTTAAGTAAATTTTCTGGCATAAAAAGACGAATGGAAGTTTTAGGGAATCCTAAAAACATTACCATTTATGATGATTTTGCTCATCATCCGAGTGCCATTGCCACAACCATTGATGGGCTAAGAAAGAAAGTTGGTGATGCGAGAATTATTGCTGTATTAGAGCCTAGGTCGAATACTATGAAATTGGGGACCATGGCGAAATTATTGCCACAAGCTCTTATTAACGCAGACGAAATTTATATTTATGGTGAACTTAATGGCAAACATGCTCTTGGCTGGACACCTGAAGAAATATTCGGTCCCAAAACCAATGTTCATATTTTCCATAATATTGAAGAATTAAAATCTGCAATCCTTAATATGGCCGCACCAAATGACCATATTGTGATTATGAGTAATGGAAGTTTCCAGGGGCTTCATAGAAAACTACTTTCTGAATTAGAAAAGAATTAATAAATGCATTTAGTATACGAAGAAGCAGGTAAATTAAAGGTCGGTAGCATTTCTAAAGACGCACCAGCTACATATCAGGTCACTACTACTTCAGGAAAGGTAGTTAAGGTAAAAAAGCAGAATGTGCTCTTTGAATTTGATGATATTGACCCTAAAAGCCTTCAAGAATCCGAATTGCCTAAAATTGATATGCCTGCTCATGAACTATGGGAGTTGATACCTCAAGAAGGCATTGATTTTGAAAATCTAGTTGAACTTTGTGCAGACGAAGGAAACAATAATACTAAATTCAAATATTCTCTTTTAGAATTTATAAGAAATAATCCCATATATTTTCAAAAAAAAACTAAGACTTTTTTTGTGCCCGCTCCTAAAGAACAGATAGAGTCCGCATTACTTGCAAACGAAAAGAAAAGGCAACAAGAGGAGCTTTTGAATTCATACGTAGATGGATTGAATAAGAAGGCATTGCCACAAGAAATAAATAAAGATCCACAAATTTTCTTAAATAAAAACAAAAGTCCACTATTTTATAAAGCACTTGAAATTTATCTCAAAGAGACCAATAAAAATTTGAATTCTTTGATGATGGAGTTGGGTTTATTTCATAGCGAACTTGATCTGCATAACTATCTAATATTAGATAAATATCCTGATTTAAAAAGAAGTCACACTTTTGGGCTGGATGTAAAGATTCCTGACACTAAAACTTTAAGCTCACATAAGCTTGAAAAGGCTACAGTTAGTGCATATTCGGTAGATGATGAAAACACTACTGAGATTGATGATGCATTTAGTATCGAGCATATTGATGGCGATAGTTACGCATTAAGCATTCATATTGCTGCACCTGGTTTGGTTTACGATAAAGGAAATTGGCTACACAAAATTGCGGCTAATAGAATGTCCACTTTCTATTCTCCAACCGGTAAATTTACTATGCTACCTGATGAAGTTGTGAATTCTTTCTCTTTGGTTGAGGGTATAGAGAAACCAGCCGTCTCTTTATATTTGAAAGTAAATATAGAGACGGGTGAGGTTTTGGAGCATACAAATAAAGTTGAGTTACTTGAGGTGAAAGAAAATCTTTCTCTTAATAAATTCGACGATATCATTACTGAGGAGTTTTTAAACTCTGACTCTAATGGAGAATTTAGTAAATATAGGGACATATTTAAACCTTTGCTTTCTTTTGCTAAGGCTCGTAGCAAGATTAGAGAGGCATATAGGGGCTATCCTGAGACTCAAAGAAATGAATACTTCTTTAATATTAGTGAGGATTCAAGTAAGGTATCTATAATCCCTCGTAACAGAACCTCACCGCTAAACTTTATTGTTGCTGAACTGATGATTCTTTGTAATTACACATGGGCAGAGGATTTAAGCAAAGCGAGAATACCAGCAATATTTAGAGGATATAGTTATGGACGAACAACTCATGGTTTAAGTCCAGCCCCACACGCTTTAATTGGGGTAGATAAATATGCATGGTTAACCTCACCTCTTAGGAGATTTGTTGATTTAGTAAATCAGGCCCAATTAATAGCATATATAAATGGAGGTATGGCTGCTAAATTGATTTCTCCTTTCAAACCTAAAGATGATGAATTGCATAAATTAATTGCTGCATTTGATGATACGTACTCAAATTACAATATTTTCCAAACAAATTTAGAAAAATACTGGTGTTTGCGATATATCATTCAAGAGAACATTACTGAAGTCAAAGCAACTGCTATAAGAGATAATATAGTTAGATTTGATGATTTACCTTTTGTGTGTGAACTAGAAAAGTCCTATGCTTTTGAAAGAGGAGAACCTCTTAATTTCAAAATAAATTCCGTGGATTTGGCCGCCCTAACCTTAGATTTAAATTTATTATGAAGTCAGCCATAAAGCTACTATCTAAAGAAATTTATAAAACATGTGCACTAGTTATCTTAGTGCTCCTAGGACTGTTTACATTTTTTGAAACGATTGAAGAGTTTGACAAATTAAACGAAATTTATACTCTTTGGGTGATGCTTGCATTGCAGGCTTTTCAGCTTCCTACTAGACTTTATGACATTCTCCCGATTGGGCTACTTATTGGTGCCGTTGTAGCCTTAGCAAATCTTGCACAGAGAAACGAGCTTGTAATATTAAGAGTATCTGGACTAAGTAGCAGAAAACTTTTATTAATGCTCTGGTGGATTACAGTACCTATAGTTATTTTTGCGACCTTACTTTCAGAAGTTATTACTCCTTGGGCCGATCAAAGAGTTAGTGCGATAAATATGGCTGTATTAGGTAAAAAAAGCAATCAATTGGATTCAGGTTACTGGTTTAGGGAGCCTTCTTCTAAAGATACCTATAGGGTGATTAATCTTCAAAACCTAATAGATAATAAAACTGTTGAAGGCATAAAGGTATATGAGTATTCAATTGTAGATAATCAATTCAAAAGACTACTCATAGCTGAAAAAGGTGAACTAGCAAACAAAGAATTAAAACTATTTAAAGTTATTCAAACAGATAGTCTTATAAATATGGATAAAGTTCTAAATACAGAACATGACCCAGTTATAAAAGGTTCTAATTCACAAAAAATGGATATGGTTTCATTGCCAACATCATTAACTGAAAGCCGGCTATTGGCCACAGAACTAAAACCTGATCGCATGTCTACTTTGAAATTGCTTGATTACTTAGATTATCTTGAAGAGAATAATTTAGAAAAAAATAGGCATGTTGTGGCATTGTGGAGAAAGCTAAGCTATCCATTTGCATTGATTGTAATGATTACCTTGGCCACTCCTCTAGGATTTGTACAGAATCGCAAAGGTGGGGTTGGGGCTAAAATATTTATTGGAATATTAATTGGTATTGTTTTCTTTATGGTAAATCAGTTGTCACTAAATATGGGTATGCTAAGCAATTTACCACCATGGATTACGGCCTTATTGCCAAACATAATAGCTATGGTTTTGGCCATGGGAGCCTTATATCTAATTGAAAGAAAACCTAAACCTAAACCTCCAATTTTATCGACATGACTAAATCTAAGAATAAAAAATCTGTGTGGGCTATAGGGGACGTTCAAGGGTGTTATGACCCCCTTAAGAAACTGCTCGACTCAAAAGAAATCAAACATGATGAAAATTCTGAAATTTGGTTTGCTGGGGATATTATTAACAGAGGGCCAAAATCTTTAAAGACTATTCGCCATATCATGTCTATGGGCGATAGAGCCAAAACAGTTTTAGGAAATCATGATTTGCATCTTCTAGCATGTTATGCAGGATTTAGAAGAGAAAATAAAACCGATACAATCAATGAAATTCTTAGTGCTCCCGACGTAAAAGATATTATTAATTGGCTTCGATCTAGACCTCTAGCACATTATGATCAAGGGCATCTATTGGTGCATGCGGGAGTATTGCCAAAGTGGGACTTAGAAAAAACGCTAAGCCTTGCAAAAGAAGTTGAAGAAGCTTTGCAATCAAAAAATTGGAAAAAATATCTCGAAAAGATGTACGGCAATGAACCAAATAGATGGACAGAATCGCTAAAGGGTTCACGCAGACGCAGGGTTATTATTAATTCTTTTACACGTATGCGTATGTGCTTTCCAGACGGTTCTATGGAATTTGGATCTAAAGAAGCTCCTTCAAATTCAAAACAGTTTAATTTAGTTCCTTGGTTTGAAGTAGCCGACCGCAAATGCAAAGACACAACCATAATCTTCGGCCACTGGTCCACTCTTGGACTTATGGTCAAGAAACATCTGATAGCATTAGATACTGGATGTGTATGGGGCGGGAAATTATCAGCTATTAGGCTATCAGATAGATTATTGGTTCAGGTTGACGGGGATAATCGCAAACCCAAAAGAAAAATTTAATTATCTTGAGGATGTTTGAGGTGCTGCTACTTCATTTAGTAGTTGCTGATATACGAAATCCGTAAGTTCCTGTCTTGAAAGCTCGCCTTTATCGGGCATCTGCATCATTGGAAGATACTTCACGGTAACGCCTACCTTTCTACTACTTAGCAAAATCCAAAGATTTTTTATCATGCTTTGATCGCCTACAAATGCGACTCGTCCACTTCTCTCTCCTTTATATGTAAAAAGAAGGGCAACTGGCTGAACAGGGATCTCCATCTTAATAGCCACATCGAATAAACCGCTATATAGTGGCAATACTGTGAAACCCTCAGTTGTGGTACCTTCAGGAAATAGCCCAATACTATCTCCTCTTGAAAAAGTTTCCGCCATCTTATCGTTGATATCTCTAAGTCCTTGACGAGAACTGCGATCAATATATATCGTACCAACAGCAGATACCATCCAACCTACGATAGGCCAGTCTTGAATCTCCATTTTGGCAATAAATCTGTTTATCCTTCTGCAATTTAATAGGAAAATATCAATCCACGATACATGATTAGCCACGAGCAAAACTGGACCATCCAATACTGGTGTGCCTTTATATTGAATCTTAATTCCAGTTGATTTAACTAGAGCTATAGATAGCCTACGAATAACTTCATCACGTCGTTTTCGATTTAGAACTTTATAGCCTAAAACCAAAAACACCATGCCCGTTAGAATAATAAGCGCTAGAAATGTAAATCTAGCAATAAATCTCAGAAGTGGCAATAAACTACTCCCTCTCAAAAACTAATTTACCTCCAACAAAAGTTTTAAGCACTTTTGCAGGAAGAGGATAATTTAGGAAGGGAGTATGATAATTTAAGCTAGTCAAAGTGTCACTACTTGGTGTCCATTCTGTCTCTAAATCCACGCATATTAAATTAGCCTCGGCCCCCTCTTTTATAGTACCGATACCAGAATTTTTAGAAATTACATCTCCTGGTTTATTGCTAACTAATTGAATAGCATCAAGTAAAGAGACATTATTTTGCTTAGCCCACTTAATAATTGCACTTAATAAAATCTCAAAACCCACAGCTCCAGGGCTTGCTTCTGCAAATGGAACCTGCTTATGGTCACTACTTACGGATAAATGATTTGAGCTAATTGCATCGATAGTTCCATCAATTAAGCCCTGTGTTATCGCATCTCTATCCCTTTGAGATCGTAGAGGTGGATTAAGCCTAAAATGAGTATCAAAAAAGGCAATGTCTTGATCGATAAAGTGAAGATTATTGATTGAAACATCGCACGTTATGGGCAAATTTTGTTTTTTTGCTTCCCTAACAATATTAATACCCTCTGCACTAGTTAGATTGGAAATGTGCAAGGTGGTCATAGTACTCTTTTGTAGGGCAAATAAAGTATTTAGGGCAATAGTTTCCGCCTGAACTGGTACACCTGGCAATCCTAAACGTGAAGAATAAGCACCACTAGCCATTACACCTGAGTCAGTCAAATTCGGTTCTGATGCTTGTAGCCACAAAGCCAATTGATGCGTTCTTGCATACCGCATGGCTCTATTAAGGGTAGATAGGTTAATTAGCGGCTTATTTGATTGCGAAAATCCAATACATCCTGAATTTTTTAAAGTTGACATAGGTGCAAGAACTTCTCCCTTCATGCCTAAGGTAAGAGCACCTAGGGGATATACTTTCGATAAACCGAGATCTGATGCGTTTCTTAGTATGGTGTCTACAAGTCCTGGCTCATCCAATATTGGATGCGTATCTGGAGATAATACAATGCTTGTAATCCCTCCAGCGACTGCCGCTCCGAGTTCACGTTTGAGATCGGAATAAAGATCATTTCCATGTTTTAGATGCGAACATAGGTCTACTAATCCTGGCATCACAACTTTGTTCTTTAAATCGATAACTTGAGCATCGCTTATATTTTCGTATTTGGCGTCTTTCGCTATTTTTGTGATTTTTCCATCATCAATTTTTATGGTGGCAATGCCGTCGTATCCCTCCATCGGCTCTAGTAATCGAGCATTAGTTAATACATACTTCATTTTGCACTCCCAAGAATTTTCATAACAGCCATACGTACCGCAATACCGAAAGTTACTTGATCCAATATTACGGCCTGCGGTCCATCTGCAATTCTTGAATCAATTTCTACACCTCGATTCATAGGGCCAGGGTGCATAACAATTGCATCATCCTTAGCTAATTTGAGTTTTTTAGCTGTCAGTCCATACGTTTGATAGTATTCATGAGCTGATGGCAATAAAGCTCCGCTCATCCTTTCATTTTGAAGACGCAACATAATTATTACATCAACGTCTCTAAGCCCCTCTTCCATATTTGTAAAAACTTTAACGCCAAGTTTATCGATTGCGGTTGGTAGAAGTGTCAGTGGCCCAATCACTCTAATCTCGGCGGCACCAAGAGTGGTCAAAGCATGTATATCCGAACGAGCTACACGCGAGTGCATAATATCACCAACTATAGCCACCGTAAGATTAGAAAAATCTTTTTTATAGTGACGAATAGTGTACATATCAAGTAAGCCTTGGGTTGGGTGAGCATGCCAACCATCTCCTGCATTTACTACATGTACATGGTCCTTAGTATGGTTGGCAATAAGATATGGTGCTCCACTAGCATTATGTCTAACTACAAAAATATCAGCTTGCATAGCTGATAAGTTGTCGATAGTGTCTAGGAGCGATTCTCCCTTAGCAGTTGAGGATGAGGAAATATTCAGATTGAACACATCAGCTGAAAGTCTTTTAGCGGCTATTTCGAAGGTAGTACGTGTCCTTGTAGAATTTTCGAAAAAAAGATTGAATACATTCTTGCCGTGAAGATACGGATATTTTTTGCTTTCCTGAGCTGCAGCTGTTGCAAACTCCTTAGCTGTATCAAGAATGTGAAAGATAATATCTTTGGGCAACCCTTCTGTAGACAATAAGTGAATAAGTTCACCATTCTTATTTAATTGTGGGTTATACATTTAACTATTCCTGTTTATGGGCATTAGAAACTAGATTATGGTTATATTGAGGATTAAAAAATCTCTCAAGTATAACGGCTGCTGCATAATGATCCTCATCTGGTCCGCAGTGACAGATTTCCTGAGCTTCGATACTACTAAACCTTTCATCTATTAGTTCTACGGGAAGATTAAATCTACCCTTAAGTTGATTTGCAAATTTTCTTGCTAATCTACTGGCCTCTTGTTCTTGACCATTAAGATTAATAGGTAAGCCGACCACTAATAAGTCTGGATTCCATTCAGAAATAAACTTCGCAACACCTGCGAATCGTGCAGCTATCGTATCATTTTTGATAATACCAAGTGGTCTAGCACTCTTAGTAACTGAATTACCTAAAGCAACTCCAATTTTTTTCATTCCATAATCAAAAGCTAGAATCGTCAAATCTTTTGAAATGGGCTTACTTTGAGAAGAATTATGCATTGCCGCTGCCACCGTGAAGATCATGAGGCTCAATTCCTATAAGTTCAAACGCTTTACGATACCTATCTTCAATTGGTACTTCAAACATAAGAGATAAATCACTCTTAAGCGTTATCCAGTAATTAGAGACTATTTCTTCTTCTAGTTGATTCGGAGCCCAACTGCTATAACCATTAAAAACAACAATTCTTTTAGGATTAATTCCCTTAGAGAAATCTTGCAGGACTTCAGGACCATCAAGCATTTCAGGAATGGCATCGCCTTCAGTAACCACCAATATATGATCAAGGCCCAGTGGCCCGCCAGTTAGGATTTTAGATCCAGGAAATTTTTCCTGAATCTTGCTCCAGCTATCACTTGGGATTTCTTTAACGTTAGCGTCGTCGATATCGGGATTCATAGGGTCGACAAATTCCGACAAATCGTGAGGGCTCGGTTTATTAATTACTACTCCCAATGCCCCATCATCATCATGTTTCAAAATATAAACAACAGAATTATCGAACACAGAATTGCCCGTAGATGGCATGGATACCAAATAGTATCCAGAGAGAATGAGCTTATTAAGGGTCATTTCAAATTACATAGGAATTTCTTGGAAATCGTCCTTTGTTCCACCGCAATCAGGACAAGTCCAATCAGCAGGAACATCCTCCCACTTAGTACCTGGTGGAATTCCAGACTCTGGATCACCAAGTTCTTCATCATAGATATGACCACAAATGATGCACATATATGTCTTCATAAGCTATCCTAGAGTTAAAATTCAATTTTACAAAAAATTTTAATCAATCATATTTTTTATGACTATACCAAAAGGACTTTACGGAATAACCCCTGATTGGGATAATTTTGATAAAGTTATTGAAGCCGTTAGGGTGGCTTGCGAAGCTGGCTTACCGATATTGCAATTTCGTAGAAAAAAAGAAGAGCCTTATAAATTAAGATTAGAGCAATGCAAAAGAATTAGGGACATTTGCCTTAGGGAAAATACTTTATTTATAGTCAATGACAGTATTCAATTAGCAATGGATTCACAGGCAGATGGAGTGCATTTAGGGCGTGAAGATATTGATTACAGGGACATTGCCACCACATATGCTTTAGAGAGGGGATATTTTGCTATTGGGTATAGCTGCTATAACAGCTTAGATATGGCACGGGATGCGGTTAAAAATGGTGCCTCATATATAGCTTTTGGGGCTATGTACCCATCTCCCACAAAGCCCAATGCTGTAAAAGCCGACACGAATCTTATAAAAGAGGCAAGAAAAGAATTTGTTGATATTCCTATAGTTTGCATTGGTGGTATAACATTGCAAAATGCTTTGCCTTTAATTGAAGCAGGGGCAGATAATGTGGCGGTAATTACAGGGTTGTTTGAAAGCGAGGACATTGCCAAAGCGGTAAGGGAATTTAAGAATTTATTTGAACATTGGAAATGATATGACTACTAACGAAGCTATTTTTGAACGCGCACAAAAAACGATTCCGGGGGGCGTTAATTCTCCTGTTCGTGCATTTAAGTCTGTGGGCGGAACTCCGAAATTTATTAAGAAAGCCCTAGGCGGATATATGTGGGATATAGAGGGTAAAAAATATGTTGACTATATCGGCTCATGGGGGCCTGCTATTGCGGGTCATGCAAATCCTGAAGTCCTTGAGGCTGTGCACAAAGCAGTAGCAGATGGTTTGTCTTTTGGGGCTCCAACTGAGGCGGAAGTTCTGCTTGCTGAGCGTATCTGCGAATTATTGCCTAGCATTGAACAAGTGCGATTAGTGAGTTCTGGAACTGAAGCAACCATGAGTGCTATTAGACTGGCTCGTGGCTTCACTGGTCGCAACAAAATTTTAAAATTTGAGGGTTGCTATCATGGTCACTCAGATAGCTTGCTTGTTAAATCAGGGTCAGGATTATTGACTTTTGGAAATCCTTCATCGGCGGGCGTTCCAGAAGAGTTTGTTTCTCATACTATCGTTATTGAATATAACAATATCGAGGCTGTACGCGAATGTTTTTCTAAATATGGTTCTGATATCGCATGCGTTATCGTAGAGCCTGTTGCAGGAAATATGAATTTAGTTAAACCTACAAAAGAATTTCTACAAACTTTACGTGATGTTTGCGATGAATATGAGTCTGTGCTTATTTTCG
This sequence comes from Taylorella asinigenitalis ATCC 700933, assembly GCF_000687755.1. GTDB lineage: Bacteria > Pseudomonadota > Gammaproteobacteria > Burkholderiales > Burkholderiaceae_B > Taylorella > Taylorella asinigenitalis. The sequence continues at coordinate 16,794 of NZ_JHXN01000012.1, forward strand.
ATGAAGTTATGACAGGATTTAGAGTAGGTCTTGACTGTGCTCAGGGGCATTTTGGAATCAAGCCTGATATGACCACTTTAGCTAAGGTTATCGGGGGTGGCATGCCTATTGGGGCTTTTGGTGGTCGCCGCAATATTATGAGCAAAATTGCACCTCTAGGACCAGTTTATCAAGCAGGGACATTGTCAGGAAATCCTGTGGCTGTAGCTGCGGGTTTAAAAACTCTTGAAATTATCTCAAGACCAGGCTTTTATGATGGACTTAAATCTTATAACGAGAAATTCACGAGTGGTTTGAGTGATATTGCCACAAAAAAAGGAGTTAAATTCTGCACTGACTTTATAGGTGGCATGTTTGGGTTATACTTCTTGGAGTCTGTGCCTAAGAGCTTCCCAGATGTTCAAAAATCAAACACGGATGCATTCAACATTTTCTTCCATAAATTACTAGAAAATGGCGTGCATATTGCGCCGTCAGCTTATGAAGCTGGCTTTATCTCTGCCTCTCATGATGAGGACAGCCTAAAAATAACATTGACTGCAGCTGAAGCGGCATTTGAGGCCGTGGCTGCACATAAAGGGTCTTAATGAACGACAGTAAATTTGCCGATCTAGGCATTGAGCAGATACTTCTTAAATCTTTAGAGAGGATTGATTTTCGTAATCCAACGGAGGTACAAGTTAAGTCTATTCCACTTGCACTTGAGGGTAAGGACTTAATTGTTTCTGCTCAAACTGGAAGCGGTAAAACTGCGGCTTTTATGCTCCCATCTATTCAAAGACTTTTGCATGAACTTGAAACACGGCCACAAACTGAGGAAATATCTAAAGCTAAATCTTCGCGACGTAAAAAAGGTAAGTCAACGGCGAATCCCCCTAAATACGGTGTACAAATTTTAGTCCTTACACCTACTCGAGAACTTGCTATGCAAGTTGCGGATGCGACGAAAGAATTTATTTACGGATTTAAAGGCGTGCACATTGCCACCCTAGTAGGGGGGATGGCCCATGGACCGCAAATAAACTCACTCTCACGCGAGGTAGAGATTATTGTAGCTACGCCTGGAAGGCTTTTGGATCATATAAAAGCTGGACGCGTAATATTGCACAATCTTAAGGTGCTTATTTTAGATGAAGCTGACCGCATGCTCGATATGGGTTTTATTCATGATATTAAAAATGTGGTTGCTGAAACTCCAGATGAAAAGCAGACATTGCTTTTTTCTGCGACATTTGAAGGAAATACCGTTAAGCTTGCAAAAGAGATGCTTAAATCGCCTGAGAGGATTGTGGTATCTGACCATAAGGAGAAGCATCAAAATATCGAGCAATTCCTTTTTTATGCAGACACTGTGGGCCATAGATTTAAACTGCTTGAGGCTTTGCTGCGTGATCCAGATGTTGATCAAACAATTGTTTTTACTAAAACTAAACGTGGGGCTTGCGATTTAGCGAAACGTCTAAAAGATTTGGATTTTAAAGCAGGCGAATTGCACGGCGATATGAATCAGGGTCAAAGAAACCGCACTATTCAAGCTCTTCAAAAAGGCCGAATTAAGGTGCTAGTAGCTACAGATGTGGCCGCACGCGGTATCGATATACAGGGCATAAGCCATGTTGTGAATTATGACTTGCCTATGCAAGCGGAAGATTATGTGCATCGCATTGGTAGGACTGGGCGTGCAGGAAGAGATGGGCGTGCGTATACATTGGCACTTTTATCTGAACGTAGGGCGGTTCGATTTATCGAGAATTATATTTCTCGTGAACTCGATATCGCCGTGATACCTGGTTTGGAGCCTGTTGGGCGTGGTGCTATCAAGAAGAAAGGTTCGGCTGGAGCTAGCGGAACGGGACGTGCGGGCGGTCATGCGGGAGGACGTGCGGATGCTCGTGCTGGAAGCGGTAGTCGCAAAAAAACAAGTGAAGCTAAAGCCAGTGGAGCTCGCAAGGCTTCTAGCACTTCTCATACAAGCGATTCTCGAAAGTACAAAAGGAAAGAGGATGAGCGTGTTTCCTCGAACAAAAGACGTTCAAAATCCGAGAACTCCCTAAATGACAGCAAACGCACAAAACCTACAAGTAAAACTAAGACTGAAAGTAATTCTAAGGTCTCTGCCTCGAATAAACCTAGAACAAAAGGAAGCAGAAGCTCAACAGGAGGCCCTAAATTTTCAGAATGGGAACGAGGTGCTCGCAGTAATAAACCTAAACACATCAAGAGAAGACAATCAAAAAAATAGATGAAAAATCTACCCAAGCCTTCCGAAGAAGCTCTTGAAATAAGCTCTAAGCTCGATAAACATATACGCGAAAAATTCGCTAATCAAGAGGTCATAGAATTTGACAAATGGTTGAGCGAAGTGTTGTATGCACCTAAACTTGGATACTATACAAATGCATTGCCAATTTTTGGGGCAAAGGGGGATTTTATAACCGCCCCTGAAATAAGCCCTTTTTTCGGACGCTGCGTGTGGAATCAAGTGCTACAAATTCTTGAGCAGTGTGAGTCAAAATATGTATTGGAGTTTGGAGCTGGCTCGGGAGCTATGGCTAAGCAAATTCTTGAGGCTTCGGGTAGCGAAAAAATTAAATACTTTATACTTGAACTATCTGCGGATTTAAAATCTCTACAAAAAGAGACACTCGCTGAATTTTTAGATGATATCGTTTGGCTTGATACCTTGCCCGATAAATTTGAAGGCTGCATAATCGCTAATGAAGTGCTTGACTCAATACCTCCTAAAATTTTCGAATACTCTGATGCTGAAGGCTTACTCGAGATAGGAGTACGTGCCACTAAAGTAGGATATGAGTTTGATAGAGTGGGCATTGCCACCCAAAAGGAAATTGCACAGCGAATTCCACAAATCGACGGCTATAGAAGCGAAGTAAATTTACAAGCAGAAGCGTGGATTGCGTCTCTAGCAGGGCTTCTTACAAGAGGTGGGATTTTATTAATCGACTATGGATTTGCAAGAAGCGAGTTCTACCATCCGCAAAGAAATGAAGGCACAATAATGTGCCATTTTAAACATCATACGCATCCCGACCCTTTTATAAATCTAGGCATTCAAGATATCACATCACATGTTGATTTCACTGCTATTGCAGATGCGGGCATTGATGCGGGTCTCGAGCTTTGGGGGTATACAAATCAAGCGAGTTTCCTTATTTCATGCGGTTTGGAGCAAGAGTTAAACAAGGCACAGAATTTAAATCATGCTCAGAAGGCAGGCATAAATACTCTTATATCGGAAGCGGAAATGGGCGAGCTTTTTAAAGTAATGCTTTTCTCAAAAAATTTGGATTGGCTAGATGCTCCCGTTGGATTTACGCTTTCAGATCGTCGATATAGTCTTGGATAATTTGCAATCGAGAATTTTGCACGTGCTCCTTGATCTGAAGCGGCGTAAGATTGATTAAATCCGCTGTAGACACTGTCTTTACAAGCTTGATAATTTCAGCCCACTGTGCGTGGCTTAAAGGCCCCTCATTTTCCAAAAGAAGATTTACTACTTCAAGAAGTGCCAAAAATTTACTTGGTTTTCTTAGACCATCGACTGTAGTAATTGCCTCTAAAATCTGTTGTGGCTGTAGTTGAATATCTTTCAAAATCTCATATAAAAGTGGCAATGATTTTGCATACTCTCTATATTCTCGAGGAACGGCAAATTGAGGTGCTATAAAATCTGGAAAATAGCTCGTAAAAACGCAGTATTGACGAATCAAATCAAAACCATGTTTTCTACCTCTATCTAGGTAATCCCCTTTCTGTGGTACTTGCATGTTTGGAAAAAGTATTTCTATTGCACCTGCTTTTTCCATAATTTGAAAAAACTTGCTTGGAACATTTTCAATCAATGCACGTGATAGTTCCCTCCATACACGCTCTTGAACAAGTGCATCAATTTCACCCTCTTCTACCATCTTGCGACACAAATCTATAGTCTCCTGTGCAACAGAGAATTGATCAAAACGTGCTAAAAATCGGCCTAAGCGCAATATCCGTACAGGGTCTTCAGAAAATGAATCACTTACATGTCGAAATACTCGATCCTGCAAGTCTTTATATCCGTTAAAAGGGTCAATTAAATTACCCTCTCTATCTACGGCCATTGCATTTATTGTGAAATCGCGTCGCCGCAAATCTTCTTCTAAACTAACGTCACCAGTGAAAAAACTAAACCCGTGATAGCCTTTTGAAATTTTTCTTTCTGTTCTTGCAAGTGCATATTCCTCACCTGAAATAGGATGAATAAATACTGGAAAGTCTGCACCCACTGGCTTGAATCCTCGCGATTCCATCTCATCTGGTGTGGCACTTACTACTACCCAATCCCTATCTTTAATTTTCAGTCCTAGCAAACTGTCCCTAACGGCACCGCCCACACAATAGACTTCTAACCCTTTGGTTAAGGAGTCACCGGTAAATCTTAATGAATCAATTTGCATAATACGTTGAAATAATTGAGTAGCAATTAATATAATATAAATGTAATAAATTATATAGGCTCTACATTTGAAAGATTTAACCCGCAAAGATTTACTCTTCATCAGGGATTCTAAAAGCCTAGAGGAACTGGCGGAATCTAGTGAGGCTGTTTGTGCAGTCCTTCTAGATTTTATTAAATCCAAATTCCCGAATCCTTGTGTGATAGCGGCTTATTGGGCTATTAATTCTGAATTAAATTTAAAAATATTGCTCAATCAACTTCACGTTGAAAAATACAAAATTCTATTGCCAGTAGTAACAAAAACAAATCAACCCTTATCGTTTGCTTTCTGGACACCCGACACATTTTTCGAATACAACAAATTTGGTATCAGTGAGCCGATAAGTCCGCTTGTTGACATGGAACCAGAAATAGTTTTAGTTCCAATGATTGGATTTACACATGATAAACATAGAATCGGCTATGGTGGCGGATATTATGATAGGACTCTTGGTCGATGGCTGAAAAAGGGTATAAAACCTATGAAAGTAGGAGTAGCTTGGTCTGATTGCGAAATTGATAAGGAATCAAAGTTAAACATAGAATCGCATGATATAGCCATGGATTTTATTGCCACAGAGAAGGAAATAAAATAAAGCGGCCCTTATAAGGACCTCTTTGATTTTCAACAACACTTAAATCCGCCTTTCCCGCCATAACGAGCATCTTGTCGCTCGCGGAAAAACTCTTTATATGTCATAGGAGTTTTATCTGGATGGTTGCGTTCCATATGCTTAAGATAAGTATCATAGTCGGGCACACCCACCATCAGGCGTGCCGTCTGCCCTAAATACTTAGCTGTATCTTTAAGTGAAAATAGCATATTTAGCTCCTACACTTTAGTTGCTTCCAATGGAAGTGGCTCGTATGGAATCTCAGCTGAATGAGGCTCTTTGCGTTTAAGAGCTTGAAGGCTTGATTTCACAGCAAACACTGCGATAGAAACTACAACTAACATGAAAAATGCTGTCAAGAATCCATCCAATCTATTGTTGAAAATAACTTGTTCAACTTGCTCTACAGATTTGAAAGTTCCTGATGCAACAAAAGGAACATCGATAAATTTCTCTTTAAGGGAGTTTGCAAGTGCGAAAAAACCAACTTTTGGATTATCCGAGAACACCTTAATCCAGCCCGCATAAAGAGTAAATATCATAAGCGCAATGCTTGGGAAAATAGCAATCCATGCAAACTTCTCTTTTTTCATTTTGAAAAGTACTACTGTGCATAACAATAATGCAATAGCTGCTAGCATTTGGTTAGCAATTCCAAATAAAGGCCATAGAGTATTAATACCTCCTAATGGATCGACCACACCTTGATATAAGAAATAGCCCCAAGCAACAACAACTAATGCAGTAGCAAATAAGTTCGCTGGCAATGAATCCGTTCTTTTTAAACCTGGACTTACTAAACCTAATAAATCCTGAAGCATAAATCTTGCAGAGCGAGTACCCGCATCAACAGCTGTCAAGATAAATAGGGCTTCAAACAAAATCGCAAAGTGATACCAGAACGACATAGAGCCTAAGAATGACAATGCTTCATGCAAAATCATAGCCATGCCCACAGCAAGTGTAGGAGCACCGCCAGCACGAGAAATAATAGTTGATTCACCAACATCTGATGCATATTGTTGAATAGTCTCAGGCGTAATCAAGAAGCCTATATTGGACACGGTATTTGCTGCTGCAGCCGCTAAATCAGCACTTCCCTCGGGATTTAAAAATGCTACAGGGCTATTCATTACAAAATAAACACCAGGGTCAATAATGGAAGCAGAAATCAAGGCCATGATAGCTACAAAAGATTCCATCAACATACCACCATAACCAATTAGACGTGCATGCGATTCGTTTTGAAGCATTTTAGGTGTTGTTCCCGAAGAGATAAGTGCATGGAATCCGGAAACAGCTCCACACGCAATTGTAATAAACAAGAATGGGAACAAATCGCCCTTCCACACAGGACCTGTACCATCCACAAACTGTGTCAACGATGGCATCTGCATTTCTGGTCTAACAAGAACAATACCAATTGCTAGTGCAACGATAGCACCGATTTTCAAGAATGTTGATAAGTAATCGCGGGGAGCTAGTAGCAACCAAACAGGAAGTACCGCAGCTACGAACCCATACACTACAATAATATAAGTTAAAGTTTTACCATCATAATCAAAATACTTAGCTAAATCTGGATTGGCTGCGACATCTCCGCCCCAAATAATTCCTAAAATCAAAAGAACCATACCAATTATGGATACTTCTAATACGCGACCTGGGCGAATATATCGTAAATACACCCCCATAAATACAGCAAGAGGAATCGTATAAATAACTGTGAATGTACCCCAAGGGCTATGTGTCAACGCTTTCACCACAATCATAGCTAATACAGCAAGAATAATGACCATGATCATAAAGCAAGCTACCAGGGCGATTATGCCTGGAATACGACCCATCTCCGCACGGCAAAGCTCACCAAGAGATCGACCATCTCTACGTGTAGAGATAAAAAGAACCATAAAGTCCTGAACTGCCCCTGCGAAAACTACTCCCGCAAGAATCCAAAGCATACCAGGAAGATAACCCATTTGAGCTGCAAGCACTGGTCCTACTAGCGGCCCTGCTCCTGCAATCGCAGCAAAGTGATGGCCAAATAAAACCGCCTTATTCGTGGGAACATAATCAAGCCCATCGTTATGTCTCCAAGCTGGAGTATTGCGCGTAGAATCTAACCCCAAAGCATTACGTGCGATATAAAGACTGTAGTATCGATAACCAATAAGATAAACGCAGATTGCTGCTATAAGTACCCATATTGCGTTAATAGATTCACCTCTTTGCGTAACCGCTATATAGCCCAACAAGAAGGCCCCGAGCACGGCTACACCAAACCAAAGAATGTGATTTATTATGCTATTTGAACTAGATTTGGTATGCATAGTTAAACCTCATAAGATATTTTCCACTAATTATAGATATAAGGTTAAACTTGTCTATATTTATATATAAGGAATACCCTAATTATTTACTATGTTTTAGGTCCTCTGTTGCATTTTTACTTAAAGCTATAAATCTATAAAACCCGTGCACAAATTTGCTGAATGGCATTGTGATAAACAGAGTCAAAATTACGCTCAGATGCACAGCTAGCAAAGTTGGCAATGCTTCCGTTTCCCTCAATAGCATAAGTATTAAACCAGTTACTGCTGCAAGAAACAAAAGACCTATAAAAGCGTAATCCATACCCAGCTGCCTAATATCCCTGATCTCTGGATTTGCTTTTAATTTCAAAACAAATAATCCTGCCGTACCTATTGCCAGCAATACACCGCCTGAGGTACCAAGCAATTTAGGGATACTTACAAAATCATAGGGTGCATGCATATTAAAGAAATAATGCAAAATAGTCCCTGATGCAGTCGCCGCAAAGCAAAGCATAAAGCCATAGAAAGTTGCATGGTGAAAATAACGTCTCCATGGAGAAATATCGTCTTCTGGATAGGTACATCCAGTTTTTATATTTCCATGCAAATATTTAAGACTAAATGCCTCATGAGCAGCCCTCTTTAAAGCTGGCAATGAAAATATTCTCTCATCTGCTTCACAAATATGATTTCTAAATCGAACACAACTATTAATAATGGAAACAATCATCCATATAAATGCACAACCAAAAAGAATAACAAGTGCATTATGAGATACGTAGTTATAAAAGTCATGAGGGTCCGCATAATTTGCAGTTTCTCTTGGGATTATAAGCAGGAACATAGTTAAAACAAGCACAAGCAATATTGAGCTTATAAGTCCATGCTTAACAAAAAGAGACGACAAAAATTTCGGACTCGCAAACTCTTCGTATGAACGAGTACGCACCATTGCAAGCTGCTTAGGAATATTCACACCATATTCATGAGGTGGTGCAAACTGACAAGCATATAGACATTCACTACAGTTATGACATAAATTAGCCAAATAATTTATGTCATACTCAGCAAAACTAAGTCGCTTTTCCATTGCAGGAAACACAGCACAAAACCCCTCGCAATACCTACAGGAGTTGCAAATGCCAATCGACTTTTTCGTACGGTCCATCAACTCTGCATGCGTATGAATTGGTATTTCTTTAATTGTTGACTGCATATAATGCCGCTCCTTTTCCTGCAATTCTTCCAAACACAGTACCAATGGCCATCCCAAAGCCCGCAACATATCCTTGCGAGAGAATATTTCCTGCCATTATTTCCCCTGCCGCAAATAAATTTTTAGCTAAGCTACCATTAGCCATATGAACCTGTGCATCTTTATTGACCTTCACGCCCATATAAGTAAAAGTAATCCCTGTGGCCAATGGATATGCATAATATGGGCCTGTATCAAGCTTCTGAGCCCAATGCGTTTTATTTATTTCTAAGCCTTCTGTGCGACAATCGTCTAAGATAGTATTGTTAAATGTGCCTGGTCGGACGGCCTCGTTATACTTATGTACGGTATCCATGGCTTTATCCACTGGGAGGCCAAGCGTTTCGAATAATTGTGGCAATGTTTCCGCTTTTATCGACGGAAATACTGAAGGCATAAATTTCCCTATAATTTTCTGATCGATAATGCTGTATGCGACTTGATCAGGTTGTTTTGCTACAAGACGGCCCCAAATTGCGTAACGTTTTGGCCAAAAATCTTCACCCTCATCGTAGAACCTATCACCGTTTTTATTTAAGACTATACCAAGCGATACGCAGTCAACACGTGTCACAATTCCGCCGTCATATAGGGGAGATCTAGCGTCAATTGCAACGGCGTGACCTTGCGTAGGATCCCCTATAATTTGTGCCCCTACTCTTTCTAACTCCTTAATCATGCGGCCTTGATTAAATCTCGTACCACGAATTAAGAAATTGCGAGCCGCGGGCCCCCATGCCTCTTCCAACCACTTACGATTGGATTCAAATCCTCCACTTGCTATGACATAAGCTTTGGCTTTAAATTTATCTTCTTGCCCATCTCTTTGAATGCTTACTGAATCGCAATATCCATCAACTACATTTAATGATATGGCCTCAGTCTCATAAAATATCTCAACACCCAATTTCTCAATTTCTTTGAAATACGCATTAACTAAGGCTTTCCCGCCACCAAGGAAAAATGCATTAGTGCGACCAAGTTGCAAAGTACCTCCTAATGAAGGCTGAAAACGAACGCCATGCTCCTTCATCCATTTAGTACAGGTGACAGTAGAACGAATCACAAAACGTGCCATTTCCTCATTAGTTTGACCTTTAGTGACGCGATATACATCATCATAAAACTCATCTTCCGAATATTTATCAGTAAGCACATCAGTGGGTTCATCGTGCATACTACGAATATTTCTCGTATGACTACTATTTCCCCCTCTCCACTCTTTAGGAGCCGACTCAAGGATGGCAATGCTTCTGGCTCCATGCTCATAGGCTGAAATTGCTGAGCAAAGGGCAGCATTGCCAGCTCCTATGACTAATACGTCATATATTTTTGTGCTTTGATTCATAAAATTTATTCAGAAAATTAAACAGTGGATTTGCTAATAAAAGTACAGCAACAAGTCTTACGATTTGGAAGGCCACTACGACTGGGGCTCCAAGTTGTAAATCTTTTGCTGTGACTGCAATCTCTGCCAGACCGCCTGGACTTAAGCCTAAAACAAGTGTCTCTAGTTCATATTGTGATGGAAAACTCATTAAATAAGCGACTAAAGTCATCACTAACATATAGAAGATGATTACCGTAAACATTGCCACAATAAATTTAGGAGCTTGTTTGAAAAAATGGGGGCCATAGTTACTTCCTAAAGCCCACCCTAACAGTATTTGACCGAGTCTTTGAACTTCAACTGGAACATAACTAATATGAATTTCATGGCTTGTAAGAACCGCTGTAAATAACATAGTACCTACCAACCAGGCATTGGGAAACCTTATTTTATACAATAAAAAACCAGCTACTATCGCACAAGCAAAAAGCAAAAAGAAATTCCAATCTATGTCCACTATAGAAATCTTAACTGGCAAATTAGAACCCATATCAATAAGATTACCGTGTATCCCAAGATATTGATAAATAAACGGTATCGTGACAACCACAGTTAAAATTCTAAGACTATGAGCAGAGGCAATTAAGGGTAAATTTGCATTTGCTTTTCTCTCAGCAATCACTACCATCTCACTAGCACCACCAACTGTAGAAGCAAAATATGCCGTCGTGAAATTTTGATGCGAAAATTTATATAAAAACCATGCACCAGCAATACTTATAAAAACCGTCGATACACTGCCAGCAATGATATAGAGGGATTGATCTATTAAAACTTCATTAACTTGAGGAGAAAAATATAGCCCTATAGAAACGCCAACTATAAGTTGACCAGTCTTTCGAAAGTTCTTATGGGCACCATTATTCACCCCTAGTATGCGACAAATAGCGGTAAATATTAATGCTCCTAACATCCAAGGAATTGGCATGCCAAAAGCATTTGCTATAAAAGCTCCCGCTAAAGCAATACCAAAACCCAATGCATATTGTTTAATCATATTAATTTGCTGGTGCGTTCCTTCCACCAATAACTTTCTTCAATATCGGCGGGATAACGATTACAGCAATCGCTAAAATCCACAGTACTATCGTAATAGTACTTGAGAATAATATCGAAATATCGCCCTGTGAAATAGACATAGCTCTTCGTAAGTTTTGTTCCATTAATTCTCCCAAAACCACACCTAATACCATTGGGGCTAAAGGAACATCAAATTTACGTAAGAAGTATCCTATTAATCCAATAATAACAACAGCTACTAAATCAAACGTAGTGGAATTTAATGCATACACCCCTACAAAACTTACAGCCAGAATTCCTGGAACTAATAGCCATGATGGTGTTCTAAGCATAGCTGAAAATACTCTTACTAATGGAATATTCATAATAAGAAGAATTAAGTTAGCTAAAAACAAAGAAGCAATGAGACCCCAAACTAATTCAGGTGATGTTTCAAATAGGATTGGGCCAGGAGTAATGTTATAAAGTGTGAGTGCACCCATCATAACCGCAGTAGTACCTGAACCTGGTACTCCTAAAGTAAGCATAGGAATAAATGATCCTGTTGCAGCAGCATTATTAGCTGCCTCTGGTGCACACAGCCCCCTTAAATCTCCTTCACCGAAGCATGCTTTTGGATCGCGTCCAGAAATAAGTTTTTTCTCGTTTGCATATGCGACAGCTGATGCTACTGATGCACCTGCACCAGGTAAAACGCCAATGAAGAATCCAGTAACTGAGCTTCTTAGGGTAGTCCAGGTAGTTTTAGCAAGCTCTGAGAGATTAAATAATTTTCTGTCAGAACGAGGTACTTCAACTGAATCGCCTTTTAATAGGTTCTCAAGCATTTGAAGCATTTCAGATACAGCAAACAAGCCAATCACAACAACTACAAAATCCATACCATCATCAAGATTAGGAATTTCAAATGTATATCTATAAACGCCCGATGTTGGATCTACTCCAATTGTTGAAATAGATAAACCTATTAGAGCTGAAATCATGCCCTTTATTGGTCTGTCTCCTAATAAACTGGTTAATGCCGAAAATGCAAAAACCATAAGAACAAAATACTCTGCTGGTCCAAATGCAGAAGCCCAATTTGCAAGAAGTGGTGCTAAAAGAACAATGCCTAATATGGCAATAATCGATCCTACAAACGATGCCCATGCCGATAAAGATAAAGCAACACTTGCTAAACCTTTGCGTGCAAGTGGATAACCATCTATAGTCGTCATAACTGCAGCGGCTTCTCCTGGAACATTTATAAGAATAGAAGAAATCCTACCACCGTATTCTGCACCCACATAAACTGCAGCCAATAAAATTAATGATGTCTCTGGAGGAAGATTCATGGTGTATGCAATAGGTATTAACATGGCTACACCGTTAATTGGACCTAATCCAGGCAGAAGCCCAACCACAGTACCAATAAAAGCACCAATTGCAGCTACTAATACATTTGTAAATGAGAGGGCAACTGACATGCCCAATCCTAAATAATGCAATACATCACTCATAGCAATCCCTCCAAAATACCTGTAGGGAGAACTACATCTAAAGTTAAATCAAACAGCAAATATAGAACTATAGACATTCCTATACCGCCAAATAATGAATAAAGCCAGCTGCCCCCAAAAAGTTTTCCTACTAAGGTGACCATAATTAAAGTAGAAATAAGAAATCCTAAAGGCTGAAATGCGAAGGCATAGAAAACTAAAATTGCAATCATCGATATGATTCTGACTGAACTACCCTTAGGATTTCGAGGAACGGGATTACCACCTTTGATAATCAAAATAACTCCACATAGAGCCAAAAAACCTGATAGTAAAAGTGGAAATACTTTCGGTCCTATCGGTTCATAAGAGAATTCAGAATTCATACCATATCCGTGGTATGCCATAAATGCCGCTAAGACTATGGCAAAAATACCAAGAACCCTATCATTTAATGTCATATCAATCTCTATAAAAATAAGAGGCAACCACAATGAATGCGATTGCCTCGGGTAAAACAAAATAAACAATTATTTTTTAATTAAACCAAAAGAATCAGCTAGCTCTTTGTAGTAAGCTGTGCGTTCTTTAACAAATTTATCTAATTCAGCACCAGTTTTCTCGAATGGGAATAAACCTTGAGACTCTTGAATTTTTTTGAATTCAGGAGTTTTGTAAAGTGCTTGGAATTTTTCTTCCCAATATTTGAATTGCTCATCAGTTACTTTAGGTGGAAGATAGAAACCACGAATAACTGGCCACTGAATATCATACCCTTGCTCTTTTGCAGTAGGAATATTGCTTAAGCGACCTTCCATACGTTTATCTGCAAACACAGCAAGAATTTTAATTGGAGCACCGCCATCAATAAGAGTAGAAGCTTCAGCTAAACCTGATAGCAACACATCAACGTGTTTGCCTTGAAGTGCGGTAGCTGCCTCACCACCACCCTCAAAAGCAACGAATCTCATATTTTTATAATCAACACCAGCTTGTTTAGCTGTAAGAGCAGCTGTCATCCAGTCTTGACCACCAATGGTAGCACCTGCAGCGAAGACAACTGTTTTAGGATCTGCTTTAAGGGCATTGATAAGATCTCCTAAATTTTGAAATTTAGAATCTTTATTTACGATAATTGCTCCATAATCAGTACCGACAGTTGCTAGCCAACGTACATCATCTACTGTGTAGCGGCCAAACTTACCTTGCGCGATATTTAAAAGAGAACCACCTGAGAATGCTACGAATGCGTTATTATCGTCTGCTCTTTTAGAAATAATATTGTTGTAGGCTACTGCCCCTACGCCACCAGGCATGTACACTGTACGAATCTGCTTATCGATAAGTTTTGTTTGTGCAAAACCATTTACTGCAACACGACAGGTTAAATCAAAGCCGCCACCAGGTTTTGCTGGAGCCACACATTCTGGTCTTTTAGGTTCTACATCAGCCGCTTGAGCTGATGCTATAGAGCCCAAACCAAGAGAAGCTACAAACAAAGAGTTAAGAATTTTTAATGACAGTTTCATACAGTCTCCAAATACTTTTATATGATTTAATCTGATTGTAAGACTTAAAACAAAAGTGTCACTTAGGGAAAACCTTATTAAGAAATTAGATAATTCATGTAAAAAGCAAATAAAAAAGGCGACCTACCAAAGGAATGTCGCCTCAAAAACAAAATTAAAAATTAATAACGATAATGTTCGGCTTTATAAGGGCCATCAACACTAACACCAATATAATCTGCTTGTTTTTCTGTAAGCTTTGTTAAATTAGCCCCTAATTTTTTCAGATGAAGTCTAGCAACTTTTTCGTCTAAATGTTTAGGCAATACACTCACAGAACCTTTTTTGTAATTCTCTCCCTTAGTGAATAGCTCGATCTGGGCAATTGTCTGATTTGTAAATGATGCAGACATAACAAATGATGGATGCCCTGTAGCACAACCTAAGTTAACAAGTCTACCCTTAGCTAAAAGAATAATGCGTTTACCGTCAGGGAAAATTACATGGTCAACTTGAGGTTTAATCTCCTCCCACTGCAAATCTGCTAAAGATTCGACATCAATCTCGTTATCGAAGTGTCCAATATTGCAAACTATGGCTTCATTTTTCATAGCCTCAAGATGTTTGCGTTGGATAACATGATAATTCCCTGTTGCGGTAACAAAAATATCAGCTTTGTCGGCCACATCATCGATTGTAACTACTCGATACCCTTCCATAGCCGCTTGCAAAGCACATATTGGGTCAATTTCACATACCCAAACTTGAGCACGCAAGGCTGCTAAAGCTTGAGCACAACCTTTGCCAACATCCCCAAAGCCCACAACCACCGCAGTTTTACCTGCAATCATGACATCAGTTGCCCTCTTTATGCCATCAACCAAGGATTCACGACAACCATATAAATTATCAAATTTAGATTTAGTGACAGAATCATTCACATTAATTGCAGAAAACTCAAGCTCCCCTTTTGCACTCATCTGATAAAGCCTATGCACACCTGTTGTGGTTTCTTCCGTAACTCCCTTGATGTGCTTAATTCGTTTCGAATACCAGTTTGGATCTTCCTTGAGCTTTGTCTTTATGGCCGCAAATAGGACCTTTTCCTCTTCACTAGTTGGGTTGGCAATGCTTTCGGGATTTGTCTCCGCCTTTGTTCCAAGATGAAGTAGTAGTGTTGCATCTCCTCCATCGTCCAAAATCATATTCGCAGGGCCTTGTTCTTGAGGCCAATTGAAGATTTCATGCGTATAACTCCAATATTCTTCAAGCGATTCGCCTTTTACAGCAAATACAGGAATTCCACGTTTAGCTATAGCAGCAGCTGCATGATCTTGAGTAGAGAAAATATTGCACGAAGCCCAACGCACCTCCGCACCGAGTTCAACAAGTGTTTCAATCAAAACGGCAGTTTGAATGGTCATATGCAAACTACCCGCAATCCTAGCACCCTTTAGAGGTTTAGAAGCAGCATATTCCTCTCGAGTAGCCATAAGCCCAGGCATCTCGTGTTCAGCAATTGAAATTTCTTTCCGACCCCAGTCGGCCAAGCCAATATCAGCAATTTTGTAATTTGTACTCATTAAGGTCCCCAAAATTAAAGTGCAGATTTTAGAAGTTGTACCTTATCGGTAGCCTCCCATGAGAACTCAGGCTCTGCACGTCCAAAATGTCCATATGCAGCAGATTTACTATATATAGGTCTTAATAAATCAAGCATTTGAACTATTCCTCGTGGACGCAAATCAAAATTCTCACGAACTAATTTTGCGATTTCCACATCTGGAATAATACCTGTGCCCTCTGTATATACAGTAATATTTATTGGTTCTGCAATACCTATTGCATAACTCACCTGAATTTGACACTGACGAGCCAGCCCAGCAGTAACAATATTTTTTGCGACATAACGGGCCGCATAAGCAGCAGAGCGATCTACTTTAGACGGATCTTTTCCAGAAAAAGCACCACCACCATGAGGGCAAGCCCCTCCATAAGTATCTACAATAATTTTTCTACCAGTTAGACCGCAGTCCCCTTGTGGACCACCAATAACAAATTTACCAGTAGGATTAACAAAAAATTTAGTTTTAGGAGTAAGTAATCCATCATTAAATGAGGGCTTAATAATCTCCTCAATTACTGCTTCTTTAATTGTAGATTGAGAAATCTCTGGATGATGTTGAGTGGAAAGCACTACTGTATCTACCTCTACAGGTTTACCATCTACATATCTAAAAGTCACCTGAGATTTAGCATCTGGTCGCAGCCAGTTTAAAACACCGCTTTTTCTTAACTCGCTTTGACGTTGAACAAGTCGATGTGCAAACCAGATTGGAGCAGGCATAAGATCTACGGTCTCATCGCACGCATAGCCGAACATAAGGCCTTGATCACCCGCACCTTGATTAAGAATCTCTTCCTCTGAGCGGTCCACGCCTTGAGCGATATCTGGAGATTGCTTATCGTAAGCCACCAACACGGAGCAGCCCTTATAATCAAGACCATAATCGATATTATCGTAGCCAATTCTCTTAATAGTATCTCTGGCAATGTCTATGTAGCTTACATTCGCTGTGCTTGATATTTCACCTGCAAGTACTACTAGACCAGTATTGCAAAGAGTCTCAGCAGCAACACGTGCATTAGGATCTTGCTCTAAGATGGCATCTAATATGGCATCAGAGATTTGGTCGGCGATTTTATCGGGATGGCCTTCAGAAACAGATTCAGAAGTAAAAAGAAAATCAGAAGTCATAATTGCGTCCTATAAAAAGAGACGCCAAGTAGCAAAAATATGCTGTGACGCTTTAGCGGATTAGAAAGCCCCGCAATTTGTCATTAACTCGGCATTAAAATAGAATTTGAAATTATAACCCTAATGTCATAAAAACGAAAAATTTTTCATGTCAAAAAATATAGAAAATTCTTTCAAATACATACTGTACGAAAAAATCTTTAAATTGATAGCGGATTTGAGCCATGGTCAAAGATTGAAACTCGGGGGAGTACTCACAAGCATTGCCAAACCACTAGCAAAAAAAAGGATTCACATTGCCCGAAGAAATTTGGAGTTATGTTTTCCTGAAGCGACAAAAGAACAAATTGAGGGATGGCTGAAACGTCACTTTCGTATGGTTGTCCAATCATATGTGGATAGGGCTTTACTATGGTATGGTGGTGAGCAAAAAATAAACGAAACAGTTGAACTTCAAGGGTTAGAGAAATTCAGGGCTGCTATAGACGGTGGTTCTCCAGTTATGCTTATCGGTCCGCACCTAATTGGCCTAGATGCTGCGGCTACAATTCTAACCTCAAAGCAACCTAAAGGTGCAACTATGTATGGTCGTCAATCCGACCCCGTTATGGATGCGATAGTTAGAAAGGGTCGGGCTCGTTTCAATGATGTGCAACTTTTAAGCCGACAAGATGGAGTGCGGAAATTATTAAAACTCATAAGAAACCAATATCCACTTTATTATTTGCCAGATATGGATTTTGGTCCCAAGGACTCAATTTTTGTCCCATTTTTTGGAGTACCAGCCGCAACTTTAACTAGCACGGTGCAATTAGTTCGATCATTTGATATGACAGTGTTTTGTGCATTGTCACAGCTCGATATAAAAACAGGAATTTATAAAGTGGAGGTATTGCCACTAAATAAAAATGATTTTACTAGTGGCTCTATTGAGGAGGCTACAGCTCGATTTAATTCTATGCTTGAGGTTTGGATATTGAAAGACCCAGCTCAATATTACTGGGTGCACAAAAGATTTAAAACGCGTCCAAATGGGGAAGCAAGTGTTTATTGAGTTATACCGTACTGCTTGCGATAAGCTTGGACAGCCTCTTCGTATTTTTTGAATTCGTCTGACTCGCTAATCACGTCCATAATATCGTTTAGATTTGCAATACTCACAACAGGAAAGCCGTAGACTTGCTGCACTCTTTCAACTGAAGAATTTACAGAAAAGTTGCTGTCATAGCCAGAGCGTTCCATACGATCAAGTGCAATCAAAACACCCACAGGTTTTGCATAAGAGGCTTGAATTATATCTACGGATTCTTTAACCGAAGTTCCGGCAGTAATAACATCGTCGATTATGATTACATTGCCACTTAAAGGGGCACCCACAAGTGAACCACCTTCACCATGGTCCTTCGCTTCTTTTCGATTAAAACAGAAAGGAATCGTTTTAGACAATTTTTGACTCAGAGCAATGGCAGTGGACGCAGCAAGAGGAATGCCCTTATAAGCTGGCCCAAAAATCATGTCAAATTCTATTCCAGAATCAATCAGAGCATCCGCATAAAAATTTGCTAATTTATAGAGGGATTCTCCATTATTAAAAAGCCCTGCATTGAAAAAGTATGGGCTATTGCGTCCGGATTTAGTGAGAAAATCACCAAATTTAAGCACTCCTTCATCGAGTGCAAACTTCACAAAATCCTTACTAAGCGACATAATTGCTCCAAACAAAATTTTAGTAAACTGAATTTTAACCTTTAGAACAGGAATTTTTGTGCTTAGAATTACAAGTTTAAATGTAAATGGCCTAAGATCGGCTTTTAACAAAGGTCTTGAATCATGGCTATCGTCGACAAGACCTAATATCGTGTGCCTTCAGGAAATAAAGATTAGTGCGGCCGATGTGAGTGATGCATTGCGTGAGCCTCTTGCTTATAGAAGCGAATTTAATCATGCGATTAAAAAGGGGTATAGTGGTGTCGGGTTATATATGGACAAAGCATTGCCACAAGCAGAATTTAAGCATGGGATTGAAAATGAGGAGTTCGATCCTGAGGGACGTGTGTTGGCAGCACGATTTTCAAATCTTACTGTCGTGAGTGCCTATCTTCCTTCGGGCTCAAGCAGTGAGGAGAGACAGCATGCGAAATTTAGATTTTTGGATTCATTTGGTCCATGGATTGATGCCATGATGAGAGATTATCGTGAAACTGGTCACGAATATGTGATATGCGGCGACTGGAATATGGCTCATAAGGAAATAGATCTAAAAAATTGGAAGGGGAATTTAAAGAACTCTGGCTTCACTCCTGAAGAGCGAGAATGGATGAATAATTTATTTGAACAACGCAGGTTTGTGGATGTGTTTCGCTTGCTATGTCCTGATGCGGATCAATATACGTGGTGGAGTAATCGCGGGCAAGCCTGGGCTAAAAATGTTGGGTGGAGAGTTGACTACCAGATAAGTACGCCAGGCATTGCCACCAGAGCGAAGCGTGCGGAAATATATAAGGAGCAACGGTTTTCCGACCATGCTCCTTTGACTATCGACTACGATTTTGAGATCGAGAACTAATTAAACTTACAGTGAGTTAAATTTCTTTTTTCATCGTGCCAGTTTTCTCATAATTGTCGTGCCAGCTTAATGCTTCAGACAATATATGAGGCGTATGGCGCGGGCGATTTTGGGCCTTCGCACGATTGAAATAATCCCAAAGCTGTGCTTTGTAATCAGGGTGTGCACATTTCTCGATAATTTGTTCAGCTCTTTGAGAAGGATTTAAGCCGCGTAAATCCGCTAAGCCCTGCTCTGTCACAATAATTTGCGTATCATGTTCTGTGTGGTCATGATGCGAAACCATAGGGACTATCGCAGATATGGCCCCGTCTTTTGCTATCGATGGGCGCACAAAAATGGATACAAAGCTGTTGCGTGTGAAATCTCCCGAACCGCCGATACCATTCATCATGCCGCTGCCCATAATATGAGTTGAATTAACGTTACCGTAGATATCAGCTTCGATCATTCCATTGATGGCAATGATCCCGAGGCGTCGTATCAATTCTGGGCGATTACTAATTTCTTGTGTTCTTAGAATGATTTTGTCGCGATAAAAATCGATATTATCGTTAAATTCTTTTAAGCCTTCAGGGCTTAGGGACAAGGCTGTAGCTGAGACACTTGATAGTTTTCCAGACTTGATAAGCTGAAGCATACCGTCCTGAATTACCTCTGTATATGAGGTTAAGTTTTCAAAATGTCCATGTTGAAGACCTGCAATTACAGCATTTGATACATCCCCTACTCCTGATTGCAGTGGCAATAAATTTTTTGGAAATCTCCCTTTAGCAACTTCATCATCGAAAAATTTTAGAATGTGATTTGCGATAGCTTTTGCTACATCGTTAGGTTCGCTAAATTTATTTACCCTGTCGTAGTCATTAGTTTCGACGATACCAATGATTTTTTCTTTTGGACAAACATAATGTGGTACACCAATTCGTTGATCTGGTTCAGTAAGCATAATTGGCTTACGATGAGGAGGAATCGCCGTTCCATAATAAATATCGTGCATACCATCTAGTTTTTCTGTAAGAGCATAATTCACTTCTAGAATCACGTGGTCAGCTTGATCAATCCAAGTTTTATTATTACCCACAGAACCTGCAGGAACTAAGGTTCCGTCCTCATTTATTGCTGAAACTTCAATCACCGCAATATTTAATTTTCCTAGGAATCCAAACCAAGCTTGTTGTGCGACATGCGATAAGTGAATATCCATATAAGCCATTTCACCAGAATTAATTTTCTGTCTACAAACTGGGTCTGATTGATAAGGAAGTCGCATATTAATGCCATCTACTTCCGCAAGCACACCATCGAGCTCAGGTGCTGTAGAAGCCCCTGTCCAAACATTGATCTTAAATTTAGTTCCAGAATCATTAATCTCTCGAATGCGTTTAGCCAATGCTGCAGGAATTCTTTTTGGGTACCCTGAACCTGTGAATCCACTCATACCTACAGTTGAACCCGCAGGGATTAGTTCGGCCGCCTTCTCTGCTGACATAACCTTGGAATGAAGTTGCTTGCAGCGAATGCGTGATAAAGATTCAAATGAGTCGTTACTTGTAGTCATGGTTTCCTCACAATAATTTAGATGGGCTAGTCAAGAGAGATAGCCTTGATTCTATTTCTTTGAAAATATAATAGCACTAATCCTGGTAGGGCTATAAAGCTTGTGACCACAAAGAACTGGGCCCATCCAAAGTATTCCACTAATGGTGGTGTTAACGGTCCAGCTAAAAACACCCTACCTACCGAAGATAATGCAGTCAATAAAGCAAACTGCGTCGCCGTA
Organism: Taylorella asinigenitalis ATCC 700933; assembly: GCF_000687755.1. Taxonomy (GTDB): domain Bacteria; phylum Pseudomonadota; class Gammaproteobacteria; order Burkholderiales; family Burkholderiaceae_B; genus Taylorella; species Taylorella asinigenitalis. The sequence goes on from NZ_JHXN01000012.1 coordinate 37,976, forward strand.
AATTTAATATTACATAGCCCCATAATAAGAACTACAAAAGCCGCTGTACCCATACCCCCAGTAAAATTCTCAAGTCCAACAGCTAAAGCCATGATTGGAAGATTAGTTCCAGAGACTGCTACTAATGCATAAGCTAAATTAGATATTGCTTGCAAAATACCAAAACCCATCAATGAACGGTAGAGTCCAAGCTTGTTTAGCAATGCTCCACCTAACAAAGCCCCGAAAATAGAGGTCAATACAGCAAGAATTTTATTTACCCATCCAACAGTTTCCGCTGCAAAACCCGCACCTCTAATTAGGAAGGTCGTAGACAATGCCCCCGCAAAAGAGTCTCCAAGCTTATATAAAACAATAAGCAGTAAGATGGCAATGGCCTCCTTCCTAGAGAAAAATTCTACTAGAGGGTTAATAAAAGCTTCCGCAAGATTTCTAGGCGGAGCAATATCCTTGACCTCGGGTGCCATCGCTGAAAGGCCCGCAAATATAAACATGAGAACACCCATAAGCTGATATGTCGCATGCCAACCCAACCATCGCTCAGCTATAACAATTGCTAAACCGCCCGAGATAATCATCCCAATGCGATAGCCTAAAGTTCTAATAGCCGCTCCGTGGGCTTTTTCGGTCGAATCAAGCACTTCTGTACTATATGCATCAAATGCAATATCCTGAGTCGCAGAAAGAAAAGCCACGACTGTCGCTATAAGTGCAATATATTTGAGTTGATCACCTGGGTCAAAAAATCCCATCGCAATAAGACATAACCCGAGAAGAACCTGAGTAAGTGCCATCCATCCACGACGTCTACCAAAAAGTGGCGGAGTATATCGATCGATAAATGGTGCCCATAAAAATTTAAAGGTATAAGCCGTGCCAACTAAAGTTAAAAATCCAATTGATTTAAGACTGACACCTTCAACTGTAGCCCAAGCTTGAAGAGTGCCGCCCGTTAAGGCTAATGGCAAGCCACTGGCTATACCCAAGAATAAAAGTGGCAATACCCTCGGATTCAAATAGTTTTTAAAATTCGCTCTTGTGCTGGTTTTCTCATCCATTTCTCTCAACGGTGTCTGTTCTTGAGAATTATTGGTAATATTATTCATGATGGATCTTTATTAAGTTTCAAAATAGTATAGAGCCAAACTACTTCTCCAACCCCGTAAAAGTGATATCTCAGTATTATCCTTATATGTCACCCTTTGAACAATTTTAAGTCCAAGTTTTGAAGCTAATCTCTCAAAATCGCCTAAGGTGCACAAATGAATGTTTGGGGTGTTGTACCACTCATAAGGCATCTGACCTGTAACTGGCATGCGTCCTTTAAGAATTGACCACCAGTGAGACCAATGACCAAAATTTGGAAACGATACTATTCCTCTTTTAGCTACACGTGCCATTTCAAGCAAAATAGCCTCTGTATTTTTCATAGATTGAAGTGTTTGAGAGAGTATTGCTATATCGAACTGTTTATCGTAGAAAAGCTCAAGACCCCCTTCAAGATTTTGTTGTACAACTTGAACTCCCTTAGAAACCGCACAAGCAAAGTTAGTATCATTTAATTCAACACCCAATCCAACGGCCCGCTTAGTTTCTTGCAAATAATGCAATAAAGCACCATCACCGCAACCTAAGTCTAAAACACGCTCACCGTCATTAACCCATGAAGCGATTTGTTTTAAATCTTGGCGAACGAGAGTTGGTTTATGTATTGATTCCCCCCGCATTTTTGAAATTTCTTCATAAATATTATCGAAATAATTATGAACAACTTGGTGGTATTTTGGTTCATTAAGTAAGAAGGCATCATGTCCATGCGGTGCATCTATTTCCGCATAGGTGACTGGTTTTCCTGTCTTTAAAAGTCCCTTAACTAAAATACGCGTATTCTCTGGGGGAAATCTCCAATCAGTTGTAAATGAGATGGTCAAAAACTTGGCTTTTACTTTTGAGAGAGCTGCTTCAAGATTACCATTGCCATGAGTTTTAGCAGGGTCAAAATAATCCAATGCTTTTGTAGTTAATAGATATGAATTCGCATCAAAATACTTACTGAATTTTTCTCCTTGATATCTTAGGTAAGATTCAACCTGAAATTCGATATCATAGTCGTAGTTGTAATTTTCCTGTTTGCGAAGCTCGCGTCCAAACTTCTCAGTCATATCATCATTTGATAAATATGTAATATGACCTATCATGCGTGCAACGGAAAGTCCGTTCTTTGGCCTAGAATCGTGTTCTAGATATTGACCTTCAAAAAAATCGGGGTCTGTAATTATGGACCTTCGTGCCACCTCATTAAACGCGATGTTTTGAGCAGAAAGTCCTGTTGTGCTGGCAATGACCACGCAGTGCTCCACTCTATCTGGATGCATTATCGCCCAAGTGAGTGCTTGCATACCTCCGAGAGAACCTCCCATAACCGCAGCAAATTTTTTTATACCGAGTCGATCAGCTACTCTCGATTGTGCATTAACCCAATCTTCAACTGTTAAGATTGGAAATGAAGATCCCCAGACTTTACCAGTTTTAGGATTAATACTTTTAGGCCCAGTTGAACCAAAACAAGAACCTAGATTATTAATACCTATAACAAAAAATTTATCAGTGTCTACAGGTTTCCCAGAACCAACCATATTATCCCACCAACCAATATCATCTGGATTATCTGAATATACTCCAGCGACATGATGAGAGGCATTTAATGCATGGCAAATTAGGACGGCATTTGAAGCAGACTCGTTTAACTTGCCATATGTTTCAATGGCAAGCGTAAATGAGTCTAAGGATTGTCCGCTTGATAACTCTAATGGATCCTCAAAGTTAAGATACTCAGGTTTAGAAACCAAATTAGAGTTTTTAAGCATTATGGATTTACAGGTTCAACCTTTTCGGAAGTAGATTCTTTAATGGCGTCAATTTTATCGCCAGCAGCATCTTTCATAGCATCGTATTTTTCTTTGGCTGTATCGACGACTTCTTCAGTTTTTTCAGCTGCTTTATCTTTGATTTCCTCAGTTTTTTCAGCTGC
>NZ_JHXN01000013.1 GCF_000687755.1 Taylorella asinigenitalis ATCC 700933
ATGGCTAAAGAGAAGTTTGAACGTACCAAACCACACGTTAACGTAGGTACAATCGGTCACGTAGACCACGGAAAAACAACATTGACAGCAGCGATTACGACTGTATTGTCTAAGATGTACGGTGGTGAAGCGAAAGACTATTCAGCGATTGATGCTGCTCCAGAGGAGAGAGCACGTGGTATTACTATTAATACAGCACACGTAGAGTATGAGACAGCAACACGTCACTATGCACACGTAGACTGCCCAGGGCACGCTGACTATGTAAAAAATATGATTACAGGTGCTGCACAGATGGACGGAGCGATATTGGTATGCTCAGCAGCAGACGGTCCTATGCCACAAACACGTGAGCACATTCTTTTATCACGTCAGGTAGGCGTACCTTATATTATCGTGTTCTTAAATAAAGCGGACATGGTAGATGATGAGGAGCTATTAGAGTTAGTAGAGATGGAAGTTCGTGAGCTTTTATCTAAATATGATTTCCCAGGTGATGACACACCGATTATTAAAGGATCAGCTAAGTTAGCTCTAGAGGGAGACGAAGGTCCACTAGGAAAAGAAGCGATTCTAAAATTAGCAGAAGCTTTGGATACATATATTCCAACACCAGAGCGTGCGGTAGATGGAACATTCTTGATGCCAGTAGAGGACGTGTTCTCAATTTCAGGTCGTGGTACAGTGGTTACAGGCCGTATTGAGCGTGGTGTGATTAAAGTAGGCGAAGAGATTGAGATTGTAGGTATTCGTGAGACAGCTAAGACTACATGTACAGGTGTAGAGATGTTCCGCAAGCTACTTGATGAAGGTCAAGCAGGGGATAACGTGGGCTTACTACTTCGTGGTACAAAACGTGAAGACGTAGAGCGTGGTCAAGTGTTAGCAAAACCAGGCACAATCAAGCCACACACTAACTTCTCAGCAGAGGTGTATATTCTATCTAAAGAAGAGGGTGGCCGTCATACACCATTCTTCCAAGGATATCGTCCGCAGTTTTACTTCCGTACAACGGATGTGACAGGAGCGATAACATTGCCAGCGGATAAAGAGATGGTACTACCAGGCGATAACGTATCGATGGACGTTGAGCTAATCAGCCCGATTGCGATGGAAGAAGGTCTTCGCTTCGCTATCCGTGAAGGTGGTCGTACGGTTGGTGCTGGCGTTGTAGCTAAAATCACTAAGTAAGCATTAGATTTATACTGATTGCTTAGCAGTGGCATGTGTTTTCACATAGCCACTGTTAGTTTTTATAAAAATAGGGGTATAGCTCAATTGGCAGAGCGTCGGTCTCCAAAACCGAAGGTTGTAGGTTCGATTCCTACTGCCCCTGCCACTCACTAAGTAGACAAAGTTCATTATATGTCAACTAATAACAACCAAATAGAAACTGTTGCACAACCAGGAGATAAAGCTAAACTTGCCATCGCTGTCTTATGCTTAATAGCTGGCATTTTCGCTTATTCATACTTCACAGAATATCCTCTTATTGCAAGGATAGGTATGTTTGTGGGGGGTGCAATTATTGCATTAGTTCTATTTCTTAGTAGTTTTAAAGGTAAAAGCACAATTGCTTTTGCTAGAGAAGCATATAACGAATTAAAAAGAGTTACTTGGCCATCTAGAAAAGAGACATTTCAGATGACTGGGGTTGTATTTGCTTTCTCAGCTGTGATGGCTATTTTGCTTTGGATTATAGATAAGCTTTTAGTGTGGATTATTTATGGTCTCACTTTAGGGTGGAATTAATCATGAGTTTACGTTGGTATGTAGTGCATGTATTTTCAGGTATGGAGAAGAAAGTTCATGCGGCTCTTCAAGAGAGAATTGAACAAGCTGGAATGCAAGAGTATTTTGGCCGCATATTGGTTCCTACTGAAGAAATTGTTGAAACTCGTGGTTCAAAAAGAAGTGTTAGTCAAAGAAAGATTTTTCCTGGCTACATTCTGGTTGAAATGGAATTTAATAACGACACATGGCATCTTGTTAAAAGTACCAATCGTGTCACAGGGTTTTTAGGTGGTGGATCAAATTCTAAACCATCTCCAATCCCTCAAAAAGAAGTTGATTCACTTCTTTCTAATTTAGAGGAAGGTGGCGGAAAACCACGTCCTAAAGTGCTTTTTGAAGTTGGTGAAACTCTCCGTATTAAAGACGGACCATTTGCCGATTTTAATGGTGTAGTTGATCAGGTGAATTACGAGAAGAATCGTGTCACAGTAATTGTGATGATTTTTGGTCGTAGTACCCCTGTTGAACTTGATTTCAGTCAAGTCGAAAAAGAAGGTATTTAGTCTTTTAGACTTGTTTTATGTAACCCCGGGGAGCTCTTAGAGCGATTTACCCGCAAGGAGATATTTTATGGCTAAAAAAATCGTAGGCTATATCAAGCTGCAAGTGCCAGCTGGTAAAGCAAATCCATCGCCACCGATTGGCCCTGCATTAGGTCAACGTGGTCTTAATATTATGGAATTCTGCAAAGCTTTTAATGCTAAAACTCAAGGCATGGAGCCAGGACTTCCAATTCCTGTAGTGATTACTGCATATGCAGATAAATCATTTACGTTTATTATGAAAACTCCGCCAGCTACTATTCTTATTAAGAAAGCTGCTGGTGTTCAAAAGGGGTCATCTCGCCCTCACTTAGATAAAGTGGGTAAATTAACTCGTGCTCAAGCTGAAGAAATCGCAAAAACAAAAGAACCTGATTTAACAGCTGCTGATCTTGATGCTGCAGTTAGAACTATTGCAGGAAGTGCACGTAGTATGGGTATCACTGTTGAGGGAGAACAATAATGGCTAAAGTAGGAAAACGTACTGCAGCGATTGCTTCAAAAATCGATCGCAATAAACTTTATCCTGTTTCTGAAGCTTTAGCTTTAATTAAAGAAACAGCAACTGCAAAATTTGATGAGTCTATTGACGTGGCAGTTCAACTTGGTATCGACCCTAAGAAATCTGATCAGTTAGTTCGTGGTTCTGTAGTTATGCCTGCTGGAACAGGAAAAACTGTACGCGTAGCTGTGTTTGCTCAAGGCGAAAAAGCTGAACAAGCTAAAGCAGCTGGTGCGGATATCGTAGGACTAGATGATTTAGCGGCAGACATTAGAGCCGGAAATATTAATTTTGACGTAGTCATTGCCTCACCTGACACTATGCGTGTTGTAGGTACATTAGGTCAAATTTTAGGTCCACGTGGACTTATGCCTAACCCTAAAGTTGGTACTGTAACTCCTGATGTTGCTACAGCAGTTAAGAATGCTAAAGCAGGTCAAGTGCAATATCGTACCGACAAAGCAGGTATTATTCATGCCACTATCGGTCGTGCATCATTTGATGTTGAGAAATTACAAGAAAACTTATTTGCATTAGTTGACGCACTTAATAAAGCTCGTCCTGCTGCTGCAAAAGGTATTTATTTACGTAAATTAGCTGTGTCATCAACTATGGGTGGCGGAGCTAAGGTTGAGGTTGGTTCTTTATCAGCTTCAAATAATTAAAGAACTTTGGGCTGCACTCAGTAAGTGCTCTGAGTGTTGCCGTCAAAGACCGCAGGAGATTTAGACTGCATGCAGTTCAAAATCTTAAAACTAGTTAGCTAGATCCCGCGTAGATGGCGTTCGTCCCATGGAAGAATTCATTTATGAGCTCTACCAGGAAGTACGCCGCATTATAGGTAGCATGAAGGGGAAACCCCGAGTGTTTTTTAGATGGAGTGTTCAAACCGTGAGTTTAAATCGGAATGAAAAACAAGTAGTAATCGATGAAATTTCTGCTCAATTGTCAGAAGCACAATCGATTGTTGTTGCCGAATATCGTGGTATTGACGTTGCCTCTGTCACTGTATTGCGCAAAAAAGCACGCGAATCAGGCGTTTATTTACGTGTCCTGAAAAATACTTTAGTTACACGTGCAATTAAGGATACTAATTTCCAACAATTAGAAGACAAGTTAGTTGGTCCTCTAATTTATGCAATTAGTAAAGATCCTGTTGCCGCAGCTAAGGTACTTTCAAGCTTTGCTAAAGAGAACGACAAAATTGTTCTTAAAGCAGGTGCATTACCAGGTTCAGTTCTTGATAGTAATGGCATTAAGCAACTTGCTACTATGCCGTCACGAGAAGAGTTGTTATCTAAGCTTATGGGTACTATGCAAGCTCCTATCGCGAAATTTGTGCGTACGCTTAATGAAGTTCCTACTAAGTTCGTTCGCGGACTTGCTGCTGTTCGAGATCAAAAAGAAGCAGCTTAGTTGGAAGTGATAGGCAATTATTACCTGGGTATTTATTTTTAATTTTTATTTTGGAGTTCTTATATTATGGCTACTAAAGCTGAAATCCTAGATGCAATCGCAGCGATGTCTGTGCTTGAATTATCTGAATTAATCAAAGAAATGGAAGAAAAATTTGGCGTATCTGCTGCTGCGGCTGCAGTTGCTGTTGCTGCACCTGCTGCAGGTGGCGGTGATGCAGGCGGTGCTGGTGCTGCTGAACAAACTGAGTTCACAGTAGTACTTGCTGAAGTTGGTTCTTCTAAAGTTAATGTTATTAAAGCAGTTCGTGAAATCACTGGTCTTGGCCTTAAAGAAGCTAAAGATCTTGTTGATGGTGCACCAAAACCTCTTAAAGAAGGTCTTGCTAAAGCTGACGCTGAAGCTGCTAAGAAAAAACTTGAAGAAGCTGGCGCTAAAGTCGAACTTAAATAATCCAATTTATGGGTACCCGAAGGGACTTTGTGCCTCTTCGGGTTTTTGTGCCTTTTGAAAAACGCATTTTTAGCTGTGATTCCGCAGCAAGCTTAGTTCTTAAGTGTCTTTTTTAAAAGCCGTATATTTATTTGGCTGTGCCTTATGGGGGTCTACCCATATCTATTAATTTTTGAACCTTCGGGGTCGGAGAGAGCATGTCTTACTCGTTTACTGAAAAGAAACGTATCCGCAAAAGTTTTGCTAAGCGACAAGTCGTTCAGGACGTACCATACCTTTTAGAAACACAAATTCAATCTTATCGTAGTTTTTTGCAGAAAGATTTAACGCCATCAAAAAGGGCGGAAATTGGCCTGCAAGCGGCATTTAAGTCGATTTTTCCAATTGAAAGTAATAATGGATCGGCAAGGTTAGAATTTGTAAGTTATGTTCTTAAAGAGCCGCAGTTTGACGTTAAAGAATGCCAATTACGCGGACTTACATATTACTCTGGACTTTATGCAAAAGTTCGTCTTGAAATATTAGATAGAGAAGCTAGCAAGCCTACTGTTAAAGAGGTAAAAGAAGAAGAAGTTTATATGGGCGATTTGCCTTTGATGACAGATAACGGTTCATTTATCATTAATGGTACTGAGCGCGTTATCGTATCTCAATTGCATAGATCGCCTGGTGTGTTTTTCGAGCATGATAAAGGTAAAAACCACAGCTCTAACAAACTGCTATTTTCTGCCCGTGTTATTCCTTATCGTGGCTCATGGCTTGATTTTGAGTTTGACCATAAAGATTACCTATATTTCCGTATAGACCGTCGTCGCAAGATGCCTGTTACTATATTGCTTAAAGCGATTGGCATGACTAGCGATGATATTTTGAGCACATTCTTTGAGTTCTCAAAATATGAACTTAAAGATGATGGTGCGGTTCTAAATTTCTTGCCTGAACGCCTAAAAGGTGAAGTTGCGCGTTTTGATATCGTCGATAAAAAAGGTAATGTTATCGTTCCTAAGGACAAACGTATCAATTCAAAACATTTGCGTGATATTGCAGCTGCAAAATTAACTAAGTTACCCGTACCAGATGACTATTTGGTAGGACAAATCATTGCCAAAACAATTATTGATGAAGAAACAGGTGAAATTCTTGTTCAGTCTAATACAGAAATAACTGAATCAGTTCTAGCTCAGTTACGCAAAGCTTCAATTAAAGAGTTCGAAACTCTATTTACCAATGAGCTAGATCATGGAGCTTATATTTCTTCTACATTGGCTATTGATGAGACACTAGATCAAACTGCGGCTCGTAAAGCTATTTATAAAATGATGCGTCCAGGCGAATTGCCTGCAGACGATGCTGTAGAGTCTTTATTTAACCGTATGTTCTATAACGCAGATACTTACGATTTATCTGCTGTCGGACGTATGAAAGTTAATAGAAGATTAGGTCGTGACACTGTTAAAGGCCCTACTACTTTAACTAACGAAGATATTTTAGATACCATCAAAACTCTTGTTGATTTACGTAATGGTCGCGGAGAAATAGATGATATTGACCATTTAGGAAATCGTCGTGTTCGTTGTGTAGGTGAGTTGGCTGAAAACCAATTTCGTTCTGGCTTAGTCCGTGTAGAAAGAGCTGTTAAAGAGCATCTTGGACATGCAGAGTCTGAGAATTTATTGCCAAATGATTTGATTAATTCAAAACCGATTTCTTCTGCAATCAAAGAGTTCTTTAGCTCTAACCAATTATCACAATTTATGGATCAAACAAATCCATTGTCAGAAATTACGCACAAACGTCGTGTATCTGCTTTGGGTCAAGGTGGTCTAACACGTGAGCGTGCTGGGTTTGAGGTTCGTGACGTGCATCCAACTCACTATGGACGTGTATGCCCAATCGAAACTCCAGAGGGTCCAAACATTGGTTTGATTAACTCTATGGCTCTATATGCTCGCCAAAATGAATATGGTTTCTTAGAAACTCCATATCGTAAAGTAGAAAATGGTCGTGTAGTAGATCAGATTGATTATTTATCGGCTATTGAAGAGAGCAAATATGTTATTGCTCAGGCGAATGCAAATCTTGATGCTAAAGGTAAATTCATAGATGATTTGATTGCGTGCCGTCAAGCTGGTGAGACTATGCTTATGTCACCAGATAAGGTTGAATATATTGACGTTGCACCTTCACAAATCGTCTCAGTTGCGGCTTCATTGATTCCGTTCCTTGAGCATGATGACGCAAACCGTGCACTTATGGGTGCAAACATGCAACGTCAAGCTGTTCCTTGCTTAAGACCTCAAAAACCATTGGTAGGTACAGGTATTGAGCGAACAGTAGCGGTTGACTCAGGTACTACTGTTCAAGCTACTCGTGGTGGTCAAGTTGACTTTGTAGATTCAGAGCGTATCGTAATTCGCGTTAACGATGATGAAAGCAAATCAGGTAGTGTGGGTGTAGATATTTATAACTTAACTAAATACACTCGTTCAAACCAAAATACAAATATCAATCAACGTCCAATCGTTAAGAAAGGTGATATTGTTGAACGCGGTGATGTTATTGCAGATGGTGCGTCAACTGACCTGGGAGAACTTGCACTTGGTCAAAACATGCTTATCGCATTTATGCCATGGAATGGTTATAACTTTGAGGACTCGATTCTTATTTCCGAAAAAGTAATCGCAAACGACAGATACACATCAGTTCATATTGAGGAACTATCAGTTGTTGCCCGTGAAACTCAATTAGGTGATGAAGAGATTACTCGAGATATTCCTAACTTAGCTGCTGAACAAATCAATAGATTGGATGAATCTGGTATTGTACATATCGGTGCTGAAGTTCGTGCACGCGATGTATTAGTAGGAAAAGTAACACCTAAGGGTGAGACTCAACAAAGCCCTGAAACTAAGTTGCTTCGTGAAATCTTCCAAGATAAAGCTTTAGACGTTAAAGATACTTCTTTACGCGTGCCATCAGGTATGGTTGGTACTGTTATCGATGTTCAAGTTCTTACAGGTAAACGTGTAGAAAGAGATAAACGTGCACAATCAATTATTGAAGAAGAATTACGTCGTTATCGTCAAGATCTAGATTCTCAACTTCGAATTGTTGAGAAAGATATGTTCAACCGTTTACGTAAAGTGCTTATAGGTACTAAAGCAAATGGTGGTCCAAATTCATTAGCAAAAGGTGCGAAAGTTACGGAAGATTATTTAGAAAATCTTCCAACATGGGACTGGTTTGATATTCGTCCTGTAGATGAAGACGTAGCTGTTATTCTCGAGCAAGCAAAAGATTCAATAGAGAAAAAACGTCAAGAATTTGATGTACGTTTTGAAGAAAAACAGAAAAAACTTACTCAAGGTGATGAATTACCACCAGGCGTTCGCAAGATGGTTAAAGTTTTCCTTGCTGTTAAACGTCGTCTACAGCCTGGAGATAAAATGGCAGGCCGCCACGGTAATAAAGGGGTGGTATCAAGAATATTGCCAGTAGAGGATATGCCTCATATGGCAGATGGAACACCAGCAGATATCGTTCTAAACCCTTTAGGCGTGCCTTCGCGTATGAACGTGGGTCAGGTACTTGAAGTTCATCTTGGATGGGCAGCTAAAGGTATTGGACAACGTATTGCTGACATGCTGGCTGAAGAGCGTAAAAATCAAGCTTCTGAGATTCGTAAATATTTAGAAAAAGTGTATAACAGCACTGGTAAATCGGAATCTCTCAAAGAATTGACTGATGAGCAAATCATAGAAATGGCACATAATCTTAAAGATGGTATACCGTTTGCAACTCCTGTGTTTGACGGTGCTACTGAAGAAGAGATTAATGGCATGCTAGAGCTTGCTTATCCAGATGATATTAAAGAGAAATTGAAGCTTACAGATTCTCGTACTCAAGCTTATTTGATAGATGGACGCACTGGTGAACCTTTTGAAAGACCAGTAACCATCGGTTATATGCACTACTTGAAACTACACCATTTGGTAGACGATAAGATGCATGCTCGTTCTACAGGTTCGTACTCACTTGTTACTCAACAGCCATTGGGCGGTAAAGCTCAGTTTGGTGGTCAGCGCTTCGGTGAGATGGAGGTGTGGGCACTTGAGGCTTATGGTGCAGCATTTACACTTCAAGAAATGCTCACAGAAAAATCAGATGATATGGAAGGTCGTAACAACGTTAATCGCAACATTATCCAAGGCGATCACGTTATCGATGCAGGTATGCCAGAATCATTCAATGTAATTGTTAAAGAGATCAGGTCACTTGGTCTTGATATGGAGTTGGAGGGTAAACAGTAATGAAAGGTATTCTTAACCTTTACGGACAAGTATCCAACAGCAAAGATCAATTCGATTCAATTCGAATTGGTATTGCCTCACCAGATAAAATCCGTTCTTGGTCTTACGGTGAAGTTCGTAAGTCAGAAACAATTAACTATCGCACATCTAAACCTGAGCGCGATGGCTTATTCTGCGGAAAAATCTTTGGTCCTATCAAAGATTACGAATGTTCATGCGGTAAGTACAAACGTAAAAAGCATCGTGGCGTAATCTGCGAAAAATGCGGTGTTGAAGTAACTGAGTCTAAGGTTCGTCGTGAACGCATGGGTCATATCGAACTAGCAAGTCCAGTTGCACATATTTGGTTCTTAAAAAGCTTGCCTTCTCGTCTAGGTATGGTGCTTGATATGACATTGCGTGATATTGAACGCGTGTTGTATTTTGAAGCATGGTGCGTTACTGACCCTGGTATGACCCCATTAAAACGTGGGCAAATCATGACTTCTGAAGAGTATGATCGCCGCACAGAAGAATATGGTGATGAATTTGAAGCTTCTATGGGTGCAGAGGCGATTCGTGAGCTTCTCCAAACCATCGATATAGATAAAGAAGTAGAGACATTACGCGAAGCATTAGAAGTAACTAAGTCTGAAGCAAAAGTTAAGAAAATCTCTAAGCGTCTAAAAGTAATAGAAGGTTTCCAAAAATCAGGAATTAAACCTGAGTGGATGATATTGGAAGTATTGCCAGTATTGCCACCTAACTTAAGACCATTGGTACCACTTGATGGCGGAAGATTTGCAGTATCAGATCTTAATAAGCTTTATATAAACGTTATTAACCGTAATAATCGACTTAAACGTTTATTCGAGCTTAAAACTGCTCCAGAAATTATCATACGTAACGAAAAACGTATGCTTCAAGAGGCAGTTGATTCCTTGCTAGATAATGGTCGTCGCGGTAAAGCGATGACTGGTGCAAACAAACGTCAACTTAAGTCATTGGCAGATAATATCAAGGGTAAAAACGGTCGTTTCCGTCAAAACCTTCTTGGTAAACGTGTTGACTACTCAGGCCGTTCGGTAATTACTGTTGGTCCTCAACTTAAACTTCATCAATGCGGTCTGCCGAAATTGATGGCTCTTGAGTTGTTTAAACCTTTTATTCACAACCGTTTATATAAGCTTGGTATTGCGAAAAACTTCAATGAAGCTAAACGTATGGTTGAGAGTCAAGATCCACAGGTATGGGATATCTTGGCTGAAGTTATTCGTGAACACCCTGTAATGTTAAACCGTGCACCAACTCTACATAGACTTGGTATTCAAGCGTTTGAGCCGCAATTAATTGAGGGCAAAGCTATTCAACTTCATCCGTTGGTTTGTGCGGCATTTAACGCCGACTTCGACGGTGACCAAATGGCTGTTCACGTACCGCTTTCACTTGAAGCTCAAATGGAAGTTCGCACTCTATTGCTTGCCTCTAATAATGTGTTGTTTCCAGCAAGTGGTGAGCCTTCAATCGTACCTTCTCAAGATACGGTATTGGGATTATATTATGCTACTCGAGAACGTATTAACGGTAAGGGCGAGGGCATGTTCTTCTCTGATATTCAAGAGATGTTACGTGCATATAATAACGGAGACGTTGGACTACAATCTCGCATAACTGTACGACTAAATGAATACTCAAAAGACGAGAATGGAAATTACGTGCCGCAACTTAAACGTTTCCAAACTACAGTGGGTCGTGCGTTGTTGTCGGAAATATTGCCAAAAGGCTTGCCATTTAGTGTTCTTAATAAAGCACTGAAGAAAAAAGAGATTTCTCGTTTAATTAATCAGTCGTTCCGTCGTTGCGGTCTTCGTGATACTGTTATTTTTGCGGACAAACTGCTGCAATCTGGTTTCAGTCTTGCAACTAAAGCAGGTATTTCGATTGCTATGGTCGATATGGTCATACCAAAAGAGAAAGAAGAAATTCTTGCAAAAGCTGCAGCCGAAGTTAAAGAGATCGACAATCAATACTCTTCAGGTCTTGTAACGGCTCAAGAGCGTTATAACAATGTGGTCGACATTTGGGGTAAAGCAGGCGATAAAGTTGGTAAGAAAATGATGGAGACATTGTCAACTGAACCTGTTATCGATAGATTCGGTGATGAACTTACTCAAGAGTCATTTAACTCTATTTATATGATGGCGGACTCGGGTGCTCGTGGTTCTGTGGCTCAAATTCGTCAGCTTGCTGGTATGCGTGGTCTGATGGCTAAACCAGATGGTTCCATTATTGAGACTCCAATTACCGCTAACTTCCGCGAAGGTCTAAACGTATTACAGTACTTCATCTCAACTCACGGTGCTCGTAAAGGTCTTGCCGATACTGCTCTTAAAACAGCGAACTCAGGTTACTTAACTCGTCGTCTAGTGGACGTTACTCAAGATTTAGTAATTACTGAACAAGATTGCGGTACAAGCAATGGTTATGTGATGAAAGCACTTGTTGAAGGTGGTGATGTTATTGAGCCTCTTCGCGATCGTGTATTAGGACGGGTTGCTGCGTTGGATATTCTTGATCCTGAAACGCAACAAGTTGCCATCCCTGCAGGCACATTGCTAGATGAAGATAAAGTAGAACTTATCGATAAACTTGGTATTGACGAAGTTAAGATTCGCACTCCGCTTACTTGCGAAACACGTCATGGTCTTTGTGCACATTGCTATGGACGCGATTTAGGTCGTGGCTATTTAGTAAATCGCGGTGAAGCTGTAGGCGTAATTGCAGCTCAATCAATCGGTGAGCCTGGTACTCAGCTTACCATGCGTACCTTCCACATTGGTGGTGCCGCATCTCGAGCTTCACTAGCTTCCGCTGTTGAAACTAAATCAGCTGGTCGCATCGGCTTTGCTGGCTCTATGCGTTATGTAACGAATGCGAAGAAAGAGCGAGTTGCGATTTCACGTTCAGGTGAGATTGTTGTTTATGATGATCAAAATCGCGAAAGAGAGCGCCACAAAGTTCCTTACGGTGCTACCGTTTTAGTTGGTGACGGCGATCAAGTAAATGCTGGTGCACAGCTTGCATCATGGGATCCGTTAACACGTCCTATCGTGTCTGAGTATAAAGGTCGCGTGAAATTCGAAAATATCGAAGAAGGCGTAACCGTTGCCAAACAAGTGGATGAGATTACGGGGCTGTCAACTCTAGTTGTGATTACTCCAAAAACTCGCACAGGTAAAAGCGTTCTTCGTCCGCAGATTAAGCTTCTAAATGATAGCGGCGAAGAGGTAAAAATCGTTGGTTCTGAACATCCAGTAAATATTACATTCCCAGTGGGTGCCTTGATTACTGTGCGTGATGGCCAAGATGTAGACGTGGGTGAGATTTTAGCTCGTATCCCTCAAGAATCTCAGAAAACACGCGATATTACAGGTGGTCTACCTCGCGTTGTTGAACTTTTCGAGGCTCGTTCTCCGAAAAATGCTGGTGTGCTTGCTGATGTCACTGGCAATGTTTCCTTCGGCAAGGAAACTAAGGGTAAGCAACGTCTAATCATTACTAAAGTAGATGGTGAAGAGCACGAAATCCTGATTCCTAAGGAGAAACAAGTTCTTGTTCACGATGGTCAAGTTGTAAACCAAGGTGAACTTATCGTTGACGGACCTCCCGACCCACACGATATCTTGAGACTTAAAGGTATCGAAGCACTTGCTCAATATATTGTGAACGAAGTGCAAGATGTCTACCGTCTACAAGGTGTAAAAATCAATGATAAGCATATCGAAGTGATTGTTCGTCAAATGCTTCGTCGCGTAAATATTGTTGATGCAGGCGATACTGATTTCATCCCTGGAGAGCAAGTTGAGCGTGCGGTGCTTTTAAATGAAAATGATCGCATGCGTGAAGAAGGTAAACGTGAAGCCACTTACGAAAATGTCCTTCTAGGTATTACTAAGGCTTCCTTGTCTACTGACTCATTTATCTCTGCGGCATCGTTCCAAGAGACAACTCGCGTTCTAACAGAAGCTGCGATTATCGGTAAACGCGATAAACTTAACGGACTTAAAGAGAACGTTATCGTTGGTCGTTTAATTCCAGCAGGTACTGGACTTGCATATCACCTAGCTAGAAAAGCAGCATCAAATGCATCTAGCTCCATGGGTTCGTCGGATATGTCGTCAAGCTCATCGAGTGTTGTTGAAAATCCATTCGAAGAGGTGGCTGGAGCTGCAAGTCAAGCGAAGGATAATGCAGCTGATGATTTAGGTAGTGCGATGTCGTCTTTCTTTACATTGCCAACTACAAGCAATAATAAAGATACTCCTGATCCACAAAATCAGTAGTTTGAAGCAGTAAATCACACAGCCCCCTATCTTTACGAAGTCTGGGGGCTTCGTTTTTTAGGATTATAATTACCACATATTTTTATAAGGTGTTCTCATGGAAAAGTTCTCTCTTGATAAAGACAAAATTAAAATCGTCTTGTTAGAAGGCGTGCATCCAAATGCTCTTGAAGTGCTTGGGCGTAACGGCTATACAAATATCGATTATCACAAAAAAGCTCTCGAAGGCGATGATCTTTTAAACGCTATCGCAGATGCGCATATTATTGGAATCCGCTCCAGAACTCAGCTTACAGAAGAAGTGATTTCTAAAGCTCCGAAATTAATCGCTATTGGTTGCTTTTGTATCGGTACGAATCAAGTAGATCTACAGGCTGCCACTAAACGAGGTATCGCAGTGTTTAATGCACCTTTCTCAAACACAAGGTCTGTTGCGGAGCTTGTGCTTGCTGAGATGATTCTTTTGATGCGTAAAATTCCTGCCTCTAATATGCAGGTTCATCGAGGTGAATGGAAGAAATCCGCTGAGGGCTGCCATGAAGTTCGCGGTAAAAAATTAGGCATTATCGGTTATGGAAATATTGGTACACAGATTTCCGTGTTGGCTGAAGCCTTGGGTATGGAAGTGTTTTTCAATGATATCGAAGCCAAGCTCCCAATTGGCAATGCTCACGAGATCACCAATCTTGACGACCTACTAGCTCAGTCCGATATCGTTACCTTGCATGTGCCAGAAGATGAAACCACCAAAAACTTGATGAGTGCCGAGCGCATTGCCAAAATGAAAAAAGGCGGTATTTTAATCAATGCAGCTCGCGGTACTGTTGTAGATATCGATGCATTGGCAGCGGCTCTTGAGAAGGGCGATCTTTCAGGTGCTGCAATCGACGTATTCCCTAAAGAACCGAAATCTAATCAAGAAGAATTCGTATCGCCTTTGCGTGCATTTGAAAATGTCATTCTTACGCCGCATATCGGGGGTTCTACAGTTGAGGCACAGTTTAATATCGGCTCTGAAGTAGCGAGCAAATTAGTGGCTTACTCTGATGTTGGCTCTACTATTACATCAGTAAATTTCCCTGAAGTGAGCCTCACTCCTAACAAAGGTGCGAGTCGCTTTATGCATATCCATACAAACAAGCCTGGTGTGCTTGCAGAGGTCAATAAGGTGTTTATCGAAAGCGGCCTTAACATTTTGGGCCAATATCTTCAAACAAATGCAGAAGTGGGCTATGTCGTAGTGGATGTAGACGTGACTGACCCTAAAGAAGTTCTTGAAAAATTAAAAGCTATCGACGGAACAATCAAAACACGAGTTATTTATTAATATGAATAAAAAAATCGCATTAGTTGGTGTACCTACAGATGTTGGTGCGGGGCATAGGGGCTCATCAATGGGCCCTGAGGCTCTTCGCGTAGCAGGAATAAGTGATAGATTACTTGCGATGGGATTTGAAGTTTTAGATCGCGGTAATCTTCATGGACCCGTTAATCCAGTGCGTCCGCCTGAAGGTGGGTATCGCAATTTCGAGGAAGTAGTTACTTGGAATCGCTTAACGCACGATGCCATGTATGATGAGCTAAAACAAGGCAATCTCCCAATCATGCTCGGAGGCGATCATTGTCTTGCTGCCGGTTCAATTAGTGCGGTTTCTCGATATTGTCGTGAGGCTGGAAAGAAGCTTCGTGTGATATGGCTTGATGCTCATACGGACTTTAATACATTTGAGTCTACACCAAGCGGAAATATGCACGGCATGCCTGTGGCTTGCTTGTTTGGCCGTGGCCCTCGTGAAATGATCGAATTAAGTGGAGTTGTTCCCGCCCTCACATCCGATCAAATTTTTCAAATCGGCATACGAAGCGTAGACACAATCGAGAAGGTGATGGTGCATGAAGCGGGCTATCCTGTTTTCGATATGCGCAAGCTCGATGAGATAGGTATGCGTGAAGCTATGGAATATGCTCTAGAGGGGCTTACTGATGAATATCATTTACATGTGAGTTTTGATGTGGATTTTCTAGATCCAGAGATTGCTCCTGGAGTTGGTACAACAGTTCGTGGAGGCCCTGATTATCGCGAAGCACAGCTTTGCATGGAGATGATTGCTGACACGGGTCATGTAGCATCTCTTGATATTGTTGAACTAAACCCTGCACTTGATGTACAAAACCTTACAGCTAATATAGCTTGCGAACTTGTGGAGAGTTTGTTTGGTAAAAATACATTAGTTCGATAGTGCACGAGGATATTGCCACCCAAGCCCAAGATATTGATGGGCAGGACATAGATTTAAAGAGAGTTTACGATAAGAGTCCTGCCGAGAGGGTCTTCTATGCGGCCCTCTTTGAATTTTTGGGAATTGTTCTTTCTGCTCCGCTTATAAGCTGGCTTTATGGACAGCCTCTTTTTGATGTTGGTGTAATCACGGTTGTGATTGCGGTAATCGCTTTAATTCTAAACTATACATATAATTCTCTTTTCGATATGTTTCTGATTAAACGCGGACTGAGCAAAACTCAGGGCGTCCGAATTCTGCATATGGTGGGATTTGAAGGGACATTGCTTCTATTTACGATACCGATAATATGTTGGTATATGGATATGAGTTTAGTAGAAGCCCTAGTGTTTGATGCGGGCTATATAGTGTTTTACCTATTGTTTACGTATTTTTATAATTTAACATATGACTATGTGAGACTTAAGTACTTCTCAAAATAGTTATATGGCCGTCGAAATTCAAATTGCCCAAAAAGAACACGCAAAATATGCGCAAGATATTTGCCAGTTAATTTATACATCAGCACTGGCTAGAGGCACGGGCATTGCCAAAAGAACGCCCGAGTATATTACGGATAAAATTGATAGCGGAAAGGCCATTATTGCTTTAGATGGTAAGCATCTGGTAGGCTTTTCATATATCGAGACTTTTAGTAATAATAAGTTTGTTACTAATTCTGGGCTTGTTGTGCACCCCGATTATAGAAATCAAGGCAGCGCACGTCGCATAAAAAAACGCATATTTGAGCATGCACGTAAACTATATCCGCAAGCGAAAATTATAAGCATAACCACTGGCTTGGCTGTGATGAAGATGAATACGGAGCTTG
The DNA here is from genome assembly GCF_000687755.1 of Taylorella asinigenitalis ATCC 700933. Lineage (GTDB taxonomy): Bacteria > Pseudomonadota > Gammaproteobacteria > Burkholderiales > Burkholderiaceae_B > Taylorella > Taylorella asinigenitalis. The sequence continues at coordinate 16,451 of NZ_JHXN01000013.1, forward strand.
GTTTTAAGCCAGTGACCTTCTCTGAATTGCCTGCGGACGAAGAATTTTGGAGGGGCTGTGCGGGCTGTAGAAACTACGACATTTTGCAGCGCAATAATAATAAGATGTGCCTATGTACGGGGCTGCTATTTGACCCTGCTACAAAACCGAAAGGAGTAGTGAAAACTGTTGGCTCTTATACAAAGAAATTTGTGCCTATCGCTAAAGGCATGCTTAAGAAGGATAGATCATGATTCAAGTTTCAATTGCTGGAGGATCGGGATATACAGCTGGAGAACTTTTGCGTTTATTGGTGAGACATCCGCAAGTAGAAATTAAGTCTGTGTCGTCGACTTCGAGTGCGGGCGAGCGTATTGACACCGTGCATCGCGATTTGTTGGGAGAGACAGATCTGAAATTCACGCGTGAAGTGGGTGATGCGGACGTTTTATTTTTGTGCTTGGGTCACGGGCTATCTCAAGAATTTTTGTATACGCATTCCATTTCGCAGGATTGTAGATTGGTCGACCTTGGCAATGATTTCCGAAACAAACCACGTTTTGATGATCGCGAATTTATCTATGGTATTACGGAGTTGAATCGAGCAAGAATTCGTAAATCACATAGTGTTGCTAATCCAGGGTGTTTAGCTACATCGATTATTCTTGCAATGGCTCCATTGGCGGCTCTTGGGCTTATCGTTGATGATATGCATGCTCATACGGTGACTGGTTCTACTGGAGCTGGTCGCATACCTAATGATTGGACGCACTATAGTTATCGCGAAGCAAATGTGACTATATATAAGAATTTCGAGCATCAGCATATTGAAGAGATTATGGGTGCCTTGAATGCAGTGGCTGTAGAGGGAAGGGCAGATGGAGAGAAAGCGGGGGCATTGCCACCTTTGCAATGGGTGCCTATGAGAGGACCATTTACTCGCGGTATTATTGCAAGCGTATATACAAAATGGAATGGCACTATGTCTGAAGAGGCCCTAATCAAGCACTTTTGCGACTTTTATGAGAGCAGTGCGTTTGTACATGTTTCTGATAAGCAAGTGAGTCTTAAAGAGGTCGTAAATACTAATAAATGTTTGCTGCATGTGGAATTTCACAATGGATATGTGCATGTGACTTCTATTATCGATAATTTGCTCAAAGGGGCTTCGGGTCAGGCTGTGCAGAATATGAATGTGATGTGCGGATTGGATGAGACGCTTGGATTGCAGCTTAAGGGTACGGCTTTTTAGATTATGAAGCTATTTGATGTTTATACTTTGATGCCTGTTTGTCCTGTGCGTGCTTCGGGTGCAAGCGTTTGGGATTCTGAAAGTCGCAAATATTTGGATTTTTACGGAGGTCATGCGGTAATCTCTATTGGACATTCGCATCCGCGGTATGTGGAGGCGATTTCTGAGCAAGTTTTGAAGCTCGGGTTTTATTCGAACTCTGTGCAGAATCCACTGCAGGAAGAGCTTGCCATGAAATTGGGCGAGGCGAGCGGCTATCCTGATCATTCCTTGTTTCTTTGCAATAGTGGAGCAGAAGCAAATGAAAATGCTTTAAAGCTCGCTTCTTTTCATACTGGTCGCTCTAAAGTGATTGCGATGAAAGGTGCTTTTCATGGACGTACTTCGGGGGCCGTTGCGATTACGGATAATCCAAAAATCTTATCACCTTTTAATAGTTGTCATGAAGTTGAATTCGTTGCTTTAAATGACATAGCTGCATTGGAATATGCTTTAAATAAGGGTGATGCAGCGGCTTTAATTATCGAGGGTATTCAAGGTGTGGCTGGTATATATGAGCCCACAATCGAGTATCTAAAGGCAGCCCGAACTCTTTGTGATAAGCATGGAGTTGTTTTAATTCTCGATGAAATTCAAAGCGGATATGGACGATGCGGTGAATTTTTTGCACATTCTAAATCTGGTGTGCGGGCGGATCTTGTGACTGTCGCTAAGGGTATGGGCAATGGTTTTCCAATAGGTGGCGTTCTAATAGCTCCTAAATTTAAAGCTTCCAAGGGAATGCTGGGTACTACTTTCGGCGGCAATCATCTTGCTTGTGCCGCAGCAATCGCAGTTCTCGATGTGATAGCTGATGAGAGTTTGGTGCAGAATGCGGCTCGTATGGGAGAGCGATTGCTTGCAGGTTTACGTGACATTGAGTCGATTGAATTGCGAGGTCGAGGCTTGATGCTAGGGCTTGAGTTTGAGTACGATGTGGCTCCGCTTCGCAAAGCCATGCTCGAGCAGCATCATATATTTACGGGAAATGCTAAGCAGAATATCGTGAGATTATTGCCACCTCTATGTGTTACGCAGGATGAGTGCGATATGCTTATTTCAGCACTTCGCAAATGCATTGAGAATTAGTTTATGCTTAAACTATCTATAGTTAAAATCGGTGGCAATGTTATTAATAACCCCTCCGAATTGGATGGATTTCTTAAATCTCTTTCTTCTCTCAAGGGTCCTAAAATAATCGTTCACGGCGGTGGCGTTCTAGCTACTGAATTAGCCAATCAACTAAATATTGAAACGAAATTCATTGACGGCCGTCGCACTACTTCAGAAGAGATGCTGCGTGTGGCTGTCATGGTCTATGCAGGCTGGATTAATAAAACAATAGTAGCTAAATTGCAGTCTTTCGGAATTAATTCGATTGGTTTGTGTGGAGCAGATGGCGGAATTATTCGCTGCACGAAGCGACCAAGTACTCCAAACGACTACGGTTTTGTTGGGGATCTTATCGAAGGGTCTATTAACACAGAATCACTAAAGAGTTTGATTGATTCTGGATTCGTTCCTGTTTTATCCGCAATCACTCATGATGGATATGGACAACTTTTGAATACAAACGCAGACACTATAGCCAGGGGCATTGCCACAGAAATGGAGGCGCGCACGGGTACGAAAACAAGATTGATTTATGTATTCGATAAGCTAGGCGTTTTGAGGGATATATCCGATGATAAAAGCTTAATCAAACGCATGTCGCAAGCAGAATACGAAGAGCTTAAAGCTAAGGGCATTATTTTTGAAGGCATGATCCCCAAGCTCGACAATGCCTTCTCTGCCATTGAATCGGGCGTCTCCGAAGTCATACTTCAACATTCAAGTAAAATAGGGACTGACATAGGCACTATCCTTTACTGACATGGAACAAGAGGAACTCTTTGATATTCCAAGCCCTTGCATCAACGTATGCCAGGCTAATAGTCGTGGGTTTTGTCAGGGGTGCTACAGGTCACGCGATGAGCGATTCAACTGGAACACATTCTCTAATTCGCAAAAGAGAAAGGTGATCACGCTTTGCAGAGGGCGTAAACTTCGTGCAATACGTGATCATTTTGCGTCAAAAAAGGCGGCCGATGCCGATCAACAATCTTTAAATCAAAGTGGCAATGCCCACCAAACCGAACTGTTTTGAATTTACGCACTTAAAAGGCTTTGCTGTGTGAAACTGTTGATGCGCTCAGTTGCTTGGTCTGCGTATGATTTCATGAGTTCACTTCCTATAAAGTTTCTATTCATTTTTTTACAAACCAAACCTGTTGTGCCTGTGCCCATAAATGGGTCGTAGACAATATCATTTTCTTTTGAAAAATTTATCAATATAGTTTCTACCAATTCTTCTGGAAACACGGCTGAGTGGCCCTTAGTAAATTTATCTTTAGTACCTCTTCTAATTTGCCAAATATCATTTAGTGTGCCCCTTTCAAAATTTGAATTTTTGAATTGTCTGCTAATGGCATTTTCGGATTCAAAGACAAGAATGAGTTCTGATTGCCTATTTAATACTCTCTCAGCCATAGCTGGCTGGGCAACCCCTTTATCCCATACGATTATGTCTTTTAATTGTTCATTTAATTCGCCCATAATACGGAATATTGCCCGCTTGCTTCCAGTGACGATTTGAATGTTATAAAAAACAAGTTCAGAAACTCTGAGTAACTCCTTTAATACAGATAAATGAAATTGGAAATATTCTTCGATAGGCATGTTGTCACTAAATCCAGAATATTTAGTACTAAATTCCTCCACTATTTGTCGCGAACAATAATTTCCATTTCTAATTCTTAAATTCATATTGTAAGGAGGTGATGTAATTACTAGATTTACACTTTTATCCTCCATACGTGACAAAGTTTCAAGACAGCTTTCGTTATAAATTTTATTTAGTTCGATCATGTGGCAATGCTTACTTATAGGTAAGTGAAGATTTTATCAAATCATTTTAACCTTATCATCATTGGAGAATGAATTGAAGTCAGCTTTTGATTTATATGTAATTGAAAAAATTAAAACATTGAGAAAAGAAAAAAATATTTCTCAATTAGCTTTAGCTCAAGGTATTGGTGTATCAGCTGGGTTTATAGGCCGCATTGAAAGCCCGAATCATAATGCTAAATATAATTTAGAACACATTAATAAGGTTTCAAAATTTCTTCATGTAAGTCCTAGATCACTTTTACCTGAGGAGTCAATTTAATGAAATCCGCCCCAAAGAGTTACCCAGAATTAGTACGAAAATTAAGAGAAATTAAAAATTTGGGGTGGGTTGAAAATACCAGGCCCTCTAACAAACACGGCTCAATCGGTAACACCTTAGAAGACCTATTAGGTATTAAAGAAAACAATTTATCGCTACCTGATTTTTTAGATTTTGAAATTAAGGCCCGTCGCTCTAATACTTCAAGTGTAGTTTCTTTATTTAGTAAGGCAACAGCTAGGAGAGGCAACAGGAAGCTATTTAATAAATACAACCGCATTGATTCAAATGATGGAATTTCTCGTTTATATTGCTCTTTATATATGAATACCCCGTCTCTAATACATGGAAAATACTTGTTCTCATTAAGTTTTGATGATTTTGCTAACCCTCAATTCATAAACGTGGAGGTTGAAAATACGGCTACTGGGGAAAAATTAAAAGAAGCTGAATGGTCCATTGAATCACTTAAAAAAAGTACAGAAAAAAAACTCACAAATCTTGTTTTATGTACAGCTGACATTAAACATAATTCTGCTGGATTAGAATTAATTAATTACACTAATTTCAAATGCTATTTTGATTTCAGTTTTAACAAATTCATATACGCTTTAAGAGAGGGTCATATCCAAGTTGATTTTAGAATTGGTGCGGATCTTAACGGCAAAGCCGCTTTCAAATATCATGACCATGGAACGGGTTTTAGGATATCATCAAGTAAGCTTGAAAAGCTTTACGATAAATGGGACATCATTTAGAAGAATTTTTAGATTTATTTGAAAATTCTTCTCTTTTTGCTTTTGCATATGTGTACCACAGAATATATCTTTGTGCGTAAGGGTCCACGATTTTAGGTTCGCAGACCTTTAGAATCTTAGGAATTATTACTTCGTGATTTTGTGACATCTCGTACAACAAGTCACGCCAATCATACCTATCTCCTCGGCTAATGATGTCATCAATAGCTGCTAGGGTAAAATTTTCATGATTTAAGTGTCGATGTTTCACACTATCCTCATAATGCTTTAATCCAAGATTACATATTACTAAAAGCTGCGAGGCAATCCAAGCACGTGTTCGGCGATATAGGAATAAATTAAATTAGTAGATATTGGAGCTACTTGATAAAGACGCGTTTCGCGGAATTTACGCTCCACATCATACTCATTTGCAAAGCCAAATCCACCATGAAATTGTAAACAGCAATTAGCGGCCTCCCAAGATGCATCCGCAGCAAGAAGTTTGGCCATATTCGCTTGAGCTCCCATCGGTTTATGCGCATCGAATAGGCGGCTGGCCTCATAACGCATTAAGCTTGCAGCTTCGATATTAATATATGCTTTGGCAATGGGAAACTGCACTCCCTGATTTTGTCCTATTGGACGACCGAAAACTTCGCGCTCCTTAACATAGGAAGAAACTTTATCAATAAACCAATATCCGTCACCAATGCATTCGGCTGCAATCAATGTGCGTTCAGCATTTAGGCCATCGAGAATGTATTTAAAACCCATGCCTTCTTCGCCAATCAAGTTTTCTGCAGGTATCTCAAGATTATCAAAAAACAATTCGTTTGTTTCGTGATTAACCATGTTGGGAATAGGTTGAACGGACATTCCCGAGGACATAGCCTCCTTTATATCTACTAAAAAAATAGACATGCCTCGTGATTTTTTCTCTACTTGATCTAGGGGTGTTGTGCGTGCAAGCAATATCATTAAATCGCTATGTTGCACGCGGGAAATCCAGACCTTTTGGCCGTTCACTACGTATCGATCGCCTTTTTTTACAGCAGTTGTTTTAATTTTTGTAGTGTCTGTACCAGATGTTGGCTCGGTAACGCCCATAGATTGAAGGCGCAATTCGCCAGTTGCAATTTTAGGTAAATATTTTTGCTTTTGCTCGTCGGAACCATGTCGGAGCAATGTGCCCATGTTGTACATTTGACCGTGTACCGCACCTGAGTTTCCTCCGCAACGATTTATCTCTTCCATAATTACAGTTGCTTCAGTTAATGTCAGCCCAGAACCGCCAAATTCCTCTGGAATTAAGGCAGCAAGCCAACCAGCTTCTGTCAATGTATTTACGAATTCCTCAGGATAACCACGCTCTTCGTCAATGCGTCTGAAATATTCAGCAGGGAAATTTAACATTAAATCGCGAATGCCTTCGCGAATGTCCATATAGTTATTGATTTGTGAAGATGAGTCCAAAATAAGTTCCTTTACTAATTGACAGAATACATTATGTTACATATTCTAAAGGTTGTTGTGAATTATGGAAATCGAGAATGTCAAAAGATTTTTCATCATGGGTAGGGAATACTTCTGAAACTACTCAAATTTTAGATTCAGTGCATGCTCATAAAATCGCACGGGCTTTAGATGTGGACGTGCCGATGGAGGGGGAGGCATTGCCACATTTATGGCATTGGTGTTTTTTTAATCAAATGGCTACGTATGAGCACACCAGAAAAGATGGACATGAAATTACTGGAGGCTTTTTGCCACCGCTTGAGAGTACGAATCGCATGTGGGCGGGTGGAGATGTTGAATTTCTGAAGCCCTTGATTGTCGGAAAAGAGGCGACTCGTAAATCGCGTGTATCAGATATAAAGATTAAAGAAGGTACTACGGGAAAACTGACTTTTGTTAGTGTTGAACATGAAGTGGTGCAGGATGGTGAAGTGGCTGTGAGAGAGCTTCAAAATATTGTTTATCGCGAACCAACTCCTCCTAAGCTGCACGGAAAGGAGCATACGGGCAAGGGGGCATGGAGTACGGAAATATTGCCAACACCGACTATGTTATTTAGATATTCAGCTGTCACTGCGAACAGTCATCGCATTCATTATGATGTGCCATATGCAACTAAGGTGGAAGGATACCCTGATTTAGTTGTACATGGACCGTTAACAGCAACTTTTGTTGTTCAGGGCTTTGAGCAGGCACACCCTGAAGTGCGTGTATCTAGGTATAAGTACAGAGGTGTGCGTCCAATAATTTGCAATATTCCATATAGGGTGGGTGGAGATTTTGAATTGCCTACAGAAGGGGGTTCAGTTACGTCAGTGTGTTGGGCAGAACAGGACGGGGTTCTTGCACATGAGGGCATGATTTCTTATGAATCAAGGTAATATTCGCCCCTTGGATGGGGTATTGGTTCTTAGTTTTGAACATGCGGTTGCGGCACCGTTTTGTACGCGACTACTTGCAGATATGGGTGCACGAGTTATTAAGGTGGAGCGTCCAGGGGTGGGTGACTTTGCACGTGGCTATGACGATCGCGTTCGGGGTATGTCCTCTCACTTTACGTGGATTAATCGCTCAAAAGAAAGTCTGACATTGGATTTAAAATCAGATGTGGCTCAAGAGGTGCTTGAATCCTTGCTCCCAAAGGTAGATGTGTTGGTACAAAATTTAGCACCAGGAGCAATAGGGCGACTTGGTCTATCGTATGATCAGTTGCGTGATCGATACCCTCGATTGATTTGCTGTGATATTTCTGGGTATGGGAAAGGTGGTCCATATGAGCAGAAAAAGGCTTACGATTTGCTTGTACAAAGTGAGAGTGGATTTTTATCGGTTACTGGAACGCCTGAAGAAATGACTAAAGCAGGAATATCTATTGCTGATTCAAGCACAGGTTTCTTTGCTTATTCAAATATTCTGGCGGCATTGATGTTACGTGAGCGTACTGGTGAGGGCTCTCATATCGATATGTCCATGCTTGAGACTATGGTTGAGATGATGGGCTTTCCTTTGTATTATGCTTTTGATGGAGCTGAGCCGCCCGCACGTGCTGGTGCTCATCATGCGACTATATATCCATATGGTCCATTTCAAGTTGCAGATGATGAAACTGTGATGCTCGGTCTGCAGAACCAACGTGAGTGGGTGAAGTTTTGCGAGGAAGTTATCGAGGAGCCTGATATGGCTTACGATGAGAGATATGCCTCAAATAATCTAAGACAAAAAAATCGCGAAGACCTTGATATAAGGATAAAGGGCAAATTGATTGCTATGAGCAAGGATGAGCTTATAGAACGCCTTGATAAATGTGGAATCGCAAATGCCTCTGTGAACGATATGCATGACGTATGGGAACACGAGCAACTCAAAGCTCGCAATCGATGGAGAATGGTGAATACACCTGTGGGTGAGGTGGTGGCACCATTGCCACCAGGAGTTAATGATAAGTTCGAATACCGCATGGATCCTGTACCTGGCTTAGGTCAACATTCGGAAGCGATTTTGGAGGAGCTTGGATTTGCAAGCGATCGTATTAGCGAAATGAAATCTAAGGGTGTTATCTGATGGGTGCGATTATAAGAAGCGGACTGTTTGTACCTGCGACCCGTACAGATAAAATTTCAAAGGCTGTTGCGACGGGTGCGGATATTGTAATTATCGATTTGGAAGATGCCGTCGGTCCCTTGGAAAAGGCTGCGGCACGTGATGCTTTGGCTGATTATCTAGAGACTGCTTCGGAACAGAACCTATGCGTTCGTTTGAATAGCGATGACACCCAATGGCATGAGGACGATTTGGCGTTATGCGAAAAGTTTAAGTCTAAACTATTTTGTGTGATGTTACCTAAAGTAGAGACCGCCGATCAGGTGAGTGCAATTTATGAGCGAACAGGATTGCGGGTTATTGCGTTGATAGAAACTGCTCGTGGGCTGGTGGCTTTGCGTGAAATTGCTAGTAGTTCTGGCACGTTGGCTATGTCCATCGGCGAGCTCGATCTCGGAATTTCGATGGGGTTGCCTGTTGCCGGCTCTGACGTGGAGATAGATGCGGGGCTTGAGTTTTTGATGAAGAGGATTTACGCCGACCTTGCAATAGCAAGTAGCTGTGCGGGTATTCAAGGTCCATTATCTTCTGTATACGCCGATTACAAAAATGTAGACGGTTATGCGTCTCGTTTGAAATTTACTAAAGGCATGGGATTTGCTGGAGGCTTGTGCATTCATCCTAAGCAGGTTGGGGTTGTGAAGGATGTGTTTGCCGTAGACCCAGATTTGCTCGCATGGGCCCAGTCTGTGATGGATGCTGTGGCAGTACACGGCGAGTCAGCCTTTAGTCTAAATGGGCAGATGGTAGATAAACCAGTAATTGAGAGGGCTAAGAGGATATTGGGTCTCTGATTTGGGGTATAAAATTATTTTGAATTCACCTTTAGCCCTAATGAACTCAAGTTTTTAGGTTAAATTTACTTTAATTTGTACTTTTATCGGGTTGTTATGGTGTTAATTCAATTTAAAGTAGAAAACTTCAAATCATTAAAGAATGAGCAGACTCTCTCCCTCGTTAAGGAAAAGATAGTTGAGCTACCTGAGAATTGTTTTAGTAGCAATGCTCCTGGGGTTCCTGGCCTACTTAAATCAGCAGTTATACGGAGCTAATGCTTCTGGGAAATCAAATGTGATTTTAGCCCTTGAGGCCTTTAGAAAAATAATTGTTCATTCTATAAATAAAAAACCATCAGAAAGTTTTTTATATAAGTCCTTTGCATTCGATGAGCAAAGTAAAAATTTGCCAACAGAATTCGAAATTTCACTTGTTGTGGAATTTACAAATAATAATGGTTTGAAAGTGCCAGTTCGTGTTGATTATGGGTTTTCGTATGATTCAAAAAGAATATATGAAGAATGGTTGTTTGTTTATCCTAAGGGTAGGGCTCAGACATGGTTTCATAGAAAATACGATAGAGAATCTGATTTATATGATTGGAACTTAAGAGATTATTTAAAGGGTGAAAAAACTAGTTGGAAAAACCAAACTCGAGAAGATAAATTATTTTTGTCGACTGTAGTTAGCTTAAATAGTAATCAGCTATTAGAAATAATGAATGAAATAATTGGCTCTAATGATGATTTTGAAACTCATAGAAGAGTGTCGACTTACCATTTGCTTTTAGAAAATGAACAAAATAAAAAAACATAGTTGAACTTCTAAATGCAGCAGGAATAGATATAGTTGATATAAAAGTCGAAGAGTCCAATCCAACATTTGCAAACAAGGAGATCGATTTAGAAAAAATTCTCAATATTGGATTAAGTGAAACAAAAATCTTATTCGTCTATAAATCTGATTCAGATAAATATTATTCAATTGATTTTGATGATGAATCTCAAGGCACTAAAAAGTTATTCGAGATTTGTATTCTTTATTAGAATTTAAACCTCATATTTCAAGAGAAAATTTTGAAAATTATTATCTCTTTGGTATGCATGGTGCGGTGCCTAGACTTGATTCAATTAATAAGAAGATACACAATTTGTAATAATAATGTATGTTAGTTTCAACTTCGTTTATCACTTTAGTTTAATTAACATTTTAGTGTGCTTGATGACCCCTTAATATACCTAGTGAAACCTTCTTTGTTGATTCTAATATCCCTGTTTTCAACACTATAGTAGCCATCAATTAAATTGATACTAGAAATATTTTTTTCACAAATTATTTACAGTCTCATGAAAAGCTGTTACCTCCTAGTCACTGTGTACTAATGTTTTAAAAAAACTAATACCTGTTGGATTTTTTTGTTATGAAACAATAATTACTTATTTGAGATTTATGATTCATATAAAACAGTGGGGGGGGGGAAAATGTTTGAAAATATTAGGATTAGATATTCGGTAGGTAAGAACCAAAAGAATTTAGATTTAGATGTAGGACTAGTTCAGATACTTTTGAAGGGCGTCTTTGATGATTCAATAATTGTCAATGGCAAATATGATGTTCATACTTCTAAGGCAATCTTTGATTTCCAGCAATTAAAAGGGATTTCTTCCTCAGAAATAGTAACAACGAAAAGTGAAACATTTAAACAATTATTATCGGAAAT
>NZ_JHXN01000014.1 GCF_000687755.1 Taylorella asinigenitalis ATCC 700933
CCTGTCACATCCGTTGTACGGAAGTAAAACTGCGGACGATATCCTTGGAAGAATGGTGTATGACGGCCACCCTCTTCTTTAGATAGAATATACACCTCTGCTGAGAAGTTAGTGTGTGGCTTGATTGTGCCTGGTTTTGCTAACACTTGACCACGCTCTACGTCTTCACGTTTTGTACCACGAAGTAGTAAGCCCACGTTATCCCCTGCTTGACCTTCATCAAGTAGCTTGCGGAACATCTCTACACCTGTACATGTAGTCTTAGCTGTCTCACGAATACCTACAATCTCAATCTCTTCGCCTACTTTAATCACACCACGCTCAATACGGCCTGTAACCACTGTACCACGACCTGAAATTGAGAACACGTCCTCTACTGGCATCAAGAATGTTCCATCTACCGCACGCTCTGGTGTTGGAATATATGTATCCAAAGCTTCTGCTAATTTTAGAATCGCTTCTTTTCCTAGTGGACCTTCGTCTCCCTCTAGAGCTAACTTAGCTGATCCTTTAATAATCGGTGTGTCATCACCTGGGAAATCATATTTAGATAAAAGCTCACGAACTTCCATCTCTACTAACTCTAATAGCTCCTCATCATCTACCATGTCCGCTTTATTTAAGAACACGATAATATAAGGTACGCCTACCTGACGTGATAAAAGAATGTGCTCACGTGTTTGTGGCATAGGACCGTCTGCTGCTGAGCATACCAATATCGCTCCGTCCATCTGTGCAGCACCTGTAATCATATTTTTTACATAGTCAGCGTGCCCTGGGCAGTCTACGTGTGCATAGTGACGTGTTGCTGTCTCATACTCTACGTGTGCTGTATTAATAGTAATACCACGTGCTCTCTCCTCTGGAGCAGCATCAATCGCTGAATAGTCTTTCGCTTCACCACCGTACATCTTAGACAATACAGTCGTAATCGCTGCTGTCAATGTTGTTTTTCCGTGGTCTACGTGACCGATTGTACCTACGTTAACGTGTGGTTTGGTACGTTCAAACTTCTCTTTAGCCATGCTTCCTACTCCTAAGGATTAGAGGATAATATTGTTATAAATATAAAAGGGAAAACCCTATTTTTAACATAAACCAATATGCCGTGTAAAGCAAAATTTTAAAAATATCAAGTACTTTTATAATTTAAATTGGAAATTGTTGGATTTCGGGGACATTGCCACCTAAAAGGGTAAATGGAAAAGCCAAACAATCTTTACATGTAACATGCAATTAACAATAAAGACCTATAGTTAATGAACATTTAATAAACCACGAGTCCAATGAAATTACCTAAGATAGCCCTTGCGTTTGCAGTCTTAATAGTTGCTGGCTGTGAAACTGTGACACCAAGTAATCCTAGAGGAACTGTATATCAAAGCTCAGGTCCCACCGAGAACGATATTATTAATCTTGAAAATAAATGCTATTCAGGCGAAACCTACTATTGCAATACTCTAGCAAATTATTACTATGTTGGAGCTGCCACTCCACAAAATAAATCTAGAGCTATAGATCTTTGGAGAAAAGCTTGCAATATAAATGTTGCTGAAGCTTGTTTTAACTTAGGTAAAGCCTATCTTAACCGAGAAGAAGGGTTAAGAGGAAATAAAACGGCTATAAAACTACTTACCAAAGCCTGCGACAAACGCGAAAGACGTGCTTGTACTCAACTCGGAGAGTTGCACGAAAAGGGTAAAATCGTATCAAGAAACAGAAATAAAGCCTACGCTTACTATTCAACTGCATGCGATATGGTCGATGAGAAAGCATGCCACAGACTCGGTTTAATGCAGGAATCACGATCTAGCGATCGCTCAGGCATTTTGAAAGCCGTTGTTTCTTACGAAAAAGCATGTAGATTTGATATAGCTGAAAGTTGCTTGCGTGCTGGAAATATATATAGCACAGGCAAAATAGTATCGAAAATTCCTAAAGTAGCTTCAAAATTCTACGATAAAGGCTGTAATCTAGGCAATAAGGAATCTTGCAAGAAACTGAGTCGACTTCGTTAATCTAGTATATTGCACAATTTAGGTACTACAGCTAGTACTAAAGATTTTTTTAATTTTATAAAAGCCGCTTAAACACTAGCTTTCAGGCGAATTCATGGTGCTCTTGGCGGGAATCGGACCCGCGACCTCTCCCTTACCAAGGGAGTGCTCTACCACTGAGCCACAAGAGCGATTCTGTATGGTGCTGGGACCTAGTATTGGAGCGGGTGATGGGAATCGAACCCACGTCATCAGCTTGGAAGGCTGTTGCACTACCATTGTGCTACACCCGCATTTGATGGTGGTAGAGGTTGGATTCGAACCAACGTAGGCGCTAGCCAACAGATTTACAGTCTGCCCCCTTTAGCCACTCGGGCACTCTACCTACACAATTTAGTGTAATTTTTAAGTATATTATAAGGGTAAAAAGCTGTCAATAATTCTGTGGTACTAATCCAATAGTTCCAGTACACCTTGTTTATCGAGGATTTCGTTAAGTTGGTCCCAACTGTGAAAGTTCATAATTAGTTGACCCTTTTCTTTAGAACTCATCTTAAGATTTACAGAAGTATTGAAGTGGTCAGATAATTGGCTTTCAAGTCTAAGAATATCATTTGATTTTTTCTTGTTTTTCGGTTTGCTTGTCTTAATATCTTCCGATTGCTTAGAAACAAGTCTTTCAGTCTCTCTTACAGATAATCCTTTAGCTACAACCTGATTAGCCAGGATAATTTGTTGAGCACTATCTAAAGCTAGAAGAGCTCTAGCATGTCCCATATCCAATTTTCCTTCGTCCAATAATTCTTGAACAATTGGTGCTAAGTTAAATAGTCTTAATAAATTAGTAGTAAAAGATCTTGATCTGCCTACAGCTTTTGCGGCTTGTTCGTGGGTGAATTTGAATTCATCTATTAGTTGTCGTATTCCTCTAGCTTCCTCTAGAGGTTTTAAGTCCTCTCTTTGCATATTCTCTACAAGAGCCATGATAGAGGCTTGTTCATCATTAGCTTCCTTGATTAAAGCGGGAATTTCGCTTAATCCAGCTTTTGTAGCAGCTCGGAATCTACGTTCACCAGCTATGATTTCATATTTATCATTTGATATAGGTCTAACTAGTATGGGAATCATAACCCCTTGATTTTTAATTGAATTTGTCAAATCATCAAGATTCTCGGAGTCCATATGCTTGCGAGGTTGGTATTTACCAGGTTGAAGTTTTGATAAGGGTAATTCGACAACACTAGCTAGGTCAGGTTTTTTTATTACTTCTAGAACATCAATGTCTTCTCGTAATAAATTTGACAAGCCGAGTCCCCCTAGCCCCCTCTTATTCTTAGATCCAACAGATGAGGTCTTTGCAGGTTTTTTAGAAATTGATTTTTTATTAGAACGAGTAGCCATCTACTAACCTCCGAATTTCTTCAAAAATTCTTTTGCAAAATCTTTATACGCAACAGCACCCCTAGAATTTTTATCGAATAATACTCCAGGGATTCCATAACTAGGTGCTTCAGCTAGACGTACATTTCTAGGAATGATTGTTTTAAATACATTGTCTTTAAAATGTTCTATAAGTTGCTCAGAAACCTGCTGCTGTAAAGTGATTCGATTATCATACATAACTCGTAATAGAGAAATGCTCTTTAAGTTTCGATTCATATTTCTATTAACCAATTTAATCGTATGGGATAAATCGCTTAATCCCTCTAGTGCAAAGTATTCGCATTGCATAGGAATTAAAACGCCATCAGCTGAATTAAGCCCATTTAAAGTTAATAGAGATAAAGTAGGAGGACAATCAATCAAGACAAAATCATATTTATCAGATATAGATGACAGTGCTTCAGAAAGCTGTTTTTCTCTTCCTTGCACATCCACTAAATCCATATCCGCACCAGCTAATTCTCTATTTCCAGGTAAAACATCATAACCGCCAGACTCTGATTTTATTATTGCATCCTGAATAGCACATTTACCGATAAGAACTTCATAAACAGAGTTGCTTAAGGATAACTTATCAATACCACTTCCCATAGTAGCGTTTCCCTGAGGATCTAAATCCACCAATAACACTCTTTTTTTTAATGCAGCTAAACTTGCTGCTAAATTAATTGCAGTTGTTGTTTTACCTACTCCGCCCTTCTGGTTGGCAATGCAAAAGACTTTAGCCACAAATTTACCCTTTTTTAAAAATTAGCAAACACCTGTCAGCTTCAAGACCAGGTACACTTATATTTATACTATTTATCAAGTTCCAATTAAGTTTTTCTGCATTAAGCTCTTCTAATTCATCTGAAGGATATTTTCCCTTCATAGCTAATACAATTGATTTATCTGTACTTAATGGATCAACTAAATTTATAAAATCGCTAAGAGAAGCAAAAGCTCTACTTATAAAAATATCAATATCAAAATCAGTTTTGAAATTTTCAATTCGTGTATGAATTGAAGTCAAATTAGTTAATTTCAAAGATGAGGCAACTGTCTTAACAAAAGTCGTCTTTTTCTCTACAGAATCTACACTATATACATTTAGAAAATCTAAAACAATAGCAAGTACAACTGCTGGCAAACCCCCTCCTGATCCAACATCTACAAGACTTATAACATCTTTATTAGAAAAATATTGCTTCTTCACATCTGCAATATGTTTAATGATAGCCAAGCAATCTAAAATATGTAGATTAAGTGCATCTGAAGAATTTTTAATTGATGTTAGATTGTAAGTCTTATTCCATTTAAGAAGTAGATTAAGATATTCAACTAGTTTATGTTTTTTATCATCTGATATTTCTAAATCTAAGTCTTTAAGCCCTTTTTCAAGGATATCTAACAATTGATCTTGCATGATATTTTTATCCACCCATTCTTTTTAAATGAATAAGCAATAAAGATATAGCAGCTGGCGTAACGCCTGAAATTCTGCTAGCTTGACCGATTGTCTCAGGTTGATGTTCTTTTAATTTTTGTCTAACTTCAAAAGACAAATGGATTAAATCATCATAATTTATAGACTGCGGAATTTTTAAATTTTCATAATTCAAGGCTCTATCGACCTCTTCTTTTTGCCTAGAAATATAGCCTTGGTATTTCGTTTGTATCTCAATTTGTTCAACTTCTTTTGCATTTAATGAAATTTCTGGATTAGTTTTAATATCACCCTCTAGATTTAAATCCATTAAATCTTTGTAGGAGACATTTGGTCTTTTTAATAGGTCTTCTAAGGTGTAATCTTTTTCAAAAACCTTTCCAAATTTAGAAATCATTTCATCTTGAGATATAGATTTTGAAGTTAATCTAAAGTCTCTAAGTCTTTGAATCTCTCGCTCAACATTTTCTCTTTTTCTCTCAAATGCTTCCCACCTAGCATCATCAACTAACCCTAACTCTCTACCAATTTCAGTTAGGCGGTAATCTGCATTATCTTCCCTCAAACTAAGTCTATATTCAGCCCGAGAAGTGAACATTCTATAAGGTTCGGAAACACCTTTAGTAATTAAATCATCAATTAATACACCCATATAAGCTTGATCTCTTCTCGGATACCAGGGTTCAAGTTCTTTTACGTATCTTGATGCATTTAATCCAGCAATTAAACCTTGTGCAGCTGCTTCCTCATAACCTGTGGTTCCATTTATTTGACCTGCAAAGAAAAGACCTTTAATAGATTTTGTCTCTAAACTGGCTTTTATTTCCCTAGGATCGAAATAATCATACTCAATAGCATATCCTGGTCTTAATATATAGGCGTTTTCTAATCCATTAATTGATTGAATAAATCTTAATTGAATATCAAAAGGCAAGCTTGTAGACATACCATTTGGGTAAATTTCATTGGTAAAAAGTCCTTCAGGTTCAAGAAATATTTGATGCGAATCCCTATGAGAAAACCTATGAATCTTATCTTCTATCGATGGACAGTATCTTGGACCAACTCCACCAATTACCCCAGTGTATAGTGGAGATCTATCAAGACCTTCCATAATAATTTCATGAGTTCTTTTATTTGTATGAGTAATCCAGCAAGAGATTTGTCTTGGATGCATTTCTTCAGTACCCATAAAAGAAAATACAGGTACTGGATTGCTATCACCTTTTTGTTCTATTAATTTAGAAAAATCAATAGTTCTAGCATCAATCCTCGGAGGCGTACCTGTTTTTAATCTTCCTTGGGGTAAATTTAATTCTTTTAGCCTATCAGCAAGAGTAGCTGCAGGAGGATCACCAGCTCGTCCACCTTTATAATGAGTTAAACCTATATGTATTAGACCATTCAAAAAGGTCCCAGTGGTCAATACAACTGCTTTTGACTTAAATTTAAATCCAATTTGAGTAACTGCACCAACAACTGAATCACCTTCTACCAATAAATCTTCAACTGCTTGTTGAAATACAAAAAGATTTTTTTGATTTTCAATTCGTCCGCGAATTGCTTGTTTATATAAAAGCCTATCAGCTTGAATACGAGTTGCTCTAACAGCAGGTCCTTTAGACGAATTCAATATTCTAAATTGAATACCTGCCTCGTCAGCAGCTAGAGCCATAGCACCGCCTAATGCATCTATCTCTTTTACCAAGTGCCCTTTGCCTATACCACCTATAGAGGGATTGCAGGACATTTGACCTATAGTTTCAATATTATGAGTTAGTAAAAGAGTTTTAGCACCAGTGCGTGCAGAAGCTAAAGCTGCTTCTGTTCCTGCATGACCGCCACCTACTACAATTACATCAAATTCTTCAGGGTAATACATAAAAAGTGTTCCACGTGGAACAATCAAAAAAACTGAGCAGTAATTATAAAATTTTTTATTTAATGTTTCACGTGGAACATTTTGGATATATCTGTGGATAAATTTTTAATAATAATAAATATTAATTACTTGTGTTTTTTAATTAATTTTTTAACTGATTCAAAATATTTTAAATACAAACTTAATTATTAATATATATATTTATTAATAAATTTATATTGTGTATTGAATTAAGTGAATAACTTGAATTTGGTTTTAAATTTCATATATTTAAATTAAATTTTATAGTTAGTACTTTGATGAAAACATTTTTATAGATGTTGATAACTTAGAACATTTTATAAAGTATTTCATTTTTCCAATTGTTCTACAATGCTTATAAACAAACTTATTAAAAGGATGAGATATGAATGAAAATTTTGGTCATGATTTTGACGAGCAAAATGTATTTTCTAAAATAATAAGAAATGAAATACCGTCTTTTAAAATATATGAAGATGATCAAACTCTAGCAATCATGGATATTATGCCTCAATCCAAGGGTCATGTTTTAATTATTACCAAGGAGAAATCTACTACCTTTTTTGATTTATCATTAGAAGCAGCACATGCATGCATGAATACTGCAAAAAAAATTGCACCAGCTCTTATGAAATTAACTAAAGCTGATGGAATGATAATAAAACAATTCAATCATGAAGTGGCAGGGCAAACAGTTTTCCAAGTCCACTTTCATTTAATTCCTGTTTATTCAGATCAAGAATTAGCAGCTCATTCTAAAACTCAAGTTGATATGGATGAACTAAAAAAATTTGCTGATGAACTTAGAGCGATGATATAAAAAAAAAGTCCCATTTAGGGACTTTTTTTATTTATGAGTTAATATTTTCTCATTAGTTGTTTGTGTAAATCTTCTAGTGTTATACCATTGCTGAAGCATAGATAATAAGCTATTTACAGTCCAATAAAGAACTAAGCCAGCAGGGAAGAAGAACATCATAGCTCCAAATACAAGCGGCATAATCATCATAATCTTAGCTTGAGTTGGATCAGGAGGTGTTGGGTTCATCCTCATTTGAAGAAACATTGTAAGTATCATCAAAATAGGTAATATATAGTATGGATCTTGAACTGAAAGGTCAGTAATCCAACCAATCCATGGTGCTCCTCTTAATTCCACACTAGATAGAATTACTCGGTATAAGGTCAAGAAAATAGGAATCTGTAAAAGGATAGGTAAGCAACCACCTAATGGATTAATTTTCTCTGTGCGATATAGCTGCATCATAGCGGCATTAAGTTTTTGCTTATCATCTCCGTACTGTTCTTTAAGTAATTTCATGCGAGGTGCTACATTTTTCATTCTAGCCATAGAACGATAGCTTGTAGCTGAAAGAGGGTAGAGCAGGAGCTTAATAATTATTGTTAAAACTACAATTGTCCAACCCCAGTTACCAATTACAGTATTAATCCATGACATTAGTGAAAACATTGGTTTGGCAATAAATGTTAACCATCCATAATTCACTACAGTGTTTAACTCTGGATGGACTTTAACAAGTGCTTTTTGATCCTGAGGGCCAACCCATAAATGAGAAGATGTTGTGGTAGTTTGTTGTGGAGCTAAAGTTCCAAGAACCTGACTAGCACTAGCTGCATAAAGATTTTGACCAGCTTTTCTAAATTCTATATGATGCTCTTTTCCACCTTCAAATACCCATGCAGTAACAAAATAATGTTGTATAAAACTAATCCATCCATTGGTAGTTTTAGAAATATAGTCTGCAGACTTATCATCTATATCACTAAAGGGGATTTTCTCGAATTTTTCTTCATCACTATAAACAGCATAACCCCAATAAGTATTACTCATAGAGACAGTATCTTTAGGTTTTTCACCATCTCTAGTAATTTGCAAATAATGGATAGCTGATACAGGTTCTGTACCAATATTAATTATTTCGTCGTTAACTTTAATATCATATGAATCTTTGGTTAATGTATAAGTTCTTTTAACCTTAACACCATCAGACTCTGCTTCAAATACAATTTTTGCACTTTCAGAATTTTTAAATTCTTCTTTTGATACTAATTTAAATACAGAGGCTTGATTCGGAAAAGTCTTGTTTGCTGTTTGAGATAAAACACCACTCTGGATTGTATATAGACCATCTTTATAATTTAAGAGAGTAGTAGGAAGTTCGGAATTCTCGGAATCGTGATGCTTTAGAAGTTTCGCTTCAATAATCTGTGCACCTACTGTATCAAATGTTAGTTCAAGCACGTCAGATTTAAATGTAAGCTTTTCTGAGTTTGGATTTATTTGAGAAGCACTTTCTTTAGTTGCATTGGGTGTAACACTAGTAGTTCCAGCAGAAGGAACATTTGGAGTGGCAGGATTCTGTACTTGTTCAGAATTATTATTAATAGGGGTAGGATTATTATAAGCTTTCCAATTTGACCATAAAGTAAATAGTGAAAAAACTAATATCATCCAAAGAATGGTGCGTCTAAATTCCATGGTGTGTCTTATAGATTAAAAATTCATTAAGTTTAACTGACAAAATTACTAAATTATAATTTTTCTTTCTGGGGTACGGGGTCAATCCCACCTTTAAATAATGGGTTACATCTACAAATTCGCTTAAATCCAAGATAAGATCCCTGTATTGCTCCATATTTATCAAGGGCTTCTTGCATATAAGTAGAACAAGTCGGTGTAAATCGACATGAATTGCCCATCCAGGGACTTAAAACTAACTTGTAAAATTTAATCAATCCCTTTATAAGATTTACGAAAAATTTATTTATCATTTCGCTCAATCCTATTAAATAAATCTAAAACATCAGTTTTAGTAACTCGTTTAAGTTCTGTAAGTGTCATAGGTGGCAATGCTTTGTGAGCTCTAAATACGTAGTCATTGCTTGATAATTGCAGTTTACGTACTCTAAACTCTTCTCGCAAAATCCTTTTAATAGCATTTCTTTGAACTGCTTTTTTAAAAAATTTTTTGGCTATAACCAGTCCTAATCTGGGATAATCAAAATCATTTTTAGAATAGTGCAATGTAAGAAAAACCCCTCTTTTAATCATCCTTTTTTTAAAGACTTGATTAAATTCAGAGGGGTTAAGTAATCTAACTCTTTTAGTAAAACTAGATTCTTCGTTAGATAACATGCTAATTTTGAATTAGCCTATAAGAACTTATACAGCTAGTCTTTTGCGACCTTTTGCACGACGAGCATTAATAACTGCACGACCACCGCGAGTTTTCATGCGAACCAAAAAGCCGTGCGTACGCTTACGACGAGTAACTGATGGTTGGAAAGTACGTTTCATAATAAAACCCCAAAAATTCAATAAGCTATGGATTTCCAATAAAAAAATCCAAAAAGAAGCTACTGATATAAATTTTAAGAAAACGTATATTTTCTAAAAAATATTAAATAAAGTCAATAATTTACTAAAAAATTTGTCTTTTAATCTGCTTATGTTGTAGTATAAAAAGCAAATATGTGGATAACTACGTAGTTATTCAAAGAAAAAATTTTTTTGTTAAAATCTTTGTTTTAAGGGGTGGGCTTTGAAGGATTTCTGGCAGAAATGTCTTACTAAACTAACTGAAGTGTTAGGACCGGAAGTAGTGGTTAAGTGGATTAAGCCTCTTGAGCCTGTCGGTTTCTCAGACGATGATTCGACTATTATTCTAGCAGCTCCCACTCATCTTAAGATGAATTGGGTTAGAGATTTTTATGCGGATACTATTCGAGACGTAATTTTAGAGTTGCTTAACGTTAAAGTTAAGGTCGAAATAGTACTTAACTCTCAATCGCAACAGTTACAACATCACGAAGATATTCATGATAAATCTGAAACTACTTCAGTTGAAGTAGGCGGGAACATTGCCACCAAAAAGAGTGATTTTAAAGAAAACCAAAGCGATCCTGACCAAACGATAGTTATGGAATTTGAGGAGGATGATTCGGATACTTCTGAAGCTAGTCCCTCTGCTCATTTTGAACAAACTAGAATTCAACCTGCTTTAAATACAGCCGACCGATATTCATACACGGGAGCAGTTTATGTTCCTGAAGAAATGCGGAACTTCTATGAGTCTACTAAATTGATACCACGATACACGTTCGATAATCTAGTGGTAGGGGACTCAAATCAACAAGCTTTTGTCACAGCTAAAAATGTAGTTAGGCATGTAGGTAGGCACGGCTATAACCCATTATTTATTTACGGTAAGACGGGCCTAGGCAAAACGCATCTAATGCATGCAATAGGAAATGAGCTTTTTTCTAAACAGAATATGAAAAATGTACTCTATATGCATGCAGAAACGTACTACACGGAAATCACTCAGAGGATGATTAGAGGTACCTGGATTGAGTATAGGGCACAAGATAGTAAGTACGTAAATCTAGACCTTTTGCTTATGGATGATGTGCAATTATTGGCACGGAAAGAGAGAACTCAGCAGGAGTTTTTCGTCCTATATGAAGCTCTAGTAAACATGGATAAACAAGTAGTTATTAGTTGTGATACTTTTCCAGACGATTTAAATCAAATCGAAGAACGACTTATTTCACGTTTTAAAAATGGGATGGTTATTGAAATTGAACCTCCTGATATTGAACATAGGGTCTCTATTCTTCAACATAAAGCAAAGGACTGTCCCAATTTCGTTTTAAGCAATGAAGTGGCTCTTTACATAGCAAACTATATTAAGAGTAATGTGAGGGAATTAGAGGGTGCTCTACAGAAAGTTATTGCTTACTGCGACTTTAAGAAAATTACGGAGCCTTCAGTAGAGATATGTAAGGATGCTCTAAGGGATGTTTTACGTCAAATTAACAGTAGGTTAACAGTTGAAAATATTCAGAGAATAGTTGCAGATTATTATAAAATAAGGATTTCAGATATATATTCTAAATCTCGTAAAGCCCCCTTAGTAAATGCAAGGCATGTGGCTATGTATTTGTCTAAGGAACTTACTAGAAAGAGTTATCCTGAATTAGGTCAGTCTTTTGGAGGTCGTGATCACTCAACAATCCATCACGCCGTCAAAAAGATTGCCTCTTCGCGTAAGGAAGATCGCGTTTTAAACCATGATATTAGAATTCTTGAACAAATTCTAAAAAGTTAATGGTCATTGGAAAAATTAGAGGTAACTATGCAAGTTTTTTATCAAGGGACTGAGGCTATTAGAAAGCCGCTTGAAACTGTAGTTGGCATTGTCGAAAAAAGGGCATCATTGCCAATTCTAGCTCATGTTCTTATTCGTAAAAGTCCAGAATATCTTGACCTTGTGACTAGTGATATGTCCATTCAGATTACGACTAGATTAAATTTTGGAAGGGATTCTGAGGCTGATTTTGAAACAAATTCAAAACCAGAAATCTTAGATGGACAAGAAGAGTTTTCAGACGATAACAATATTCTAAAAATTGCAGTTCCAGCACATAAATTTATGAACATAGTTCGTGTTATGCCTACTGGGGCTATGATTGAAGCTAATTTATCGGAATCTAAAATTAACTTAACAGGTGCAGACAGCAGTTTTACTTTACAAACATTGCCAGGGGCTGACTATCCTGAAGCGGATTTTGATGTTGACTGGAAGAGCAACTTCTCTATTAAAGCCAAAGATCTTAAAAAGATTCTAAGTCTAGTCTCATGTGCCATGGCTCAAAATGATATCAGATACTATCTAAATGGGATGTTGCTGGTTATAGAGCCTGGTAAATTACATGGTGTCGCTACCGATGGTCATAGATTATCTCATGCTGCTGAATCAGTGGAAGGGGTAACAGAGTCTGATAAGGTCATAATTCCACGAAAAACTGTTGAGCATTTATTGCGACTTTTGGAAGATAGTAATAGCGATGTTCGTATAAGTGTCTCTAGTAGGAGTATCCGCTTTGTGTTCGGGAATATTGAGATTATCTCCAAACAAGTGGAAGGTAAATTTCCTGACTTCGATAAGGTTATTCCTAAGGGATATGGGACTCAGATTACTATTAAAAGATCTATTCTGAATGAGAATTTAAATAGAGCAAACATTCTGGTCAATGAAGATAAGCTTCACAGTATTAAGCTTCATTTCGCTAATGATTTATTAACAATCTCATCGAGCAATCTTGACCAAGAGGAATCCAAAATGGAGATTGGTGTTGTTTATAACGATAAACCAATTCAGATGGGATTCAATGCTCTATATCTTCTAGATGTACTAAACGTACTTAGTTCATACGAAAATGTAATTCTATCTATGAGTGGTGAGTCTAATTCATCATTATTAATTTCTGTTCCAGAAGATGATGAATTTAAATATGTAGTTATGCCATTAAGAATATAAATCTTTGGCATTTTAACTATTTCAATTAACAATAAGAATTAAATATATGACTGATACAAAGCTTAAACCATCTTACGACGCAAGTTCCATCAAGATGCTCAAAGGACTTGAGGCTGTTCGCAAACGCCCAGGTATGTACATTGGGGACACTTCTGATGGGACTGGCCTGCACCATATGGTGTTTGAAGTAGTAGATAACTCTATCGATGAAGCACTTGCAGGTTATTGCGATGACATAGTCGTAACTATCCACTCAGATAACTCTATTTCTGTTGCGGATAATGGTCGAGGAATACCTGTAGAGGTCCATAAGGACGATGAGTATGGAAGAAGTGCGGCTGAAATTGTAATGACTGAACTTCATGCTGGTGGAAAGTTTGATCAGAATTCATATAAAGTTTCTGGTGGCTTGCACGGTGTAGGCGTCTCCTGCGTAAATGCATTGTCAGAGTGGCTTCGTTTAACCATTCGTCGTAATGGTCAAGTGCATGAAATGACCTTTAATAGGGGAGTTAAAGTAGAGCCGCTTAAGGTTATAGGTCAAACTGAAAATAGAGGCACTAAAGTTCACTATCTTGCAGACTCAGAGATTTTCGGGAAGATTGAATACAGCTATGAGGTTTTCTCTAAAAGACTAAGAGAACTTTCTTTCCTAAATAATGGAGTAAAAATTCGTCTGGTTGATGAACTTCACGAAAGGGAAGAAAATTTTGAATTCTCAGGTGGAGTTTTAGGTTTTGTTTCCTACATAAACAAAAACAAGCAAGTTATTCATCCAAACATATTTCACGCAAATAAATCCTCATCTGCTGGAGGAGTTGAAGTTGAGGTGGATGTTGCTATGCAATGGACTGATAGCATGAATGAGCAGGTTCTATGCTATACAAACAACATTCCACAAAGTGACGGCGGTACTCATCTAACTGGTTTAAGAGCGGCTATTACTCGAGTATTCAATAAATATATAGAATCAACCGACCTTGCTAAAAAAGCTAAAGTTGAGCTTGTAGGCGAGGATATGCGTGAGGGATTAAGCTGTGTCCTATCAGTAAAATTACCAGAGCCTAAATTCAGCAGTCAAACTAAAGATAAATTAGTTTCAAGTGAAGTTAGGGCTCCAGTAGAAGAAGTTGTAGCTGAAAATCTAGAAACATGGCTTCTAGAAAATCCTAATGATGCTCGCGATATATGCATAAAAATCATTGAGGCCGCAAGAGCTCGTGAAGCATCTCGAAAAGCTCGTGAATTAACAAAAAGAAAAGGAATTCTTGAAGGTGCAGGTCTACCAGGAAAACTTGCAGATTGTCAGGAGAAAGATCCAGCTAAATGTGAACTATATATCGTAGAGGGTGACTCTGCGGGAGGTTCAGCTAAGCAAGGAAGGAATAGAAAATTCCAAGCAATCCTACCTCTTCGCGGTAAGGTGCTTAATGTAGAAAAATCTCGTGCCGATCGCATATTTGCCAGTGATGCCATTAAAACCTTGATTACTGCATTGGGGACAAGCGTCGATCAGGATTTTAATCTCGATAAATTAAGATATCATCGTATTATTATCATGACCGATGCGGACGTGGACGGAGCACATATTCGCACACTATTGCTTACACTTTTTTATCGCCAGATGCCTAAGCTTGTAGAGGAAGGTCACGTATACATTGCCCAACCACCTTTGTATAAAGTTCGTATCAAAGGAAGTAAGGTCGAGCGCTATCTAAAAGATGATGCCGAAGAAGCGGAATTTATGCAGGAATTAGCCTTAAAGGATGCAGGCATCGATTTAGGTAATAGAATAATCGAAGGGGATGAGCTTAAGGAGTACATTGCCACCTATATATCTGCAGATAAGGTTATTCGTAGGCTTAGCAGAATTATGGACGAGCCTGCTCTTAGAGCGATATCGCATGGCTTGGAACTGAAACTTGACACCGAACAAAATGCTATCGAAAGTGCAGAGGCACTTAAAGAGATTTTGTACGATGAAAGTAAACCTAAAACCGTTGAGATTTCCACTCAGTTCGATCAAGAGCTAAATAGGCACTATATCGTTATTAACAGATGGATTCACGGAAATAAAGATACGACCATCATAAATCGCGATTTCCTTGCTAGTAATGACTATAAAACATTGCTTAATGCGGGTGAAACCTTCCGCGGCCTAATCACTGAAGGAGCTAAAGTTTTTAGAGGTGAGGCTGCTAAACGCTCTGAATTAGCGATTAAGGACATTAAGGAAGCCGTTGATTGGCTTTTCGAGCAAGCCTCTAAATCAGTCGATAAACAAAGATACAAAGGTCTTGGGGAGATGAATCCAGATCAACTCTGGGAGACTACTATGGACCCATCTGTGCGCCGCCTGCTTCAGGTTCAGATTGAGGATGCCATCTCTGCGGACCAGATTTTCGATATGCTTATGGGTGATAGAGTTGAGCCTCGTCGCGAATTTATCGAGGAAAATGCGATGCTAGTTAGTGACTTAGATATCTAATTCAAGCCTTTGCTGGCTTTCGAAGTATCGAATTTGACCATTTATTGGATCTTTGAATTCGATACTTTTGGCCAGTAGTTGCAGTGGATTTGAGAAATCATTTTTATCCCTCTGTGGCAGTAAAACAGGGTAAAAATTATCATTTACGATTGGTAGCCCAAGCCCACACATATGTACCCTTAGCTGGTGCTTTTTTCCGCTGTGAGGATAAAGGCGATAGAGGGCATTGCCATTTTTTACGGATTTTACGAAATCTATATCGGTGTGACTATTTGGTGGGCGTGAAAAATTTTCTATCATTGTGAAATAGTCTATGCTTTTCTCGATATATGATTTACGGCTTAAAGGGAAAGTCATATCCTCTTTCGCATTTGTGGCAATGCATTCGTAAACTTTCTCTATCTCTCGATTTTGAAAAAGTATTTGGTACTGACTCCTGTATTTTGCTTGCCTGCAAAACACAAGGACACCTGCTGTTTCCCGATCTAGTCTGTGGATAGGATTAATTGAGATATCATTTAAGATTAGCCGCAATCGCACGAGTGCCGATTCGTAAAGATGATTTCCGCCTGGTATGCTTGCGAGCAGATGTGGTTTATCTACGACCACTATCAGCTCATCTTCGTAGAGAATTTCAAGTTTATGCGGATTTTGCGGCTCATCCTCCACTTCGCGATAGTACCAAAGCCAAGAGTCGGCGGTATAGGGTGAATCTAATTTTGCAGGATTACCATTAGAGTCAACAAAATCGCCTCTTTCGAGTCGCATTTGTAGTATCGTAGGTGAAAGATGAGGAAATCTTTGAACGAGAAATTCCCATAGGTTAGGCCATTTTTCCCTCGGCAAATAGAGACGACTTGCGGTAATTCCGCCTCGGCTAGGAAGAGGGGATTGGAGCATATCCATAAGATAAAATAAGTAAACGAACAGTATTATAAATTATGCCTTCATCGACAAGCCGCACGCTTATTGCCACAGAAAATATAAGCAAAAATTTTTCACTTAAGAATTCTAATGTGCTGGCTCTTAAAAATATCTCTCTTCAAGTGCAACAAGGTGAAACGCTTGGTATAGTGGGCGAGTCAGGTAGCGGAAAATCCACGCTTGCACGCGTGATTATGGGCTTGCTTACCCCTGATAGTGGGACGATTTTGTATGAAGATATAGATTTATTGAATCCTTCGAAATCTCAACGTACATATATTGCTCAGAACATGCAGATGGTTTTTCAAAATCCTTATGCGAGTTTAAATCCGCGGATGAATGTTATGTCCATCTTATCGGAGCCTTTTGAGATTCATCATACTTATAAATCGCAAGAAGCTCGTAAAAGTAGAGTCTATGAGCTTCTTGAAGAAGTAGGTCTTAACCCGATATGG
Organism: Taylorella asinigenitalis ATCC 700933; assembly: GCF_000687755.1. Lineage (GTDB taxonomy): Bacteria > Pseudomonadota > Gammaproteobacteria > Burkholderiales > Burkholderiaceae_B > Taylorella > Taylorella asinigenitalis. Next base: position 16,981 of record NZ_JHXN01000014.1, read on the forward strand.
GCCACGAAATATCCTCACGAATTTTCTGGCGGCCAACGTCAGCGGATTGCTATCGCACGTGCTCTTGCCTTAAAGCCAAAATTTATCGTGTGCGACGAAGCGGTTTCAGCTCTCGATGTCTCGGTACAGACGCAGATAATTTTGCTTTTAAAGAGAATCCAAAAAGAGCATGGTCTTACGATGATATTTATATCGCATGATTTATCGGTTGTTCGCTTAATGTCAGATCGCGTGGGGGTGATGTATAAAGGTGAATTGCTTGAAATTGCCGATAGCGATGAGATCTATAAATGTCCGAAGACCGCATATACGCAAGAGCTTTTGAATGCTGTATTGCCTATCGACCCGTCTGTCGCACGCAAAAAAATCGAGGCCGCCGCATGAAGCCCCGCATGAAGCCTCGCACGATGAGTCGCAGGCCAAGCGTTGCATCCCTTTTCGCAAGGCTGCTCACGAGGAAGCCCGCATGAGAGAATACGTAATTAAGCGATGCCTGCTTATGGTGCTTACGATTCTTGCAATCGCTAGCATTACATTCGTTCTTATGCATTTGGTTCCTGGCTCGCCTTTTGATAGTGATCGCTCGCTCAATTCCGCAGTAGAACAGAATCTGAAGAAATTCTACCATTTAGATGAGCCGCTTTATGTGCAGTACTTCGCCTATCTAAAATCGATATTCACATTAGATTTTGGCCCATCTATAAATCAGCCCGACACCGCAGTTTTAGAGCTGATTACGAGGGCATTTCCAGTGTCATTTGAGCTTGGAATCTGGTCTATCATTGTGGCAATGCTCTCTGGTCTCACCCTCGGTGTCATTGCAGCAATCCATCATCAAGGTTGGATCGACAATCTCTCCATGGGATTTGCAGTCCTTGGTATCTCAATTCCCAATTTCGTGCTCGCTACTTGGCTTATTCAAGAATTCGCCGTTAATCTCGGTTGGTTCCCCGTAGCCACATGGAAAACCACCATGCACATGATTTTACCAATCATCGCCCTCGCAACCGCACCCATGGCCATTATCGCCCGACTCACTCGTGCCAGTATGCTTGAGACTCTGTCTCAGGATTATATTCGCACAGCCACAGCAAAGGGCATATCAAAAACGCAAGTTATTGTTCGTCATGCATTAAGAAACGCCCTTCTTCCCGTAGTTACGCTTCTAGGAACCCTTCTCGCATCTATACTCACAGGCACCTTTGTGATTGAGAAAATTTTTGCTATCCCTGGCATGGGAAAATATTTTATCGACTCTATTGCAAACCGCGATTATCCAGTCATCATGGGCGTGACAGTGTTTTATTCCTCCGTTCTTGTGATTATGCTCTTTTTAGTGGATATCGCTTATGGTTTTCTGGACCCTCGCATTCGTCTTAGCAAGAAGGATTCATAGATGAGCGAAGTATGGGAAAAACTTAAGTCCAATAAGCTTGCAATGTTCGGGCTTGCAATCCTTATTTTGCTTATTTCCTGTGCAATATTTGCACCCATGTTTTCGCCCTACGACGTAAGTGCTCAGTCTCTTAGCGAGCAGAATTTGCCTCCGTCTTCGGCTCATTGGTTTGGAACTGATGACCTAGGTCGCGACGTATTTGTGCGCACTTGGTATGGGGCCCGTATATCGCTTTTCGTAGGATTTATGGCCGCTCTTATAGACTTGTTTGTAGGAGTGACATATGGTGGATTCAGCGGCTTGAAAGGGGGTCGCACAGATACGATTATGATGCGTATAGTTGAGATTTTGTATGGTCTTCCTAATCTTCTGATAGTGATTTTATTGATGGTCGTTATGGGTTCTTCCCTATTTACGATTATCGTTGCGTTGACAGTGACGGGTTGGATTGGTATGGCTCGCTTAGTTCGCGGTCAGGTTTTACAACTTAAGAATTATGAATTTGTACAAGCATCAAGACTTCTTGGCGGTGGCAATGTCCACATAATCCGCAAACACTTAATTCCCAACGCTATCGGACCTATTATCGTGCAGATGACATTGACAGTACCAAGTGCTATTTTTGCTGAGGCGGCCTTAAGTTTTCTTGGTTTAGGGGTGCAAGCTCCTCACGCTTCATGGGGTGTTATGACTAATGATGCTTTAGGCGTTATTCTCTCTGGCGAATGGTGGCAGCTGTTCTTTCCCGCTTTATGTATATCCTTAACTATGTTTGGTTTTAATGTTCTCGGTGATGGTCTTCAAGATGCTATAGACCCTAGATTACAAGGCAAGAGGCGATAGATGCTTAAAGTTGAAAATCTATGGGTCACATTTGAAACTAAACATGCCTCAATACAAGCTGTAAGAGGAGTTAGTTTTGAGATTGCAAAGGGTGAGACGCTTGCGATTGTGGGGGAATCTGGTTGCGGTAAATCAGTTACTTGTCATGCAATAATGGGACTTAATCCGCCTAAATTTACAAAGACTTCTGAGAAGAGTATTTTTTATGAGGGCGAGGACATTGCCAACTCAAGAAGGGGTATTCAAGGAAACAAAATTTCAATGATATTCCAAGATCCACTTACGGCTCTCAATCCAACTATGCGTGTCGGTGACCAATTAGTAGAAGGCATTAGGCATCATAAAAAAATTTCGAATTTTGAGGCAAAAAAACGTGCTCTGGACCTGATTGAGCGCGTGGGGCTTGATAGGGTCGAGGAGCGCTTTAGGCAATACCCGCACGAGTTTTCAGGGGGTATGTTGCAGCGAATTGTGATTGCGATGGCTCTGATGTGTGACCCTGCTCTATTGATTGCAGATGAGCCGACAACGGCCCTAGATGTGACCATTCAACTTAAAATTTTGCGACTTATCAAGGGTCTTCAAAAGCAGCTAAATATGGGGCTTTTAATTGTTACTCATGATTTGGGTGTGGTATCGGCGGTAGCTGATCGTATGCTTGTGATGTATGCGGGTCAGGTTGTGGAATCAGGTTTGGTTGAGGATATTTTGACTAAGCCACAGCACCCATATACGCAGGCTTTACTCGCATCGATGCCGTCGTTGGCTGAAAATGTTGAGCAGTTGCATGCTATCGAAGGGCAGCCGCCTGATTTAGCATTGCCACCTAAAGGATGTGCTTTTTATGAGCGTTGTCAGGTTTCTATATCTAAGTGCTTATCCGAGGAGCCTCCAAGCTACAAACTAGGGAATAACCTAGTTAAATGTTGGTTGAAAGATGAAAGAGTTGGGTGTAATGTAGATTAATCGTTTAGGAGTGATATATGAAATTCGGTTTTTCAAAATCTATTTTTCTGTGCATGGCCATTGCCACCACGCCATTATTAGCTAAAACAACCCTATATATGAACAATGTGGAGGAGCCTAGTTCTCTACATCCGGCTCAAGGTTTTAATTCTAATTCTTGGGAGCCATTGAATAATATTATGGAAGGGCTTGTTCGATTAGATAAAGATCATAAGGCGGCACCTGCAGTCGCAGAATCCTACACTATTTCTGAAGATGGGCTAACTTATACTTTTAAATTACGTCCTGATTTGAAATGGTCAAATGGGGACTCTCTTACGGCCCAAGATTTTGTTTTTGCCTGGACTCAGATGCTTGATCCTAAGACAGCATCACCAGCCGCTTTTTTGGCTTCAGATATAAAAGGGGCTCAGGCTTTTAATGAAGGTAAGGGCGGTGATTTAGGCATTAAGGCAATTGATGATCGAACTTTTGAAGTCAAGCTTGAAAAACCGAATGTTGCTTTTCTAAATATAATCACAAATCCTAGCTTTTTTCCTATTAATCAGAAGGTAGCTTCTGCAAATCCTAAATGGTTTACTGAGGCGGAAACTTTTGTAGGAAACGGTCCATTCATCTTAAAACAATGGAAGCATTCTCAAGGGATTGTTTTAGAAAAGAATCCACAATATTGGGATAAAGATGCTGTTAAGTTGGATGAAGTGGATATGGTCATGGTAAATGATGAAAACACTTCATATCAAATGTATAGAAGCGATGAATTGGATATGACCCCATCACCAATTCCAGCATCTATGTACGATAAATTAAAAGACAATAAGGAATTACAAAACCTTCCGACTGCTGGGGTGTATTTCTTCAGATTTAATGTAGGTATGGAGCCATTTAATAATAAAAATATACGAAAAACTTTTGCAATGGCTATTAATCGTGATGAACTAGTTAAATATGTAGTAAAACAAGGTCGTAAAACGGCAGATGGTTTTGTATCACCTGGTTTTGTGGGGCCTAATTCAAAAGATTTTAGGGATGAGAGTGGCGACTTAATCCGCTTTGATGCTGCTGAAGCTAAAAAGCTTCTTGAAGCTGGTATGAAGGAACAAAATTACTCTAAGCTTCCAGAGGTAACTTTAAGTTTTGTAAATAATCCAAGCGATAAAAAAATTGCTGAAACTATACAAAATATGCTTAAACAAAATTTAGGAGTGGACATTAAACTTCAAAGTATGGAAAGCAAAGTTTTTTTCTCTAAACAGAGAGCTAGCGAATTGCAATTCTCAAGAAGCTCTTTTCTAAACGACTATGCGGATCCATATAATTCGCTTGAGAGTTTTCTTACAGGCTCTTCTATGAATAGAACAAAATGGTCAAATGAAAACTATGATCAATTAGTAAAAGGAGCTAGAAATGAAGTGGACCCTAATAAGCGTTGGAATATGCTTATAGAGGCAGAGAAAATATTGTTAGAGGAAGCACCGATATTTCCACTTTATTTTTATAACCAGATTTTTATGCAAAAACCTAATGTGAAAGGGGTTTTAAGACATCCAGTAGGCTGGATTGATCTTAAAGGTGCTACCAAGGATTAGTAGGGGTGGAGTCGATGATTCCTAAATGATTTGCTACTGAACGCTCTATATATAATTGTCCAGGAGGTAAGCGATTTACTCTAGTGCCATTGATAACTAAGGTAGTGCTTCCTCCTCCATCAAGATTTAAAGCGATAGGGACATCAAGTTTTTCAAACTCTTTAGCTAATTCATATAAAGTGTAGCCTCGGTATTCAATTAATCTACCTTCTACTACGATAATATATAAGGTATTTCCGTCTATACTTAATCCAATTGCAGTGCGAGGGTGATTAAATCTACCGTTTCTCATGCATTTTGAATTTTCATTATCGGTATCGCAGTAAAATTTTCCATTTTTTAAGGTCTGCCAACCACTAATTGCAAAATCCCACTCTTTCCTAGCTTTTGTTATTTTATTGGAAGGTTCGATAAAACATTTTTTATCTTTTGTGCATGCCATAAAGCTATAAACTGCAGAGTCTTTATGAGGACCTATGAGCTGTCCTGAAGTTATATTTAGACCCATAGGAGCACGATTTTCGTCAAAAAAGGTGCCGTTAATGGCCACAGTAGTTTTGTTTTTTAAAGCAAAAGATGATGTAGTACCAGACTCATCCTTAGGGGTGCCTATAATTTGAATATCTGGGCATGATAAATCGACTGAAACTATATGCACATGCTTATCTTTTTTTGTGATGTAATCTACACATGGGCTAATAGTCTCAGCTTGTGCAAAACTATAAGAGAAAAAAAGAGTAAGGAAGAAAACAATACTTTTAATCATGTATCTAAAAGTGTATTTATTTAACTTATGAGAGCCATTTTAATCGAAGGTGTCGCAGGAAGCGGCAAAACAACTCATATTACGAAATTGGTGAGGTCTTTAAATTCAACTACACCCGCACTATTGCTCACTTTCAGTAAAACTGGCCGTGATGTCATGAAAAGTTATTTAGATAAATTAAATATATCTTTTCATTATGTATTTACGATTGATAGTTATGCATTAAATTTATTAAATAGATTAGGTGCAAAAAAATATCTATTAAATGAAGAGTACGTTATCAAGAATATTCTCCCAGATATTTATAAGAAAAGTGTAGACCAGTTGTATTACTCTGGCTATCTTCAAGGTAATGAGATTGATGTGCTCGCATCTAATTGGACAAGTCTCAAAGCTCTAATGCGTGATATGCAGTACTATAGAGCGGCTGCGGCTGAAATGTATGATGCATATCCAGAAGTTTTATATGACATATTAGGTGACCATATAACTCATGATGCTAGGATTGTGCGACAAGCTCTAATGAACTACGACTCTTTTAGAAGCTCATGGCTTCCCGATGATGAGAATTCATTAGTCGAGGATGGTGGTTTATTTGGATCAATTGAAAACTACTGGGATGTTGACTACGGATTTCGTATGTCATCCGACATAGTGCATGATTTACTTTTATTGCTTAAAGAAAATCCCTTAGATAATCTTGTCTGTAAATATCCGCTGATTGCTATAGATGAATACCACGATACAAATCCAAAACAATATGAACTAATAAAACTTCTTGCAGATAAAACACATAAGTTAGTTGCTGTTGGAGATCGATTTCAAAATATATTTGAATGGAGAGGCACGAATACAGATTTATTATTCGATAGTTTTTTAATGGACTTCGATTCCGATAGAGCCTATTTAAATCATAGTTATAGATACGGACAGACCCTATCTAATTTAGTTTCCGATGTTATTACACGGCCTATAGTGTCTATGGAAGAGCATCAAACTGAAATTGAAAGATTCGATCCTAAACAACATGCCAAAGAAGATTATGTAGTGATTTCAAAGGACCATGTACAAAATAGCTTAGCCCAATTCTATTTATACACTCAAACAAAAAAAAAACAAAACAAGCCGCTATTTTACTCAAGCTCAGTAGCAATGGTTTCGCTTTTATTTATACTGCGATACCCATTTAATATTCCGAATCGGCATTTTTTAGAGAAATTAATAACTAGTTACTTTCTTACTCTAATTAATTTGCCATTTTGTCATTTAAGTGAAGATAAAAAAGAAGAGATATACAAAAGCATTGCCTCCAAAGATATACCTTTTGCCAGTGTATTAAATCTCTTACAGTCTCATGTTAATTGTTATT
>NZ_JHXN01000015.1 GCF_000687755.1 Taylorella asinigenitalis ATCC 700933
CGTGAGAATTGAATTATTATTAAAAACTTTGTTGTCTAAACCTTGAACATAAACTTTTTCTATTGCACTACCTGAGTTCGAGTTTAGAACTTTATTTTTATTTCCTAATACTACTGAATCCACAGGTTCAGTTACAGTGTTTTCATCGCCAATAATAATTGACTCAGTAGGATCAGTGATTGTGTTACTTGCTTGGGTTATATAATTGCCGTTAGCATCTAAGTTTTGTGAGTTGGCTACCCCCCCCCACATGAAAAGCGGAGATATTGCCAAAGCACAAGCCAAGAGAGATTTAGATTTTTTTCCATTTGATTTAGCACATTCTGATACAGCAACCCATGCACCAAGGACCTCACTGTAGATAGATTTGAACACTTTATTCATATACAACCCCACTTAATTACAAAATAAAGCATAATTATATGAAACAAAACGTAAGAAATTTGCAATTTTTGCACTAAACAATCTAAATCTATTAAATAAATGTAATTATTTGTATCTATAACCCTACAAATAATTGACTAATTTAGTAATCTATATATACAAATACCCCCAATATTTCGGGGGTATTTTGAGTGGGGACGGATTGTTTGTAACTACATGTTACTCCCAAGCATATCCTGCTCCGATGGAAGCTCCTAGGTTACCTCGACCATTTCCTGACACATTGCCTTTTAAGATCCATTTGCCACTCTTAGTCACCGTAGATAAACCAATAGCAAATGCGGTGTGTCCCTCATAGGTACTGCCTGAGACGCCCATTACGCTTTGGCCAGGCTTATATGCTTGAGGAAGAGTGCCTACAGCCATGGCTGAGGCTGTGCCAGCATTCGCATCTTGATATCGTTTTTCAATCTCTCCTCTTAATTGATTGCTAGCTTTTGTAAGCTGACTTACGTTTACGGCATCCGTAGGTTTTACGCCTGCAGCGACATTTGAGATGACACGGCCACCTGCATCGATTCCGTCTTTAGTTACGCTTGGGCCGTCTTTGATGTGAAGGCCTGTTGCGTTAAGTGAGACGGCAGGGGATGTTGTGCTAGGCGTTGCTGGAGCTGAGATTGTTAATCCTGTAGCTTCGAGCGATGTTAGGTTTTGGCCATCGACTGAGCTTACTTCTACTGAAGGGGCTACTGCAGGGTTGGTTCCTTCTGCTTCGGAGCCACTTGTGATTTTTACTGTTGTATTTCCTTTTTTATCGACTACGTTAATTTTTCCGTCAGCCTTAGGTTTTTTGTTTTGGCCGTCTCCGCCCACTGTAAGAGTATTAGACTCTAAGTCGTTTTTAAGTGCCACTGTGACGGTTGTTTTGCCTGTATCTGCGTCCTTTTTGACTGTGGTTTGGATATTGCGGCCACCATCAAATTTAGAAGGGTCTTCATTGCTATTAGTCAAAGCACCCACTATATCGAGATCTTTCACGCCTACAACAGGGTTAGCACCGCCTTCCTCAGCAGGGTTGTTTGCACCTACTTTAATTTCTGTAGTTTCGCCAGGTGTGGAGCCTGTTCCAGTGTATGAGATGGTAATTGTGGTTTTTCCAGAGCCAGCGTCTTTTTCTACTTTAGTTGTGATTCCATTTTTACCTATGAAGTCATATTCTGGAACTGTACCTGAACCTCCAGTCCCTCCTTTTTTAATGTCCTCCTCTAGTTTCTTAACATAGTAGTTAAGTTGTGAGCCGTTTATCGCATCTGTACTATCATTTGAAACACGGCCAGCTGCTACGTGTTGGATTTGACGCTCATTGCCAACTGAGCCTACTGTTACGATACCATACGGATTAGGAGCTTGGCGGTTTGAGCCTGTAGTGACAGTCGTTGCAGTAGGTTCTCTTGAAGCGGCGGCCCAGGAATAAGTTTTTCCATTTATTGTTAATGGTGCAGGGGCTACAGGAGTTTGCCAACCATCTGATGCGGATAAATCTCCAAGGTAAACACTGTTGGTTTGAGTTGCTTTTACTCTATTACCCAAAACTTGCGAATTACCTGCCTTAACTTCATTAAATAAACCTACAGCTGTAGATTGTGCACCCTGATTTATATTTGCTAAACCTAGGGCGACTGAGGTTTGCCCTACTGCGTAATTGTTATATCCAACTGCTACATCTCCTGAATATAGTGCTACGTTTTGAATACCCACAGTGATATTAGAGCCAACGTTTTTATCTGCTGCTACAGCAAGTAATTCCTCTTTAAGCTTATTGAATCCTACTTTACCCTCTGGATCTTCATCAGTGCTGAAAATTCTATGATTAGGTAAATCATCGTTTATAGCATTTTGAATAGTTCTATTATCTAAAAAAAGTCCAGAGATATTCATATTACCTAGAGCTAGGCCATATTCATTGTTCACGTATGATTCAAGTCCCACAACAGTTGACCCATAGCCTGTTGATTGTGACCAGTGCCCAAGAGACAAGCCATAAATATCAAATGCCTTGCTTGCATAACCTAGAGCTGTAGCTCTCCAACCATAAACTTCAGTAAAATGACCTAGTGCCATTCCACCATAACCAGCCCCTTGATTAATCATCTTTTCAGGGGCCTCAACAATAGATCTATGACCTATAGCTATAGCCAACCATCCTATAGCTTTGGACTCATGACCTATAGCAAATGTTCCATAGCCTTTAATAACTTCTGTAGATCTACCTATTGCACCACTATCGTCGCCCTTTACATTTGACTGGTAATTAAGAGCGAAGCTACCAATTCCATCGACATAACCTTGAGGTAGATCATTAGTTTGTCTTGTAGAAGCCACAGGAACCAAAGCATATGGAGTAGTATTTTTGGGTTTTAGTATTGAAGAGAGATTTATTGATTTGTTAGAGGGATTATTAAATGAATTTAAGAAATCTGGATTGATTAGCTCTAAGTTTTCATCTTCTGATTTGGAAGTACTATCCTCGCCTGTTAGTACAGAACTTGCTTTATGAATGCGTTCTGCATTAGGTAAATTATCTGAGGCTAGTGCTACCCCCCCCCACGAGAACAGAGGGGACATTGCCACAGCACAAGCTAATAGAGATTTGGATTTTTTACCATGAGCTTTAGTACACTCAGAAACAGCAACTCAAGCACCAAGAACTTCACTATAAATAATTTTAAATACTTTATTCATCAAAACCACCTTTAATTAAACATATTTATCATTTTAATTAAAGATGGCTTATGAGTATCTAATTGTTACGAGCTTTCCTAGAGAGTAAACGAAAATTGTTGCTAAATTTGCGCCTTGTATAGACATAAAAAACCCCAAACTCTTACGAATTTGGGGCGTTTCTTAAAGCGAAAGGGTAGAAATTAAATTACGCGAGCTGCTTCAACTAATTTCACCACTCTCCACGATTTATGTTTAGAGATAGGGCGACCTTCAGCAATCTCTACTGTATCTCCCTCGTTATACTCATTATTTTCGTCGTGGGCTTTATATTTATTAGTACGGATAATGATCTTACCGTAAAGTGGATGTTTAACGCGGCGTTCAACTTGAACAACCACAGTTTTATCCATTTTATTACTAACAACTTTACCTACAAGAGTACGTTGAAGTTTTTTAGGTGTATCTACTGAAGAAGCATCAGTAGACTGACCTTGAGTTTGGTTTTGTTCTGTCATGTCTATTTACCTGCCTTTTCAGTTAATAATGTACGAACACGTGCAATATCACGACGCACTTTACCGATTTGGCTTGTGTTTGTTAATTGCTGAGTCGCACGTTGCATACGTAGGCTGAATTGTGCCTTAAGAAGCTCATCAAGCTCTTTTTGTAATTCAGCTACATCTTTCGAACGTAGTTCACTTGCTTTCATGAGTACTCCTTAAGATAAATGACGAGTAACGAATGTAGTCGAGATTGGCAATTTAGCCGCAGCTAAACGGAATGCCTCTCTAGCTAGCTCTTCGCTTACGCCATCCATTTCATACAGAACTTTACCTGGTTGGATTTCAGCCACCCAATACTCTGGGTTACCTTTACCGTTACCCATACGAACCTCTGCTGGTTTTTGTGAGATTGGTTTATCTGGGAAAATACGAATCCAAATACGTCCACCACGTTTAATGTGACGAGTCATAGCACGACGAGCCGCCTCGATTTGACGAGCAGTAAGGCGACCACGACCAGTTGCTTTAAGACCAAAATCACCGAAGTTTACGTTTGTGCCGCGTGTAGCAAGGCCAGTGTTACGGCCTTTTTGCTCTTTACGATATTTTCTACGAGCAGGTGATAACATCTATTATTCTCCTTTAGCTTCTGCTTGAGGTTCAGCTTTTTTAGCTGCAGCTTGAGAGCCTTCACCTTGAGCTTGTGCTTGTGAGTTTTCTGCTTGGGCACCAGCCGCTTTACGAGCTCGACCACGACCGCTAGGGCGACGTTGATCTTGACGCTCACCGCGAGGACGACGTGTACGTCTTTCTTCATCGCGAGAAACTGTCTCTACAGGAGCTTCACCGTTAGGTAGAAGATCACCTTTGTAGACCCAAACTTTAATACCAAGTAAACCATAAGTAGTTAATGCTTCAGAAGTAGCATAATCTACCATCGCACGTAGAGTATGTAGAGGCACACGACCTTCACGATACCATTCAGTACGTGCAATTTCAATACCATTTAAACGGCCAGAAGCTGCAACTTTGATACCTTGTGCACCCGCACGCATAGCATTTTGAATAGCACGTTTCATAGCTCTACGGAACATGATACGTTTTTCAAGTTGCTGAGCGATTGAGTCAGCGATTAATTGAGCATCAACCTCAGGTTTACGAATCTCTTCAATATTGATATGAACAGGAACGCCCATAATTCTTTGTAAATCAGATTTAAGTGCATCGATATCATCTCCGCCTTTTCCGATAATTACACCAGGACGTGCTGTAAATACAGTGATGCGTGCGTTTTTCTCTGGACGCTCAATAAGAACACGACCTACTGAAGCTTGCTTAAGTTTACGTTTAAGATATTCGCGAACACGAAGATCTTGTGCAAGCATAGTGCCGAAGTCTTTATCTTCTGCATACCAACGAGAGTTCCAATTGCGAGTAACCGCAAGGCGGAAACCGGTTGGGTGTACTTTTTGACCCATTATTGCTCCTTACTGCCAACTTTAACCACGATATGGCAAGTTTGCTTTTCAATGCGGTTGCCGCGACCTTTAGCGCGTGCGGAGAAACGCTTCATCGATTGTGCTTTATCGACGTAAATCGTAGTAACACGAAGTTCGTCAATATCTGCACCATTATTGTGCTCGGCATTTGCGATAGCAGATTCAAGTGCTTTCTTAACGATGCCAGCTGCTTTTTTCTGAGTGAAGTTTAAGATATGCAAAGCTTGATCAACTTTTTTGCCGCGGATTAAATCTGCAACAAGTCTAGTTTTTTGAGCTGATATGTGTACTCCACGTACTATTGCTGTAACTTCCATGGCTTACCTCTTAGCTTTTTTATCTGCTGCGTGACCTTTAAAGGTACGAGTGTGCGAGAATTCACCAAGTTTATGACCAACCATGTTCTCGTTAATATAAACAGGAACATGTTGACGACCATTGTGAACTGCAATCGTTAGACCGATAAAGTCTGGCAATATAGTTGAACGACGAGACCAAGTTTTAATTGGCTTTTTATCTTTAGTTTCGATAGCTACTTCAACCTTCTTAATAAGGTGAGCATCTACGAAAGGTCCTTTTTTAGTTGAACGTGACATTTAATACTCCCTTATTACTTACGCTTACGACGCGAAACAATCATGTTATCGGTACGCTTATTACTACGAGTTTTGTAGCCTTTAGCTGGTGTACCCCATGGACTCACTGGTTCACGAGCTTCACCTGTACGACCTTCACCACCACCATGTGGGTGATCAACAGGGTTCATCGCAACACCGCGAACTGTAGGGCGTATACCGCGCCAACGCATAGCACCCGCTTTACCGATTTGACGAAGGCTATGCTCACCATTACCTATTTCGCCGATAGTTGCACGACAATCGATATGAATCAAACGAACTTCACCAGAGCGAAGACGTAATTGAGCATAAACACCTTCACGTGCCATAAGAACCGCTTGTGCACCTGCTGAGCGAGCAATCTGTGCACCTTTACCTGGTTGAAGTTCAATAGCATGAACAGTTGTACCAACAGGTATATTGCGAATCAACATAGTGTTTCCGACACGGATTGGAGTCTCTTTACCTGACTCGATTTTATCGCCCACTTTAAGGCCATTAGGAGCTAAGATATAGCGACGTTCACCGTCTGCATAACAAACTAAAGCGATATGAGCCGTACGATTTGGATCGTATTCGATGCGTTCAACTTTAGCTGGAATGCCATCTTTATTTCTACGGAAGTCGATTACACGATAGTGAGCTTTATGACCACCACCTCTATGACGTACAGTGATATGCCCGTTATTATTACGACCTGAGCTGCGTTTTTTAGGCTCAAGAAGAGGAGCATAAGGAGCACCTTTATGTAAGTCAGGAGACACAACTTTAATCATGCCACGGCGACCAGCCGATGTAGGTTTAATCTTAACTAGTGCCATCTTAGTTTACCTCCGCGAAGTCAAATTCTTGACCTTTTTTGAGTGATACATAGGCAATGCGGTTATCGCGACGACGACCCATAAAACGACCAGTGCGTTTAAGTTTACCTTTGCGATTTAGTACAGATACTGAATCAACTTCAACTTTAAACAATAACTCAACCGCATCTTTAATCTCAGATTTAGTAGCATCAGAAGCTACGCGAAGAGCGATTTGAGGTTTAGCTCCAGATTCAGCGATAAAAGTTGCCTTCTCTGTAATTACAGGAGCAAGAATTACTTGCATTAGACGTTGCTGATAAGCTTGTGGTTTTGTATTTGTAGTACTCATGCAAACATCTCCTCTAACTGAGCAATTGCAGCTTTAGTAATCAATACTTTTTTGTAGTGAACTAAAGATAGAGGATCTGCATAACGAGGCTCTACAACAGCAACATGCGGAAGGTTACGAGTAGCAAGATATGTATTCTCGTCTAGGGAATCTGTAATAACTAGTACTGAATCAAGTCCCATATCTTTCAATCTAGTAGCAGCTTGCTTAGTTTTAGGAGAATCAAATGTAAATGAATCTACTACAGCAATGCGATCTTCGCGAGCTAATTGAGAGAATATAGAACGAATACCTACACGGTACATTTTCTTGTTAATTTTTTGAGAAAAATTCTCTTCAGGAGAATTTGGGAATGTGCGACCACCTCCACGCCACAAAGGAGAAGAAGTCATACCAGCACGAGCTCGGCCAGTACCTTTTTGGCGCCATGGCTTTTTAGTAGTGTGCTTAACTTCTGAACGATCCTTTTGTGCACGATTTCCGCCGCGTGCATTAGCTTGATATGCAACGACGATTTGGTGGATTAGTGCTTCATTAAATTCGCGACCGAAAATAGCATCAGAAGCGGAAATAGTTTCGCTTGACTGGCCTTGATCATTGATTAGCTTAAGATCCATTATTTAGCTCCTTTTGCTACCATTTTGATTGCAGGCATAACTACAATATCGGAATTTTTATGGCCAGGAACAGCGCCTTTAACTAGTAAAAGGCCACGCTCCGCATCCACGCGAACGATATCTAAATTCTGAACAGTGCGAGTCACATCACCCATATGGCCTGACATGCGTTTACCTGGGAAGATACGACCAGGGTCTTGAGCTTGGCCAATAGAACCAGGCACTCTGTGAGAACGAGAGTTACCGTGTGATGCGCGCTGAGCACCAAAATTATGGCGCTTGATAGTACCAGCAAAACCTTTACCGATTGTGGTACCTTGAACATCCACCTTTTGTCCAACAGCAAAAACGCTATCGACGGCCACAACAGAGCCAGCAGTAAATTCTGCAGCTTTTGCGGGATCAAGACGGAATTCTTTTAGGATTGAGCCAGCCTCAACGCCAGCTTTTGCATAGTGGCCAGTCTGTGCTTTATTTACGCGTGAAGCACGACGAGTCCCATATGCTACTTGAACTGCGGCATATCCATCAGTCTCAACATTTTTAACTTGAGTCACGCGGTTGTTCGATACATCAAGCACAGTTACAGGGATAGATTCACCCTCATCTGTGAATATACGCATCATGCCAACCTTACGACCCAATAAGCCAAGACGATGAGCAGCCTTAGTCGCTACATCTTTCGACACATTGTTAGTCATTTTTTTCTCCAAAGCCCCTAACTACGATTGGTTAAGGGATATATATAAGTACCCAATTTTTTGGGTAATTCATTATTTTACACACTTTTAAAGATTTTTCAATCCTAAAGTTATGATTTTGTTGTTAATTTTGAATTTTCGTGGTCAGATCCGAGAGAAATTTCTAGTCTGCGAATTTCCGGACCCGTTTCAATAGTCTTTAATTGTGGCAATGCCTTCGCATTCCTCGTTGATAGGTTTTTAAATTTCTCAACCTTATTGTAGAGACCCTGTTGGCCGATAAGACTCGTAACACCGTTGTTATAGCCTGTGATGGCGGACGAGAGGGCATTGCCAACTTTATGGAAATGTTCACAAAACACCGCAAGCTGATTGTATATATCAAAAGCTTTTTTAACAATTTCCTGAGCCTGCTCATCGCTTTGAACAAGCTTCCATATATTTGCAACCGTCTTCAAAGTTGGCAATAAAGTCGACTGCGACACCAGTACAACACCCTTGTTATAAGCATCTACAAATAACTTAGGATTTTGTTGCAGAACAAGTGTGTATGCAGCTTCTATAGGCATAAACATAAACACAAATCCGATAGAATTGCCCTTAATATTCAGATTTGCGTAATCCTTTTGCGAAAGAGATTTTATATGCTCAGAGACGGCCCGCACATGTGCATCGATATGCGATTGCGTCTGCTGCGGATCTTCGCTTGTAACTGCCTCCTGATATGAGTTAAGCGACACCTTGCTATCAATAACAATGTAACGCTCATCAGGAAGATGCACTAGAAAATCAGGTATAGCTTTAGAACCCTCATCGTTAGTCGCTCTCTGCTGCGTCTCATACTGCAAGCCACGCTCAAGACCTGCATTTTGCAAAAGTGTCTCAAGCTGAATTTCACCCCAGTTGCCTAATAGTTTTTTATTCCCTTTTAAAGCCGCCGCTAAATTGCTCGCTTCCGTACTCATCTGAATACCAAGACTTTTGACTGTCTCAATTTGTGTTTTTAGGCTAGCAAATTCAGCCGTATTTTGAGTTTGCACATCGTTTACGCGCTTTTGAAACGCTTCAATCTGCTCTCTAAAAGGTGTCAATAACGACCCTATTGATTTCTCGCTTTTCTCAGAAAAACTTTTCGATTTTTCATCTAGATAGCGATTTGATAAATTTTCAAATTCTGTTGCAAGCTGTTTACGCGACTCCGTAAACTGCTCCTTTAAGGACTGCAAATGCTCATTCGCCTGTGCCTTCTCTTTAGCTAGATTCTCTTTTAAATTTTGAGACTCAAGTTTCGATGCTAGAACTTGCTTCTCTAGATCATTTGCACGTGTGAGTTGCTCTTCGTGAGCTTGTTGAATGTGATCTCTCTGAGCTTTGAAATCAGTAGCTTGAGCCTCAAGCATCTCGTATTTAGATTTCACCCCAGCCAGAGCTTCTGCCAACTCATCTCGTTGAATATTCAGATCATCGACCTGGGTTTTAAAATTCTGCAAATCTTGTGCACTCTCTTCAGCCTTATGCTCAAGAACAGCCATCCGTGTGGCTTTCGATGCATTACGCACCATAAAGAACACAAAAAGAATAAAAAACAAAACTGCCCCAATCGCTAGGTATAAAGCGAATGGAGCAAGATTTGATGATAGATTTTGTAGTGTAAATGAATCCATTGCACCTTAGAACGCAGGGACAACAGCTCCTTTATATTTGTCGTTAATGAACTTCTTCACGTCTTCTGTTTGAAGAGCCTTAACTAGAGCCGTAACTTCAGGTTTATCTTTATTATCTGGACGCGCAGCAACTAAATTTGCATATGGCGATTCAGAACCTTCCAAGTATACCGCATCTTCTACTGGATTAAGACCAGCTTCCAAAGCATAATTTGCATTGATTACAGCTAAATCAACATCCGCTAGCACACGTGGCAATGTTGCCGCTTCTATCTCCTTAAACTTAAGTCCACCATCATTCTTAACAATATCACGTGTTGTTGAAAGAATGTTTTTCGGATCCTTCAGTTCAATCAAGCCATTTGCTTGAAGAAGAAGTAATGCACGTGCACCGTTAGTCGGGTCGTTTGGAATTGCAACTACAGCACCTTTCTTAAGTGATTCTCCTTTTTTAATTTTCTTAGAGAAAGCACCGAGAGGTTCTACGTGAACATTGCCAACTGGGACAAGGTCAGATTTATGCTCTTTATTAAAGGAATCTAGATATGGCTTGTGCTGGAAAAAGTTCACATCAATTGCCTTATCGATTACTTGCTGATTTGGTTGCACATAGTCCGTGAACACTTTAATCTCTAAATCCACGCCTTCCTTAGCTAAGGCAGGTTTAACAAATTCAAGCAACTCTGCATGAGGAACAGCAGTCGCAGCTACAGAAAGTTTCTCCGCATTAGCCGCACCAATAGAGGCGATCGCGAATACACTAGCAGTTAAAATTTTCTTGATTGATTTCATATAAATCTCCATTATTTTCTACTTAATTTTTGTACAAAGTGATCGCCCAACATTTGAACACCTTGAACTAATAACACTAAAATCACTACAGTTACTATCATCACATCCATTTGATATCGCTGATACCCAAAGCGTATGGCAATGTCCCCGAGTCCGCCCCCACCAATCACTCCAGACATGGCAGAATATCCAATCAAGGAAATTGCGGTTACTGTAATCGCCGCAAGAATCCCTGTCCATGACTCGGGTAAGAGCGACATTCGTACGGTCTGCATTGTGGTTGCACCCATCGATTTCGCAGCTTCACTAATGCCAGGGTCAAGCTCACGAAGTGCATTCTCCACTAGTCTCGCAAAAAACGGCACCGCACACACTACAAGCGGAACTACTGCCCCCGCTACTCCCAAAGCACTGCCTACAATTAGACGCGTAAACGGAATAAGCACGACAAGCAAAATAATAAACGGCACAGACCTAAAGATATTTACAATCAAGGAAAGCACTTGATATACAGGTTTATTTTCAAGAAGCTGTTTTTCAGAGCTTAGGAACAAATACACCCCTAGTGGCAATCCGAAGATTATTGTAAATAAAAGCGACCAGCCCGTCATAAGCAATGTGTCGATGGTTGCTTCAAGAATCATGTCCCAATCTATTTCTGACCAATTCATGGTTTTAATACCTCCACATCAACATTGCGTTGTTCGAAAAATTGTTTTAGTTGTGTAATTGAGTTTTGCGATAGGACATGAGAGACATTATTTAACTCAGCTTGCGGCTCACCTTCATTATTTTGCGGGTTTAGTGGTGTTTGGGGCCTAGCCTGCCCTTCAGACACCGTAATCACCATCTGACCGAACGGTGTATCTTTAATAAAACCTACAGACCCTTGTAAGATACTGAACTCTAGATTTAGTTGCGACACTAAATGGCTCAACAATGGCTCTACCGCAGTCTTTCCATGATATGTTAAGCGAATAACTGTATCATGTATATCAGAATCAAACTGCTGCCAGCTTTCATTATCCACACCACTCTCAGAAAGCAACGCCTTTGTAGTCTCATGTTGCGGGTGCAAAAATACATTTACTACATCACCCTGCTCCACAATCAAGCCCTTATCGATAACTGCGACTTCATCGCACAAATTTCGCACCACATCCATGCTATGCGTAATAAGAACAATCGTAATGTCAAGCTCTTTATTAATTTTGTTAAGCAAAGCAAGAATCGATTTCGTTGTTTCAGGATCTAGTGCACTTGTCGCCTCATCGCAGAGCAAAATTTCTGGTTGCGTAGCCAATGCTCTCGCAATCCCTACGCGCTGCTTCTGCCCGCCCGACAACTGTGATGGATACTTGTGCACATGCTCTTCAAGCCCTACTAGCTTAAGCAAGTGGTTCGCCCTTTCTATAGCCTGTGATTTCGGAGTGCCTGCGATTTTGAGCGGATATAACACATTATTTAGTACGGTCTGCGATGACAGCAGATTAAAGTGCTGAAACACCATACCAATGTTTTGACGAAGTTTTCTGAGTTCGCTATCTGAAGCTTCTGTGTAGTCCTTACCTTGGATCAATACACGACCCTCGGTCGGCTTCTCGAGCAGATTAATCATGCGGATAAGAGTACTTTTTCCCGCACCCGAGCGCCCAATAATACCGAAAACCTGTCCACGATTGATAGTAAGATCAATCCCCTGCAAAGCATGGAGCACTTTCTCTTTCGTGTGAAATGATTTTTTTATTCCTTTTAGTTCAATCACTTTTCGATGACCTTTATTTTTATGTATGTGCTTATATTAATGGATTGTTCTTAATAAAAAACCTTATGATTATAACTATTTGTTATAAAAACAAAACGAGTGCTTTGTGGGCACTCGTTTATTTTTAATTTGAGGGTGGCAATATTATCGTGACTATCATTTAGCTCACATACCGCCAATTAATACAGCTTCTTATTGAAGTGCAATCTCCACATTAACGCCTGCAGGAAGATCTAGACGCATCAATGCATCAACTGTTTTATCTGTCGGATCAACAATATCCATAAGTCTTTGGTGTGTGCGGATTTCGAACTGGTCACGCGAAGTTTTGTTTACGTGAGGTGAACGAAGCACGTCATAACGTTTGATGCGAGTTGGAAGTGGTACAGGACCGTGAACTACTGCACCTGTGCGTTTCGCTGTATCAACAATTTCAGCTGCAGATTGGTCGATAAGTTTATAGTCAAAAGCTTTTAAGCGAATGCGTATTTTTTGATTTTTCATTTATTGTTTTACCTTTAAAGAACGTTAAAAAAGAACAAAATTAAAAAAGAGCATAAAGCCAACTATTTTATTTCAATTTCTTATATATGTAAAGAAAAATATGTTTTATTTTTAAAGATTTATAGGGAGCGGGGGGCATTGCCACCATAACATTATGTATCAATATGTACACAAAAATTTTTATTAGAAATACAATTATGGAAATTGTAGGAGTGTGCATGAAAAAAATTTTCCAATGGTTCGAGAGCCTCATAAATCCATATCCTCCCGAGGAGCCTATTCTTCCTAAGAACGGCTTATTAGCCTTTATCTGGTCAAATACTAGAGGCATGCGATGGGCTCTACTCATTCTTTTGATTTTTTCTGTGATTATAAGTGTGCTCGAGGCTATGATGTTTCAGTTTACGGGTCTGATTGTCGATTGGATGAGCCATATTCCAGTTGGTCAATTGTGGGAGCAAAAATCAACTGAAATTATATGGATGCTAGTTGCTATGCTTATTTTTGGAGTGGTCACTGTAAGTGCTGAATTGCTCGAGGATCAGACATTTGCGGGAGCATTTCCAATGAGGCTGCGTTGGAATTTTCATAGAATCATGCTAGGTAAAAGCTACTCTTTTTATCAAAATGAATTTGCGGGTCGCATATCAGCAAAGGTTTTACAAACTGCCCTAGCAGTGCGAGAAACTGTGCTCGAATCGATAAACATTATTGTCTATGCTTTGGTTTTAGGTGTTTCCGCGATAGTACTGTTATCACAATTTAATGCACTACTTATATTGCCATTTATTGTGTGGTTTGCACTATATTTTTTGGCAGGCTATTACTTTATTCCGAAGCTAGCGAAATACTCTCGGCTGCAAGCTGATGCTCGAAGCATGATGACTGGACGTATCACAGATGCATACGCAAATATACAGACGGTGAAATTATTTTCTTATACATCTCATGAAGCGGGGTATGCCCAGGAAGCAATGGATGAATTTTTAGTGACTGTGCATAAACAGATGCGGGTTATTACTTTAATGCGCATGTGCATTAACTGGCTGTTTATTGCACTTCTGATTTCTACTTTCAGCTTATGTTTTTGGTTATGGTCTGAGGCGGCATTAACAATAGGTGGGCTGGCAGCGGCTTCAGCTTTTGTTTTTCGATTATACGGTTTGTCTCACTGGATTATGTTTTCATTTGCACGATTCTTGGAAAATGTGGGCACTGCACATGATGGAATGAGAACATTAAGCACACCTGTAACTGTGCAAGATCGTGCGGGGGCTGGTGATTTAGTGGCGAATCGAGGAGAGATTGAGTTTGTAAATGTGGATTTCTCGTTTGATCAAGATAAGCCATTGTTTGAAGATTTTAATCTTCATATTCGGTCGGGCGAAAAGGTAGGGCTCGTGGGGCGAAGCGGTGCTGGAAAATCAACTTTGACGAATTTGCTATTGCGATTTTTCGATATTCAAGATGGATCGATTTTGATTGACGGGCAAGATATCCGCGATGTTACGCAACATAGTCTTAGGTCGCAAATCGGATTGGTTACGCAAGACACATCGCTGTTGCATCGCTCTGTTCGCGAAAATGTTATGTATGGACGCGATACGGCTGGTGAGGAAGAGGTTTTGGCGGCAATCGAAAAAGCGTCGGCGAGCGAGTTCATTGCCAACTTGCGTGATATGAAGGGGCGCGAGGGGCTGGAGGCATTCGTCGGAGAGCGAGGCGTCAAGCTGTCGGGCGGGCAGAGGCAGCGCATTGCCATCGCGCGGGTGCTGTTGAAGGACGCACCGATTCTGATTCTAGATGAGGCGACTAGCGCTCTTGACTCTGAGGTGGAGGCGGCGATTCAGGAAAATCTGACACGCCTGATGGAGGGCAAAACTGTGATTGCAATTGCACACAGGCTATCGACGATTGCGGCGATGGATCGGCTGATTGTGATGGATGCTGGTCGGATTGTGGAGGAAGGGACGCATCAGGAGCTGCTGGAGCGAGGCGGAATTTACGCGAATTTGTGGAATCGCCAGAGGGGCGGATTTTTGGATTTGGATTAGCGTTGGGGTTTGTGGCTCGGGTGTTTCAGGGTCAAGAATTTCTAAATAATTATTGTTCTGAATTATGAGGGTTGTGGCTCGGGTGGGCAAGCAATTAAATTCTAATGGCACAACTCTAGTCCTCACAACTTGATTTGCAAATAATTTAAAAGCCTGCGGTACAGTTAATCCATAAATAACAAAATAAAAAAGGGCCTCAAACGAGACCCTAATTTAGTAATGAGCAGATGCGAGTACCTCTCGGCACCCGAATCAGAAATTACTTAGTGATTTTAGCTACAACGCCAGCACCAACAGTACGACCACCTTCACGGATAGCGAAGCGAAGACCTTCTTCCATCGCAATCGGGCTGATTAGCTCAACGTCCATCGATACGTTATCGCCTGGTAGCACCATCTCTTTATCCGCTGGCAATGTAATCGCCCCTGTCACATCCGTTGTACGGAAGTAAAACTGCGGACGATATCCTTGGAAGAATGGTGTATGACGGCCACCCTCTTCTTTAGATAGAATATACACCTCTGCTGAGAAGTTAGTGTGTGGCTTGATTGTGCCTGGTTTTGCTAACACTTGACCACGCTCTACGTCTTCACGTTTTGTACCACGAAGTAGTAAGCCCACGTTATCCCCTGCTTGACCTTCATCAAGTAGCTTGCGGAACATCTCTACACCTGTACATGTAGTCTTAGCTGTCTCACGAATACCTACAATCTCAATCTCTTCGCCTACTTTAATCACACCACGCTCAATACGGCCTGTAACCACTGTACCACGACCTGAAATTGAGAACACGTCCTCTACTGGCATCAAGAATGTTCCATCTACCGCACGCTCTGGTGTTGGAATATATGTATCCAAAGCTTCTGCTAATTTTAGAATCGCTTCTTTTCCTAGTGGACCTTCGTCTCCCTCTAGAGCTAACTTAGCTGATCCTTTAATAATCGGTGTGTCATCACCTGGGAAATCATATTTAGATAAAAGCTCACGAACTTCCATCTCTACTAACTCTAATAGCTCCTCATCATCTACCATGTCCGCTTTATTTAAGAACACGATAATATAAGGTACGCCTACCTGACGTGATAAAAGAATGTGCTCACGTGTTTGTGGCATAGGACCGTCTGCTGCTGAGCATACCAATATCGCTCCGTCCATCTGTGCAGCACCTGTAATCATATTTTTTACATAGTCAGCGTGCCCTGGGCAGTCTACGTGTGCATAGTGACGTGTTGCTGTCTCATACTCTACGTGTGCTGTATTAATAGTAATACCACGTGCTCTCTCCTCTGGAGCAGCATCAATCGCTGAATAGTCTTTCGCTTCACCACCGTACATCTTAGACAATACAGTCGTAATCGCTGCTGTCAATGTTGTTTTTCCGTGGTCTACGTGACCGATTGTACCTACGTTAACGTGTGGTTTGGTACGTTCAAACTTCTCTTTAGCCAT
>NZ_JHXN01000016.1 GCF_000687755.1 Taylorella asinigenitalis ATCC 700933
AAAGTGAACGTATATTCGTCCATCTCAAAATTAACTTTAGAAAATTTAAGATCAACAAAAGAAAGTATATGTTGTTTTAAAAATGTTCTTATTTGCTCTGGGAATGATTCCTGTACTACTGGCAAGTTAGATTTAACTAAACATTTATTCCCATTTTGTTCAAAATTAGAATCGATTTTTTTATCTCGTTGCATTTCTTTAAATTCGCCAAATATTTCAGGCGAGACCAACTCAAACATTAAATTATTAGCATATGCATCTGGACAAGATAAGCTTAAATTAAAACCAAATCGCATACTATTATCAGCGTTGATTTGATCGGCAGTCAAATTCATAGGGAAAAGACTTTCTGAAGATAATTTAAACGTAATATAATCTGCATAGTAATTCCAATCATCGTCTTTAATATCTATTGGCAATAAAATTCTACAGTGCTCAGATTTTCTCAATGGCACGCTACTATTGCTTACCCCTTGTGAAATAAAGCCTATGCTAAGAGCTATAAGCAAAAGCGAAGATATTAAAAATTTAAAAATTAATTTAATCATATGCGTAAATTTGCTTGCAGAGTTAGAGGTTTCTAAGAAAGTGCCTTTGAATAAATTAAAAGTAAATTTTAAATATCCAAGTATAAAAGCGTGATCTATAGTCTAATTATTTGGTTTTACTCTTTTCCTTAAAATATTCAAATGGAAACAATTTCTGATAATAGTAATCAACTAGTACGTCTTCACATTGGCCCTTGAAAGTAAATGTATATTTATTCATTACCATATTTAATCTAGTAGCTTTTAAATCAACAAAAGAAAGCATATGGTGCTTTAAAAATATCCTTAATTGCTCTGGGAATGTTTCTTCTACAAAGGGCAAGTTAGACGATAACAAACATGTATTTCCATCTTGTTCAAATTTTGGTTCGCTATTATTTAAGTCTCCGTATATTTCATGAAATTCCTGCATAACCTTGGTCGAAAGAAACTCATGCATCAACTTATTAACAAATACAGCTGGACAGGACAAGGTGAAACCAAAACCAAATCTGACGCTTTCTGCTTTAACTAGATCGGGTCTTACATTGATAGGTTTAAGGTTGTCATGAATCAATCTTAAAAAAATGTATTCTGCATATGATTTCCAATCATCATTTTTAATCTTAATTGGCAATACGACTCTACATTGCTCAGACCCGATCAAAGGCACCTTATTTTTGCTTTCCCCAACAGAAATAAAACCTATATTTATCAAAAAGAACAGAAGTGATAATTGCAGGAATCTGAATATTGATCTAGGCATAAGTGTTTTATTTACTAGTAAACTCAATAAATTATAGCTTTTAAGCAACCTCATTAATTTAATGCTATCAAAAATAAGTACGTGTTCTCATTTGCCTTTTATAAAAAGTTGTATGACTTGGAATATGCTTATCGCCTTTGCCAATGTAGAATGTCGAATTTTAGACAATGCCATAGCCAATGAGAAATTTTTGATTTTTGTTTACCGCTTAGTTCTTATCTTTATATGAAATTGACATCACTTTTGGATAATGGGGCAAGTAAACAATTTTATTACCTTCAAAATACCAAGGTTGACACCTGTCAACTTCTATTTGTTGATTGTCTAAAGTTTTGTAGCGAAGTTTGAAGCAATTGATATATCGGTAATTGATCAGAGTATTAGACTCCCATGAATCTACAACTTCAACGTCAACCTCATGACCTAATTTGTTTAGAATATAAATATTTGGAGATTGGATAATATTACCCAATAAACCTATAGGACCATAGGAGAATATGCCAAACAAAACCGTAAAAAAAAGGGAGTCCAGAAGAATCCACTTCTTTTTTTTCTTATTTTTACCTTTCTTTTTACTCTCAAGATAAATTGAAATGCAAAAAAACAGCACGGTCACAATTAAGACAAACCACCACTTTGTTAGTACCAAATAATACCAACAAGCGTAGAGTGATTGAATTAGTAATCCATAGGATTGACTTGGTAATTAAAAATAACTCACTTAGAGATGGATTTTATCGTATATAGATAAGTATGGTAAATTCATGAGAAAACAACCCTTTGTAACAGGCAGTTAATTTGCCTCGATACTAAAGTCTAAGTTTGTCAATTTGGAAAACCCAGTTTTACCATATAAGAGATTTAATTTGATTAAAATCAAAGCTCTAATTGGGTACCCAAAAACCAGCAAAAACAGGAAAAGAAAAATTAATATGTTTTCCGCTATTGAAAATAAAACTACTTTTAATTTTGTAAATTTCCACTAACAATGTTTAAATGACATTATTGAATTAGTGAGGATAACCTGAATAGGTTCTAAAATTTAATGGGATTTATAAATTCATGGACACAATAGAATTTCTTTAAATTGACTCGGAACTGTCCTATAAGAAAGTGGACAATTAATTAAATTTGCAGGCCCCATACTAGTAACTCTAGTATGTGGTGCACCTTTTACTATAAATGTAAAAGAACCTGTTACATGCCTTTGTTGAGCCATAACTGTCTGTGAAACCAACCCTAAACCCACACCTGGTGTATCACCTTGAGTGATGGGTCGAAAAGACATTAAATTATGACGGGGTGTACACATAAGTAAAGTATTAAAACACACTGGTATAGTTGTTGGACCTAGTGCAATATTAGGGTATGGTACAGGAGGTACTGGGGTTTTACATACATCTGGAAAACCTAAATCCATACCACCTAACTGACAATTTGCAAACATAATTTTTCTCCTTAACCTGCTAGCATTAATTTACCATCATATTTTAGAACTTCATTGCCTTGAACGTATGTCAAGTTACCACTCAGCTTAGCAATTCCAGTAGCCGTATGATCGAAATTCATGGCTCTTAATTCATCCTTATAAATAACGGTTTTATAAGAATAATTAGCTAAAAAATTTAATTTGTTAGAGTACACATTAAAATTTTGTGTGGTAGCTTCAAAATCACTGGTTAGCAATTTATAGTCTTGAGTTTTCACTGACATTCTTTTAGAACTAATTGAAAATAGTGCGGATGAAACTTTTAAACAAGGTGATGTAAATGTTAAATTTAAGTCCACTTCATAAGACAAGTTAACATTATCTCTATCTAGGATGTACAAGATATAATTATCTTCAAATTTATTTTTGTCCAAATTCACTAATACAACATCACCTAATACTGGTTTAATCAAGCAGCTAACTGACCTCTTACACTTTATTTCAATTTGATTATCAATAAGTACTGTGTATAGATTTGATGAATCAATTGAAATTACTTTAGCTCTATGACCAATAGTAGATTTTTCCTGATTAATAAAATCTCTATCTAAAAGATCCTTCAGAGAATTGCCAAAACCATCTTGAAGGTCGAAATCTATAGAAATTTTTTCATTAGTTTTTATATTTTTGTCAGCCATAGTTCTGCCTCCAATAAATCTTTATCATCACCTATAGAATTAATTCTATTACCCCATACAACGTCTAAATCGATAACAGAGTGAAACTTGGTACGATCCAAGCTTGATTCCAAAAAATTTGATCCAGTAATATTTGAATGAGAAAAATCTGATAGTTGCAAATTACTTTCCTTAAAATTGCATTTAACAGCTTGTGCATTCTTAAATATAGACAACGATAAATCAGAGTTTTCAAAATTGGAACCCGAAATATTTGAACCAGTAAAATTACAAATATTCATTAAAGAATTATTAAAAAGAGAATTTTCTAGGCTGCAGTCAAGAAACAAACACATTTCTAATTTAGCGTTTTTAAAATTACAATTTTTAAGACTACAAGATTTAAAACATGAATTTGATAAATCGCATCCAGAAAAATCAATATTGTCTAAG
This sequence comes from Taylorella asinigenitalis ATCC 700933, assembly GCF_000687755.1. GTDB lineage: Bacteria > Pseudomonadota > Gammaproteobacteria > Burkholderiales > Burkholderiaceae_B > Taylorella > Taylorella asinigenitalis. The sequence continues at coordinate 3,853 of NZ_JHXN01000016.1, forward strand.
GTGCTATTTGTAAACTGGGATTTAATCAAAGAAACTTTATTAAAAGTATATTCTTCGGGCAATGAAGAATCTATATATATAAGTGACTCAATGTCAGATAAATGAAATGATGCATTTGCCAATGAAATCTTATTCGTTGTAAAATACTTAGTCTTTGAATTGGAAAAATTCAATTTAGGGCAAGCAAACTTAACTTGATGATTCAGTAAACTAAACACTTCAAGTGTACTATCTAAGATACTTAATTCTATAGAATCAGATTCTGTAATAAAAAAATTTTTTATCGTACAACAATTTAAAAAAGTGGTTTCAAAAACTGTATAAGCAAAAGCAAATATATCAATAGAACAATTCAAAAAAATACAGTTTGAGAGCTTACAACCAGTAAATACGTTATTATTTAATTTACAATTATTAAACTTGCAATTTAAAAAAACACAATTAAGAAAAGTATTATCGATAATATCCAATTTTTCAAAATTTATATTTTTAAAAATACATCTTGTAAATTCGTAACCTTGCAATAGATTTTTATAATCAAGATTTAAATTTTCAAAGGAAAAATTTTCGATTTGATCTAGATTCAAAAATTCAGCAAACTTAATAGAATCATTGCTTTGCATTTACTAATTCCTCAATTTTGGAAAAATATTCATTCTATTTAAATAGTTCTCATCGAAAACAGTATTGGAATCAACACTCAACTCTGAGACGTCTGAGGAGAAAAAACTGATTTTTTTAAGCGTACTTTTTAAAATAGTTAGTTTGTTAAAAAGCGAGAAAGATAAATCAATACCATACCAAAGGCTATCTTCTATCTTAGATCCAGTAAAAATAGAATTAGATAAATCAACTTTTGAAAATTTAGAGTTTCTTATAATTGATTTAGATAGATTAATGTTTTTTAAATCACAGTTTGAAATTTCAAAACTATCAAATTCACACTGCCTTATAGTGGATAATACTAATTTTGAATCCTTTATAACGAAATGGTTTACTTTGGATAAATCTTTAATAAAAAAAGAGTCTAATTTCGAGTTTTCTATTGTAAAAGATTCGATAACAAATCTTTTATCTGTAGAAAAATTTAGACTAAGGGCTTCAGAATTAATTAATTTAATAGAGTTATATTTACCGCTGATTATTGTAAGTTTATTAATCTTGCAATTGTAAAATTCAATATCTTTTATGATTGCTCTATTGAAAGTCACAAAATAAATATTGCAATCATTAAATAAAATGTTTGATGAAACAAATCTCGTATGATTCCATAATGTAATGTTACATTTTAAAAAAATTACATTATGAAATTTAGAGTTATCATTATTAATGCCGTTTAAATCGCAAGAAATTAGTTTACAACTTTTTAGTTCTGCTTCGTTTAAATTACAATTTAAAAATTTACAATTAATGAATTCGCAGTTTTCAAACGCTGATTCTCCTAACAAGCTATCACTGAAATCAACGTCTAAGAATGAAACATTCCTAAAACTACAATGTTGCATTGGTTTTCCAGTTAAATCTAAATCCTTAAAATCCTTATCTATAATTTCAGTTTTAATTCCACTAACAGAGTACTTAAAAAGTTGATTTATATGCGTCAGCTCAACTACAGAATCGACAGCATTATTGACTGAATTCGAGTTGTAAACAATCGTAGGTGCATTGCTTTCAAAAAACATTAGAGATTTATCATCATGATCTTTAAAAAATGAATCTAAATCCGAATCTGTTTTGTTACGATTAGACGTATCAATAAATTTCCTATTTTCTACTGTTTCAATAAGTTTGTTTCTAGTCAAGCTAAATTTTTCGTTAAGATATTTTAATTTCTCATCAGGATCAACTTCAAAATTTTCAATCGACTCAATTTTTTTATTTAATTCTTTTCTTTTTGTATGTATTTTTCTAGCAGTTTCTAACACTGATTCATCTTTGCTTTCATCTAATTCTACTAGCAACTTAAGTAAGAAATCCATTTCTATATAATCTAATTCAACTAATTCAAATAATTTATATAAATTATTAGAGTCAATAGATGAAAGGATTTTTTTAAATTCCTGTGATGCAGGAGAGGAATCTGAAGTTAATTGAGCTAAAGTATCCTTTAAATCTTTTTCGAAATCTGGTTTATAAGAATAATTTCTAAAATTTAACTTTGCATCTTCAACAAGTTCCAAATCTAAATTCTCGGCTTTTTTGTTTATATCTTTAATGTTGCTTAATTTTCGTTTGAGTTCAAATAATTTTCTTTTTAGAAGTTTATTTAGAGGCACAGAGGGCAAACCCTTAAAATCAATACCCTGATCTATCAACATTTCATCAAAGGTAGCATAAAGGTTGGCTTTTCTCAGATTTGATCTAATGTTTAAAACATTTTGATAATGTTCTAAAGACCTTTTACTATGTGTTTTTTCAATAGCCAACATTAAAAAATCAAAGATATCAGCTACTTCTGAAGATTCAACTGGAGTTGAAACATGATAACTAAGAATATAAGTTTCTTTATGAGGATAAGCCAAACACGATTGTAATTTCAACTCTAAAGGTGTTTTTAATGACTTATCCCCCCTAGGCAATAAAAAAATTAAGGGCTTTAAGTCTGGAATTTTGAAATATACTATTTTTTTGTAAGGATTCATATTAGTAAATTTCATTTCCAAACCATTAATTGTAGCTAATCGCTGATCTACCGGTGAGAGATTGAAATAAGACCAATCAATATCACTTGCAAATCCAGGAAAGAATTTTTCTAGCCAATTCCTATCGTATGTACCAAGTAATTTATTTCTATTAGGAGATTCAATAGGTAGTGCGCTGAAAGTTGCTACTGGATATACTTTATCTGGATATATCACAGGTTGATTAGGATCCTCAACGTTTGGAAGAGGAGTTACAACCGTTCCATCAGGCTTAGTTATTTTTTCAGAACCCTTGCCTAATGTATTGGAGGGTACATTTTTTCCTCCAAAAGCTTTACTCAGAGAAATTGGTAACTTGTCAAAACCCTCTGGGGAGCTAGGCTGACCATTTATCCAAAACCTATCACCATAGACAGTTAAAGTTTTATTTATATTACCTGCCTCAATATTGACTGCTGACCTATTGTTTTCTGAATATTTACCATAAGCGTAGCCGTTTACAATAATTTCGGGTTTATCCTTAGGCATACCAAAATCAATCAATTCACTGTTAAAATCTTTAACAGAAATAGATGTGAAATCCTGCCACATCTGTTGCTCACTAAGTAAACGAAATTCAACTTCATCAACATTTTTGTCAATATATAAATTAACAGACAGTGATAGATATGTTTGCCTATTAAACTCGTACACCCTATAAAAAAGTGAAGTTGAAAGTGGTTTAATTATTCTCATTTTAAAGACGGATACGAATTGCTGAACGTATTCCTTGAAATACCCCTACTAGGAGTGTTAATGGGCCGAGAGATACTTCTGAATCAGCAACATCATTTTTTGATTCAGTTGCACATAATTCTGTCTTAACCAACCCAAAATCAGATTTGAGACCGTAACCAGTTATAGCAGATCCATTTAGCTTAGCTTCAACCAGTCTTTGATAAAATGAAACAAAATAAAAATCAACCTTCAATCCTCCAATCCAATCCCATTTGGCATCAGCATTAACTTTGTTATGAGGTGAATCCTGTCTAATCATTGGGGCACAAAATCTAATTTCAGGAGCTTCAAATTTAATTTTTGAGTTAGAAGATAATTCTGTACAGCCATTTACTTTTAAATTATAAGAACCTGTAACTTCATTTTTAAATGAAGATTCGTGTGTATACTTAGTTAAACCTTTGACAGTTTCTTTGAGACCTAATTTAAAATTATTTGTCACAAGTTTGTCAGTAATGTTTTCGTAAGGGCTTTCGAAAGTATCCTTAACTGGTGATTTAAATTTAAGTTTTGTGGATTTTTCGACGTTTAAAGTGTGATTATCATTTAAATTTTCCTTTAAATCACCGTTAATTCTCATTATTCTATTCTTCGAGACATTTATTAATTGGTTACCTTGAGTTAAGGTAACGTTTTGACCACCGTCTAGTACCTTGTGGATTTCACCTTTTGTAATGTTAACAAGCTGACCTGAACTCTCAATATAATCTTCTCTTCTATTAAAAAACTCTGCAGTGTCCTTATCATTTATTAATGTAGTTCGAGAACCAGTGTCAACAAAAAGTTTCTCATTCCCATTATGAACTTTTACGGAACAATTATTTTCGATATTTATAAATGCATTTGGCATAGAACCCTCTATTAGTTTAATAAACTAAATCCAAAAATTGAAATCATTACTATACTTAACTCAATTCCGGCAAGTTTAATTGTATTTTTTATTGCTTCCTCTTTCTTTTCAATTACCTTAAAATCATTTTTGTGTATCATCTTATCAATTTTCCAAACATACTGTGTTAATTGAACTTCCGCAACTTTAGCTTCACAAGCAATTCTACTTGTGATACAAAATTTCACATTATCTTTTTTAAACTCCCCTGCTTCAACATTTAAAAGTGCTAATAACAAATAAAGGTTGGTTTGATAGTCAATAGCACTAGTACCCAAAATATCTATAATACTATTACTGGAGATGTTGATTTTAGATGTGGATTTTATGTTGGCTTCACCACTATTTACAGAAGTTTTCCAAATAATTTTAGTTTTTTCAGTGTAACCAGAGTCACTAGTATATTTAGCCGCAGAAGATTTAACAGTTTCATCTAATGAATCCATCTCTATAGTAGTTTTCTTTAAAACATCTACCACATGAATTCCACCTATCTTATCAGTAGTTTCACCTCTAAATGTTCTGTTAGTTTCACCAGAAATAGTTTGTCTATAATCTTTAAAACAATCAGAATTAGCTAATTTAACGTCAAGAGTCCGATTCCCTTCAAGTACTGTTATTTTTTGTGATCCAGATTCAATGTTTATAGTCTGGTTACCATCAAAAACCTTATGGTCCTCACCACCACTGATTCTTGTAGTTTGTCCATTAAATATATATAACTCACGCCTGTTAGAAAAAGTATTTTTCTCTAGAAGTTTGACCTTGGTATATCTTGTACCAGTATTAACAGAATGAGTGAGGTTACCCTCTATAACTTGAGTTTCTAGATTATTTAGAATATTTTCTGTATAGTTTCCTGCCATCATACCCCCCAGTTATAAATCATTTTTTACAACAGCCATTTCGGCTTTAGTAGAACCAGCGTCATTATTAACATCTTTCTTTTCAGGAATACGAAGAGGTTTAGTACCGAACTTTTTGATATAATTATCTAACTTTATCAAACCATAATCCGATTTGGAAAACCAATTTACAGCACCTAACACAGTACCCGCTTTTTCATCAAATATTCTTGTAGTAAAAGACGCTATGTAAACGTCTCCTTTGAAAGGCTTTTCTGTTTCTTTATTTTGCTTATATATATAGTGTAAGGGGGTTTCAATTGTTATTTTAGCATTCCCTAAAATCTCAATTTTTGGAGAATCAAATTTTATATTTCCTGAAGACCAAATATCAATATCACCATCTACATCAGTTATCCATTCACCTGAAGTAACGTTGTGCTCAAACCCACCATTTCTGTTATATTCAGTTAAGCTATTAGTTACATTCTCTTCAATACCCAATTTAAAAGTATTGGTAACTGAGGAGCTTTTAACATCGTAAGTTTTATCATATGTTTCTTCAACAGAGGTTCCATAAGTTCTCTCAGTTATTTTTTCAACTGTTAAATCATATTTACCTTCAACTTTATCAACACCAAAAAGTCCTACTTCTAAACTTCTAGTACCCGAACTAATTGTAACTACTTGATCACCTTTAACCTCGATTACTTGATCATCTGAAAGTATCGAACGCTCCTCATTCCCATGAATATGGGTTTTTTGACCACCAGCTAAAATATGCTCATCTCTTCCATTTTTAAAAGTACCTTTCTCTAGCTGTTTGACCTTAGTGGTTCTACTTCCACTTTCAACTATATGAGATTCATTACCATTATGGACAGTAAATTCAACATTATGCTGAATCTTCTTATAAGCACTAGGCATTGAACTCTCCTCTATTAACCGCAATTACCAACTGTTAAGTAAAAGTCATTCTTTACAAATATCTTCATATCTTTTTCTGCTTGAACGTCCACCAATTCATCTCCTTGTTTGTCTCTAAACAAAAGAAAATTTTGATTGTCGCTACCGCCTTGGATTGTTCTTGTGCGGAAGCCTGAGGTATGAGAATCATTTGGTAGATTAACTAAAGGCTGGTTATCCTCGTTATAAACCCTGCCGATAATTAATGGTCTATCTGGGTTACCACCAATAAAATCAATAACAACTTCATCTCCAATACGAGGAATTTGTAAACCACCAAAACCAGTACTAGCCCAGGGACTTGAGACACGAACCCAACAAGAAGAGTTCTCATCTTTTTTACCATCACGATCCCAGTGGAATTGCACTTTAACTCTACCGTATTTATCAGTATAAATCACTTCTCCAGAAGGGCCGACAACAGTAGCTGTTTGAGGTCCGTGAGTTTTAGGCTCTGGAGTTCTACGAGCCGCACGGAATTGTATTGATGCTGGCAAGGAATAAAAGCTAGTACTGAAAAAATCTTCTCTACCTGAGTTGGTTGAATAGCCATTAACCTGAACCATGTAATGGGCTTGAACAACTACATACTCTTGATTTTCAGAAGGCCTTGGATGATTTGCAAGCGTAAACTTATAACCAGGACAAATACCACGAATATTAGAATCAGCTTCTACAATTTCCTGAGGTACTTTTAATTCTTCCAGTCTTAATTTAGTATAATTATCGCCATCAGATAATTCCTGATATCCACCCTGCCATTCATAAACTTCAATACTATCATCACCATCAAGTTGATTTTCTTTCTCTGTATCTAATGCAGTGCTTGGCTTTCTAAAATCAAAATCCACAACCGTATATTTCGATGGCGTAACTACTGCATTATGTCTCCAAGAAGTAATAACCTCTCTGGAATCAAAAACCTTAAATCCAGAAGACAAATAATTAAGTGTTTCATAAGAAGGGTACTCTTCATGAGATGAAGCATCATCAGAGATAACCATAGTAGATTCGTTTTTATCATGTTTAAACCAATAGTACATACCCTCATGTTCCATTAATCTTGAAATGAAGTTAAAAGGAGATTCATTGTATTGAACTACATACTCCCAATTTCTGTAAGAACCTGAAAGCTTAAACTCGTATTTGATTTCAAATTTATCTAAGATTTCTTTGATTATGTCTTCGATTTTTTTCTCTTGAAAGATTTTATAATCTTTACCCTGAGTCAGATACCACAAAGGAGGTACAACATGTGCCTTGTAAATTAAATATTCTGAACCATCCTGATCAGATCCAACTAATTCAAACTTACGAACACGACCAGTCAGGTACCTAGGCGTGGACATAAATGACTCTAATTCGACAGTAAGTTGTGTGCCAAGCATTTTACGCACATCAATAAAATTATCCATAGATACAAGTTCAACTTCAAATTCATACAAATTTGAAAGGGATTCATGCCCGTTAAGACTTAAAAACTGAAGACTAGGTATCGCTACATGTGCGATTGCGTGACGGTCTGCCATAACTACTAACTCCTGAGAAGTAAAACTAGAATACTTCTGAAATATGAAAATTCAATTAAAGGGAAGGAAATTCTTTAAGACAATAATAAGGATTTAGTATTTCAATTTCGTGACAGAATCAGGAAGTTTAATTAAATTCAATACTTTATATTTTCAACATGTGTTTATTTAGCACAACTAATTTACATATTTAAATAATTTGGAATTTACAATAGCTCCAAATAAAAAAAAGTCCATTGAAAAAGATCTCGTTAAATTTTCTTTCAACCCCTTTAATACTTTAATAATTAGGGAAACCAGGGGTTAACTAAGACTTCACAAAAATTATTATTTGCAGGAACTAAATCTTAATAAGCGCCTAAGATTAAGAGTTTTTATTAATTCTTCTGAATTTATAAAGAGACTGTAAATAATAAAATTAAGAAAAAAATTAGTTACCGTCCATAAATATGCTTAATAACGTCATCTGGTAATTTTCTAGTTTCATTTAAAAAAGGAGATTTGGTAGGGATTATACAAGAGGCATCTACGTTTGCTTTTATGAAGTTTCTCGTATAATTATCGAGGCAGGTTTGTAGATGCGATACTTTTTTCTCCCAAAAAATCTTATTATCGTATTTTGAATAGAATTCTGCGTAATGAAAATTGTATTTCTCCATCAAAATTCGTGCTAATTCTAAGTTCGTGTTTATCCAAACAATATCAATATCCTTAAGGTTTGGATTTTTATTGTACGTATTGGACAAATAGAATATAAAGTAATTAAATGCGCATTCATATGCCGATTCAGCTGTTGGATACATAAGTACAGAGGCACAGAATATTTTTCCCTGTGGACTAGGTTGATATATTATGTTTTCTCTGTAGTCTGTTTTCTTTTGTTTGCCTTCTAAAAAAAATCTCTCATTTTCAGATATTGAAATTGATTCTCTTGCATCCAAAGCTTTATTTATATAGTCCATATCGACTACATGTTTAGTATCAGTTGCAAACGACTGAGAACAAAGAGTAGTAATAAGACCAATTAGAGTTAATAAAAGTTTAAATTTATTCATATGTAATTAACTTTCAACAAACCGACGTTATCTAAACTATTCTTTAAGCGACTCCTAAGCAAAAGTATAACCAATGATGTCCATAATGAACCTGAAATGCAGGATACACACCCCCAAGAAAGAGAACCAAAATGTAGGTAACGGTTAAAGAAGTTTTCATAACCAACTAGCAATTCAAGCCCAAACCAAACCCTATAAAACTTGCTGTAATTATTGTATCGACTAATACTTTTATGTGGGAAATCTGGAATCTTTATCTTATACACATTGTCCAATATTATTTTTTTACCCTCTTCATTTGCAAGCCCCCATGACATACATTTCAATTGTCCTACTGGTGTTTCTAGAATTCCATGAATCTGGGACATAGATTGATCTCTAGAAACATAAAGTTTTAAGACAAGTTCTATATTGTCATAATACGTTATGCACTTTCCAACAAATGGGTTGCCGTACTTTAACGAAATAGAAGCATTCTTACTCCTGTGCACCCCATCAATAATGGTAAATTTTTGTCTATCCTCAATGACATCACCTAGTATAACGCGAGTGAAACTAGGGACGGATACCTCAGACTTATTATCCAATCTTACTTTCCAAAATCCATCATCAGTTAATTTAAAACAGTCTAAATTATTCATCTTAAATATTTATATGAAAAGACTAATTTAAAATAAAATTGTTAAAATTTTAAGTATCTAGTCCCTAAAATAACTTTATGTTAATTCATCCTAGTCTTCTTAACGGACCTAAAAATTTATCAGTTGTTTTTATTAGGTGAAAGTTAAAAGTGAGAATTGTAGCAATGTTACGATTTAGAATAGAATTGCGAATTACCTGTAAATCCTTTGCACACAATTATTACGATAAAAAAAACGTTAATTGTAGCTATTAGTAAATTTCTTAGATTTTTCTGCTCACATTTTTGTGCATGTCAACGGCAATCCAAATTTAACCCCTTTTTAACTAAATCGGCAATTCTAGAATAAGCTCTGATTTAGATCACTTATAAATGCACAAAATTTTTATTAATGAGTGCTCTGTAACATTGCCTATTTCAGATACAGTAAAACAAAAATAATTTAACTATAAGTTTTAAATATAATGACAGTTTTTTTAATATAGCTACTCAACTAGTGGAACCTTGTCGAGAGTTTTTTTTAAACTCAGGCACAAACCTCCAGGGCTTTCCTGTGAGTGCAGAAGGAGTTACTTTTTTACATTCACTAGTTGTGACTGGCTTTCCCGAAGTTCTAAATAATTCCACACACTTTAATAATATGTCAGCCCTTTTTTCCCAATATTTTTATTGATCAATCTTGGGTGTGTGAATATTTCATCATTGGGAGTTAATTTGGCTAATATCTTATTAACCGCTAATAATCTCGATTCAATATTATTGAGTACAGATAGTCAGTATCTTTATCTTTAAATTTTGTCATTGCTATAAAATAAAGTGCATGTTCGCATTTAAACAAAGTTTCTAAAGTAGGATAATTCGGTGCACAAGTAATACTTAAATAGACCATATGGTCCATAGTAATGTTCTCTAATTATATCTTGCTGCAAAGCCTTAACGAAATTGTTCTTATCAGCCTCTGAAACATTCTTTCTTGAATAATTTTTTGAACAATAGCTTCAGCATCTACTTCTGGTGATGAAAGTACACACTCAGAAAAGCTAGATAAATTTAATGCGAAAAACAACCTTAAAACTTTATTCATAAATCACATTCAACAGAGCCAAAATGGGTTGCTTATTTGGAAGTTTAGGTGATGAGTTATACATGAAAATTACAGGCTCATAAATTTTTAAATGCAAGTCTGAATATGCGAAGTTTTTTTTCCAAAAAAGAGTTGCAGACTTCCAAGATATTAATTCCCTAAAATTTTTTTTAACACCTCTTTTTGCAATCTCCTAGGTTTATCTAAATAAGGAGATCTTGTAGGTGTTATGCATGACATATCTATATCTTTAGTTGAAAAATTTTCTGTGTATTTATCTAAACAATCCTGCAGATGATTTACTTTATTTTGCCAAAAGTCCTTATTATCGTATTTGGAATAATAATAAGCATAGTGATGGTCGTATTTCTCTAACAATATTCTAGCTAGTTCTAAGTATTTACTTATCAACAAATGCATCATTTCATTAGATTCTG
>NZ_JHXN01000017.1 GCF_000687755.1 Taylorella asinigenitalis ATCC 700933
TATCGCTTACTTTTATTGCTTAAAACTTCAAAAAAAAGAATTAACTTATTTAAAGATTACACCTAGAACCCCATTTCTTTTATTATTGGCCCTAAGTAAAAACCTTCTCTTATCTACTCTCTTTTTCTCTTCACATTTATAAGCGTAAGACTTGATGTATTAAAACCTAACATTTAACAAAATCAAGTACCCACACTTATCGGCTGTATTAATTTTTAAAGAACATTTTTTTCACTACCACCCCCACACAAAACTCATATGTAATAAATTCGTAAAATGTGGGAAAAGTGAAAGATTATTAATATACATAAAACTTAAAGTCTTTGTCAAATCTTTTTAGCGTTAACCCTAATTTAAGCTCCAAATCATGTTGTGTTTATGCATATTTCAACGCCCGCATCACCCACCCGAAGCACCTCAATGCATTACCCCAACATCTGTTATAATGCAAATGAGAATCATTAACATACATCGTGTACAACCGCATTGTGTACTTTAGCTTCGCGCACTGTCCCTCAAAATAAAAGAAGCTCCTGCAGCCTCTCGACCGCAAGAGCTCATTACAGGTGGCAATGCCTCCGCACCCCTCCACCCATCTCAACTAAGCATTCGATTTGTGAGTGTGATAAACAGCGTCGTAAATGTCAGTCACCTCTTTCTCAGGCTCACCAGTAGCAAGACTCACCACGTAAATCGCGATACTTGCGAATATGAAGCCGGGCACGATCTCGTACAAACCGAACCACCCGAATTGCTTCCACACGAGCACTGTAGCTGCACCAACAACCATACCTGCGAGAGCTCCCATTTTATTCATGCGTCTCCATGTTAATGCGAACACAACCACAGGGCCAAATGCCGCACCAAATCCCGCCCATGCATAACTCACCATTGCGAGCACACCACTATTTGGATCCCAAGCTAAAAATATAGCCACAATAGCGACAGCTACAACCATAATACGACCGAAAGTCACAAGTTGTTTTTCGCTCGCTTCACGATGCAAGAAAGTCTTATAAATATCTTGTGTCAATGAACTCGAGCACACAAGCAATTGAGCCGATAGTGTACTCATCACAGCAGCTAAAATTGCAGCCAAGAAAATTCCTGCAATCCATGGATTAAATATCAAGATTGAAAGCTCGATAAATACACGCTCTGGATTTGATGCAACGCGATCTAAATATTCTGTGTGCGTATTAAAGTAAGCCAATCCGAAGAAGCCCACTGCAACTGCACCTGCAAGACATAGAATCACCCAAATCATACCAATGCGACGTGCACTTGGAATTGACTTAATTGAATCGATGGCCATAAAACGCACCAAAATATGCGGTTGACCCACATATCCAAGCCCCCACGCAAGTGAAGAAATAATGCCCATCACAGTCACGCCTTCAAACATATGGGCACTATTAGGATTAACGCTCTCAGCTACTTGCACGGCATTATCCAAGCCACCAACACTAAACACCGCAGCGATAGGCACGATAATTAAGGCCGTAAACATAAGCGATGCTTGCACAGCATCAGTCCAGCTCACTGCCAAGAATCCCCCAATAAATACATACGCAATAGTACATAATGCGGCGATCCAAAGAGCTGTCATATAGCTCATTGAAAACATACTCTCGAAAAGGCGAGCTCCCGCCACCACGCCAGAAGCACAATATAATGTGAAGAAAATAAGAATTACAATCGCAGACACAATGCGAAGAATATTGGTTCTATCTTTGAACCGATTCGCAAAGAAATCTGGCAATGTCAACGCATTGTTCGCATGTTCTGTATATGTACGCAATGGAGCTGCAACAAACTTCCAGTTCACATAGGTACCAATAATTAGTCCTATTGCAATCCAAGAAGCTGAGATACCTGTACTATATACCTCGCCAGGAAGGCCAAGCAAAAGCCAGCCACTCATATCAGAGGCACCTGCTGCAAGAGCCGCTACAAATGCGGTTAACTGCCTACCACCCAGAATATAGTCTGAGAGATTTTGAGTCGATTTATAGCCCCGATACCCGATATAAATCATCAGGACAATATAAGCTGCAAAAGTCACTATTACTGGGGTGCTTACGATAGAATTCATAAGAATCTCCTAAAGGTTAAACTACTGCCATAAGCGTTGCATTACCCCCAGCAGCGGCGGTATTCACGCTTAATGACTGCTCTACTAAAAGTCGCTCAAGATCATATTTTGCTCCGCTTTCGATAGCTGCTGTCGTTAATGCCTGAGGCTGAATAACGATATAGCTATTTTCTGCGAAGTCTTTAGCGATCTGTTTCAACATATCCGTATCGCCTTCCACAAGCACCGCATCAATTCTTTGATTTGATAGCAAGGTGGCAATGCTCACGGCTACATTCGGATTGGTATTTTTATAAATTCTTATGCTGCGACCGTTCTCTGCCCTATCTTGTCCAACAACAGAAGCCACTTCAGGTCCAACGTTTTGCAAATCAGGCCATCCAGCGAAAATCGCATTATTACCTGTGATGGAGCATGCCTCTAACTGTGCACGAGCGCCAGCGGCAGATTGAGCGATGCAGAGAACATTGCCACGGGGGCGTACGAAATAAAAATTCTCTTCGCCCGTAGGGGTAGGCATTTTATGTTTCACAGCCAATGGATTATCAGAGAAAATATCACCAACACCAGCGTGTGAACCTTCTGCTAACAAACGATATTGATAAAGTGGACCACCCGCTTTTGGTCCTGTTCCTGACAATCCCATACCACCAAAAGGCTGCACGCCAACGACCGCACCAATAATATTCCTATTGATATAGAGATTACCTGCTCTAATTCGAGATGCGATATCTTCTACTGACTCATTAATGCGCGAATGCATACCAAATGTAAGTCCATAACCGCTTGAATTAATCTTCTGAATCAAATCATCAAGATTTTTGCGATCAAAACGAACTACATGAAGCACAGGGCCGAACACCTCTTTTTGAACATCAGTAATATCATTAACCTCGATTAATGTTGGTGCGACAAATGTGCCATTTTGCACTTGTTCATCCATAGGAGTTTGATGAATTTTGAATCCTTTTGCACGCATATCTTCAATGTAATCGAGGATATTTTTCTGAGCCTCTGCGTCGATAACTGGCCCAACATCAGTCGTTAGACGATCAGGATTTCCGACACGCAACTCATCCATATTTCCCTTAAGCATATTAAGAAGAAAATCTGCCACATCATTTTGAATGCAAAGAATACGCAATGCAGAACATCTTTGACCAGCTGAGTCAAAAGCCGAAGACACAACATCGACTACTACTTGTTCAGCTAAAGCAGAAGAGTCCACGATCATCGCATTAAGTCCACCTGTCTCTGCGATTAATGGAATCGGCTGACCGTCCGCTCCAACACGTCCAGAAATTGATTTGGCAATGCTCTGTGCTACCGCCGTCGATCCAGTAAACATCACGCCCTTAATGCGTTCATCCGCTACCAATGCCGCACCAATATCACCAGCACCAGGTACAAGCTGAATCACATCTTTAGGCACACCCGCTTCATGCAATGCCACAACCGCATAATAAGCGATGATTGGTGTTTGTTCAGCTGGCTTAGCCAGAACAACATTTCCCACTGAAAGAGCGGCAGAAATTTGTCCCAAAAATATGGCCATCGGGAAGTTCCATGGGCTTATGCAAACGATTGGGCCAAGCGGTTTATTATCGGGGCTAGATAATTTCTTATCCACTCGATATGAGTAATAACGCAAGAAATCCACGGCCTCACGAATTTCTGCGACTGCATTAGCGAAACTTTTTCCTGCTTCACGAACAGCTAATGCGATGAAAAACTCTTGACGCGATTCAATAATATCAGCGGCTTTGCGAAGCATATCTGCCCTCTGTCCCGCTGGCAATGCACTCCATCTCGCAAACGCTGCCTCTGCTTTAGCGACCATATCTTTCGCTTCAGATTCAGTAGCAAAAGTTACTTTACCGATTATGTCCCTATGATCAGATGGATTTTTCGCATCCGTGCTGCGAGCCGCATCAGAAGCCACTCCTGTAGGTGAAGACACCCACTCTTTGCTAGTCGCTTCTTTTAAGCCTTTAGCCAATTCACTCAATGTTTGTTCATTAGATAAATCCACACCTCGTGAATTTAGCCTATCTTGTCCTTGTGCTTTATATAACTCGCGTGGCAATGGAATCATGTCATGCGGTTTTCCGATTGGATTCACCTGCAACGCTAAATCAACGGGATTTTCAACTAAATCATCCACAGAGACATTTTCGTCTGTAATGCGATTTACAAATGATGAATTAGCACCATTTTCAAGTAAGCGACGCACTAGATATGCAAGCAATGTTTCATGTGTTCCAACTGGTGCATATATACGGCAAGGGCGTCCTAATTTTCCGTCCTTCTCGTCACCCACAACCTCTTCATAAAGTGGCTCACCCATACCGTGTAAGCACTGAAATTCAAATTTACCATGATAAAAATCAGGTCCAGCCATATGGTAGATTGATGCCAATGTCTGTGCATTATGTGATGCAAATTGTGGGAAGATTTCGTCTTTGGCTGCAAGTAGTTTTCTTGCACATGCGAGGTAGGATACGTCAGTGTGGAATTTTCTAGTGTATAAAGGGTAGCCTTCTAATCCCTCGACTTGGGCACGTTTTATTTCAGTATCCCAATAAGCCCCTTTTACTAGCCTAATCATAAGTCTGCGATTAGTGCGACGTGCTAAATCAATAAGCCAATCAATCACAAATGGAGTGCGTTTTGAATAAGCTTGAACTACAAATCCTATTCCCTTCCATCCCGCTAGTTGCGGCTCATGACATAATTTTTCAAGTAAATCTAGGGATATCTCTAAACGGTCGGCTTCTTCTGCATCGATATTAATTCCGATATCATATTTATGAGCCAATAAAGTAAGATCGCGTAAACGAGGATAAAGTTCTTCCATTACGCGATCATATTGGGCTCTTGAGTATCGTGCATGCAGTGCTGATAATTTGATAGAAATCCCTGACTTCTCATAGATATCGCGACCGGTTGCTGCTTTACCGATAGCATGAATTGACTCTTCATATGATTTGTAATAACGAAGTGCATCCGCATCATTCATCGCAGCTTCACCAAGCATATCAAAAGAATAATTAAAGCCCTTCTCAATCATGGATTGACCATTTGAAAGGGCTTTTTCTATAGTTTCACCGCGAACAAAATGCTCACCCATTATATGCATAGCTTGGTCTACACCTTTACGGATAAGTGGCTCACCACCACGTGCAATTAATTTTGTAAGCGATGCACCTAGTGATGATTCAGTTTGTGGTTTAACTAATTTACCTGTAATCATCAAACCCCAAGTTACTGCATTTACGAACATAGAGTTTGTGCCAAGGTGTGATCTCCAGTCGCCTTTACTAATTTTGTCTCTAATTAAAGCGTCTCTAGTTGCGTTATCTGGAATACGAAGAAGTGCTTCAGCTAAGCACATTAAGGCAATACCCTCTTCGCTTGATAATGAATATTCATGAATTAATCCATCTACTCCACCACCCGTTCGCTTCTCTCTTAATTTAGTTACAAGCATTCTTGCTGTATCTGCAATAGCTGACCTTAACTCTCCTGGTTCAGCTAATTCAATTAATGGGGGTAAACATTCGGTTTCTGGTCTTCTATAAGCCGATGTAATCGCTGCTCTTAAATCTGATTGATCTAAAACAGAATTTGCAAACTGTTCAAATGGTTTAGTCGCAGTTTCTGACTTAACTTCAGGTGATGTGGAACTCAAGATAAACTCCTTCAATAAATCGAAATTCCATTAAAAATTCTAATGATTTTCAAATAAAAAATATATAAGATAATTCCCTTATTTCATGTGTTAATATACTCACACTTTTATAGCCTTGATTCGCATGTATGCTTACATTTCCGCAAATTGACCCCGTAGCTATTGACCTAGGTTTTATAAAAATCCACTGGTACGGAATAATGTACCTTGTGGGATTTTTCTTCGCTTGGTATTTGGGAAGATATCGTATCAGAAAAGGATATTTTAATGTTTCCCTAAACCGATTTGAGGATTTGTTATTTTGGTGCATTTTAGGTGTGGTTTTAGGGGGAAGACTTGGTTATGTGGTTTTCTATAACTTAAGTTACTACTTATGGAATCCGCTTAAGATTTTTGCCTTTTGGGATGGAGGAATGGCATTTCATGGAGGGCTAATAGGCGTGACCATTGCCATGCTTTACTTTGCGTATAGGGAAAAAAAGCATTTCTTCGAAGTAACTGATTTTGTATCTCCATTAGTGCCGCTAGGTCTTGCATTTGGGAGAATAGGTAATTTCATAAATGGTGAATTGTGGGGCCGAGTTACTGATGTACCTTGGGCCATGATTTTCCCAGGAAGCGATGGTCAGCCACGACACCCATCACAACTCTATCAAATGATGGGAGAAGGATTTCTTCTATTTTTAATTGTATGGATTTATTCAAGCAAGCCTAGGCGACTAGGTAAAGTCACAGGGTTGTTTGTTCTGGGTTATGGAATATTCAGATTTTTAGCGGAGTTCGCAAGAGAACCTGATAGCCAACTAGGTTATCTCGCATTAGGCTTAAGCATGGGGCAGTGGCTATCAGTACCTATGATAGTCTTGGGTTTCGTAATCTTCGTAATGCCTATGAAGAGAAGAACCCAAGACAATTCAAATATTAATTTACCTAAAACTTAGGAATTATTTAGGATATATCTCGCCCGAAAAGCTCACATATACGTCAATTGAGTTAGGAGCTAACGGAACACCATTTGATTTAGCCATCGCTTTAGAACTATCGGCCATACCCCTGTAGCCATAGTTATAATAGGCTGGCTCGCTTTTATTCATTGTTACTTTACCGATGGTGTAAGAAGTAAACCCAAAAGCCTTGGTAACTGTATCAGCTTTAGCTTTAAATTCATCGGCTGCTTGTTGAAGAATTTCTGACTCAACTTTTTTGCGTGCTTCTGGGGTTAATGAGAAATTGATATTATCTGGGATCATCGTAGTCCCAATAGATTTTATAAATTCCTCAACTTTTTTATGATCACTAGAAGCCACAATTACAGATCCTTGCACATTCCAAATTATATTCTCTGGCTTAAATGGTTCACTTGAAGAATATCTTCCTGAATATTCCTTCCAAAAATTGTAATTATTAGTGGAGATTTCAAGGTCGGGGAATTCTTTAGCTTTTTGGATAACCTCGTCCATAGCTTTATTTATTTCCTTAGTCATAGAGTCTAAGTCTTTTCCGCTTAGCTCTTTACGAAGGATAAGTTCAACATAGTCTGCTGTCACTTTTTTACGAACACTAGCTGAAACATTAAATTTTGGTGAATCAATTGGTTTAAAGCGAGTTTTTTCTTCTTTAGCCTCTGTATCAGAAGGTTCTTGAGTTTGAGCTTGTATCGGTGCAATGAAAGCAGTACTCAATGCGATGGCAATAAGTGGGATTTTGAAAAAAGATTTAGTCATAATGTTCTCCTATAAATAAACGACCATGTAAGTAGTTTAATCAGTAGAAGTAAGTGCCTGATCAAGAAGACTATTTAATTCGGAAATTCGCTTATCGACTTCATAAACTGGCACCCCACTAAATGGACCTTCATTAGATTGCATCTTAAGATGATCTAATGCCAATTTAAGACAGCCTAAAATAGCTACCCTTTCAACTGCTAGATTTGGGGAAGATTGCTTAATTGAACGCAACAAATCATCCACTCTTTTTGCAGAAAGTATAAGTGCTTCCTTATCTTTTGGATCCGTAGTCAAACTAATTGCACGGTCAAGGATATTTATATCAACTTTTTCCATAAATTACTCTTCTTGAACATCGTTTGAAATGTTTTCTAAAACATGTGCGACACGTGAGCGAATGGAGGTTAAATCTTCCTTCCAAGTATTTAATATAGCCTTATCTTTATCGTGAGCAGTCTGCAGAACTTTATTTTGATCTTTTAGGTTTTTGACCTCTTGAGTCATGATAGATTGCGTTGATTCTAAGAAACCCTGAAGTTCCGATACTTTCTTATTTAATTCCTCAATTTTCTTCTCGTTAGAATCTAGTTTTTTCTGAGACGCTTCAAGTTGCGACTCATAAGTAGATACTTGCTCACGCAATCGGTTTCTCTCATTAAATAATGAACGATTTATCTGAGAAACTTTGTGAGCCTTTTCGATTAACTGATCAAGATTTGAAAGCATGATATCTTAGAATTTACTATAAGAAATTAAAATAACACTTAAGTTTATAATAAATAATCTTATAAAACCCAATTATTTACCAATACAGAAGCGACTGAAGATTTCGCCCAATAAGTCATCGGCCGTAAATTCACCCGTAATTGTATTTAGTTGTTCTTGAGCAAGACGCAAATGCTCAGCAAACAAATCTAGTCCCTCGTACGCAATCTCTCTAGCATGCTCAAGTTGCCCCTTAGCCTCACGTAAAGCATTCATATGGCGCGTGCGTGCCAGAAATAATCCCTCCGATTCGCCCTGCCATCCCGCAATCTCAAGCAATGCCGTCTTTAGTAATTCAAGCCCATCACCCGTTTTCGCAGACAAATAAATGTCATCCCCATCACGCATTGGCTTTTGACCATAAAGATCAATTTTATTGTGCACATAAAGTCGTTTTACGCCCTTAGGAATCTCTTGCAAGGTGGCAATGAACTTGCTATTTTTCTCCTCTCGTGGGTCCATCAAAATCAAAGCCACATCCGCATCCTGCAATGATTTTTCGCTTCTCTCTATGCCAATGCGCTCCACAATATCTTCGGTTTCTCGCAGACCCGCCGTATCCATAAAATGCACAGGCACACCGTCGATATGAATAAAATTGCGAACGACATCGCGCGTGGTCCCCGCAATATCCGTCACTATCGCAATCTCCTCCCCTGACAATGCATTCAAAAGCGATGATTTCCCCACATTCGGCATACCCACAAGAGCCACATGCAGACCCTCCCGCATAATAGTCCCCTGATTTGCCTGCGATATCACACGATCGAGCTGCTCTTGTATCACCCGCAGCTGCCCCATCGCATCGGCCGCCTCTAAGAAATCGATCTCCTCCTCAGGAAAATCCAATGTCGCCTCAACCAACATCCTCAGATTTATGACCTTCGCAACCAAATCTGAAACCAATTCAGAAAACGCCCCTTTGAGGCTTCGCAAAGCCATTCTCGCAGCCTTTTCGCTTGAAGCATCTATCAAATCGGCAATGCTCTCGGCTTGTGTCAAGTCAATTTTATTGTTTAGAAATGCTCTTTTTGAAAATTCCCCAGGCTCGGCAAGCCTAGCTCCCAATTCCAAACACCGTCCTAAAACCATATTTAAAATTACTGGGCCACCATGCCCTTGTAATTCAATAACATCTTCCCCAGTAAAGCTATGAGGTGCAGGAAAATAAAGCAATAGACCATTATCTATGGCATGGCCTTCTGCATCGTAAAAATCCGTATATTGAGCGGTTCGCGGTTTGATTTCGAGCCCTTTGCTTATGGCCTGAGCAAATGCCCCCAACTTCGGCCCCGATACACGCACAACACCAATGCCTCCACGACCTGGTGCCGTGGCTACTGCCGCAATAATATCTGAGTGCATAATCAAGTTTGAATCGATTGCTCGTTTGAGTTTGTTATTTTTATGTCCGTACTAATTATCTGAGACTTATATTCGATGGCAATGTGCCCGCCTAGCTCCGATAATGCTATTTCATAAACTTCGCGTTTAAATTCAATAACCTGATGTAATGGAACAAAATAATTACTCCATCTCCAAGCATCAAATTCAGGATGATTCGTACTGCGTAAATTTATGTCTTTATCGCGGCCTAAAAGTCTAAGCATAAACCAAATTTGTTTTTGCCCTTTATAAAGTCCCCTAGAATCTCTGCGAATATAGTTCTCAGGAACGTTATAGCGCAACCAGTCTCCAGTGCGCCCTAATATTTGTACGTGTTTAGGTCTAAGTCCAAGTTCTTCGTATAGTTCTCTGTACATGGCTTGAAGCGGCTTTTCGCCGTACTTAATGCCACCCTGAGGAAACTGCCATGATCTTTCGCGTATACGCTTACCCCAAAAAACCTCATTTTTAGAATTAACTAAAATAATACCTACATTAGGACGGTAGCCATCGCGGTCAAGCATTCACTACCTCTTAAATTTAAAATACAATTGCTCTAATTATATTAGGAAATAATTACATAAGGAGACAAAACTTGCTGGCTTCCAAATACCACATCAATACATCAAAAGAAGCTCCAGCTGAGGCTGAGGTCTTAAGTCATAAATACATGCTACGTGCTGGCATGATTAGAAAATTAGGTGCTGGTATTTATACATATATGCCCTTGGGGTTTAAGGTCCTAAAAAAGGTTGAAGCTATAGTTCGCGAAGAAATGAATCATGCTGGTGCAATTGAATTACTTATGCCAGTTGTCCAACCTGCAGAACTTTGGATGAAGACAGAGCGATGGAATGCATATGGCCCCGAACTTTTACGTTTTAAGGACAGACACTCGCGAGATTTCATTATTCAACCGACATCTGAAGAAGTTATTACCGATATCGTTGCCAATGAAGTGCATAGCTGGCGTCAACTGCCACTTAATTTCTTTCACATTCAAACAAAATTTCGAGATGAGCGTCGTCCTCGTTTCGGCCTGATGCGTGGTCGAGAATTCCTTATGAAAGATGCATACTCATTTGATAGAAACGAAGAAGAGGCAAATAAAAGCTATCAAAAAATGTATGACGCTTACACTCGTATCTTCACTAGATTAGGCTTGAAGTTCCGTGCGGTAAATGCGGACACGGGCTCTATTGGCGGCTCTCGAAGCCATGAATTCCAAGTTATTGCCCAAACTGGAGAGGATTTAATTGTATACAATCCTAATTCTGACTATGCAGCTAATATTGAATTAGCGGAAGCCGTTTCGCTTATTGATAAACGAGCTCCTGCTACTCGTGATCTTGAGTTGGTTGAAACTCCTAACTGCACAAAATGCGAGCTTGTTGCTGAATATCTAAATGTGCCTCTTGAAACGAATGTTAAATCCGTAGTATTTAGTGTTGAAAAAGATTCAGGTGAAAAAGTTTTATGCATGCTTTTGATTCGTGCAGACCATGAATTAAATGATGTGAAAGTCTCAAAACTTCCAATTTTTAAAGAAGCTAAATCTTATGACATGGCTACAGAAGCCCAAATTATGGAGTTCTTCGGCTCAACCCCTGGTTATTTGGGGCCAGTAAAACCACTGAAGGAAGTCGTGGTCATTGCCGACAGAACAGTAGCAAATATGTCTGATTTTATTTGTGGCGGAAATAAGGATGGCACGCACTACGTTGGCGTAAACTGGGGCCGCGATTTGCCCGAACCTCAAGTTGAAGATATACGTAATGTTGTAGAAGGTGACCCTTCCGCCGATGGCAATGGCACCCTTGCCATCGACCGAGGCATTGAAGTGGGCCATGTATTCTTTTTAGGCGATAAGTATTCATCTAAGCTTCGTGCTGTTTATTTAGATGAAAACGGTAAGGAAGCTGTTATTCAAATGGGGTGTTATGGCATTGGTGTAAGCCGGATTGTTGCAGCTGCTATCGAGCAAAATCATGATGAGAACGGAATTATATGGCCATTGCCAATGGCACCATATGAGATTGTTATATGCCCTATCGGATGGTCTAAGAGCGAGGAAGTTAAAGCGAAATGTCTTGAACTTTATGAGCAATTTAAGGCCGCTGGATATGACGTAATTTTGGATGATCGTGACATGAGACCAGGTGTTATGTTCACTGAATGGGAACTTATCGGTATTCCGATTCGTGTTACTGTCGGTGAACGTGGTCTTAAGGAAGGCGTGATTGAAGTTCAAAAAAGAACAGAAAGTGAAGCTAAAAAACTGTCACTAACTGAAGTATCTAATTACGTTAAATCTGTTTATGAAGATTTGTCTATTCGTGTATAGTTAACTAAATGAACTTAAGAAAAGATAATTTGAAATTCGTATTCCCTATCCGTGTTTACTACGAAGATACGGATGCGGGAGGTGTAGTCTTTTACGCAAACTATCTGAAATTTTGCGAAAGAGCCAGAACTGAGTGGCTTCGTAAACTTGGTTTTGATCAAAGTAAACTTGACTCGGAGTTAGGATTGATTTTTGTTGTTTCAGAAACAAGCCTAACTTATAAAAAGCCTGCAAAGCTTGATGATATCCTTAGTATTCATACGGAAGTTGAATCTATGGGAAAAGCTTCTATAGTTTTTTCTCAAGATATATATAGGGAAAATGAGCTTTTAGTAAAAAGCAAAATAACAGTTTGCTGCATTAATAGAGATGGCTTTAAACCAAGTGCTATTCCTGAGAGTGTTCGGTTATCTTTTGAATCTGTTATGAGCCCGAGGATTTCTAATGAATGAAGTTGTTTTAAATACTCCCGATAAGATGTCGATTCTGACTTTAATTACTGATGCGAGCTTGCCCGTTCAGATAATTATGCTGATTTTGCTTATTTTATCTATAGCTTCTTGGGCGATTATTTTCTCTAAATACACTCTCCTATCTAGTGCGAAATCAAATAATAAGAATTTTTTAAATGAATTTTGGAGGGGCGGTGATTTAACTGATCTTCACGCTAAGGTTCAAAAATCTCCGAGAAAATACGGTATCACCGCAAGGGTTTTTGAGGCTGGTATGAGTGAATTCTTAAAAGCAAGATCTAGAAATTTATCTCCTCAATTGCAAACCCAAGCAGCTGATAGAGCTATGCAAGCCACTTATTTTAGAGAGATGGATGGGCTAGATAGCAAACTAAGTTTTCTTGCTACCGTTGGGTCTGTAAGCCCTTATATTGGTCTTCTTGGAACAGTTTGGGGAATTATGCACTCATTTCTTGGGCTAACCACGGATAGTACAGCAACACTTGCGGCAGTTGCACCAGGGATCGCAGAGGCACTCATTGCCACCGCAATTGGTTTGTTTGCAGCTATTCCAGCATCTATTGCATACAATTCATTTTCACGATCTATAGATAAAGTTTCTACCAACGCTGAAGGTTTTATAGATGAATTTCTAAATATCCTTCAAAGACAGTCCTAATAGGAGGCACCATGTCTTGCCGAACCTCCAGAAGGTCTAAATCTAGACGTTTCAAAAATGAGATGAATGTCGTTCCATATATCGACGTTATGCTTGTTTTGCTCGTTATTTTTATGGTCACTGCACCGTTAATAACACCTGGGCTTATTAATTTACCTACCGTCGGTAAAGCATCCAAAGTGCCTGTTACCCCTATCGAAGTACAATTAGAGCAAAATGGAACTATAAGTGTGCGATTCCGTCAGCCTGGAGCTGAGTTTGAAGTTACTCCAGAGGCCGTGTTAGCTAGCAAAATTAAAACTATGATGAACACCGAGAATACTCCTGTTGTTATTTCTGCGGATGGTCAAGTTGCATATGAGGAGGTTGTGCGACTTATGGATAGACTTAGAGCAAGTGGTATAGGTCGGCTTGGTCTAATGGTAAATCAGGAGAAAGGCGAAGGGGCCTCTGGTTCTAAAGCTAGATAGGCAACTGATGACCAGACGAAACTACGAAAAATTCAGTAAAAATGAGGGCGAAGGCAAATTTTATTTGTTTTCGATTGTGCTGCATGTAGTTTTGTTTGTAGTTTTAGGACTAAATTTTCTACAAAAAATGGAGTCTGCGAGTGGGCCTGTTCAACTAGAGTTATGGGCTGAGGGAGAGATTAAGGCACCATTGCCACCAAAGGCGGTTGATGCGGTTGAGTCTGAGCCTGTTATTGAGCCTGAGCCTGTTGTTGAGACTGAACCTGTTGTGGAACCTGAGCCCGTTGAGGAAACTGAGCCCGTTGTGGAGCCTGAGCCCGTTGTGGAGCCAGAACCTGTGGTCGAGCCTGAGCCTGTTGTGGAACCAGAACCCGTTCCTGTTCCTAAGCCTGTAGTTATTCCACCATTACCTAAACCAGAACCTGTTATTGAACCAGAGCCTCAACCAGACCCTGAGATTGCTTTAGCGGAACAACGTAAAAAAGAAGAGGAAAAGCGTAAAGCCGAGGAGGCTAAGAAAAAAGCCGAAGAAGAAAAACGCAAGGCTGAAGAAGCACGCAAACTAGAAGAGGAAAAGCGTAAAGC
>NZ_JHXN01000018.1 GCF_000687755.1 Taylorella asinigenitalis ATCC 700933
TGCGGCGGAGTTATTGCCAGTAAGAGATTCGCTAGAGGCGGCTTTAAGTGCGGAAGAACAAAGTCTAGAAAGTCTAAAAGAGGGCATGGACCTTACTTATAAGCAATTAACTCAAGCTTTAGAGAGAAATAATCTTACAGAAATTGCTCCTGATGCTTCGACTAAATTTGACCCCAATTTTCATCAAGCAATTTCATCTGTCCCTAACTCCGAGATAGAGAAAGACTGTATCGTTCAGGTATTGCAAAAAGGGTATAAATTAGCGGATAGAGTGGTTCGTCCTGCATTAGTGATAGTATCGGCTGGGTAAGTTAAAGGGAAAGATTGATGGGGGGCGGGGGCATTGCCACCTAATGGAAGAAAATTTTCTATTTTTTCTTGAAATTTTTTATGCAACCCATACATACAAATCATAAAGAATTTATTTAAAGGATTTCAATATGTCTAAAATTATTGGTATTGACTTAGGAACTACTAACAGCTGCGTTTCAGTTATGGACGGCGGCCAAATTAAAGTCATCGAAAACTCTGAGGGTGCACGTACAACTCCATCTATCGTAGCTTATGCGGCAGACGGAGAGATTCTTGTGGGTGCTCCTGCTAAGCGTCAGGCTGTAACTAATCCTCAAAACACAATTTTTGCTGTTAAGCGATTGATTGGACGTCGTTTTAAGGATGAGGAAGTTCAAAAAGATATTAATCTTATGCCTTATAAAATCGTCGAAGCAGAAAACGGCGATGCATGGGTTGAAGCTAACGGTAAGAAATTAGCTCCACAACAAGTATCAGCGGACATCCTACGCAAAATCAAAAAAACAGCTGAAGATTATTTAGGTGAGGAAGTTAAAGATGCAGTGATTACTGTGCCTGCATATTTCAACGACAGTCAGCGCCAAGCTACTAAAGATGCAGGTAAAATTGCTGGCTTAAATGTACTTCGTATTATCAATGAACCTACAGCTGCAGCTCTTGCTTTCGGTCTTGATAAGCAAGAATCTCGCGACCGTAAGATTGCAGTGTTTGACTTAGGTGGTGGTACATTCGATATTTCAATAATCGAAATTGCAGATGTGGATGGAGCAAATCAGTTTGAAGTGCTATCTACAAACGGTGATACTTTCTTGGGTGGTGAAGACTTCGATCAACGAATCATCGATTATATTGTTAGCGAATTTAAGAAAGATCAGGGCGTAGATTTATCTAAAGACGTGCTTGCTCTACAACGTTTAAAAGAGGCTGCAGAGAAAGCGAAAATCGAACTTTCATCTACAACTCAAACTGAGATTAATCTTCCGTATATTACTGCGGATGCTTCAGGTCCAAAACATTTGAATGTGAAATTGTCTCGTGCGAAATTAGAGGCATTAGTTGAAGATCTTATCGAACGTACAATCGAGCCATGCCGTATTGCGGTTAAAGATGCGGGCATCAAAGTTAGCGATATCGACGATGTGATTTTGGTAGGCGGTATGACTCGTATGCCAAAAGTTCAAGAGAAGGTGCAAGAGTTTTTCGGTAAAGCTCCTCGTAAAGACGTAAATCCAGACGAAGCTGTTGCGGTAGGTGCTGGTATCCAAGGTTCTGTTCTTTCAGGAGATCGTAAGGATGTATTGCTTCTTGATGTGACTCCGCTTTCTTTAGGTATTGAAACATTGGGTGGTGTGATGACTAAGCTTATCCAGAAAAATACCACTATCCCTACACGTCATACTCAAGTGTTCTCAACCGCGGACGATAATCAACCTGCAGTAACTATTAAAGTGTTCCAGGGTGAACGTGAGATTGCTCAGTACAACAAAGCTTTAGGTGAATTTAATCTTGAAGGAATCCCACCTGCTCCACGTGGTATTCCACAGATTGAGGTTACTCTAGATATCGACGCAAATGGTATCTTGAATGTGTCAGCTAAAGATAAAGGCACTGGAAAAGAAAATAAAATCACTATCACTGCGAACTCTGGTTTGACTGATGCAGAAATTGAACGCATGGTTAAAGATGCTCAAGATAATGAAGAAGCAGATAAGAAAATTGCGGAGTTAGTTAAAGTGCGTAATGAAGCTGATGGCTTAGTTCATGCAACTCGCAAATCTTTAACTGAATACGGCGATAAACTTGAGGCTTCAGAAAAAGAAGCTATCGAGTCAGCTATCAAAGAACTTGAAGAAGCTATTAAAGGCGATAACAAAGAGGAAATTGAATCTAAAACTCAAGCTCTTCTTACATCATCTCAAAAATTAGGCGAGAAGATGTACGCAGATATGCAAGCTCAACAAGCGGCAGCTCAAGCAGCAGGTGCAGCTGAGGCTGATTCAGCTCCTCAAGACGATAATGTAGTTGACGCTGATTTTACAGAAGTTAAATCTGAGGATTCAGAAAGCAAGTAATACCCAATGGCTAAACGTGACTTTTATGAAGTTCTAGGAGTTGCAAAGGGTGCGAGCGACGATGAGATAAAAAAAGCTTATCGTCGCTTAGCTATGAAATATCACCCAGATCGCAATCCCGACGACAAACAAGCTGAAGAAAAATTCAAAGAAGTGAAAGAGGCTTACGAGACTCTTTCTGACTCTAAAAAACGTCAAGCGTATGATACGTTTGGCCATGCAGGAGTCGACCCTAATGGTATGGGCGGCGGTGGCGGCTTTGGTGCTGGTGCAGATTTTGGAGATATATTCGGTGACATATTCGGAGATATTTTTGGTGGTGCTTCTCGAGGTGGTGGCCGTACTCAGCCTCAGTCTTTCCGCGGGAATGATTTACGGTATCGCTTAGAGATTACCCTAGAGCAAGCTGCTTCTGGATATACAAAAGAGATTCGATTTAACGGGTACGATACATGCGGTTCATGTCACGGAACTGGCGGAAAAAATGGTGCACAACCTACTACTTGTCCTACATGTAACGGTACAGGTGCAACCGTAGTTCGACAAGGACCATTGCGTTTCCAACAAACATGTCATGCTTGCGGTGGTACTGGTACAGTTATTAAAGATCCTTGCGATAAATGCGGTGGTGCAGGTCATGTGCGTAAACAAAAAACGTTATCTGTGGATGTACCACGTGGTATCGACCATGGAATGCGTATTCGTTTAAATGGTCATGGAGAGCCTGGAATTAATGGTGGTCCATCAGGCGATTTGTATGTAGAGATTTCTATAAAGAAACATCCAATTTTTGAGAGGGATGGGGATGATTTGCATTGCGAAGTGCCATTGCCATTTGTAACAGCGGCTCTAGGTGGCGTTCTTGAAGTGCCTACTCTTCAGGGGAAAGCTAATATCACTGTTGCTGAAGGTACGCAATCAGGTAAGGTATTCCGCTTAAAAGGTAAGGGTATTCAGGGTGTACGCTCTTCTGTGCCTGGTGATCTTTACTGTCATGTTCATATCGAAACGCCTGTTAATTTAAGCGATGAGCAGAAAGATTTGCTACGTCAGTTTGATGCAACTATTGAGAAGGATTTGGGAAAAAATTCACCTCAAAATAAGCATTGGACGGACAAAGTAAAAGATTTTTTTAGTAATTTATAAATTTAAGTTTTATATCAAAACCCACCGAAACGGTGGGTTTTTTTGTTCCATATAGATAAGTTCTATATACAACTCATTAAAAAATCTTACAATGTTTCAATATTTGTAATTTTGATTTCCTAAAATTACGGGGTTTGATTTTTTAATAATAATTTCTAATTGAGGGTTTTATGAACAAAATTTTCAAGGTTGTATATAACAAAACACTTGGTTCATGGGTTGCTGTAAATGAATTTGCCCGAGGTTACTGTAAGAATGTAAGCACTAAAAAATTAATCGCTTCTTTAGCCCTCAGTGGGATGGCAATGGGTGTGCTTGCACAGACAACTACTGTGGATTTGACAACTTTGAGATTCGACCCTACTGCTGACGGAGTACCTACAGATTCTAATGGACCTTGGGGTGATAATGCGGGCGAAGGACCGATTGTTGCGGGGGCAGGGGAAACAATTAATGTAACTGGGTCTCTTGAAAATGCTGTTGATAATTATAAAAACAAATACGCCATAATAACTTACTATCCCCATGCACGGACAGATGATTTTAAAAATGCAGTATTACCTCAGGATTGGGAAAATATTAAAGATTATGTGTGGAATCCGGATTTAAATGATTTCGGTCCTAAAGCAGATAATTATGTTTTTAATCCAAAAAAATCAGTTGTATATGAAGATAGTGTGACTAAAAGTAAAACCACAATTCAAGTATACGATTCTAGTTTTTTCAAAGTTAGAAAAGCTCACGGTTATGTTTGGTCCATGGGATCCAACGTCCCTGGAGGTCAAGTGAATTTTTATAACGATTTTAGAATTGTCACTGCAAAAGAGGGTGGACAGGTAAACTTCAATCCTACTAAAGGAAACTTTGATGGTACAGATGTAAGGGATAAGGGTCTTCTTATAGATTCTAACAATGTAATTAGACTATATGCCAAAAATTCACAATTAGTGGTAGCAGACGGTGAAGGTTCTAAAGTCACATGGGGTGAGAACGGATCTTCTCATTTTGTAATTTTAGGTGATGCTCATGGCAACGAAATTAAAAGTAGTAGCAGCTTATTATCGAGAAATCACACTCGTGTATTTTATAAACCTGGTGGAAGACAAACTACTAAAACTGGGGTAGAGTTCAATATCGTAGATTTAGATTCTTTTAAAGCTTATAACGATCAGCTTATTAATGAAGTAAAAAGTGGGGACATAAAATCCGAAGATGAGTACCTAGCTTATTTTAATAAGTCATATAAAACAGAAAAAATTAGATATTCATTAAAGGAAGAATTATTTCAGAACTTAGGAGAAACTAGTATTCCAATGGGTACTAGGTCTATCATTCAGGCCCAAAATGGTGGCACAGTTGAAATTGCAGAAGGTGCTCTGTTTGCAAGTAAGTCTTTATCTCCTTTGTCAGGTGTAACATCAGAAGCTGCTATTAGATCTCAGGGGATTGGTAGTAAGGCTATAAACAGAGGTACATTTGAATTTATGCGGGGTCAGGCTGATGCAATAGGTATGCAAGCTGACGAAGGTGGTCACATAATAAATGAAACTACTGGCCATATTATCAGTCCCAAATATTATAAAGATGAAAGATATGCGGCCTCGTTGGATAGAACCCGATTAATGCTTGCTAGAGGCGAAAATTCTTTAGCAATAAATAGAGGTAAATTATCCTTATTTGGTTCAGGATCGTTTGCTATGTGGGCATATAACGGTGGAAAAGTTATAAACGACTCTGCTGGAACTACACAAAATGGTGAAATTTTTATCTCCTATAGAGATTTTTTAAATGAGAGTCAAATATATAGTTCAGGTAATCCTTTTGAAGGAATTAGAGTTACAGGTGCTTCAATTGGCGAAAACAAAGGAAAAATTCATATTGGGCTGTCACCTGAAGGTGTAAAAGTACATAACAAACAGGGTATATTCCGAGGTGTTGTTCTAGGTGATAGCGGTGATGTCAACGGTGCAACATTCTCTAATTCTGGTGAAATAATAATTCATGAAAATATTGATGGTGCTACAGGTATTCATGTTAATGGATCTGCAATAAAAGTTAATAATTCAGGCTCAATTTCCCTAAATGGTTCGAAAGACAATGGTCGTAGTAATGTTGGTATTGATATTTCAAATGGAGGTTCAGGGGAAGGTGATGCAGAAACACTAGTAACTAACAGTGGTATAGTAAACGTTAACGGGTCAAATAATATTGGGGTAAAAATATCTGGAACCTCATCTGGTGGTAGATTGGTTAACACCGAGGATTCTATCATAAATGTCTCTGGTAGCTTATTGCCAGGGTTTAGAAACTACGGTGTATGGTCAGAAAAAAGCACAATTGAAGTTGATGGCACTGTCAATTTAGAGGGTAATAAAGGTATTGCCATTCACGCCAGAAATAAAGGTAAAGTAATCTTAGGAGCAAATTCTAAAATAGATATTAAATCAGGAAGAGAGCATATAGCTTACTTTATCCATGGTGCTGGCTCAGAGATTATTAATAATAGTACTAGTGAGCAAAATGTTCATTCTGAACAGTCACAACTTTTTAGAATTGCTGGTGGTGCTAGTTATGATGGAACATCTACTGATCCTAACAATAAAACCACTTTAATTGCTAGTGGAGTAGAATCAACTGCATTGTGGATTACAGATAAAAACACAACTGTTACAACTGGTGGCGCTTCTGTTACAGCATCTGGAGATAAATCCGTTGCATTGCGTGTTGTTGGTGGTGCAACTGGAACACTAAGTGAAGAGACTGAGCTTATTTTAAGTGGAAAGCTAGCTAAAGCTGCTATTGTAGATGGAAGAAGTATTTCCATTATTGGTGAAGATGAAGGAGTAAAACAAGGAACTAAACTTGATTCTTACTCTAACATTACTTCTGAAGCAACCGCCGAGGAATCACGTGCTTATGCGGTAACTAATGAAGGTGAATTAATTAACCATGGAGACGTTAATCTTCAAGGTAAGGATGAAATTGCTGTTGAATTAACAAAAGGCGGTAAATTAGTTAATCACGGAAATATAGTAGTCGCAGGTGCTCATAAAGATGGATCTACTCAAGCTGTTGCAGCCGTAGATGTTTCAGGTGCCTCTGACTCAGGCGTTCAATCAAAATTTGAACATAAAGCAGGAAATATTCAACTAACTAATGGTAAAGCCACTGATGCAGCTATTCGTTTAGGTGAAGGTGCATCACTTGATATGTCGGGTGAAGGTTCTACTGAGGCGACAATCAAAGCTGGTGGTGCTGCGAGTGTAGTTCTTGTAGATACTGGTGCAACAGGGCTTACTCTTGGAGCAAATACACTATCCTTATTAGCAGGTGGTACTGGTGCTATTGTAGAGAATAAGGCTGAAATAGAGGGCATTGCCACAAAAGAGACTACTTTTGAAGTGACAGATGGCATTGCGATTCGCTCTGGGACTGCATTAGCAAATGAATCTAGCGGTACTATTAATATTACTGGATCAGGTACGGGTATTGTTTTTGCGAACAGGAAAGCAGATGCAAGTCTAAGTGGCGATGACCGTTGGGCAGAAACAGATGAAAATCTAACTGTTGGCGGAATCGATATTAATGTTAAGGACGGAGCTACTGGTAGAGCACTGTATATCAATACTTCAGGTTCATTTAGCAGTGCAGCAAATATTAATCTTGAATCTACTGATGCTGGAGCTGCTTGGGATATTGATAATGCGGGACCAAGCCTTACCAATAGTGGAAATCTGACATCAAATTCCACTAACGCAATTATTGACTTAAAAGAGTGGGTTAAGAAACATCCGCAAGATAACGTATTCACAAACAATGGAAATATCACGTCTCCAGACGGTGGAATAGCTATCGACTACTCTGCAACAGCTGATTCCATTATTAGTTTTAAAAACCTTAAAGCTGATCCGTCTTCAACTGAAGCTGGACCAACAATTACTGGAGAAATTAAATTTGGTGATGCTCAAGTTAATCTTGAAAATAGCGGAGTATTAGAAAATAAGGTTGTTACTAAGGCTAAAGATGATGAATTCCATATTTTTGGAGCAAATGCTGATGTAAAAGGTGGTATTGATGCTGGAGAGGGAAATAATACAATTTTCATACAGTCTGATACTCCTAACAATAATTCATCAGCCAAACAAACTGGTCATATAACTGCAGGTGCAGGCGATGATACATTCAGTATGAGTAATGGCTCCAGTATGTCTGGAAATCTATCTCTAGGTGATGGAACAAATACAATCACAATAAAAGATGAAGATACCACATTTACAGGTGAAATTAATACTGGTTCGGGCATCGATACATTAAACATTCAGGGATCATCAAGTGTTGATTCATCACTTGTAAATTTACGTGATGGTGATAATGTTATAAAAGTTTTGAATTCTACAGCATCCATAGACAATCTTATAACTGGAGCTGGCGAGGATGAACTTTTAGTTGATGCTACAGGTAATTTAGAAGCCAATATCAACCTAGGAGAAGGAACTAATTCCATCACTAACGGTGGAACACTTAACTCAACTGTTTTATTAACTGGATCTGGCGAAGACTCTTTAATTAACTCAGGCACACTAAAAGGAGATGTTAATCTCGGTGAAGGAGAAAACTCTTACACAAATAGTGGAACCTCAACAGCCGCTATTAAATCTGGCTCTGGATCTGATACTTACGATTTGCAAGAAGGTAGCACCAATGACGGTAGTATCAAAACAGGTGAAGGTGCGGACACAGTTAATATAGATAATGTTAAATCAGCTAAGTCTATTGAAACTCAAGAGGGCGATGACACAGTAACAGTATCTAATCTTGAGGAGGCTAATAAAGCGGCTTTAGGCATTCTTGATGGTGGTGATGGTACGGATACATTATCATTCAATAGTTCTAAAGCTGTCTTCTCAACCGATGCACAAAAGATAAATAATTTTGAGAGCATTGTTTTAAATCAAAACTCTGATATAGAGATTAAAACATTAGGTGCTGGTGCATCAAATACCACACTTACTATAAATGACTCATCACGTTGGTATCATAATCAGTCAGATGCAAGCTCAGATGTTGCTCTAGCTTATAGTGTAAGTTCTGCTGCTACAGGTGTTCTTGAGGTAAATACAAATAATCAAAATCTTAACTTCACAGGTTCAGATTACACTCAACATTTAGGAACTACTAAGTTAACTAACGCTAAACTTGAACTTAATGAAGCAAATATTAAGGCTGTTAAAGCAGGTACGTTAGAACTCTCAACAGGGTCAGAAGCTTCTGTTGTCGTTCAAAAACCAGACGTAACTGAAGAAATCGGTAGCTTAAGTCTCACTGGTGGCTCTCTAATTATTGATAAACCAATATTAGCCCTTAAGCCAGGTTCTGAAACTGCTGCTCTTAAAGTAAAAGATTTAAATGCTGATAGCGGGACTGTAAAACTGACTTCAGGTGAATTCCTAAATGACTTTGACCAAAATGGGGTGCTATCTGATATATCTCAACTTGGACTTCTTGCTCAAGATGATGGTGAAATTATCGCCAATATCGTTAAGGCAACAGGAACAGTAACAGAAGGCAATTTAGAACTTACAATCGATAACCAAGCGGCGCAGCAAAGCGACAAAAGCATTGCCATCAAACAAGAGGGAGAAAAAGTTGCCGATGCTAAGTATGGAATCGCAGCTCAGGTAGAGGATAGCGGCGATAACAAGGGTATTAATGCCATTTATGCACTTAAAGAGCTAAATATTTTAGCGGGCAAGATGCTAGATCTTCGCAAAGCAGGCGAGGGTGATGCGGCAGTGCTTTCTGCAAAAGTGACAGGCGAAGGCGGTATCAAAGTTAATGCTCAGGATGAAATTTCGCTCAAAAACGAAGCAAATGCTTATAAAGGTGCAACGCATGTAGAGTCTGGCAAACTTACTCTCGCTTCAGATAATGCGACTGGTACTGCAGAATCGCACACAAGCAAAATCATTTTAGAGAATGGTACTGAAGTTGCGACCGATTCGAATAAGGTTGCTCACTCAGATGCACTTGATGCGAAGGATGGCTCTAAAGTTACGCTTAACGATGGCACTTTGAATCTACACCACTCGAATGCTTCTGAAGCCTCTAGTAGCATAGCAGGCGAAGGGGCTTTGAGCGGCTCTGCAAAATCGAAAATTGTTCTTAATACTGCAGAACACGCTTCTAGCCTAGTTATCAAGAAAGCAAATAGTGCATTCTCAGGCACTGTTGAAGCTCAAGATAACACATCGCTTGTACTTGAAAATCTTGATTCAATTGGCAATGGTAAAGTGACTGTTTCAGGCACAGGAAATGCGACGCTTAAAGCATTAAGCGGTGTATTTGATAATGTTGTAAGCGGAGATGGATCTCTTGTAGTAGATGGTGGAGATGTTGAATTAGCGGCTGATAATTCTGCTCTCACTGGCACTGTCGATATCAAAGATAATTCGATTGCAAAAGCTAAGAATCAAAATGCTCTTGGTACTGGAGTAGTAAATACAAACGACACTGGTAAGCTTGAACTAGGCACCATGACTGGTGAAGCTGGCAAGCTTAAGGTTGCTATTAAAGGCTCTGGTAGTGTGGAGACTTCAGAAGGTGCACAAGTTGAACTCACTAAAGATAGTACTGAGTTTGATGGAATTTGGAATGTGCTTGAGGGTACTAAATTAATTGCCACAAAACTATCTCAATTTGGTACAGGAGAGGCTGTAGCTGAAGGTACAGTTGAACTTAAAGGCATTAAGGGTGAATCAGGTAAACCTGAAATACTCTCTACACCTACAATCTCTGGAGCAGGTGAAGTTGCCTTAACAAATGCCTCTTACATCTCTTTAACTAAAGACTCTAAAGTAGATGAGTTTACAGGAAACTGGAATTTAGCTGAAGGTACTAAGCTTCTAAGAGATAACTCAGAAGCATCAGCTGAGGTCTCATTAACCGATAAGGTTAAAGGAGACGGTACATACGCAGTAGATGCAAACAATCAGTCAGTTGCATTTAACGGCAAGTATGATGAGTTTAATGGCTCTTATGAGATAAATAACGCGAAAGTTGAACTTAATCCTCAAAACGTTAAGGCTACTCACTCTGGAACTACTTTAGTTCTAAATAAAGGGGCGGTAGCAGATGTACCTAAATTCGGTAATCCAGCTGCACCTGTTGAGATTGGCTCATTAACGCTTAATGGTGGCGAAGTTAAATTAAATAACGCAATCATCGCATATAAAGAGAATGTTCCTGCTTCGCTTAAAGTTGAGAACTTAAATGTTCAAGCGGTTGTTGATCCAGTTCTTAGAGCTGCAGGTGATAAATCTAAGGTATCAGTAATCGCTGATGAGTTTGTATCTGATCCTCTAGCAGAAAATGAGAAAGCACTTCTTACTCAGGATGATGCAGAGAATAAAGTACTTCTAATCGAAGCAACAGGTAAAGTAGAAGGTGATGAGGGCAATGTAGAGGTTGTATTTACCGATAAAGATGGCAATAACATCTCTAATCCAGCTAATCTTGATATTGTTCAACACAATGAAGCTGTAGCTAAAGGTGAATACGACCTTGCATCGCATCTGCAAAAAGAGCAAGATGGTGAAACTAAGAAAGGTCTTTATGCTTCCTATATTCTTAAATCACTTGAACTTCTAAAAGATAAGCAACTCTCTTTGGTAGCAGACCCTGCAAATACAGCTGAAGGTGCAAATACACTTACAGCTAAGCTTACAGGAGAAGGCGGTTTAGATATCGGCACTGGCAATGATGACCCTAACACTCACAAAGTTGAAATAGCAAACTCTGCTAATGAGTTTACAGGCGATACTAATGTTTTAGGTGGCACACTTATCGCAGGCTCAGAAAATGCTCTAGGTTCTGCTGATAAACACACAGCTAATTTAAATGTTGATCCTAATGCAGTGTTTGAAATCAAAGAAGGATTAGATGCAACTAAACCAGTTCATATTGGGTGCTTAAACGCTCAGAAAGACTCTACTGTAGACCTTAAAACAGGCAAACTTGTGGTTCATGGTGATTGTGCAGATGGTCTAAGCAATGCCAAAGAAGGCACTCTTAAAGGGGCCGATGGTAGTGAACTTGAAGTCGTAGGCACGGAGGCTAAGAAATCTCATCTAAAATCTGAAGGTGCACAAGATGAATTAAATAGCAAAATCACTGTAAGTCAGCATGGCATCTATGAGATAGGTCATGAAGATGGAGCAGGCCATGGTCCAGTGGCAGTTGCTCAAAACGGTAATTTTGTAATCAATACAGACGGTAATATCGATAACGATCTTTCTGGAGATGGTTTGGTATTAGTTAAAGCCGATAAAACTGTAGAACTCACAGGCGATAACACTGGCCTAACAGCCGCTTCAGAGCTTGATATTGAAGATGGTGCAGACGTTACTGCTAAAGAGAAGAAAAACCTTGGTTCAACTACAGTTGATACCAATAACTCAGGTACTATCAATTTAACAGCCAATGGCACAATCGATGCAAAAGTTAAAGGTAATGGTACTCTTAATTTTGATGGTCGCTTAGAGTTAACACCAGAGACATTACCGAACTTTGGTGGAGATTTGGTTGGAGCCGATGGCAGTACGCTTATTGCAGGCTCAAATGACACACCTATTGACCTTAAGGTTAAGAAACTTGCGATAAGCACAGGTTCTACATTTGCGGGTGTCGGCTCTATAGCAGGTGATATCGAAAACAATGGCTCATTTATCGTAGGAGATGAAGACAAAGGACTTGCAGCTGATCAAGCACAAGGACCTGGCTCTAAATCTGATTATATTGTGGGAGGTAATTTCACTAATAAAGCAGATGGAACGATATTCCTTGGTGGTGAAAAAGACGATCTAGATAATGTAGGTTCAACTCTAAGAGTTGAAGGAGACTATGTTGGAGAAGAGGGCTCTAAGCTTAAAGTAAACACTATCTGGAATAATCCAAATGAATCGGTAACTGATGCTCTTCATGTTAAAGGTAAAGCCTCTGGTTCTACTAAAGTAGAAGTAGGTAATAACGGCGTAGTACGCGGTGATGTTATTCCTTATGAGGACGATAAATACTCTGAAGACGTAGTAACCGTAGACCAAGATCATGAGGGTAATGTGTTTACTGGTTCAGCAGAGACTGAGGGAGCAGAACAGATACAGCTTGTTAAAGTGGGTAATAACTATAAGTGGAAACTTAAAGGTACGTTCTCACAATCAGTTCCTGGATATTTGCAAGGGCCTACGATTAATTTGAGTACAGGGTTTGCAGACCTTGGGACCTTAAATGAGAGGATTGGAGCTCAGTCTCAATCTACAAATGCTGGTGGTAAGGTTTGGGGTCGAATCAGAGGCACAGATCTAGAATTAACAGGCTCTAAGCAGTTCTCCTCTAAGTCTACATCTACCTCATGGCAGTTTGGCTTTGACCTTGCGACTAAGTACAAGGGTCTAAATGCAAGAAGCGAGACAGGAGTGATGTTTGGCTACACAAACACAGATGTGGATACGTTTGATAAAGAGAGAAAAGTAAACGGCATAGTAGTGGATGATAAGTTAGCAGGTGGTATCACAACAGATGCCCTAAGCCTAGGAGTCTATCACACTAACTATAACCCTAATGGTTCGTACTTTGATTTAGTAGGACAAGTGAGTAAGCTTAAAAACAAATACAATGCACGCAATGGTATTAAGGTTGATCAAAGCGGCTGGAGTGCGTTGCTATCG
>NZ_JHXN01000019.1 GCF_000687755.1 Taylorella asinigenitalis ATCC 700933
CTGCGCGACGCGCATCCCATTATCCCGCTGGTGCTGGAGTTCCGCGAACTCGACAAGCTGCGCGGCACCTACCTCGACCCCATCCCCAACCTCGTCAACCCGCACACGGGCCGCCTGCACACCACCTTCGCGCAGACGGCGGTGGCGACCGGGCGTCTGAGCAGCCTCAACCCCAACCTGCAAAACATCCCCATCCGCTCGGAACTCGGGCGCGAGATTCGCAAGGGCTTTATTGCCGAGGACGGCTTTACCCTGATTGCCGCCGACTACTCGCAAATCGAGCTGCGGCTCCTCGCCCACATCGCCGACGACCCGCTGATGCAGCAGGCGTTCGTGGAGGGTGCCGACATTCACCGCCGCACCGCCGCGCAGGTGCTCGGGCTCGACGAGGCCACCGTGGACGCCAATCAGCGCCGCGCCGCCAAAACGGTCAACTTCGGCGTGCTGTACGGCATGAGTGCTCACCGCCTCAGCAACGACCTCGGTATTCCCTACGCCGAGGCCGCGACCTTCATCGAGATTTATTTCGCCACCTACCCCGGCATCCGGCGCTACATCAATCACACGCTGGACTTCGGGCGCACGCACGGCTATGTGGAAACGCTCTATGGCCGCCGCCGCTACGTGCCGGGCCTGAGCAGCCGCAACCGCGTGCAGCGCGAGGCCGAGGAGCGGCTCGCCTACA
Organism: Taylorella asinigenitalis ATCC 700933; assembly: GCF_000687755.1. Lineage (GTDB taxonomy): Bacteria > Pseudomonadota > Gammaproteobacteria > Burkholderiales > Burkholderiaceae_B > Taylorella > Taylorella asinigenitalis. Next base: position 686 of record NZ_JHXN01000019.1, read on the forward strand.
ACATGCCGATTCAGGGCACCGCTGCCGACATCATGAAGCTGGCGATGGTGCAGCTCGACCCGCAGCTCGACGCCATCGGTGCCCGGATGCTGCTGCAAGTGCACGACGAACTGCTCATCGAGGCGCCGCTCGACAAGGCCGAGCAGGTCGCCGCGCTGACCAAAAAAGTCATGGAAAACGTGGTGCAGCTCAAGGTGCCGCTGGCGGTGGAAGTGGGGACGGGGCCGAACTGGTTTGACACGAAGTGAGGGGGCGACTTTCCCGGCGTACTGACAGACCAGCAGTCTCTCTGTCAGAATCAGGCCATGAAAAAGACGAGTCTGGTGGCTCTGCTGGCGCTTGGTCTCAGTGGGTGTGGTCTGGTGGGAGGTGTCGAGCCGCTGCATATCAGAAGCGTGGAGTTTCCTGCCAGCGTCGGGGCGACGGAACCTCTGACCGTAACCGTCAACATCGACATATGGAACTGCGGCGAAAAGGGCCAGTCACTGACGCTGGCAGAGAGGACGGCCTCGCGCCTGAGCTTGCAAGGCACCTTCCGCAAAGGCTGGGCAGGCCCCTGCGCGGCGGCGGTCGTCCAGAAAGCCCTGACCTACACCGATTCCGGCACGGTCCCGCGCACGAGTCCCTTTGAAGTCGTGGTCAACGGCAAAAGCTGGGGAACCGTCACGGTCAAATAATCAGCACAGTCGGGACAAAGACACAGAAGATACTCAGGCTTTCGCTTGGGTATCTTTTTTTTCTTGTTCCCTGTGGCCCCGGCTGACCCTGCGGCTTACACTGCCGCATGACCATCAAGGCTCTGTTTTGGGACATCGGCGGCGTGCTGCTCACCAACGGCTGGGACCGCGAGCAGCGGGCAGACGTGGCGCAGCGCTTCGGGCTGGACACGGACGACTTCACCGAGCGTCACCGCTTAGCGGCGCCCGAGCTGGAACTGGGGCGCATGACCCTGGCCGAGTATCTGGAACAGGTGGTCTTTTATCAGCCGCGCGACTTTACGCCCGAGGATTTCCGCGCCGTGATGGAGGAGCAGAGCCAGCCCCGGCACGAGGCGCAGGCCCGCAGCTTCCGGCCCGCCGCCCGGATTGTGGAAGAACTCGAACCCGAGCAGCAGCGGCTCGTGGCCCGGCTGGTGGAGGAGCGCCGCGAGAGTGAATCGGACGACCTCGCCCCCTGGGAGGAACGCGCCGCGCCGGAGCTGCGGATTACGGCGAATGTGGTCCGCAAGTTGGGGCCGGACGCCACCGTCTACCACCCCGAAAGCGGCGCCGAAGTGGAACTGGGCACGCTCTCGCCCCCGCAGCGTTACGAGGTCATCCGCGAGCATGTGAACCAGAAGGCGCAGGCGTACCACGAGAAACAGGCGGCCAAAGCGCAGGAACCGCCCCGCGAGCGGGTGAACTGGGCCGACTGGTTTATCGCCTACGCCGCCGAGCATCTGGACGGCGAGCAGCAACTCGAACTCGTCATCGAGCAGGGGCCGGGCGGCGAACCCCGCGCCGTGGCCCGCGTGATGAGCAAGGCGACGGGCGAGATTCTGGCGCGGGGCGAACCCTCGGACGACCTCAAAAAAGCGGTGCTGACGCTGCGCGGAGCGGTGAGCGGCTGACGTTTTGGGGACAGCGGCGACAGGTGGGGCGAGGGTGACTTGTGCATCCCGGCCCCCGGCGCCCTGTCTGGGCAGCGTTTAGGCTAAAGGCCCCATGACCAGCACCCAGCTCGCGCAGTTCCGCCCGCAACCCGCACCAGCCCGAGTTTTTGCAGGCGGTGACCGAGGTGATGACCAGCATCTGGCCCTTTGTGCAGGCGCACCCCGAGTACGCCGAGCACGCGCTGCTTGAGCGCCTTATCGAGCCCGAGCGCGTCATCAGCTTCCGCGTGACCTGGGTGGACGACGCCGGGCAGGTGCAGGTCAACCGGGGCTACCGCGTGCAGCACAGTTCCAGCATCGGGCCATACAAGGGCGGGATGCGCTTTCACCCCAGCGTCAACCTCAGCATCCTCAAGTTTCTGGCCTTCGAGCAGACCTTCAAAAATGCCCTCACCACCCTGCCGCTCGGCGGGGGCAAGGGCGGCAGCGACTTCGACCCCAAGGGCAAGTCCGACGGCGAGGTCATGCGCTTTTGTCAGGCATTGATGACCGAGCTGTGGCGGCATCTCGGTCCCGACACCGACGTTCCGGCGGGCGATATCGGCGTGGGCGGGCGCGAGGTCGGCTACCTCGCCGGCATGATGAAAAAGCTCGCCAACCACGCGGGTGGGGTATTTACCGGCAAGGGCCTGAGCTACGGCGGCTCGCTGCTGCGCCCCGAGGCGACCGGCTACGGCACGGTGTATTTCGTGGAGCACATGCTGCGCGACCAGAGGATGGAGATGGAGGGCCTGCGCGTGTCGGTGTCGGGCTCGGGCAATGTGGCGCAGTACGCCATCGAAAAGGCGCTGCACCTCGGCGCCCACGTGCTGACCGCCAGCAACTCGGGCGGCACGGTGGTGGACGAGGACGGCTTTACCTACGACAAGCTCGCCGTCCTGATGGACATCAAGAACGAGCGCCGGGGCCGGGTGGAGGACTACGCCCGCGAGGTCGGCGCCGAGTTCCGCCCCGGCGTGCGCCCCTGGGACGTGCCGGTGGATGTGGCGCTTCCCTGCGCGACCCAGAACGAACTCGGCGCCGACGACGCCCGCACCTTGATTGCAGGCGGCGTGCGCGTGGTGGCCGAGGGCGCCAACATGCCGTGCGACCTCGCAGCCATCCAGGCCTTCGAGGAAGCGGGCGTGCTCTACGCACCGGGCAAGGCGACCAACGCGGGCGGCGTGGCGACCTCGGGCCTGGAAATGTCGCAAAACGCCCAGCGCCTCTCCTGGACCCGCGAGGAAGTGGACCAGCGCCTGCGCAGCATCATGTCGGCCATTCACGATTCGTGCCTGGAGTATGGCCGCCGCCCGGACCGCCACGTCAGCTACCTCGACGGCGCCAACATTGCGGGCTTCGTCAAAGTGGCGACGGCGATGCGCGAACAGGGCGTGCTGTAATCGGCGCACCGCCCCGTTTTTCTCTCCATAGCAGGCATGATGGAGGCATGTTTCAGCCTCTTCAGGGATGGACGGTCATCACCCTCGCGCCCAACGTGCCCGGCCCACTCGCCGCCGCCTCGCTGCGGGACGCGGGAGCGACCGTCATCAAGGTGGAAGGCCCGGCGGGCGATCCCCTCGCGCAGATGTCGCCCGCGTGGTACGCCGAGTTGCACCGGGACATCGAGGTGCGGGTCATCGACCTGAAAGCGGAAGCGGGCAAGGCCGAGTTCGACGCGCTGCTCGCCGGGGCCGACCTGCTGCTCACCAGTTCGCGCCCCGCTGCGCTCGCCCGGCTGGGGCTGGCGCCTGAGCGGCTGGGGCGCGACTTTCCCCGGCTGTGCCGCGTGACCATCGTGGGCGATACCCGCGAGCCCGACGCGCCGGGCCACGACCTGACTTACCAGGCCGAAGCGGGCCTGATTGACCCCGCCCGCCCCGCCATGCCGCGCACGCTGGTGGCCGACCTGACCGGCAGCCGCGAAGCCTACGCCGCTGCGCTGGGCCTGCTGCTGAGCCGCGAGCGCGGGCAGCCGGAACGCGAGTGCATGGTGGGTCTGGGTGACGCCGCCCGCTTTGCCGCCGCGCCCTACCGGGTGGGTCTGACCGCGCCGGGCGGGCTGCTGTCGGGCGCCTACGACAACTACCGCCTGTACCCGACTGCCGACGGTTGGGTGGCCGCCGCGCCGCTCGAACCTGGGTTTGCTGCCCGCTGGGCCGAAGTGCTGGGCGAGGACGCCGCCGCCACGCTGCGGACGAATACGACCGCCCACTGGTTATACGTGGCGGCGCAGCGCGACCTGCCGCTCGCCGCGCTGCCGCAGGAAGGCTAAGCATGGCCGGTCTGCCCGTCACCGATGGCCTCTGAATCTCCAGCGGTGGGCCTCACCCTGCGCCCGCTGCGTCCTGGGGACGAGGAAACCGCCGTGCGCTGGGGCGCCGAGCGTGAGTTCTGCCTCGCCAGCGGCTGGACACCCGGCCTCGCCCCCCGCGTGCTGCGGCGGCATTGGCAGGCCATCATCGCGGACCGTTCCCCCGATTTCCTGCGCCTGGGCATCGAGCAGAGGGGTGAGGGGCAGGGCGGCGAGCTGGTCGGTTACGTGGACCTCGGCGACATCACGGCGGGGAGCGCCGAATTCGGCATCGCCATCGGGGAGCCGCACCGCTGGGGGCAAGGCACGGGCACCCGCGCTGGGCAACTGCTTCTCGCTCACGCTTTCGGGCCACTGGGCCTGTCCGTCCTGCGCGCCAAGGTCCACGCGCCCAACGTCCGCTCGCACGCGCTGATGCAGCGGCTGGGGTTTATTCCGGTGGGGGAGAGTGGGACTGACCTGTACCGGGGGGCTCAGGTTCCCTTGGTGCGGTATGAGGCGCGGCGGGAGGACTGGCTGCGTCTCTCAAAGTCTATGTAGCCGCTCTCAGCAGGATGGGATGTAAGGGTGTCAACGTCAGCGAACTGGTGGCCGACGAGCTGCGCAGAGCATTTGACGGAAAGATATTGCGAATTTTTGACCCTCTACCCTGGTGGGAGAGGGCCTTGCGAAGCAAGGGGTGAGGGGGTCTTTTTGTGTCAAATGCCCTGGGCTAAAGCGTGAGCTTCCTCCACCATCAAAAAGCCCTTCCGGTGATTGCTGGAAGGGTCTTTTTCATGGGCTCTGTCAGTCGACGTGATGCCCGGCGTCTCGCAGGGCCGCCACCGCTTTATCCAACTGCTCCTGCGCCACCAGCACGTAATCGGTGTCATAGGTGGACAGGGCAAAAATCCCGACGCCCGCGTCTCGCAGAGGATTGAGCACACTGGCGAGAATGCCCGTCAGCCCGAAGTCGAAGGGGCCATGCAGTTTCAACAATGCCCACCCTTTTGCGGCCTGTACCCCCGCCGGCACCTGCCCCGCCGCGCAGACAACCGAGAGCTCGTCCGGGGTGCGAGTCACGCTCCACAACTCCCCGGCAAAGGCCCACGCGGGCGGCGCAGTGTGTGGGTCAAGGCGGCACACGGCGTACTCGCCGGGAATGGTGGACAGGCTCAGGCTCATGCCCGCGAGTCTAAAACCGCCGGGCTGCCCAGCGGGGAGAACGAAGCACAGAGGATTAAAAACTGCTCTGGCTGTGGCTTTCTCGCCCCCTCACGAAGAATCGTGAAACGCAGAACGCCAGGCCGTCGGGCGCCAACGGCGCACGGGCCTCGCGTCCGTAGAAATCACGAGCATCCAGACCCGCCCGCCCAACGGGGAAACGCCGCCCGACACGCGACATCACCGCCATTTGCCCAGTGCCAACGTCAGCCCCCTGTCTCCTTTGGGGTAAGGGGCGGGGGGTTGGGGCCAAACGCTCAAGCTAAAGCTTCAGAACCAGCGCTCCTCTCAGCGCACCGTCACCCGCACCGGCTTGGCAGGAATCTTTACCCGCAGCCCGTCGGCAAAGCCCGTCAGCCAGCCTTCCACCATGTAGTCCCCGGCAGGCAAGTCGAGGTCGCGGGTATAGCTCACCTGTCCACGGGCAGCCACCGCATCGCTGCGGAGGTCCTGAGCGCACAGGCGCGGGCTGGCGCCAGCAATCGGGTACACCACGTCGCGGCTGCCGACCCGCAGCACCCGCACGGTGGGGGCGGTGACGCAGTTCTGCTCGTTGTCGCGCGGCACGTCGAGTTTAAAGGCGGCGGCGCGGCTACTCTTGACCGTCAGCGTGAGCGGCAGCTTGCCCTTCACGGTGCGCGGGGCGCTGAGGGTGGCGCTCACGTCGTCGAGTCGGGCGGGCTGCACGGCGGCGGGCACCTCGACCGATTCGGTGGCGGGCGCGGGGGTGGCCGGTTCAGGCGTTATCGGCGTTTCCACCAGGGCAGGCGCCGTGGTGGGGGCAGCCGGGGTCGCCGGGGACTGCGCGGCGGCGAGGCCGAGCAGGGGCAGCAGCAAAAGGGCACGCAGGTTCATGCTCGCAGGGTAGCGGGCCGGGATGACCGCAGGCTGATATGCGCGGCGCTGGGTTGAAGAGTTCGGCTGCCGCGGCACGTCTGTTCTGCTGGTCACTCGGCCCTGTTTGAACGCCTCTGCCGCAACTTTTTTGCAAGGGCGGCGCGGCTATGCTGGCGCACATGCCCGCCGCCCGCACCTTTTTGCAGCACCCCGACCCCCTGACCCGCGAGATTGCGGAGGGCTACGCGGGGGGGTCGTTTCTGATGGACAACGGCGACGGCCTGCGGTGGTACGGCGTGCCGGGTCGGGCGCTGGTGCCGCTCACCGAGGACGCCGGGCTGCATGTGGCCCGCCGAATGCGGCGCGAGCTGAAGCACTTTCGGCCCAGCGTGGACCTGGCCTTCGACGAGGTGATCGCCGGTTGCCGGGGCCACCTGCCGGGCAGCCCCGAGCGTGACGGCGAGTGGATTTCCGACGAGCTGGTCGAGATTTACCAGCACCTGCATACCACCGGCCTGGCGCACTCCTTCGAGGTCTGGCAGGGCGACGAACTCGCCGGGGGTGTGCTGGGGCTGGCGCTCGGGGGCGCCTTCATCGCCGAGAGCAAGTTTCACCGCCTCACCAACGGGAGCAAGGCGGCGCTCATTCACCTCGCTGAGCACCTTGACCGCCAGGGCTTCGCGCTGCTCGACGCGCAGATTCAGAACCCGCACCTCGCCACCCTCGGCGTATATGAAGTCACCGACAAGGAGTACCGGCGCCTGCTGCGGCGGGCGCTTGCGCTGGACGTGGAGTTGTGACTTCTCTGTAGCCCCGCCCACGTTGTCTGCTCAGAGGGCGCCTTGACCAGGCCAAACACTCTAGGCTCAGGGCCTCACTTCAATGTCCTGAACTTCGGAGGTTTTCATGCGTCCACGCTGGTTTCTGAGCGCCCTCACCCTTGCCCTGCTCGCCGCACCTGCCGGCGCCGTTTCGCTGGTCTACGGCGCGGGCGGCGATCCCGTCTCGCTCGATTCGGGCACCATCGTGGACGGCAACTCGTCGGTGGTCCAGATGCAGGTCTACGACACGCTCGTCAAGTTCAAAAAGGGAACGAGCGAACTCGCGCCCGGCCTGGCGACGAGCTGGTCGGCCAACAAGGACTCGACCCAGTGGACCTTTACCCTGCGCAAGGGAGTCAAATTCAGCGACGGCACGCCCTTCAACGCCGACGCCGTGGTCTACAACATCAACCGCTGGTGGGACCCCGAGGCGTCCGGTGGCGCCAAAGCGCAGGGCAAGTCCTTTATCTCGTGGCAGTTCACTTTCGGCGGCTTCAAGGGGGAGAAAAACACCCTGCTCAAGAGCGTGAAAGCCGTGGGCCAGGACAAGGTCGTGCTGACCCTCACCCGTCCCTTCGCGCCGCTGCCCGCCGCCTTCGCCACCACCTTCTTCGGCATCGCCTCGCCCGCTGCCGTCAAGCAGGAGGGGGCCAAGTACGGCACGCCCACCTCGCTGCCCGTCGGAACCGGCCCCTTCGTCATGCAGTCGTGGAAAACCGGCGACCGCATCGTGCTCAAGCCCAACCCCAACTACTGGGGCAACAAGGCGAAGTACGACCAGCTCGTCATCCGCTTTATCAAAGACCCCAGCCAGCGCCTCAACGAGCTCAAGGCCGGCACCATCGATTTCACGTCCGACCTTAACCCCGAGCAGCTCAAGAGTGTTCAGGGCGACAAAAACCTGAAGGCGGTCATCATTCCGTCGTTCAACGTGGGCCTCCTGAGCCTCAATCACTCCAACAAGTACCTCAAGAACGACAAAGTGCGGCAGGCCATCGGCATGGCGATCAACAAGAAAGCCATCGTGGACGCCTTCTGGAACGGCCTCGGCGAGAGCAGCTCCAGCATCCTGCCGTCCTCCTTGAAGTGGGCGGATAACCCCAGCGTGCCCGCCGACTACAAGTTCGACCCGGCGGCAGCCAAGAAACTGCTCGCCGACGCGGGCTACCCCAACGGCTTTTCGCTCGACCTGTGGTACATGCCGGTCAGCCGCCCGTATTTCCCCACGCCCAAACCGATTGCCGAGGCGCTCGCGGCGGACCTCGGGGCCATCGGCATCAAGGTCAACCTCAAGACCGAGGACTGGGCCAAGTACCTCGAAGACCGCCTCAAGACTCCCGGTTTCGACATGCACATGATCGGCTGGACCGGGCCGTACGCCAGCCCCTACACCTTCTACAACACCCACTACGGGCTGGAAGCCGAGGCCGACATCAAGTACAAGAGCCCGCGCCTCGACGCGCTGATGCTCAAGGCGGCGGCGAGCTCCTCGCGGGCCGAGCAGGCCAAGGTGTACGCCGAGCTGCACAAAATCACCTACGGGCTCAACCTGCGCTTTCCCATCGTCCACAGCCGTCCGCTGGCGGCGACCCGCAGCTACGTCAAAGGCTGGGAGCCGGGCCCGTCGGTCCTCACGCCCTTTGAGGACATCACCCTGGACGGCAAGAAGTGAGCGCCGTTCTGGGCGACGGCCTGCGCGAACAGGTGGTGGCCTGGCGCCGTCACCTGCACCAGCACCCCGAACTCGGCTTTCAGGAGCACCAGACCGCCCGCTACGTCGAGGAGCAACTGCGCGACATGCCGGGGCTGCACCTCAGCCGCCCCACCGAAACGAGCGTGCTGGCGGTTCTCAAGGGGGGCAAGCCGGGCCGCACCGTGCTGCTGCGCGCCGACATGGACGCCCTGCCCATCGAGGAAGAAGCCGACGTGGAGTTCAAGTCGCAGACGCCCGGCGTCATGCACGCCTGCGGCCACGACGGGCACACGGCAATGCTGCTCGGCGCGGCCAAACAGCTTTCCGCGCAGGCGGCGGACCTGCACGGCGAGGTGCGGTTCATCTTCCAGCACGCCGAGGAAGTCTTTCCCGGCGGCGCCGAGCAACTCGTGGACGCGGGCGTGATGGACGGGGTGGACCTCGCGGTGGGCACGCACCTCATGACCTCGGTGCCGGTGGGCACGGTGGTGCTGCGCGACGGAGCCTTGATGGCCGCGCCCGACGCCTTCGACATCACCATCCAGGGCAAAGGCGGGCACGGGGCCATGCCGCACCAGACGGTGGACCCGGTGGTCATTGCCGCGCAGGTGGTCATGGCGTTCCAGACGGCGGTGTCGCGGCTGCGTGACCCCATCGACCCCGGCGTGGTCAGCGTGACCCAGATTCACGGCGGCAGCGCCCACAACGTCATCCCCGACACCGTGACGCTCGGCGGCACCGTGCGGACTTTCAGCGACGAGCTGCGCGCGCAGATGCCGGGGCGCCTCGAAACCCTGCTGCGCGGCATTTGTGAGGCGTATGGGGCCACCTACACCTTCACGTACCACGGCGGCTACCGCTCGGTGAACAACGACCCGGCGACCACCGAGCGCCTGCGGAAAGTCGTGCGCGAGGTGCTGCCCGAGGTGACCGTCAGCGACGGCGTGCCGCTGATGGGCGGCGAGGACTTCAGCGCCTACCTGACGCGCGCGCCCGGCACCTTCGTCCTGATCGGCGCGGGCAACGCGGAAAAAGGCATGACGGCGCCTCACCACCACCCCAAGTTCATGATCGACGAGTCGGCGCTGGAACAGGGCGTGCAGATCTACGTGGGCGCGGCGCGGGCATTGACGGCGAGCTGAAACTCCCTGGGGCGGCCGCCTTGACTTGGCCCGCGAGGATATTCACATGAGCGAAAACCGTGACATCTCTCCTGAAGAAGCCCGCCGCATCGGGGATCAGATTGGTGTGGACTGGGACAAGTTCGACCTCGAAGAGTTTCGGCGCGGCCTGGATGTCGAATTCGAGCACGGCTCCCACGACCCGCAGACCGACGTGACCCACGACGACCCCGTGATGACGGGCAAAATTGCGCTGGCGCACCTCAAAGAGTTCCCCGACTACTACACCCGGCTGGAAAAGATGGAAGCCGAGGCCGAGAAATTCTGGGGAACGGAGGAAAAGAGCGAGTAGGAGCGTCCTTTACCTTTAAAAGGCAGCCCGGGCCATCCGTACAGGAAATGGCCCGGGCTGCCTTTTTGCCGTGCTTCAGCCCCCCAGCAGCTCCCACAGCAGGTAGCCGTTGAGCGCGATGATGATGACCGCGATGACCCAGCCAATCACTGTGAAGGAGCGCCGGGTCACGAGTGCGCCCATCACGTCCCGCCGCGCCGTGAACAGCAGCAGCGGCACCAGCGCGAAGGGCACCCCGAAACACAGAATGACCTGCGACAAGATCAGCACCGACGACGGGTCCATGCCCAGCAGAATGACGATGAAAGCGGGCAGCATGGTGATCAGGCGGCGCAGCCACAGCGGGATGTGAAAGCCCATGAAGCCCTGCATGATCACGTCGCCGGCCATGGTGCCCACCGCCGAGCTGCTCAGGCCCGAGGCGAGCAGGGCGACGGCGAACAGCACCGACGCCGCCGGCCCCAGCAGCGGCGTGAGCGTCTGGTAGGCGGTGGTCAGGTCGCCCGCGTTTTCCACGTTCTTGCCGTGAAAGGTGGCGGCAGCGACGGCGAGCATGCTCATGTTGATCAGGCCCGCCAGCCCCATCGCGGCGATCACGTCCACCCGGTTCAGGCGCACGAGGCGGCGCTTTTCCTCAGTGGTGTCCGTCTGTATGCGTCCCTGCGTGAGCGCCGAGTGCAGGTAGATGACGTGTGGCATGACCGTCGCCCCGATGATGCCCACCGCGAGGTAAGCGCTGCCCGGCCCCTGCAAGCGGGGCACGAAGCCCGCGCCCACCGCCGCGAGGTCGGGCCGCGCCAGCACGACCTGCACGAGGTACGCCACCCCGATCATCAGCACGAAGGCGCCCACCGCGAGTTCCAGCGGACGGGTGCCGCGCTTTTGCAGGTTCAGCAACCAGAAGGTGACGACGCCCGTGACCACCGCGCCCCAGAACATCGGCAGGCCGGTGAGCAGTTGAATGGCGAGGGCGGCCCCCAGAAACTCGGCGAGGTCGGTCGCCATCGCCACGAGTTCGGCCTGAATCCAGTAAAACCACACCAGGGGCCGGGGCCAGCGCTCACGGATCAGTTCGGGCAGGTTGCGCCCACTGGCGATGCCCAGGTTGGCGCTGAGGTTCTGAATCACCATCGCCATCAGGTTGGCGGCCAGAATCACCCACAGCAGGCTGTAGCCGTAACGGGCACCGCCCTCGATGTTGGTCGCAAAGTTGCCGGGGTCCATGTAGGCGATAGACGCGATGACCGCCGGCCCGAGAAACGGCAGGATGCGCCGCACTCCGCGTGGTCCCGCCGTCCCGCGCAGCGTCGCCCCGGCCCGCGCGTCGAGATGCTGTTCTGGCGGGTCGGGGCGGTCGTCGGGCAGGCTGGGAGAACGGGAATCCATGGCCTTTATTTTAGGCGCGACTAAAATAGTTGTCCAACGGCGTGGGCTTGAGTTCGTCTTAAAGGCCGACTTTTTTGTGAAAAATGCCTCTTTCCCAAGATCCAGTCAGATTCCGTCACGCTGGGTCATCTGGTTTTCAGGGTGCTGTCACATATTTGCTAGAGGCTCTTTGTAACTGTGTTTCCAGGAGGAACAACCGTGAAAACCCATCTGACCCTGACCGCCCTTGCCCTGACCTCTGTTTCGTTCGCTGCCCAGGCCGCGCCCGCTGCGACCTCGCCCATCAAGCTCAGCGGCGCCACCTACTCCGTGGCCCAGGTGACCGAGAACGGCAAGACCACCGAGCGCCTCGTGGACGCCTCGGGCAAGGGCGCCCTGCCCGGCAGCCTGCTGCAAATGACCCAGAAGGTCCAGAACGTGAGTGCGCGCAGCGTCAACGGCCTGCGCCTGAACATGCGCGTGGACCCCGCCACCATCTACCAGTCCGCCACCTGCGACGCGGCCAAGACCAACACCCTGTTTTCCATCGACAGCGGCAAGACCTTTTCGGCCAACCCCACCAAGACCGTGACCGTGACCGAAAACGGCAAGGCGACGCAGCGCACCGTGCCCGCCAGCCCCAGCGAGTACACCAACGTGCGCTGGGAACTGCCGAGCCTCGCCGCCAGCCAGACGGTGAACTGCAACCTGCGCGTGCGCGTGAAGTAAAGTTCGGACCTTTTGCGGGAGCCTCTGCGGGGGCTCCTTTTTTATGGTTTTTTGTGGTGACGGTGGTCTGTCTTGTGAGTCCATTGACTTCGCCCTTTGCTGCTTGCGAGGCCGTTCCGGCAATTACGTCCAGAGTAGAATCCTCCCTATGGCCGA
>NZ_JHXN01000020.1 GCF_000687755.1 Taylorella asinigenitalis ATCC 700933
AGCTGTTAAAGATGATTTAGAATTTTTGCAGAAGCCTTTAACAAGTTCAGAAACAGCAACCCAAGAACCTAAAGTTTTATTAAATTTAGATTTAAAGATTTTATTCATAGCAATTTGAAATAATAAGTTACAAAAAAAACAAATATAAGTCTTACAAATTTTAGTTTATAGGGCAATAACAAATATTTTGTAACTAATAATGTCTATGAGTATACTGTAGATATGGCAATTAAACTTGTATATACAATCCTTAAAAATATTTAATGACAATGCTATTAATAGATTCCCCCCCCCCACGCAAAACTGTAAAAACTCTTGTTTCATAATTTACAAAACGTTACAAAAATGTTGTTAAAAAACCCACGTCTTATGCGTGGGCTATCAAGTGATGTGTAAGCGGGGGCATTGCCACCTATGTAACTAATGCCCCTAGCTTAAGCCAAGCTACTTCCAAGCGTATCCTGCTCCAACGCCGGCACTGATTTGACCGCGGCCATTGCCAGTGACATTGCCTTTGAGGATCCATTTACCGTTATCGGATACAGACGATACACCCACAGATAAAGCTGTGTGGCCTTCGTGAGTGCCGCCTGCTACTCCGACGACGCTTTGGCCAGGCTCGTAAGCTTGCGGTAGGCTCGCAACGGCTATAGCACTAGCTGTGCCAGCTGATGCGTCCTGATAACGCTTCTCGATATCGCCTTTAAGCTCTCTCTTAGTAGCAGCAAGCATATCGCTTACTTGACCGAATTGAGCAGCATCCGTTGGCTTAACGCCTGGTGCAACATCATTAATTGTGAGTCCAGCTGCACTGATGCCATCTTTCGTGAACTGCGGCCCATTCTCGCCTACTTTAAGCCCTCTCTCGTCGAAAGTCGCTTTATCATCCCCTTTAGCAACAGTCACACCGTTACTATCGATATTGATGGATTTGCCTGAATCATTGCCATCTTTATCGAGAGGCTTGAATTCGGCCGATTGCAGACCTTTCAGATTTTTCGCTAGACGCACTGCAAGGACCTGTTTCTTATCGTTTCCTTCGCCCTGCTCCTCAACTATTACACCGATATTCTTATCATTAGTGGACGAAAGTTTAGTTTCATCCTTCTCGCCCCCCACGATATCAAGTGTATTATTGAGCTTTTTATTTATGACCTTATCGCCGTCGCCTTTAAATCCGAGCCCATCGTTTAGGGTGGCAATGCTCTCTTTTACGGCATTCTCGCCCTCGCCCGTAGTTAAGGTAATTCTCGGTTTAGTGCTGTCAGGTTCATCACCAAGACCTGGCTCACCCTTAGGCTCTACTGAAATTATTGAAGTCGAAGGGTCGTCTGATCCTTCAGGTTTCTTCGTGATTTCAAGGCCGCCTGGGGTAAGTTTAGAGCCATCGCCATTTGAAGGATCCTTGACGGCGATTTCAGGTCCTTTAGAATTTGGATCCTCTGGATCTTTAGCTGCGTTGATTACGATAGTTTTCTCGCCATATTTGTTAATGATTTCAACCTTACCGTCTTTTCCAGGTTGGCCGTCCTTGCCAGCTTTTCCGATAGTTAGATTATCAAGTGCCAAATCTTTTTTCATAGCCACTGTAATCGTAGTTTCTTTGGTATCTGGGTCTTGAGTAACTTTGGTCATAATATTAGACCCCTCGTCAAACTCATCCCATTTGGTGTTATCTTTATGGCCTGAAATATTAACTCGAGAATTTAGAGTATTAGCTACAGGATTTTTTTCTGGATCACCATCACCAGTATTTGCACCGAATAAGAAGCCATCTTTCAAAGTGGCACCTTGATCGACTTCATTGCCATCTTTATCGGTAAGGATAATGCGAGTAATGCCATCTTCTCCATCAACGCCTGGTTTACCATTTAGTGTCATAGTAATACCAGCATCACCTTTTTCACCAGGTTGACCATTCTCTCCAGGTTTTCCATCTACACCTTTAAAAATGATTACGTCTGGTTTTATTTCAACTGTAGAATCACCATCGCCAGAGGTCACGGTAACATTACCGTCTTTTCCATCTGTGCCATCTTCGTTAGGGCCACCGAATTCTCCATTTGTAAGTTTGAGATCTTTTTTCATGGCAATGCGTATGATTTTCTCTCCACCTGGACCATCTTCGATTTTGGTCATAATATTTACACCACCATCGAAGTCTTCCCATTTAGTGTTACCAGCTGCCCCTGCGATTCTCACTGAATTATTTAGTTTAACAGCAGCCTTACCATTTGTGGTGTTGTCTTTAAAAATCAATCCATCTTCAAGAGTCGCTACTTCTTCTTCAACTGGTGTGTCAACACCTGGTCCACTAACAGTATGAGTTAAGCGACGTTTTTTAGTTTCAGGGTTTTCAACACCTCCAGTACCATCTTTCTTCGTACCAAGTTTTGATGTGCCCACACCATCATTAATAGCGAAACCGTCGTGCTCAATTTCTGAGTATTTAGATGTATCACTATTAGTGACTTTAATATGCCCATCACCCTCAGCATCCACTGAAGCTGTGATAACATTTGCATTCTCTGCATTTTTTATCTTAAGTTCACCAGCTGTTTTCTTAGGAGCATCTGGGTTCGCAGGGTCAGTTGAAATCTCATTTACGCCTAAAACTACTCTTCTATCTCCATTCTTGTCGTTTAAGCGGAAATCACCGTGACCATGCTCGTCCGCACCAAGCTTCGCAATTTCATCATTTTCGCGGCCATTCAAAATAATACGTGGATCGCCTTTAGTATCTTCATTTTCGCTAACTGAAGCTACTATCTTATCCATCATTTTGCCATCTTGGATTGTGAGCTTGCCAGGTTTAGCATCTGTACCAGCATCTGCATCCGCAGGAGTTCCAGTTAGTGTTAGCGATTCGAATTCAGGTGATTTTTTAAGTGCAACCGTGTACTTAATATTATCCCCGTCTTTCTCGGCTTTAGTCATCACATTTTTGCCGCTATCAAACTGAGCCCATGTGGAGTTCAAATCAGCCCCTTGGATAGTTATCACCTTATTCAATGTGATGGCAATGTTCTTGCCGTCATTACCCGAGAATTTAAATCCGTCTAATAGCGTTGCGAGAGGATTATCGTTTACGGTGATGCGATCGATAGGTTTATCATTGATATCTTTGGGTTCATCAGTTTTGACTTTTATTACTACTTTACCGTCTTCCCCATCTTTTCCATCAACACCATTAAACACGATCGAATCAGGTTTAACTTCAGCAGTTTTGTTTGGATTATTAGGGTCTTGAGCCTTGAGTGAATCCAATTTCAATTCTTTATTCAAACCGATTCGTATAGTATCGCCATCAAGCCAAGTCATGATATTTGCGTCATCAAATTTACTTTTCTCAGTGTTTGAATCAGCACCTTTAATATTTAAAGTGCCCCCATCTTTAAGTGTTATTGTTTTTGTCCCAGGAGTGCCAGCAACATTAGAACCGAATGTTAGAGTTTTAACTCCTAAATTTCGTACTTCTTTATCAACATATTTTTTGTTTGCAGCATCTGTGGGTGCATCAGGGTCAGCTACACCAGTGATTTTCTTTTCGCCAGCATTAATGCCATCATTATTAATAACAACAGTATCTACTGTAAGGCCATTTGGACCAAAAGATGGACCAGAGTTTGGAAACGCCAAGCCATCTGCATTTAACGTAGGACCATTTTCAATAGCAACAGATGTAAGTCCTGTTAGCGTTTTCGTTAGGGCAAATGCAACAACATTGTTATTAGCAGTTGTTGTGATATTATCATCACCTGTGAAGGATAAGGTTTCACCCAGTGCAATAGGACCGCTAGTTTTGGCTCCATCAGAAAGTTTATATCCAAGAGCTTTGAGATCTCCAATTTTAGTTTTTACATAACCAACGTTCGCCGCATCATTAGGAGCCGATAATTCATCAGAAGCTGGTTTAATATTGGTGATTGGTTTGTTATATGCATTAAGACCACCATCTTTGGTCAATGATGGGCCGCCATTAATTGTGATACCAGATCCATTAATAGTTGTATCACCGAACTGAGCTGATGTGAGTCCTGTAAGAACTTTGGATAGACCTATCAAAAGTTGTCCATCAGTTACTGATTTTGTAGAGATATTTGCACCTTGATCAGTACTATTCCAAGCAGCAGTACCCTTAATTGAAATCTTGCCACCAAGTTTTACAGTATTTTCCCCACCAGTATTTCCCTCATATTTAAAACCGCCGTTAGTTAATTTTTTGACTTCATTCTTCAAATATGCGAGATTCACTGCATCACCGTCGGCTCCAGGTTTAGCAACACCAGTGATTTTCTTATTGCCGGCGTTGATACCTGTATTTAAAACTTTTACGCCCCCGCTGAGAGTCAAACCGTTGGCATCAAATTTATTGTTACCCACTAAAGTTAGGCTTTCAAGATTTGTAAGTTGTTTTTTAAGCCTAATTAAAATTCCGTTTTCGTCAACTTTTGTGGCAATATTCACGCCTTCATCAGTCAAATTATCTGTTAAAGCTGTTTTACCTTTTACGTTTATGGTTTTACCAATTTTTATGGTTTGTGGAGTACCTGAATTGCCGTTAATATCAACACCTTCTTTTATGATTGTGTTGGCTACCGCAAATAACTGCGAACCATTGATAGCATCAGTACTAGTAGCACTAACCGCACCAGCAGCTACATTTACGATTTGACGTGGGCCAATGTTTCGAACTGCTGCAAGTTCTTCTGCAGTTAATTTCGCAATCCATTCTGGTTCTTCAATTCCATCATCTCTTAAGGCATTAATAGCATCGTCCCTTGAAACAGAACGTATAATTTCATTTTTTCTTTCATCTGTGGCATCTTCTTCAGCAACTAATTTTAATTGAATAAGTTCCTGTTGCTTTTGAGTAACTTTAGAGTAATACTCAACTAAGTTTTTCTGGTTTTTGTATTTTTCGCTTACAGAATTAGCACCTTTTAATAAGCTATCCGAGTTAAAGATCTCAGTACCAACTGCAGATCCGACTGAAACGACGCCATATTCTGCATTTCCAGCTATGAATCCAGTCACTGTAATACCGTCAATAGAAGCACCAGGCACAGATGAAGCTTCTTTACTCGAGGATCTATTTCCTAATATAACGCTATTTTTATGATTAGCTGTAATATGTCGGCCCAATACGAATGTTCTGTCAGCTTGAGCTGTGATTTCATTATTTGTACCAAGAGACATGGAACTAAATGAATGAACTTTATTCACACTCCCAAAACCAAAAGAAGCATGGTTATAAATTTTGTTCGCATAGCCAAATGCTCCACCAAATCTACCTTCGACTACATTTGCATCACCTGCGGAGAATGCATGTGCAACAAATGACTTGCTGTTCCTACCCAAAGCTAAAGAGCTTTCACCCCAAGCTTCAGCTATATCCCCGACAGCAGTTGAGTTCCATACTAAGGCTTTTGCACCGTGACCGATAGCAGTAGCATTAGTATCAACAGCTTTAGAATTATGACCTAAAGCAATTGCAGCATTTCCAAATGTGTTAGCTCGAGATCCGATAGCGACTGAATGATAACCTCGGGAGAATGCATATGTTCCAAATGAGCTAGATGCAGGTCCCCAGGCTTTTGCATAAGGACCGACAGCAGTTGCTGAATCTGTGCCTGCAACTGTATACGCACCTAATGTAACTCCCCTAGTGCCTGATGAAGTAGCATCATATCCAATAGCGACAGAATCTAATGTCCTGGCATCACTTAAATAACCTAGTGCTGAAGCTGTTTGAAATTTTGCTTCACTTTTATAACCGATAGCAACTGTATACTGTCCTGTAGCTTTAGCTTCTGTACCAATTGAGATTGATTTATTACCAGAAGTCAGATTTTTATTACCTATGGCAATTGCTTCCGAATTAGTTACGGTATTGTCATAACCAATAGCTAAACTATTAGTTTTATATACTTTATTCTCTGAACCAAAAATATTTGAGCTGTCACCAATTAATATGTTTTCAGAACCATAAGTACTAGACTTATTTCCTACATTTATATTTTCAGCACCATATGTATTAACCATAATGCCACTACTAAAATTGGAATCACCAAAAACCGATCCCTGTTTAGTATATATACTGTTAATTGAAACACCAACAGGTAAATTCAATTCATCGATTTTGGTTTTAACTCTTATCAAATCGGATGAAAAAGTGTAGGCTTTGTACTTATCTAAATATTTTGTTAAATCTTTATATGAACCTATAAAACTTCCTGACCCGTGTAAGTGAGATCTTGGAGAATTCAAAGAAGAATTAGTTCCTATTATTGTTGATAAATTCCCATCAACAATTATTCCATTCCCTACTCCAGTTGAATCTTCTCCATTTGTATCTACGCGCCATCCTAGTGCTGTAGACCTACCCCCTGCGGCACTTGTACTCCATCCAAATGCATTACTGTACATACCTAGGGCACTGACTGCATTACCGACTGCTGTAGCTTCCCAGTTACGTGCATTTGCTCTAATACCTAATGCGACAGCTCCTTCATTTCCATTTTCAACGTTGGATTCTCTACCGATTACTACGGATGCAGAACTATCTTGGATTATATTCTTATAACCAATATTTATTTGATTTCCTCCACCCCCTTCAAGTTCGTTACCTATAAATAAAGCATTTAAGTTTTTAGTAGGAATTGGAGTGAAATAATCAATTAAAAATTTATTATTTGATCCAATAAAAATAGACTTTATAACTCTGTAATCAGTCTTTCCTATTTTTTGATTTTTTCCCAGTATTATGCTGTCTGAGACACTAGTGAGAGTATTTGAATCATCTTTGACAAAATTTCCAGCTCCGTCTGTTTTAAATTCATTTGAAGGCACCTGGCCACTAGCCACCCCGCCCCACACTGAAATCATTCCTAAAGTTAGTGCAGCAAGTGCTGTTTTAGAGGATTTAGATTTTTTCCGCCTGTTTTAGTTATTTCAGAAACTGCCACCCAGCTTCCTATAACTTCATTATAAACAGTTTTAAAAATTTTATTCATATTCTTCTCTCAGTTACAAAATTTGCAAATTCTTAAAATTATAAGGTCAATTGATATCGATTGAAACATACACAAAAATTTTGTTTACTACTTTGTATCTTTTTGTATATACAAAAACCCCCGAATCAATGACTCGGGGGGTGAGATTTTTGTATGAGAATTAGGGGGCGGGGGCATTGCCATCAATGCAACAAATGCCCCTTGTAATTAGGCTAACGCCATGTATAGCCCGCACCTATGCCGGCACCGATATCTCCATTATCAGAGCCAGAAACAGAGCCACGCAGCTGCCACTTGCCAGTAAGGGACGAACTCGAGATGCCTACAGCGAAAGCCGCCTTGCCGTGGACAGTACTACCTGCGACTGACACTGTTTTGTCGCCAGGGCGGATAGCATGAGGGAGATTGGCCATGGCCATAGCCATAGCAGCGGAGCCTAGAGCTTGCTCATGATTCGCATCCATCCTGTTGATAAGATCATTGCGTGTTTTATTGAGCTGACTTACGTTTACGGCGTCCGTAGGTTTCACGCCTGCAGCGACATTTGAAATGACACGTCCACCAGCATCGATTCCGTCTTTAGTTAGGCTTGGACCATCTTTGATGTGAAGGCCTGTTGCGTTAAGTGAGACGGCTGAGGCAGATGAAGATATATCGACGCCATTGCCATCGATTTTTGTGGTGGTCGCAGGCTTACCGTCAGCAGCTTCTGATGAGAATTCTGCTGAAGAGAGGCCTTTCAGATCTTTGGATATGCGTACAGCAAGAGCATCTCCTTCGACCATAACACCAATATTCGCTTCTTTAGAAACCTTATTCGCATCAGTCTGACCACCCGTGATTTTCAGTGTGCTATTTAGTTTTTTGTTTATTTTTGGATCGCCATCACCTTGGAACGCAAGCCCATCGTTCAGAGTGGCAATGCTCTCGCCCTCTCCATCCTTACCTGTATTTACCGTCAAGCGACGTTTAGCATCGGTCAAGCCGAGGGCTGTTTCGCCTTCTTCTTTTAATGCAAGCTTAGTGGATTTCGCATCTTGCTGATCTGCTTTAGGTGTGAATGCGATTCCGTCTGCTTCGAGAGTAGTTTTATTCTTACCATCTTTCGATTTAGCCGTCACAGAAGTAAGCTCGAGCTCATTTTTCATAGCTACAGTGAGGGTTGTTTTTTCACTTTCTTTTTTGACCGTGGTTTGGATATTGCTACCGCCATCAAATTTAGAAGGATCTTCATTGCTATTGGTCGATGCACCCACGATATCGAGATCTTTCACGCCTTCAACAGGGTTAGCACTGCCTTCCTCAGCAGGTTTGTTTGCACCTACTTTAATATCTGTAGTTTCGCCAGGATTTGGGGTTGTTCCAGTGTACGAAATTTTAATGGTGGTTTTTCCATTTTCCTGCGTCACTTTTGTGGTGATATTCCCATCGCCCTCAAAATAAAGCTCTGAGTTTAACTGTGCATTATGTTTTCCTGACTTATCCGATATTTCGTATCCATCTGTTTTTTTAGCAAGATTTTTAGAGTCTATATCAGGAATTTCATTACTTAGTGCCTCTGCAACCTTATAAAGTTGAGAGCCATTGATAGCATCAGTACTTGTCGCACTAATTTCCCCTGCAGCTACGTTAACTATTTGTCTCGGTCCTACCTTATAGTCTGGATGACCGCTAGCAATAATTTCATCCAATTTGGTTACATCAAGAGAAGCCAAATCTGGTGGCAATGCTACTGGCTCTAATATTCCGTTTTTTGACAAATAATCCTTAGCCATTTCATCAGTTACTTCTTTAATAACGTAAGCTGGATCTTTCTGTTTTTTGATTTGTTCAACTTCGGCAAGTTCAGTTTTAGTATCAGTAAGTAATTCAGAGTAAGCCTTATTTTTAGCTAGATGATTTTGAACAATATCCTTTTGAATAATCGCTCTTTTTACTTTTTCGCTAATAGTATCAGTACTTACATCTGAACCGACGGAAACCACACCATATTTTGAATCACCTACCCCAGCAAAACCTTGCACGCTTAATGTTCCAATTTTTGCTGAACTTACGGCTTTAGCTTCCTTACTTGATGATTTATTACCTAAAATCACACTGTTAGCATGATTTACTTCTATTGCTCGACCCAAAACAAAAGTTCTATTTGCGTTTTCTCCAATAGAAATATCTTGGCCAAAGGCACCTGAAGAATGAGATTTGACGACATTGTCATTGCCAACAGCATAAGAACTTGGTGCTGATACATTATTAAATGCACCAAATGAACCTGCGTATCTGCCTGATACTTTATTTGCATCACCTAAGGAGAAGCTTTGAGCATAATATGATTTATTTCCTCTCCCCAAAGCGAGAGAACTTTCTCCGAATGCATTAGCGGTGTCACCATATGCGGATGAATACAAACCAGACGCTATTGTATTAAATCCAGCTGCGACCGCTCTTTCATATGAGGCAATGGATTCTGAACCTATAGCAACAGAATGTAAACCTAAAGCATTATTATTTCTACCAAAGGCTGATGCATTTTCTCCTATAACAATATTACCATAACCAACTGCAGTACCATAATCACCAAATTTTCCTTCAAACTGCTCCTTCGTTGGATTGTGATAACCCACATAATTAAAGGAACCTACCGCAGTGGAATATTTTCCAGAAGATTTATTAGAAGACCCAAAGGCTACACTTTTTGTTTTAAATGTAAAGTTGCGTTGACCAACAGATACACTATCTTCTCCTAGAGCCATATTCAAATAGCCAGATGCTACAGAGGAGTTGCCAAAAGCCCAGTTGTAATTACCCAAAGCAACCATATTTTTACCGAGAAAACCATATTCATTTGTTTTCTGCTTCTCTATTTTTGCTATGGCTTGAAGATTACTATAATCTAACCCAAAATAACCAAATGCACTCTCCCTATCAGTTATTTCGTTATCTTTTATTTTTTGACCTTGAGGTAATTTATTCTTTTTAAACCATAATTCCCTTTCAAATTTCTTAGCTTGATTCCCTCCTTCTACAGAAGCTGAAAAAGAAAATATCTGTTCATCTTCAAGTAGAGCACCAGCATAGTTATTAGATCCTATAGCCATTGAATAATTCCCTACAGCACTCGATTTTTCACCCAATGAGTGTGAACCAGTTCCATAAGCTACCGAAAACTTACCAAGAGCAACGGAGCTGTGGTTTGCAAAAGCAGAATCTCCAATAGCAGTTGCCCAGTGATTTGGAGCCATTGATTTATAACCAATTGTAATTACGCGACTGGCTACTTTAAATGGATTTTCATCTGGGATACCTGTTGCAGGAGCAGCATAGTTTTCGTAACCAATAACGACATTTTCTGAACCTTGTACAACATTATAAGAACCCATACCAATTGAGTAAGTGCCATTCACAAGATTTGCAACACCAATAGCTACACCCATTTCATACGGATTTTTCCCTTTACCTTTTAAAAGAACATTCTGTAATCCGAGCACAGATGAGTGTAAACCCTCAGAAGTATTGTAAGCACCAAAGACAGATGAGTTCTCCCCCATTGATTTGTTGCCTCTACCTACAACCTGGGAAGAATCTCCTAAGACCAAATTTGCTCTACCCAAAGCAACAGAATCATAATTTCTAACTAGATTGTAAAGACCAATTGAAATAGAATGATTACCCAAAATAATATTACTGGATCCGAAAGCTAGTGAATTACCAGCTTGAAAATTAACGTTGCTTGTTTGGTCATAAGTCTCAGGTTGAATTTTAATTTCATTACCATCCACAGTAAGGTTTTTTAGTTTATTTTTAAATGTTTCTGCAGTAATTAATCCATGTTTATGAGTTTCGCCGTTCAAACTGGGAGGTAATGAATAATCAGGTGGTACATTTGAATAACCGTCGAACTCAGAGAGAATATCCTTTATTTCATTTTCATAAATTGGATTCAAACTCATGATAAAGTTATCTGTACCTACGAGCATACTGTTAGATGAACCGCTTGAAAGATTACTCCTACCGATAGCTATAGCTGAATCAGGAGCAATGTTGTTATATCCATGGATTACTGAAAAACCTAGTCTATTAAAGTTCTTATACCCAATAACGGTAGAACCAATATACATGGATTTATTATTAGTACCAACTACAACTGAATCAATTCCATCTATGTAATTACTTATACCTATACCTATACTGCCAGTTCTTTTGGCATAGTTTGTAATAGTGCCGCTTTGTAATAAGTTAAATATATTTCCAGAACCAATTGAAACTGAACCTATGCCTTGTACAACATTACTTGTACCTATCGAAACAACATTTGGATGAGAATTAATGTTATCTGTACCTATTCCAATTGAACTATCACCACTAACAATATTTTTATCACCTATGCCTACTGTAGATATACCATAGACAGTATTCTTATAACCTGAAGCTATAGCTTTCCATCCAATTACTTCATTGTCTGTACCCATTGAGATTAAGTCAGAACCCATAGCTACAGAACTTTCTCCAAATACTATTGAACGACCTATTGTGAATTTAGAATAATCATAATTTTTTTCATTGGTTAGCTGCAATGTATTTAAAGCCAGATCCTTTGAAGGTCCATTCACATACATTTGAGTATGCCCTTTAACATTAGTTTTTTGACGGGCTCTTTTTGAATTCCATGCTTCATCACTATAGCCAATTTGGGACTTAATACCCGTGAGAATTGAATTATTATTAAAAACTTTGTTGTCTAAACCTTGAACATAAACTTTTTCTATTGCACTACCTGAGTTCGAGTTTAGAACTTTATTTTTATTTCCTAATACTACTGAATCCACAGGTTCAGTTACAGTGTTTTCATCGCCAATAATAATTGACTCAGTAGGATCAGTGATTGTGTTACTTGCTTGGGTTATATAATTGCCGTTAGCATCTAAGTTTTGTGAGTTGGCTACCCCCCCCCCACATGAAAAGCGGAGATATTGCCAAAGCACAAGCCAAGAGAGATTTAGATTTTTTTCCATTTGATTTAGCACATTCTGATACAGCAACCCATGCACCAAGGACCTCACTGTAGATAGATTTGAACACTTTATTCATATACAACCCCACTTAATTACAAAATAAAGCATAATTATATGAAACAAAACGTAAGAAATTTGCAATTTTTGCACTAAACAATCTAAATCTATTAAATAAA
>NZ_JHXN01000021.1 GCF_000687755.1 Taylorella asinigenitalis ATCC 700933
TGGAGCGGGAAACGAGTCTCGAACTCGCGACCTCAACCTTGGCAAGGTTGCGCTCTACCAACTGAGCTATTCCCGCATCATAAACGCAAAGAGCTTTGCATTTAGAAGTAGTTTGTAAAGCAGTATCTCTACCGTCTACAAAAGAAATAAATTATAATGATTGCTTTCTTTCACGTCAAGCCAAATCCCCTTTATTAAAATAATATGACGTTTTTACCACAAAAAAACTTTGATTTAACCACTCACAATACTTTTAAACTTCAATCAAAAGCGGCCTACGGCGGCTACTTAGAATCAGAGGAACAAATTCCTTCTCTCATTAATACAATTAAAGAACTCAACTTGCCTTATTACATATTAGGAAGTGGTAGTAATGTCATTTTAAGAGAGCAAATAAATGGGCTTGTAATAATCAATCATCTATCTGGAATTGAACACCTAGAGCACACAGATGAACATTATCGTTTACGTATAGGAGCAGGTGAGTTATGGCACAAACTTGTCTTGTATACAATCGCTCATGATATGCCTGGTCTTGAAAATCTCGCACTTATTCCAGGTACTGTTGGAGCGGCCCCAGTTCAGAATATAGGTGCTTATGGAAAAGATGTGTCTGCATTTATTGAGTCTGTTGAAACCGTCGATTTAGAGACTGGAGTTCACAAAATTTTTTCCAAGGATGAGTGCCAGTTCTCTTATAGGGAGAGTTACTTTAAGGCTCATGGATATAAGCCGATGATAAGTCACGTGGGCATTGCCATCCCGAAGGAGTGGAGGCCAGATATAAATTATGCGGATTTGCTGAAGTATGTAGGTATAAGTGAAACGTCTGATGCACGGGCGATTATGAATGCTGTGATTGATATACGTACTCAGAAACTTCCTGACCCTGCTTTCTGTGGCAATGCTGGTAGTTTCTTTCTCAATCCTTATGTGGACCGCGAAAAATTTGAAGCGATTTTTAAGGATTTTCCTGAAATTAAAGCCTATCCTATTAATGAGAATACATACAAGGTGGCTGTCGCATGGCTTATTGAAGCTGCGGGTTGGAAGGGGAAAAGCCTAGGAACGCCTGCTGCAGTTCACGAGAATCATGCACTAGTTTTAGTAAATAAAGGCGGGGCTACGGCATCCGATATTTTGGAATTATCAGATGCCATAAGTGAGGATATTTATAAAAAATTTGGAATTAAAATCGAACCAGAGCCGAGAATTATTTAGTTCGGCAATTCGGGCAAACACCGTAAATAGTCATGGTGTGATCTAGTAGTTCAAAACCATAGTGGTCCGCAACTTTATTCTGAGCCGCTTCCATAGTTTCATCTACAAATTCTTCGACTCTTCCGCAAGAGACGCATACCATGTGATCGTGATGCTCGTTATCGTTTAGTTCGAACACAGATTTTGTGCTATCAAACTGGTTACGCATAAGCAAACCAGCATGTTCGAACTGAGTCAAAACACGATATATGGTTGCTAAACCGATATCCACATTTTCCGCAGAAAGTAGTCGAAATACATCTTCCGCAGTTAAGTGACGCGTTTCTGAATTTCTAAAAAGGTCAAGAATTTTGAGTCTAGGGTAAGTGGCTTTCAGGCCTTTATTTTGCAATTCTTGATAGTCGCTCATGCAAATCCCCAAATATATTATTGGGTTTCATTATAACCGTTTTCGATAAAACACTTTATAATTAATGTTTACGAAATCTTCTTACAATAACTATGAAAAAATCGAATTTACCTAAGATCGCATTTTCAATTCTGCTAGTGTCATTTGTTGCTGGATGTAGTGGTGGTCGATGGGGATTTCCGTACAAGGCTCCAATTCAACAAGGTAACTGGGTAACTCAGGAGCAGTTAGATTTACTTCAAAAAGGAATGACCAAAGAACAAGTGGTCTTCGCATTAGGAAATCCTGTTTCAAAAGATATCTTTAGGGCTAATCGCTGGGATTATCGTTACACATTTAAATCAGGATTTGGGTCTATGATTAAACGGGATTTAAGTCTTTGGTTTGACAGTAATGATAGATTGGTGGATTGGAAGGCGGATCCATTGCCACAATCGCAGCCTGCGACATTTAAAATTCAACAAACTGGTGGTGTTAAGCCTGAAGCCGCACCTGAAGTTCCAGCCAACTAATTTATGAAGATTTCTATCTCTGGGGCCTCTGGCCGTATGGGACGCATGCTTCAAGAGGCAGCCACTCAAATTACGAGACTTGAAATTGTCTCTCTTCTTGATCAAGGTATGACGGATGAGCAGTTGCTCGAGAGGCTTCGTGCGGCTGATTGTCTTATTGACTTTACTAGACCCGAAGCTTCTATGCATTACCTGCCTTTGTGCGAAGAGCTGGGTACGAAAATGGTCATTGGCACCACGGGTTTTACTGCTGAGCAGAAGCATCGAATCGAGCAAGCGGCTCAGAAAATCGCTATTGTGATGGCTTCGAACATGAGTTTCGGCGTTAATGTGACGGTTAAGCTTTTGCAAGAAGCGGCTAAGCTATTAAAAAATTATGATATAGAGATTTACGAAGCTCATCATAAGCATAAGGTCGACTCGCCCTCAGGCACGGCTATTATGATGGGTGAGGCTATAGCTGACACTTTAGACGTGAATCTTGCGGATGTGGCCGATTGGACGCGCCACGGTCAGGTTGGGGCTCGTAAGGATGGGCATATTGGCTTTTCTGTGGTACGAGGCGGCTCTATTGTCGGTGAACATAAGGTTATGTTTTGCGGTGAAGGCGAGGTTATTGAAATCACGCATAAGTCTTCGAGCCGTGAGCATTATGCTGAAGGGGCGTTTAAGGCGGCTCTATTTCTTGAGATCAAGGACACTGGCTTATTCGATATGCAGGACGTTATCACTTCTGATTTATAGGCCCTTGCTTTGTTCCAATCTCAGGTCCAAGGCTTAGGCCCTTGCTTTGAGCTTATTCTCCTAAGCAAATTCCACTCATAGATCTAAATCCCTCACTCTTCAGAACTTGTCTTTATGAGCTCCTTCGCATGTGCTTTGGTAGTCGCAGTGATTTTCACGCCTCCAAGCATCCGAGCGATTTCGTCCACTCTTTGCGTTTCATCCAATTTGCGTATTGTTGAGATGGTTCCGCTTTCTCGGCTCTCTTTATTGACCTCAAAATGATGATGAGCACATGCCGCTACCTGAGGCAAATGTGTGACGCATAAAACCTGATGGTCGCTTGAAAGTTTACGCAAAAGTTTGCCTACTATTTCTGCAACGCCGCCCCCAATCCCAGAGTCAACTTCATCAAATATAAGAGTAGGCACTTGTTGTGCACGGCTGGCAATAACCGAAATTGCAAGCGATATTCGTGCTAATTCCCCTCCAGATGCGACTTTCGATAATGGCATAACTTCGGTCCCCGCATGACCTGCGACTAAAAATTGAACAGATTCCAAGCCATGAGCATTCGCTTGTGGCAATGCTTCCGTCGCTATCTCAAATCGTCCCCCCTCCATCGCTAGTGTTTGCATAGCCTTACTAACTTCTGCCCCAAGAGTCGCTGCAGTGGCTCTTCTTGCTTCGCTTAGTTTACTGGCAATGGACATATATTTAATCTCGCAATCCTTAACTTGAGCCACAAGCCCATCAATATCAACAGACACTTCAAGATCAACCAATCGTGTTTCTAACCGCTGTTTATGCTCAAGTGCATCCTCTGGTTGAAAGCGAAATTTTTTCGATAAATCGTAGTATTTGCGAAGACGTGCTTCAACTGATTCGAGTTGTGCGGGATCATTTTCAACATTATCCAGGTAACGACGTAATTCGCTGTGAGCCTCATCTGCAGCAATTCTTGCGGATTCCAATGAATCTAATATATCACGCAAGGATTTATCGCTCTCAACTAAATCATTTAAGATTGAGACGCTTTGTTCTAAGCCATCGACTACACCAACACCAACTCCAGAACCATAGGCACTTACAGCACCATCGTTTTCCGAATCAAGCAGATTAATGATTTGAGCAACGCCTTCAATCAATTCACTCGCATTTGAAAGCCTAGTATGCTCTTCATTTATAAGAACCCATTCGCCCTCAACAGGCTGTAAATCTTGAAGCTCACTAAGCTCCCACTGAACCTGTGCAATTTCTCTATCAATACTATCGGCTTTTGATTTTGCTTCATCTAGTAGTTTTTTTGCTGATTGCCATTTATTCCACGCATCAGCTACTTCCCGTACTAATGAGAAATGACCTCCCTGTGCATCAAGTAAATCGCGTTGAGATTGTGAGCGTAATAAAAGTTGATGTGCGTGCTGGCCATGAATATCAATCACTAATTCAGCAATCTCCTTCATTTGTGCCAATGTACACGGCACCCCATTTATAAAGGCTTTGCTATTTGAATTTGAATCAATAATGCGTCGCAAAATTAACTCGTCTGTCCCGTAATCGTGCACTTTAAGCCAATGCCCAACATTATCGCTAACAGTAAAAACTGAGGTTATATCAGCCTTTGCACAACCACTGCGTACAACAGATGAACTCGCTCTTTGCCCTAGAGTTAGAAGTAAGGCATCAATCAAAATAGATTTTCCAGCTCCAGTTTCACCCGTGAATACAGTAAATCCTTCCTCAAAAGAAATATCTGCACGTTCTACAATCACAAAATCACGAATATGCAGAGAAACTAGCATTCACCTTCCTCATGGCCTTCTGGCATGATATTCCAGTGCAGTTTTTTGCGTAGAGTTGAGAAATAGCTATATCCCACTGGATGGATAAACTGAGCTGGATTCTTGGATTTTCGTACCATGATTTTGTCGTTCACTTGAAGATTATTCCAGCTTTGCATATCAAAGTGCACGTTTGCTCCGAAACCTGAATGGCTCGCATCGCATACGGTTAGAGTAATCGCTCCACTGGTAGGAAGCACAATAGGCCTATGTGATAGTGTCTGCGGTGCAATGGGCACGACTAAAAACGCATCTGTTTTAGGGTGCATAATTGGTCCATCCGCAGATAGAGCATATGCAGTAGATCCTGTAGGGGTGGAAATGATTATGCCGTCGGCCCTCTGCCTATACATATGAACCCCATCGAAATCAACGGACACCTCTATCATCCCAGCGATGCCAGCACGATTTAATACTACGTCATTTAGTGCGATACCTGCATGAATTTCCTCAGACCCACGAATTATCGAGCCTTCAAGTAAGGCTCTTTTTTCAACTGTAAATTTTCCTTCAATAACAGACTGCACTGCAGCTTTTGATTTATGTACTGGAACATCTGTTATAAATCCTAAACGACCATGATTTATGCCAAGTAATGGCACGTGATAAGGTGCAAGTGAGCGAGCGGCTCCCAACATTGTGCCATCACCCCCTAAAACAATAGCCATATCTGCAAGTGCACCAATCTGGTCCATAGAGCCAATGTGATACTCATTTAATCGAGTATATTTAGCTGTGTCTTTTTCGATAATAACTTCAATTCCCGCATCAATTAGCTGATTAGCCAATTCACGCAAAGGCACGTCCATGCCTGAATCTTGATAACGCCCAACCAAAGCAATGGTTGAAAAATGCATAGATCAACCTTATATAAGCAAAATATGATTAAATGAATTATATATTAAGCAGTGTATAAAATTGGTACTAGGATTTTTTTATCCTTGGGCATAATGGATTTGAGATGGATGACAGATCTTCAGAATTACTTACAAAATTAATTCAAGAATATATTCAAAAGGGTCAACCTGTTGGGTCTAAGCTTTTGGCCACTCATTTCAGTTTGTCATCAGCAACTATACGCAACGTTATGTCGGATTTAGAACGTCTAGGCCTTATTCATAGCCCCCATACATCTGCTGGTCGGGTACCCACACCAAAAGGGTATTCATATTTTGTAAATAATTTGCTTACTTCTAAACCGAGTTTTTGTGAGAGCCATGCAATCATAGAAGAAGCTTTAAGTACTTCAAATGCAAATTCAGTTCCAGATTTAATTGAAACGGCGGCAGGCATTCTTTCAAAACTTACACATTTTGCAGGTGTAGTTGTAATTCCAAATAGAGAATTGCACTTTAGGCATATCGAATTTGTGCGACTCTCGGACAGAACGGTTCTGATGATTTTAGTGTCACCTGAAGGTGAAGTGTTCAATAAGATACTAAATGTGAACCCTGAAATTACGGATTCATCATTGCATGAAGCGGCTTTATTTTTAAATACACATTATTCAGGCATGCCTCTTTCACAAGTTAGAAGCGAAATCACAAATCAGCTCAAAAACTTAAAACTTGATATATCATCCCTAATGCAATCGGCTATTGATTCTGGATTGACATCTTCGGGTGGTCAAATAAAAATCGCAGGTCAGGGAAAACTTCTCGATTCTGAAGATTTGGTCAGTGATCTCTCAAAACTCAAGAAGACATTTTCGCTTTTTGAGCAAAAATCGGAACTTGCACATATACTGCATTTGGTATCGCATTCTCAAGGAGTGCAGATATATATTGGCGGAGAGTCGCCATACATGCCACTTCAGGACTTATCCATAGTCGCATCATCCTATAAATCAAATGGTAAAATCATAGGGTCTTTAGGCGTGATAGGTCCAAGTCGCATGGCTTACGATAAGGTTATACCCATAGTTGATATCACGGCTAAATTATTATCAAATACATTGAATGGTTAATATGCATTCTTCATTAGATTCCCGTAATAATCGCTTAGGCGTGCTTCTAATAAATTTAGGTACACCAGAGAAACCAACAACATCCGCAATCAGGGCCTATTTAAAAGAATTCTTATCTGATAGACGCGTAATAGAGGTGAATCCAGTTATTTGGAAAGTGATATTGAATGCGTTTATATTGCCACTAAGAGCTCCAAAATTAGTACCTAAATATGAAAGTATTTGGTCTGAGGAGAGGGGTGCTCCGCTTTTGTATCATACGCAGGATTTAGCGGAAAATATTAAAAAATTCTTATCAAGCAACATTTCCGTTGGGGTGGCTATGACATACGGATCGCCCTCCATTAATGATGAAATCAAAAAGTTCGGTAATGAGGGAATTGAAAGAATTTTATTCGTTCCTTTGTACCCGCAGTATTCGGGATCAACTACTGGGTCTGTTTACGATGCAGTATCTAGAGCTTTAAATAAAATTAGGAACCTTCCCGAGATACGCTTTATAAAAAGCTATTACGAAAGAGAGGAGTATATTGGGGCTATTGTCAAGTCGATCTTAAGGCATTGGGATGAGCATGGAAAGCCAGACAGATTGCTATGCAGCTTTCATGGTCTGCCACAAGATATGATCGATGCGGGAGATCCATATTATGAGCAATGTGTGCGGACGGTGGAGCTGATAAAGGGGGCATTGCCACAGGGAGGGCCTCAAGTGGATTTGGCATTTCAATCGAAATTTGGTCGGGCAAAGTGGATTGAGCCTGCTACTGAATCGGTTATACGCTCTTACCCAACTCAGGGAGTAAAAAATGTGCATATTATTGCCCCTGGGTTTGCGGCTGATTGCATAGAGACAATAGATGAAATCGACCGCGAATTACGAGAAATATTTTTGGAAAATGGGGGCGAGAAATTTAGCTATATCCCGTGCCTTAATGGTGATGAATTTTGGGCTCAGGGGCTAGCAAATATTATCAATGACCATATTAGTAATTGGAGTCAAAATGTTAAGACTTAATCCTAGAGGTGATTTTCCTGAAGTATCTGAGACGGCTTTTGTTGACCCGACGGCTATTGTCTGTGGTAGGGTTATTGTTGGGCCGAATGTGTTTATCGGTCCATATGCCGTTATTCGTGCTGATGAGGTAGACGCAAATGGGGATATCGAGCCTATTACAATCGGTGCTTATTCTAATATTCAAGATGGGGTAGTAATTCATTCTAAGGATGGGGCACCAGTTGTGATTGGAGAGCACTCAAGCATTGCCCACAGATCTATCATTCATGGGCCATGTGTTATTGGAAACCGTGTGTTTGTGGGCTTTAATACTGTGGTTTATAACTCGGTAGTGGGGGATGAATCGGTATTGCGTCATAACTGTGTGGTCGACAGCCACGATATTCCTGAGAGATTTTATTTGCCATCTGCGACTGTTGTTCGAAAAGCGACTGACCTAAACAAATTAGATACGGTGCCTGAGGATGCACGCAATTTCTCTGAATCCGTTATGCTTACAAATATTAGTTTTGCGGCGGCCTATAGGAAAATTCAAAATACTCTTTGAAGAATTACTTGAAATAATCAAAACCATCCCTAGATACATTGAGTAACTAGGGATTTTTTTTGGAGTATTTATGCAAAATACTGATAATGATTTGAATAACTCTGAGCTTAATGAAGAAATAAATAATGAGGCTTTAGAGGATATTCAGGATCAAATCGAGGATGAGGGATTAGAGGGATTAGAACAGGATAATGGTTTTGTTGAGTCTGAAGACCCACAAAAATTGATTTCTGAGCTTCAAGAGCAAGTTATGCAGATGCAAGATCAAAGTTTGCGTGCTATGGCTGAAGTAGAAAATATTAGACGTCGTTCAAATGAAGAGATTATTAAGGCTCGCAAATATGCACTGGAGGGGTTTGCGGCGGAGTTATTGCCAGTAAGAGATTCGCTAGAGGCGGCTTTAAGTGCGGAAGAACAAAGTCTAGAAAGTCTAAAAGAGGGCATGGACCTTACTTATAAGCAATTAACTCAAGCTTTAGAGAGAAATAATCTTACAGAAATTGCTCCTGATGCTTCGACTAAATTTGACCCCAATTTTCATCAAGCAATTTCATCTGTCCCTAACTCCGAGATAGAGAAAGACTGTATCGTTCAGGTATTGCAAAAAGGGTATAAATTAGCGGATAGAGTGGTTCGTCCTGCATTAGTGATAGTATCGGCTGGGTAAGTTAAAGGGAAAGATTGATGGGGGGCGGGGGCATTGCCACCTAATGGAAGAAAATTTTCTATTTTTTCTTGAAATTTTTTATGCAACCCATACATACAAATCATAAAGAATTTATTTAAAGGATTTCAATATGTCTAAAATTATTGGTATTGACTTAGGAACTACTAACAGCTGCGTTTCAGTTATGGACGGCGGCCAAATTAAAGTCATCGAAAACTCTGAGGGTGCACGTA
>NZ_JHXN01000022.1 GCF_000687755.1 Taylorella asinigenitalis ATCC 700933
AGTGTGCTTGATGACCCCTTAATATACCTAGTGAAACCTTCTTTGTTGATTCTAATATCCCTGTTTTCAACACTATAGTAGCCATCAATTAAATTGATACTAGAAATATTTTTTTCACAAATTATTTACAGTCTCATGAAAAGCTGTTACCTCCTAGTCACTGTGTACTAATGTTTTAAAAAAACTAATACCTGTTGGATTTTTTTGTTATGAAACAATAATTACTTATTTGAGATTTATGATTCATATAAAACAGTGGGGGGGGGAAAATGTTTGAAAATATTAGGATTAGATATTCGGTAGGTAAGAACCAAAAGAATTTAGATTTAGATGTAGGACTAGTTCAGATACTTTTGAAGGGCGTCTTTGATGATTCAATAATTGTCAATGGCAAATATGATGTTCATACTTCTAAGGCAATCTTTGATTTCCAGCAATTAAAAGGGATTTCTTCCTCAGAAATAGTAACAACGAAAAGTGAAACATTTAAACAATTATTATCGGAAATTTCTTCAAACGTATTTTTGCCTCCAAGTTATAGAACAGGCATATTAAAGGTATCAAGAGGTCAATTTACTTTTGATTTAGAAGGAAGCGATCAGATAGGCCCTTTTTTTTCTAGAGTTATTCACTATCCAGGTGGTGCTTCTGGTGTAACCATAGGAAGAGGTTATGACATGAAACTTAGAAAGGAACATGAAATATTTAAGCATTTAACTGGTGCTGGAGTTTCTGAAAGACAAGCAAGAATGATTTCCAAGGGTGCAGGACTAAAAAATGGGGCAGCAAAGCAATTTGTTGAAAGAAATAAATACCTAATCGGTGAAATAAGTCACTTACAACAAGTCAATTTATACGAAATAGTTTATAGAGAAATTGAACGAGATACGCAAAGGTTATATAACAAAGTTGCAAATAATCTCTTAAAGAATGATGATAATTTTATGTTAAATAATCTAATCAATTCTAATGCAATTATAAATAGGGATCTTCTCGTATGTAAAAAATCCGTTAACAATATCACAAAGGTTTACTGGTGGAGTAATCTTCCAATTAGTTTAAAACAAATACTGGTTGACATGAGATATCAAGGTGTACTAAATCAAGATCTAATTAAAACCTTAATCAAGAGCAACTATAGCATTTCAAAATTTGCTAAAGCTTGCTTAAGAGATAAAAAATTTGCTTCCTATGAAAATCATAGGAAGAGATTACCTTATATTAATTCTATTCAATCATTATGTCCTTGAAAAAAATCATTGCCACCATATTTTGTTTACTCACAATTTCACTGAAAGGCATCGCAGCTCACGAAATACCCAATATCAGTGAAGTTGAAAATGTGTGTACTAAATTCTATTGGAAAGGTGAAGTAGACGATTGCTTTGCCACTAATTTAAAGAGTATTGAGAAAATTAGAGACCAAAAAATCCAGTCCACTAAGTTAACAGAGACCACGAAAGGCAATATAAAAAAGTATTGGAGAGGGTTTAGTAAGAGGGGGTGCGAACTCGCAGTGCCATATTTGGATGAGATCGAAACAAAAGACTTAGAATTAGATCTGAATTTTATTACTTGCTTGTACGAACTAAATTATAGATTCTTAGAAAATCTAACCCACTTAAAGAAATCTCAAAATCAATTATCAAAAGAACTTGTTTATTCACAAAAGTTACAAATAAAAATTGCCATTTTGAAGAAGTATCTAAATTTGGTTGCTCATTATTCACAATCTGAAAGCAAAGAAAAACAATTTGATGAGGTGCTTTCTAGTTTCAATGAGCTTGAAAATACTATCTGTGCACATAACGAAAAAACAGGCGAATGTTTAGATTCATATCTGACCATGTTGGAATCTTATGTTGATATTATTTTGGATCATTACATTTCTTCGGTTTTCGTTGAGTTTCAAGTTCCAGATATTATTGGCTCGCCTTACGAGAGTGCTCTCATATTTTTGGATGAGAGTAATTGCAAGGCAAATTCTGGTGCAGTGGACTTTCAAAATTGCGTAGAAGATAGTAATTCGAAAATTAAAGAAGTCTTAGATAAAAACTTAACTGAATTTATTGCCACTCATAATAAAGATGAGCAAAAAGTCGTAGAAACAATAATCGAAAAAAATAATTTATTTGGCAATGAGATCTGCCTTTTGTTAGCCGAAATTTATAATGGGCATAACCAAAAGGATACATTGGGTGCGACATGTCATTACCTAATGTCATATCATTCAAAAATTATTTTGGATGAGTTTTCTGACAAAAGTCATTCACAAAACCCAGGTTATCTCAAAAGATTAAATTCATTAAGGGATAAATTGTCTTATGAAACAAGTCTTATAGAACTAAATCTAAAGGCACTTTCCATTCATGAAAGAGATAATTTTTCTAACTTAGATGCAAACATGCATCAAATTCTAGATTCAATATCAGAAACTAGAGAATATGTATGTGATCCAAATTCTTCCAATTGCAAATTACTAATAGAGGGTGTTATTAAAAACTGGATGGATTACTTATTCATTGCCACAACATATAAGGCATTTCATAATTTAGGTCTAGAAGAGCTTATAAATCCTTAACTGTTTGTTTTTAGTACAAAATCTGCCCTTTAATTATTGACTCATTGCCAAATACGTGTTAATTTAGTGGGCTTACTAGTAAATTTTACTAGTATGTTTTTTTATACCTATTTACTCATGTATGAGTAGGTCCTTAAATTTTAAAGGGCCGTCTTTATTTAAAGATTAATAACAATATTTAAAGGATAAGCATGCCTACTATCAGTCAGTTAGTGCGTAAACCACGTGAAACTGCCGTTATGAAAAGTAAGAGCCCAGCTCTTGAAAACTGCCCTCAACGTCGCGGTGTATGTACTCGTGTGTATACCACTACTCCAAAAAAACCTAACTCAGCTATGCGTAAGGTAGCTAAAGTTCGTCTTACTAATGGCTATGAAGTAATTTCATACATCGGCGGTGAAGGTCACAACCTTCAGGAGCACAGTGTTGTTCTAATCCGTGGTGGTCGTGTAAAAGACTTGCCAGGTGTACGTTATCACATTGTTCGTGGTGCTCTTGACCTTCAAGGCGTTAAAGACCGCAAACAAGCTCGCTCTAAATACGGTGCTAAAAAACCTAAGAAGTAATCACTTACTTAATAAGTTCATAATTGCTCTGTATCATAGTGCATTTTATAGTGCAGCCGCAGCTGCGTGAAATTTTCTGCGGTATGTAAGGGGTTGTCCTTGTTATTAGGCAACCGTGGCCACGTAAGTGGTTCAACTGAAATTGACACAAAAAAGGAATTTTAATTATGCCTCGTCGTCGCGAAGTCCCAAAACGCGAAATTCTACCTGATCCAAAATTCGGTAGTGTAGAACTAGCTAAATTTATGAACGTTGTTATGCTTTCCGGTAAAAAAGCCGTTGCAGAGCGTATCGTATATGGTGCTCTTGATCAAATTCAATCAAAAACAGGTAAAGAGCCACTAGAAGTTTTTAATACTGCAATTAATAATGTAAAACCAATCGTTGAAGTTAAAAGCCGTCGTGTAGGTGGCGCTAACTATCAAGTACCTGTAGAAGTTCGTCCGGTTCGTCGCCTAGCTCTTGCAATGCGTTGGGTGCGTGAAGCCGCTAAGAAACGCGGTGAGAAATCTATGGACCTTCGTTTGGCAGGTGAACTAATTGATGCTTCTGAGGGTCGTGGTGCCGCTATGAAAAAACGCGAAGACACACACCGTATGGCAGAAGCTAATAAAGCATTCTCACATTTCCGCTGGTAATCATAGGACCTATTTCAAATGGCTCGTAAAACCCCAATTAATCGTTACCGTAATATCGGTATTTCAGCTCATATCGATGCTGGTAAAACTACAACTACAGAACGTATCTTGTTCTACACTGGTGTAAATCACAAAATCGGTGAAGTTCATGATGGTGCAGCTACCATGGACTGGATGGAACAAGAGCAAGAGCGTGGTATTACTATTACTTCAGCGGCAACTACTGCTTTCTGGCGTGGTATGGGCGGTAACTATCCTGAACACCGTATCAATATTATTGATACTCCGGGACACGTTGACTTCACAATTGAGGTTGAGCGTTCAATGCGTGTTCTTGATGGTGCTTGCATGGTTTATTGTGCAGTGGGTGGTGTTCAACCACAATCTGAAACTGTATGGCGTCAAGCTAATAAATATAATGTGCCACGTTTAGCATTCGTAAATAAAATGGACCGTACTGGTGCAAATTTCTTTAAAGTTTACGATCAACTTAAAGCACGTTTAAATGCAAATCCAGTACCTATCGTTATACCTATTGGTGCAGAAGATACATTCTCAGGTGTTGTTGACCTTATCAAGATGAAAGCAATCATTTGGGATGAAGCAAGCCAAGGTACTAAATTTGATTACGTTGATATTCCTTCTGAATTAGAAGCTTCAGCTAAAGAATGGCGCGAAAAAATGGTTGAGTCTGCTGCAGAGAGCAGTGAAGAACTTATGGATAAATATCTTGAAGAAGGTGATCTTTCTGAAGAAGATATTATCAAGGCTCTTCGTACACGTACCATTGCCTGCGAAATTCAGCCTATGCTTTGTGGAACTGCCTTCAAAAATAAAGGCGTTCAACGTATGCTTGATGCAGTACTTGATTTCTTACCATCTCCAGTTGATATTCCACCAGTACAAGGTGAGGATGCAGACGGTAATAAAGCTGAACGTAAAGCAGACGACAAAGAGAAATTCTCTGCTCTTGCATTTAAACTTATGACTGACCCATTCGTAGGTCAACTTACATTTATCCGTGTATATTCTGGTGTTTTAAATTCAGGAGATACAGTTCTTAACTCAGTTAAAAACAAAAAAGAACGTATTGGTCGTATTCTTCAGATGCACGCAAATAATCGCGAAGAAATTAAAGAGGTCCTTGCGGGTGACATTGCAGCTGTTGTAGGTCTTAAGGAAGTTACTACTGGTGAAACTCTATGTGATGTTTCTGCCCCTATCGTTCTAGAACGCATGGAATTCCCAGAACCAGTTATCTCTCAAGCGGTAGAACCTAAATCTAAAGCTGACCAAGAAAAAATGGGTTTAGCTCTATCACGTTTAGCTCAGGAAGACCCTTCATTCCGTGTTCGCTCAGATGAGGAATCTGGTCAAACAATTATCTCTGGTATGGGTGAGCTTCACTTAGAGATTCTTGTTGATCGTATGAAACGTGAATTTAACGTTGAAGCAAACGTAGGTAAACCTCAAGTTGCTTATCGTGAAACTATCCGCAAAACAGTTAATGATGTTGAAGGTAAATTCGTTAAACAATCAGGTGGTCGTGGTCAATATGGTCACGTAGTTCTAAAACTAGAACCAATGGAACCAGGCGGTGAAGGTTACGAATTCGTTGATGAAATTAAAGGTGGTGTAGTTCCTCGTGAATATATCCCTGCGGTAGATAAAGGTATTCAAGAAACTCTATCTTCTGGTGTGGTTGCTGGTTATCCAGTAGTAGACGTAAAAGTTACTTTGACATTCGGTTCTTACCATGACGTGGACTCAAACGAAAATGCATTCCGTATGGCTGCATCTATGGCCTTTAAAGAAGGTATGCGTCGTGCATCTCCAGTTCTCCTAGAACCTATGATGGCAGTTGAAGTAGAAACTCCTGAAGATTATGCAGGTACGGTTATGGGTGATCTTTCTTCACGTCGCGGTATGGTGCAAGGTATGGACGATATGGCTGGTGGCGGCAAATCGATTAAGGCAGAGGTTCCTCTAGCTGAGATGTTCGGTTATGCAACTAACCTTCGTTCATTAACACAAGGTCGTGCTACATACACTATGGAATTTAAGCATTATGCTGAGGCTCCTAAAAATGTAGCTGAAGAAGTGATTAGTTCACGCGCGAAATAATCCTTAGATTATTCGTAATTTTGTAAAGATTTATTTTTAAAATTCAGTTTTTTTAAATTTTTTAATTTTAGTTTGGAAATAATTAATTATGGCTAAAGAGAAGTTTGAACGTACCAAACCACACGTTAACGTAGGTACAATCGGTCACGTAGACCACGGAAAAACAACATTGACAGCAGCGATTACGACTGTATTGTCTAAGATGTACGGTGGTGAAGCGAAAGACTATTCAGCGATTGATGCTGCTCCAGAGGAGAGAGCACGTGGTATTACTATTAATACAGCACACGTAGAGTATGAGACAGCAACACGTCACTATGCACACGTAGACTGCCCAGGGCACGCTGACTATGTAAAAAATATGATTACAGGTGCTGCACAGATGGACGGAGCGATATTGGTATGCTCAGCAGCAGACGGTCCTATGCCACAAACACGTGAGCACATTCTTTTATCACGTCAGGTAGGCGTACCTTATATTATCGTGTTCTTAAATAAAGCGGACATGGTAGATGATGAGGAGCTATTAGAGTTAGTAGAGATGGAAGTTCGTGAGCTTTTATCTAAATATGATTTCCCAGGTGATGACACACCGATTATTAAAGGATCAGCTAAGTTAGCTCTAGAGGGAGACGAAGGTCCACTAGGAAAAGAAGCGATTCTAAAATTAGCAGAAGCTTTGGATACATATATTCCAACACCAGAGCGTGCGGTAGATGGAACATTCTTGATGCCAGTAGAGGACGTGTTCTCAATTTCAGGTCGTGGTACAGTGGTTACAGGCCGTATTGAGCGTGGTGTGATTAAAGTAGGCGAAGAGATTGAGATTGTAGGTATTCGTGAGACAGCTAAGACTACATGTACAGGTGTAGAGATGTTCCGCAAGCTACTTGATGAAGGTCAAGCAGGGGATAACGTGGGCTTACTACTTCGTGGTACAAAACGTGAAGACGTAGAGCGTGGTCAAGTGTTAGCAAAACCAGGCACAATCAAGCCACACACTAACTTCTCAGCAGAGGTGTATATTCTATCTAAAGAAGAGGGTGGCCGTCATACACCATTCTTCCAAGGATATCGTCCGCAGTTTTACTTCCGTACAACGGATGTGACAGG
>NZ_JHXN01000023.1 GCF_000687755.1 Taylorella asinigenitalis ATCC 700933
GAAAATTTCGACTTTCAGTTATCAAAATTTCAAACAAATACTATAGATTATTATTCCATCACCGATCTTGAATCACATATAGATTTGGATACCAGCTATTTAATGAAAGAAAATAGAGATTGGACAAAACCTTTGAATATTGCTTTCAAAGAATTCTCAAGTAAGTATTGCCATAATAAGGCTAGTGTTTGTAAAAGCTTTTTAGAAATGATTTATTTAAAAGACTTAATTGAGATTCACGCATATCAAAGCAAACTTATTTTTAAAGATTTGGGGATTGAACCCATAGAATCTGGATTAGATTAAGTTGTGCAAAATCCTCTATTATTTTTAATATTTACAGTTAAAATAAATTAGAACTTAACTTAAGGAGAAGATATGTTTCCAGAATACCGCGACTTAATTAGTAAACTTAAAAATGAGGATGCACACTTCACTCGCTTATTCGACTTACACAATGAGCTAGATCATCAAGTTGAAGCACTTGAAGCTAATCCTATAACTCAAGGTCGTGAAGAGATTGACCTACTTAAGAAAAAGAAACTTCAACTTAAAGACCAAATCTACGAATATCTTCGTAACGTTGCTCAAAAAGACTAATCTACTCTAGCTTATAAATTACAAAGGCCTTCCCGCATTCAGGAAGGCTTTATTTTTTGCTCATCTATTTTTCAGATATTTCTTAATATCGTATTCAATTGGAATCGTAAAACTTAGTGTATCCCCTTTCAACACAGATTCAGGTGGTTTCGGTAGTGGAGATGCTTTCCTAAAAAGCTCCCTAGCGGCCTGATTTAAAGATGAATATTTAGAAGCTCTTTTCACATCAGCAGAAATAACATTGCCACTAGCATCAATAACAACTCGTACTGCAACCACTCCCTCTTCTTTGTTTACCAAGGACGATTGCGGGTAGGTTTTATGACTATTCAAATGTGCAAAAAGTGAACTTTGATAGCTTTTGCTATGTGAACTACCAACACCTTTTGAGGGCGATGAAACCTTATTTCCATTTCCGCTTATTGGTGCACTAGCAGTTGAATTTACTGAAGACCCTGCAATGGAATCGACTGCAGAAGGTTTGTCACTAGGTTTATTTGTGTCGTTGGTTTTGGTAATAGACTTTTGATTTTGTTTAGGTTTTGGTTTTGGTTTAGGCTTGGGCTTGGGCTTTGGATTGGGTTTAGGCACTGGTTTAGGCTTAGGCTTTACTTTGGCAATGCTTTCGCTTTTTATATCCTTTTGAATATCAGCAACATTATTACTTTCAACTGCAATTTCCTCAGTTTTTGGAGTTTCAGTAATTTCATCAATATCCTCAGGCGGGAGTTCTTCTTGTTCTTCGATTTCCTTATCTATCGGCTCCTGCTTTTCTATTTGAGGTTCAGGATTTGCTTTAGAACTTTGTGATGACTTAATTGAAAAATCCTTTAATTCTCCCACAGGCAAATCTGTCAAAATCGTTATTGATTCAAAATTTCCTATCTCTCCTCCGAATCCACCCAATTCAAAGGATTCAGAGTGTTTGTAATTGAGGTACGTGATAAAAAAAACATGGAGGGCAATCGATAACATTGCCCCCAAAAAAGTACTGCCTTTATCTTTAGATTTCACTAGTATCTATACTCTATACTTGCCTTGTAAGTGCGCCCCCTAGCTTTATTATCGAAAAGAGAAATATCATTCCCCTCTATATCATAGGATGCTTGGGACGTAG
Organism: Taylorella asinigenitalis ATCC 700933; assembly: GCF_000687755.1. Classification (GTDB taxonomy): domain Bacteria; phylum Pseudomonadota; class Gammaproteobacteria; order Burkholderiales; family Burkholderiaceae_B; genus Taylorella; species Taylorella asinigenitalis. Next base: position 1,718 of record NZ_JHXN01000023.1, read on the forward strand.
TACCATTAAATGCATTTAAGGCATCTAAATAATTTTTATCGAAGAGGTTTTGGACCTCAAACTTAATAGTAAGATTCTCAAAAGGTTGATATGAGGCATATAAATCGAAGATGCCTGGAATCTTAGGTAATTTCTCAGTTTTAAGCTCTGGATAGAAGTCATCTGGATCATTTGTATCAACTCTATGCTCATGAACACTTACTCTATAAGCATCACCTGTATACTTATAAATCATGCCCACTACAAATTTCTCATCGAACAAACGAGCCCCTACGTCCAGATTTGCGTACACTTCTGGCAATGTAGTTATCTCAGTATATCCCCCAAAAGAATTTGCACCTACTCCACTTGTTTCATTAACTACCTGATTGCTATGTTGGTTTGAGTAGCTACCACGTATATAGAACTTTCTAGCATCGTAACTTAGCTCTACTTCCATACCACTAAACTTAGTAACTTCAGTCTGGTTTAAATGAAGCATAAATGCGTCGGTTGTGTAAAAAGACTTGTTATAAATATAGTCATCTACGTTGGTACGATAATGTAGAATTTTGAAACCTAATCTATCATCGTCAAAAAATATTTTTTCTTTAAATGCATTAAAGCCAATTTGCCAAGTTTTAGCTTTTTCAGGTTTTAGGAAAGGATTTATACCATTACCTTCGTTAGTTGAAAAAAACATCTCCTGCACGTTAGGAGGACGCGATGTTTTCGAATAACTTACAAAAGGCATAAACAGATCATGTAATTTAGCTGAGAGCATTAATGAATAATTAAAATCCGTCCCTTCTTTGTCTATGTCTGCTGCAGCTTTAGGAAAGCAAAATTGATTTGCATCACAAGGTGGTTTATGTCCTGATATATTCCAATTCGATAAATTTAAATTAGCATCTAAAGTAAAAATATTATGAGTAAACGAATTATCCAGATAGAAAGTAGTTATCCTTTGACGGCCCTTTGGCTGAAATGGTGTTGAAGTCGCACCTGGTAAACTCATGTCCATGGAATTTTCATATTTATTAGATAGGTAATTTATTCCATAACGATGGGAGATATGCGTAGATCCAAGATTATAAGATGAGGCATTACTTAAATCGAATGTTGTTGATTTATTTTTGGCTGTTAATCCACCCTTACTAGCCAAATCATGTCGACCAAAAAATACTGCGTCATCTAAATATAGTTGTTCTCCTGACCCATGTGAAGCAAGAAAATGCAAATCTACAAGATCTGATTCTGGATTTAAGTTGTAGTCAAGCTGATAGTTATTATGCTTTATCTCACGTCCAGCCAAGACATTTTTGTATCCCCTGTGACTTAAAACAAGTTTATTTTGTAGATTAGGAATTAATTCTAATTTAAATAAAGAACTATATGGACTTTGAGTTAACTTTTTAGGGTCATAGGGAGCAGTTTTTTCGTATTTATAATTCCACTCATCTTCAGGTTGGCTTGGGTCATAATATGGATTTGGAACTTTTTGATCTCCGAATGAATCCCCTCCTCCAATTTTGTAATCTTGAGATATTTTGTTTCTGGCATAACCAAATAATGCCCCTATAGAGCCGCCATTTTGCAATTTAAATTTCCCAGCAACGGCACCCATATAGTTGTATCCAATACCATTTGTACCGTGAGAGTACCGACCAAGAAAGCCAAAGGATTTACCCTCCCGAATTACATCATCTACTTCTATAGTTCTAAAGCTAGCCCCGCCTAATAGTCCATTATGACCAGAACTAAATGTACCCTTAGTCACATCAACAGACACTAGAAAATTTTGGTCCACTAAAGCTCCATATGATGATGTGGCAATATTTCCGCCCCCACTATGGAAACTTCTTGTATCAGCTGAAGTTCCAAAAAACGTTTGAGTAACCCCGTCAACTTTTGTGCTTACGCGACCTAAACCAGTTAATCCACGAATATTAACTTGAACAGTACCCTGAGTAGGATCAGTATTTGTGTAACTGCCTGGCATACTTCTAACAATACTGTCTATTGATTGCGTACTTCCCGCAATATCTCCCCTAGAGCTGACTGCCCCAGGGGTAGCAAATTGTTTTTCGTCTTCTTTTACTTCTTTAGCAGTAATTTCTAATGTATCGAATTCTAGTTCTTGTGCATTTAGACTACTGATAGCAATTAAATAAAGAAAAGATAATTTTCTGATGTTGTTCATATAACCCTGTTAACCTTAATCTAATACCAAAAAAGGGACTAGATTATTTAAATACAGGGTATCTTGATGATTCTGTTGATCATTTCGTCGAAAGAATTAACAATTATGTAAATAGTCTTTTTATAGTATATAAAATGTAACAGGAATGCAAATAAAAATCATTATCAATTCGCAATTAATAGTTTTAAATTTATTTGCTATTTTTTGTTTCAATATAAAAATCAGTAAAGATTTTTTGTTTTTCTTCTTTAGAGTCACTGACATGACCTAAAACAACCACTTTATAGATTTTATTTTTATTAAATTCTTCAATATGCAGAGGAACACCCATCAATTTATTAACATGCAGTCTACCAGCAATTAAAACAGCTAATTTGTTTTGATTTACAAGTTTATCTGCCATTCTTCTGTCCTTATACTGCTGTATTTGAACCATCTTATCTACCAGAGCATTATCAGAAATAGAATGTTGTGCAACAAGTCTATCCTTAATCATACTTTTTACTTCTGCTGTGTTAGAAATAGTTCCATAAATTGGCTGAGCTCCTTTATAGATAGTAACTATCTCTTCTTTGCTTAAATTTCCTGCTATAGGAGTCATATCCGAATAAAAAATGGGTTCAACTATATCCTTATAAAGTGAATAATCCCATTTCTCATTCCAATTAATTGCTTTTGAAAGTTGATTCGGCTTAATTTTTGCAGTATTTAACTTAACTTGATTCCAAATACCCTGTTGAGATATATCACCCATCTCAAGAACAACAGAGATTTTCTTAAGATTAGAAAGATCAACTAATAGTTTTTTTTCTATTTTGTGATGGGATTTCTCAGTATGAATTTCCCCAATAAGAACAATATCGGCTTTAACAAGTTCATTTAAAAACAGTTCATAATTAATGTGCTTATTTGAATTGGAATCGTAGATTAAAAATTCTTCATCCCCACTCGAATCTACATAGCTTTGTTGATTAAAACTACAAGCACTTATAAGTAGGGTTGCAATAAAAAAAATTATTTTCATTTGGAAACATCTTTTAAAAAATAATGAGAATCATTATACTTTAGAGTAACTATTGCTGATGGGATGCAGAAGTATTGCCACCTAAACAATAGATATTTTTAAATTAATAGAGGAAATATGAGTAATACTACAGATAAAGAAGCACACAAAATCAATAAATTAGAAACTTTCTTAATTGATTTAATCGATGGACAAAAAAGCGTAATCATCTCAAGTTTTGATGAAGGTTGCATCTCATCATACGCACCATTTATAAGACATGGAGACGAAATCTATGCGATATTGTCAAGCGTTGCTCCGCATTATCATTCAATCAAGAAAAACAAAGATCTCGTTAGCATTTTATTTATAGTTGATGAGCAAAAAGCTCACACTATTTTTGCAAGAGTACGTGCCAGTTATAAAGTTGAAGTTAGTAATGCAGATGAATTGCGTGAAGACATTTTTAAAGAACTTAAAGAAAAATATGAAGATGATGCGGTTATAGAAATCATCGAAGAGCTTGCCGATTTTCACATACTGAAATTTATGCTTAAAAAAGGGAGATTCGTTAGAGGGTTCGGTGCGGCCTATGAGACGGATGGATTAAAGGTAGTGGGTCCGTCAAAACCAGTAAATTTACACGGAACATCTGAAGCTTAAAACATAAAGCTTAAAACCAAAAACCCTCCATATACATGGAGGGTTAAATTTTGGCTGCCCAAACTGGGTTCGAACCAGTGACCTGCGGATTAACAGTCCGTCGCTCTACCGACTGAGCTATTGGGCATCATTAAGGAGAACAATAT
>NZ_JHXN01000024.1 GCF_000687755.1 Taylorella asinigenitalis ATCC 700933
CGCAGCAGCCGGGTGCCGTCAGGCCGCAGCACCTGCGCCTGCACCAGGTCGCCGGGCAGCAGCGCCGCGAAGCCCGAGACCCGCACGTTGCCCTTGGTGCTCGCACTCAGGGCCGTCATCCGGCCAGGCAGCGGCACCACGTTGACCGGCACCTCCTGGTCACGGTAGGCCACCCGGAAAGCGGGATGCTCGTAGAGGGCGGCCACCGGGTCACTGCCGCGCAGGGGCACCGCCTCGCTGCTGCTGTCGCCGTAGGTCAGGCCCCTGGCCTTGCCGCTGTCTTCGCGGGGCAGCCCCGCGCTGTCCGCCGCGACGTACAGTTGCCCGCCGGCCAGCGGTCCCTCGTAGTAGGCCCGCGCCTGAACGTGCAGGCGTTGCGCCAGCGGCAGGGTTCCCCCCAGCCCCACCGCCGCGCTGACCAGCCCCACCCCCAGGGCCGCGCCGCCGGGCCGCACGTCTACCCGAAACTCGCTGACCTGCTGGTCGCGCAGCAGTTCCAGACGCAGGGCCGTGGGCGTGATCTGGGGACGCAGTTCCAGCACGCCCTCACCGTTATGAAGTTCGAGCTGATAGCCCACCTCGCCCGGGCGGGCGTCGGGGCGCAGCGGCTCGGCAGAGGTGCGCAGCGTCACGGTCGGCTGCTCGGCAGGCAGGCCGGCAGCGTCGAGCGCCCGGATCCGCACCCGCACTGGCGTGCTGCCGTCGGCCTGGGCACTCAGGGGCGTGACCTCGTAGCGCACGGTCGGCCCGGCGTAGTTCAGCGTGACCTGCTCGCGGCCGAACTCGATGAGGTTCTTGCCCGGATGCACCGGCAGGGCGTAGTAGCTGCGGCGCTCCCGCTGGCCGTCCGCGCTGGGGCGCACATGGCCGAGTTGCGCGGCAGACACCGGCACGCCGTTGACGCGGGGCAGCTCGGTGCTGGCGGGGTCCGTTTCGACCACCAGCGTGAACTGATTGGTCTGACGCAACTGGCTGCCGTCGAGCGGCAGTTTGACGCTGCCGGGGTTCTCGGCGCCGTCCACCGGCAGGGCGCTCGCCAGGCCGTAGTCGCCGGGGTCGAGGTTGCCCACCAGCCGCAACGTGCCGCTGTCACCACGCAGGCTCAGCGCCGCGTCGGGCAGCGCGGCGAGCGCCTGAGTGTGCGTGACCTGATAACTGAGTTCACTGGCGCCTGCGGGCAGGTCGCGCAGCGGCACGGTCCAGTACAGCACGCCGCGGGCGCTGCGGGTCGGGTCGGGGAGGGGACGGTCCCCCAGCCGGCTGCTGCCCGGCACCACCTTCGCCCCGGCGGGCACCGGCTGCGCGACCAGCAGGTCTCCGCCCTGCCACAGCGCCGCGCCGCCGAGTTCCTGGCCTTCCTCGCGGGCGGCGCTCAGGTCGAAGCTCAGCCGCAGGGTACTGACCGAGAGGGCCTGCTCGGCGCCCTGGGTAGGAGGGGTGAGGGCGGGCGCGGCGGCCCTGGCGGGGGCCATGCTCAGCAGCGCACTCAGCGTGACCAGCGAAAAGAGAGGAGTCCGGAAGGCCATTTACTTCACCACCTTGAGAACGGGATCGGTGAGCGCCGCCGAGGGGGGCCCGCTCCAGCGCAGGTCGTAGGTCCAAGTCGTGCTGCCGGCACTCAAGCGCTCGCGGCGCACGTTTTGCCCACTCACGAGGGCAGCTCCGGCGGGCAGCGGGTCGGTCCAGGCGACCTCGGCGAGCGCGACCGGGCTCTGAAGCGTGGTGGTCACGCGGTAGCCGCCGGGAATCTCAGTCAGGCGCTTGGTGAGGGTCAACTCGCCCACCTGCACCCTCAAGTCACGTTTCACCTGGAGTGCGGCCAGCGCGCGCAGCGGGAAATCCACCGTGGTCAGGCCCTGGACCTGCACCACCTGGGTGCCGGGGTCGCGCACCGCCGGCACGCTGCCCAGGTCGAGCCGCAGCGCCTGCGTGCCGAGGTCCACGTTGCCGAAGTGGTAGCGCCCCCGGCTGTCGGTCAGGGCCAGCCGCCCGCCCGCCAGCGCCACCCGGGCGCCGCTGAGGACCGTTTCGCCTTCGTCGAGTCGCCGGTTGCCGTTGGCGTCGAGGTACACCGTGCCCAGCACGTCGCCGAGCGGCGCAAAGTTCAGCAGCTTGAGGGTGGCGCTCACCTGCGCCCGGTTGCTCGCCACCGCCACGGCGTGCGTCTGCTCGCCGTAGCCGCGCAGGACCGCAGTGTTGAGCAGCTCACCCGCCGCGCCGGGCAGCACCCGCAGGCCGTAGCTCAGGGTGAGGCTCTCGCCGGCGCCCAGCCGCGGCACGCGCCACTGAAGCTCGCCGCCGTTCTCGGCGGGGTCGGCGGTGGGCACACCTGCCAGGCGGCTGGTGCCGGTCACGTACTTCAGCGCCGCGGCGGGCGTGTCGGTGATCACCAAGTCCACCAGGGCGGTGCTCGCCGACGGGTTTTTCAGAGTCAGGGTGTAGGTCAGCAGGTCGCCGGGCGCGGCGTCGCGGCGGTCGAGGGTCTTGCTGAGCAGCGGCGCCGTGTTCCAGACGACCGCGCTCGCGGCGTTGCTGTGCAGGGGCGCCGGCAGTTCACTGCTGGTCAGCTCGAACACGTTGCGCAGTTCCTGGTCGTCACGCACGTCGCGGCCCACCCGCACCCGCAGCGTGAGGGTCCGGGTCGCCCCGGCAGGTAGGTCGCCCAGGGTCCACGCGACCTGCGCTGCGCTCGCCGCACCAAGCAGTGCGCCGCCGTCCGAAGCGCTGACAAACTCGGTTCCGGCGGGCAGTGGGTCGAGCACCTGCACGCCCGCGAGCGGCTGCGCGTAGGGGTTGGTCACGCTCAGGGTGTATTCCAGCTCATCGCCGCTGGTCACGGCGCTTCCCGGTGCCCAGTCCGGCGCGCCCACCTTGCTCACGGTTTTGCGCAGCCCAGGTCGCTGCGTCTCGACCCGGCGAATCAGGTCGGCGGTGGCGTTGCTGGTGCCGCGCTCGCCCTGCGCAATGACCTGCGCGGTGAGCGGTTGCGCGCTCCGCAGGTCGTAGCAGACCCGCACCTGCCGCTGCTCGCCGGGGGCCAGCGTGAAGGGCTGCGGCAACGGTTCGCCCGCCGCGCCCAGCAGCTGAGGCGTGGCCTGCCCCTGCGTGACGCTCACACTCAGGCGGAACATGTCGGTCACGTCCCCGGTGTTTTGCACGGTGTGGTCGAAGCAGGCGGGCTCGCCCGTGACGGCAAAGACAAGAGTCTGCCCGTCAGCGGCGGTGCCTTCCGGCGCCAGCGGCTGCCCCAGCGGCCCGAGGGCCACCCCCGGCAGGAAGCGCACGTCGAGCGTGTCGCTGGCCTGCGCTCCTTCTCCGGTCACGCTGCTGACGGTGGCGACATTGTTCAGCAGGAGGTTTTCGGCGCTGGGTCGGGCCTCCATACGGAAGGTGAGGGTGGTCTGCTCGCCGGGCTCCAGGGTGCCGGCCTGCACGCGCACGCCCCGCACGGCGGCGGGCTCGGCGGCCTGCCACGACGCGCCGTCCGCGCTGTATTCCAGCCGACCCCGGTCGGTTCGGGCGCTGCCGGGCACGTAGGCGAGCCCCGCGTCCAGTTGCTGGCCCAGCGGATCTTCGAGCACCACATCCGGCGCCGCGCCGGCCCCCGTGTTGGTGGCCGTGACCGTCACGCCGGTCTGGTCACCGGGCCGCAGCCGCTCGGCGCCGAAGGCCTTGCGAAGTTCGAGGTGCGGTGGGGGCGTGGCCACGAGCTGAGCGACGTTGTTGTCGTCCTGAGCCCCCCCCGGACACTGGGCCGTCAGGTTGACCAGCGCCGCGCCGCTTGCCCCGGCGGGCACGACGGCCACCAGCAATACTGCTGCACTCGCCCCCGCGCCGAGGGTGAGCTGCTCGGCCTGTTCACCCGGCTGCGGCTGCCCGTCGCCGTTCGCGTCCACAAAGGTCGTGAGATTCGGGGTAAAAGCGCCGTCCAGCGCCTGCGCGCTCAGGGTGAAGGTGGCGGGACCGTTGCCCGCGTTGCTCAGCTCATAGCGCAAGGTGGCCGGCTCGCCCGCCCGCACCGTGAGCCGCTGCCCCGGCGCCTGGGGGGTGCCGTCCGGCGTCACCTGCACGCGGCAGACCGCATTGACCAGCAGCTGCGCCGGCTCGGAGTTCACCAGCCCGGCGCCGCCTCCCGGCAGGCTGAACTGGGCGCTGGCCTGGTTCTGAATCACGGTGCCCGCCGGCGCGGCTCCGGCAAGGCAGGCAGCGGCGCAGCACAGGGGCAGGCAGAGTCTGAGCATGGACTTCATCGGGCATTCTCCTTCGGGGAAAAACGAAAAAAGAGAAAAAGAGACAGCCAAAAAGGCAGAAATCAAAAAAGAGTCTCGTGTTGGATGTTCGGGCGCTGAGTGCTTAGGGACAGGGAGAGGCGCCGCACTTGGCCCCTCAGGCTGCTCGGCTTGATGAAGCCAAAGACGTTGCTGCTGCTGAAGCTGCCCAGGTTGTTGCTGCTGGGGTCGCGCAGCACCAGACCGTAGAGGCTGGTGTTGTAGTTGTTGGTGGCCGTCACGGTGTACGACACCGCGTCGCCCGGATTGGCAGTCGCGTTCAGGCTGGGCGTAGTGGTGCCCGGCGTCGTGACCCGCTTGGCAATGAGCAGCGAACCGTTCGGCGAAGTAACCGTGACCTTGTCGGTGTTAAAGGACTTGGTGGTGCCGCTGAGCGAGCCGGTGGCGGTCTGCGTGACCATGTAATCACCGGGGGCCTGACCGGCAGGAATCGTGACCACCGCGTACACGGTCTTCTCGGTCTTGACCGGCACGGCGCCGGTGCTGGCGATCTCGGCGGGCAGCGCCGCGAGTTCGGCGGGGGACAGGACGCCGTCACCGTCGGTGTCGGGGTTGGTGGCGTAGTACTTCACCGGGCCGATCGGAGTGCTGCCCGAGAGCGCGTAGTTGCCGTCGTAGGCGCCGTCGTTGAAAAGGTCCATCGGGAACACGACGGCGGTGGTCACCGAAGGCTGCGTGACGGTGCGGGTCACCGGCACGTCGGAAACGCCCAGCGCCGTGCCGTTGGTGTTGCCGAACTTCAGGTTGGACAGCAGCACGTTGTAGGTCACGGTCGCGTCCACGATTCCGTCGCGGTTGCCGTCTACGCCCACCGGTATCCTGATGGGCCCGGCCACGGCGGCGGCGCTCTCGGTGTCGGGGTAAGTCACCACGACCCTGTAGGTGGCGGTGCCGCCGTTGGGCCCCGCCGTCACTTCCGGTCGCCCGTTGCCGTCGGTGTCGGGCAGCGGGTTGCCGTTCGCGTCGGTAAAGGTCACCGTGACCCCGGCGGGCAGCCCGCTCAGGTCCGGCACCAGTTCATAGGTCGCCGCCGTGGGGTTGGGGTTGGTGATGATGGTCGTCATGGTGACGCTGTCGGGGTTGACGGTCTCGGCGTCCGCCTTGGGGTAGGCGTACTGGTTGCCACTGGCGTCCACGACCACCGGGGGCTGCGTGCCGCTGGTGCTGCCGATAC
>NZ_JHXN01000025.1 GCF_000687755.1 Taylorella asinigenitalis ATCC 700933
AGTTGATTCCAGCAGCCCTGGCCCGTGTCCACGTCGCCGGACGTGGGGCAGCTGCCTTTGCTCTTGAGGTGGTTGGCGATCACGCTGAAGACGCCGCCCGTGGTCTTGTCACGGAACGTCTGGGCGACGGGCGGGCGCGAGAAGACAGAGTTGTTGTCGGTCATGAACTGGCCGACCGGCGTGACCTTAGACGGCTTGTAGATGATGGCGACTTTGATGGCGTCGGTACCGACGGAGCCCGTCGTCACGGCGGCGTAGGTCCCGGCGCCGGCTTTCTCATTGAGCGCCGCGACAAGGTCGTTGAGCGCCGTATCACCATTGTTCTGCACTTCCATCAGCGACAGCACGTCGGCGTTCAGGGTGGTCAGCGTGGTCGCCATCTTGGCGCGTTGCCGGGCCAGCTCACCGGCGTTGTTTGCGCCGCGGTCCGTGCTGCCGCCGTAAGTCGTGAAGTAGTTCAGGACGTTGGCACCGCCCACCCGCAGGCTGCCACCGACGTCATGCGGCAGGGCGTTGCTGGCGCGGCTGTTGGCGGAGACGAACTCGACCGCTCCCTCCGGCTCCAGCATGGGCTGATTGGCAACCGAATGCCACACGCCGCTCAGGCCGGTGACCGTGTCGCCCGTGCGGCGGGTCCGCTCGGCGCTGAGGTAGTTCAGGTCCAGCGGGTTTTGTGCGCTGACGCCGTCATCGAGTGTGATGGTACTCTGCTCGCTGGCGCTGGCGTTCCCGTTGGTGGGATTGAACATGCGCCCGGCGTTCGATAGGTCGAGTTGCCCGTAGCGGCCATAGGTGTAGTTGTTGGTGATGGTCAGCGTTTCGGGGAAGCGCACGCGCATGCCCTCATAACGCTCCTGTTGCGTCTTGTCGAGCGGCAGCTTCAGCTCGGCGGCAGGCGGCAGCGCCAGGCCGGAAAGCAGTTTGGTCACGGTGGGCGCCGTCATCTGGGTGGCGCCGCCGTATTCGGCCACCGTGCCGCTGACCCGCACGCGGTCGCCCGCGCTGAGCGCCGGGCAACTCGCCGCGCAGTAGACGAACAGGCCGTCGCTGGTGGTCTCGTCCCTGTCGGCGTCGATGCCCTCTTCCTGCACGAAAAAGCCGCTCAGACCAGGCTCGACCGCTGTCACGACGCCTTCGATGGTCTGCGCGCCGGTCAAGGCTGCGGGCCGGTCGCCGCCGGGGGTCTGGCCCTGAACCGCACCGATGTTGGTCAGCGTGGTGCTGGGCACGTTGTCGGCCACGGTGAAGACCAGGTCGAACGAAAAGGGGTTGTCCTGAGAGTTGCTGGCCGCTGGAATGCTCGCGGCGAGGGTGACCTGCCCGGTCGCGCCCGCCGGCAGGGCGCCCATCTTCCAGCCGGTGTGCGAGGTGCCGGCGAGTTGCAGGCCCGCAGGCAGGTTGACCTGCACGCTGCCGCTGTCGAGGTCACGGAGCAGCTGAGTCTTGACCGCCGTCTTGGGGTCGTTCGACGAGTCGAAGGCCAGCAGCGGCGCGCGGCTCGAAGCATCGCTGCCGTCGAAGTAGCGCACGTTCTTGAACGCCGTGGTGCCGATGGTCCCGCCCGCGCCTTCGGTGTCGACCGGAATGAAGGTCGGCGCGGCGAGGGGCTGGTCACTGGTGTTGGTCACGTCGAACGTCGCCCACATCCGCAGGGTGTTGTTCGAGCTGTCGACGTAGTAGCCGTAGTTGTTGCTCTTGAAGCTCAGGCCGCCCACTTCAGTCGCCTGAGCGCCCAAGCGCTGCACGCTGGCCTGCTTGATGGCGCTGCCCGCCCCGCTGAGGCTGAGCTGGTACACGCCGAGGCTGCTGCGGGAAGTACCGCTGGTCACGGGCCCTGGGGCAGGCACCGCCGCGCCTGTGCCCGCAGGCTGCTGGCTTCCGCAGGCACTCAGGGCCAGAAGGCCAGCCAGCAAGAGGGCATTGGCGGCGCGCTTACCAGACATTGCTGTTACCACCAGTAGGACGGGAGCCGCCGGGGCCGATGGGCAGGCTGTAAATCAGGGTCATGGCCTTCCAGGGGCCGAGGTCCTGCACGGCAGGGGCCTGGTAGGGGCGGGGTTCAGGCTTAACAGCAGTCTTCTGACAATGTTCTGACATGTATAAACTCCTTAAGAAGATGAAGGGCTGCGCCAGCTTACCCTCAAATCGTCAGGGAAGTGCAAGGTTCTCTCATGACGCTCTGCGCGTGCTGTACTGGGCGCCTATGGATTCCCTGTCCGAAGTGCTGCGACGGACCTTCGCTGCGCCCAGCGAGGTCACCGCGGACGACCTCCCCACCCTGCGCCAGCTCCATCTGGGGGGGTACCTCCGCCCGCGCTTGCCGCAGGGCCACCCACTGCGCGGTGCGCTGAAAATGGACGCCGTGCAGCTCGCCGCGCGCCACGCCCTCATCAAAAGCGAGGTCCGGCCCCTGTTGCAGCTCTGGGCCGATGCCGGGGTGCCGGCCCTGCTGTTCAAGGGCTTCGCGCTGGCCGAATTCGACTACGCGACCCCCGCCGAGCGCTTTTACGGCGACTTGGACCTGCTGCTGCCGAATGACCCCGACCTCATCAGCCGCGCCGTTCACCTCGCGCTGGCCCACGGCTGGCGCAGTGACGGTCAGCACGCCAGTCCGTCCACCTGGACGCATGAATGCGCGCACCTCGTGAGCCCGAGTGGGCAGGCCAAGCTCGACGTTCACCGCTTCGTCACGACCTGGGAGGTAGGGCCGCAAGAAAGGATGCAGGCGCTCACCCGGCAGATGTGGGCCTCGGCGGTGCCGACCGATTGGGCCGGCGTGCCTGTCTTGCTCCCCTCCCCCGCCGACCGCGCGGTGCTGACGCTGGCCGTCAGCCGCTGCTGGGGGGGCGACGCGGGGGGACTGAAGCCCGCCGATGTTCCTGACTTGCAGGTGTTGCGCGAACGGCACCGGTTGACCGATGAGGCGCTGGCGCGGCGGGCGCAGGAACTCGGGGTCAGCCAGACCTGGGCGGCCTTTCTCAGGGTCTGTCAGCCCGCTGGCCCGGAGTTGGCGAGCGCCTTGCAGGGTCGCTTGCCTGTCCTCCTGGACGCCGCGCGGCGCGACGGACGAGACCACCGTGCTCTGCTCTGGCGTGCCCGGCTCCGCAACGCCCCCCGCCGCGCCGTCTGGATGCTGCGGCTGCTGCCGGACGTGTATGCGGCGGCCCGGGTCGGACGACAGGGCGGAGACCCCCGCGCGGCCCTGCGGCCCTGGGGCCAGCCGGTCTCAGGCCGCCTCAGCCTGAGTGCCCAGAACGACCTGATCGGCGCGGTGAACTGGTGGACGCGGCTGCTCTATCCCCGGCAGTCCCGGCGCGGCGTGTGCGTCCCGCGAGCGACGGCAACCTACCGGGCACTGCGCCGCTACGGCCACCCCGCCGTATTCGTCAGCGGCGTGGCCCGGACCCCGACCGGCCTGACGGGGCACGCCTGGGTCGAAGACGACCGCGGCGTGATGGAGAGCTACGGCGAGCCGCTGGTGCGTCAGCGGTTTACCGAGTCCTTCCGGGTGCCTGAATAAATCACGTTCAACCAGCTCTCTCCAGCACGCCGACAG
>NZ_JHXN01000026.1 GCF_000687755.1 Taylorella asinigenitalis ATCC 700933
GATTGCATATTGTGTTTCTTCTTCATTTAAAATACTTACCCTTAAATGCTCATTGAGTAGGAATATTGTTTGAACTGACGCAATAAAAAGAAAAATTAAAATAATTATCTGATCAACTATTTTGTGTATATTTGAAAGAACATTAATGGCATCGTATTTGATGAAATTAACAATTGAAGTGATTAGCATTGCAGATGCTAAGGATGAGATAGGAATAAAAATAAGACAGAACTTAATTATTACATCTAGTGCAAATTCGCCATTATAAGGTTCAGGGTCATAGTCGAAGAACTTTTTCAATTCTTCTTCATTCAATTCAAATACAAAATAATAAATGGCTATGAAAGTAAAAATAACCAGTAAAAGTTTAAATGTTTTAGCTAACATACGTTTTTAATAGAATCTAGAGCTCTCACAAGAATGATTCCGTATGTTCTGATACTTGTGTTTGGAATGTTCATCTGCTCTTGGTTTAAAAGCTTAGCCCTTAAAAAATCAAATTCACTTTTATGAGTAAGGGTTATACAACCTAGTGAAACACCACTTCCAACCTTGGGATGGAGTCTAAAAAGGCTTCTTTCATTTGAATTATAAGTCGTAAAGTCGTCAATTTTATTATCGACTCTAAATAGAGCAAACCAGTCATCCTTGATGGATGGTGGGGTTTTAATGCTTAGACTCTTTTTTGTAGCTTTTAGAAATCCGACAGGTCTATCAACAATCCAGTAACTACCTGGAGGAATAGGAGCGTAGGTTATATGAGCACACTCCAATCTATTGGTATAGGGATCTTTTCCAGTAAAAGCTTCAAATGTACCAATACCAGGACAAATCAACTTAGCTGATTTTTTGGAGCTATTGATTTCAAATCGACAAATAAGCATGAAATTAGTATGATTACTCGAAATATTTACTACTTACAATAATAATGAATCTTATTTTCATTATTGTTTCAATGGTAATTTCACATGCATAAAAAATTAAATCATAATACTAATAAAATTTTAATAGATACCTCCCAAAAAAATATTACGAAATTGATGATAATTTTAAATCTTTATTAATCCATAAAATTAGTTTCAGCTCCAATGTAAACTTCAACATGAGGGGAATTATTATAAAAATTCCTCAAACAAAAGAAGAGAAATATAAATTAGTCCTTACGGATGGAACTAAAATTGAAGCCTGGAAAGCATCTGGTTGTTTACAATCTTTGAAAGAAGGTGATTTGGTTTCTGTTAATATTCATTGATCCTCTGAAACTTATATAACTTTGTTACTATGTAGTAAGGATAAAGAAGCAATTTTTCTCGGTTTTGAGAACGTTCAGAATATTAAAGCTAGAAATCTTTCTATTAATATTGATCTTTTTATATTATTGTCAGCTGATACACAAATTGATGGTTACACTTTATTTATGGTTCATAACAGAATGATTTCTAATTCTCTAAATTTTGATCTCAAAACAAAAAATTCTTGAGTCACTTCAAATCAGTTTAATGATAATGTTTATAACATGAGACAAACATTATTTAAATCAAATAAGAAAGTCATAGGCAAAGATAAAATTAATGCAGGAAATATTGAATATCGTGCTAAGGTAAATTCTAGAATTGATGCTGGAGGCACTACGATTAATAGCAAAAATTTATTAAAACTTGATGGTAAATAAATAATGGCCGGATAGTTTAATTAACTTTTTAGGGAGAATAATATGCTTTTCACTAACACTCACAGTAAAGGTTTGGATACTGGATTTCCAGACCCTTGTAAAACTCCGCCTAATGGTGTACCTGTCCCATATCCTAATTTTGCAAAAGGTACAGTTGCAAGACCTAACCAAAGAAAGTTGCTTGTTAAGGGCAAACCTGTTCATAATCTTAGAACTAAAAAAAAGAACTAGAGGCGATTCCCTGGAAAGTTTAGGGGGTTAATATCACAAACTACTGGCTCTACACGTAAACATATTAAAGGAGCCAACAAGTTCTATGTTAAAATTTCTAAGGCTACTAGATTAAGTAGCCTAGGAAAAGGTAACAAAGTAAATTGTAGGATTCATACAAGAATTTCACCTGATCAGACAAAGTTTATAGTTATGTGCTGACAATCTTAGCTAATAACTATATCTTTATCTCATAAGCTAACTCAAAATTTACAATTATGGATTACATAATTCAATCACTCTATGCTTGTTGGTATTATTTGGTACTAACAAAGTGGTGGTTTGTCTTAATTGTGACCGTGCTGTTTTTTTGCATTTCAATTTACCTTGAAACAAGAATGAAGGGTAATAATAAGAAAAAAAAGAAGTGGATTCTTCTAGACTCCCTTTTTTTACGGTATTGTTTGGCATATTCTCATATGGTCCTATAGGTTTATTGGGTAATATTATCCAATCTCCAAATATTTATATTCTAAACAAATTAGGTCATGAGGTTGATGTTGAAGTTGTAGATTCATGGGAGTCTAATACTCTGATAAATTACCGGTACATCAATTGTTTTAAACTTCGCTACAAAACTTTAGACAATCAGCAAATAGAAGTTGACAGGTGTCAACCTTAGTATTTTGAAGGTCATAAAATTGTATACTTGCCCCATTATCCATAAGTGATGTCAATTTCAAATAAAGATAAGAATTAAGCAGTAAACAGAAATCAAAAATTTCTCATTGGTTATGGCATTGTCTAAAATTCGACATTCTACATTGGCTAAGGCGATAAGCATATTCTAAGTCATACAACTTTTTATAAAAGGCAAATGAGAACACTTACTTATTTTTTTTGATAGCATTAAATTAATGAGGTTGCTTAAAAGCTATAATTTATTGAATTTACTAGTGAATAAAACACTTATGCCTAGATTAGTATTCAGATTCCTGCAATTATCACTTCTGTTCTTTGTGATAAATATAGGCTTTATTTAACAAGGGGTAAGCAAAAGTAGCGAGCCATTGAGATAATCTGAGCATAGTAGAATTGTTTTGCCAATAGATATTAAAGACGATGATTGGAATTACTATGCACGTTATATTACGTTTAAATTATCTTCAGAAAGTCTTTTCCCAATGAATTTGACTGCCGATCAAATCAACGCTGATAATAGTATGCGATTTGGTTTTAATTTAAGCTTATCTTGTCCAGATGCATATGCTAATAATTTAATGTTTGAGTTGGTCTCGCCTGAAATTTTTGGCGAATTTAAAGAAATGCAACGAGATAAAAAAATCGATTCTAAATTTGAACAAAATGGGAATAAATGTTTAGTTAAATCTAACTTGCCAATAGTACAGGAATCATTCCCAGAGCTAATAAGAACATTTTTAAAACAACATATACTTTCTTTTGTTGATCTTAAATTTTCTAAAGTTAATTTTGAGGTGAACGAATATACATTCACT
>NZ_JHXN01000027.1 GCF_000687755.1 Taylorella asinigenitalis ATCC 700933
CATCAAAATCAAGTTATGGTGGACAAAAATAGCATAAAAAAAGGTGGGCCAAAACCCACCCCTTTGCTAATTAGAAAAAATTACCAAGTGTATCCAGCACCAACGCCGACACTGACATCTCCGCGACCATTGCCAGAGACATTTCCTTTCAGTACCCATTTTCCACTATCAGAAATAGTAGAAAATCCAAGCGCCACAGCTGATTGTCCCTTATGAGACCCCCCCCCCAATAGCAACCATATTCTGGCCTGGAGCGTAAGCTTGAGGAAGACTTGCAACAGCTACTGCATTTGCTGTGCCCGCATTCATTTCACCTCTGATTTCGTCAATATCCTTTTTGAGATCTTGTATCTCTCTTGTATTAGAAGCAATTAGGCCACTAAAGCCATCGACTTTTTGATTTAGATTGCTAATTGCTTCTGTATTAGTTTGGATATTTGCAGTGTTATTATCTATTTTTTGTGTTATGGCAGTAAGGTCAACTCCACCACCAGTTTTGATTGCAGCAATATCATCTATATTTTTTTGGATTGCAGCTTCTTGTACTGTAATTTTGGTATTTACGTCAGCTATGTTTTGACCATGAATAGCGATTTGATTACTGTTGTTAGTAATGCGAGTTTCATGGGCATCTAAGGCATCCTTATTTGCTTCAGCGGATTTTTTATTCTTTGCTATTTGTTCTTTATTGGAAGCAATGTTAGTTATATTTTGATCAACTTTAGTATTGGTATTTGCTATATCATCTTTGTTTTGTGTGATTTGATTTTGTAAATTCGTATTGCTCTCGGTTTGTTTTTTCTTAAGTTGTTCAATCTCATTTTTATTAGTCTGTATACCGCCTTCTGCTGTAGTCAAACGAGTATCCATACCTTCAACTTTATTAGTTAATGTGTTGACCTTACCGTCTAATTGGGTGACTTTATCATTAGTTTCAGTTATTTTTGTATTTACATCAGCTAATCCATTCGTAACAGTTTGATTTAGGTTAGTTATGTTTGTTTCAGCGGTACCTACTCTATCAGTCAGATTTGCGATATCAATTTCGTTTTTATTTGCTTTAGTTTCAACCGCACCAATCTTTTGAGTTAGCTCTGTTTTAGTGGATTCTATTTTTGCTGTGTTAGCCTGCACTTTTGGTTTAAGAGTGGCTAAATCAGTTTTATTTTGATTCACTGTATTTGTTAAATTTGTTATTGCTGATGTGTTTCCCTGAACCTTGGTAGTAAGAGTTCCTATATTGGTTTCATTTGCCGTAACCCTATTTCCTAATGCAGTGATATTGTTAGCATTAGTTGCTATATTAGCTGCGTTTTGTGTAATGTTAGCTGTATTTTCGTTTATAGCGGCAGTTTGAGCATTAACTACTGAAACAACAGTTTTGAGCTGTGCTACGTTAACTGCGTCTGAATTCTCTTTACCAGCTGCTAAATTAGTTATTTGTCGAGTTCCATTTTGATTACCAATGGAAAGTTCACCATATTTACCTTTAACTGTTTCTTTTACGTCTTTATTACTGCCTAAATAAACATCGCTAGGTTCAACTTTTGCACGACTTGTAAGGGAGTAAGCACCCAGGGCAACAGCTGATGTTATATCAGTTTGGTGATTTGAAGCACTATACCCAATTGCGACAGATTTATCTCCCATTGTATAACCTTCATGGCCTATTTTTACAGTGTACTGTCCTGACGCTACCGCAATAGTATCACCTATAAGTATGCTATTACTACTTAATATAATATTAGAGCGGCCAATAACAAGATTTGAATCTCCATAATTGGTAATATTTGAACCGATTAAAAATGAATTGCCTCCGGAGTTTGTTATGTGTGAGCCAAATGATAAAGTGTTAGCTGCATTAATCGTATTATTCCTTCCTAGAACTACAGAATTCTCAGCAGCATTATTTAATGTATTTTTATAGCCATAGACATAAGATGAATTAGCAAAAATATTGTTTTCTCTTCCTGTAGCATAGGAGTAAGTTACAGAACCATTAATTTGGTTTAAAAAACCAAAAGCGTATGAATTACTACCAAAAATTATATTTTGCTCACCAAATGCACCTGTATTATTTGCTGTTACCTGGTTACCTAAACCAAAGACCGATAAATAATTTCCATTTAGCTGATTGTAAAACCCAAGACCATATGACAAATCACCATTTACTTTGTTTAAATGTCCAAGAGAAACACTGTGATTACCGTTAGAAACATTTCCGTCTCCTATGGCTATAGTTCCTTCCCTAAGTGCTTCATTTTGAAAGCCAATAGCGATAGACTTATTTCCAGTTGATTTATTTAATGTACCAAAAGCTAATGAATTATCTTTGGTTGCTTTATTTTTAGAACCAATTGCAACTGCAGCTGAACCCGAAGCATCATTATTTGCTCCATCAGAATCAATAGCCACACCTGCTGAAGCTGTATTAAAAGCTACTAACAAAGACAAATAAACTGCGGCAACCACACCTCGAACAATAAAACCATTGGACGAAAACACTTTTGAACTCCCAAACCAATCAATCAAAATTAACAATTTTATACAACGCTTTTAAAATTTATGACATCTAGTAACATCTAATTAGTTTTTGTAATTTAATTGTATCATTTGTTACTTTTAAGCAACAAAAAAGCCCTCTGAGGAGATACCTTAGAGGGCTTTGAGTATATGGAGGGTTGTTATTATTTTTATAAGGGGTATAAGAATAAAAGAGCCTGACAATGACCTACTTTCACAGGTGTCCACCCACTATCATCGGCGCTAAGGTGTTTCACTGTCCTGTTCGGGATGGGAAGGAGTGGGGCCACCTTGCTATTGTCGTCAAGCTACAAACTGGTTATGGCTTTTTTTATCTTTAGCCATTTGGAAGAAGCACTACAAGGTGGGGTTGAGAGTCTTAGATTGCTATTATGTTTTTCTCTCTATATATTCTAATTTAAGCGACCCATAACACTGATAAAGTTATAGGATCAAGCCTCTCGGGCAATTA
>NZ_JHXN01000028.1 GCF_000687755.1 Taylorella asinigenitalis ATCC 700933
CAGCCAAGTGGCCGACGGCAGCAACAAGACCGGCACCACCTTCGGCAAGTACGACTGGAAGTACAACTCGCTGAATGGCGTGAAGTGGGAAGGGACGATGACCAGCCACACCCTGCGTTGCCAGCGCGGTACCAACGTGACGATGGATCAGGGCGGCAACGGCACCCTGAAGAACGGCAGCAACACCCTGAACTACACCTACAAGAGCAGCATCGCCAAGAAGGAAACGGCTGACGGCGACATCTGGACCCCCACCGTGTCCGTGGACATCCCCGCGCAGCAGTGGACCAGCCCCGTGGGCGTCTACAAAGACACCGTCTCGATGGACATCAGCTGGAACTGAGCCGGTCTGCGTGAGCCTGCTTCAGGCCCCCGGTCTTCAGGGCCGGGGGATCTGCTTATCGGGCGCCCGCCAAGGTTCGGCTGAGATAATCTGAAGGGAGGCGACAGGATGCGGTGGATGGGTGCAGCGGCGTTAACACCAGCGATATTGGCTCTGCTCGGCAGTGCTCAGGCGACTTGCAGGCTGGAACGTGCGGCCCCTCAGGTGCCGGCGCCGGCCTACAGCGCCCTGGCACCGCTGCGCGCCGCGCTGACCGTTCAGGTCGGGTGTGAAACGCCCAACGACGAATTTCAACTTTTTCTGTCCGGCGTGCAGGATGCTGGGCAGGCCAGCCCGGTGCTGACCGTTCCTTTTAAGCAGGGCTCGGCCCTTTTGCGGGCTACTCTTTCCGGAAACCTAAACCAGTTGCGCGGCCAAGTGCTGCGCGGCAGTCAGAATCTGACTTTTCCCCTCGACTTCGCGTCCGACCAGTGGATTGAGATCGGCACCTATCAGGCGCAGCTCAGTCTGGTGCTGCTCAATCAGCCCTGACCTCTTCAGGACCTTCCCTCAAGCTCAAGGAAACCGAATCCATGTCCTATCTTCCGTATCTGCGCCGGCTGCTGCTGGGAAGCGCGCTCGCTGTGACCGGGAGCGCTCTGGCCCAGACGTTCGGCTTTGCCCCGACCGTCATCCAGATCAATTCTGAACAGACCCTCAACTCGCAGACCACGGTGTACAACCTCGGCAGTGCCCCGGCCCGCTTCACCGTCACGCCCAAGGTGTGGAGTCTGCAAGGCGGTCAGACGGTGCTGGAAGACACCCGCGACATCATCGTGAACCCCACCGAGTTCACCATTCCGCCCGGCGGCCAGCAGATTATCCGCATGGGTCTGCGCAAGAAGCCGGGGGCCGACGAACTGACCTACCGCTTGCAGGTGCGCCAGCAGGAGCTACCGAACAGCGACGACGCGAGCGTGCCCAATGTCGGCGGCACCGGCACCAGCCTGAACTTGGTGCTGTCGTTCTCGCTGCCGGTCTACATTGCGCCCAGCAGCGCGGCGGCCAAAATCAGCTACGCCGTGACCCGTGACACCGGCGACCTGCTGCTGAAGATGACCAACGCCGGCAATCGCCACGAGACGTACAACAATTTCGTGGCCGAGCGCGGCGGGCGGCAGGCGACCCTGAATTCCTGGGCGGTCCTGAAAGACTCGGACGTGACTGTGCGGCTCTCCGACCTGGGATCGGCGACCGGGCCGTTGACCCTGTCGTTTACCAATGCCCGGGGGGAAAAGGTGCATGAAACGCTGGCGCTGCCCTGAGCGGCCTCGGCGCCTTGCGCTGACGCTGGCCCTGGGGCTGGGTGCAGGCCTGGGCGGAGCGCGGGCGGCCACCTGCGACCTGCCGGAGCAGCTGCTGTCGGTGTCGGTCAACGGGAGCAGCCGGGGGGTGCAGGTGCTGCGGCTGCGCCAGGACGACGCCGGCGAGGTGCAGGTGCTGCTGCCCGAGGACCTGCTGCGCCCCAGCGAACAGGCCCTGCTGGGCGAGCGGCTGACGTGTGACGGTCAGCCGCTTTTTGCGCCGGCCCCCGGCGTGCGCGTGCGCTTCAATCCCGGCGAGCAGCAGCTCAGCCTGAGTTTGCCGGCGCGTCAACTCGGCGGGCACGACCTGGACCTCGACCGGCTGCGGGCCCAGAGTGAGCTGCCCGCACAGCCTTCCTGGGGTGTGGCGTTCGGTGGCAATCTGAACACCGAAGCGCCGCAGTGGAACGGCTTTTCAGTGCGGGCGGCCCAGGCCTATCTGGGCGTCGGCGGCGTGACCCGGCAGTTCAGTGTCTACGGCGACATGTTCGTGGGGCGCGACTCTCAGGGGGCCTGGCGCTCCGAGCCACGCGCCGTGCTGCGTTACGCGCTGGGGCCTGGGGCGGTGGTCAGCGCCGTCTGGAACGCCGACCCCGGCCTGAACACCCCCGAATTCAACGAAACCGATTTCCGGGGCCTGAGCATCGAAGGCCAGGCCGGGTTCCGCCGCCGCGCCCCCGAGTGGGTGCTTGATTTGCCGCTCGACGCCGAAGTGACCGTGCTCCTCGACGGCGTGCCGGTCACGACCCGGAGTGTGTCGGCGGGCAGTCTGAATATCCGCAACGTGTGGATCGACAAGGTCGGGACACATACCCTCAAGGCCGTCATCAGCGACGACAACGGCGTGCGCGACGAAGTACTCGACCTCACCCAGGAAACCTTCGGGCTGCCCCGCGGCGCCCTGGTGTACGCGGCGCGGGCCGGCACCCAGCGCGGGCAGTGGCTGGTGTCTG
>NZ_JHXN01000029.1 GCF_000687755.1 Taylorella asinigenitalis ATCC 700933
GACACCCTGGTCGCCCAGCACCTGCTGCGAACCGTGGCAGCCACCCAGCTGATGGGCGCCGAGTGCATCATCAGTGGGATTCGCCCGCAGATCGCGCAGACCATCGTGCAACTGGGCATCGATCTGAGTGGCGTCACCACGCTCGCCACCCTCGCCGACGCGATCCGGGTCGCTATGAACCGCACCGAAGCGTCCCCACGCGGCGCGTTCTAGAGCGTATGGACCGCCTTCCCATTCTGAAGCTCGGAGACTGCCTGCTGGTGACCATTCAGGTGGAGCTGCATGACCGCCTCGCGCTCACCTTGCAAGACGACCTGACGACCATGATCGCAAACACCGGGGCGCGGGGCGTGTTGATCGACATCAGTGCGCTCGACATCGTGGACTCGTTCATCGCGCGGGTGCTGGGCAACATCGCCGCCATGAGCCGCGTGCTGGGGGCCGAGACGATGGTGGTCGGCATGCAGCCCGCCGTGGCGATCACGCTGGTGGAACTGGGGGTGACATGGCAGCACATGCACACGGCCTTGAGCGTGGAGCGTGGCCTGGAACGACTCAAGGTGCTGATCGCGGAGCGCCACACACTTCGGGGCCATTCTCCTCGGGGCAAGCGCGGAGGCGGAGTTGACGGCTCCCGGCACTGAGGCGCCCGAGACCTTGCCCGTCCGCTCGGAGGAGGACGTGGTGCGTGTGCGTCAGGCGGTGCGCGCTCTGGTGGTGCGGCTCAAGTTCAGCCTGGTGGACCAGACGAAGATCGTGACGGCGGCCTCTGAGCTGGCCCGCAACACGCTCG
Organism: Taylorella asinigenitalis ATCC 700933; assembly: GCF_000687755.1. Taxonomy (GTDB): domain Bacteria; phylum Pseudomonadota; class Gammaproteobacteria; order Burkholderiales; family Burkholderiaceae_B; genus Taylorella; species Taylorella asinigenitalis. The sequence continues at coordinate 794 of NZ_JHXN01000029.1, forward strand.
TCCACGGCGGGGGCGGCGAGACGCGGCTGGAGATCGTCCATGACGGCGTGCGCTCGGGGCTGAAAATGACCTTCGAGGACCAGGGGCCGGGGATCCTCGACATCGACCGGGCGCTGCGCGACGGCTTTACCTCGGGCGGCGGGCTCGGGCTCGGGCTCGGCGGTTCCAAGCGGCTGGTCAGCGAACTGCGAATCGAGACGGAGGTGGGCATGGGCAGCCGCATCACCGCCCTGAAATGGAAGTGAAGGTGGGGCGCAGGAGCACAGGCCAGCAGAGCAGGGGCCAATGATGAAGGCGGGGCTAACCGGCGCGGGGAGTGGACCTGACAGGCTAACGCCGATGTTGTTTCCTGCCCTCCGTTATGAATTGCGCGACGCGTCGGCCACCGGCGAGGCCCGCCGGGGCGCGGCTGAACTGGCCCGCTCGCTGGAATTGAGCGAGGTGCGCCAGGGTGAGCTGGCGATTATCGTGACCGAGCTGGCGTCGAACGTAATCAAGCACGCGGGTGAAGGCGAAATCCTGCTTCAGGCCCGCACGGTGGGGGGGCAGGTGGCCATCGAGGTGCTGGCGCTCGACCGGGGCCTCGGCATTGCCCGGCCCGCGGAGGTGTTTCGTGACGGTTACTCCACCGCCGGAACGCCCGGCACGGGGCTGGGGGCGACGCAACGCCTGGCGGGCAGCTTCGACCTGAGTTCGGTGCCGGAAGTGGGCACGGCGGTGCTGGCGCGGGTCTTCAGGGGCACCCTTCCCCCTGAGCCGGTGGCATCCACTGGCCTTGACGTCGGCGCGGTGGCCCTCCCCTACCCCGGTGAAACCGTTTGCGGTGATGCGGCAGCGGTTCTGACGGGGCCAGACGGGGGCCTCGGCCTGCTGCTGGTGGACGGCCTGGGGCACGGTCTGGGCGCCCACGACGCGGCGCAGGCGGCGGTGCGGGCTTTTCAGGCGGCGGGCCGCACCGGGGGCATTCCGCAGGCTCCGGATGCCTGGCTCACGGCGGTGCACGAGGCCATGCGCGGAACACGCGGCGGGGTGGGCGCGGTGGCTACCCTGGAGCCGGGCGCAGTGGATTCAGGCACAGGCACCGTTTCTTTTGCCGGAGTGGGCAACATCAGCGCCGTGGTCGTCGGCAGTGCCGGGCGGCGCGGCCTGATGTCGCACAACGGCACGCTGGGGCAGTCGTCGGTGCGCCCGCAGGTTCAGACCGCACCGTGGGACGACAGCAGCCTGCTGGTAATGCACTCCGACGGACTGCAAAGCGGCTGGAACTTGGAGCGTTATCCGGGGCTGCTGCACAAACCCGCCTCCTTGATCGCTGGGGTGCTCTACCGCGACCACGTGCGGGGCCGGGACGACGTGACTGTGCTGGTCGTGCGTGGCGCTGGGAGCCGCTTTTGAACCTGCTGGCGCTCCCCCTGCGCAGTGAGGTGGAACTCGCGGACGCCCGCACCCGCGCCCGGCACATCGCCGAACTGCTGGGGCTGGGCAACCAGGATCAGGTGCGGGTGGCCACCGTCGTCTCCGAACTCGCCCGCAACGTGCTGCTCTATGCCGGCAGTGGGCAGGTCACG
>NZ_JHXN01000030.1 GCF_000687755.1 Taylorella asinigenitalis ATCC 700933
AACTGCTTTAAAAGAGGCTATTCCTTTATGAACTCTAATTTAAGAATTAACGATTATATTAAGCATATGGAAAAGTTTAAATGGAGCGGGAAACGGGAATCGCACGATTCACTAATAGCTAGTAATTATGCAGTTCTTTAAAATAAAATTTTATTTTACACCACTAATTACACCATCTAAATAATATTGCTATCTTAAATTGAAGAGGTGTAGTTACACCATTTACACCACTTACACAACTCAAAATTCTAAATAAATCTTAATAGAATGAAAGACGGTATTTTAAATATATAAATTCAATAAAACAATTTGATTTAAAAGCCAAGATTATTACCTACTCAATGGCTATGATCCATACAATTACCATTAGATAATACGTAAGTAATAATCTATAAGGTTTTCTTTCTCATTATCCTAAAAAGAGGGCTATATTGCCCTCTTTTTAAGTATTCCGATAGGAATACATATCTTTTAACTTTATAGTGCAAAAGCCCCACTACGCTACGCTACGAGTGGGCTGTTTTTTTTGCACCTTTTCCTTTGATTTTATAGAAGTGATAATAATGAGAGAAAAAAATTAGGTATAGCTAAGTTCTTATTAAGTGTATAGATACTAGATAGTGGATAAAATTAGAAATTTATATACCTTGAAGTAAATAAGATATTGAAATCTTAGCTTATTTTAAGATTGTTATTCTCTAGAAAATCAGCCCATGCTTGCCATAGTTCTTTCTGATGTTTTAATTGTTTAGAATGATCATAAGCTCTCTGTACTGGATTTTTACTTTTATGATTAAGCATATTTTCAATAACGCTTTGGAATTGAGGATATTTTTCATTTAACCATGTACTAGCTAAACCTCTAAAGCCATGTATATTTTGTTTTTCAGAGGATATTACTCTCTTCAATATCTTAATCAATGTACCTTCTGATATATGTTTATTTTTACTTCTAGAATCACTAGGAAATATATACTCATATTGTCCTGAATACTCATTGAGTTGATTTAACAAATCTAAGGCTTGAGTAGGTAATGGTATTATTTGCTCTAATACACCACTTTCCTTTTGAATAATACTACCCTTTTGGTTTTCACTTGGAATAGTCAATAGTTTCTTTTCAAAATCCACATGTTCCCATTTTATCTTTATGAATGCACCATGCCTTATAAATAGAATAACCATCAGTTTTAGACCTAATAAATTAACAGGATTTACTGATCTAGTATCTATATTAGATATTCCCTCTAATAGATTTGGTATCTCTTCTAAATCCACATGTGGGTGATGTTTGACTACATTTTTGGTCAAATACAATTTAACTGGATTGATGTCTGGAATATGATTTATGTAATTCTTAAGAAATGCATGCTTTAAAATTTCTTTTAGTAAACCCAATGATTCAGCAGGAGTAGTTTTCCCTTTATCTTCAAGATCGCCTAGATTATTTATAATTAATTGGGTATCTACATTTCTAATATCTATATTTCCTATTGTAGGTATTAAGTGATTATTTAAGTAACCTAGCAATTTTGTATATCTTTTAGAAGAGATGTTTTTATTATTTCTCTTAATCTCTATAAGCTCTCTTCCAACTTCTTCTAAAAGATATTTAGAGTCTTCAGATCTTGTAGTTTTATTTGACTTGGTAATTTTGATAGGCTCAATGCCATTTTTTAAATCAAGCTGAATCTGATAAGCTTTCTCTCTAGCATTAGATAAGCTAATTTCATATTTGTTATTTTTAAAATATGGTCCAAGAGAAATTGATTTGTCTTTACCATCCAGCCCTTTATATCTAAGTAACCAAGTTTTAATCCCATTTTTATGTACTTCTAAATATAAGTTACTTCCATCAGAGTACTTAACTACTCTTTTGTGTGGATCAGGTTTAAGGTTTTTTATTTTTAGTTCAGTTAATTTTCCCACTATATAACCTTTACAATCTAATTTACACCACTTTTGATTGTACTACACCACTAATTACACCACTAAATGAGTGTGGCTATAAGACAATTATGATAGATTTATGAAAGTATATTATTGGTATACTTCTAGTAAAATCAATTACTTATGAAAGGTATGAGAAATAATGAATGAGTAAGAAAAGGGGGAGTGGAGCGGGAAACGAGTCTCGAACTCGCGACCTCAACCTTGGCAAGGTTGCGCTCTACCAACTGAGCTATTCCCGCATCATAAACGCAAAGAGCT
>NZ_JHXN01000031.1 GCF_000687755.1 Taylorella asinigenitalis ATCC 700933
GTGCCCTCTACGACCTGCAAAGTGGGGGAAGCGAACTCGGAGCGGGCGCGGACCTGCGCTGGCAGGGCGAGCGCGCCGTGGCCACCCTGGGAGGCGACCTGGCCTGGCGCAGCGGCCAACTTCAGGCGGTGGTGCGCGGCGGTGTCAGCGGCGACTTGAGCGAACGGCTGAATGTGAGCGCCGACGCCACGGCGGAACTCGGGGCGCGTCAGGGCCTGAAATTCGGGGTGGGCTATGCCTACCGCAGCGCGGGCTTTTCCAGCCTGGGCTATGGCCGCTATGCGGGTGGCAGTCTGGGCGGTTCGCGGCCCGAGGCCAGCGCCGGCGTGAGCGCCGAGTACCGCCAGGGCGCCCTCACCGTCCGCGGCGGCGTGGACGCCCGCGCGCTGCTCAGCGACCCCGGCAGCCTGACCTACCAGCCCTCGCTGGGCCTGCGCGCCGAACTCAATGCCCGCTTCAGCGTGGGCGGCTGGGCGCGGGCGCTCGTTCAGCCCGCCAGCAGCCAGGTTTTGCCCGGCTACGGCCTGGAAGCGGGCGTACAGGTCCTGCCCGGCACCTGGCTGAGTGCCGGTTACAATCTGGCGGGCTTCGAGGGCCTGCCGAGCGCTGGCCTCTACACCCGCCCGGGCGCTTACCTGCGTCTCGACGTGGCGCTGGACGAGGGCGCTGGCAAGAAGACCGGCAAGGCGCACCGCCGCTGAGGCCGCCGCCCAGCGCGGCGCCAGAGCTTCAGTCCTGAGCCGGGCCGCCCACCCACAGCCGCCGGAAACTGATGCGCCCATAGGCGTCGGGCCACACGTCGCGCAGGAGGGGGTGTACCGTGCGCTGCTTCACCCGGTGGTGGGTCAGGTGGACGTGGTGCCCTTCGAGCAGCAATGCCTCGACCCGGTCAATGACGGCTTCCCGACCGGCAAAGGTCTGGGCCAGGCGGTACTCCTCCAGTTCAGTGTCTACCTGGGCCAGTACCTCCCGGGGCAGCAGCTTACGAAAAAAGAGTTCGGGCTGCTTGAGCGCCGTCCAGAAGGAGAGCTGTTCGTCGGGACCGCTCACCTCACCCATCATCATGAGGTCGCTGGGCGTGTCCCGGGTCACCTCGTCGTGCAGATCGTACAGCTCGACGGTGATCTCCAGGCCGAACCCGGCGGCGCGGCGCGAGAGCCAGCGGGCCTCGGCCACCGCATCTTCGCGGTCAAGCACCCACAGCCGCAGGGGAGGCTGCGGGCCGGCGGCTGCCAGCAGCGAGCGGGCGCGTTCGTCCGAGTGAACCCGCGCGGGCCGGTCCCGCGAGCGCCGGGGATAAAACGACTGCGCGCTCAGCAGCGGCCAGGGCTGGCGTGTCTCCTCCCAGAAGCGGCGAATATCGTGCAGTTCGAACACGGCGGCCCGCAGCGCCGCACTGTGCGCCGCCGGTTGCCCCGCATTCCAGATCAGGAAATGTACGCCTGTTTCTTCTTGCCACTCGGCGACCTTCTGCGGCGCGGCGCCCTCAAGATGCAGAGTGGGCGCTTCAGTGAGCGGCTCGACCTGGTAGAGCTCCACCTCATCGATCAGTGGCCGTCCGGCGAAATGCGCGTCGAAGGCGCTCAGGCGTACCCCGCCTTCAAGCGGCTGCCACTGAAATGCGCCTGTGCCGATCAGTTGCTGAGGGTCGGGCGGCACGTCTCTGGGCACGATCAGCGCCTGGGTCGCAGCGAGACGCCGGGGCAAAAAGGCGTCGGGGCGCGCGAGCCGCAAGCTGACCCGGTACGGGTGGTCGCTGCGCACCTCCAGCAGCTCCGGTAGCAGCCACGCCGCGCCCCGCTGCACCCTCTCCAGGCTAGCGCGCACGTCACTGGCGTCCAGCGTGCGGCCATGATGAAACGGCACCCCTTTGCGCAAGTAAAACGTCCACGTCAGGCCGTCGTCCGAGCACCCCCAGTGGTGGGCCAGGTGCGGCTCCAAAGTTTGCGTCGCTGGGTCGTAGCGGGTGAGGCCATCGAAG
>NZ_JHXN01000032.1 GCF_000687755.1 Taylorella asinigenitalis ATCC 700933
AAGGCGCGTCCCAATCGCAACCGGGTGTTTGCGACCGACCTTCAGGGCTCGGGCGCGGCGGCCACCCTGAACTTCGTGGGGTCTTACGATCATCTACGCGACGATCTGCTCGCCTGGGACCGGGCCAACGGCAACGCCCTGGGACTGGGGGCCAGCGCCGCCAGTGGCGTCATTCCTGAGGCCGACGGCGGCGTGGGGTACAACATCGAAGGTCTGGCCTTCAAACCGGGCAGCAGCGTGGCCTACCTGGGATTCCGAGCGCCGCTGGAACCGTCCGGCACGCGCAACGCTGCGTTGATCGTTCCCGTCACCAACTTCACCGAGCTGGTCACGGGAACGGCCCGCACCGCCACCTTCGGGGCTCCTGTGCAACTCGACCTGGGCGGGCGCGGCATCCGTGAGCTGAAGTGCAACGATCAGGGCTGCCTGATTCTGGCGGGGCCAGCCAGCGGGGGCAGCTCGTTTGCGCTGTACTCGTGGAACGGCCAGAGCAACGGCGCGGCGCATCTGCGCAATGACCTGCAAGCCCTGGCCACCAGCATGGACGGCAGCCTGGAAAGCATCGTTACGATGCCTGCGGGCAACCCCGACAGCGACGCCTTGACCGGGCAGCCGGTGCAGGTGCTGACCGACAATGGCGACAGCGTGTATTACGGTGACGGCAAGATCGCCAAAGACCTGGTCGCCCCGGCGCAGGACTGGCAGAAATTTCGCGCCGAGACCGTGATTGTCGGTGCCCTGCCGGCCCAGACCTGCACCGTCAGCAACCTGAGCGTGACCCCAGACAACTCCACCCTGCCGGTGGGCGGCACCCAGACCTTCAAGGCAATCTACACCACGTCACCGCCCAACTGCGCCGTCAACGTCAGCTGGAGCAGCAGCGACCCAAGCAAGCTGACGGTGGACGAGCGCGGCGTCGCGCGAGCGGAAGCGGCGGGCACGGTGACCCTGACAGCCACGGTCACGCCCGGCAGCGGCGCCCCGGTGAGCGCCAGCACGGGCGTGACCGTCAGCGCTCCCGTGACCAGCCTGCCCAACGTGGCGGTGTACCGCGTCGGGGACGGCAGCGCCAAACTGACGAGCGCCGCCACGCCCGTTTTCGTGGACATCATCAATCCCAACGACGGGTCGCTGGTCCGGACGCTGAGCCTGCCGACCAGCACCAGTGGCAGCAACAGGCCGCTCCTGGCCAGCGGCACCGCCAGCAGTGAAGGGATGCTGACGCGCTCGGCGGACGCTCATTACCTGGTATTGACCGGCTACGCGGCCAGCGTCGGCCTGGCGAATGTCAAGGCGAGCGACAGTGCGACCACACCTCGCGTGATCGGGCGTCTGGACAGTGCCGGCACTGTGGACACCACCACGACCCTTCCCGACGCCTACAGTGGCGACAATATCCGGAGCGCCGCCAGCACAGATGGCCGCAGTTTTTATGTCACTGGCGGCAACAGCGGCGTGCGGCTCTACGCGCTGGGCGCCAGCAGCGGCCTCAGCATCAGCAGCGCCGCGTCCAACCTGCGTCAACTGGGCATCTTCGGCGATCAACTGTACGTGTCGAGTGGCAGTGGCAACGGCACGAAAGGGCTCTTGAGCGTAGGAAATGGCCTGCCCACGACCGGGAACCAGACCGTCAGCCGCCTGCCGGGTCTGTCCGACAGCGTTACCGGCGACAGCTACGGCTTTTTCTGGGCCGATCTGGACGGCCTGCCCGGTGCGGATACCCTGTACATTGCCGACGCCACGAGCGGCCTGCAAAAATTCAGTCTGCAAAACGGAACCTGGGTGG
>NZ_JHXN01000033.1 GCF_000687755.1 Taylorella asinigenitalis ATCC 700933
GCAAATGATGCTGAACAACGTCTTCGGCGGCAAGGGCGTGGGCTTTATCAACTTCGTGCAGTACCTGGTGCTGGGCGTGTTCATCGCCGGGCTGATGGTGGGCCGCACTCCCGAATTCCTGGGCAAGAAAATCGAGGCCAAGGAGGTCAAGCTGACCATGCTGGCCGTACTGGCGCACCCGCTGAGCATCCTGGGCTTCACCGCGCTGGCCTGCGTGCTGCCGGGCGCCCTGAACTCGCTGAACAACCCCGGCCCGCACGGCTTTTCCGAAATCCTGTACGCCTACACCTCCGGCACCGCCAACAACGGCAGCGCCTTTGCCGGCCTGAGCGCCAACACCTTCTTCTACAACCTCACCATCGGCCTGAGCATGTTGATGGGCCGCTACCTGACGCTGCTGCCGATGCTGGCGGTCGCGGGGATGCTGGCCGCCAAGCGGCGCGTGCCCGCCGGCTCCGGCACCCTGCCCACCGACACCGCGCTGTTCGGCGCCCTGACCGTGTTCGTGATTCTGATCGTGGGCGCCCTGACCTTCCTGCCCGCGCTGACGCTGGGCCCGGTCGCCGACCACCTCCAGATGCTGCGGGGCGTGGTGCTGAAGTAACCCCTCACCCTTCCGCCGCTGGCGCGGCTCCCTCCCTCTCCCAAGGGGAGAGGGCCTTGCAAAGCGAGGGGTGAGGGGTCTTTGATCGCCCACCCACACCGCTAAAACCACCTCCAAGGAGTAATCAAAATGACCACCCCTAATGCCAACCTCCAGAACTCCGCCCCCCTCCCTGCCGAGCGCCCCACGCCGCTGCCCCGGCTGCTGCTCAGTGCACTGCTGGCCGCCGTGCTGTTCATGCTGGTGTGCGGCCTGGCCTATCCGCTGCTGACCACCGTGGTCGCGGGCGCCGCTTTCCCCAATCAGGCGGGCGGCAGCCTGGTGACCCGGAACGGCCAGGTGGTCGGCTCGGCGGTGCTGGGCCAGAACTTCACTGCGCCGCGCTACCTGCATGGCCGCCCCTCCATGACGAGCAAGACCGACGGCAGCGGCCCCGAGCCCTACAACGCCGAGAACTCCGGCGCCAGCAACTGGGGCCCCACCAACGCCAAGTTGCAGGGCGCGGTGCAAGGGCGCATCGCCGCCTTCCGCCAGGAAAACGGCCTGGGCGCGGACGTGCCGGTGCCGATAGACGCCGTGACCGCCTCGGCCAGCGGCCTGGACCCCGACGTGACGCTGGCGACGGCACTTTTGCAGGTGAACCGGATTGCTCAGGCGCGGGGCATGCAGCCCGCCGGGGTGGAAAAGGTCATCCGAGCCCACCTGAAAGGCCGTGATCTGGGACTGCTGGGCGAGCCGCGCGTGAATGTGCTGGCGGTGAATTTGAGCCTGGACGGGCAGTAAACACGATGTCCGAACCCATCCGCCTGACCCTCCCCCGCGACTCGCAGTCGCCACAGCCTGAGCGCGGCACCCACCGCATTTTCATCGGCATGGCGGCGGGCGTGGGCAAGACCTACCGCGCCCTGAACGAGCTGCGTGAGCGGCTGGAACGCGGCGAGGACGCGCTGGTCGGCGTGCTGGAAACCCACGGGCGGCGCGAAACCCTGCAGGCCGCCGAGGGCCTGCCCGTTTTTCCCCGGCGCGAGATCGTGCATGGCAACGTGACCCTGAGCGAACTCGACGTGGAGGGCCTGATTGCCCGCAACCCCTTCATCGTCCTGATTGACGAACTGGCCC
>NZ_JHXN01000034.1 GCF_000687755.1 Taylorella asinigenitalis ATCC 700933
CACTTTCACACCCAGCCTATCAACGTTCTAGTCTCGAACGACCCTTAAAAGGAGCTTTACGCTCAGGGATACCTTATCTTCAGACGAGTTTCCCGCTTAGATGCCTTCAGCGGTTATCTCTTCCGTACGTAGCTACTCGGCAATGCCATTGGCATGACAACCGATACACCAGCGGTACGTCCACTCCGGTCCTCTCGTACTAGGAGCAGCCTCCGTCAAGTATCCAACGCCCACGGCAGATAGGGACCAAACTGTCTCACGACGTTTTAAACCCAGCTCACGTACCTCTTTAAATGGCGAACAGCCATACCCTTGGGACCGGCTACAGCCCCAGGATGAGATGAGCCGACATCGAGGTGCCAAACACCGCCGTCGATATGAACTCTTGGGCGGTATCAGCCTGTTATCCCCAGAGTACCTTTTATCCGTTGAGCGATGGCCCTTCCATTCAGAACCACCGGATCACTTTGTCCTGCTTTCGCACCTGTTCGACTTGTCTGTCTCACAGTCAAGCACGCTTTTGCCAATGCACTATCAGCACGATTTCCGACCGTACCTAGCGTACCTTCGAACTCCTCCGTTACACTTTGGGAGGAGACCGCCCCAGTCAAACTGCCCACCATACACTGTCCCCAACCCAGATAATGGGCCAAGGTTAGAACCACAAACAAACCAGGGTGGTATTTCAAGGACGGCTCCAAAAGTACTAGCGTACCTCCTTCTTCGCCTCCCACCTATCCTACACAGGCCGGTTCACGATCCAATGTAAAGCTACAGTAAAGGTTCATGGGGTCTTTCCGTCTAGCCGCGGGGAGATTGCATCATCACAAACACTTCAACTTCGCTGAGTCTCAGGAGGAGACAGTGTGGCCATCGTTACGCCATTCGTGCAGGTCGGAACTTACCCGACAAGGAATTTCGCTACCTTAGGACCGTTATAGTTACGGCCGCCGTTTACTGGGGCTTCGATCAATAGCTCTCACCACATCAATTAACCTTCCAGCACCGGGCAGGCGTCACACCCTATACTTCCACTTTCGTGTTTGCAGAGTGCTATGTTTTTAATAAACAGTCGCAGCCACCTATTCTCTGCGGCCTCTTCTGGCTACTCACCATACAAAGGCATACCTTCTCCCGAAGTTACGGTATCAATTTGCCGAGTTCCTTCTCCTGAGTTCTCTCAAGCGCCTTGGAATATTCATCCCGTCCACCTGTGTCGGTTTGCGGTACGGTCAACTTGTAATTTAACGCTTAGAGGCTTTTCCTGGAACCACTTCCTGTGACTTCAAAGACCTTAAGTCTTCTGCGAATCATAGCCTTGAATCCTTTGACCGGATTTGCCTAATCAACTTCTTGGCTACAATACCGAGCATTTCCAACAGCCCGTACACATTCCGCAATCCGTCCCCCCTTCACATCACAAGCCGGTGTAGGAATATTAACCCACTTCCCATCAGCTACGCATCTCTGCCTCACCTTAGGGGCCGACTAACCCTGCGCCGATGAACGTTGCGCAGGAATCCTTGGACTTACGGCGAGGGAGCTTTTCACTCCCTTTATCGCTACTCATGTCAGCATTCGCACTTCTGATACCTCCAGCAAACCTCTCGATTCACCTTCTCTGGCTTACAGAACGCTCTCCTACCACGCATCCGCTCTCTTAATATGTCTAATCT
>NZ_JHXN01000035.1 GCF_000687755.1 Taylorella asinigenitalis ATCC 700933
TTATTGACTCCGGCACGACTTGGAGACGCGAGGTAAACTTAGGAGGTGCTGCGCGTCTGGCGACCCTCCACTTTGACTCGTGACCAGCTGGAAGAACGACGGCTGTATGCTCAGCAGCTCCTCGCCGCAGGTGAGGTCAATGCCAAGGAGATCGCGGCTTCGGTCGGCGTTTCCGAAAGTACAGTCCGCACCTGGAAACAGCGTCTCCGAGAACGAGGCAGCCTCCAGGCCACCCGAGCGGCTGGGCCTTCACCGCGCCTGAGGCCAGAACAGCGCACGCAACTGGGGGAGATCCTGCGCGCAGGACCGCTGGCCGCCGGTTATCCCGACGCGCGTTGGACGACCTCCCGCGTGCGGGAGGTCATTGGCCTGCAATTTGAGGTGTGGTACCACGCCGATCACGTCAGGAAGTTGCTTCACCAGCTTGGCTTCAGTCCTCAGAAGCCAGAATCGCGTGCCTTGGAACGCGATGAGCAGGCGGTTCAGACCTGGGTCGAGCAGACGCTCCCCAGCTTGAAAAAAAAAGGTTGAGCAGGGTATGACTCTCGTCTTCCTCGATGAAAGTGGCTTCAGCCTGAAACCGACGGTGACCCGGACTTGGGCCGTCCGAGGACAAACGCCGATCATCACGGCCAAAGCCAGTTGGGACAAGCTCTCGACTATTGGTGCGATAACGACTACGGGCCAGTTCTTACAACAGACCTACCCAGGCGCCATTCGAGGCCAGCAGGTCGTGGCGTTCTGCCGACATCTCCTCCGCCACGTCCAAGGCAAGCTCGTTGTGTTGATGGACAACGCTCGTATCCACAAAACGAAGGCCCTGAGGGCCTTCGTCGAGCAGCAGCCCCGTCTTACCGTCGAGTATCTCCCGCCCTACGCTCCTGAACTCAATCCCATTGAGCGGGTGTGGGCCTACATAAAAGGATCAGTCCTCGGAAACTTCTGCCCCAAAACTGTCGGTGAGTTGAAGGCAAGGCTAAACTCCGCGTGGCAACGTGTTCGTTACATTCGGCTTCCCCAGCGCCTTACTCACCGCTACTGTTCGTCTCCAACCTAAGCCGGAGTCAATAACGTCGATTGAACCAGGGCTTAACCTAGAGAAGGCCCGATTTTCCGCCATTTGCGATGAGTAATTTATGAGTCACCAAGAATCGTGCGAGAATGAGAGTTTGTGCAACGAATTTGGAGCGCTGATGCCAACAGCTTTTTGGGCTTGCAAAACTCTGTTGCACAACCGAAATCAATGGCAATTGGGTATTGCAAGCATCTAAAAAATGTGATTTGAGTTACTAGGGGAATATTTCGCACGAACTCGATTGCGTTGGTAAATGGGGTACCGCGAGAGTAGGAACCAAAATCTGCGCTAAGGAGATATTCCTGCTGTAACTGTCATTATTACAGGATTTTTTCACAGAAGGCCTGATGGAAACGGCAACGACTGGCACGGTATTTTGCTTGTCTTTAATACTTATCGCAGGAAAGACCGTACGTGTCAGTTAGGCAAACGCCAGTCTCGTGCATGAGTGAGAAAAGATCCGTCTGGAACGGCGAATTCTGGCAGCTAAATCTCTTAGCGCAGGTTCCTGTTCTTACTCTCACGTCAG
>NZ_JHXN01000036.1 GCF_000687755.1 Taylorella asinigenitalis ATCC 700933
AAGCTGTCGCCCGCTGAGGTCCTCAACGCCCGCTTGGGTCAAATCGCGCGGCGGCTTCCCGTAACTGCCCATCCTCAGCTCGCCACGGCCCAGACTCAGGTCACGGATGCGGCTGACCGGCGCTGTGCCGTCAATGTACATTCGCCAGACCTGCGCGTCCGGGCGCACCAGCGGCTGTGTTTCAGTCGAGGGACCAGCTTCCGGTGCCGCCGGCGCGAGGGCACCACCGGCAGACCGCACCGCTTCCAGAAACACGCCGTCTTGCAGCACGTAAGAGAGGGCCCCGCCGGACATCACCGGCTTGATGCCCTCAATGAAGTCTTCGTAACCGAAAGACTGGTGGAAGGTCACGAAGGAGATCTGACCTTGCGCGGCCAGCTCGTCGTAGCGGGCTTTACGGGCCGCGCGGCCCTCGCTGCCGGGGTGAGCAGATAAGAAAGCCGGGTCAAGGACCGAGAGCGCCTCGTCCACCACGCGGTAGGTCTTGCCGGTGCCGGGAGGGCCATAAAGAATCTGGTTGAGCGGCACGCCCGGCACTGGAACGAAGGCCGCTGGTGTCGGGGCGACAGGCCGGGTGCCGGGAACCCCAATTTCCTCAGTCGATGTCTCCTCGCTGGGACGCATCAGGCCGTCGAGCAGGTCCACAAGGGCGTCAAGGTATGTCAGGGCCGCGTCCAGCAGCTCGGGGAACTTGTCGGATTCGAGGTGCTCGGGAAGCAGGCTCAGGCCCACGCGCAAGCGGCGACTGCGGCCCACGCCCGACATGTACTGCTGAAGCTGCTGCGCGGCCTCGGCTTCTCGCCCGGGTCCCAGCGGCAACAAAAACAGGGCCCCAAAATCTGTATTCAGGGTGAGGGTCGCTTCCAGGCCAGCCGGCAAAGGGGCATTGAGCGCCGTCAGCAGGGTGTGCTGGCGAGCGGGCTCCTGCAGCGCCTGCCGGGGCCCGTCTCCCCGGCCATCAGGCAGCCCGGCTTCCAGGGTCAGCCCCGCTGAGAAAGGCACGTACTCGAACCCACTGTCGTCGGCGAACAGCAGCGCCCGCGCAAAGGCGCCGCCATCGGTCTTGACGCCGCCGCCCAGCGCCACTTTGACGGCGAGTTGCTCCCGACCGCTGTAGGGCGAGCGTGAGGGCTTCAGCGTCTCCCACTCGCCGGCCATCAAGTCCAGCAGCAGTGGCGCGTAACGGCGGTCAAGCACGAGGTTGCCCTTGACTTTGTCCCCCGCAAATTCCTGCGCGTCGGCTTGATACCGGGCAAACGGGAAATGATTGCCTTCCAGAGCCGCCGTCTGGCTGTTGAGCCACGCCCGGTGCGACAAAGCCGCAAAGTCAGGGTTGAGCTTGTGAGCCGCCTCCAGAACGGTCTCATACTCTGCAAGAGTCTGAACCTGACCAGCCGCCTGAAGACCACGCGCCTGCAGATAAGGCACATTGACAGCATTGAGGGCCAGGAATCGCTCGGGGTTGAGCCAGAAAAGACCCTGGGTCAGCTTGGGCAGCGCCACCTTGCGAATCTTCAGGGCGTCCTCAAAGGTCTGAGCGTCCAGAATACCGGCCACTGCCTGCCGCGCCAGTCGCCAGAG
>NZ_JHXN01000037.1 GCF_000687755.1 Taylorella asinigenitalis ATCC 700933
CGGTCCCGCTGCGCAAGACGCAGCGGAATTTCCTGACCGTGCTGCTCAGCGTTTTTCTCGCTGTTCCTGGACGGCTGAACGCCCTGAATCTCTCCCGGTATGCAGCCTGCTCGGAGAGTACGATTCGTCGTTGGCTGCACCGAAGTGACGATGGGGCCATTCCGTGGGGCGCGTTACACCAGGCGACTGTCAGTACAGCAATCGAGAGTGGGCTGATCAGCCCACTGTGCGTTCTGGCCATCGACGCCTCTTTTCACCGCAAAGCCGGTCAGCACACCGCACACCTCGGCTCGTTCTGGAATGGCTGTGCCGCGCGGACCGAACGCGGAATCGAGCAATCCTGTTGTGCCCTCATTGATGTCCAGCACCGGCAGGCCTTGACGGTCGATGTCCGTCAGACCCTGACCGGGTCTGAGGCTCCAACTCGTCTGGAACAGACCGCCGATCAGCTGGATGACGTGCTGCTCGATCTCCGGACTGTTCAACAGCTTGATCTGGCTGCTGTCGTTGCCGACGGGAATTACGCGAAGGAACCCATCGTGGAGACCGTGACGGGTCACGGTCTCCCGTTTATCTCCAGATTGCCTCGCAACGCCAACCTCAACGACCTCTACACCGGTGAGCATCCCAGACGACGGGGGCGAAAGAAGAAGTTCGACGGTAAGGTGGACTTCAGTGACCTGCAGCGCTTCGACCTCGTCTCTGCAAGGCCGACTGAGCGGGTGTGGACGCAGGTGGTCTGGAGCGTGCAGTGGGCGCGGGAAGTGCGCGCAGTCGTCATTCAGCAGATTGGTAAAAAGGGTCAGGTCACCGGCTACGCGGTGCTGTTCAGCACCGCTGTGACCATGCCGGCTCATGAGGTCATGGCGCTGTATCGAAGCCGCTTTGAGATCGAACTGATCTTCCGGGATGCCAAACAGTTCCTGGGGGGCCAGGATGTGCAACTGCGGTCACAGCAGGGCATCGAGGCGCATTGGAACGTGGTGCTGCTGACCCTGAATCTTTGCCGACTGGAGGCCCTGCGAGCGGCAGGTGGCGGGCAGGATCTGGTGTTCAGTCTCGAAGACATGAAACGCAGGGCGTATAACGCCCTGCTGGCCCAGGTCATTTTATCCAATCTGGACCTCTCGGCTCGCTTTGAAGAATGAGCGAATTCGCCGTTCAGTCCGCTGGATTTCGGACTTAAAGCCGCCTAAAACTGCACGAACCATTGTAAAAGCGGGTCAACCCCACTTATTACTCATGCTGCACAGCATTTCGTTCTCCCTCAGAGCGTTTTGAAAGGCCTGGCTAGCGTATTGACTGCCTCGGTCGCTGTGATGAATGAGTCCGGCAGACGGTTTCCGCCTGCTCACCGCCATATTCAGGGCATTCAGCGGCAGTTGAGCCGTCATGGTGTTCTCCATCGACCAGCCCGCAATCGTCCTGGCGAACAAGTCCATCGTCACGGCCAGGTATAACCAGCCTTCTTTGGTTGGGATATAGGTGATATCGCTGGCCCAGACAGTATTTG
>NZ_JHXN01000038.1 GCF_000687755.1 Taylorella asinigenitalis ATCC 700933
CACGGTTGAGAATGACGCCCGCGACATTCACCCCTTCGCCAAAATCGCGCAGGCCCGCCGCCACGGCCGCTACAGTGCGGGCCATGCCGCCCGCGTCGATCACCAGCACGACTCGCGCGCCCAGCAGCCGGGCAAGCGCGGCGGTGGAATGCTCGTCGCTGCCTGGGTCGCGTCCGTCGTAGAGGCCCATGACGCCTTCGATCACGCAGACTTCGGCCTGGGCCGCCGCCCGTGCAAAAAGGGTTTGCAGCCGCTCCGGCGCCAGCAGAAAGCTGTCCAAGTTGCGCGTTTCCCGCCCGGCAGCCCGGGTGAGGTGGGTGGGGTCCAGGTAATCGGGGCCGAGTTTAAAGGGCTGCACGCTCAGGCCACGCGCACGCAGGGCGAGACACAGCAGCGCGGCGACGGTGGTTTTGCCGCTGCCAGAGCCCGGAGCGGCGAGGACGAAACGGTTAATATTCAATCCCCGTCTGTCCCCCGATCCCCTGCTCGTAGGCGTGCTTGACCGGCTGAATCTCACTGACCGTATCGGCGAGCGCGATCAGTTCGGGAATGGCGTCGCGGCCCGTGATGATGACGTGTAGCAGCGGGTCACGATTTTTCAGAACGGGTTCCACCTCGGCCCAGGCCACCCAGCCGTACTTGAGCGGGTAGGTGAACTCGTCGAGCACGATCAGGTCGTACTCGCCACTCTCGATGGCTTCACGGGCCAGGGCCCAGCCGTGCGCGGCCAGCTCCGCCGAGTTCTCCAGGTCGCGGGAGCGCCACGTCCAGCCGTCGCCGAGGCCCTGATAGGGAATCTCCAGCATATCCAGCGTGCGGTGCTCACCGAATTTGGCGGTGTCATGCTTGAGAAACTGGAACATCTTGACGCGCAGCCCCCGTCCGTGTGCCCGCAGCATCAGCCCCAGGGCGGCGGTGGTTTTGCCCTTGCCTTTGCCGGTGTTGACGATCAGCAGCCCCCGGCGGCCCTTGCTTATCCCCTCTTTCTTGCGGTAATTGTCGCGCTGCTCGGTGAGTTCGCGCATGGCGGCCTCGCGGCGCTCGCGGGTGGCGTCGTCCATGTCCGGCTTCACTTTGCCTCGGGGTGAATCATCTTGATCAGGGCGCGCAGGGCAACCGGCAAACGCGGACCGGGGCGGCTCAGCGCGTCGCGTTCCTCGTCGGTGGGCTTGTAGACCCATCCGGCTTTCACAGCGTTTAGAGTTGTCCAGCCGCCACGTTTCTTGGCGTCGTCAGGCGTCACGCCGATGATGACCTGCGGGTTGGCCTTGACGATGAGTTCGGGGTCAATCTTGGGAAAGTCGCCCAACTTGGCCGGAATGATGGTCTGACCGCCCGCCTTGGCGATCAGGGTGCCGATGAACGAATTGGGGCCGACGCTGTAAGGCGCGGGGTCCACCTCGTAGTACACGCTGATTTTGGGCAGTTGCCGTACGCTTTG
>NZ_JHXN01000039.1 GCF_000687755.1 Taylorella asinigenitalis ATCC 700933
GCTGTCCTTTGTGGCCGAACTGAGCAAGGGGGGCGGCGGCATCGGCGTGGAAGCCAGCAATCTGCGGGCACGGGGCGAAAGCCTGCGCGGGATTCAGAACGTCACGAAAGGCGTGCTGGGCGTGGCAAAGATGCTGGACAACATGCTGCGCTACGCTGACCAAGCGGGGCAGCGCCCGGGAGCCGGGGCGGTGTACCTCAGTGTGATGCACGCTGACTTCAGTGACCTGCTGAACGCCAAGAAAATTGCCACCGATGAGGACGCCCGGCTCAAGACCCTGAGTATCGGCGCAACGATTCCTGACATCTTTATGGAAAAAGTGCGCTGCGGCGAGGATATTTATCAGTTCTACCCGCACTCCTTTTTTCAGGAAACGGGCCGCGAGTTCACCTCTATTGACTGGACGAAGGAATATCAGGCGCTGGCAGATAACCCCAACATCCGCAAAAAGCGCGTGTCGGCGCGGCGGCTTCTGGAAGATATTGCCGTCACGCAGGGCGAAAGCGGCTACCCCTACCTGCTGTTTGAGGGCAATGCCAACCGCGCCAACCCGATTCCGAATGTGGGGACGATCAAGATGAGTAACCTTTGCTCGGAAATTTTGCAGCCCACCACGCCGAGCTATTTTCACCCTTACGGCCAAGAGCACCGGGACAGAATCGGCCTGGACGTGTCGTGCAACCTCGCCTCGCTCGTCATCGAGCAGACCATGCACGGCGGCGACCTCGGGCGGGTGGTCGGCGCGGCGATCCGGATGCTGGACAACGTGGCGCGCTCCACCAGCGTCCATGAGGTGCCGGCGGTCAAGCGCGCCAACGACGAGATGCGCTCGATTGGCCTGGGCGCGATGGGCCTGCACTCCTTTCTGGCGGGCAAGGAACTGATCTACGGCTCGCCCGAGGCGCTCGAATTCGTGGACGTGTTTTTCGCTGCCGTGCATTACCACGCCCGCAAAGCGAGTATGGAAATTGCCCGCGACACCGGCTTCGTGTTCAGCGGCTTTGAAGGCAGCCGCTATCAGTCGGGGGAACACTTTGCGCAGTATCTGGAACGCGACTTTGCGCCGAGGAGGCCCGAAGTCGCCGCACTGTTTGAAGGGCACACCCTGCCCACCCGCGCCGATTGGGAACAACTTGTGGAGGACATCAAAACGCATGGCCTCGCCCACTCTTTCGTGATGGCGATTGCGCCCACCGGCTCCATTTCCTACGTCTCGCACGCCAGCGCCAGCATCATGCCTATTACTGAGAAGGTGGAAACCCGCACCAGCAACAAGGCGCGGACCATCTACCCCATGCCGCACCTGTCGGAAGACACCGAGTGGTACTACGAGGAAGCCTACGACATGGACCAGCGCCGCGTGCTCGACACCGTGGCCGCCGCACAAAAGCATGTGGACCAAGGCATCAGCTGCACGCTGTTCCTGCCGGCCTCGGCCAC
>NZ_JHXN01000040.1 GCF_000687755.1 Taylorella asinigenitalis ATCC 700933
CACCTGAGATCCCGAAGATGGCGAATCCCAGAATTGAGAGCCACTTGTTCCCGGCACCAAGCAGGAATAGTTCCGCCGCGCAGATGAGGAAAGCAGTTGCTAGGATGATATTCTTCACGTCGAATTTCTTTATCATCCTTCTGTAGAAGAGGCTTGATATCAGGATACCGACCCCTTCAACAGTGTAGAGGGCGCCCTTGATCCCGACGTTTTGCTGCAGGGTACTGATGCCAATAACGAAGATGTTAAATCCGGCAATAAAGATATATGGAATAAGGTTTATTGTCAGCGCGAAGACTAATTCCCTACTATTCCCAATCAGGCGCAGAACCTCGGTAAACGCCATTTTTCGGGAGTCCACCTGATTGTGCCGGTTGCTCGTGGCATCTTCATCTATACGGATCAGCCAAGTCTGGAGCGCGATGACAACGTAGGAAAGCATAGCCAGCTGGTAGGACACTTCCAAATTATCGTTGACTATGAGTAGACCGCCGAATGTAGTGCCGATGATCCTGGCGAGCGTGATCAGGTTGAAGTTCCACATGTTCGCCATAGCTAGAGCTTGCCCTGACGCGACTAGTGGGAATGTGGCACGCAAGGCTGGGTAGTAGAAAGACGTGACTAGTCCTCCGATGAGGGTACTGATGACGGCGAATACGATAGACCGTTGTTCTATTGCTAGTAGCATCAATGCCGGTGCTAGGATCCTCAAGGCACTACTCACCTTCAGGATGAGCTGTTTAGCGTGCTGATCGACGACCCGTCCTGCAATTGGCCCAATCGCCAGACCGAGAAGAGATGGCACAATTAGGAAAAGGGCTTGGTTGAACGTTGAAGAAAGAACCTGTTGTAGGAATTGGAGTGTTCCGACGAAGCCGATCCACATTCCCGTTTCCGAGACAATACTTCCAGCAAGCAAGATCCAGAGCGTATTGTTGACGTTTTTCCTCATGGCTCACCTTTCAAAAGCACCACTCTTGGAAATAGGTTGTATAAGGGCCACTCAAGGCCCAGGACGAAATCCAGGCTTCCACTCCGTGCTCTAAAGAGCCGTACCATCTCAGAGAGTTTAGAAACGTTAGCCAGGAAAACTCATCGCGCCAGCCGACGACCAGCGACCCGATGTTATTCGCTACGGTCGTGTTTCCCTCTTCGAAAACCGAGAGGTCAAGGGCAAACATATCCCCCGACAGTTCATGGACGCTCTCCACGAACGGCACCCCCGCTTTAATTAGGGGAAGAAGCGGAGGGTTGCACGAGTAACTCCCGATGTACAGATCTGTGAGAAACGGTTTCGAGAGGCCACCGTGCCCAGAACTGCCGTGCGTATCCCCTTCCTGTGCCAGCCGCCCTCGCGGGGACATGACGAATTCCCCGTTCATCACGAAGGCCGCCGAGGAGTGGGGGGTGCCGTCCAAGTCAAAAGC
>NZ_JHXN01000042.1 GCF_000687755.1 Taylorella asinigenitalis ATCC 700933
CCGGCACCATCACCATCGGCAACCGCATGGCGACGAAGTTTCACCCGCTGCCCGGCGTGACCGAAGCGGAACTGGCCAAAGCCGCCCTGCTGAGCAGCCTCGCTGACCCCACGCCCGAGGGCAAAAGCATCGTCGCACTCGCTCGGCAACTCGGCGTGGACGCGCCCGAACCCGCCGGCGCCGAGTTCATCGAATTCACCGCCCAGACCCGCATGAGCGGCGTGGATTTTCCCGGCACCTCCATCCGCAAGGGCGCGGGCAGCCGCATCTCGGCGCTGGCGCAGGAGCGCGGGGGCCAGCTGCCGCCCGAACTTGCCGCCATCACCGACGAGGTGTCGCGGCAGGGGGCCACGCCGCTCACCGTCATCGAAAACGACCGACTGCTGGGCGTGGTAGCACTCTCCGACATCATCAAACCCGGTATCCGCGAGCGCTTCGAGCAGCTGCGGCGCATGGGCCTGCGTACCGTCATGATTACCGGCGACAACCCGCTGACCGCCGAGGCGATTGCCAAAGAGGCCGGTGTGGACGGCTTTCTGGCAGAGGCCACGCCCGAAGACAAGATGGAGATGATCAAGCAGGAGCAGGCGAGCGGCAAGCTGGTCGCCATGATGGGCGACGGCACCAACGACGCCCCGGCGCTGGCGCAGGCCGACGTGGGCCTCGCCATGAACTCCGGCACCCAGGCCGCCAAGGAAGCCGGCAACATGGTGGATTTGGACAGCGACCCCACCAAGCTGCTGGAAGTGGTGGAAATCGGCAAAGGCCTGCTGATTACCCGCGGCGCCCTGACCACTTTTTCCATCGCCAACGACGTCGCCAAGTACTTCGCCATCTTGCCCGCGCTGTTCGTGACGGCTTACCCGCAACTCGGCGTGCTGAACGTGATGGGCCTGCACTCGCCCACCAGTGCCGTGCTGAGCGCCGTGATTTTCAACGCGCTGATTATCCCGGTGCTGATTCCGCTGGCCCTGCGGGGCGTGCCGTACCAGCCGATGAGCGCTGGAGCCCTGCTCAACCGCAACCTGCTGGTGTACGGCGGCGGCGGCATCCTGGTGCCCTTTATCGCCATCAAATTGATCGATTTGTTGATCGGTGGATTGATGTCATGAGGCGTTTATGTCAGTTCTCGTTACGAAGAGAAATTCCTGTCCAAATGGCTGCTCCACACATGACTATGAAAGGGAAAATGAATTGTCTTACATCTAAACTCTTTGCCAAAGCCATTAACAGTAGGCCTACCAAAATTAGTAGAACCACTCCAGTCATGATAATAGCAACTTGTGCCTTCCGGGTTGGAGCCATTACATGAGCTACGAAAACCGGTGCTGCACCCGACGCTGCATTTGCAACAAGGAAAATCCACCAGCTT
>NZ_JHXN01000043.1 GCF_000687755.1 Taylorella asinigenitalis ATCC 700933
CTGGCGGTTGACCGCGTAGTAAGGCTCGGCCTGGGGTGAGGTCAGACTGAAATAGAGCCCACTGCCACGGCACAGGTCTTCTTCCTGGGCCTGCGCGCCGCCCAGAAAACCGCCACCGGGGTTTTTGGCCGAGGCGAAGTTGAGCGCTGCGAGTGCTGACGCCTTTTCACGCAGGCGACGCGCCGCCGCAAACGTCGTCTCAGACGTGACCTCACAGGTCGTCTGAAAGCTGCCCCGGCGACGGCGTAAGGCTTCTCGTAGGTCTTCTCCCTGCTCCGGCGTGAACAGCCGCGTGCCTTGCCGCATTGCCGCGAGACCCGGCAACCTCACCGGACCCGACCCGGTGACGGACTGGCCCGTGCGGAGGATGTTCAGCGTGTCCTGGGCCTGTTCGGTACGGTTTTTGCGGTTCATGACTGCTCCTGGCGCTTCAGACCGTTCGGCTCCACCGGCTGACTCAGCCAGTGCTGATCGGTCTGCACGTGCCCGCGCCGCACCCACTTGGCGACCTTGCGCCCGAAGTCGGCGTAGGGAATGGCGGCGGTCACGCGCACCACGTAGCCTTCCATCCGTTCCGGGTCGGGGTCCAGGGCCTGAAGGGCGGCCTCGTCCCAGGGGCCGCGGTACAGCTCGCGCGGGGTGGGCAAAGAGAGCCGCTCGGCCCATCCGCGCACCTCGTCCCAGGGCCGCGAGACGTTAAGGTCGTCCCAGACGCTGAAGAGGTAAAAATAGCCGTCCAGATCGTCGTATTTCAAACTATGGACGGCGTAGACGTTCTCGCCGCAAAATCGCCAGCCGAGCGGGATGTCGTGGGCGACGCGGCCCCGCTCGGCCTTGACCCAGGTCCGTGAGGGGTGCGGGCGCATGTCGAGGCTGCGGGCGTGCAGGTCATCACGGTAGAGGCTGGTGTTTTCGCCGTCGAGCTTCTCGGTCACGACGACCTCCTTGCCGATAAATCCGCTCAGCGACGTGATGCGGCGGTCATCGTTCTGGAGGCCCGGCGACCAGGGCAGGTGGGGGATGGAAGGGTATTTGACTCGCATACAGGATCACTGCTGCGTAGAGTAGAGAAAACCTGAGGGTGACGGCATCGGCCTGACGGTCAGGTGGGGTAAGCGCTGTGGCTTAGCTGTCCGGTCGCCGACTTGTGCGGTCCCCACGAAAGAAAAGCGAGCGGCAAGGACACGTCCCCATCCACCCGCTTTTCTAAGCTGTATCGGTTCTTCTTAGCCTGACTAGCCTTCGTTGGGCGGCGTCTCAATCGGCAGAACGTCATCACCAACCTGCGTGGTGCCCGAGCAGCAACTGCCGCCTGACGCCGGCGCCCCGTCCTGCACGCTGTGGGCGTTGCGGTCACGCGGCAGGTTCATGG
>NZ_JHXN01000044.1 GCF_000687755.1 Taylorella asinigenitalis ATCC 700933
ATAGTAGAAAAATTCTTATAACTTTATAAATATAAATAAATATTATGAACTTATAGTTACTTGAACAAAAATAAGGTTATAGTACTTACTATTTTGTGGTTTAATCGTCTAGCGAAAATGACCACCTCTCGGCAATCCAAAATTGACTCAATTTTCCCAAAATTTAAACAACTATGCTAGGTATTACATTCCTATATTTACCTTTTGGTTTTAACCCTACAACTAATATTTAAGAAATTGTTCATTTAGGATTAAATAATAATTATTTCTTAATTTTGTGAATTTTGTGATACAACATTCCACAATTAAGAGATTACCTTTAAAACCCTAATTAATACACAAGATTTTCACTCATGTTTTCACTGGAACATTATATATTCGATGTGGATAAACGAATAATTTCAACTTGAAGTTGAAAACTTACTTACTGCTATCTTAGAAATATCTACTCAGCTAATGGTACCTTGTCTTAAGTCTTTTTAAACTCTAGTTCATGCCTCCATGGCTTTCCTGTGAGTGCCGAAGAAGTCACTTTTATGCATTCAACAGTAGTGACAGGTTTAACCAGTATCCTAAATAAATCTACACACTTTTATAGTTTGTCAGCTCTTGTTACCCAATATTTTTTATCGTTTCCCCCTGGGTGCGTGAATATTTTATCCTTGGAAGTTATCCTAGCTAATATCTTAACCGCTAATAATGCCGATTCAATATCATTGAGTACAGAAAGGTAAGTATATTTATCTTTTAATTTTGTTAATACTATAAAATAATCCTAATAATTGATACATAGAATACACTCAAAGAAGTTGAAGCTAACTAAGTTTTATACAGATCCAATATAAAAACTAAAACTATCTAACTTTTACATCTTCGAGTAGCAATCTAATAAAAAAAGAAAGGACACACCTTTCTAATTGTCTATTTGACACTCCAAAATCCATCATCTGATAACTTTAAATTTTCCAATTTTAATTAACAAAAAGTAAGATTCCTACGGTAATTTAGAGTTTGTTAACTGAAAATAATTTAGGGTATATATATAAATAAAATTTAAGAGGTATCAATATTAATTGCCGTCAACTACATGAACAATCCATGTCTGCCTAAATTAATATTAGGGTAGGATTTAAAAGGTGATTAGTATTTCTCTCAAAAAAAGTTACAGACTCACAAAAAATTAATTCTCTAAAATTTTCTTAAATACCTCTTTTTGCAATCTCCTCGGTTTATCTAAATAAGGAGATCTTGTAGGTGTTATACATGACATATCTATATCTTTATTTGAAAAATTTTC
>NZ_JHXN01000045.1 GCF_000687755.1 Taylorella asinigenitalis ATCC 700933
ATCGCGCGGTATTCCTGCTCTTGGTTGGCCTCGCTCGGGGCGCTGTCGCGTTCCAGAAAGAGAAACTCGGTGCGCATCAGGCCCACGCCCTCGGCCCCGGCGTCGAGCGCCCCGGCAGCGTCCGCCGCCCGGTTGATGTTGGCGGCGATTTCGACCCGCACGCCGTCGCGGGTGCCGCCCGGCTGGTGGCGCGCGGCGCGGGCGGCTTCGCGCTCGGCGGTGAGCACGGCCATGCGCTCGCGGGCGGCCTGCACGTCATTCTCTGAAGGGTTGAGGTAGAGCCGCCCCGCCGAGCCGTCCAGAATCGCCAGGGTTCCGTCGGGCACCTCCAGCACGCCAGCTCCCGCCGCCACGATGGCGGGCAGCCCCAGCCCCCGCGCGATGATGGCGGTGTGGCTGGTCGGCCCGCCCTGCGCGGTGGCAAAGCCCAGCAGGGTATCGGGGCCGAGGCGGGCGGTGTCACTCGGCGTGAGGTCGGGAGCGAGCAGGATGACCGGCGCCGCGCCCGTCTGTACGGTGTCTTCACCCAAGCCCAGCAGGTGACGCAGCACCCGGCGCTGCACGTCGCCGAGGTCGCTGGCACGGCCCGCGAGCACCGGGTCGTCGAGCTTTTGCAGCTGCGCGATGCGCTCGTTCGTCGCCTGCTGGTACGCCCAGGCGGGGCCGTGGCCGTCGAGGATGCGCGACACGGCGTCCTGTACGGTCCCTTCGTCGGCGAGCAGTTCCTTGTGCGCCGCGAAAATGGCGGCCTTGTCGGCGCCGAAGCGGGCGTGCACGTCGGCCATCATGCTGTCGAGGTCGGCGGCGGCGGCTTGCAGGGCGGCGTCGAGCTGCGCGGCGCCCTGGGCCGGGTCGGCGGGCTCGTCGGTGACGGTCAGGGACCGTTGCAGATGCTGGCGGGTGGTGCCGACCACCAGCCCGTCGGCGGCGCCCACGCCTTCCAGCGCCGCGCCGACTTGCTGCGGAACCCAGTCGGGCGTGCGCGTGGTGGGAGGGGCGGCGGCCTGCGGCGCGGCGGCGCTCAGGTCGTCTCCCAGCCCGGACTGAATGGCGTCCACCAGCGGCCTGAGCAACGCCTGCTGGTCGGTGCTGACGGTGAGCGGCGTGCCCCGCGTCAGGCCCAGGCTGAGCAGTTCCATCAGTTTGGTCGCGTCTGCCGAGCGCCCGTCGTCCCGGGTCAGCCGCGCTTTGGCGCCCGCTTTTTTGACCATCCCGGCAAGCAGGGTCGCGGGGCGGGCGTGCAGCCCCTGTGGGTTGGG
>NZ_JHXN01000046.1 GCF_000687755.1 Taylorella asinigenitalis ATCC 700933
ACACCGACGTCCAATCTCACGGGCTGGTCGTCTTACCTGGGATTCAGACCCGGCACCCAGACCCCGCCGCCCTATGCGGTGGCCGCCCGGCGCGAGGATCTGAGCGGCCTGCCGCCCGCCTGGATCGGCACGAGCGACCTTGATCTGTTCTACGACGAGAACCGTGAGTATGCTCGGCGTTTAATGGCGGCAGGCGTGCCCTGCGAGTGGGCTGAGGTCGCGGGCGGCTATCACGGGTTTCATCTCCTGAAGCCGGAGGCCGAAGCCTCACGGCAATTCAATACGAGTTTCCTGAGTGCGCTCCGGCGGGCGCTGGGGTTGCCGGATCAGAACACAGACGCACTTCCCCGTGTAAATACCACGCCGCCCACGCAGGCCGCAGCGCTGGACGTTCTGATTATCGGCGCTGGGCTATCGGGAATCGGCGCGGCGCATCACCTCAAGACAAAAAATCCTGGCAAGACGTTTGAGATTCTGGAAGCCCGGCAGGCTATGGGGGGCACCTGGGACCTCTTCCGCTATCCCGGTGTCCGCTCGGATTCGGACGTTTTCACGCTGGGCTACAGCTTCAAGCCCTGGCTGGGGCGCAAGTCCATTGCCGACGGCGGGGATATTCGCCAGTACATTCAGGACGCGGCAGATGAGGGCGGAATCACACCCCATATCCGCTTTGGGCACAGGGTCAAGAGTGCCGAATGGTCGTCGGAAGAAAGCCTTTGGACCGTGACCGCTGAACAGGAGGACGGCACGCCTGTTCTCCGACAGGCGAAATTCCTGTTCCTGTGTAGCGGCTATTACAGCTACGACGAAGCCCACCGTCCAGAGTTTCCAGGCGAGGCCAGCTTTCAAGGTCAAATCATCCATCCGCAGTTCTGGCCCGAAGATGTGGACTACAGCGGCAAACGAGTCGTGGTGATCGGCAGCGGCGCGACCGCGGTGACGCTGGTTCCGGCGATGACCGACAAGGCCGCGCACGTCACGATGCTGCAACGCTCGCCGTCACATATCGCCGTGCGACCGCTGGTGGACGGGACCGCTGCCGCCTTTCAGAAGTGGTTGCCGGCGCCCGTCGCCCATGGCGTGACCCGCTGGAAAAATGTCCTGAGCAGCATTTTCTACTACCAGATTGCCAGAAAAGCCCCCGACCTGTTCATGAGGGGCCTGCTGGACGAAGCGCAAAAACATCTGGGTGAACGCTTTAACCCGGCAGACTTTACCCCCAGCTACAAGCCCTGGGACCAGCGGGTGTGCGCCAT
>NZ_JHXN01000047.1 GCF_000687755.1 Taylorella asinigenitalis ATCC 700933
GCTTTCAGGCAGCACCACCCAGTCGCGCCCACGGGCACGCACCATTGAACCGATATCAAACGTCATAGTTATCCTTCCCCGAAAATGAATGCGTAGCGGGCAAGTTGCGCCGGCCAGGTGCTGCGGTCATGCGTAAAGGGCACGACGGTATACCCGGCAAACTCCAACTCTTCGCGCAGTCGGGCGTCGCGGCCTGTCTGACCAGGCTGGTCGTGGTGGGGCCCGTCGATGAAGATCAGGGCCGCCTGCTCGGCGTACGCGAAGTCCGGGCGGGCGTAGTGGTCCGGCACGAGCAGTTGCGCGTGTGACGGCAGACGCCGGCCCTCATCCCGCACAAAGCGCAACCATTCGCGCTCCAGTTCACTGCCGCACGCCGCGCAGAGGGTCTCAAAAGGGTCGCCTGCGTCACCGGGCAAGGTGACCCGCGCCTCACGCAGTCGCAGCAGCAGTTCGCGCACGGCGAAGCGGTCAAGCAGGTCATGAAACGTCTGGTTGCCATAAGTCATCAGACAGTCGTAGCAGGCCGCTTCGCAGCGCTCCGCCGCGTGGGGGGCGTGCCCGTGATCCTCGCCCGTCAGGGGGTCAAAGTGCAGCAGGCCCAGCGCCGCGGCGGCCACTTCACCCAGCGCCCCCGAGCGGAACACCAAATCTTGCAGTACGCCGGCCCCGCCTTCGGACGCTTCGTACAGCAGAATTTGGCGCGGCTCCTGGCTGTCGGGCAGCAACTCGGCCGCGAGCTCACTGTCCTCCAGCTGGTAGGTGAGCTGCGCAGCGTTTTTGAGAGCGCTCATCAGCGTAGCCATGCCGCCCGCATCCAGAGGAAGGGCCGGCTCAATCAGCAGCACATTGCGGGTGTCTTCCACATAGGGAATCACTCGCTGCACGGCCACGTCCCGTCCTCCGGCGGCCTTGAGCTTCCGTTCGTGCCCCTGCTTGCTGAGCCACTGTGAGGTCTCGGGGTCAAAGAGAAAGCCGAGTTCCTGCTTGTTTTCGCGGTTGCGCCAGCCATAGTTGATGCGCCAGAGCGTCGCGCCGTCGCCGTAAGTCAGGCGCAGCAGCGGCGCGTCGGTGGCTGCCAGCGCCTGCACGCGGTCGGCCCGCCCCCCGCGCGAAGCGAAGCGCATGCCGCTCTTGACGTCAAAGCCGATCCGGCGCCGCTCTTCTTCGTCACTGCTGATGCGCTCGCGGCGGCGGGTCGCCACTGAGGTCATGCGGAAGAGGTCCGGGCGCGGGGGCGCGAGCTGGGCCTG
>NZ_JHXN01000049.1 GCF_000687755.1 Taylorella asinigenitalis ATCC 700933
TTGAGCGCCTGGATGGTCACGAGGTCCGCTTGCTCCGCGTGCTTTTCCCGTTCGTCGTCCTGGAACACTTCCTCCAGCGCCAGCTCGCTCAGTTGTTGAGACAGCGCCAGATCGCTCTTTCTGATGGTCTCACTGAGGTTTTGCAGCAGGGTTGCCCGTTGTGTTCCTGATCCTGCGGTCTGCCACTCGGCCCACCATGCTGAAGAAAGCAGCGCCGGCTGCACCCTGGCCAACAAGGCGTTGATTTCCGGTGGCTCAGCCAGGGGAGAGGACATATCTTGGACAGAGTATAAGAATCATAGGGACCAAGAACGTAGGGTAAGAATGGGGCACTTCAAGGACCGTGTAGAGGCCTCTTTCCCAGCACAAAAGGGGACAACTTCGATTTGAATTTGTCGCAACCGGGGAAAACCATCAGTCGCTTCCATCAAGTTTGATAGGAGCGACTGATCACGGTCTCCTGAAAGTTTGGAATCCACAGAATCCGCTGGAGCCATTGCCAGTCCACTTCGGCTTGAATTGTCAAAATGGACTGGCCAATCGGTAGGGAAAAGGCCACCAGCGCGCCGCTTCAGTCGAGTTCACGGGCCCACGCCACCCCATTGATGTGCCCACCGCCATCGACGTAGAGCGTGTTGCCGGTCAGGTAGCGGCTGCCTTCCGAGGCCAGGAAAACGGCCACCGGGGCGATGTCGCGCTCGGGGTCTCCCAGACGGCCCATCGGGTTCATGGCGTCGGCCATCACTTCCAGTTCGGGATTGGCGGCGAACACGACGCGGGAAGCGGCGGTCTTCGCCCCAGGGAGCAGCGCGTTGGCCGTAATACCGTGTCGGGCCCATTCACGGGCAGCGGTGCGTGTCGCTGCCCGCAGGGCTTCTTTGGCGGTGTTGTATTCCAGGGTGCCGATGTGGGCATTGACGCCGTTCAGCGAGCACATGTTGATGATGTGGCCATACTGCCGGGGCGCCATCACTTCGAAGGCCGCCCGCATGCCCCACCAGTGCCCCAGAAAGCCCAGGTTGAGGCCGTGCTGTCAGTCCTGCTCGGTCTTGCGCTCTGCCCGGGCGAGGGTGCCGCCGCCCCAGGCATTGTTGACAAAGATATCGAGTGTACCGAAGTGCTGCGTCGCTTGCCGCACGGCCTTCTCCATGTCTTTCCGCTTGGAGGCGTCGGTCGGGACAAAGAGAGCTCGCTCGCCCAG
>NZ_JHXN01000050.1 GCF_000687755.1 Taylorella asinigenitalis ATCC 700933
ACTATAGATTATTATTCCATCACCGATCTTGAATCACATATAGATTTGGATACCAGCTATTTAATGAAAGAAAATAGAGATTGGACAAAACCTTTACATAAAGCCTTCAAACATTTCTCTAGTATGTATTGCCATAATAAGGCAAGTATTTGTAAAAGCTTTTTTGAAATGATTTATCTTAAAGACTTAATTGAGATTCATGCACATCAAAGAAAAATCTTATTTCGTAAATTGGAGGTTAACCCTTTATTTTCCTTAGAAAAAACTACTAAATTTTCCTCAGTACAAATCCAAAATTAATTATTTAAGATAAGATGTACATCATTCTTAACTTTACTTTTCTGGTCTTAACGAGGTTCCTTAGCTGGGATACTACATCTCTCTTTCTTCAGAATTTAGCTTATCTTCAATGTAATATTACTTACGACAAAATTGATTGCTATCATACACATAATCGGTTTTTAGAAAATTATTTATACAAAATTACAAATTCCAGAAACTCTATAGGTAAAAATATTCCCATAAAGGATATTCAAAATACTATATCTCAATTTTGTGGGTACTCATCAAGCAAAATATCTTTTATTGGATATGTATCAAATATTGAGTACAACGAAATATGCAAATACAAAGAAACTTTAAATCTTGTTAACGATATTCATAAAATAAATTCTTAAAAAATAGTCCCGAACAAGATATCAATTCAAAAAGAAAACCTTCGTAAAGTTGAATATCTACTTGAATATTTCTCTATTGAAGATAACTTATTACTAAGCAGATTTGAAATTGAAAAAAATCCACTTGATTTAGATTATCGAGAAACTTTACGCTACTCATTAAGAACAGCCAAAAAAATTAGAGGTAATTTAACTATTTTTTTATCTAACCCCTATTTATTGAGAACCTCTACATCTTTTGTCAATGAACTTATTAAATTACATTCTGGAATACCTATTGAGTTCTTGTTGGGGTATGAAGATATATATCAAACCAAAGTAAAGCAAAACTTACAAAAGTGTGATTCAAACTGTGAACATTTTGATAAAAAAACATTGATTGAAAATTTAAAACCCCAAGAATCCTCAAAAGCATGGTTTAAATACAGCGAGCAATTTTGTTCATTACTCACCAGCACTCTTAAAGAGCCTGATATTGTAGATTACAAAAAAAGTTGTCTTTATA
>NZ_JHXN01000051.1 GCF_000687755.1 Taylorella asinigenitalis ATCC 700933
AGACCTTAATGTTCCTGAGTGAGACTCCGATTTCAAGAACTTGTGACCCTCAGTCGGTTACGTTGCCGCTCGTGACTTCGCAAGCCCCCTCTTCCCAAACGCGCGGCAACTCGGGCCAGCGCTGGCTGGTGTCCGTGCTGGCCCTGGGGGCACTGGCCGTTCAACTGCTGGCCTTCATCCGGTCCTGGCGCAAACACGACGAGTTTCAACTGCTGGTGGGAAGCGGCGGGATTGCGCTGGTCATCGCTATTTTTATCGTCAACTGGCGTCTGCCCAGTCCCATGTCGCTGGTCTGCAGGCTGGCGGTGCTGACCCTGAGTGGGCGCATCGCCGCCGACATCGTGCAGGACCTGCTGGAACATTCATGGACCGGCAGCATCGTGCTGCTCGAAGTCCAGATTCTCGGTATGGTGCTGTTTGCCATTTTGCCGACCCGGCTCGCGGCGCCGTTTTCGGCTCTGCTGTATGTCCTGACCGTCGCCAGCGCCGTGAATGCAAATGTCCGCGTGCCGACGGAGCTGGGGCTGCTCGCCGTGGGCCTGGGCACCGCCGCGTTCGCCGCCCGCTACAGCCACTATGTCAACGAGGAACAGGTCCGCAGCGCCTACCTCGAAGGTCAGCTCGCTTGGGACGCCCTGACCGGCACCCTCAGCCGCCGGGGGCTGGAAAAGAAACTCGGGACGCTCTGGCGCACCTCGTCGCCGGAGCAAACCCTGCTGCTGATGGTGGATGTCGACCACTTCAAGGGCGTCAACGACTCCTACGGACACCTGACCGGCGACCAGGCGCTGCAAATGATCGGCGTGACGCTGCGGGCCGCCGCCTCAGAACATGCACTTATCGGTCGCTGGGGCGGCGAAGAATTTGTGATGGTGTTGCCGTGCCAGAGCGCCCGCGAACACCAGCAGGTCACCGAGCAACTGCTGCACACCATCCGCACGCTGCGGGTAGACCATCTTCCGCCCCTGACCATCAGCGCGGGGGGCGCCACCTTCGCCGAGGCGCCCAGCCTGGAAGCGGTCATCGCAATGGCGGATAGCCGGCTCTATCAGGCCAAAGATGGAGGACGAAACCGCGCCGTCTTGCCGGTGCCGGTAGAGTGAGGGTTTTA